>NZ_CP015519.1:1415000-2830000 GCF_001887775.1 Syntrophotalea acetylenivorans
CACTGCAACATTCAGGTGGGCCTATCAAGTGGGACAAGTCATATATGATATATTAATTACATGCGAAAACATGAATTGACATAGTCATGTGAATAGGCAAAAACCGCGGAGGTGGTGGTGGTTGCTTCAACAAACCCAGAAAAAAGCCTTTTAAGTCAACAACAACGCTGGTTTCAGTTTGTAAGCGAACTACAAGAACGCCCTTTGTTGGAATTCTCTCAAGTTTGGAAAACTTACCAGACAATCTATCCTGATTATGATGAGAACCCCACCCGGGCGATTGCCTGGCAACCCTCTGCCGAAACAATTCCCACGACCAATATTTCAAAATATATGACCAAAACGGGTCATGAGAGTTATGCCGACCTTCATCGCTGGAGCGTCACAGACCCAGCTGGCTTTTGGGCAAGCGTAATTGACGAACTCAGCATCCGCTTTCATATGCCACCCAATAATATCCTGAAAAAGCAGAACGACCCTGAGCAGGCACACTGGCTCCCCGGGGCCAGGCTCAATATCGTCGACAGTTGCTTTAAGAGCCTCGCTAATCAAACAGCCATTATCAGTGGACACGAAGGGGAGCAAGGCTTGAGCTTCACAACCTACGGCCAGCTCAACGAGCTCGTGGCCCAGGTCGTCTCGGCACTCAATGGCCTCGGCTTCCGTCCGGGGGATGCTATCGCACTCTACCTGCCGATGACCGCCCAATGCGTTGCCGCCTATTTGGGGATCATCAAGGCCGGTTGTCAGGTCGTTTCCATTGCGGACAGTTTTAGTTCAGGCGAACTTAAAAAACGGCTCGAGATCAGCCGTGCCTCTGGAATCATCACCGCCGATCGGATGCAGCGCGGCGGCAAAGTTATTGAACTTTACGACAAGGTAAAAGAGGCCGCAGCACCACGGGCGGTGGTTATTTCCTCCAACGGTTCCCCGCCCGACCTCCGAATAGGCGACCTCCTCTGGACGGACTTTCTGCAACAAGGCGGCGGCAACGAGGGCTGGCATGGCGCACCGGAAACGCCGATCAATATTCTCTTCTCTTCGGGAACGACCGGTACGCCCAAGGCGATTCCCTGGACCCATTTAACGCCTGTCAAAGCAGCCATGGACGGCTACTTTCATCAGGACATTCATCCGGAAGATATTATCGCCTGGCCAACCAACATCGGCTGGATGATGGGGCCCTGGCTGATTTTTGCAACCCTGATCAACGGCGCCACCATGGCTCTATTCGATGGGCGACCGAACACCCTGGACTTCCTGCGTTTTGTTAAAGAAGCACAAGTCTCTATCCTTGGTCTTGTCCCGGCCCTGGTTCGTGCCTGGCGAACCGAGAATTCCAATCTGGACTTGAGAGGGATCAGACTGTTCAGTTCCACCGGTGAAGCTTCCAATCCTGAAGATTACCTCTGGTTGATGAGCCGCAGCGGTTTCAAAGCTCCGGTCATTGAGTATTGTGGTGGAACTGAAATCGGCGGCGGATACATCACCGGCACTATGGTTCAATCGGCCGCGCCTGCCCTCTTTACGACCCCTGCGCTCGGTATCGATTTCACCATTCTGGGCGATGATCAGCAACCGGTTGAGAGGGGGCAAATGGGCGAAGCTTACCTGAAACCGCCATCCATCGGATTATCCCAAGCCCTGCTGAACGCAGACCACCATCGAGTCTACTATGCCGATTGCCCAAAATCCCCTGACGGCAGGGTGTTACGCCGGCACGGGGATCAACTAAGGGTGCTTGGCAACGGTTTTTACCGCGCGGAGGGACGATGTGATGACACCATGAACCTTAATGGCATCAAGGTCAGTTCAATCGAACTGGAAACGGTATTGAATCGCCACCCGGATATTCAGGAGAGTGCGGCGGTGTCACTGACTTCACCGCAAATCGGTGAAAGACTTTTTGTATTTGCCGTCGCCCGGCCCGGAACCGACCCCGATCACCTCAAGCAGGAATTGAATCGCCTGCTTGCGACTCAGGTCAATCCGCTATTCAAGATCCACCAGGTTGTCATGATCGATGAATTGCCAAGAACAGCATCGAATAAATTGATGAGACGCAGTCTGCGAAATCGTCTCCAGGAGGACAAGCTATGACAAACAAAATGCAGAATCCTTGCAGCGATTCGCCGTCAACCCAATTGAATCTGAACATCCGCGGTCTGGCGCCTTCGGCAACCGTCACCATCAATGACCTGTCCAACCAACTGCAAAAAGAGGGGCGAAAAGTCTACAAACTCGGCCTTGGGCAGTCACCCTTTCCGGTTCCTGATCCCGTGGTCAATGAACTGCGCCTCAACGCTCATCAGAAGGCCTACTTGCCGGTGAGAGGATTGGCGACTTTGCGGGAATCGATCGCCGCTCACCATCGCCGGACATTCAAGATAGATTGTTCCGCCGATGATGTTTTGGTGGGACCAGGGTCTAAGGAGTTGATGTTCCTGTTGCAACTGGTGTACTACGGTGACCTTGTCGTTCCGACTCCGACCTGGGTTTCCTACGTGCCTCAGGCCCAAATTATCGGCCGCCACGTTCATCTGGTACGTACACGCTTTGAAGATGGCTGGCGCTTGACCGCTGAACAGCTGGATTTTCTCTGTCGCATCGATCCGAGCAGACCGCGCATCGTGGTCCTCAACTACCCATCGAACCCAACCGGCATCACCTACTCCCGTCAAGAATTAAAAGACTTGGCTGAAGTGGCCCACAGATACCGCCTCATTATTCTCTCGGACGAAATCTATGGCCAACTGCATCATCAGGCAGCCCATGAATCGATTGTGCCCTACTATCCAAAAGGCACGATTGTCTCCGGTGGATTAAGCAAATGGTGCGGTGCAGGAGGCTGGCGGCTCGGCTTCTTTGTCTTTCCCCGTTGCATGCGCTGGCTTCAGGACGCCATGGCAGCCGTGGCCAGCGAAACGTACACCTCGACCTGCGCCCCCGTTCAATACGCCGCCATCAAAGCTTTTGAAGAGAGTCCGGAAATTGATCACTATTCATTTCAGGTCAGAAGAATTCTCAGGGCCCTAGGTCAGCACCTCAGCGAAACCCTGACGAACGCCGGGGCCCGTGTCATTGCCCCCGAAGGTGGATTCTATCTATTCCCTGACTTTAGCGAGCATGCAGAAAAATTACGTGAGCGAGGGATTACAACCAGCACTGAATTATGTCGACGGTTGCTCTCTGAAACAGGGGTGGCTGTCCTCCCGGGGCAGGAATTCGGTCAACCCCCCGAACAGCTTTCCCTACGAATCGCATACGTTAATTTCGATGGCACCCGGGCGCTCAAGTCGATCGAGAAGCTTCCCAGCAAGGCGCTTCCCGACGTTGAATGCCTCAGAGACTGGTGTCCCGATACGCTTCAGGCGATAGATCACTTGATAGAGTGGATAACGAAGACATAGCGTTCATTGAAACAGTTTTCTTTTGAACTTAAACCTGCCAAACCCTATAAAATCATAATAACTTTCAAGATGCCCTTATGTGATACTTCGAGATGTAAGGCAACTGCCGGGGACAGAACGGACACAGGGAGGACAGAAAGGCCTTTGATGAAGAAGAGGAGCCCAAAACCAAAAAAAGATAAACAGCGCTTGGCGGTCATCGGCTTCGGTCGCCTGGGAAGAGCCTGCGCCAAGTTGATAATGGCCGACAAAAAGCTCGAACTGGCAGGTATTGTCCGCCGGCCGGATCGGCTTGGCGAAAAACTGCCTCCACCCTTTGCCGGGGTCTCAGCGGTAGCCCATATCAGCGAGTTAAGGGCTGTCGATGCCGCGGTGATCTGCGTTCCGACCCTACAAGTGCTTGCGGTGGCCAGTGATTTGCTGCAGCACCGTATCCCAATTGTCGAATGTGCCACATTGCATGAGGCGGCCTTTCAGAGGCATAAACAGGAACTCGACCGACTCGCCTTCCATCACGAGACCTCGGCCATTGTCGGTGCCGGATGGGATCCCGGCGTTCTATCGCTGTTTCGCGGACTTTTTTCCATCCTGATTCCCAAAGGGCTTACCGAGACTTCGCACCATCCCGTTGCAGATCTGCACCACTCCACGGTTGCCCGGACCATCGCAGGGGTAAAGAAGGCCCTTTCCACCGAACTGCCTGCTGCCCGGGGAAGGAGACAGCGCTACCTTTATGTTGAATTGGAGGCAGGAGCGGTCTTTGAAGAAGTGGAGAAAGCCATTGTCGCTGATCCCCTCTTTCTCGATGCGGAGACCATTGTTTTTCCGGTTGAAAATATTGCCGAACTTGAGAAGGACGGGCACGGAATTCTTGTTGAGCGACATGAGGACCCAGCATGCGGTCATCAGGTCTTTCTGCTCGAGGCGCGCTTCTCGGAGACGGTTCTTGCCGCCCGCATGATGATTGCCGCTGCCAGAGCCCTGCCTACCCGTCACCACAGGGCTTACAGCCTATTCGATCTGCCCCAGAGAGTCCTTTGGGAGCGGATGGCGGAAGTAGCGGAACAGGAATGGTTCTAACGAGGGGTTGGCGGCTTCATGCCTAAACTCTTTTGTAAATGTTCGTCTATTTCTTTTACTCATGGAACAGCTCTCGTTGGATGGTACACAATACCACCTTAGTTGGTGTCCAGGTTTATTGAACCACCACAAGAGGTCCTAATTACTTACAGACAGGAGTACTTATGCTTAAAGTAATCCAAAATGGCCTGAACCGGTTAGACATTGAGCTGAGTGGAAAGTTGGATGCCGAACAAATGAAGACAGCGCTTGATGAGCTTGTCAGCAAATCGGAAAACATTGAAAATGGAAAAATGTTGTATGAAGTTATCGATTTTCATCTTCCGTCACTTGGTGCAATTGCAATTGAATTTTCGCGCCTGCCATCGATGTTTAAGCTTATGAAAAAATTTAACCGAGCAGCGGTATTAACCGACAAGGCCTGGATCCAGAAAGTAAGTGAACTTGAGGGGGCCTTGTTCCCAGGCTTGGAAATTAAGGCCTTTAATCGGGATCAAAAAGAAGAAGCGGAGACCTGGTTGTCCAGTTAGTGCCCACCCGAAAACTTTGGATGGGCACAGAGACGTTTTCAGATGGGAAACGAGAGGTTTTCCTCAAGGTCAAGGAAATCAAGCGGTTGCGCGGAGGCGTAACTGTTTACGCCGCACAAGCAAACGTGCAGATTGACGCAGAGATTGGGGAAAAGGGCCGCTTCCGGATGGAAACGAGTTAGAGCGAAAAAACTGCCTAAGGATAGGTACAACTTTAAGATGGAACAGCCCCGGCAATCAGGCGGATTTTGTGGTATCCTTTGTTCGAACTTTGCCATATAAGTTATCGCCTTGCAGGACTGAGAGCATGGCATTCAGCAAGACAAGTCAAAAGGGAAGACAAGCATGACCCTGGAAGTCCTCTGGGAAAAACTGGCAGACATTACAACCAAGTCCGGGATGAAGTGCGGCCGGTCCGACCAGTGCAATGCCGATTGTTGCCGCCCGTCCGTCAGCGGCAGTGAGCCCGGCGTCACCCCTCCGGAGATCGAATTGATCAATGGCTTTTTGGCAAAGCAGCGGGGATTCCGGTTTTATGAAGCCGGTGAAGACTCTTGCAAATTTCTGGATAAAAACGGGAAGTGCCGAATTTATGCGGTCAGGCCAATCGACTGTCGGGTTCATTTCTGCATAGATGACTCGCTGGCAAGCAGGCCCAACCACAAAGCAGCTAACCTGGTGGAAGATTACCATTCACGCCATGACGTTGAATTTATGGAAACAGAGCTGATCGATTCCTTCAAATTCTCGGGGGAGCATTAACATAGTCAAAAGCGGAGGTTCTTGAATTTTTTAGATTCCCGGAGCGTGGGAGGGAATGTGGCTCAGGCCTGAAAGAATCTGCGTTCTCAATCTGAAACGACGAACTATCTACGCCGTCCTGACCGCAGCAATGCTGACCATAGGGTAGTTTGGCCGTCCCTCTGCCCCGGATGCAGTATCCCCCCCCTCATGCAGCAGACAGGCTTCGCTGGCGGTTGTTAGGCAACCTCAGGCAATCGAAAAGGAGGGGAAATTGAAAAATTTAAAAGAAATGCTTGGTACCCATAAGAAGACATTATTATTTCTCTTAATTATTGTTTTGTTCGCGCTCGTTTATGCCGTCGTTCTTCAAAAGCGAGAAGTGTCATTTGGACCAATCAAAATTGGACCCGGAAACGGCACTTCCCAAGGCGTCGGGAGCCTGGATCAACCGAGCAATGCCGTGGAGGGATTGGGGGCAGGCTTGAAAGAATGACTTTGAGGAAGACTCAAAGCATAACCAAAGTGTCTGTCCCTTGGCACAAAAAGCAAAGCCTCCCTCCCTGGCCACAACAAAACCGGCGGGGTCGCACCCTCCTCCACCGGCCAACTCTACGGCATGAGGACCCTCCTGAAAACAACCGCCACCACAGCGGGATACAAATAAACCGATCACACGCCTTGTGCCCCTTTTGCGGAACCTATATACTCAGCACCACTGAAGTCCCGTACTGTGTACAGTAATCCCCCATTCAAAGCACTTCTGCCCCATGACCTTGCAACAGCATTCCTTTACCGTTGACCGCTTCGATCCCCTGGCTCTTTTTCTCTATTTAGCGCCTGACGGCCCGGGCTTTCTGGAAAGTCCCGAGCTGACCTCCCGCACCGGCCGCTATTCCATCATCGCCCTGCGCCACAGGGAATCCTACCGACTCGATGACGATGGCCTGAGCCTGCTGCGGGACGGAATTGAAACATTTTTGCCCGGTGATCCTCTTCAGACCTTGGCCGGCATCCTCGAACAGCGCCGCTTGCCAAAGGAAACGTCTGTTCCTTTCTGCGGCGGATTCTTCGGCTATTTCGGCTACGACCTGGCCGCTTGGTTGGAAGAGTTGCCGCGCCTGGCCCGGCGCGACCGGCCCTTGCCCGCCCTGTGGCTCGACTGGGTCGATCTGTGCGCGGTCTACGATCATCAAAACGGCACCGTCACCTTGAGTTCCCTGGTCCCGGGGGACGACCTGCAGGCCCTGGAAGAGAAGATTCGCGTTGCCCTGGAACATCCGTTGCCAGCATCAGGACAAGTCTCTTGCGAGGCACCGGCGGCAATCCTGCAACAAGCGGAGTTTGAGAAGATGGTGCGACAGGCCAAGGACTATATCGCCGCCGGAGATATCTACCAGGCAAACCTGTCAGTGCGCTTTGACGGTCATTGTTCCCTGCCCAGCGCGCAACTCTATGCCAGGCTGCGGCGCATCAACCCCAGTCCTTTTGGCTGCCTGTTGCGTACCCCTCATCTCGATATTGTCTCCTGCTCACCGGAGCGGCTGGTTTCCCTGCACGGCACCACAGCCGAGCTTCGGCCCATCGCCGGCACCCGGCCCCGGGGCTATTCGCCCCCCGAAGATGCACGCCTCGGTGAAGAACTGCTCGGTCACCCCAAGGAACGGGCCGAGCACATCATGCTTCTCGATCTGGAGCGAAACGACCTTGGCAAGGTCTGCCGCCCCGGCAGCATCGTGGTCGATGAATTAATGGTCCTTGAACGCTACTCCCACGTCTGCCATATCGTCTCCAACCTGCGGGGAGAGCTCTGCGAAGGAGCCGGCCCCTTCGACCTGATTCGCGCCACCTTTCCCGGCGGCACGATCACCGGGGTACCTAAAAAGCGTTGCATGGAGATCATCGAAGAGCTGGAACCCGTCGGTCGCGGCACCTACACTGGCAGTGCCGGCTATATCAGCGCCTGCGGCACCATGGACCTCAATATTTTAATTCGCACTTTTCAGAAATTCGGCGACCAGTTGACCTATCAGACCGGTGCCGGCATTGTCGCCGACTCGGTACCGGAACGGGAATGGCACGAATGCCTGAGCAAAGGTGCGGCCCTGCGCCAGGCTCTGGAGGAACCATGCTGATTTACAACCTCAACGGCGAGTTTGTCGATGCCGCCGATGCCAACCTGGCCTGCAACGATAGCGCGGTGCTCTTCGGCGACAGCCTGTTTGAAACCTTCAAAGCACAGGACGGACATATCCAGTTTCTCGATCAGCACCTAGATCGTTTGGAGCTGGGCGCCCGCCTGCTCAACTTCCCCTGTGATCGACCAGCCCTGCGCAGCGCCCTGCTGGAAACCGCCGCGCGCCTCACCGCACCGATGGCCCGTCTGCGCCTGACCCTCAGCCGCGGACCGATGACCAGCCTCGCTTTTCCGTCAGCCGTTTCCGGCCATTTCTTCATCAACGCCGGTCCCTATCAAGAACCCGATTCCGCAGAACTGCAGCAAGGTGTGATCTGCGTCTTCGCCCCCAATCGGCGGGTCAACCCCCTGTCCCACTTGCCTCAATTAAAGCGGGGGAACTACGCCGACTGTCTGTACGCCGCTGACTACGCTCGCCGCAAGGGAGCACGAGAAGCCCTTTTCAACGAGGACGGTCAAGTGCTGGAGGGCGCCACCAGCAACCTGTTTATGATCAAAAACGACACCCTGCTCACTCCCCCCGCCGGCGAACTGGTATTGGCCGGCATCATCCGCCGCCAAGTTCTGTTAGCTGCTGCAGACCGGGGATTATCCGCGGAGGAGCGGCCAATTTCTGAAGAGGACCTTTTTAACGCCGACGAGGCCTTCCTGACCAACTCGCTCATCGGTCTGCTGCCTATTGCCCAAATTGAAAACCGATCCATGAAACGCGGTCTCTGGACAGCACGTCTGGCAACCGCAGTCGCTCAAGCCGCAGCAGCAGTCTTCGGAGCTGAAAACGGCACTAACAGAAAAAATTTCTGAAGGGCCCTGAAACGTCTTGACCGACACGATCGATCTATCTATAATTCACTTCTCTTTTGCCGAAGTGGTGGAATTGGTAGACACGTCGGTCTCAAAAACCGATGGCTTCTAGCCGTGCCGGTTCGATTCCGGCCTTCGGTACCAGTTATTAAAAAGGCCGTTTCTCCAACTGGAGAAACGGCCTTTTGCTTTTCACTTAACCCTTCGCTATTCGGCTTGCTCTTGCAATGCCATTTCAATCTGTTGCAGCCCTTCCAACGCCCTCATTGCATAAGATACCTGCCCCGCCGGGACCTGCCCTTCGCGGGGATTGATGCGAATCAACGTTCCTCCGTAGTTACTTGCCAGCCTTTCTGATAAATTACGAATGGTCGGAATGGTGGTCCCGGCCCCCAATTCGACCACAACTAGCGGAGTTCTTGCCGCACCTAAAAAATTCTCAAAACGGCGGTGTTGAACCTCGCTACGTTCGGCAAGCCAAGTCGCATCGCCAAACATAAGAATGTTTGGCCTACAGACAGCTCCACACCGGGGACAACGGGGAATATCCTGAGCCTTCATGGTGGTATGATCAACCGGGATGGATTCAAAATTCGTCCAGATCTGGCTACAGCAGGGCACCGCACATTGCAGGTGATGGATGGAACCATGTACCTCGAGAATCTGCTCTTCAGCAAATCCAGCCTTTTGAAACTGACCATCAACGTTGGACGTGACGACAAAACTTTCCAGTGAATAACGTTCAATCCAATCCCTCAGCAGATTAAAGCCCCGATGAGGAACAGTCTGTCGGTAGAGCTCTGTGCGATGTCCATAAAACCCCCAAGCGAAAGCTGGATTATCATCAAAATGTTTGGGATTTGCGGCATCGACAAAATCGATGCCAAGTTGCTGATACATTGGATAGGCTTGCCAGAATCCGTGCGGTCCACGAAAGTCAGGCAACCCGGAATCAACCCCCATTCCGGCCCCGGCAGTAATGACCAGAGTTTTAGCTTCGGACAGTGCTAAACCAGCCTCGACACCTCTTGAACGCCCCATGTAATCCACCCATTTCTATGTTTATCCATAAACACCGCAACAATTACGCTATAACTCAAGGATATACAACGGTATGAATACTGCAGACATTGAACCTTAACATAGGCTGTGTTTCTAAAAAAACCTCAAAAATTTATTTATTAAACACAATAGCTTTCAGACTGGCACTGAGGCCAGAACCCATAACTTGAAATAAATAATAATTTCAGATATTTAGAAATGACACAGCTTAACAGAGAAAAACTTTAAAGGAATTTTATTAAGGAATAGAACACAACCGGCAGATATATAAATTGCCATTTTTTCGACTAACCCGCATTGACAATGTGTTTTTCTAGCAAATAATTAGTTATCACTACTTAAAAAGGTCTTCAAAACATCTAAAACCAGATTTAAATTCAGAAAATTCATCGAGTATGGCTAAAACTTCTTACCTCGTAGATTGTTGGCCACCCAAACATCAACAACAGGAGACGTAAATGACTTGGCAAAACATTAGATTAAGCGGCAAATTTGCTATCGGTTTTGGTTTGGTATTACTACTACTGTCATTGGTTGCCGGGTGGTCGATCCTTGGGGTTGGCAATATCGTAGGCGATGCCAAAGAGGTAATCGCCGGCAATGCCCTGAGAGCGGAGATGATCCAGCGGGAGGTCGACCATCTCGAGTGGGCCAATCAGGTCAACGCCCTGCTTACCAACGACCAAATCACTAAGCTGGATGTACAAACCGACCCCCATAAATGCGGTTTCGGCAAATGGTATTACGGCCAAGGCCGTCAACATGCCGAGGCCCTGGTTCCCGAACTGAAACCGATACTGGCACAGATCGAAGCCCCCCATCGCTCCCTGCACGAATCTGCGGTGACCATCGGCCAGACCTTTCGACAGGCGGACCTCACTTTACCCAAATTCATCGCCGAAAAAGAGACCGACCATCTGGCCTGGGCCAATGCCATCTTGGCCGTATTTGCAGAAAACAAGACCCAACTCAATGCGCAGACCGATCCCCACCGGTGCGGCTTGGGGAAATTTCTCGAAAGTGACAAAGCCAAACGAGCCGCCGCCTCCGATCCGGAACTGGCGCGGCTGTTTCAAGAGATAAGAGAACCGCACACCCGTCTGCATCAATCAGCTATAGAGATCAAAAAGAACCTGACCAACAGGAAAAAAGCCTACAGCATTTTCCAGAGCCAAACCCTTCCGGCCCTGGCTGAAACCCAGGCCCAATTGCAGAAATTAAAACAGCGCTCTGAGGAACTGGTCGCCGGCATGCAAGAAGCCAGCAGCATCTACGCCACCAGAACCATGCCCGCCCTGGAGCAAGTCAAAACTTTGCTCGGTTCGGTGATCAAAACCGCCGATGACAATATTATGACCGACGATGAGATGCTGCATGCCGCCAGCGGTACCCGCACCGGCAATATCGTGCTGGTGGCTATTGCCCTGCCCCTGGGTATTTTCTTTGCCTGGATTATCGCCAAAGGCATTATCGGGCCCATGAAACAAAGCTGCGCCATGATCGAAGAGATGGAAAAAGGCCATCTGAACATGCGACTCAACCTCACCCGTCAGGATGAAATCGGCCAGATGGCCCAGAGCATGGACCGCTTTGCCGACAGCTTACAAGAGGAAATGGTCGGTTCGTTGCAAAAACTTGCGGCCAGTGACCTGACCTTTGAGGTCACCCCCAGAGATAGTCAGGATACCATTCGCGGCGCCTTGAAGCAGCTGGGGCAAGACCTCAATTCTCTGGTCGCCCAGATTTTTACCTCGGGAGAACAGATAGCTACAGGTTCTTCCCAAGTAGCCGACGGGAGTCAATCTCTCTCGCAAGGGGCCACCGAGTCGGCCGCTTCTGTGGAGCAAATTACCGCTTCGATGACGGAGTTGGCCTCTCAGACCAAACAAAACGCGGACAACGCCACTCAGGCAAACCAACTTGTCGTTCAAGCCAAAGAAGCTGCAGAAAAAGGTAATCATCAGATGCAGGATATGGTTGCGGCCATGGCTGAGATCAATGAAGCCGGTCAGAACATCTCTAAGATCATCAAAGTAATCGACGAGATCGCCTTCCAAACCAACCTGCTGGCGCTGAACGCCGCAGTCGAAGCGGCCCGTGCCGGCCAACACGGTAAAGGATTCGCGGTCGTCGCCGAAGAAGTACGCAATCTGGCCGCCCGCAGCGCCCAGGCGGCCAAGGAGACTGCAGAACTGATCGAGGGTTCGGTACAAAAAACCGCCAACGGCACTCAGATCGCGGGTCAGACGGAGATTGCCCTCAAAGAAATCGTCACAGCGGTGATCAAGGCAACTGATCTGGTCAGCGAAATTGCCGCGGCATCAAACGAGCAATCTCAAGGCATCGGCCAGATCAACCAAGGCCTTAATCAAATCGACCAAGTGACCCAGCAAAATACCGCCAATGCCGAAGAGAGCGCAGCGGCAGCCGAAGAGCTGTCGGGTCAGGCCGAGCAACTGCGTCAGATGCTGTCCCGGTTCAAGCTTAGCGACCAAGTGAGTGTAACGAGAAACATAGTTGACAGCGCCGCTGACACACCTTCATTCATGCCCGGTTCTGGGTTAGCATCAACCACAGTTCAGCCTCCGGCACAACCTGTTATTGCCCTGGATGACAGCGAGTTCGGAAAATACTGACCGCCATATCTCCATCATTGTTAGTAAAAAAGGCAGCCCTTTGGCTGCCTTTTTTACATAACTTTTTGGAAAACACCCAGACAGGTATGGGCAACTAGCTGACCATCAGAGCTCTGCTTTTCTGCCCGGTTTCCATGCGAACAAAGACAGCCTCCCCAGAGAACAGCCAATTCCGATCACCGAGAGAATACAAAAAAACAGCATATCGCTTCGCATGCTGCGCATGAAAGAAGGAATGGAGGCCGAAGATATGGCCTCCCCGTCCATGAATAAAGAGAAGCTGAGGGTAACGACAATCATACTGAAGGTCATTCCCAGGGAACGCATGGTTCCGGTCAAGCCGGACGCCACACCGAGATAACGTTTGTCGAGGCAGCCCATGATAACGCTGGTATTGGGGGTAGAAAAGAACCCGTACCCCAACCCCAGCAAAAGCAGAGTTCCAACCACCAGAGATAAGTGCATATCAAGATCGATATTGGCGGCTAGCAGTAATCCACAGCAACACAGAGTCATGCCGAGAGTTGCGATCCGGGCAGCAGGAAAGCGATCGGCCAGGCGGCCGCCAACAGGCGCCAGCAGCATCTGTACCAGCGGTTGCAGCATCAACAGCAGACCGGCGTCCCGTGGGATCATCCCTTTTGCATACTGCAGGTAAAGACTCAAAAAAAAGACCACGCCGAATGTCGAACCGTAGTTGATAAAAGCAGCGACATTGCTCAGCGCAAAAATACGATTTCCGGTCAGCAGGTCGATATCTAATATGGGATAGCGGCAGCGGCGTTCCAAGGCTACGAATAACCCCATAAACAATATCCCCAACAAGAGCAAACCGACCGCCCAACCACCGGCATCAAGGCGAGAGCCGCCCAAAGTTATTGCCGAGATTGCCAGGGCATAAACCAGACTCCCACCCCAGTCAAAGGGTTCGCCGGCTGCTTCATGCCATTCTGAGCGCATACGTACCAGGGTCAACCACGAGGACAGCAGGCCCAACACCACACCGGGCACAAAGACCGCGCGCCAGCCGAAATAGCTGGTCAGCAGCCCGCCGATAGGCGGCCCGCAGGAGATTCCGGCGTAGACGGTGCTAATGGCGATACCAAGCACTCGGCCACGCTTTTCAGAAGGAAAGACCGACACCACCAGTGCCAGGCTACTGGCATTGACCATGGCTGATCCGACGCCCTGCAACAACCGCATAGCAATCAGCATTTCGATACTCAATGACAGGGCGATTAGTGCGGTGGCGAGGGTAAATAGAAAAATCCCCCAGATGAAGACTCGCCGTCGACCATAGACATCACCGAATCGTCCCATGGGCAACAGAAACACCGCCACTGAAAGAACATACAATGTTTCGACCAGGCCGACCTGCAGAGCACTGGCCTGCAAACTTCGGCCGATGGTCGGCAAAGCCACCGCCACAGCAGACAACATGAAAGGCATGAGAAACAGGGCCGAGCAGACCACGAACAGCACTGCGCCTGGAGAAACGCGGGCAGTGCGACTCATCGAGTGGCTCCGCTGCTTACTCGAACGAACTGTAAAAAAATAGAATGCCAGCCTGTAAGAATCATTCCCTGCCCCTTTCTTGCAGGCAGGCAACAAAAATTCCTGATTCCGACCCGCGGGAGGTACCTCTTTCATGAACCGCTCAACCGACCGGTTATCAGAAGGTCACCACTGTATAGCCTTGCTGCTGCAACTCACCCAAAGGAGGATGACCACTCATACCTTCCAGTAGCGGCAGATTGGCAGCCTGCACCGCCTCAAGCGCGCCGAGCTTGGCCGAGCAGGCCTTACAGGCGCCACGGATCAACCCGGCCTGGCGGGCTTTGCCGTAGAGTTGATGAAAGGCATTGTCCGGCTTTTCCAGTTCAGCCACCAGTTTAACCGACTGACCTTCGAAAATGATCGTCGCTTCCTGGCCCCGATCTATCATATCCAGAGCGTTTAGCAGGACGTGCGCAAAACAGAGCAGTTCGCCGTTGAATACAACCAAAGCATTTTTGTTCATGTGCCCTCCTGAGCAAATTGAATAGCGGAAGTTTCAACAAAACACACCAGTCCAAATACGTAAAAGTTTAGCGAAACAACCGCCCGTAATGGCTCGCTCGGTGCAGGAGCAACCCGGTGTAGTGGCGAGCAGGTGATCGGCTTTCTAGCCTTTACCGATCAGTATCTGGCTCACGGGCACCCTCCTTCATGATTTTACAGGCTTCTGGCGGCGAATGTGTTACAGGGATCTTCCAGTGCAAAGCTCGCCGCACCAAAAAATAAGCGATACTTAGGGATAAAATAACAGCGGACATCCCATACAACATCTCGGAAGAGGTCTCTTTGTAATCGAGAATGATAATTTTTCTGGACACGGCAACAAGTGCCACCAGCACGACCACCTTGGCTGGGACCCTATGTTCTTGCAGATACGCCCTGATACTTTCCAGAAGTTCCAGGCCGATCAAAACCATAAGAAAGAAGCCGAAGACTTCCAGCATTTCCTTTACGTCAAGAAGATACTTTGGTGGCTTCATGAGTTCCTGAAAAAGAATAACTCCCAATTCAATTGTCGATACGAAAACCGCCAGCATCATGAGACCGAGCAACACGACAATAATTAGTTTTTCAAAAAGGGTCAGGGCCTTTTCCACCTTTTACCTCCTCTCTTTGTCTTCAGCGACTTGCCTGATTTTGCCGTAAACGTCGATCGGACTCAATTTGTTCAGCTCCGCAATCTGACGCAGATTCATCCCTTCCCGGAACCGGATATTTTCTTCCGCAAGCACCTTCCTGACAAGGTCCATATTCAGACCGTACTGGGCGCACAACCCTTCCAACGTCAGCCTGCCCGCTCCCTGACGGGGCCGTTGCGGCATTCGCTCCCCTGACTGCATATCGGTGAAGCTTTCCAGCATGGCCAGATAAATGGCCTGGGGAGCGACGCCGTTGGCGACGGCGACTTCCTTGAGGGATTGAGAGTCGGACTCGACGGCGAACCCTGCGGCCGCCAGAGCTTTAATAGCGTCTTCAAGGTCGATATCCAAATGGCGGGTAAAGGCCCTGAGGGTAGACAGCTCGGCGTGACCGTAGGGCGGTTCACCGTATTTCCGGGCGGCCGCCTCCTTGATCCCGGCATTGATGGCGATAATATTCGAAAAAGGCGACATCTCCGTATAGGTCCCCACCACAAAAAACGCCGTCACCAGCAGGGCGATGTTGAAGTTGACGGTAAAAACTTTTAACTGCCGACGTTTATCCTTCAAGTAGAGAGTGATACTCTGCCAATTGTAACAGGTATGCAGCGCCAGGGAGATCAGGAACAATATCCCCACATTGATATGAATAGCGGCCCATTGCTCTTTGGACAGGCCCCACAATTTCCAGTTGGCCCAATAGGCCACCCGCCCCTGGGGAACGATGTAAAGCACGGCGCTGGTAAGGAGAATAAAGAACAGAGACACAAAAGCGGTCAGGGAAGCAATGCGTTTCAGATTCATCGGTTTAGTCCTTATTCATTTAGATGTGGGTTAATTATTGGAGGTTCGCACTGCCCTGGTGTTTTTTTTCGAACAGCTCCGGAAAAGTTTCCGATTACAACTCCGCCCGACTTAACCGAAACTGGCTATGCCGGCCGGACATCCGGGGAGGTCTGCAGGTAAAATTTCGTCCATTTTGGCATTCCGCGCAGCGCCCCGATACCATTTGCAGTCAGGCAAATGAAAATGCTAGGTTGAAACCATCCTCCGCTACCGCTATGAAAGGAACAGAAAACGTGCTGCAGACCTATTTTCTGATTATCCGCGCCACTCCTTCGGAAAAAAACCACAACCGCCTGACTGTGCCGTGTGTTGAAGCGCACTTTTGGGTGCGGGAAAAATCTGCCGAGGGCGCCATGCAGCGTGCCAGGTTTTACCTGGAGCAGAAGGATTGGATTACAGAGGCAATCGAGTTACAGCCAACCCTGACCAGTGCCATGGAGTATCTCCCGACCGAAACCGAAAGGGCAAACTATCGCGAGGCACAGCGTTTCGGCATCGCCATGCGGATCAAATAATTGTTTGTTTTAGACTCACTGAAAATGGACCAATGTCCGCCCGTACCGTCACCTCAGCAAGCATGCGGATTGTCGCTCTTCACGGCGAAGCATGACTGGCCGGGACCGCAAAACCTTTTCCTGTCGAAAGTTCATTAACACACCCTACTCCTGCTCCCAAGTAAGATCAATACTTCGGAAAACACCTCCGTTACATAAAACCAACACTTCCTTATTTCTTCCCTATTTCCTGCACAGTGACCCACTATTTTACCGGAGTACGACCCGACTCGACCCACAACCTTTAACTTCGAACAGAGCTGGTTCACCATACCCATGAGTATTCGACGTCATAGATTGGCCTTACTTTTTCCCCTCATCCTCACCCTTACCGCCTGCATCGCGGTCGGACCGGATTACGCTACGCCACAGGTGAAACTTCCTTCCTCCTGGAACGGCGCGGTTTCGGCAGTCAATACGGCAACGCAACCTGCGGAACACACCGCCCTGCACCGATGGTGGAAGGAAATGAACGACCCGTTGCTGAACGAGCTGGCAACCGAAGCGTTGGCGGCCAACCTCGACTTGGCCACCGCCAAGGCACAACTACGAGAGGCCCGCGCGCAACGAGACATTGCCGCAGCAGAACTCGGTCCGTCGGTTGATGCATCAACCTCGGCTTCCCGCAGCCGGTCGAGCGAAGAAAGCGGTTCAGGCAATACCCGTGAATTATACAATGCCGGCTTTGATGCGAGTTGGGAAGCCGATGTCTTCGGCGGGTTGCGCCGCGGCGTTGAGGCCGCAACAGCCGAACTCGAGGCAAACGTCGAGGTTTTGCGCGACACCCAGGTCTCTCTGGTCGCCGAGGTGGCTCTCAACTACGTAGAGCTGCGCACCGCTCAGCGCCGCCTGAAGATTGCCGAAGAACGAATAGTCTCTTTGGAAGACACCCTCCAGCTTGCCCGCTGGCGGCTGCAAGCCGGACTGGTCTCTGAACTCGATGTCACCCAGGCCCGCACCGAACTGGAAAATACACGCGCCAGCTTGCCACCCCTGCGTACATCGATAACCGAGGCCAGCAACCGGCTGGCAGTACTTCTGGGACGCACCCCGGCGAGCTGCAGTCCCGCCTGACAGCAACGTCCAGCATTCCACTGACCGGCCGTGCGGCGCTCATCGGCATACCAGCCGACATTCTGCGCCAGCGCCCCGACGTTCGGAGCGCCGAACGCAAACTGGCGGCTCAGACCGCACGGCTGGGCGAAGCGGAGGCAGAACGATACCCGAGTTTCAAGCTTACCGGCTCCATCGGCCTGGAGGCCCTCACCCTTTCTGCACTGGGCAACGGCAGCTCGGCACTCTACTCGCTGCTCGGCTCCATTACCGCACCGATCTTCGATTCCGGACGCATCAAGGCCAACATCGAAATTCAAGACGCATTGCTCGAGCAGGCTCGGCTGAATTATCAAGCAACTGTGCTGACAGCCCTGGAAGAAGTGGAGAACGCCTTGGTCGCAATCTCCAACAACAACGAGCGACGACAAAAACTGGCCCAAGCCGCAGACTCTGCCCGTGAAACCCTGAAGATAGCCGAGGACCGTTACTCCAGCGGGCTGACCGACTTTCTCACCGTGCTCGACAGCCAGCGATCCCTGCTCAAAATTGAGGATGACCTGGCCAACGGCACCGGCGAACTGACCGGCGCCCAAATCCGACTCTTCAAGGCCCTTGGCGGCGGCTGGTCGCCTACCTCCCCCACGACAGATAGCGAGAATGCGTCATGAGCACTAAAGAATTTGCCCCTATCGACAATGTCCGCGAAACACTCCAGAACTCCCAAAGCCGCGGTGTTCGACCCCGCCGCAGAACCGTCGCCGTTATAGCTTTCGCGGTGTTACTGCTGATCGCGGGCTATGTATGGCTGCGCGGCAACGGCGATCCCCATAAAACCCACTACCTGAATCAAAAGGCGACCCGTGGGACCCTGGTGGTCAAGGTCACCGCCACCGGCAATCTAGAACCGACCAATCAGGTGGAGGTCGGCAGCGAGATGTCCGGCACCATCGCCACGGTTTACGTCGATGACAACGACCGAGTAACCAAGGGCCAGGCGCTGGCCGTGCTCGACCTGACCAATTTCAAAAATGCGGTGGCCCGATCGCAAGCCGCCGTCGCCGTTGCCAAAGCCAGCCTGCAACAGACCCAGGCCACTATTGAGGAAGCAGGTTCCAAGCTTGCCCGTTACCGGGAAGTCTTTCACCTGTCCGGCGGCAAGGTGCCGTCAAAGACCGAAATGGAAGCGGCCGAAGCCGAGTTTGCCCGTGCCGAAGCCAACGTAGCAAGCGCTCGGGCCAACATTGCCGAGGCCGAGGCCACCCTGAACAGCGACCAAACCGATCTCGACAAGGCCACCATCCGCTCGCCGATCGACGGCGTGGTGCTGGAGCGGTCGGTCGACCCCGGTCAGGCGGTGGCCGCGTCGCTGCAGGCCGTAACCCTGTTTACCCTCGCCGAAGACCTCTCCCAAATGGAACTTGAGGTGGATGTGGACGAAGCCGACGTCGGCCAGGTGAAGACCGGGCTCAAGGCCAGCTTCACCGTCGACGCCTGGCCCGAACGAACCTTCAAGGCGACCATCACCCGCGTCGGCTTAAATGCCTCCGACGGCGACGGCGTTATCTCCTACCCCACCGTGCTGCAGGTTGCCAATGACGACCTCAGCCTGCGTCCGGGAATGACCGGCATCGCCGAAATAACCACCATCACCCGCGAGAACGCTCTGCTGGTCCCCAACGCCGCGCTGCGCTTCAGCCCCCCGGCCCAGACGGCGAACAAGACCTCCCGCAGCAGCCTGCTCGGCTCCCTGATGCCGCGCCCCCCCGGTCGCGGCCAGCAGGATAAGCCCCAGACTGCCGCCAAAGACAGCGGACAGACGGTCTGGATACTGCGCGAGGGCCAAGCCGTACCGCTGCAGGTCACCACAGGAACCAGCAACGGCCAGGTCACCGAAATCCTCGGCGACCCGTTGCAGGAGGACATGGAAGTCATCACCGAAACAGCGAGCGCCCAATCATGAGCACCTATACGCCTTTGATCCAACTGTCCTGCATTACCAAGACTTACGGCCGCGGTCAGGCAGCGTTCCAGGCCCTGAAAGGGATCGACCTGACTATCGAAACGGGCGATTTCGTCGCTGTCATGGGACCCAGCGGGTCCGGTAAATCCACCACCATGAACATCCTCGGCTGCCTCGACACTCCCAGCGGAGGAAGCTATCAATTCCAAGGACTGAACGTTGAGGGGATGTCGCGCAACCAGCGGGCGCTGCTGCGTCGCCATTTTCTCGGTTTCGTCTTTCAGGGCTTCAACCTGCTGCCCCGCACCACCGCACTGGAGAATGTTGAGCTGCCCCTGATCTACCGCGGCGAGCCGGTTGCCGGACGCCATGCTGCGGCCCGCGCCGCTCTGGAGAAAGTGGGGCTGCAGGGTTGGGAACATCACACCCCGGCCGAACTGTCCGGCGGCCAGCAGCAGCGAGTCGCCATTGCTCGTGCCATTGCCACCTGTCCGGAGGTGTTGCTGGCTGACGAGCCCACCGGCAATCTCGACAGCCAAACCAGCCGGGAAATCATGGAACTGATCAGCAACTTCAACCGCGAGCAGGGCATCACCGTGCTCATGGTCACCCACGAGTCCGACATGGCGCACTACGCCAAACGAGTCGTCCGTTTCGTCGACGGCCGGATCGACCAGGACTTTCGCAACGGGGAGGTGGTCTGATGTGGTGGAACACCTTTCTGCTCGCCCTGCGCTCCATTCGCCGCAACTTGATGCGTTCTTTCCTGACCATCCTCGGCATCGTCATCGGTGTCGCCGCGGTTATCACCATGGTCACCCTCGGCAACGGCGCCACCCGGTCGGTGTCCGAGCAGATCTCCAGCATGGGCAGCAACCTGCTTATGGTGATGCCGGGCCAGCGTTTCGGACCCGGCTCCGACGAGGCGGCAAAGTTCAAAAGCGCCGACGTCGAAGCCATTCGCAACCAGATCAGCGGCGTCAAGCTGGTCTCGCCGGTAGTGAACAAGTCAGCGGTCGCCGTCTACCAGGCCGACAACTGGTCCACAATGGTCTCCGGCAGCAATGGGGATTACTTCGATGTGGGAAATTGGGAGCTGGAAGCCGGCAGGGTCTTTAACGAAACGGAGCAGCGCAGCGGTAAGGCGGTGTGCGTAATCGGCGAGACGGTGCGCGAGAAGCTGTTCGGCGGTCAAAATCCGGTGGGCGCCGACATTCGCATCAAACAGTTCTCCTGCCAGGTCATCGGCCTGCTCAAATCGAAGGGCCAGTCGGCCATGGGAAGCGACCAGGACGACACGGTGGTCATGCCCCTGCGCACCGTCCAGCGCCGCCTCGCCGGCAGTCAGGACATCGGTCGCATCATGGTTTCGGTAAGCGACAGCGATTCCATCGACACGGTCACGACCCAGCTCACTCTATTGCTGAGAGAGCGACGCAACATCGACGAGAACGAAGACGACAACTTTAAGGTGATGGACACCCGGCAGCTTGCAGAAACCCTCACCAGCACCACCAAGATCCTCACCATGCTGCTCGGTGCGGTAGCGGCGGTCAGTCTGCTGGTGGGCGGCATCGGCATCATGAACATCATGCTGGTGTCGGTGACCGAGCGAACCCGCGAGATCGGGACCCGCCTCGCTATCGGCGCACTGGAAAGGGAAGTGCTGATGCAATTCCTCATCGAGGCGGTGGTACTGTCCAGCCTCGGCGGCCTGACCGGCATCGTGCTGGCGACCGGGGCCTCCCTGTTTCTGGCCGGGCTGATGGGCATCCCCTTTCTGTTCGACCCGGGCATCAACCTTGTGGCCTTCCTGTTTTCCGCGGCCATCGGCGTGATCTTCGGCTTTTTCCCGGCGCGCCGCGCGGCCGGCCTCAATCCCATCGATGCCCTGCGCCACGAATAGCAGGCTGTTGAAAAACCGCCTTGAAGCCCACGGAAGGGCGGTTCAACATCCTGACAACCGAGAATCAGTCGATACAGGCCAGGCCGCTAAACTCATCGTCGGACGCGGTAATGAACTCGTCAATTCGATCCTCCGGCAAGTTGGCCATCTCACCGAGAGTCGTGGTCTTCAGGGTATCGATCTCCCACTCGGTAGTGTTGTAGGTGGTGTGATAAAAAGACAAACACTTCTCTTCCTTCAGCCCCATCTCCAGAAATTGGCGGGCCCCCTGACGAATCAACCTCAACTTGCGACGGATGTCAGACAGTCCAACCACAGTCCAGACCCCCAACACGATGGGGCTCTCCAGGTTCTTCACATCGCCGACAAATTCACCGCGCAGTAGATCATTACGATCCACCCCCAGATAGGGGACGAAATCCATATGCTCGGCAAGTTTGCGTTCGCTGGAGAAGAAGCGACCGCTGACAGGGTCGAGGGTAAAAATGATATGGTGCTGGATGTCCTGGCCATAGCTCTTGAACAGCATGCCTTTGAAAGCATCAAAATCGAATTTCTTGGCCAGAAAGGTCTCGTTGCGCTTGATGCGCTTGAGGATGGTCGCCAACCAGATCTTGATAATCTGTTGGTCGATACGGCACTTGTCCAGCTCCTGCTTGAGATACTGCCAGTTGTGCCCGCCGTAGCGGTAAAGCAAAACGGTGCGGTAGATATCGCGCACGTTGTTATAGCGGCTGAACTGGTTGATCAGGTCGTAGCTGAAGATCTCCATCTGCCGCAGCTGCCAGATAAACACCGCCACCTGAATTCGGCTGCTGCGTGCAGTCACCAACACCCGCTGAGAAATCTTGAACAACGAGATGTAGCGGGATTCGAGCACCGCCATCAGGTTGCTGCTGCTGCGGGTGCTGCGTTTCAGGGCGATGGTCCAGCGGGTAAAGCGGCCCGGTTCGCTCTCCACCACGATGTTGTTCCTGCCGAAGGAGGAGAATATCTGCCGGGTACCGAGCCCTTCCCCCTCCTTAGTGGTCTTGCCTACGAACAGCGGCAGGCCGTCCTCCCCCTTCTCCAACCGCTCCGGTTCGATGCCGAGGCCGTTGTCCTCGATGATCAGCGTCACCCCTTCCGGGTGCGGTTGCAAAATAATATCGATCAGTCCCCGCCGGCAGGCACCGGCGATGGCGTCCAGGGCATTAGAGACGATGTTGATCAGCGCCCGGCTGTAGTTGATATAGTTGCCGGCCACCTCCGGCACGTTGCCGCCCAGGGTCAGCCGAATGTCGCAAGCCACCGCCGCGGTCTCGATCACCGGAATGACCCGTTCCTGAATCAGCTCCTTGATGTCCACCTTGTGCATCTCGGAGATCTTGTCCTCGTAGACGTTCAAGGTGTTGAGCAGCGCCGTCGTCTCCCGGTTAACGTCCTCCACTACCTTATGGAAGTTATCGACGGAAATCACCCCGATCATGTCCAGCAGCACTTTAAGGGATTTGCGCGCGTCGTGACGCACCCGGCTCAGCTGCTCCGCCAGGGAAAAATCCTTGCCGCGCAGCCGGGTCATGCGCTCGGCAATAGTCTGCGCCTGCCCCGCCAGCAGAGAAAAAGTCATCTTGCGATAGACGGTGCTCTCTTCATACTTAAAAGCCCGCGCGGTGTAAAAGGACACCACGCTGCCGAGCTTTTCCCATACATAAAGGTAGATGGTGCTCTCGGGGGGCACCTCTCGGGCCAGCTTTTCGACAAAGGCCGAACCGATACCCTTGCCCCGACCAAAAGGACTGGTCACCTGAGTATAGATGTGAAAGCGAGTCTGCTTTTTATTGGAATAGACTACCATGTAGCCGAGAATCTCCCCCTCCTCGTCCCACACGTAGCTGTGCCGGTAATCCTTGTCGATCTTCTTGTCCTTGACGTAGGGCGACGGGATCAGCACCGTATCGATGTTCAGAAACGGAATCTTGCGGATGCGCTGCTCGTCCTCCGGAGTCAAACCGCGGATATAGGGAAATTCAGGTTTTTCTTCAGCCATGATGCGGATTCGCCTTTCTTTCAAAAACTTCCGTAACTCACCAAATAAACAGTCGGATTCATTATAGTTGGTATCAAAATATTGTAACGCGGATGTTGCTTAATTGCACTCTTTGCTTCACGTAGAAGCTGCAGCTGACCACAGTGGACAGCATTATTTTTCAGTTTGACAATCCATTTAAGCCAGACAAAGATGATTTTTTATTTAATTGGCCCACAACTATCTAACTGCTTTTGCAGGTAAGCTGAAACGATAACAATAGCCAGGCGACATGCATGATATACATAAAACAGAGAGGCATTTAAGAACACCTCGGCGGTGGCATTGCAGCTGCCTCTTTGTTCGGTATTTATCACGGAGTTAACCCAAAAAGGAGAGACACCACATGCAACCCCGCATCAGCATGATCACTCTGGGAGTTCGAGAGCTCGCCGCATCGGTGAAGTTCTATGAAGAAGGGCTGGGCTTCCCGCGCATGGACTCTCCTCCCGAGGTGGCCTTTTTCACTCTCAACGGCACTTGGCTGGGATTGTACGGCCGGGACGCGCTGGCAGAAGACGCCACGGTATCGGCTGAAGGTTCGGGCTTTGCCGCTGTCTCATTGGCTCATAATGTCCCGTCGGAAGAGGAAGTAGACGAAGTGATGAATCAGGCCCTTGCGGCTGGTGCGACGCTGGTCAAGCAACCACAGAAGGTATTCTGGGGCGGCTACAGCGGCTACTTCAAGGACCCCGACGGCCACCTGTGGGAGATCGCCCACAACCCCCACTTTTGGGTGGGTCCGGTTGACGAGGACAATTGACATGGAAATGGCCCCGTTGTCAGGACAGTTTGGCAGCCTAAACAAGGCGGATCGCCATGGGGTTCAGGCCGCCATGCAGCGCCATCAAGTCCCTATTTAGAAGATCAAAAAATATTTCATCCGAAGACCCAAATAAGGCTATTTTTCCGCTATAAAAATCGGTTATATTGCAACAAATTTTACACCCCCTCTGGGCCTTGCCTTCGAGGGGGTGATTTCGTCGGTTGGAGGTCAGGTGGCCATGGAAATGTCGGCGAGTATGCGCGATCGGTTGATCGCGGCAAACCAGCGGGAATACGGGGAGCGCTATGAGCAGTTGCGCTTTCCTGCCCCAGCAGAAGCGCAACGGGCTCTGGCCCGCCGCGCCGAGTTGCTGGATGATTTGTACGGGCGGGTGGTAGTCGGTAACGGCGGCACCAAGCTCGATTGCACCGGCCTGTCGCCGGGTTGCCGTATTTGCGCCGAAGGGGGTTGGTCCTGCCTATTTATCACCGGCCGCTGCAACTGTCGCTGTTTTTACTGCCCCACAGGCCAGACCGAAAACGACCTGCCAACCACCAATGCGGTGGATTTTCGTACTCCGGCCGACTATGTCGGTTATCTAGAGCGCTTCGGCTTTCGCGGTGCCAGCATCAGCGGTGGCGAACCGCTGATGAACCCCAAACGTTCACTGGCTTATGTGCGTGCCATAAAAAAACACTTCGGTGACGCCATGTACGTCTGGCTTTACACGAACGGCACCTTGGCCGACGAAGACCTGCTCCGTCAGTTGGCCGATGCGGGGCTTGACGAAATCCGCTTCGACATCGGCGCTAACGATTATCAGCTCGACAAACTGCGACTGGCCGCCGGGGTGATCCCAACCCTCACCGTGGAAATTCCCGCCATCCCTGAAGATCTGCCGCGCCTCAAGGGGATGCTGGGCGAACTGCGCGACGCCGGGGTCATGCACCTTAACTTGCACCAGATGCGTCTCACTCCCTACAACTTCGAACATCTGGCCCAACGCGGCTACACCTTTCTGCACGGAGAGAAGGTAACGGTTCTCGAATCGGAACTGACCGCCCTGGAGGTGCTGCAATACAGCCTCGACAACAACATCGGCCTGCCGGTCAACTATTGCTCTTTTGTGTTTAAAAACCGCTATCAAAGCCAAGCGGGTCGCCTGCGCAACAGTCGGTTCATGGTCAAGTCTTTCGAATCCGTCACCCAAAATGGCTATATTCGCACCCTGACCCTGCTTGGCGAAGCGGCGGTGGTAACTCGGCAGATCGAAAGTTTCAAAACAATGTCCATAGATGACAGTCTGTGGAACAAGGGGAATGGTCCTGATAAGCTTCTCATTCATCCGCAACTGATGGGAAAGATCGACAGTCGCGCCTTTCGCCTTCAGGTCGGTTATGCCAGCTGCCGTCAATTGCCATCAATCAGCTACCACAATCCTTTTGTGACCATCCCGGTAAGTCCGACGAAGTCAGTGATTATCGAGCGGGGCCGTGCCGCGGCCGACGTTGAATTGGGCGAGGAGGCGCAAGAGCGTTTCATATCGTTCTTCCTTTCCGGAGATAATTCATCACCAATGATCGCAGGCAACGACTCTTTGGCCGAATTGGTCCCCTTTGAACACGGCCGGCAGGGGTTGCAGGATTATTTCTAAAAAACTTCACAGCCGACTCACGCCACAACGCCATGTAGAATTCAATCCCTTCCCGCCCCCCTTTTGTCCAACATTGCTTGGCTTAAGCCCCTTATCCACCTATAATTGTTTTATCTTTTCCTTTTTGCAGGCGATATCCGGATATGCCCTCTTTTTCTAAATCGAAGCTGCGCGACAAGCTGCTCCGCTGGTGGAGCACGCCACGCATCTTTAAATTCTTCCTGCTGCGCCTGCGTCTGGCCGCTACCTATCAGGCAGTGGACCGCTACACGGTGCTGTTCTGGGCTGGGCTGGTCGGGATACTCGGCGGCCTTTCCTCAGTACTGTTCCGCCGCCTGCTCGATCTGATGGCCTTTGTCCTGAGTGGTCGCCACGGCAGTATCGTGGAGATCTTCTCAGGCCTGCCGCCCTGGCAACGTCTGGCTACGCCAATAGTCGGCGGTCTGGTCGCCGGTGGGGTACTATACTTCGGCGGCCGCTGGCATTCACGCCGAAGCAGTTCTACCGATTTCATGGAAGCGGTAGTTCTCGGCGAAGGGACTCTGTCCTTTCGCTCCAGTATTGTGAAAATTCTTTCGGCAACTTTTTCGGTTACCTCCGGCGGCTCCATCGGTCGCGAAGGACCGATGGTGCAACTCTCTTCCCTGCTCGCCTCTATGGTCGGTCGCACCCGCAAATGGTCGGTCGCACAACGGCGACTGATTCTTGCCTGCGGCGCCTCGGCGGGCATCGCCGCGGCCTACAACGCGCCCATCGCCGGGGCGCTGTTCGTCGCTGAGATCGTGGTTGGCTCCATCGCCATGGAAACCTTTGGCCCACTGATCTTTTCTTCGGTATTAGCCACCCAGACGGTACGTTTTCTGGCCGACAGCGATCCCCTGTACGTCATCCCCCCCTTTCACCTGCAATCGGGATTGGAACTGTTCTACTACCTGGCCCTTGGCCTGCTGGCCGGGCTGGTGGCCCCCTGGTTTTTGCGCGCCCTGCGCGGCAGCGAAAAGCTGTTCACTAAGACCTGTCTGCCAGCCTATCTGCGCCTTGCCCTGGGCGGCCTGGTGGTCGGGGTCCTGGCCCTGCGCTACCCGGAAGTGTGCGGCAACGGCTACAGCGTGGTCACCGGCATTCTGCAAGAGCAATGGCTGTGGTCGAGCCTGGTGGTTCTGCTGCTGCTGAAAGTGACCGCCACCTCCGCCAGTTTCGGTTCCGGTGCGGTGGGCGGGGTCTTTACCCCGACCTTGTTCGTCGGCGCCAGCGTCGGTTATTTATTCGGCCATGCCTGTGAAGGTCTCGGCCTCGGCGGCCTTCCGGAACCGGGAGCCCTGGCCCTGACCGGCATGGGCATGGTGCTGGCGGCCACCACCCACGCACCGCTTATGGCCATTATCATGATCTTTGAGATGACCCTCGACTACCAGCTGATACTGCCTCTAATGCTCGGTTGTGTGCTGGCTCATTTCACTGCCCTGGGTTTCGAGAGCGGTTCTATCTATAGCGCTTCCCTAAAGCGCAAAGGTGCCGATTATGCCCAGCGACAACTGGCCTTGTTAAAAGTCGGCGGATTGATGAAATCCGATCCGGCACGGGTTCGACCGGATGCCCCCTTTAATCAGATAGCCAAGCATTTCGTCCTGCATACCTATCAATATCTTTATGTGGTAAATGAACAGGGGATCTACCTTGGCGCTGTAGGGCTGCAGGACATCAAACAATACCTCGGCAACTCTTTTTTGGATAATCTGATTGTCGCTCAGGACCTGTTGACCGATGGCCCTCCGATCATCCATTACTCCGCTTCCCTAGAAGAAGCTTTGGAGAAGTTCAGCCATTACACAGGGGAGCGACTGCCGGTGGTCTCGGATGGCCCATCGCCCCGACTGCTGGGCAGCCTGGGTAAAACCGACCTGCTGCTGGCCCTGGCTGAGCGGGTGCCTGCCGCTGAGGGGCAGTTTGCCGACCAGACAAAGAAGGGGTAGCGGGTTATGTTTTTGAGGCTTTGGTTGCACCATGGCGTGAAGAAAGGGGTTTAATGACTGAGACAAAGAAGGGTAAACTGGCCCGGGATTTAAACTCCCTTTAGTTTTCTGTCCAGCCCAAAACCACGGAAGGCCACAAATGACCTGGCTGAAAGATGAACGTTACGAACCACCACCGCGGCGAAACCACTGGCGGATGAAGCTGCACGAAGTGATATTCGAAGCCGACACCCCGGCGGGCAAGGCCTTTGATGTGCTGCTTATCCTCAGCATCCTGGCCAGCGTGGTTGCGGTGATGCTCGACAGCATGGGTGCGGTGCGCCTGGAGTACGGGAGACTTCTTTACCTGATCGAGTGGTTCTTCACCTTGCTCTTCTCGGTTGAGTATATTCTTCGCTTAGTGTGTGTCGGCCGACCAAGCAAGTACGCGACCAGTTTTTACGGGGTAGTCGACCTGCTTGCGATCATTCCCACCTACTTGAGCCTGGTGTTGCCCGGAAGCCAGTATCTACTGGTGATCCGACTGCTGCGCATTCTTCGCATCTTCCGTATTCTGAAGCTGGTTCCTTATCTCGGAGAAGCGCGCCTGCTCATGCAGGCATTACGCGCCAGCGGTCGTAAAATAGCCGTCTTTCTCTTTACGGTACTGACGTTGGTCGTTATCTTCGGATCGCTGATGTACGTTATTGAAAGCTCGGAAAGCGGCTTCACCAGCATTCCACGCAGCATCTATTGGGCGATCGTCACCCTGACCACGGTCGGCTATGGCGACATCTCTCCCCAAACGGTCTTGGGACAGACTCTGGCCTCCCTGGTAATGATTCTAGGCTACAGCATCATTGCCGTTCCCACCGGCATCGTGACGGTGGAGATGTCCCACGCCTTCGGCCGAAAGATCTCGACCCAGGCATGCCCCGAATGCAGTGCCGAGGGACACGATGACGACGCTCGCTACTGTAAGTTTTGCGGTTCTGCGCTGTAAGGATTAATCCACAGCAACACCTTTTTTCCACATCAGGTCCGAAATCCTTCACGCCCCTTTCATTTTTTCAAACATAAAAACGGCCGCCCTCAATAAGAGAGCGGCCCAATTTACGCACCTTGTTTTTACTCACTGCTTCAAATCTATTGTATTCTAGCCCCCCAACAGATAACCAACCCCCCGCACAGTCTTCAACATCTGAGGTTTTCGGGAAGGATCTCCCAACTTCTGGCGAATGCGTGAAATGTAGATGTCTACCGAGCGGTCATAACCGTTGTATTGTACTCCGAGCAAATCTTCGTAAATCTTGTCGCGGCTGACCACCGCCCGGGCATTACAGGCCAAGTACCAGAGGAGATCGAATTCCCTGGAAGTCAGATCAATAGACTGGCCTTCGACCCGGACTTCCCGCCGGCCCCCATCCACCTCCAGCGCTCCGAGGTTGAGGGTCCTTACCGGGGCGGCGAACGACCGCCTGCCGCGGCGCAGCAGGGCACGGATTTTTGCCACCAGCAGAGCGGGGCTTATCGGTTTGACAATAAAATCGTCTGCCCCCATTTCCAGGCCCAACACCTGATGCATTTCATCAACACAGTCAGCCATAACCAGCAACGGACCGGCATAGGTTTCCCTGATAGTCCTACAGACCGCGAGACGCTGAAGCGAGGGCAACGTGAGGTCAACCAGAATCAGTTCCGAGTTTTCTTCTGGAGTGGACGCTCCTTCAAGAGCCTCAGCCTTCAGCAGACAAACAGCAAAGCCTTCCCCCTCCAGACAACCTACCAGGGGAGCAGCCAAACTACTGTCTTCGGATATCAATAAAATCGGACATTCTTTTTCCATAAGCATATACTGAACTTTCTGGTATTCAGCCTGCAAATTGGTGTGGTGTAAGTGAAGCCCAGCCTTTTCCGGCCATCGGTCCCTTTACCAAAAACTTGTTGCATTTTTGTAACGGGCCAGAGACTTCGAAGCGTTGCCCCTATGTTTTCTAGTTTCCAGATTCCTGCATGTCAAAACGGGGTCCAAACCCTTCTGAACCATCGGGGCCTCCGCGACGCTTTTGGGGATGCGGACCCCGCAGTTTTTTCAACTTGTAAGCCAGGTCTGCCAGTTCCTGTTGTTCGGGTGTCAAGAGAGCATAAACCTGACTGCGGGTCCGGGCACGGCCGACCATCAGTTCGGCGTGTAACTGAGCCTTCTCGGCTGCCAGCTTACGCAAGACCTTTTCATCAAAGTTTTTGGGATTGCTCGCCAGGCGTAATTCCCGGTCGGTTTCTTTTATCTCGGCATGAACTTTTTCAGCCTGCTCACGGTTGGCCTCAAATAACTTTTTAGCCTCCTGGCGTTGCTCCTTACTCAGGTCGAAACTCTCGGCCAGGCGCTCCCAGTGACCACGCCTGGCGTCCATCCGACAGGGACCATTATCCGGGCTCGTCGCATCCGCCTTGCCGTCACGCTCCCAGGGGACCGCCAGGGCCGTCAAACTACCTCCCATTACCAGAACGCCGCACAGCACCATCAACCAGATTTTCTTTTTCATCTTTAATCTCCTTGTCGTTACGGGCAGCCAATCCATGCACCAGCCCTTTGCTTGGCTTGTTGTCTATCAATCGGACCGGATAACAACCCCAGCGGAATACCATCTGCTTCCCTGCCGACAGCACTATGAATAGCGAACGAATTTGCAGCAAATATGGAAGAAGTGTGAAAATAAGCCGTGATCAGACGAGATGGCTGGTATTGGCGTCCCGGAATGTGCTAGTAGAACGTATATAGCTTGCGAATCAGGAGCATTCAGAGAAAACGATGAAAATCAGCATCAAATACCGACTTTTCCTGGCTTTCCTTGTCGCGACTCTTACTTTGGTGGCCAGCATGTTTCTGGTCACCAAGTTGAGTTTTGACCGGGGCTTTTTGCGCTATATCAACAACGTTGAACAGCAGCGTATCGAACAACTGGCCAGCGAACTGGAACAGTCCTTTGCCGAAAACGGCAGCTGGGACTTTCTTCGCTACAACCCGCGAGCGTGGCGCCGGCTTATATTTGCCGCCAAGCCGGAAATCAATCTGGAACCTCCGCCTTTCGATAAACCGGTGAATCCCGCCGGCAGGTTCCCTGAAAGGGGTCCCATGCCGCCCCCTCCGCCTGTTTCCAGTAATCATTTTGAACGTCGCGTATTACTGCTGGATGCTGAGCAGAAGCGAATTTTCGGTCCGCGGCGCTATTCAGCAGACCTTGAACTGCTTTCCCTCAACGCCCAGGGAAATACGGTTGGCTATCTGGCGATCGTGCCGCCCCGGGCTCCGCGGGACCTTATCGATCCGCATCAGCAGCAGTTCTTTAAAAAACAACGCCGCTCATTCGCCATCATCGCCATCGCTATGGCGGGGGCCGCTGCGCTGCTCTCAGTTCCCCTCTCCCGACGCCTGGTACGACGTATCACCGATCTGGCCGCTGCCACGCATCTGCTGACCGCCGGGCAGTACCAAACCCGGGTTCAGGCGACCGCCTCCGATGAACTCGGTCAACTGGCGCGGGACTTCAACAGCCTGGCCCTAACCCTGGAGAACAACGAGCAACTGCGACGACAATGGGTAGCCGACATCTCCCACGAATTGCGCACCCCCCTGGCAGTGCTTCGAGGTGAAATCGAAGCGCTGCAGGACGGCGTGCGACCGCAAACTCCTCAGTCCATGTCTATGCTGCACGGCGAGGTCATGCACCTGAGTCGCCTGGTGGAAGACCTCTACCAGCTGGCCTTAGCCGACATCGACGCCCTCAGCTGCCGAAAAGAGCCGATCGACCTAAGCGAAATCCTGCAACAAACCGCCGATTCTTTTCGTGGAGAACTGGTCGCGCACGATGTGCGACTGACCTGCGAATTTCCTGCAGGCAAAACCGTGTCCATGCTCGGTGACGACCGGCGCCTTCGCCAACTGTTCAGCAATCTGCTGGAAAACAGCCTGCGCTATACAGATAAAGGGGGAGAATTGCGCATAAGGATGACAACCGATGGACAACGGGCCGTCATCCATTTCGAAGATACCGCACCGGGCGTGGCGGAAGAAAAGCTGGAGCGGCTGTTCGACCGCCTCTACCGGGTCGAAAGCTCGCGCAGTCGAAACACCGGAGGAGCCGGCCTAGGCCTGGCTCTATGCAAAACCATCGTCGAGTCTCATGACGGAACCATCATCGCACGGCCTTCATCACTGGGCGGTCTGCGAATTGAAATCGACCTGCCGTTAAAGGGAATAACATGATAAACCACAAGATTCTGGTCGTCGAGGACGAGGAACGTCTGGCGGGTATCCTGGCCGACTATCTGCACCAGGCGAATTTCGAGGCCCATTGTCTGGCAGACGGTACCGGTGTTGTGAGCTGGGTACGGGAAGAACAGCCGGCATTGATTCTGCTCGATCTGATGCTGCCCGGCCGTAACGGCATGGATATCTGTAAGGAGATCCGTACCTTCTCCGACGTGCCGATTATAATGGTCACTGCCCGGGTGGAAGAAATCGACCGCTTGCTAGGGTTGGAATTGGGCGCCGACGACTATATCTGCAAGCCCTTCAGCCCCCGAGAAGTAGTGGCCCGGGTCAAGGCCGTGCTACGCCGTTCTCAAGGACAGCAGGCCGTACAGGCTGAGGGGCTGACCCTAGACCAAACGACCTATCGTGCCACCCTCAACGGCCACGACCTTGCTCTAACCGCAGTGGAATTCAAACTGCTGCACTATCTGGCCGCCAACCCCGGTCGGCTCTTTTCCCGCCCTCAGTTGATGGAAAAAATCTATCCGGACCAGCGTATCGTCAGCGATCGCACCATCGACAGCCACATCAAAAAGCTACGCAAAAAGATCGCCTCTACGACACCAGATCAGGAACTGATCCATTCGGTGTACGGAGTCGGCTACAAGTTCGAAGCCTGAAAAATCAACTGTGGCATGCCCCACATGTGTGGACTTTAGTAGTGGGGCATTGCCACACATTGTTCATATGCAGTTACTGCCCCAGACTTAGGCGGCGTATCGAGCAGAAGGCTTTTGGAAGCCTAAAAAAACCCATCCTAAAAGTAAGTACCCAAAATCATTGAAAGATATTTGCAAACGAGAATTTTGAACAAGTCTTATCCCGCATTTAAAAGATCTGCTCCGCTATATTGGAACAACTATTGCGTTTAATCACAATCCAAAGATTGTGCAAGTTCACACCTTGGGAGTACGGAGAAATGCGGAAATGATTAAATCAAAAACAACGGCCCAAAACCTAACTCTCTCCTTGCCGGCCTTGTTCGGAAATCTCCTATTTGGCGAGGCCTTGGCCTCCATGCCTTCTTTCCCGACCAACAACGGAGGCGCAAATTGCAAAAAGAATTAAATAAACTGCGCCGCGAAAACCAATCCGTCCAAAACCTTTTCCAAAACATTCCCGATTTCCTTGTAGTTCTGGATCGGGATCTGCGCATTCAATACTGCAACTGGCGAGGCTGCTACGCCAAGGTGCCTGAAGAGCACCGCGTGAGCGGAATCCGCTGCTACGAAGCCTTTTACCCGGAACAGGACGGCCCCTGCGACCCCTGCCCTGCGCAGACTGTTTTTGCCAGTGGCCAACCGACTACCCAGATCAAACATAATTCCAGGATCGGTTTTCTGGAGTCTCGCTGTTTCCCGATCTTCAACGAAAAGGGGCAAATTGTCTCGGTCGCCGCACAGATCTGCGATGTCACCGACCGGATTCAAGCCGATAAAGCCCTCAAAGAAAGCGAAAGAAAGCTGCAGGCGATCCTCCACTCCATACACGACCCTATCCGTGTGGTGGACAAGGAACTGAATATCGTCTGGGCCAACGAGGCGGCGCACAAAATCTTCGGCGAACCGATCCTCAGCAAGAAATGCTGCTCCATCTACAAGCTTGATATAAACCATTTCGATGTCTCTTGTTGCCCGACCAAGGCAGCCCTGGCCGACGGCAAAACTCATCAGCATATCCTCACCATCCCACTCGCCGACGACGAAGTGCATACTTTCAAAACCTCCTCCCACGTCATCGAATGGGACCAAGAGCGGCAACCGGCTGCGGTACTTGAGGTATTCTGGGACATCACCGAGATCAAGCGTACTGATGAAGCTCTGCGACGTAGCGAAACGCTTTTCCGCACTGTGGTTGAATCGAGCAAAGACGCCATGGTGGCCATCGACCGCAACGGCCTCATCACCCTCTTCAACCCCGGTGCGGAAAAGATCTTCGGTCGCTCCAGGGAAGAGATGCTGAACACCCCAGTGGAAGGACTGATGCCCGCCGCCTACCGTATGGCCCACAGCCAGTATATCCGAGATTTCTTTACTGGCACCAAACAGCCCGTGGCTATGGGCAAGACCCTCGAGTTGCAAGCGGTGCGCAACAACGGCGATACCTTTCCCGTTGAGTTATCCCTCTCCCAGGGCCAGGCAGGCAGCGAGCCTTTCGTGCTGGCGGTAATTCGCGATATTAGCGAACGCAAGCTGATCGAGCAGCAATTGATTCACCAGGCCAATTACGACAGCCTCACCGGACTGCCTAACCGCACCCTGATTCTCGACCGCCTGAAACAGGCCGTCGCCTTTGAACAGCGCCATGAACGGCATCTGGCGGTGATGCTGCTCGACCTGGACAATTTCAAGGCCATTAACGACAGCCTCGGTCACGACGGCGGTAACCTGCTGCTAAAGGAGGTGGCCCAGCGGCTCTCGGAAACCGTGCGCGACACCGATACGGTCGGCCGCCTGTATGGTGACGAATTCGTTATTTTGGCACGGGACATGGGCAGCACCGAGGGGGTGATGAGGCTGGTCAGCAAAGTGGCCCAGGCCTTTGACAAGCCTTTTTCCATCGCCGGCGGCGAGTTTCTGACCAGCTTCAGCACCGGCATTGCCCTGTTTCCTGGGGACGGCAGCGATGCCGACGAACTGCTGAAAAAAGCCGACACGGCCATGTACGCAAGTAAGAAAGGCGGCAAAAACCGCTTCAGTTTCTTCGCCCCCAGCATGGAAGAGAGTATCCGCCAAAGGCTGCAACTGGAAAAAATGCTTCAGCAGGCTGTGATGAACCGGGAATTCTTTTTGCACTACCAACCGCGAGTCGATACCGCCAGTGGCCGAATTATTGGCTTGGAAGCTCTGCTGCGCTGGACCCCCGACGGACACCCCCCTATTTCTCCGGACCAGTTCGTGCCGATCCTGGAAGAAACGGGTGGGATCGAGGAAATAGGCGAGTGGATACTGGAAACGGTCTGTCGAACAGCCAGGGCTTGGCAGCAAATGGGATTACCCTCGGTGCGAGTCTGGGTCAACATTTCGGGCAAGCAGTTTCAGGACAAATATCTGTTTGAAAAAATTGAAAAGATCCTCGCCGTTACCGGCCTGTCTCCCCGTTACCTGGGCCTGGAATTGACTGAGAGCGTCCTGATGCAAGACGTGGAAGTACATATCGCTAAACTGAAGCAACTCAAGCAACTTGGGGTGATGATCTCACTGGACGATTTTGGCACCGGCTACTCTTCGCTGAGTTATCTGAAAAGATTCCCCATCGACGAAATCAAGATCGATCGGTCGTTTGTTAACGGCCTGCTCACCGACGAAAACGATACGGCCATCGTCCGCACCATCCTCGCCATGGCCCAAAGCCTCGGCCTGCGGGTTGTCGCTGAAGGGGTTGAAACGCCAGGCCAGAGGGACTTTTTAACTGAGCAACACTGCGATGAAATGCAGGGATACCTCTTTAGCAAACCCGTCCCCCCCAATCGGTTGTCGACCTGCTAACCTCCCAAAAACACCACAGGGCGCCACCTTCGATTTACTCGCAGCAGAACAACTCAACGCCTGCGTTCGGTTGAACGAGCCATCGTAGATTCCTGCCGCCAACCACTGCTTCCCATTTGACTCCGGAACAGGATAAGGCTGCCCTCTCCTGCGACCGAATCAGTATCCAGCAGCAAGCCACGGCCAGAAAAGGAATATTTAAAATTTCATCAAATAATCGGGTGGAATGGACCCGCCCCTGTCTCTAAATTAGCCGAAACATATTAACCTTGAAATCTTTTCACCCGGAGACATTGTCTGTAAAAAATTTAAGCCAGCTAATCAGCCTGGCGAATTTAGGCTTCACCTTCGCCGCATTAATTAGAAACACACAACCTGCACAATGCTTTATGTGTGTACGCCAATCTTTCTACCTGCTAAAAGAATCGTGCATTAGCCTGACCAAATCTCCCAGATGTGTATATATCGCCTGGCAAAAGGCTGTTTTTCTTCTACCGGCAACAAATTTGGCACCACGGACCTTTATTTATTAGCGCTTCAGTAATTTTTTGTTTTGGTCCGCAACGTATTGTCGTTACAATGGGTTCCGGTAAATCCTGCTAGGCGACCAGACAGATTATAGCGACCAAACTGGGTTATGAATGCACGAGTCGAGTTGCATGAAACTCACGACATGAGGACTTCCATGACAACGGATGTTGACAAACCCCGGACGCAACTCAAGGCCGAACTGGCAGCAGCCCACCAGGAACTGGCAGCCCTTAGGCAGCAAATCGAAGCGGATCGCAAGGCACCGTCCATTGCCGCGCAGGTTCAAGACCTGAGTTCGGCTTGCCACACAGAAAACCAGAACGACCTTCAGCTGCGCCAGGCCAACCGGGATCTGCAACACTACAAGGGAATCGTTTCTTCCACCCCGGATCTGATCGCCCTGATCGACAGCGATTACGTCTGTCGGGTGGTTAACGACAGCTATCTAAACGCCTTTGCCCGCCAGCCCGGGGAAATCATCGACCGGCCCGTTGCCGAACTATTCGGCGAAGAGGACTTCGACAGCACTATTCGGCCCCACCTGGTTGAGGCTTTTAACGGTGATACGGTGCGATACGAGCGCTGGGTCACCTTTTCTTCCGGCGGCCGCCGACTGTGCGCCATCACCTTTCATCCGGTGCCGGAACCGGAGGGACCTATCTGTCACGTTGCCGCCAATATCCGGGATATCACCGAAGGCAAGCAGGCCGTGGTTGATCGTCAGCGAATTTTCGAAGCTTCTTTCGACATGCTCTGTTTCATCGGCATCGATGGCTGCTTCAAGGATCTCAATCCTTCCTGGACCCGCACCCTTGGCTGGAGCGTCGCCGAACTGCTTAACACACCTTGGCTGGATCTGGTTCATCCGGAGGATCGCCGAATTGCTGTCGAAGGTGAAGAGAGGCTGCTACTGAGGCAACAGACCGGCACCTGCGAATACCGGTTGCGCTGCAAGGACGGCCGCTATCGCTGGGTAGTCTGGAACGCCAGCGCCGATCTGGAGCGTCAGGAAATCTTTGCCACCATGCGTGATATCACTGACAGCAAATTAATGCAGGAAGCGCTCAAGTCCTCGGTTCGAAAGTACCGAACCTTTTTCGATTCTGCCGGCGACGCGGTATTCGTTCACGATTTCTCCGAGCGTTTACTGGATGTCAACCGAGTGGCCTGCGAACGTCTCGGCTACAGTCGGGAGGAGTTGCTGTCAATGCCGATGGACCGGCTCAAAAAGACCCAAACAGCCATCAGCTCCCCCCAACTGCTCGACAAAATTGAGGAGGACGGCCACGTCTCTTTCGAAGCCCACCATCAGACCAAAGACGGACGGGAACTGCTGGTCTGGACCAACGCCAAGCGCACGGAATACGACGGCCTACCTGCCATCCTCAGCATCTGCCGCGACATCTCGGAGCGCAAACGCATAGAGAACGAGCTACGTAATCTGGCCATCACCGACTCCCTGACCGGCGCCTGGAACCGACGTTACTTTATCAGCCGCGCCAAGGAGGAGCTGGCCCGTAGCCTCCGCTACACTCCCCCCTTCGCTCTGCTGATACTCGATATCGACTTTTTCAAGCTGATCAACGACACCTACGGTCACGATGTCGGTGATGAGGTTCTCAAAAGCCTGACTGAACGCTGCCGCATGGAACTGCGGGAAACCGACGTTTTCGCCCGTTTCGGCGGCGAAGAATTCGCCGCCCTATTGCCACAGATCAGTCGGGAGAATGCTTTGTTGACCGCGGAACGCCTTCGCACCTCCATAGCCACCATGCCGATGGAGCAGATCAGCGAAACCTTTTCCATCACCGTCAGCATCGGCATATCTCTCTTTAACGGCCAGGAAACTTCCATCGAAGAATTGATAAAACAGGCCGACCAGGCCATGTACCGGGCAAAAAAACAGGGACGCAACCGCGTCGAGTTCTTCTAGCTCCCGATTGTTCACCTGTTAAAGACGAAAGCCCCACCGAGAACTATCATCGGCAGGGCTGTTTCGTTTTGGACGATTGAAAACAGAAAACACTCAATATCGATCAAAAACGCCGGCGGCGCAAAAAACTATAGGATGGCTAAGCAAAAATAAACATCCAGCATCTCGAAATCCTTTAAAAAGGCCGCAACCATAGAGGGGTTTTTGCGAGGCCGTCAAATATCGCTGGTCAAACAGTTTTTACCCCTGTTTTTACTTTGATACATCAACTCATCAGCCCGCCCGACAAGATCGGTTAAAGAATCGCCGACTTGCGCCAAGGTTGCGCCAACCGATACCGTGACCCCCACGGAGCCATCTTCCTGTTGCAGCCGGGAACTCTCGATCAACATACGCAGCCGCTCGCCGATGGCTATCAACTCTGCCCCTTCTATATTGCGCACAAGCCCGATAAACTCTTCCCCACCCCAGCGACCGAAAACATCGAAAGGCCGGCATATGTGCTTAAGGTTTCTGGCCACCATCTGCAGCACCTGATCGCCAAAACCATGCCCGAAATTATCATTGATATATTTGAAATTATCAATATCGATAAACAACAGACCAAACGGCCATCCATACCGAGCTTGCTCTTGCAGATGGCTTTCGATCTCTCTCTCGAAATAATTACGATTGACCAACCCGGTCAAACTATCGACCAACGCCAGTTGTCGTAATTCCTCCAACTGAAGCAGCACGCCGGTCTTTTCGCTGAGATCCTGGAACAGTTCAACCCCACCCATGACCCGACCATCGGCTCCGGGCAAGGGGCGAATACGCACGGCCACCGGCACCCTGTGCCCATGCTTATGGCGAAGATAGACCTCCGACTCGATGTTTACATTACCCTCGATCGCTCTGGACAGGGGGCAGCCATTTTCACAGAGCGCGTTTCCTTGTGCATCGACATGGTTAAGGATATTGTCGTAGCAGTGGCTGCCCATCACCTCTTCGGCGCTGAATCCGGTAATCTCCTCAGCCGTGCGATTCCAGAAAGTTATTCTTCGCTGAGTGTCGACGAAATAGAGGCCATCATAAAGATGATCGAGAAGCTGCAAATAATCGGGTTGAGACAAAAGAAACTCCTTGCGGATGCATTCACTGGAAAACGGGGATCAGCTGAATACTCAAGTACCTGAATATCTTGTTTTTAATCATACGATTTTATCCAGCAACATTGCAATGCCACCCTCAAAAAAAGGGTTTAAGCTCCAACCGTTGATTTCCTGCTGATTTCTAGTGTTATAATCAAGGAGAAACTGTATCTACCGCTACTCAGAGCGGTACACCCAGAAGCAGGAGGACATCATGGCAGGTAAAATTTTTTATCGGGAACGCAAAAAGTTTGTAGACGGTGCAAAAACCCCTCGCTACATCGTCAGTGCTGTCTCCGACGTAAATCTCAAGGTTTACAGCAAGCACATGCGTATGAGCGAACTGAAGCAAGTAGCCGAGGCATTGGGCGCTGAACTGGTGGCCCTGAAGCGGGGTCCTAAGCACTGACCTTAACTCAAACATGACATGAAATAAGCAAAAGGCCCTTACCTGCTGGTGAGGGCCTTTTGCTTTTCGCTGTCCCGTCCTGAAATCAGCTGCTATCGAACCTTACCGAAAAACTCCTGTGCATACGGTTCTACCCTTCGCCCAAAGTTGAACGAAATAGTCTGACTACATCCGTCAGCGGTTCATCCAGTCGAGCCCAGACCTGCTCCGCGATCCAGGCAGGCACTTCGCCATAAAACGCTTCGGCAATACCGCCAGTGATACAGGCGATAGTGTCGCTGTCGCCACCGATGGAAATAGCATTGCGAATGGCATCCTCAAAGTCATTCGCCTCAAAAAATGCCTGCAGAGCCTGAGGAACCGACCCCTGGCAGGTGACGTCAAACCGGTAAGAAGGTCGAATATCATCGAGGGTAAAATCGAAACGATAACCGAACCTCTCAACGATGAAGTCCCGAATATCCGCCTTGTTCTCACCGATGCGGGCCAGAAAAATAGCGGCAGCGGTTGCCTGTGCTCCCTTGATCCCTTCGGGGTGATCATGAGTGACTGCGGCGCTGTTGCGAGATTCACTCAGGACCGTCGAAAGATCGTTAAAATACCAACCGACCGGGCTGACCCGCATAGCCGAACCATTGCCAAAGGAACCATAAGGTTGCCTGACTTCGCTGGCAGCCCACTGCTGAAACCGACCGCCGTAACCGGCGGTGGGATAGCGGCGATAGTACTCCTTGAGACTATCCGTAAAGGGAGTGCCGCTCAATAAGCTGTCAGCCAAAGCAACCGTCAGTACCGTATCGTCGGTAAAACAGCTGGCGTCGGTAAATAGATCGAAATCTTTGCTCTTGTGATTATGCCACTCGAAACGGGATCCGATGATATCACCGGCGATGGCACCAAGCATAACGCCTCCCTCATCTTGTGCGGTTCGGTTTGGTCCGAACCGTGGTCTTGTTATCAACCGTTATCGTTACGAACGAATGACCAAGCAATATTTCACCCAACCAAAGCCAACAGGGTTTAAATTCCGCCATATAGCCTACTGCCAAACGGTATTGACTTTCACCTACCCCTTTATATATCCTAAGCAGCCTTCACAGAGGCAGCCATCATGCTGGCATTTTAACTTATTTAAGAATTTTGTCCGTTATCGTTTGACCGCAAGGAGCGTCCCTTTGGACTTTCTGCTCGAATCATTAATCCAGGCGCTACAGCTGATCCTTTCCTACGATCCCGAAGTTTACATGACGGTCTGGACCTCTCTGTACGTGTCGTCCATTGCCATCATCCTTGCTTCTTTGGTCGGCATCCCGACGGGCCTGCTTATCGGCACCTGCCAATTTCCTGGAAAACGCATCGTCATCACCCTGCTCAACACCCTGATGGCCCTGCCAACGGTAGTGGTCGGCTTGGTCTGCTATGGCTTCTTCAGCCGTATGGGACCTCTCGGCAGCTGGGGACTGCTCTTTACCCCCTGGGCCATGGTGATCGGCCAAGTCATTCTGGCCACCCCGATCATTGCCAACTATACCATTGGCGCCCTGAGTGCCGCTGATAAGCGAATCATACCCACCGCCTTGACCCTTGGCGCCAGTTCTTTCCAGAGCTCCCTTCAATTATTACAGGAAATCCGCTTTGGTGCCATGGCGGCCATCATCGCCGGCTTCGGCCGAGTGGTCGCCGAGGTCGGAGTGGCAATGATGCTCGGCGGCAACATTCGCGGTTTTACCCGCACAATGACCACCGCCATTGCCCTTGAAACCAGCAAAGGGGAATTCGCTTTCGGCCTGGCTCTCGGTCTGTTCCTCATGACCGTGGCCTTGCTGGTCAACCTGTTCCTCAACCTGCTGCAGCAGAGGTAAGCCGTGAAGCCCATCCTATCGGTTCGCAATCTTCAAAAAAGCTATAATGGTCACGTTGTGCTCAATATCGAGGAGCTCGACTTCCTGCCAAACCGCCTTTACTCCCTGGTCGGTCCCAACGGTTGCGGCAAAAGCACTCTGTTGCAAATCCTGGCTTTATTAATGAAGCCCACAAGCGGTGCCCTGCTCTTTCAAGAACAGGCGATCCCGTGGAAACGTCGCGAATTACAGAAGATTCGCCGTCAGGTCACCCTGGTTCACCAGTCGCCATACCTTTTTCACCGCTGTGTTCGGTACAATCTCGCCTACGGTCTGAAGATTCGCGGTATTCATGGCGACGAACAACACCGGCGAATTCATGAAGCCCTGGACTTGGTTGGGCTATCCGGCTTCGGACGGCGAAACGCCCGGGAACTCTCCGGCGGCGAGCAGCAGAGGGTGGCCATTGCCCGCGCCCTTTTGCTGCAGCCCAAGGTACTGCTTATGGATGAGCCGACCTCAAACATGGATAAAAAAAGTATCGAAACTTTCGATTCGCTCATCCCGACCCTGATTGAACGAGAGATCACTATCATTCAGGCGACTCACCTGCCGGATCAACCGCAGCGTCTTGGCAGTGAAATTATCGCCATGGACCAGGGGCAACTCGTTAAATCTGACTCCCCCTCTACATCCGTCCTGCCTATCGCCCGGCAATAACACTTCCTTCCGTATCCAACTCTATATTCAAATAAATATGAAATCCGGCGGCAGCCTTAAAATTTTCTAGTATTATATAACCCTGCAACTCATCACATCCTGTCACAACATCAGCAAGTGAAAGGAAATAGAGTGAAAAGGGTTCTGTTCCTGCTATTGCCGCTGTTGTTTTTCACCGGTGAAGCTTCGGCCAAACGAAATATCCTGTTGCTGCATTCCTATCACCACGGCTACGAGTGGACCCATAACATCACCACGGCCATGGAAGCGGTTATCAACCGCGAAATTCCCGATGCCGAACTGTTCATCGAGGAAATGGACACAAAACGTCACCTCCCGGCAAAACTCTTCCCGCAACTTCATCAATTTTACAGCCAAAAATACGCCCGACACACTTTCGATATTATTCTCTGTTCCGACGACAACGCCCTCGACTTTCTTCTCACTTACGGCGACGACCTCTTTCCCGGTGTGCCTGTGGTATTCTGCGGCATCAATAACTTTAAAGACGGTCGTTTAGCCGGCCACCAAAACTTTACCGGGGTGGCTGAATCAAATGACTATGCTGGTAACCTGGAGATTGCCCTGACCCTCCACCCCGCCACGCGCCATGTAGCCTTGGTTGGCGACCGGACACCCTCGGCTATGGCCAACCTTCAACGATTGCGCGAACTCGCCCCGCGTTACGACGACCGCATTGATTTCACCGAATTGGTCGGCCTCAGCACCACGCAATTGAAAGAGGCCCTGATTTCACTGCCCACCGACACAATTGTTTTCGATTGCAACTTCTATAGGGCCGCCGAAGGCCGTTACTATACCGTCTCAGAAAGCAATGCTTTTATCAGCCGCTACAGCAAGGGCCCGGTTTACGTCTTTGGCGACCATTTAATCAAGGGAGGAGTTATTGGAGGATTGGTTGTCAGTGCTGGTCAGCAGGGCGAAACTGCCGCGCTACTGGCCTTGAGAGTCCTGCGCGGAGAACAGATAAGTGATATTCCAGTGGCCCGGGCCAGCCCTAACATCTATATATTCGATTATCGGGCTCTTAAACGTTTCGGTATCGACAGAAAACAACTTCCGCAGGGCAGCCGTCTGGTCAACGTACCTGCGACCGTCTCTGCGGCCCAGCGCCGAAAGCTCCTCATCGCCCTGGTATTGGCCACAAGTTTTGCCGGCCTGGCCTTATCCCTTACCATCGCCCTGTTACAACGAAGACGGGCTTACAAAGCCCTGCGACAAAGTAAAGGAACTCTCAAAGCCATACTCGGCAGCATCAACGACCCCATGTGCATGATGGACCGGCAGAGGAAGGTACTCTGGGCCAATGTCCCCGCCAAAAGACTTTACGGCGAGCATGTAGTCGGCAAAAGGTGCTATGAAATCCTTCACCATCGTAGCGAACCTTGTTCCGGACCCTGCCCGGCTCTGCAAGCCTTTGCCGAAGGCAAAATCCATGACAAACAGACCTGCATTACCGACCCGCAGGGCCGCATACATCATCTTCACTGTACCGCTAACGTCGCCCTGCGTGACGAAAAGGGAGAACCGTCAACAATCCTGAAAATCTACCGTGACCTCACCGCCATAAAACAGACCCAGAAGGACCTGTACCTGGCCAAATATTCCATCGACAGCTCGATCACCCCTTTCGCCATGGCCAACCTCGAAGGCAATCTGTCCCATGCCAACCGAGCGTTTCTCGACCTGTGGGGTTACGACCAGCTTGAGGATATTCAGGGCCGTGACCTGCGTTTTTTTCACCACAACCCAAAGGATGTAGAGGCAGTGCTTCAACAGCTTGCCTGCAAGAGATCCTGGCAAGGTCAAATTAAATCCCGCCGCCGGGACGGTTCTCTGTTTACTGCCGAAGTTCTGGCCCATGTCGTCACCGATCCTGACGGAACCCCCCTTTGCCTGACCGGCTCCTTCGTCGACATCACCGACAAACTCCACAGCGAACGGGAAGTGCAGCGACTGGCCTATTTTGATGAACTGACGGGACTTCCCAACCGGACACTGCTGGCCGATCACATGGATCTGGCTTTTAATCAGGCACGACGCTGCGATGAATTCGCAGCAGTGTTGCTATTGGACCTGGATAATTTCAAACAGACCAACGATACCTTCGGCCACGCTAAAGGCGATCTGCTATTAAAACAAGTCGCTCTTCGCCTACAATCAACCCTGCGGAAATGCGATACTCTGGCCCGATGGGGCGGTGATGAGTTCGTCTTGCTGATAACCGGCATGAAGAGCGAATTGGCCACAGCCAACGTTGCCAAAAAAATACTTGATCTTTTGACCGAACAACCCTTTGAACTCAATGGAAGCGAGATCTTCACCTCGGCCAGCGCAGGCATCGCACTCTTTCCTCGTGACGGCAATGACAGCGAAACCCTCCTTAAGCATGCTGATATTGCCATGTACGAAGCAAAGCGGGACGGTCGCAATGATTTCCATTTTTTCTCTAAACAGATCCAGCAAAAGGCAATGGTCCGTCACCGGCTCGAAACCAACATGCAAAGGGCTCTACGCCTGGAGGAGTTCCATCTGGTATACCAACCTCAAGTTAATTTATGCTCCGGCCAAATAGTCGGCGTCGAGGCCTTGGTGCGTTGGCAGAGCGACAACCTGGGAATAATTCCCCCTTGCGAATTTATCCCTATTGCAGAAGAAACCGGTTTGATACGCCCATTGGGCGAATGGATTTTACGCACAGCTTGTCAGCAAGCGGTGACTTGGCAGCATACAAACCATCCGCCCCTGAGATTGGCGATCAATTTATCCGTATGTCAGCTTGGCCAACCCAACCTGGTAGAGCTCATCGTTAAAATTCTCAGGGAGACAGGCCTGCCACCGCAGTTATTGGAATTAGAAATTACCGAAAGCGTGTTTATGAAACAGAAAGAATCGGCGACGCTGATCCTCGGACAACTACAACAGCTGGGCATTCAGATCGCCATCGACGATTTCGGTACCGGCTATTCATCCTTGAGCTATCTTAAAAACGTCCCCATCGATCGCATCAAGATCGCCCAGGAGTTTGTCCGTGATATTCCGGAGGACCCGGATGATGTCGCCATCGTTCAAGCCATTATCGCCATGACCTCTCGCCTGGGGTTGAAGCAGATCGCCGAAGGTGTTGAAACTATTGACCAGCTGGACTTTCTGCGGCAACATGGATGTCACGACATGCAGGGCTATTACTTCGCCAAGCCGATGCGTGCAAAACAATTGATGGATTTTCTAAGCAAGGCGGCAACGGAAAACCTGAATACCCTTGTTGAGGGAAACTACCCTGCACCCTGAGTATCACTCCGGAACTAAAAGGATTCTGTATGCCTCAAGGGGATATCGGCCTCATCGGCCTGGCCGTCATGGGTCAAAATCTGGCACTCAATATCAGCGACCATGGCTTTTCCGTCGCAGTCTATAATCGCACCACCAGCAAGACGGAGGCCTTTTTAAAAGGCTCGGCCGCCGACAGCAGCATCATCGCCACCACTTCTCTGACAGAACTGGTAAACGCTCTTAAACCACCCCGCAAGATACTGCTGATGGTTAAGGCCGGTGAGGCAGTCGATGCCCTGCTTGAGCAACTTACTCCCCTGCTGTCACCAGGGGATATTGTTATCGACGGCGGGAATTCTCATTATCAGGATACGACTCGGCGCTGCAGCCAGTTCGCAGAGCAGGGCCTGTGTTTTGTCGGCTGTGGCATCTCCGGCGGCGAAGAAGGGGCACGGCACGGACCGGCATTGATGCCAGGCGGGCATTCCAACGCCTGGCCCGAGCTGCAACCGATATTCGAGGCCATTGCCGCCCGGGTAAAGGGCGAACCCTGTTGTCGATGGATGGGAGAAGGCGGCGCAGGTCATTATGTCAAGATGGTCCATAATGGCATCGAGTACGGCGACATGCAGCTCATTGCCGAGGCCTACCAGCTGATGCACGACGGCCTTGGCCTGTCGGCAACAGAGCTGCAAACCATCTTCCAGGACTGGAACCGGGGGCCTCTCGATTCCTACCTTATTGAAATTACCGGGAAGATCCTTGGAGTCATGGACAAGGACGGTCAGGCCCTGCTCGACAAGATTCTTGATGCTGCAGGTCAGAAGGGTACCGGCAACTGGACCGTGGCCAGCGCCCTGGAACTCGGCGTACCTTTGACCCTGATCGCCGAGGCGGTCTTTGCCCGCGCCCTTTCGTCCCGTCACCAGGAGCGGCAGGTTGCGGCTCAACAATTGGGAGCTTCCGGGAAACGCCTGGAGGCTGCCGAGCATGAGGTTATTGCTGCGGTTCACGACGCTCTGTACGCCGCTAAAATCATCTCCTATGCCCAGGGATTCATGCTGCTGCGAGCTGCAGCAGAAACTTTCGGCTGGGACCTAAACTATCGCGACATCGCTCTGACCTGGCGAGGCGGCTGCATTATCCGTAGTGCGTTCCTCGACGATATCGCCCGCGCTTACGACCAACAACCAGAACTTACAAACCTGCTGCTGAACGAGTTTTTCAGCGACGCCCTCAGCCGAAGTGAAACCCACTGGCGACAAACCATTTCACTCGGCAGTCACCATGCTATCCCTCTGCCCGCCATGGCCGCAGGCCTGGCCTTTTTCGACGGCTATCGCTGCCCTCGCTTGCCGGCCAACCTGTTGCAAGCTCAACGGGATTTCTTCGGTGCCCATCAGTACGAACGCCTCGATTCGCCACGGGGAACCTTTTTTCACAGCGACTGGAACGATCAGCCATGAAAGAACCATGCACCATCATCATCTTCGGCGCTACCGGCGACCTGTCCCGGAACAAATTGCTGCCGGCCCTCTACCACCTGGAAGCTGCCGGCCGCCTGCCCGAAGGAACCCGTATCGTGGCATCCGGCCGTCGTCCCTGGCAACCGCAACAATGGCAACAGGAAGCGCGTCAGGCGATTGTCGATAAAGCCCGAGGAGGCATTGACGAAGCAACCTTCTCCCGCTTTATCGAACGCAGTGAATATTATCGAGGCGACCTTGACCAAGGGGACCTCTACCAGGAGCTGGCAGAGCTGATGACCAACCGCCAGCGCTTTTCTGCCAATATCATCTTTTATATGGCTGTCAGTCCAAGCGCTTATGGCCCGATTGTCGAGCATCTGAGCAACGTCGGGCTGTTACAGGAAGAAGAAGGCTGGCGACGGATCGTTCTCGAAAAACCCTTTGGCTATGACCTGAAAAACGCCACTGAATTACAAAGCCAACTAAGCCGGTTCCTGGAAGAGAAACAGGTCTATCGCATCGATCACTATCTCGGTAAAGGAACGGTACAGAACATCCTGGTATTCCGCTTCGGCAACGTACTCATGGAGCCGCTGTGGAACCGCAATTACATCGACCATGTGCAAATCACCCATGCGGAACCGCAGGGCGTCGGCAGCCGGGCCGGCTTTTACGACAACGCCGGGGCAGTGCGCGACATGATTCAGAGCCACCTGTTGCAGCTGTTAACCTTCGTTGCCATGGAAGCTCCCATCTCCATGGATGCCGAAGCCCTGCACGATGAGAAGCTCAAGGTGCTGCGCTCCATTCGCCCCCTGGCTACCGAAAATCTTGATCGTTGTGCGGTCCGTGCGCGCTATAGCAGCGGCACGGTTGCCGGTCAGCCGGTCCAGGCTTATCTGCAAGAGCCCGGTGTTTCTCCGGACAGCCGTACCGAAACCTATGCCGCCCTTAAGCTCTTTATCGACAACTGGCGCTGGTCCGGGGTCCCCTTTTACTTGCGTACCGGTAAACGGCTCGCCGAGAAACAATCGATGGTGTCCATCTGCTTCAAACACCCTCCGCAACAGTTTTTCCGCGCCAGCCACATACGATGCGAAGCATCGAATTGGCTGTTAATGGGCATCCAGCCCGACGAATGCCTGCGTGTGGAAATGACCGTCAAGGCACCAGGGCTTGAGATGGCCACCCGCCGTACCGGCCTGGATGCCAGTTACCGCCGCACGGATGAAGTGGCTAACGATGCTTACGAAGAACTGCTGCTCGACATCATGAAGGGGGATCGCTCGCTCTTTTTAAGCTATCGAGAGGTACAGAGCGCCTGGCAGGTTGTCGACCCGCTCTTGCAAGGCTGGGCGGCGCAAAAGGACGAAATTCCCGAGTATGCCGCCGGCAGTTGGGGCCCGGTAGAAGCCGACCGGCTGTTCGACGAGAAGTGCCGCTTCTGGCGCAATTCCCTTGAGCTATTGCCCTGAACCACCAGTGTCCTGTTTGGTTAGTCGTGTCAAGTAATTCTGAGAAATTTTGGTTGTTGTCAAGGCGCGCCGACGCAGGCCTAGCCCGGGCTAAACCGAGGAGGTGCAACGCAGACAGCGGCCAAAAGGACCAGAATTAGAAGACAGGATTAACCGCACAGGGCACTAGGAGGATAAGGGATGAAAACTGTTCACTGGGAACTGGCAAAGGATGAGGAGGAGGTGGCTGCCCGGGCCTGCCGACAGGTTCTGCTGGCCGCCAATCAGGCCATTGCGGCACGCGGCCGATTTCGCATTGTCCTGGCCGGTGGCCGGACTCCCGAACAAACCTACAGATTGCTCAGCGAGATCGACACCGACTGGCACCGCTGGCAGATCTACTTTGGAGACGAACGTTGCCTGCCCGTAGACGACCCGCAACGCAACAGCTTAATGGCAAGCCGGGTTTGGCTCAACCGCGTGGCCATCTTGCCGGCCAACATTCATGCGATACCCGCCGAACTTGGCCCCCTAAAAGCTGCCCAATCCTACGAGCCACTGGTGCGTGAGGCCCTTCCCTTCGACCTGGTACTGCTCGGTCTTGGCGGCGACGGGCACACCGCCAGCCTCTTTCCTGACATGCCGGTCCAAAAGAAGACCCTGGTACAGCCGGTGTTCCATGCCCCCAAAGCACCCTCGGAACGGGTTACCCTGAGTGCCGCCGCCCTGAGTCAAAGCCAAGATATTCTCGTATTGGTTAGCGGCGAGGAAAAAAGGCAGGCCCTCGCCGCCTGGCAAAGAGGCGAGAGTTTGCCCATCAGCACTCTGCAACCCCTGGGTGATATAACCGCTATCTACGACCGCGAAGCCAACCCGGGATCACCGGCCTGACGTTGGGTGGCAGCGGACCGCAAGTCCTCCACGCACCGATAAGGCACCCGTAAGTTGCCCCGCAAACCACCAATTACCAGCTCCTCCTCATGTCCACCATGAAAATCGGAGCCACCTGTTATCAGCAACCTACGGCGATTAGCCTCACTTAAAAGCCAGTCGATATCGTCGTTACTGGCTTGATTACTGTAAACCTCGATACCTTCCAGACCACAATCCACAAAATCATCAAACAGTTGCGCCAGCACCTTCCGATCCCGGCTGATATAAGCGGGGTGGGCCAAGGAGGTTACGCCGCCAGCTCGTTGAATAAGGGCTATCGCCTCCTCGATAGGGAAAAACCGTTTCGCCACATTGCAAGGCACCAGATAACGATCAAAGGCCTCGTCTTTAGACCGGACATGACCTTGGGCCATGAGTTCCAAGGCAATATGAGGACGGCCCAGTGTGCCTCCGGCTCGCTGGCGAATAGCCGCGAAGTCCAAAGGAGCGCGCCCTTCGGCTGTCAGACGCTGATTAATTCGTGTCACGATCTGCTCGTTACGGCCATTGCGAAAATCACGGAATTCCGCCAGGGCAGCACACAGCTCCGGATGGTGCGGATCGAAACAGTAGCCGAGCAAATGAATATCTTGAAAACTCTGCCAGACCACCGACAACTCTACCGCAGGCAAAACCTCCACAGCGCAACTATGACCTGCAGCCATCGCCTCGTCGATGCCATCGACATTATCGTGGTCGGCAATGGCGACTGCCAAAAGTCCGGCAGCGGCTGCTTTACGGACCACCTCCCCCGGAGGCAAGGCCCCGTCGGAACAGTTGCTGTGCAGATGCAAGTCGATCCAGCGTGACATATTCTCTCCGTTAACAATGAAAATACTGCCTGTCCCTTTGCCTTGTTCGGGCTGTTTAAAACACCTGAGGGGCATGACAACTATACAGATTTTGACAAAACTTACCACTGGTTGCCATGTTACGATCTTCCGGAGATTCTAACACGGCACCCCGCTTCGTGATACCAAAACTGCTGCCGAAGGTCCGCTTGACCGCTACCGTTATTCCATGTAGATTTATTCGCGCCAACACCTGTAAAGGATACCGCATGAGCCCATTGCTCGACGTCCGCAACCTGATGACTTACTTTTTCACTACCGCCGGTCTGGTCAAGGCAGTGCGAGGTCTCGAATTCAGCATCGACCGGGGCGAAACCCTGGCGCTGGTCGGTGAATCGGGCTGCGGCAAGTCGGTCACGGCCCTGTCGCTGTTGCGGCTGGTGCAACCCCCGGGGCGGGTCGTCGAGGGAGAACTACTGTTTCAGGGCGAGGATTTACGCCGCCTGCCACCCAACGAAATGCGTCGGGTCCGGGGCAATAGAATCTCCATGGTCTTTCAGGAGCCGATGACCGCCCTCAATCCGGTGTTGACCATCGGTGAACAAATTGCCGAAGTGCTGCGCCTGCACAGAGCGGCCAGCAGGCAGGAAGCTTTAACCGGCGCCGCTGACCTGCTGCAACAGGTCGGTATCGGCGACCCCCATCTTCGCCTTCGGGAATATCCTCACCAACTCTCCGGAGGCATGCGCCAGCGTGTTGTCATCGCTATGGCCCTGGCCTGCGCCCCTGACCTTCTCATAGCCGACGAACCGACCACAGCTCTGGATGTGACCATTCAGGCCCAGATTCTGGACCTGCTCGAGCAACTGAAGGAACAACAAAAAATGGCGACTCTGCTGATCACACACGACTTGGGCATCGTGGCTGAGACAGCGGACAAGGTGGCGATCATGAATGCAGGACTGATCATGGAGTATGCTCCAACGGCCACATTGTTTTCCCGGCCAACTCACCCTTACACCCAAGGGCTTCTGGCTTGTATCCCACGCCTTGGCGACAAACGTCATCGGCTGCCGATTATCACAAACAGATCACAATCAGGTGAAACACCCGTGGGCCAATCTTTCCTCGACGGTCTCAATCCCCCCTTCGCCCCAGTACGCAACAAGCTACCGTCCCTGGTGGAAATAGAACCGAACCACTTCGTACGTTGCTGGAGAGATTAAATGGAACCGTTGCTTGAGGTCCGAGGCCTCGCCAAGTCGTTTTTAACCTCCCCCGGCCCTCTTGGCGGAAAGCGCCGTGTTCTCAAAGCGGTGGACGGAGTCTCTTTTGCCTTGCGACGCGGTGAAACCCTCGGTCTGGTCGGCGAATCGGGCTGCGGCAAGTCGACTACCGGCAAAACTCTTCTGCGCCTGCTGGAACCCGACGCAGGGGAAATATTATTTCGCGGTGAAAACATTCTGCAACGCTCTACCCGCTCCATGCGCAGCCTACGCCGTGAAATGCAGATGATCTTTCAAGACCCTTACGCCTCTCTCAACCCCCGCCACCGCATCGGAGATATTATCGGTGAGCCGCTACGCATCCACCATCTGGCCAAAGGCCGCGCCCTGCGCCAGGAAATATTGCGGCTGCTGCAGATCGTCGGTCTGAAAGAAGAACACATCGACCGTTATCCCCATGAATTTTCCGGCGGCCAGCGCCAGCGAATCGGTATCGCTCGCGCTCTGGCTGTACGCCCCAGCTTGATCGTGGCCGACGAGCCGGTTTCGGCCCTCGATCTGTCCATCCAGGCACAGGTCGTTAACTTGCTCCAGGACGTACAGGAAGAGTTTGAATTAACCTATCTATTTATCGCTCACGATCTGTCGGTGGTGGAACATATCAGCGATCGGGTCGCCGTTATGTACTTGGGCCGTATCGTTGAACTGGCTGACGCGACGGACCTTTACCGGGCCCCGCGACATCCCTATAGCGAAGCGCTTCTTAACGCCGTGCCGACGCCGGACCCGGGGCGCCGCCATGCACGACGCCTGCTGCAAGGAGAGCCGCCCTCGCCTCTTGATCCACCCTGCGGTTGTCATTTTCATCCCCGCTGCCCCTATGCCCGTGATCTCTGCCGCCAACAGTCACCCACTCTACTCGACGCAGGCGGCGGTCATCTGGCAGCCTGTCACTTCAGCTCAGAGGTTGGGCGTTTTCGACATTGACCGGGCGTTTTTGGTCGCCAAACAATTCGACTTTGGGTATCATGAGGCCGTCTTAGTCCCATTTCATTTCACCCTAAAGCGCCCTGTGGAGCTATGCCTCAAACATCCGGAAAAAAACTTGGGGTCACCACCCTCGAGGATATCAGTGCCCTGATCCTGCAGTCCCACGACCTGAACGAGACGCTGAACAATATCGTCGCTCTGGTCGCCCGCCGTACTGCAGCTGATGTCTGTTCCATCTATCTTCTCGAAGAGAATGAAACGACCTTGCGCCTCTCAGCCACCCGCGGACTGTCTCCGGAATCGGTAGGCCAGGTTACCATGGAACTGGGCGAAGGCCTCACCGGCCTGGTGGTTGAAGAAGGCCGAATGGTCGCCACAGAAGAGGCTCAGGATCACCCCCGCTACCGTTACTTTCAGGAAACGGGTGAAGAGCAGTTTCATTCTTTTCTCGGCATTCCATTGATGGACCGCAAAAAGACCATTGGCGTACTGGTTATTCAGACCCGTGAACCACGGAGTTTTACCGCCGCCGAAACCAGTACCCTGTCGGCCATTGCCTTTCAAGTCGCCTCCATCGTCATCAATGCCCGGCTGCTCGACTTTATTCATCAAAAAGAGCAGGAAGCTCAGACTTTTGCTCTGGCCTTGGAAAAGAGCCGTCAGGCCCTGCAACCTGTCACCGAAACCACCCCCTCTGGTCAGGAGGGCCCCTTACGGGGTACGGTCGCCTATCCGGGACTGGCATCGGGAGCAGCCCATGTCATGGTGGATAGTGGCGGTTTTGCCGATTTTCTCGAAGAGGACCAGGTCGACCCCGAAGAGGAACTGGAGCGTATTGAACAGGCCCTTGAAAAGACCCGTATTCAAACAATCTATCTGGAAAAACGGGTAGCAGAAAAACTGTCACCCGACGATGCCTCGATCTTTCATACTCATCTGATGATCTTAGAGGACCGGGCCTTCCTGCAGCGTATTCAGCAACAGATCGAGGAACGCCATTGTGCCGCCTATGCTCTAAAAAAGGTCGTTGACCACTATATTGGTGCCTTTGAGCGTATGGATGACCCCTATCTGCGCGAACGGGCCGCTGACATGAAGGATATCGGTCGGCGCCTGGCAGCCAACTTGAGCGGCCGTGAAGATCAGGTTCTGCACCTAAAGCATCCCGGCATTCTGATCGCAAAGGAAGTTCTGCCTTCGGACATGGCGGCTCTTGATCACGAGCAGATTCTCGGCATTGTGACCGAATCGGGAGAAAAAAACTCCCACGCCGTGATCATGGCAAAGGCTCTCGGCATCCCGGCGCTGGTCGGGGTCAAAGGCGTCGTGAAACGAATCGCTCCGCAAGAACCGGTGATTCTCGACGCCAACTCGGGTTGCCTTTATGCCTCTCCACCAACGGCGATCATTGAGGAATACGACCGCCTGGAAGAGGAAGCAAGGAATGAATCGCACCGTCTTGAGGAATTCGCCCGACTTCCCGCCGTCACAAAGGACGGCACACCGGTGGTACTGCGAGCCAACATCGGGCTGGTCAGCGACATGGCCGTCGCCCAACGCAATGGAGCTGAGGGGGTCGGCCTCTACCGCACCGAGTTCCCTTATATGATTCGCGGCGATTTTCCCACTCGCGAAGAGCAGTACCGTCTGTACGCCCGAGTGGTCGAAGGCTTTGACGGTCAACCGGTCACCATTCGCACCCTCGATATCGGCGGCGACAAGGGGCTCCCCTATTTCAGTCCTCCCCCGGAAGAAAACCCTTTTATGGGCTGGCGCTCGGTCAGGGTGTCCCTCGACAACCGGGATATTTTTCGCACCCAGATCGAAGCGATCCTGATGGCCGCCTGCCACGGCCCGGTCAAGATGTTATTTCCTATGATCAGCGGCCTGGAAGAAATCCGAGCTTGCCACGAAGTCATTGCCGAGGCACGTCAGACTCTGTCCGCCGAAGGGATAAAGTTTGTAGAGAAAATTCCTGTCGGGGTGATGATCGAGGTGCCGGCGGCGGTTAAGATGGCGGGGCAACTGGCCAAAGAAGTGGACTTTTTTGCTCTGGGAACCAACGACCTGATTCAATATATGCTGGCGGCCGACCGTAACAATCCACTGGTCAACAAGTACTACGACCCCTTACATCCGGCCGTTCTGCTCGTTTTGCAGGAGGTAGCTGAGGTGGCCGCGCAGCAACAAAAAGGCCTTTGCCTGTGCGGAGAAATGGCCACTGACCCAGCTCATATTCTGATGTTGCTCGGCATGGGAATCCGGGAATTCTCCATGGCAGCCCCATTCATCCCGCGCATCAAGGCCTTCTTGCGAGACCTGTCCCTGAACACCGCGGAAGCGGCCGCAAAAAAAGCACTGTCCATGACGGACAGCGCCCAAATACGCCATTATCTGCAACAAGTATTGAACAATAATCTGGGCGGTGCCTAATATTGGCCAGATTCTTCCTCTTGCCCTTCAAGCTGGGCCAAGCGTAAATTTTCTTGCGCCTTCCACTCCATCTCCGCGGCAAAGAATTGAAAATTGTTGCGCCCCGACGCCTTGGCTTGATACATGGCGACATCGGCATGCTTAAGCAATGTTTCGACATCCTTGCCGTCCCTGGGAAAGAGGGCGACACCAATACTGGCAGAACAATTGATACGCTCTCCTCCCAATTTCATGGGCTGAGATAATACCTTGAGCAGTTTCCCGGCAATTTCCACTACGTTATTCCCCGGGCCGAGATGAGACAGAATAATGACGAATTCATCTCCCCCGAAGCGGGCTACCACATCGCTTTGCCGCAAACAACCTTCAAGACGCCGGGCAACGACTTGCAGCAACTGATCACCCGCCGAATGCCCCAGGGTATCGTTAACCATTTTGAACTGATCCAGATCGACAAACAGAACCGCCCCCGGTCGTTTTGAATGGAGACAGGCATTTACCGTGGCAAGGAGGCGCTCCTCAAACAATACGCGATTGGGCAACCCGGTCAGGGAATCGTAATAGGCCAGCCTTTTGATCTCTTCCGCACTGGCCTTGACTTGCGTGAGATCCTTAAGCAAATGAACAACCGAAGGTTCACCATCGGCACCCTCATGAACCAAAGTAGTGGTCTCCTCAAAAATACCAGGCAAACAGGTATCGATAAGTTCAGCCTGTCCTGGCCGGCCACTGGCGAGGGTCAAGCGCCCGGGGCAATAATCAGGAGGCTGATCGCTGCCGTGAATCAAGCGGTAACAGGGGGTGCCGATAATTTCATCGCCAGGCAGTTTAAACAACTCGCTGGCAGCTCGGTTAAGTCGCTGGATACGGCACTTTTTATCGACGACAAAAATTGCATCCTGCACCGAATTAAATGTTTGTTCCCAGTTCCGGGCCGCATCCCGCAGTTCTACCAGGCTTTTACCCAGCCGTTGGTGTTGCTCTCGCAGGGTTTTAGCCAACCCGCCGATCTCACCACCGGCATAATTTTGTTCCAAATCCGCTAAGGTTTTATCGACATCGCCCGCAGCAATGGTGGCAGCTTCCGGCGCATCGAAGGTGAGTTGCTCTGCAGCCTTCTGCAACCGGATAAGGGGAAAAGTCACTCGACGAATGGCCAGGGCACCGATCGCCGCGGCAAAAGCGGCACTGGCCAACAACACCCACAGAACCTTGATTCTAGCCAACCGCAGTGGAGCAAAAGCCTCGACGGAAGATTGTTGGGCGGCCACCACCCAGTCCAGGCTTTGAATGCGGGCAAAAGCCGCCAGCATGGCCACCCCCCGTGAGTTGACCGTTTCACCGGATCCTTCCATTCCCTGCAAGGCCTGATCATAGAGATGATTGGCACCGACGGGGACATCCCTTTTGCCGATGCGCTGCGCCAGAGGATGAAGAATCATCAACCGGGAACTGTCATAAACATAGATATAGCCGGTTTCACCGAAGTGACGTTGCGTAATGCCGCCCAGAGCACGGGGAGAAGCGAGCTGCACGGAACATCCGAGCAAGCCAAGCAGCTCTTTGTCCTGGCCCCACATAGGAGCCGTAAAGGTCACAACCAGCTGACCTGTGCGGGAAGAGACATAAGGATGCCCGATAATGGCACGCCGTTCCTGCACAGCCCGTTGATAATATTCTCGAAAGGCAAAGTTTTTGCCATGCAGCTCAGAATGCACGGGAAAATCGGCCTGCAGGTCCCCTTGGGGGGTGAGAACAAATAGACCATTTTCGAATTTCGGATAGAGTTTTTTTAATTGGCGAAGATAGCTTGCCAGACTGGCAGGTTCCCTGCCCTGCAATAAATGGCGAGGCAATTGGGCGGCCATTGCTTCGGTATCCTGCAATGTCTCGTCAAGATAACGATCGATGGCTTCAGCATTGGAGCGGGCAAGGGATTCAGCGCCCTGCAGAACAGATCGACGCAGAGATTGATGAAGAAGGGAGAGGGAGAAAAAGCCACTGGCAACAACACCAAGGACCACCACCAGGGCCATAAGCAAAGCTGTTTTGCTGCGAAGATTCATGATTACAGGCCCAAATGATGCTGAACTGCTAAAAGGATGTTGGGCTAAACGGGCCTGATCGAACAATTGTCTGTTCGAACCCTGGTTTCCGAGAATTTCAAACAAAACAGCAAGGCTATTTGGCTAAAATTGTCGGAGACTTGAGCCGGCCAGACGGATTTGCAGGAGTTTCATGGTAGGTCCAACGATGCCCGGGCCGGTGAAAACGAAGCGAACCGTCTACACCGACCCGGAACAAAAATCCGACCATATTCAATTTGCCGTTGAGTACAGCGTTAAGTTAGCCGCAGTCGGTCAGCTACAGATTTTGCTCAAGCTTTCCTGCAAGATGGCCCTTTTTTCCCTGGCCTCCTGCAATTTACTGCGATTCTTTTCCAGCACTTCCGGGGGAGCCTTGGCCAGGAAAGCCTCATTTTCCAGTTTCTTGCTGAACATGGCCACGTCCTTCTCGACCTTGGCAATCTCCTTCTGCAAGCGCTTCTTTTCTTCTTCCAGGTTGATCAGCCCGGCCAGGGGCAACAAAATCTCCACCTCGCCGGCAACCTGAGTAGCTGCTTGTTCCGGATGTTCGGCTCCCATACCGAAACACAGGTCATTGAGTTTGGCCAGGGCACGAATGTAGTTTTCACCCTCAGCCACCACATTAACGGCAGCGTCACTTTTACAATCGAGTACCGCAGGAATCTGCTTGCCGGGCGCCACATTCATTTCACCGCGAATATTACGGATGCCCTTGATGACCTCCATGATCAATTCCATCTTCGCCGCGCCTTGCGGGTTGGACGGAAAAACGTCGGCATTTGTATATGTGGCCAGCATGATCGACGAGGTCGGTCGTTCACCGGGCAGCACTTGCCAGATCTCTTCGGTGATAAAGGGCATGATGGGATGCAGCAGGCGCAGCAACTGCTCCAGCACGGTGAAAAGAACCTCCTGGGCCACCTGACGGCGAGCCACGTCCTCTCCGTAGAGATCTTCTTTACTCAGCTCGATGTACCAATCGCAGAATTCATGCCAGATAAAGGCATAGAGAGCCCCTGCCGCGTCGTTGAATTTATAATCGGCCAGAGCCTGTTCCGTCTGTCCGGCAACCACGTTTAACCGGGTGAGTATCCACTGGTCGGCCAGCGACAGCTTGGCTTGAGCAAGATCGATGGTTCCCGGCTTAAAGTCTTCCAGGTTCATCAGAGCAAAACGGCTGGCGTTCCACAATTTATTGACAAAGTTCCGGTATCCGGCAATCCGTTCCAGGGACAGCTTGATATCCCGTCCCTGAGCGGCAAAGGCCGCCAGGGTGAAGCGGAAGGCATCGGTCCCGTATTCGTCGATAACCGTCAACGGGTCGATAACATTGCCCTTACTCTTGCTCATCTTCTGACCGCTGGCATCCCGCACCAGGGCATGAATGTAGACCTCTTTGAAAGGTACTTCATTCATAAACTTGAGGCCCATCATCATCATCCGCGCGACCCAAAAAAACAGGATATCAAAGCCGGTTACCAGACAGGATGTGGGATAAAATTTATCCAGAGTGGCTGTCTTGTCGGGCCAGCCCATGGTCGAAAAAGGCCACAACGCAGAGGAGAACCAGGTATCTAATACATCGGTCTCCTGGCGCAATTGGCTGCCGCCGCAATGGCTGCAGACCGTAGCATCCTCACGGGTAACAGTGATCTGATCACAGTCGGCACAAAACCAGGCAGGGATGCGATGTCCCCACCAGATCTGGCGGCTGATGCACCAATCGCGGATATTGTACATCCACTCGAAATAGGTCTTTTCCCACTGTTGAGGGATAATTTTGGTACGCCCGTCCTCGACGGCGGCGATAGCCTGCTTGGCCAAAGGCTCTACCTTGACATACCACTGCAGGCTCATGTAAGGCTCGATGACGGTCTTGCAGCGATAACACTCGCCGACCGCATTGAGATGCTCCTCGGTGCGTTCCAGCAGGTCGCCCGCCTCCAGGTCGGCCAGTACCTTCTGCCGGGCGGCGCTCCGTTCCAATCCTTCGTAAGCGCCACCGTTGGCATTGACCACGCCCGATTCATCAAAAATATTGATAAATTCAAGGTCGTGGCGTTTTCCCATCTCGAAGTCGTTGAAATCATGAGCCGGAGTGATCTTCACCGCACCGCTACCGAATTCTTTGTCGACATAATCATCGGCGATAATCGGTATTTCGCGACCGACCAGAGGCAACACAACGCTCTTGCCGATCAGATCGGCATAGCGCTCGTCTTCGGGATGAACCGCCACAGCGGTGTCACCGAGCATGGTTTCGGGGCGCGTAGTGGCCACAACCAACACCTGGTCGCACCCCTTAACGGGGTAACGCAGATGCCAAAGCTGACCCTTTTGATCTTCGTGCTCCACCTCAAGATCCGAAAGAGCCGTGTGACACCGTGGGCACCAGTTGATTAAACGGTTGTCACGATAAATCAGTCCCTCTTCGTAGAGAGTGACGAACACCTCGCGCACCGCCTTGGATAAGCCCTCATCCATGGTAAAGCGTTCCCGCTCCCAATCGCAGGAAGCACCGAGCCGCTTAAGCTGATTGATGATCTGTCCACCCGATTCACCCCGCCACTGCCAGACCCGCTCAACGAAGCCATCGCGGCCCAAATCATGGCGGTCCCGCCCCTCCGCAGCTAATTGCTTTTCCACCACATTCTGGGTAGCAATACCGGCATGGTCTGTGCCGGGCTGCCAAAGAACTTCCGATCCGCGCATGCGCATCCAGCGGGCCAGGATATCCTGCAGGGTATTGTTCAAGGCGTGCCCCATGTGAAGCACACCTGTTACATTGGGTGGGGGAATAACTATAGAATAGCCAGGCTTTGAAGAAGCCTCATCGGCGTGAAACCTCCCGTCTTTTTCCCAGGAATCATACCACTTCCGTTCCACCTCGGAGGGCTCGTAACCTTTGGCAAGTTGTGCTTTCATGAACTATGAATCCTTCCGGAATTGCTGTTGCGGACGCAGCGTCCACTTGATATCGGACAAAAAGAAATGGGGATTTTAGCAATCCCCATTTCTACCGTCAATAGTCGTCATTTGCCGAGAAGATTTAAAAATCAATCCTGGGCGGCGGTAATGCGATGAATTTCTTGTTTGATCAGACTTTCCGCCAGATCGGGAACCACTTCCCAGGCGATTCTTTCCAGCATCGTGTTGGCCAAACGTTCGATGACCTTACCCGCCACCTGCTCAACGATGGCTGTGAGTTCTTCCTCGGAAAGCGATTGCACATGCTCGACTACGGTCTCTTTGCTGACCGGTTCGGCACCGGCAACTGCCAGCTCGGCCTCAACAACAGGTACAGTTTCAGCTTCCTCGTTGCCAGCCAGCTTGGAGATCAGGCCCTCGCTACGGAAATATCTCAAACCACTGACCTCGGAGGCAGCCGACTCAACAACAGGCGCTGGTTTCTCCTTCTGGGGCTCGACCAGTTTGGAGATCAGACCGTCGCTGCGGAAAAAGTTCAGGCCATCGGCCTCGGGAGCAGACGGTTCGGCAATCGCTGCGGGTTCCGGCGCTGCTTCCGGTTCCACTTCGATCTCCGGCTCTGCTGCGACTTCCGGTTCTGGGGCGACTTCCGGCTCGGGAAAAATATCGACGGCCTCTTCGTCACTCTGCGCAGAGACTTCCTCGGCAAATTGAAGTCCGCTAGCCTCTGCGGCCTGCTCCTCAGCGTCGGCAGGCTCCTCGAAGGTTTCCTCGGTAATTTCGAATCCGAACGGCTCTTCGACCTGCGTGGACTCTGCTTCATCCTCCGCGCCCATGGCAAGACTATCGGTGGTAGATTCGGCTGCCGTCAACTCGGCTTCCGTTGCCGATTCTTGGAGTGTAATGAATTCGAAGGTATCTTCCTCTTCCTGGGGAAGGTCTTCCGAAGCGTCCTCGATCAGCAAGTCGCTTTCATCCAAAAACAGCACTTCTTCTTCGGCCACTTCACCCGCAACATCGGAAACGGCTAAATCAGCGTCAGCGAAATCCACCTCGTTTATTTCGCCAAAGTCCGGAGCATCGATCTCGACGTCTGGTTCAAGTCCTTGTTCTTCAACCAGGGCAAGCGATTCTTCCTCTTGCTCAAGCAAGGGTTCATCATCCCAGAGACCATCCGCTTCCAACTCGACTTCGTCAATAGCTTCGCTCTCACCAACCGTTGCTTCGGCCAAAAACTCTTCGGTGCTTTCAGGGGCCAGGGTATCCGCTTCGAGGTCAGCCCACATATCCGGCTCAACAGCGGAAGGTTCTTGCACAGCGCTACTCTCACCTGCAGCTTCAGGCAGAGAAACTTGTGATGCAGAGCGGGCAAGAGCGCCGTCGATCTGCTCGATCAGCGCCATCGATTCAAATGGTTTGGCAATCCAACCATCGGCACCGGCAGCCAAGGCCTTGCTTTCGTCAAAGGCCTCAAAAGTACCACTCAGCAATAATACGGGCACCCCGGCAAGGGCAGGATCCTGTTTGACAGCGGCACACAGCTCATAACCATTTTTCCCCGGCATATAAACATCGGCCAAAACGATATCGGGTCTATCGGTTTGAGCCATAGCAAAAGCCGTATCGCCATTATCTGCAACATGGAGAGCATAATCGTCATCGGCCAGAATGATCTTTACAACCTTCTGTATCGTAACGCTGTCGTCAGCGAGCAGCACTTTTTTACTCATTCATGCCTCCTTATTTACCGGCAAATGAGCCAACGGGATTCAGCACATTCGGACCGGGTCGGCAATAGTTTGGTGCGGCACACCAAACATGCCAGATATTGGCATACACTTTTGAAACATTTATCGTTGGTCAATGCAAACCGTTAAATGCCTTCGACATTCTAAAACAGTCAGAAAAATTTACCAGGCAAGAGAGGCTCACAAAGGGGCTGAAAAACGCCTCAAAGCTAGCATAGCCCCTCGACCCTGTCAAGTATTTCAACCGGAGAATTCAGGGAGTTATGGAGCTTTGCGAGCCATTGAAACACCCCTGAAAAGCGCCACTTAAACAATCGCTAAACTTCCCCGAGGAACCATTTTCACCCCATCGCGAAGGGAGGACAGAGTGACCACATCGCATTACATACAAACGTTCCAGAAAAACTATCTTTACACCGCCAAAAGTTATGAACATGCAGCAAGGTTTCTCTACACCTGTAATCAACATTATTATTAACGAATTCCACCGCAAACTTATTTATGTAGAGTGATTTTCAAGTCTGGAGTAAGTCAGATTTTCTTCCCATCAATCAAGCACTCTAAAAACCACCTCAACCATTTCGACAATTACTAAAACCGAAACAATATAAAAGAACGAAAATATCGTCATTAAATAATAAAAGGTGTTGACCAAGCTATGCAACAAAACCCTGCTTATACGAAAAACAGTTAAATTTGAATTTAATATACAACCTACATAATTTTTCTCTTGATTTTAATATTTTTTATAGTATTAGTAATCTAACAACAATAATCATTTACTAATTCGGATCAACAGGAGGACCCTTCATGGCTACCTTGCTCGAAATGGCTGCTGAAATTGTAGCTGCGCACGCATCGACTACTCCCATGTCCAAAGAAGAACTTATTCAAGAGATATCAGACCTCCATAAAGCTTTGAGCTGTCTTGAAAAAGGTGAGGAAGTCGGCAGCGAAGCAGTTGCCGAAGAGGCCTCTACCGGCCCGGTCGTTACCCGCAAAAAAGCATTTGGCAAAGATAAAATTGTATGCATGATCTGCGGCAAGGCCATGAAAACCCTCGCTCGACATCTCAAATCAGCTCACGGCTTAACCGCTTCCGAATATCGAAAGCAGTTCGATATTCCTCGCACCCAACCCCTTGCGGCTCGCGCCTATTCTGAAAGCCGGAGACAAATGGCTGTTGATCGCGGACTCGGCGAGAACCTGGCGAAAGCACGTGCAGCCCGCCTTAAAGCTAAAAAGAAATAGCAAGACATGGTCCTGCATAAAAAAAGCGCCCAAACCGGGCGCTTTTTTTATGTTATGTTTTCGTACTCCAGCAACATATTGCGACCTCGTCAATGTTTTTGAAGTTAGTCATTTTCAACAGCCCGACAGGAAGACCAAGACCTGCCGTCTACATTTTCACTTGACCCTTGGCTGTCTTTCACCATAATAAAAAGCATAGGAAAATCAACAGGCTTGATAAGGGCTATTCTTCATGAAACGTCTTCTGGTCGGCGATAGTCGCGAAAAACTTCTGGCTACCCTTGAAACCATTCTTCGGCATTGGGGGTATCGCACCCTGGTATCTTCTAACCAGCAAAGACTCACGTCTCTGGTCAAAGAAACAACCCCGGATTTGTTAATTTTCGGCGAGCAGATCCTCCAGGACACCTCCTCAGCGATTAGACAAACGGTTATTGAGAAAGTGGCCGCCGGAACGCCGCTGCTGGTAATGACCGACAATTTAAAATCCCCAACTCTGGAAATCCCGTACGAAACACTACCTGTTCCCGTAGATATTTTTCATCTTTTTGAAAAAGTACAGAAATATCTGGAAGAATACCCCCGCAAAAACATTCGTCTGGCATTGCAACTGCCCGGTATGCTCTGCCTAGGCAAAAGCTGTCATCTTGCCGAAGTTTTGAGCCTCAGCACACGGGGATTATTCGTCAAAACCGGCTTTCGGCTGCAAAAGGGAGACAACTTTCGTATAGTCTTTCCGCTGATCGGGATGAAAAAGGAACTGGAGGTGGGTGGACGGGTTCTTTATAGTGTCCGGCCCGATCCGGACAACAACTTCCTGCAGGGAGTGGGGGTGGAGTTTACCGATATCAGCCAGGAGACCCTCGAAGCGCTACAGGGCTTTCTTGAAGGGTGCCTGCTTGACGGCTTGCCTGGACAAACCGGCGAAAAACTTGTTGCAGAAAATACCTCAAAAGACAGCGCGGAAAAACCGACCCTGCATCTGATCAATCCCGCCGCATAAAAAATGCCTTCTCAGCCATCCCCGGCAAACAAATCTCATCCTGCCTACTATCGAAGACACAGCCAGACAGCCAGCCCCACCACCTAGCAAGAACAATCTTACGAATACAAACTTGAGGCAAAGCTCTGACCGTGTTCCATGGTCAAACCATACAGTTCCGCAATTGTTGCGGCGACATCGGTAAAACTTTGACGCACCCCCAAAGACGTACCTGCCGCCAGGCAAGGATGCCAGCAAAGCAGCGGCACGCTCTCACGGCTGTGATCCGTCCCCGGGATGGTCGGATCGCAACCATGGTCGGCCGTCATGATCAGCAGGTCAGTGGGCAGCAACGCCTCCAGCAAGCGAGGCAACCAACGGTCAAACTCTTCCAGGGCTTGACCGAAACCGGTCGCATCGAGGCGATGCCCATAGAGCATGTCAAAATCGACCAGGTTAGTGAATACCAGACCTTGTTTCAGGGACGACAGGGCAGAAAGAGTCTGCTCCATGCCTTCGGCGTTACTGTGGCTCTTGAATGAACTGCTTATGCCTCGACCGGCAAACAGATCACTGGTTTTGCCGACTCCATAGACCTCCAATCCAGCCTCTAAAAATTTATCGAGCAAGGTGAGGCCATTGGGCGGAAGGGAGAAGTCCCGGCGGCGAGTGGTGCGCTTAAAGGTGTCGGCAGCATCCCCGACAAAGGGGCGGGCAATGACACGGGATATGCGATAAGGATCGAGCAGGCGACGCACAATGCGACAGATCTCGTAAAGACGCTCGATGCTGATGATCTCCTCATGGGCAGCGATCTGAAACACCGAATCGACGCTGGTGTAGACGATCGGGCGGCCGCTACGGAGATGCTCTTCGCCAAGCTCACGGATAATCTCGGTGCCGCTGGCTGCAACATTGCCTATAACCTCAACCCCAATGGCTCGGCTGACGGCTTCGATGATTTCAGCGGGAAACCCCTGGGGATAAGCAGGAAAAGGTTGCTGTTGAACCAAACCGGCGATCTCCCAATGGCCGGTGGTAGAATCTTTACCCGCCGATGCCTCCAGCATGCGGCCATAGGCCCCAACCGGATGGGCTTCCGGCGCCACACCAGCCACAGGTACGATATTGCCTAGCCCGAGGCGGGCCAGATTGGGCAGATCGAGACCACCACAATACTCGGCGACATGACCTAAAGTATCGGCAGCAGCATCACCATAGGCTGCGGCATCGGCCAAAGCGCCGACACCGACACCGTCCAGGGTGATAAGCACCGTTCGTTGCACTGGCTGCCCTTTCACGACGGCGCTCCCCGTAAAATTTCATGCATGATAGCGACGGCGTTACTGGTGCCGATACGAGTCGCTCCGGCGGCCAAAAACGCGCGACAAGCTGCCAGATCCCGAATCCCCCCGGCGGCTTTAACACCAATTTTCCCCTGTACCCGCTCAGTCAGCAAACGCACATCCTCCAGGGTCGCTCCGCCACTGCCAAATCCTGTGGAGGTCTTGACATAACCGGCCCCGGCACGCACCACGGCCTCGGCTAAGTCTCCCTTGAGGTCGTCGTTTAGATAGCAACACTCGATTATCACCTTTACCACGGCAGGCCCGGCAGCTGACACTATCGCAACAATCTCCTCCTCGACCTGCTCGATCGATTCGTCCAGGGCGTGGCCAAGACTGATCACCATATCAAGCTCGGATGCACCGTCAGAAACCGCCTGCTTTGCTTCAAAAACCTTGCTGGCCGTCGTCTGGTAGCCAAGGGGAAAACCAATAACCGTGCCGACGGCTACAGTCGAACCGCTCAATTGCCCAACAGCCAGGGGCACAAACCGGGGCGGCAGACAGACCGAAGCAAATTCCCAGCGTCGAGCCTCTTCACAGAGAGTGCGAACTTGCGCAGTCGTTGTATTCGCCTTAAGGAGAGTATGATCCAGATATCGAGCTAAATCTAAAGTTTTGCCCGCATCGGTTTCAAGTCCGGTAGTCGGCATTGATTTTAACGTATTCATAGGTCAGGTCGGAGGTATAATAATCAGCACTGGCATCGCCCAGCGCCAGATCGACAGTCACGGTAAATTCTGCCTGTTTCAAAACTTCTGTGGCCTTTTCTTCCAGCTCCTGACCGGTGCTGATTCCCTGGCAGACCACGGGCACATCGTCAAAGCGGATCTCGACCTTCTCGGAGTCGACCTCGGCTCCCGAATAGCCGACGGCCGCGATAATTCTTCCCCAGTTGGCATCCTCTCCAAAAAAGGCTGTTTTCACCAGGGAAGAAGTCGCCACGCTGACAGCGGCCTTCTTCGCGTCCTCGTCGCTGGCCGCGCCAAGAATACGGATTCGCGCCAGCTTCGTTGCCCCTTCCCCGTCCCTGACGATCATCTTGGCCAGTTCAAGCAACACCCCGGTCAACTCTTCAACGAAACGCTCCCCTTCTGCGGTACCGCTGCATATTTCCCGGTTACCGGCGGCGCCATTGGCCAGCAGCAGCACCATATCGTTGGTGGAGGTATCGCCATCAACAGTAATAATATTGAAGGAGTTATCCACGGCCCGCCGCAATGCTTCCTGCAGCAAAGCCGGCTCCACCTGGGCGTCGGTCAATACAAAGCCGAGCATAGTCGCCATGTTGGGATGAATCATCCCCGCGCCCTTGGCCACACCAAGCAAACGATAAGGGGCCTTGGCCACTTCTCCGCGGCAAGAAGCCAGCTTGGCAAAAGAATCGGTGGTCATAATCGCCTGGGAAACCGCATCGGCAGCATCGGAAGTCAGATTCTGGGCCAACAACGGGATATGCTTCTCAAACGAATCCATCGGCAGTGGCGCTCCGATGACGCCGGTCGACGAGACCGCCAGGTAATTCTCAGGGATTTGCAAAGCGGCCGCAGCCAGCTCAGAGCAACGCTTCGCATCGCGCAAGCCGGGAGCCCCGGTACAGGCATTGGCATTGCCACTGTTGACCAGCACTGCCTGACACAGGCCTTCGGCGACCCTGGGCTCGGTTAGCTGCAGTGGCGCAGCTTTGATTTTATTGGTGGTAAAAACCCCGGCACAACGAGCCGGAACTTCGGAATAGATCAGGGCCAGGTCGAGGCGCCCGGACTTGCGAATGCCCGATGCCCCCGCCGCGAATTTAAATCCCGCTATTTTTTCAGCCTGGTTGGTCGTTATCTTCATTGCCATACTCCTCGGCATGAACTTGAATGAATCATTGCGGCGCCCTTACGCCCCGCAACACTTTTTGTATTTTCGTCCACTGCCGCAAGGACACGGATCATTGCGGCCGACCTTGGCATCCTGACGCGTCATCGGCTTGCGCACCTGATCCTCGCCCCCGGCACGATTTAACTCTATTCGCCGCTGGCGCTGCTGCTCCTCCATCCGCTCGACATCTTCCTCCCGGGCGAGCTGAATACGGAACAGCTTTTCGATGACTTCCTGGCGAATGCGCCCCATCATCTCCATGAACAGCCCGTAGGCCTCCCGTTTGTACTCTTCCTTGGGATTCTTCTGGGCATAGCCCCGCAGGCCGATACCCTCTTTAAGATGGTCGATGGACAGCAGATGGTCCTTCCACTGCGCATCGATGGTTTGCAGCAGCAATACCTTCATCAAATGCTCGAATACCGGGGTAGAAAACTCTTGCTCCCGTTCTTCCAGACGTTGATGTACCTGATCTTTCAGGTTCTGAATCAACTGCACCTGAGTGAGCTGTGCATCGACCTCTTCCGGAACAGTGAAGAGCATGTTGAACAGGCTGTAAATATCTTCACTCAAGCTGTTCCAGTTCCAATCCCTGGGGGACGTCTTTTCCGGACAGAAAGTCGCCACCGTATCCTCGATCAACTCATCAACAATACCAATAACGATATCCCGCAGGTTTTCTCCGGCCAGAACCTCCTTGCGCTGGGTGTAGATTACCTTTCGCTGGGTGTTCATGACATCGTCATACTCGATCAGGTGTTTACGGATTTCAAAGTTATGTCCTTCAACCTTTTTCTGGGCATTCTCGATAGCCTTGGAAATCATCCCGTGCTCAATGGGCTCCCCTTCAGGAATCTTTAAACGATCCATGACATAGGCCACACGATGGGAACCGAAGATCCGCAGCAGGTCATCTTCGAGGCTCAGGTAAAAATGACTCTCACCCGGATCGCCCTGACGTCCGGCACGGCCACGCAACTGATTATCGATACGCCGCGATTCATGACGCTCAGTGCCGAGGATATAGAGACCGCCGGCCTCCAATACTTCGGCCTTTTCCTTGGCGCACTGGGTCTGGTACTTGGCCAGCAACTCCGCCAAGGCAGCTTCCGGATCCTCGGCCGTCGCCGCTTCCCGCTGAGCCAACAACTCCGGGTTGCCGCCGAGGACGATGTCGGTACCGCGGCCGGCCATGTTGGTAGCGATAGTCACCGCGCCCTTGCGACCCGCCTGAGCGACAATTTCAGCTTCTTTTTCATGATGCTTGGCGTTCAGCACATGGTGGGGAACACCGCGCTTTTTTAACAGGCTGGCCAAAATCTCGGAATTTTCAATGGAAATGGTACCGACCAGCACCGGCTGGCCCTTTTCATAACGCCCGGCGATATCCTCGACCAGGGCGTTGAATTTTTCCTTCTCAGTCTTGTAGATAACATCGGACTGATCTTTACGGACCATCGGCCGATTGGTGGGGATCACCACCACATCGAGCTTGTAGATCTCGTGAAATTCAGCCGCTTCGGTATCGGCGGTACCGGTCATACCGGCCAACTTGTCGTACATACGGAAATAATTCTGGAAGGTGATGGTAGCCAGGGTCTGATTCTCGCTTTCGATCTTTACCCCTTCCTTAGCCTCCACCGACTGATGCAAACCGTCGCTCCAGCGCCTTCCGGGCATCAAGCGGCCGGTGAATTCATCAACGATCATCACCTCGCCGTCTTTGACAACGTAATCGACATCGCGCTTGAATAATACATGAGCCTTGAGGGACTGATTCACATGGTGCAGAATTTCGATATTGCCCGGCTCATAAAGGTTATCGATGTTGAGCAACTTCTCAACCTTGGCCACACCCTGTTCGGTAAGCATGGCACTCTTGGCCTTTTCATCAACGGTGTAGTCGCCAGTATATTCCTTAACCGTCTGACCGATCTTTCCGTCACGATGTTCAATGAGCTCGCCCATTTTCAGCATCGGGATAATACGATTGGCGGTATAGTAAAGCTCGCTCGAGTCCTCACTCGGCCCGGAGATAATCAGCGGAGTCCGCGCCTCGTCGATAAGGATCGAGTCAACCTCATCGACGATCGAATAATAGAGGGGACGCTGCACGTAATCGTCCAGAGAAAACTTCATATTATCGCGCAGATAATCGAAGCCGAATTCATTGTTGGTCCCGTAAGTGATGTCGCAGCTATAGGCTTTTTTGCGCTGCTCGTCGGTCAGCCCATGGACGATACAATCGACCGTCAAGCCCAGAAAACGATGGACCTGGCCCATCCATTCGGCATCGCGGCTGGCCAGATAATCGTTGACCGTGACCACATGGACTCCCTTGCCCGGCAGGGCATTGAGATAAGAGGCCAAAGTCGCCATCAAAGTCTTACCTTCACCGGTCTTCATTTCAGCAATCTTGCCCTGATGCAAAACCATGCCGCCAATCAACTGCACATCGAAATGACGCATACCCAGGACCCGTTTGGCCGCTTCGCGCACCACGGCGAAAGCCTCGACCAACAGATCATCCAGGGTCTCTCCCTGCGCCAAGCGCTGACGAAACTCATCGGTTTTGGCGGCCAATTGTGAATCGTCCAGACCGGTATAATTCTCTTCGATGGCATTGATCTTTTCGACCAACACCCGCAAACGCTTCAATTCGCGTTCATTTTTACTTCCGAAAAGCTTCTTCAACAAACTGTTAATCATCTATATATTCTCCATAAGTATTTAATTTCGTATGAAATTTTCGACCATCGAGAAACCCGAACGGACCTATGATAAAAATTTAAAAAACAACAAATTTTATCATAGCGATTCACGACCGACAAGGTGAAAGCAGCGCCATCCTAAAAGGGCAATAGAACCAAAGGCATTACCAACCGAAAGACTTTCTCCGGAAACCTGTCAGACAGCCTCAAGGAAAAAGCCCCGGTAAACCGGGGCTTTTAGGTAGCTGGCTAAGCAAAAATCGCCAAGTGCAAGGCGCGCAATTGTCTGGGAATGAGACGTACGCAGGTACGTCGCAGTGAGAAGACCAATTGCAGCAACGCAGCAATTGGTGAGTTTTTGCGACGCCATCAAAGATATCGTTTTGGATTGACAGGAACACCGTTGAGGCGCACCTCGTAGTGGAGATGGGAACCGGTCGAGCGCCCGGTATTGCCTACTGCAGCAATCTTCTCACCCCGCTGGACACGCTGCCCGACCTTAACCAATATCTTGGAATTGTGCGCATAATAAGTCTGGTAACCATAGCCGTGGTCGAGGACCACAATCTTGCCGTAATCGGACAAAGACGCCACCTTACTGACGACACCATGCGCCGTAGCCAGTACCGGCGTTCCGGTTCGCGCGGCGATATCATAGCCATGATGCAACTTGCGCCGACCGGTAAAAGGAGACAAACGTCGACCGAACCCAGAGGTTACCCAGCCCTTGGTGGGCCACCCTTTCGGCTTAGCCGCCAGCATTGAATTCTGGTCATTGAAAAAGCTCTGGATCTCTTCCAGGCTTTGTCGACGCAAATCGATGTCGCGCCGTATCTGATCGATATGCTGCTGAAGCTCAGAGAGTTCGCCAGCCGCATCGACTTCGATCGGCCCCCCCAGACCGGCCGGAGTATCGGGAGCTGGCCTGGACAATTCCGCCATTAAACGAACCTTGGCGTCATTTTGCGCAAGGACAACCATCTCGCGACGCAGATTCTCAAGATCGACGGACAGAGATCGAATGAGTTCCTGCTGACTACCGTTTTCGGCTCGCAGATGCTGCAACTCGCTCCGGTCCAGGCTCGTCCGGCAATAATCAAAGCCCAACCAGGCAATACCCAGCAAAGCAGCAGCCATAACCCCTGCAACCAGCTGCAGACTACGGATTCCAAGACGGAAGCGCCGCACTCGATGGGAACCGTCAGGAATGACGATAATGGACATCTTCTGTTCAGCCAAGAGTGTACTCCTTCAACAAGCAGCGGGAAATCTGCTTGATTTAAACCTCAACGGAACCATCAAAACCCAGACCGCTATTCAAGAGATAGACAGCCTATCCCATTAGCCCAGAATTGAGGTAACGGCTCTAATTAATAGGAAAAATTCAGTTCTCTGTCAAGGCGTTAATCCGCAAGCCGCCAAAGAAGACTGACTACAGGACAATTCGCATGGCAATTTCGTCACAATCCGGAAACTTGGGACACTTGACGCAATCGCTCCAGATCTTCTGCGGCAGTTCTGCCTTCTCGATATAATGAAAACCCATCTTCTCAAAGAATAGCGGCTGATAAGTCAGGGCAAAAACCTTTTTCAGTCCCAATTCCCGCGCTTCATCAAGACAAGCCTGCACCAGCTTCCGACCGATTCCCTTTTTCATCTGGCCTTCGGCAACGGCCAGAGAACGCACTTCCGCCAGATCTTCCCAACAGATCTGCAAACTAACCGCCCCCAAGATCTCGCCGGCGACCTCATAAACATAGAAGGAACGAATCACTTCATAGATATCCGGCAAGGAACGGGACAACATCAATTCCTGCTGGGCATAGGTTAGCAGCAACTTATGAATGGCTTTAGCGTCGGGTATGCGTGCTTTACGAATGGCCATTATCCAACTCTCGCTTGGTGTTTATATAACAGGTGGCACCGCAGGAAACTATAACTGAGGCGCCGATTGAGCAATGATCTCGCGTGCATGCTCCAGCGTGCGTTCGGTTACTTGAGCTCCACCCAGCATGCGAGCCATTTCCTCAATCCGCTCTTCACCTTCTAGAAGCACCAGGCCCGTGCAGGTGCGCCCATCCCTTTCTTGCTTTTCCACCCGGTAGTGCTGATCGGCAAAGGCAGCCACCTGGGGCAAGTGCGTGATACAGAGCACTTGGGCTTCTTGAGCAATAGCCTGCAACTTCTGTCCGACGGCGCTGGCTGCTACCCCGCCGATGCCGGCATCGACCTCGTCAAATATGAGCGTAGGGATATGCTCAGCCCCCGGTGCCGCTCGGCGCAAAGCCAGCATAATCCGCGACAATTCCCCCCCGAAGCAATCCAGGCCAGAGGTTTGGAATCTTCGCCGAGATTGGCGGCCAGATAAAATTCACCCCGCTCCAAGCCACCAGGACCCGGTTGCGGCAAGGCAAAAAGACGCATCTCAAACTGGGCCTTGGGCATGGCCAGCTCGGTTAGTTCCTTCTCGACTGCTTCCCGTAAAGCCTCGGCAGCAGCACGCCGTTTGGTTGAAATGACATCGCCCTGTTGCTGCAACTGCAAGCGCGCCCATTCAAGACGCTTCGCCAACTCCTCCCTGGTGGCGTCGGCATGCGCCAAAGCTTCACTCTCTTGAGCAATATCATTCCGGTAGGCTAACAGCCCGTCAATGGAACCGGCATACTTACGCTGCAAGTCGGCCAGCAGAGCAAGACGCTTCTCAACCTGATTAAGGCGGGCAGCATCAAAAGAAACCTTGCCGGCATAACTGCGCAACTGTTCGGCGACATCCTCCAACATATACAGAGAGGAACGCACCGTTTCAGCCAAAGGCGACAACTGGGCATCGACCCCCGCGCTGTTTTCCAGTTCGGCGGCCACGGCATCGAGATGAGTACAAACTGCTTGCTCGGCCCCATACAGAGTCTCATAGCCGGTCAAGGCCGAACGCGACAAACGCTCGCCATGCTGAAGCAAGGAACGCTCGGCGAGCAACTCCTCATCTTCCCCTGCTACCAGTTCCGCCTCATCGAGCTCGCGCAACTGAAAACTCAACAGGTCCAGACGCTGCAGACGGCCAGCCTCAGCATCCTGTAGCTTTTGCAGCTCTTGCTCCAACTGCTGAATATCGTCATAAGAGTGACGATAAGTGTCCAATTCCGGCTGCAAACCAGCGTAACTATCGAGGAATGCCAGATGACTGTCCGCCCGCTGCAACCCCTGGTGTTCATGCTGGCCATAAATATTCATCAACTGGCTGGTCAAAGGCTGCAATTGGGCCAGCTTTGCCAAACTGCCATTGATATAAATCTTATTGCGGCCGTTGCGATTAACGACTCGCTTGATCAGTAATTCTTCTTCATCATCGAACCCGCCAGCAGCGAGCGCCTGACGCACCGCCGGTTTTCCCTGTAAATCGAAGACAGCTTCCACCACCGCTTCTTCGCTGCCGGTACGAATAAGATCGACACGGGCCCGATCCCCAAGCAACAAGGCAACCGCATCGATGATGATCGATTTACCGGCACCGGTTTCGCCGGTCAGAACATTAAAACCGCTGGAAAAACCGACCTCTAGAACGTCGATAATCGCAAAGTCCCTAATGTGAAGATCCGTCAACATGGCGTTTCTCTCAGTTGCAACACGGCGGTTTATCGTTCTCCCCAGCCCAACTTGGTGCGCAGTACTTCAAAATAATTTCGGGAGGGACTATCGACCAGCAGCGTACCCCGCCGAGCCTTACAAACCTGGATGATATCACCGGCCTGCAAATCCACTGCGACTTGACCATCGGCGGTAAAAACCACATGTTCGGCCTTACTTTTGACTTCGATTCGAATCGTGGCATCATCCGAAACGATCAGTGGCCTGTTGGCCAACATATGCGGACAGATCGGCGAAATAACAAAACAGTGTAACCCCGGTGAGATAATCGGACCACCGGCAGAAAGATTATAGGCCGTAGAACCTGTAGGTGTAGCAATAACCAGGCCATCGGCTTTAAAAGTTGTCAGATAAGCATCATCGACGGAGACTTCCATATCGACGATACGAGCGATTGCACCCTTATTGAGTACAACGTCGTTAAGGACCCGAAAGCGTTTGAGCTCCTGGCCTTCACGAAAAATCACCGCCTCCAACATCATTCGCCGGGACAACTTGAAATCGCCCTGAAGGACTCTTTCCAAACAGGGAAACATCTCATCGCGGGTAATTTCGGTCAAAAACCCGAGGCTACCTAAATTGACGCCCAAAATGGGTATATCCCTATCGCCATTATGCCGCGCTACTTGCCGGGCCACAGAAATCAAAGTACCGTCGCCACCGAGAACAACGATCAGATCAACCATGGATGGAATCTGCCGCCGTTCATACCCTGGTCCCTGCCCGGGCAACTGACGGGCCAACGCTTCTTCCAGAAAGACCTCTTGCCCCCTTTTAGCGAGCCAGTCGACTACATCGCCAGCGACACGAACCGCATCGGGATGACTGCATTTAGCATAGATTCCGACCCCTTTCATACCTTCCCTTTCCGCCACTCTCGGCATGCCGCCGAAGCTAGCACAGCCTTCAAACAAAGTCCATCACTTTCAACAACTTATAGCAAGTCCAGCTTGTTGTGAACTTGCCTTTTGTGCTAGAGTCGAAACCATCCTCAAAACCATTATTCGGAACTACCATGGATCTCTTTGAAGCAAACCAGGAACCCAATTCCGCCACCCCTCTGGCTGAGCGCATGCGCCCCAGAACTCTGGAGGAGATGGTGGGACAAGAACACCTCCTTGGCCCCAACAAAATACTGCGCCGGCTGATCGAAACCGACCAACTCTCCTCGGCAATCTTCTGGGGACCGCCCGGAACCGGCAAAACCACCCTGGCTCAAGTTATCGCCAACAGCACCAGCAGCCGATTTGTATTCTTTTCCGCGGTCCTGCAGGGAGTCAAAGAAGTTCGGGAACTGGTTAAACAGGCCCGGGAGGAGCGAGCTTACCACAGTCGCAAGACCCTGCTGTTCGTCGACGAGATTCACCGTTTCAACAAAGCTCAGCAGGATGCCTTTTTGCCCTACGTGGAACGGGGCGATATTATCCTGGTCGGCGCTACCACGGAAAACCCTTCCTTCGAAGTGAATTCGGCGCTGCTCTCCCGCTCCAGGGTCCTGGTCCTGCACGCTCTCGAAGCAACACAAATCATAACTTTACTGAAACGTGCCCTGACAGACCCAAGGGGACTCAATGACCGACACCAAGGGACCACCGAGGAAGCCCTGTCTTTTCTTGCCGAACAGGCAGACGGCGATGCCAGGGCCGGTCTCAACGCCCTGGAACTGGCTGCCGCCCTCACCGGCAAGGGGGCCATCACCCTGAAATCCGTCAAAGAAGCCCTGCAAAAACAAGGGCTGCGCTACGACAAGGGAGCCGAGGAGCACTATAACGTTATCTCCGCCTTCATCAAAAGCCTGCGCGGTTCCGACCCCGACGCAGCACTCTACTGGCTGGCTCGCATGATCGAAGCAGGAGAGTCCCCCTTATTCATCGCCCGCAGAATGGTCATCTTCGCCGCCGAGGATATTGGCAATGCCGACCCTCGAGGTCTGCAGATAGCGTTGACAACCCAGCAAGCCGTCCACTTTGTGGGCATGCCGGAGGGCCGCATCCCCCTTGCTCAAGCCGCCACCTACCTGGCCTGTGCGCCCAAAAGCAACGCCTCTTACAAAGGCATAGACCAGGCTTTGGCGGAAGTTCGCCGAAGCGGCGCCCTTCCCGTCCCCCTGCACCTGCGCAATGCCCCCACCAAGCTGATGAAAGAACTCGACTACGGCAAAGACTATCGCTATCCCCACGATTATAACGGCGGACATACGGCCCAGGACTATCTGCCGGAAAAACTGCAAGGAAACAAATACTACCAGCCATCCGATCGTGGTTACGAAAAAACCATGGGGGAGCGCCTGCGCACCCTGCAAAAGGCAGCCATTCCATCTGCAAACCGCAAGACCAACGACGCTACGCCCAGCGAACCAGACTGCTCCCAGGAAGCCAAGAACCGGGACAATTGAGAGTCCCCGAAACCCACCCCGACCAACCCCCCACAGAGAGAAAGACCTTCTACGGGATTAAAATTACCAAAAACCACGTAAACTCCGTCATTTTTCACGACATTTGATGGATTCCATGCTTGAATAAATCGCCCTACTATGATAAATCATTAAGCGAATCGCACGACATTTCATATCCGTCACCGCTGCTATTTAATTTCGATGCATTTTCCAAGATGAGGTTCGCCCAAAAACCGCCTCATCTATTTTGCGGAAACTGCCATAAAAAAGATGGGTCGCTTCCCCATGGAATCCTGCAAAGGGACTGTTACCGAACTTCCGCAGTTGCCAACAGAAGGCCCTCCTGTCTCCAGTGCTCCCCCCCTTCCAAAATTTCAAAGAACAATTGTATAAAAACCCTGATCAACAAAATCAACTACAACCACTTCCTTGATGGCACCATCACCGCATGTTTCCGTCACAAACGCTATAACACAACCCTTTCATTACTAATAAAACCACAGCCCTGTATAAACGAGAAGTTGATTTGCACTTGGGAAGGCAACAAAGACCTTGAAAGAAAACTACAATCTCACGAATTTCAGCACCTGTTGATCAACGATGGCCAAAAGACCTTGCTAATCAAACCCAAGGTGGCCGAAATCAACATTGAAAAATTAATTTTTTTATTACCGGGTGAATTTACGGAACTTAATTCCCGGAAAATACGACGTTATTCTTGCTCTAACATCAGCGCCAACCTGATTCAAAATGGAAGTAGTTTTCAGGGCACCCTAGTTGAATTCAGCGCCACTTCCTTACACATCAAAGTGCAATCCTCTCCACCGCAGACCTTTCAATGGCTAAACAATGAATCGCCTGCCACCCTGGTTCTTTCCAACCAGGCCGAAGCAATCTATTCGACCGAATGCAATATACTAAAGCAGTCCTGTGGGCAACACATGCGATCCATCGTACTGGCCCCAACTAGTGATCGAATATTTAAATTTAAGCCAAAAAAACATCGTAGCACCCGCAACCGACTGAAACCCTCACCCAGCATCAACTTCCGGCACCCGTTGACAAAGGGCTGGATTGATCTAGACGTTGACGATATCTCGGGGTCAGGCCTCTCTGTTACGGAAAACGTAAAAGACTCTACGTTACTGCCAGGCATGATCATACAGGACCTTGCGCTGGTCTTCGCCAACAGTGACAGCCTAAGATGCAAGGCTCAGGTTGTTTACCGCATCCCTCCTGAAGATTCGAGCCTACAGGACACTGTCAAATGTGGAATCGCCTTCCTCGACATGAAAATCGAAGAACAGACCCGATTACTGGGTATGCTCTATCAAGCAGAAAACAAACACTCATACCTTAGCAATCGAGTTGATCTTGATTCTCTGTGGAAATTTTTCTTTGACTCAGGCTTTATCTACCCCGAAAAATATCTCCACCTTAAATCCAACAAAAATACTTTCAAAAATACATATAGAACCCTTTACGAAAAAAAGCCAAATATTGCACGGCACTTCGTTTACCAAAGCAACGGTAACATCCTGGCTCATATGTCGATGGTCCGGTTCTATAACAATGCATGGCTAGTTCAGCACCACGCCTCCAGAAAAACTGAAACCAGAAGGGGCGGCCTAACTGTCTTAAGCAATGCTAGTCGTTATGCTAACGATACTTATCACCTTTACTCAGCTCACCTTGATTTCCTCTTCTGTTACTTCCGAAGTAACAATCGCTTTCCCCGCCGAATATTCGGTGGCGCAACAAAGTACATCGACGACCCAAAAGGTTGCTCGATTGACAGTTTTGCCTACTTTCACTTCAATAAATCTTTCAACGAAAGTTGGCAAAGTGCCAATCATTGGAGTTTCAACAGCACCAACACTGAAGACCTACAGGAGCTAAAACGTTTTATTGATTATTCTTCTGGCGGCCTGATGATACCAGCCTTAGACCTTGATTCAATCTGCCAAAACGAATCGCAGTTATTCAGAGAGTATCGTGAACTCGGCATGGTAAGAGAGCAACATCTTTTTTCCATAAAAGTCAAAGGCACCCTCAAGGCAGTAATAGTTTTAAATCTTTCAGAATCATTCTTAAACATGTCTGACCTAACCAACTGCTTTAAGATAATAGTTATTGATTCAGTGGGACTAACACGTGAAATTCTATTTTTAATGCTTTCTATATTATGTGTAAAATTTGGACTAGACAAAATCCCGGCCCTACTCTATCCAAGTAACATTGCAGAAGAAATGGCGATTCCAATAGAGAAAATATACAATCTATGGATTCTAAATATGCAACACATGGACAGATATTTTGACTTTTGTGAAAAGGTTATTCCAGGCTTCGGCATTACACCATCTTAAATATAGATACAACAGCTATTAAGGCAAAAGAAGTGAGTAATAAAGAATTATATAATAGTCGTCTCATAGACAACTTCATAAGGCTCCTTAAAAAGGACTACCCTGAGGTAAACCTCAGCGACATATTAAATTATGCCGACATGAGACACTATCAAATTGCAGACCAAGCACATTGGTTCACACAGGAACAAATCAACCGATTTTATGAAAGACTTGTTCAACTTACAGGCAACAACAACATAGGAAGAGAGGCCGGTCGCTATACCGCCTCCCCTGACGCACTTGGATTCATGCGTCAATACGTTCTCGGATTAGTAGGCCCTGCTAATACTTTCAAGCTCATTGGCCAGGCAACACCAAAATTAACCAGATCTTCAATTTACACCTCTGAGTCACTTGCTCCAAACAAAGTTAAAATCACGGTAACACCACATAAGAATGTGGAAGAAAAGGTCTTTCAATGTGAAAACCGATTAGGGTTCTGGGAAGCCGTCGTCACTATGATGGGCTATAAAACACCCCAGATTGAACACCCGGAATGCCTTTTCAAAGGGGACCAATGCTGCACCTATATTGTATCTTGGGAAAAAACATTCAGCGTCACACTAAAAAATACCCGAACCTACTTAGCAATCGCCTCGATACCAACGATTTCCTTAGTTTCTTTTTTCAACCCTGAGTTGTCGTTAAGCCTTTTTGTGCCCATAATAATCTTTGCGTTTTGTCTCCTTTCTATTTTCATAGAGAAAACGGAAAAAAAGGAAATCCTAAGAAATGTAGGTGACATAAAAGATTCAACTGATCAACTCATGGACCAAGTAAACAGAAACTACAACAATGCTTTAATGGCAAATGAGATCGGTCAAGCAATCAGCAACAAGGCTAACTTTAAGCACTTGGAACAATCCATAGATTCCGAAAGTAATATCGATGGCATATTAAAAGACGTTATCCAAATCCTGCAAAAACGTCTAGACTATGATAGAGGATTTATCCTGCTGGCCACCCCCGACCGTTGCAAATTAGCATTCCGTGCCGGATACGGTTATTCTGAAAAACACCAGGACCTGCTAAGAGGCACCGCATTTAACCTCGACAATCCCCAATCCAAAGGAATGTTTGTCGTTTCATTTCACAACCAAGAACCCTTTCTGATCAATGACCTTAGCGAACTGAAGGGCAGCCTTTCCCCACGCAGCCTAAACCTGGCAAAGGCCCTGGGTGTACAGTCGTTTATCTGCTGCCCCATCATTTGTGACGGGGAAGCTATAGGTATCCTGGCTGTTGACAACATCCGCAGCAAGCGTCCCCTGGTCCACAGCGATCTTACTCTGCTGATGGGCATCGCTCCAGTTATCGGTATCAGCATCCGTAACGCCGACTTGTTGAATGCCCGCCGCAAACAGTTTCACTCTATTTTACAAGCACTCGCCAAATCTATTGATGCCCGCGATCCCATGACTGCCGGTCATTCGGAAAAGGTCACCGACTATGCCCTGGGTATCTGCCAGGAACTTGAACAGCCCAAAGATTTTTGCGAGATGATCCGTGTGGCTTCTTTGCTTCACGACTATGGCAAGATCGCGGTACCCGATGCCATCCTTAAAAAACCTGGACGCCTTTCCAGTGATGAGTATCAGATTGTCAAGACTCACTCGCAGAAAACCCGCGAGATTCTGGATCAGATCAATTTTGAAGGAATCTACCGTTGCGTTCCGGAAGTCGCTGCCGCCCACCACGAGAAGCTCAATGGAACGGGCTACCCGAACGGCCTAAAAGGTGACCAGATTCCCCTTGGATCCAAAATAATTGCCGTTGCTGACTTCTTCGAAGCCATTACCGCCAAACGTCATTACCGTGACCCGATGCCTCTTAAAGTCGCCTTTCAGGTACTACGAGAAGAGAGCGGTAAACACTTTGAGGAAGAAATCATTGAAGCCCTGATTCGCCACTTTGAAAAGAATCATATCCAGGACTTTAAGGATCGATGGAAAAACCTTGAAATACCCGAGCGTAAAAGTTTGCGAGTTCCTTGCAAAACTCCAGTCTCCTACATCATGGACGGCACCCGCGTAGCAGGTACCAGCGCCGACATCAGCGCTAAGGGTATTTTTGTAGAGAGCGAACGAAATATGAATGAAGGCGAAAAAATTCAACTTTCGTTTACACTTCCCAACTTTGAATCTGAAATGTATGAGACCAGTGGTCGCGTAGCCTGGATTAACCATAAAGGCATGCCGCGCAAACGGGGTCTTCCTATGGGCTTCGGTGTAGAGTTTCTCGACCTCAACAAAAGAACCTTCGATGCCGTACTTAGCTATGTTATCGCCAACCACCTTCCGGCCTTAACAAACCAGCCCTGCTAATCCCGCTCTTTCCAAACCATTAAAAAAGGCGTACAAACCGATGTTTGTACGCCTTTTAACGCTGCGAACTGTGGGCACTATTTTAGAGGTTTTACGCCTCGTGCACAAAGCAATGGGGTATAAGTAAAACGCCTGGGGTCCGCAAAAAACTTCTGGAACTCTTCAACAAACTCGCTGAATCCGCCTTCATATTCGGAAAAACAGTAATTTGAGTTCTTTGCTGCCACCTGCACTTTTTGGTTCCAATTATAAGAATCGACCTCATTGAGTTGGCCGCTGATCAAATGGTGAGCGGACAAATCAACCGCAATATCCTGATAGTCAAGATCGTATAAAAAGGAATAAAGTTTTCTCCCCATATAGGGGTCAAAATTAGCCTCAAGTTCAAGCTTTTTAGTAATATTGGCAATGGCTTTTTCAAGCCGTACCGGGATACCAGCATGGGACAAACAATTATAATCGAGATCAATAAGACAGAGAATCCCACCGGGTTTTAGAATCCGACTAAGGTTCTGAACAATTTCAAAAGCCTTTTCTCGATGATATTCCAGTACAAAACGAACCCAGACAAAGTCGAAAAGCCCCAGGTCATCAAGGGGCTCATAAAAATTTCGACAGCAGTAGGAAAGGCTGGGTGCTTTATAATTATTTTGAGCGTGGGTAATACGCTCTAAGGATCCATCGACACCAACAGCCTGGCCAAAGGGTTGGCACAGTTCATTGAGCATGGCGGTCGTCTTGCCACTACCGCAGCCTATATCCGCCACACGCATGCCAGGCTTTAACCCGGCCCAACGCGACTGCCTTTCAACAGCTTCACGGTCGGTTTTCATATCGAGCCGCAAAGCCTCATCGGCGTGTTCCATTATATAGTTAGCCTGTACTGTCATTTCAGTCCTGTCGATAGAATCATTTATATTTATACATAACAAGGCTGGACCTATAACACATAAAATAATTTAATTCAACAAACCACAAAATAAGACAAACCTCTATTGATCTTTGTTTCTTTGGCAAGTTTAATACAGTATTGTTTGACTTGACATTGCATTCATGTATAAAAATGTGACCTGTGTTTGCATATAGTACTGTATCTTGGGCGTTTTTTTATATGATTAGAGGCACACTTGGCATTATCCGGAGGGACCATGAAAAGAACAACCAAGCAACATAACTCATTATTGTTTATCTGCCTTGCATTTGCGCTGATTACTTGCCTGGGAGCCTCCCAAAGCCATGCTTCCGGCTACGGTATTTTCGTCCAAGGCGCCGATGCGCTTGGACAAGCCAATTCAACCATAGCCCATAGCGATGGCCCGTCCGCGGTCTATTTCAATCCGGCCCTTCTGACTTCATTGACCGGCACGCAGATCGAGGTTGGCACCACCGCTGTTATACCTTCGCGCAAATTTAAAAGCGATTCAGATGGCAGCCGCGAAAAAACGGAAGATAAGGTTTACTTCCCCAGCACCTTTTATCTGAGCCACCAGCTCAACGAGCGCTGGAGTGCCGGCCTGGCCGTGTTCAATCCTTTCGGCCTCGGCACGGTATGGGACAGCGACTGGGAAGGCAATTCTATTGCCACCAAATCAAGAATTACTACCTTTAATATTAACCCGTCTATTGCCTACCAAGTAACCCCCCGGCTGGCTATCGGCGCCGGCCTCGACATTCTGATCCTCGATGCCAAGCTGAAAAACGAAGCTATTACAGACCAGCAACTGACCGGAGATGGAGAAGGTATCGGTTTCAATGTCGGTCTACAGCTACAGATCACCGAGGAACTCTCTTTCGGGGCCGCCTACCGCAGTAAGGTTGATATCGATATTGATGGAAAAGTCACCTTCAGTCCGTCTGTGCAAGACTTTTTCCCCAATACAGATGTTAAAACATCCATTACCTTGCCCGCGCAGTTCACCGCCGGATTGGCCTACAGCTTTTCGCCGAACTGGGTCGTCGAAGCAGGGGTCCGGTGGGAAGATTGGTCCTCATTCGACGAACTCAAGGTCGAACTTGAACAAGTTAGTGCTCTGCCATCAAACAGCGTCAGCTATCCCCGAAACTGGGACGACACCTGGGCCTTCAACGTCGGCACCAAGTACCGCCTGAATGACCGGGTCGCCCTCATGGCCGGTTATCTCTACGGAGACAATCCTGTTCCCGACAGCACCTTTGAGCCGGCCATCCCCGACTCGGACACCCACCTGTTCACCGTCGGCAGCGAACTGACCTTCGACCAATTAAAGGTGACTCTGGCTTACGGCTTTCAGCTTCAGGAAGACCGCGACAAGGAAGACAACGAATACGGAGATGTTGCCAACGGTGAGTACGAAAACTATCTCCACCTGGCGGCCATCAGCCTGAGCTACGCGTTTTAGAGATTGTTTGAAAAATCAAAAAAAGCCCCGGCAAGAAAGGTTATCTTGCCGGGGCTTTTCGTTTTTATCAGCCAAGGTGCTCACGAAGAAATTCCAGCACCTCCTGAGGATGACTTTCAGCCTTTCGAACCTTTGGCCAGTGCTTGACAACCTTGCCGTCCGGCCCGATCACCACCGTCGAACGTATGGTTCCCATGACCTTTTTGCCGTACATGGTCTTTTCGCCAAAAGCACCATAGGCTTGCATAACCGATGTCTCCGGGTCCGACAACAAAACGAAGGGCAGACCGAACTTGGCGATGAACTTGTCGTGCGCAGCCAGACTGTCCTTACTCACTCCCAGCAGCATCACATCCAGAGTGTTCAATTCTGAATAGAGATCCCGAAAAGAACAGGCCTCTTTGCTGCAACCAGGGGTGTTGTCCCGCGGGTAGAAATACAGAACCAGGGTCTTGCCCGCATAGTCGGTTAAATCATGGACCTTCTTGTCGCTTCCCTCCAGGGCGAAATGAGGGGCGCTTGTCCCTTCTAGTTTGATCATACGAGGCTCCTTCCAAAATGATGATGGCGTTGCAAAAGTTCACCAACTGCTGGGTTGCTAAAAATCCGCCAAAGACTTCAGTGCCGAAATTATCTCAGCCACATCCTGATCAGCAACGGTACGAGGATCAAGGAGAAAATCGCCCTGGTAAATCCTGCCGATGATCGGCAGGACCCTCGTCCTCAGGCGCTGCTCCAACTGCTGCGAAGAAAGGCCATCGACAGAGACGGAAATAAGAGTTGCGGGAAGTTGCAGCAGAGGAAAGGTGCCGCCACCTACCTGGGAAAAACCCTTCAAGGTTTTCAGAGACACGCTTTTCGGCAGCCCCCGCCGCATGCGCCGCACCATGGATTTGGCACGGGACGCAAGATCTTCAGCCGACAGGGTCATCATGCGCAACGCGGGAATCTGCTGCAAAGCCTGCTTTTCGTCCCTGTACAGCCGCAGGGTACCTTCCAGAGTGGCCAGAGTGACCTTGTCGAGGCGCAGCGCCCGCAACAAGGGGTGCTTTTTCATCGGTTCCAAGACGCTGCGTTTGCCGACAATGATGCCGGCCTGAGGACCGCCCAGCAATTTGTCACCGCTGAAGGTAACCAGATCCGCTCCTGCCTCAAGGTATTCGCCCACCGTCGCTTCGCCTTGCAGGCCATAGGCCGAAAGATCGATCAGGGTACCGCTTCCCGCATCGACCATGACCGGCAGAGAAGCTTCGCGACCGACGCTGACAAGCTCTTCGGTCGAAACCTCGGTGGTAAAACCAACCACTGCAAAATTGCTGGTGTGCACCTTGAGCAGCAGGGCCGTTTCCTCGGCAATAGCCGTCCGGTAGTCCCGGGGATGGGTCCGGTTGGTGGCGCCGACTTCCCGCAAAATTGCACCGCTCTGTTCCATGACCTCGGGGATACGGAAGGAGCCACCGATCTCCACCAGTTCACCACGGGAGACAATGACTTCCTTGCCGCGAGCGAGGGACGAAAGGGCAAGTAACACGGCGGCGGCATTGTTGTTGACCACGATGGCGCACTCGGCTCCGGTCAGGCTGCAGAGCAGCTCTTCCACATGGACCGCACGCTTACCCCGCTCCCCGGTTTCCAGGTTAAATTCAAGGGTGCTGTAGCCAAAAGCCGCTTCGAGCATCGTCTCACGAAGAGACGGAGGCAATACCGCCCGGCCCAAATTTGTGTGCAGAACCACCCCGGTGCCATTAACCACCCGCCGTAGGCCGAGAGTATTTAATTTCTCTATGGCAAGTCCCACCCGTTCAACAATGGATTCTTCTGCGAGAACTTCCTCCGTTGCTTTTCCGGCAAGGATCTCGGCGCGTACCTGGTTGAGAGCTTCCCGAACCGCCTGGACAATCATCCAGCGGGGATGCTCCTCAACAAACACTTTAATGGCCGGCCACTCCAGAACCTTGTCTACTTTTGGAATATTTTTGAGCAAGAGCGTTACCTTTCCCGCTTTAAATCGAAGGGACTTTCCCGTCATAGAGACATCACACCCGGGGCCATGCTCAGCCGATATTATCGGTCCCGATTACAGGCCACAATGGCGGCCTTATTGTATAACCTGGCCACTAATAGTCAAGAAAGGAAAGAACTGGCAAAGAGACAGTTCTATTGAAAATTTCAATAACATCCAATCAAACTATTAATAATTACAATTAGACATAAATGTCTGTATTTGTTAGTTTCCCCTCGAATACTTCTTTTTATCGATGGAGGAACACATGAAAAAATTATCGTTTATCGGTCTGGCACTGATTGTTTCCGTTCTACTTACCTGTTCACCGGCATTTTCCGACAGCCTGGCCCCCTTCAAGGGCGAAAAAGGGACATTGAAAGTTTCCGGCGGAACAGCGCATATCCCGGTTATGAAAGAAGCCGCGCAGCAAGTTATGATGGCGAATCCCGATATTCAGATCAGCATCGCCGGCGGCGGCTCGGGCGTCGGCATCAAGCAGGTCGGTGAAGGCCTGGTCGACATCGGCAACAGCGGACGCAAAGCCAGCGACGAAGAAATCGAACGCTATCAGCTCAAACTGCACAAGTGGGCCATCGACGGCGTTGGACCGGTGGTAAATCCGGCGAACCAGGTCAAGGCTCTGACCCAAAGCCAGATGATGGATATTTTCTCCGGCAAGCTGGACAACTGGAAGCAGCTGGGCGGCGCAGACCGGAGCATCAACATCTATACCCGCGATGAAGCCAGCGGCACCCGCGCCGTGTTCTGGAAAAAAGGCCTGAAAAAAGGACCGATCAGCTCCGGCGCCCATGTTGTCGTCTCCAACGGCGCGATGAAATCGGCCATCGCCCAGGATCCTTACGGCATCGGCTACGTCTCCGTGGGTCACATCGATGAGATGGTGGCGCCGGTGGCCCTTGACGGCGTAGTGCCGACCATTCAGACCATACAGGACGGCACCTACAAAGTCGCCCGCGGACTGTACAGCAACACCAAAGGCGAGCCGACCGGCCTGACCAAGAAATTCATCGACTTCCTCTACACCCCCGAGGGGAAAAAGATCATTGAGAAGCGCGGATTTATCCCCGCCCAATGAAAAGATACCGGGAGCTGATTGCGGAGAGGGCCTTTCTCCTCTCCGCATTAGCCAGCTCTTCCATCACCGTAGCGATTCTGGGCTTCATGGTGTTTATGGGCCTGCCCCTGCTCAAGCAGGGGGGGCTTCACCAGCTGCTGCTGAAACCGTGGGCGCCCTTCCAGGGTTTGTTCGGCATCTACCCGATGATCATGGGCACCGCTGCCATCTCCCTGCTGAGCCTGTTGTTCGCCTTCCCCTTAAGCCTCGGCTGTTCCTTTCTGATCGGCTCCATAGCACCGCAAACCGTCAGCAAAGGATTCCGGCGCTTGATCGAGCTGATGACCGGCATCCCCACGGTCATCTACGGCTTTGTCGGGGTTTTTCTCCTGGTCCCCATCGTCCGCGAGCTGTTTCAAAGCGGCTCGGGCCTGTGCATTCTCACCGCCGCCCTGGTGCTGGGCATCATGATCTCGCCCACCATGACCCTGTTTTTCTGCGACAGCTTTGACCGGATTCCCAAGGCCTACCTGGATGCCGCCGATGCCCTGGGCGCAAGCCCCGTACAAAAGCTGCTCTATGTTATTCTGCCGGCCGCAAGACACGGCATGCTCAACGGGGTCATCCTCTCCCTGGGGCGGGCCGTGGGAGACACCCTCATCGCCCTGATGCTGGCGGGCAATTCGGTGCGGGTCGCCGAATCGGTTCTGGAACCGGCCCGAACCCTCACCGCCCATATCGCCCTGGTCATCGCCGCCGATTACGAAAGCCCCGAGTTCCGCTCCATTTTCGCCTGCGGAGTGGTGCTCTACCTGTTCACCATGACAGTGACCTTTCTGGTTCGCTACCTGAGTTTCAGCAAGGATAGAACAGTTTGAGATACCGCAGCCTCGAGCGCCTGACCATCATATTTTCCTGGCTGGCCGGCTTACTACTGCTGAGTGCAGTCGGCTTGCTACTCGGCTACCTGTTCGTCAAAGGCCATCAGGCCGTCAACCTTAAATTGATTTTCGGAGACGCCTCCCCTTTGCGAGCCATCCTTCTGCAAGAGAGGGTGTTTAACGGCCTGTTCCCCGCCATCGTCGGCACCCTGGTCCTGGTCCTGCTGTCCGTCATCTGGGCCATCCCCGTCGGCATGGCCACGGGCATCTATCTCGCTGAATATGCCGGCCCGCGGGCCAAGCGGGTGTTGGATGCTTTTTTCGACGTCTTATCCGGCATCCCCTCCATCGTGATCGGGCTGTTCGGCTTTGCCTTTGCCGTGTTTCTGCACAAACACTATTCCGACCGCATCGGCCCCTGCCTGCTCATATCGAGTATCGCCCTCTCCTTCCTGGTCCTGCCTTACATCATTCGCACCACTCAGGCGTCCCTCGATGGCATCCCACGGGAAACCCGCCTGACCGCCCTGGCCCTGGGAGCCACCAAATTTCAGAATATCTTCCTGGTGCTGATCCCCAAATCCCTGGCCGGAATCATGAGCGGGATCATCCTCGCCATCGGCCGCTGTGCCGAAGATACCGCCGTCATCATGCTGACCGGAGCCGTCGCCTCCACCGGCCTGCCCCGGTCGCTATTTACCCAATACGAAGCCCTGCCCTTTTATATCTATTACATTTCGTCCCAATATACCGATCGGGCCGAACTGATGCAGGGATACGGCGCCGCCATCATTCTCCTGCTGCTGTGCGCCGTGCTGTTTTCGGTGGCCTACGGCATTCGCAAGGGCCTGAGCCATTTCGCCCTTTACCGACCATGAGCCTGCCATGACTCCAGATATCAAGATACGCGTTGCCGACCTGAACTTTGCCTACCGGGACCGGACCATCCTTCGGGACGTGAGTCTCGAATTCGCCGAGAACACGATTACCGCCCTCACCGGATCTTCCGGAGCCGGCAAATCGACCTTTCTCATGACCCTCAACCGCCTGTGGGAAAATATCTCCGATGCGAAGATGCAAGGCACGGTAGAGATCAAACTTCAGGACCGATTTCGGGATATCTACGCCGCCGATCTGGCCGTGACGGAATTGCGGAAAATGGTCGCCATGGTGTTTCAGGTGCCCAACCCTCTGCCCATGAGTATTCGCAAAAATATCGCCTTTCCTCTCAAACTCAGCGGCGAAAGAAACCGGGAATCGGTTGACCAGAAGATTGAACAGGCCCTGAAAATGGCCAATCTGTGGGATGAAGTCAAAGACCGCCTCAACGAGGATGCCCGCAACCTCTCCGGCGGTCAGCAGCAGCGGCTCTGCATCGCCCGGGCCTTGGTGCTGGAACCGGAAGTGTTGCTGCTGGACGAACCGACCTCGTCGCTGGATCAGGCATCGACAGCGGTTATCGAAGAGCTATTACTGAAACTGAAGGATCGCCTGACCATCCTGATTGTGTCCCATCATCCGGAGCAGGTTGATCGCATTGCTGACAAGATCATCCAGTTTGGCGATAGCGGGATTGTTTCCACAGGCTGAAAACTATCGAAGCAGAAAAAACAAGAAAGGCCCCGCCTAAAAAACTGGAGGGGCCTTTTGATATCTTGGGTGCAATGATTTATCGGCAATACGGGGAGTGACCCTCGCTTACTCAGTCTATTCAGGTCGGAAAGTAAGTAAAAAAACAACGTCCCAGCCCCCCTCAGAACGCCGGTCCGAACTCCATATTTTTCATTGCCACAAACCCTCGCTTGCGATAGCATCTCCACCATTTCCAGGACTGCCGAATAATAGCAGCCGGTCACTCGCTCATTTCACACGGCACGACAACGATCGTGCCGTAGCCTGTTTGTAGTTGAATTTCCTGACATGACCAAAGACTCCTATATCACCTATCGCCCCATCGGCATCCTGCGATCCCCCTATACCCGGCGCATCGATGCACCCCATCAAAGCACGGTGGTGGAGGGCACTGAAACCGGGGCGTTCGCCCCAGCTACCCTGGAACTTCAGGATTGGTTGGACGAGAAAATCCTTCAAGATCTGGGCGGCTTCGAGCGACTTTGGCTCATCTTCGCCTTTCATCGGAGTGAAGGCTGGAAAAGCAGCGTCAAGCCGCCCCGGGGTGGACCGAAGCGGGGCGTTCTGGCCACCCGCTCCCCTCATCGTCCCAATTCCATCGGCCTTTCGGCGGTGGAATTGGCCAAGATCGAAGGCAGGACGCTGCACCTTCGCGGCGTGGATCTCCTTGATGGCACCCCTGTTCTGGATATCAAACCCTACGTGCCCTATGCGGACGCCTTTCCCGACGCCAAAGCCGGCTGGATCGACGATCTGGATGAAAAGCTGGGACGTCATTCCGCGCCCGGACCTCGCAGGCCCAGGGGTAGGTAAGAACGCTAACCCTGAATTCCGAATTCCGCGAATTCCGGCGAATTCCGGGGACACCATACTCATTAGCCAGGTTTCGGGCCGGGCTTTTTTCTCTTTAAATCGCGGCCAAGTGTTTGCCCCAGATTGGCGAGGAACTTGTCATCCCCAAGTGGACGTCCGGTTCTTTCCGCCTCGGGCGAATTCCGGGGACACCATACTCATTAGCCAGGTTTCAGGCCGGGCTTTTTTCTCGTTAAATCGCGGCCAAGTGTTTGCCCCAGATTGGCGAGAAACTTGTCATCCCCAAGTGGACGTCCGGTTCTTTCCGCCTGTTTAAGGGCGAATATCTTAGATGCGCTAAACTCTTCAGCTAAAAAGCCCTGCCAATCTGCGACCATTTCAACAAGAGGTGACTGTTTCACCAGAGGGTCGGTTTTGCCATTTACATGAAAGGCGGCGCTGCTCCATGGATAATTCTCGGCTTGTTCGCATAGATTGCTTCTGACAGGATTCAGTTCAATGTAACGAGCGGCGGTCAGAAGATGCGGTTCGTCCATTGGATATGAAGCAAAACGGCCCTGCCAAAGATGCCCCCTCCATCCCTCACGGAAATTGATCCGGCGTGTATAGCGGCGATGGGTTTCACCAATGGCAAGGCATAGTCCGTCTTGGTCATGCGGCACGGCAATAAGATGCACATGATTGGGCATTAGACAATACGCCCAAATTGCGACCTTATGCCAGTCGCACCAATGCCTCAAAAGATCGAGGTAGGCTCGATAGTCTTCGTCAGAAAAGAAGGTTTGCTGCCTACGATTTCCCCGTTGAGTGATGTGATGGGGCAAACCGGGGGCAACGACTCGTGCGATTCTGGCCATGCTGCATATTAAGCGCCTCTAGTAACTCTTTCAAGGAATTATTCACCAGGCCTAATCTTACTGGACAGATTCCCTAATGAGTATGGTGTCCCCCGAACTCCCCCACAGTAAGCCAATAACCGAAAATGTCTCATTCCAGGTGGCACTAAAGCAGGGAGGTTTACACCACTATATTCCAAGGGATTATGGCAGCCTAAATGATCCCTGCAAATATGGTACAGGCCTTGCCTCATAATTCTTCCGAATGGTATTCTTAGACCATCAGGGGGGAAAGGAGACTTTCCATGCAAAGCATTGCAAAATTGCCCCTCGCCTCCCTGACGATGGTTATCGCCGGGCTGCTGTTCTGGGCCGCCCCCCTCTTGGCACAAGTCGTCCAGCTTGCTTGGGACCCGAGCACCAGCCAGGATGTCGCAGGTTATAAAATCTACTACAAGGCCGACTCCAGCGAGTTGCCGTTGGATGGAGTGGAAGCCTTGGAGGGTCCATCGCCCATCGATGTCGGCAATGTGACTGCCTTCACCCTGAATGAACTTCCGGAAGGATCGATTTACTATTTCCGCGCTACCGCCTACGACAGTACCGGCTATGAAAGCTCACTGTCCAACCTCGCGTTCAGCGAGTGGCTCCCCGCCATCCTGGCTCCGGGCATGAACGAAATTGTCGATTCCTCGGTAGTGCTGGTCTGGAGCCCACCGCCGGACGATCTCGATCTCACCTTCTCGCTAGTATACGGCACTGATCCCGAGTTGCGAACCAACATCAAAAGCAATAAAGGTCGCCTCAAAAAAGACCCCACCTTCATACCAACGATGTTGATCGACAACCTGGCGGACACCAGCTATACGGCAAATGACCTCTACTCCGGCATCACCTATTACTGGCAGGTTGTTGCCACCGACGGCAGCGGACAGCAATATACCACCGGCATCAGCTCATTTGTCACCGAATAAACGGCTATTGTACGGATAAATGGAAGCACCTGAATTCACTGAAAAACTGAATCTTACAACACCTGTTATCTAGAACATCTTCATGAATCTAACTCTATTCGGCTTGATAGATACGTGCTATGAATAGTCATTTGTAAAAACCTATTCGATCAAATGCTTGGCACACAAAATTCGAGCTTTGAATACTCAAATATCCATCCAATCGATATTTACAGCTCAACCAAGAAAACGACCATGAACCTGAAACAGCTAGAAGTCTTCATCGCCGTAGCCGAAAGCGGCAGTTTTTCCCGCGCAGCGGAAATCACCTTTCTGACCCAGTCGACGGTCAGTCAGCACATATCCTCTTTGGAAAAAGAATTTGACCTGAAATTGCTGGACCGGACCGGGAAAGGGGCCTTTCTCACCGAGGCGGGAAAACTGCTTTTGGAGCAAGCCCGGCGGGTGGTGGCGGAAGCTCAGAACATCCCCCTGGCTCTTAACCGTTTTCGCGGCTTGGAGGATGTTGTACTGAAGATCGGCGGTAGCAATATCCCCGCCTGCTACATGATCCCCCTCTGCGTTTCTTCCTTTCGAAAGGAACATCCCGGCGTGGTCATTTCCCTCATCCAGGGAGACAGCCGGGAAACTCTGGACCGGCTCAAAAATGAAGAGGTGGAGTTTGCCCTAATCGGCACTTGTGTGCCTGAAAAGGGTCTCGCCTTTACCCCCCTGTCCCTGGATAAAATCTCCCTGGTGGTGCCCGTCGGGCATCCCTGGAGCGTAAAGGAATTTATCCTTCCGGAAGATCTGGGCAGCGAATCTTTCATTTTTCGCGAATCTGGATCGGGAACGGATCAAACCCTGCGGGAGCAACTGACCAAGGCGAGCTTTGCCCCGGAACAATTGAAAGTCTCCATGGTCCTCGGCAGCAACGAAGCGGTAAAACAGGCGATCCTGCACGGTACCGGGGTTTCCTTTCTGTCCGAACTGTCGGTGAAAAAGGAGTGCGAGCGGGGCGAAATGTGCATCGTCAACATCCGGGGTTTGGACATTTATCGCCACATTTATTTAGTAACCCGAAAGGCTCGCGAACTGGCTCCGGCTGCCAAGGCCTTTATCGACAAACTTGTGCAACATTTTCCCTCGAAGTAAGTCTTCAGCAGAACCGTTTTTTCTTTTTCTTATGGCGCAACCCCTCGTTTTTTCGCTCAAATCAATTGCAAACATTGCCCAAATCGGCTACTATCCGACCTCTTAAACGACTTACGAATGAAGGTTTTTTCAGGGCCTGAAAACGTCGATTTGGTTGCTAAGATGTTAGCTCTGATTTCACAAGATCATGGAAGCGCGACGGTCTCTGGTGGGCCGCCCGGTCTTCAAAACCGGTGTGGGGGGTGAGAAACTTCCCAGGTGGGTTCGATTCCCATGCGCTTCCGCCAAATTACCCCTGGTTGCAATCAAGAAGATGACAATCCAACCATGAAACACCTCATCCTCGGCACCGCCGGTCATATCGACCACGGCAAAACCTCACTGGTCAAAGCCCTGACCGGCACCGACACGGATCGCCTGAAAGAAGAGAAAGAGCGAGGCATTACCATTGAGCTGGGTTTCGCTCATCTGGAACTGCCGGGAGATATTCAGTTCGGGATCGTGGACGTGCCGGGCCATGAGCGGTTTGTGCGGGCCATGGTGGCCGGAGTCGGCGGAATGGATGTGGTGATGCTGGTGATCGCCGCCGACGAAGGGATCATGCCCCAGACCCGGGAGCATCTGGAAATCTGCCAGTTGCTCGGGGTCAAAAAGGGACTGGTGGCCCTCACCAAATGCGACATGGTGGATGAGGAGTGGCTGCAGCTAGTGACCGAAGAGGTCGGCGACTATCTGGCCGGCAGCTTTTTGGAAGAGGCGGCGATCATCCCCGTTTCATCGAGAACCAACCACGGGCTCGACGATCTCAAGTCGGCCCTTGAGCTACTGGCAAGTGAAGTACAGGAAAAGTCGGCTGACGGTTCCTTCCGCCTTCCCGTCGACCGTGTGTTCTCCGTTCCCGGTTTCGGTGCAGTGGTCACCGGCACCCTCCTTTCAGGGGAAATTGCCACTGGCGAGGAAGTGGAGGTGTTGCCTTCCGGCCTCACCTCCCGGGTCCGCAGCGTGCAGAGTCACGGCCAAACAACCGAAAATGGTGCGGCCGGCCAGCGTCTGGCGGTTAACCTGCAAGGAGCCGATCATAACCAACTCTGCCGTGGCGATGTTGTCGTTCCCCGGGGAGTATTTCGTGCCACCCGCACGGTAGATGCACGGATCGACTACCTTGCTTCGGCTCCCCGGGAGTTGAAACATCGGGCCACTCTGCGCCTCCATTCGGCCACCTATGAGGTGTCGGCGCAGGTGATCCTCCTTGACCGGAGCTCCCTCGCCCCCGGTGAATCGGCCTTCGTTCAACTGCGTCTCAAAACTCCGGTTCTGCTCCTGCCCGGCGACAATTTCATCGTACGCAGCTACTCGCCCCAGATTACCGTCGGCGGCGGCACCGTCATCGACCCCGCGCCGCCTCGCCGCAGACGCCGCTCTGCCCAAGCGTTGGAACTGCTTCACTCTCTCGACCAAGGCGAGGACACCGACAAGCTGTTGCTCCTGACGCAGGCGAGTCTCCTGTCCGGCCTGACTTTGGAGGAACTGGTTCTTCGCAGTGGCCTGTCGGAAAAGAAGATTGAGTCTCCCCTTGCCGGACTGCTCTCCAAAGGCCTGATCGTGCAGGCGCTGCGCAAACCTCGCATGTTTCTGGCCGGGGAAGCTTTCGCAACCCTTAAGTCACTGCTGACAACAGGCTTGGAAAAGTACCTGCAGGCCAACCCCCTTAAGGAAGGCATCGGCAAAGAAGAGCTGAAGGCGCAGATCCCACAGCGAAGCGATGTGCGTTTCTTCGAGGCGCTGCTTAGTGCGTTGCAGAAGGAACAGAAGATCATTGTTGACCGGGATCTGATCAAAATACCGGGTCACCGGGCCTCTGCCGCTGTTGATCAGGCCGCCGTGCTGGCTAAACTGGAAGGCGCCCTGCAACAGGCGGGCACCGAACCGCCCAGCATCAAGGTTTTGGGCGAACTGGTTCGCTGCAACGACAAGGCGGTGCTGGAACACCTGATCCTGCTGCACCGCGAGAACCGGGCGGTGAAAGTAACCGCCGACCTCTTCTACGCCCCCCAGCCTTTGCAGTCGATACAGGAAAGGCTGGTGGCCTTTCTCAAAGAAAATGAGGAAATCACCCCGCCCCAATTCCGGGAGCTGACGGGACTTTCGCGGAAATTCATGATTCCCCTGCTCGGCTATTTTGATCAGGAAAAAATCACCCTCCGGATTGGCGACAAGCGGGTATTAAGGAAACGCTAGAGGACGGTTCACGAAACCGGGCCGGTCCTGCGACAAGAGAACAACCACAACATACTTGTTCGCTGCGCGATTTTGTATTGTAATGTGCAGGAGCAAAAAGGTTCTCATACCTTTTACCCCTGATGGCTCAACCGGAAAACAGCCTGTTCCTTTTGACAGTCCGGCAACTGGGAAGAAAAACCATGTCTACAAACCAAACGAGCGGGGAATTCAACCTCCCTGAAGGGTACGCACTGCCCGAAAACCTGTACCGGGAGCTTGCCGCCTTTATCGAGGGCCTGCCGACCAAAGCCGGCCACCTGGTCACAGCGCTGCACAAAGCCCAGAGTCTGTTCGGCTACCTTCCGGAAGAAGTTCAGAAGTTCGTTGCAGAGCATATGGATGTGTCGGTGGTTCACGTCTACGGTGTCGTCAGCTTCTACACCTTCTTCACCCAGATACCCAAGGGTAAGCACCCCATCTCCATCTGCATGGGGACGGCCTGCTTCGTCGTCGGTGCCGATAAGATCGTTGAATCCTTCCGGCAGCAACTCGGTGGTGTCGAGGTCAGTGAAGTGACTTCCGATGGTCAATTCTCCATCGACTGCCTGCGTTGCGTCGGCACTTGCGCCCTGGCTCCCGTGGTCATGATCGGTGAGAAGGTCTACGGAAAAGTAACTCCAGACCAAGTTAAAGACATCATTGCCGACTTTTCTTGATGGCGTCGCAAGCTGCATCGATGGTCTTAATGCATTAGCAGACCCCATGAATTCACTAAGCTAAATTTTGTAAAATGGCTAAGCAAAAATTTCGTCCTACAAGGCTTGGTGTTTTTTTAGGGGTGAAGGCATACATCTAGTATGTCGAGATCCTGAAAAAATGCCGTAACGCCGTAGGGCGGACTTTTTGCGACGCCGCCATTAAAAAAGAAGGAGACATCTGACATGTCTATGTTGAATATAACCATTGACGGTCAAACCACGCAGGTACCGACCGGCAGCGCGATTCTCGATGCTGCCAGTCAGCTGGGAGTGAAGATTCCGACCCTGTGCCATTTGGAAATGGAAGAGAAATGCAACCAGCAGACTGCCGCCTGCCGGGTCTGCGTGGTGGAAGTTGAAGGCCGCCGCAACCTGGCCCCCGCCTGCGCCACCCCGGTCATGGAAGGCATGATCGTCAAGACCGACACCGAACGGGTTCATGCAGCGCGCAAGACCGTTGTCGACCTGATGCTTTCCGACCATCCCCTCGATTGTCTTACCTGCGAACAGGCTGGACGCTGTGCCCTGCAGGACCTCTGCTACCAATACGACCTTGAACAAACTTCCTTTCCGGGTCAGCGCAATGACTTCCCGATAGATACAACCAATAAATTCTACAGCCGCAATCTCAACAAGTGTGTGGCCTGTCGTCGCTGCGTCGTCATTTGTCAGAACTTTCAGAACACCAACGCCATCGGCTTCGGCGACCGCGGTTTCAGCACCCATCCGGTAGCCCCCTTCGATCGAGGAATGGACGAATCGACCTGCGTTTCCTGCGGCAACTGCGTTTCGCTCTGCCCCACCGGTGCTCTACTGCCCAAGAGCAAAGAAAAGTTCCGCAGCTGGGAAGTCTCCAAAGTGGCCACCACCTGCTCTTACTGCGGTGTCGGCTGCCAGATGACCCTGTTGACCAAAGACAACAAGGTTGTCGGTGTCGAGCCCGCTAACGGCCCTTCCAACGATGGTCTGTTGTGCGTCAAAGGCAAGTTCGCTTTCAACTTCATCAACCATCCCGACCGCCTGACTTCCCCGCTGATCAAAAAGGACGGCCAGTTCGTCGAAGCAAGCTGGGAAGAGGCCTACGACCTCATTATCGACAAGGTCAAAACCGTTAAATCGGAATACGGCAGCGAGGCCCTGGCGGGACTGTCTTCGGCCCGTGTCACCAACGAAGAAAATTACCTGTTCCAGAAACTGGTTCGAGCGGGGTTCGGCACCAACAGTGTCGACCATTGTGCCCGACTTTGACACTCCTCAACAGTTGCCGGTCTGGCAACTACGCTTGGAAGTGGCGCAATGACCAACAGCATCAACGAGCTGATGGCCAGTAATGTAATTTTCATCACCGGCTCCAACACGACCGAGTCTCATCCGGTCATCGGCGCCAAGATACGTCAGGCAAAGAAAAGAGGCGCGAAGATCATCGTCGCCGAGCCGCGGGCGATCGAGATAACTGCCGATGCGGAGATCTTCCTGCAGATCACTCCGGGAACCAACATCGCGCTGTACAACGGTCTCATGAGCACCATCATCAATGAAGGGCTGCAGGATGTCGAATACATCAAAGAGCGCACCGAAAACTACGACGAGCTGGTAGCCACCCTGGCCGACTTCAGCCCGGAAAAAGCGGCTGAGATCTGCGGCGTCAGCGCCGAAGACATCAAGGCCGCCGCCCGCATGTATGCCGAAGCCGCTAAAGGTGCCATCGTCTACTGCATGGGCGTCACCCAACATTCCAGCGGCACCGAAGGGGTCATGAGCCTCGCTAACCTGGCGCTGCTCTGCGGCAATATCGGTATCGAATCGGGCGGCATCAACCCGCTGCGCGGCCAGAACAATGTTCAGGGCGCCTGTGACATGGGCGGCCTGCCCGGCACCTATCCCGGCTACCAGAAGGTCACCGATGCCGAGGTGAAGGCCAAGTTCCAGAAGGCCTGGGGCGTCGAACTGTCCGACAAACCCGGCATGACCCTGACCGAAATCGTCGACAAGGCCGGTCACGGAGAGATCAAGGTGCTGTACATCATGGGCGAAAACCCCATGGTTTCCGACCCGGACCTGACCCATGTCGAAAAGGCTCTGAGCAATACCGAGTTTCTGGTGGTACAGGACATCTTCCTCACCGAAACCGCGCAAATGGCCGACGTGGTTCTTCCGGCGGCTACCTTCGCCGAGAAGAACGGTACCTTCGTTAATACCGAGCGCCGTGTCCAGAGGGTGCGTAAGGCCATCGAGCCGGTGGGCAACTGCAAGCCCGACTGGGTGATTCTGAGCGACCTTCTCAACAGGCTCGGTATCGAAAAGACCTACGCCGCTGCCGAGGAAATCTTCACGGAACTCGCTTCGGTGACTCCCTCCTACGGCGGGATCAACTATGCGAGGCTGGAAAAATTGGGCAGCCTGCAGTGGCCCTGCCCGACGACGGACCACCCGGGAACCAGGTTCCTGCACGCCGGCCAATGCGCCCGCGGTCCGGGTCTGTTCAAGCCGGCAGTGTTCAAGCCCAGCGCCGAGCTGCCCTGTGCGGAGTACCCTCTGGTTATGACCACCGGGCGGGTGCTCTATCACTACCACACCCGGACTATGACCGGTAAGGAAGCGGGCCTGAATCAGATGTGTCCCGAATCCTTTGTCGAGATCAACCCGACACTGGCCAGGAAACTGGGCATCGCAAATGGCGACAAGGTCGCCGTATCGACCCGTCGCGGTCGGGTCGAAGTGACCGCCAAACTCACCAACATCCTGAAAGAAAACGTTATCTTCATGCCGTTCCATTTTGCCGACGGATCGGCCAACACCCTGACCAACCCGGCACTTGACCCGATCGCCAAGATCCCCGAGTACAAGTCCTGTGCGGCCAGGGTGGAGAAGATTTAGATAGGATACGGGCAGCAGAAGCTAGCAGGATGGCCTTTTTGCGACGCCATCAAAAAGACTTCGCAGCGACGGTAGTCTCCGGTTATAATGGTGTCCACCAAACCTTTTTAACCCTCTCGACTTTTGTATCAGTGGAGTTCTGAATTATGATCGAAAAAAATGTTGTCACCGATTTTTGCGGAAAATCCTCGGAACCTGTTATCGATGCCACCAGTTATGTCCATCCCCTGGCCGCCGTTATCGGCAATGTTATTCTCGGCAAAAACATCATGGTCTCGCCTACTGCGGTAGTGCGAGGCGACGAAGGGCAGCCGCTGTTTGTCGGCGACGATTCCAATGTTCAGGACGGGGTGGTCATTCACGCTCTGGAAACGGAAATGAACGGCAAAGAGGTCACCAAAAACCTCTATGAGGTTGAAGGGGAGAAATATGGCGTCTATGTCGGTCGCCGCGTTTCCCTGGCTCACCAGGTACAGATCCACGGCCCGGCCGTAGTCCTCGATGGAACTTTCGTCGGCATGAAAGCCCTGGTATTCAAATCCTTCGTCGGTAAGGGTTGCGTTATCGAACCCGGCGCCATTGTTATGGGCGTCTCCGTGGCCGATGGCTGCTATGTGCCGGCGGGCATGGTGTTGCGCACCCAGGAGGATGCCGACGCTCTGCCGTCCATCACCGATGATTATCCCTTCAAGAATCTGAACAACGGGGTCGTGCATGTCAACACAAACCTGGCTAAACAGTATCTGGCGGCCCAGAAAGCTTAAATATTGTAACGACCTGCCGTTTAATTTTCGAGAAAGAGGTTCATGGAAGCTGTTAGCGACCGACGGGAATTCCCGATTCTAAAATATCGTCAGGGGCAAACCAGCGAAGTATCGGACGTGGTGGTCGCTGAATACAACCTGGCGATTCAGGTCAACGGCAGGGATTTCGTTATTTTGCTCTGTACCCCCGTTCTCTGGACGACCTGGTGGTCGGCTTCCTTTTCTCCGAAGGGATCATTCAAGACCGCAGCGATCTGCAGGAGCTGACCATCGACGAGGCCCGGCAACAAGCCCGGGTGACCCTTGGAAAAGCGGCCGCCGCGCGCTTGAAGGACGATCAACCCTTTAGCCGCAAAACGGTACCGACGGCCGGCGGCAAAGGCCACTCCACCCTGGATACCGGCAGCATCCAGGCATTGACCGGACATTGTCGCGACGACTTTTCCATCGAGGCAACAAAGGTTCTGGAACTCATGGATCGGTTCAGCGGAAAATCCCAGCTGTTTCTCGATACCGGCGGGGTCCACAGCTGTGCCCTTTCCGACGGCAGCGACTTGTTGCTTTTTGAAGACGACATCGGCCGGCACAATGCCCTGGACAAGGTATTGGGCCATGCCATGATGCACGATATGCCGCTGCACGATAAAATCGTGCTCACCAGCGGCAGGATTTCCACGGAAATTCTTGCCAAGGTGGCCCGGCGGGGAATACCCGCCATCATCTCCCGGTCGGCGCCGACCAGTGCCGCTATTGAACAGGCCAAAGCTCTGGACATGACACTGATCGGGTTTGCCCGCGGCAATAACTTTAACGTTTACACCAATTTTTCCTGCCTGACTCGAGACTGACCCTTTTGCAAGGCTGTAAATTTTCTAGTAAGCCGGAGAAGTAATGGACAGGGAATTCGGCAGCGCCGTCATACTGGCGGGCGGTAAAAGCCGCCGCATGGGCTTCGACAAACAGTTCTTGCAGATCAAGAACCACTATCTGCTCTGCCACCATGGCAAGCAACTGGCCAACCTTTTTGATCAAATCATCGTGGTGACCAACACCCCCGATCTCTATCGGGATCCCCCCTTTGTTCTGGTCAGTGACGAACTGTGCGACAAAGGCCCCCTGGGCGGAATCCATATCGGCCTTAAGACGGCAAGCTCTCGCCAGGTTTACTTCCTGGCCTGCGACATGCCCAACATCAATCTCGACTATATCCGCTTCATGCAGCAACGCCTGCGAGGCGGCACAAACACCGCCTGCATCACCCGCTTTGGCGATTGGATCGAGCCCTTTAACGCCTTCTATGCCCGCGATTTGGTACCAGGCATCGAAGACTATCTTCATCGCGGCCACCATTCCCTCTTTCAGTTTCTTCACGAACACGACACTCACTATGTCAGTGAAGCGGATGCCAGGCGCTACAGTCCCGACTGGCAGATGTTCCTCAACCTTAACACCCGTGAAGAATTTGAAACCTGGCGCAGCGCTAGTCCCGACACGGGGTTCAACCCTTCCTGGGTCGTCGAGTCCCGCTGATAAGGGGTTCCTTAAGCAAAGGGCTTGCACTAGGCGTTAACGATCTGTATTGTCCTTCAGCACATTGTGAAAAATCACCATCCCCCATTCTATTCATTTACAGGCTGACCTTTGACTCAACCGGATATTATCGTTATTGGCGGCGGTGCCGCCGGCATGATGGCCGCTGGCCAGGCGGCGCAAGCCGGCGCCCGCACCCTGCTCTTAGAGAAGATGCCATTGCCCGGGCGCAAGCTCGGCATCACCGGCAAAGGCCGCTGCAATCTCACCAACAGTGCTGAAATGCGCGAGTTCATCGCCCACTTTGGTCCCTCAGGACGCTTTTTGCGGCAAGCCTTCGCGCGTTTTTTCAATGTTGACTTGATGGATTTCTTTGAAGACCTCGGTCTCAAGCTGGTTACCGAGCGGGGCGGGCGGGTGTTTCCCGCCAGCGGTCAGGCCGGTGACGTGTTGAGAACGCTGCGCCGCTGGCTGCAGGAGGTCGGCGTCACCGTACAAACCTCGGCGACCGTCGAAAGGCTGGTGGTGACCGATGGCCGATTGACCGGGGTTGTCTGCAACGGTCAAGAGATTCCTTGCAAAGCGGCGATTCTGGCCACCGGCGGGGCTTCCTATCCAGCTACGGGCTCCACCGGGGACGGCTATCGCTTCGCCGCCGCCGCAGGTCATCATATTATCGATATCCGGCCGGCCCTGGTGCCCCTCGAGACGGCCGATTCTGTTACCGGGCGCATGGCCGACCTCAACCTGCGCAACGTCCAAGCCCGGTTGCTGGTCAACGGTAAAAAGGTGGCGGAAGATTTCGGCGAGCTGGTCTTCAGCAAGTCGGGAGTCACCGGTCCAATCATCCTGACCCTGAGCGGCTTGGCGGTAGACGCCCTGCGCAGCAACCATAAAGTGGAATTATCTCTCGATCTCAAACCGGCCCTCGACGAGCAAAAACTCGACCGCCGCCTGCTGCGCGATCTGGACGCCCGCGGCAAGGAGCCCATCTCCAGCCTGTTGCGGGGTCTTTTACCCGCAGCCATGGTGCCGGTCTGCCTCGATCTTACCGGTCTTCCCGCAGAGCGCACAGCCGCCACCCTGAACGCCAAAGAACGCCGTAAACTAGGCCGTTGGATCAAGGACTTTCGTCTTGAAATCAGCGGTCATCGTCCCTTTAGCGAGGCTATTGTTACCGCCGGTGGCGTCGAAACGAAGGAAGTCGATCCACGCACTATGGAATCGCGTCTGACCGAGGGGCTTTATCTGGCCGGGGAGCTGCTCGACTTGCAAGCGGAGACCGGCGGCTACAACCTGCAAGCAGCCTTTTCAACGGGCTGGCTGGCCGGCCGCTGTGCCGCCGAGGCGGTTCAGGAAGGGGATTTGTAAATGCAGATCTGGATCGATGCCGACGCCTGTCCCAAACCTATCAAGGAGATCCTGTTTCGCGCGGCCGAGCGGGTGAAGGTATCCCTCATTCTGGTGGCTAACAAACCACTGTCGACTCCGGCTTCCCGTTACATTCGTTCGATGATCGTCGCCTCGGGGATGGATGTCGCCGATGCCACCATCGTCGAACTGTTACAGCCCGGCGACCTGGTGATTACGGCTGACATCCCCCTGGCTGCACTGGTCGTCGATAAGGGCGGCCACGCCCTCAATCCCCGGGGAGAACTGTATGACAGAGACAATATTCGCGAACGGCTGGCCATGCGCGACCTGATGGACGAACTGCGCGGTAGCGGTATCGACACCGGAGGACCGGCCCCCTTCAATAAGCAGGATCGCACCGCCTTTGCCAATCAACTCGACCGTTTTCTGGCCAGTCAGCTCAAATAGTCCTCTTCACCACGGGACGGTGAATTATCCAACCTGTCACCCATTAACAGTGTTTGCGGACTCTCCCTTTCTGAATCACCAGTTTTTTTAAGCTGCGCATTTCCCCACCCCAGTCATTCTCTTAAATGTTTACACAAGCCGTGGACACCGTAGTTTCCCCTCTCCGGTTACCATCTGCCAAGAATATCTTCTGTTTTTGGTTGAAGATGACCAGATGGTAATGTCCCCGTCATCTTGACGTAACGTCAACCCCTTATATTTTCCCTGATAGCCACCGCTCTTTGTATCGGTGCGTCGATAATTGTTGCCGCAAAGCATTGCACCAGTAGCTCTGCAGCATCTCGTTTGAGGGAAGATAAGTATGTCAAAAGTATCGCTCTTTGAAAAAAGGCCCAAACAGGTTACCCGTTACTTTGCACGAATTGCCAAAGCTGCCGGGCCCCTGCTCCCGCTTCTGAAATTTTTTGCGCTTGCCACATTACTGCTTAGCCTTACCCGCTTCGGCCTGGTTCTTTGGCAATGGCCGCGGGTTGCGGCGGTCGATGGGCTGTGGAGAGTGCTCGGTTTTGGAATCCGGATGGACATGATTCTGATCTGTTATCTGCTGATTCCGCTAGTGCTGGGATTGTTTTTGTTTCCCGTCCGTTTAAACAGCAAATCTATCTGGCAGAAGTTCTCTTCAGTCTGGCTGTCCTTCTGGATCGTCTTCCTGGTTTTTATGGAGACAGCCACCCCCCCTTTTATCCTGCAATACGATCTTCGGCCCAATCGGATTTTCATCGAATATCTTAATCATCCAAGGGAGGTTGCCCTGACAATATGGGGCGGTTTCAGAGCCCAACTCCTGGTCGCTTTGATATTGACGACGGCCATGATATTTGTTGTCCGATGGATTTTTCGGGCACCCGTTAAGCCCGTCCCCCAGTGGAGTATCTGGAAGCGGCTAGTCGTTTGCCCCCTCGTCCTCTGCATTCTCTTCATCGGTGGCCGCAACAGTTTTGATCACCGCCCTGCCAACCCCAGTACGGCGGCTTTTTCCAGCGACCACCTGGTGAATGAACTGTGTCTCAATTCGGCGTATTCGGTTCTTTATTCGATTTACCGTCTGAAGGATGAGAAGAATACTGGCAAGATCTACCCCCGAATGAAGAAGGAAGAAATCGTACAACGTATGCGGCGCGAAATGATGCTTCCATCAGCCGCTTTCGTGTCGGAGGAAGTTCCTACACTGCATCAGCAAAAAGCCAGCTCCGTTCGTCAAAAACCGATGAATCTGGTCATCATCCTGGAAGAGAGTCTGGGGGCGCAATATGTTGAGTCCCTGGGGGGCAAACCCTTCACCCCCGAGCTGGATGAGCTAGCCAAACAAGGCCTATGGTTTAAGCAACTTTACGCAACGGGAACTCGTTCCATTCGCGGCATTGAAGCCATCACTACCGGATTTCTTCCGAGCTCAGCACGTGGCGTCATAAAACTCGGCCTGGCACAACAAGGTTTTTTTACCATCGCTCGAATATTGAAGGAAGCTGGCTACCGCTCTGAGTTTATTTACGGGGGCGAAAGCCATTTCGACAACATGCGCGGCTTTCTTCTGGCTAATGGCTTTGACCGGGTCATCGACGAAAATGATTATGATGACCCGGACTTTCGTGGCACCTGGGGAGTTTCGGATGGCGACCTGTTTCGCCGGGCCGATAAGGAATTTTCCCGACACGGTGACAATCCCTTCTTTGCCCTGGTCTTTACCTCTTCTAATCACTCCCCCTATGATATCCCGGAAAACCCTGTAGCGAACTCGACGGCGAAGCGGGGTACTGTCGCCGATGCTATAAAATATGCCGACTATGCTTTGGGCGAGTTTTTCCGCAAGGCCCGTGCTTCCGATTACTGGGACAACACCCTGTTCCTGGTGGTTGCCGATCACGATGATGTGGTCAAAGGCCCCAGTCTGATCCCCATAGAACACTTCCACATTCCTGGGTTGATTCTGGGGGGGACCATCAAACCCGGCAAGTTCGACAAGATTGCCAGCCAGGCCGACCTGGCCCCAACCCTCTTGTCTCTCATGGGCATTGATTCTGAGCATCCCATGCCCGGTTATGACCTTTTACAGCTTCCCGAGGAATTTCCCGGCCGTGCCATTATGCAATACGGATCGACCCATGCATACATGCGTGGAGATCAGGTCGTGGTTCATGCGCAAAACAAACCGGCACAACAATTTACCTTCAGTTCCGGAAATCTTATCCCGATCCGGCAACCGGACCCAGAGCTGACAAAAGATGCCCTCGCCACAGCCCTCTGGCCAAACGTTGCATATCGGAAACAACAATATACCCTTGGCGAGCATTCTCTGGCCGCCGTCCGCATAAACGATAGCGATGGCCTAGTAGCCCAGCTCAAGCCTCGAGATGTAACTCATCTTGAGAAAGAAGAACTGGCCGGTAGTCGAAGACCTCTGCACAATTGACAGAATCGCTCCTGCACCATAGGCAAAGAATAAAAAAAACCTGTGAAGCTTGTCGTCATTACTTCTTTGCAATACCCCATAAGAACAAATAAGATGAAATTACTCCGGGGAGTAAAGTAGGTTTTAGAGCTATTGAACCCAGTCAATAGTCGAGTTGGTAAATACGAGAGATTGCTATGCGAATACTACTTGTAGAAGATGATGTGCGAACGGCACAGTTCATCAAAAAAGGGTTCACCCAGGCAGGGTTTGCGGTAGACTGTGCCGCCGACGGTATGGAAGGCCTGTTTATGGCCGAGGACGGACTTTATGACGTTGCCGTGATCGATATCATGTTACCCAAACTCGACGGCTTGACGCTCATCGAGCGTCTTCGCAAGCAACGGATCAATACCCCGATTCTTGTTCTGAGCGCAAAAAACACCGTTGATGACCGGGTTCTCGGTTTACAAACCGGCGGCGACGACTATCTGGTCAAACCCTTCGCCTTCACAGAACTATTGACCCGCGTCCAGGCCTTGTTGCGGCGAAGTCAGGCCCGGGAAGAGCCGACGACCTTGACAGTATCTGACCTGACCCTGGATATTGTGAAACGCAAGGTTTTCCGAGGGGAAATGGAAATCGAACTGCAACAACGTGAATTTTCACTGTTGGAATATCTTATGCGGAACGAGGGGCGGGTCGTTTCAAAGACGATGATTATGGAACACGTTTGGGATTATAATTTTGATCCGGAAAGCAATGTCGTCGAATCCCGCATCTGTCGCTTGCGGGACAAGGTCGACCTGCCGCGATTTCGTAAATTGATTCACACCGTACGGGGAGCAGGCTATCTCCTTGAGGATAAAAAATAGATGTTTCGTACCCTTCCTGCTCGTCTAACCTTTCTATATACCCTCCTCTTTGCCATCTTGTCGCTGGCTGTTTTCGAGACGATCGACAACAATCTGGAAACCAACCTGCTGCAAAGAGTCGATACCGAACTCAGCGGCGATGGCCGTGAGTGCGTGGAGATTTATCAGGAGAATGGACTCGAAGGCCTTGCGCGGGAAGTGTTTCTCGAGACGGAAGGCGAAGGGGACGAGCATGTTTTTATCCGCGTCTATTCGCCCGAATTCAAAGTAGTTTCCTCCTCCGATCTCAGCCGTTGGCAGGGGTTGCCAGCGCATACCCGAGAACTGGAGATACACCGCAGCGAACGCTTCCAGACCATCTACCTGCCCGGGAATCGGGACCGGGTGCGAATATTTTTTCAGGAACTTGGGGACGGTCATCTTATTCAGTTCGGCAAGATTCTCAGCGAGGACGAACAGCTCCTCAAAGACTTTCGCGGGGTGTTTTACCTCTCTTTTGCGATTATGCTCATGGTCGGCATTCTCATCGGCTTTTATGTGGCAAAGAATGCCCTTAGCGGCATTCAACGTGTCCGGCACGGTGCCGACCAGATGAGCCGGGGCGATTTGTCGCAACGCATCGTCCTGGATGGTGGCAGTGAAGAGATCAAGAATCTTACCCACTCCTTCAATCGCATGCAGGACCGGATTCAGTCTCTTATCGGTGAGCTGCATGACGTAACCAATAACGTAGCCCATGACCTGCGAAGTCCGGTGACACGCATGCGCGGCCTGGCAGAAACAACGCTGACGGGCGACCAGAGTCTTGAAGAATATCGGGACATGGCAGGGGCCGTTGTTGAAGAGAGTGACCGTCTGGTTGGCATAATCAACGTTATGCTCGAAATCGCCGAAACCGATGCAGGCCTGCGCCCACCTGCCCAAAAGCCTGTCGATATAAAAGAAATAATTCAGGACGTGGCAGAACTTTATTCCTCGGTCGCACAGGATAAGGGGATATCCTTAACCACAAAAATCCCTGAGATTGACCTCATTGTGTATGGCGATCGGAGTTGTCTGCAAAGGGCACTCGCCAATCTGCTAGACAATGCGATAAAGTTCACCCAGCAAGGCGGACAAGTGGTGGTTTCTGCACATACCGAAAATCAACACCTTGTTGTTAAGGTCGTTGACAATGGACCTGGCATCCCCAAAGACGACTTGGTCCGTATCTATGATCGGTTTTTCCGGGGGGATCAAAGTCGTTCAACACCAGGAAACGGCCTTGGCCTGACTCTGGTCCAGTCGATTGTTCACGCCCACGGCGGAGAGATTTCCGTTGACAGTTCAACCGATCAAGGTACACAGGCAAAAATCTCTCTACCAATGCATTAAATCACAATCAAAAAAAATTTGAATTTCGCCATTCACCTGGCATGAAAATGGCCCATCCGTAACTCAGATGGGTCGTTCTTGTTTCAAGCCATGTCTGTAATTGCAATAAAAACGATACCCTATTGAGAGTTTGCTACGAATACTGCTTCTTGCTGGAAAGTTCTGAAAGGAATAGTGTCGCAGACGGCCGGGCTCTACCCTGCATAAACGCTGGAGCGGAACTCAGCCTGATCCAATAGGGTAGGCAAACCGATGACAGTGATCCATGGGGAGGCGCTGTTACCTCCCTGGCAGATCACAGGGATTTCGATCAGCTAGAAAAGTGCTATTAAATACGTCAGTCAGCAGAGAACCGCTCGCATAAAAGGCACCATATTCTGGTGCGGGAGGACTCGCGCAAAGCTAAAGAACCACCCCCTACTGCAGGCCTTCATAAACCCAATCGGTCAGACACAGGGACAAACCATAAACCTTGGCCCTTACCGATTGGGTTAAGCCCATACAACCATGGGAGTCGTCCTGTTCACTGACCTCGTTGGGTTTCTCCTGAATAGCCAAGACCTGCCACTGGCGTTGTTCTAGATAATCCAAGGCTTTATGGGCCGCGCTATTGCTGGTTTCCGCCTCGACCCAGAAATGGGCCAGGGCTTGTTTGACCTTGCGGGGGCGATCTTGGTTCCAGGGGGGAGTGACTTTCATGCTGAGATAGTACAAAATACTGCCTCCTTTGGAATATGGGACATTCTCAACTACGCAGCCTGTCGTCTCTGTCCCGGATGCCACTATACTCCTATACCGTCCGCGACCAAGCACTGGCTGCTGCTTCCACTGAAAATATTAGCAAAAACTATGCAAACTAATCGATTCTCCGTCAAAAAATTTGCATTTTTTCAAGTTCCACCCTTTTTGTTATACTTTTTGTAAATGATATCCAACACCTTCACTTCACCCCAAGGGCCGGTAGCGCATGAATGAAATGACTGTCTGGAAACTCTTTGAACCCTATTTTCTGGCTATTCTGCTCGGGGCCCTGATGGGCTTGGAGCGAGAACGACAGGAGCAGAGGCTAGCCGGATTTCGCACCTTCATTCTGGTGACGCTGCTGGGAGCCATCTGCGGCAACATGGCGCTCAGCGGTTCGTATCCATGGATGGTCCCTGCGGGCCTTTTGGCCGTTACCGTTCAGTCGGCCATGGTCCATGTCCTCCGCCTTAAAGAAGACATAAAACCGGGGTTGACCACCTCCGTCGCCCTCTTGGTGGCTTATGGCATCGGGGGTCTGCTGGCGACAGGCTACACGGTACCCGCCGTAGCCATCGCCCTGGCGACCACGGTCATTCTCTATTTCAAACTGCAGATGCACGAATTCTCTCGCCGCCTGCAACAAAGAGACCTCTATGCGATTTTTCAATTTATTCTGGTCGCATTTATCATTTTACCGATTCTGCCCAACCGGGGCTTCGGCCCCTACCAGGCATTGAACCCCTACAATATCTGGCTGATGGTGGTGATCATCAGCGCCATCAACCTGGCCGGCTATATCACTCTCAAGGTAGCCGGACAACGTTGGGGCAGCCCGGTACTCGGCATCCTCGGCGGTATTGTTTCCAGCACCGCCACCACTCTGTCGTTCAGTCGCTACACCCGGGACAACCCCGGCTTCTCCCGAGCCGCAGCTCTCGTTGTCGCCCTGGCTTCAACAGTGGTGCTGATACGCGTCGCCTTCCTGATCGGCATGATCCAGCCTACTCTCTTGGCCGGGCTGGCTCTCCCCATGGCAGCCATGTTCGTCGGCGGCCTGGTCCCGGCCTTTATGATCTGGCTGTCCCGTCCTGAAATAAGTTTACAGCTAGGAGGCTTATTTATGGACACAGCAGAAAGTAAGCGGAAGAGACGTACTCAACGTGATTACACCATGGGCTTTAAATTGCAGGTGGTTGCTGCCGTAGAAAAAGGCGACATGACCTACAAGCAGGCTCAGAAGATTTATGGCATCCAGGGCCGCTCGACAGTGTTAAAATGGTTGCGAAAACACGGAAGGCTGGATTGGACCCAACCTGTGAGGATGACCATGCCCAAATCTCCCAAAGCCAAAGAAAGTCCCGCACAGAAAATCAAGCGACTCGAGCGCGAACTTGAGGATGAACGTCTTCGCAATCTGTTGTTGAATGAAGTGGTGGATATCCTGGATGCAGAGCACGGAACGGGACTGCGAAAAAAGTATATTGCCAAGGAGCGAGACGCCTTCAAAAACAAAAAGGGCTGAGTCTAAGCCGCGCTTGTAAGCTCCTTGGCATCACCCGGCAAGCCGTTTATCAAAGAGAAAAACGCAGTGAGCAGCGCAGCATAGAGTTGGCACCCGTCAAGTCAATGGTGATGGAGGTCAGACGGTTTATGCCGCGGCTTGGTACGCGCAAACTGTATTTTTTGTTGAAACCCATGTTTGTTGAGCAGGGAATAAAGTTGGGGCGTGACGCTTTTTTTGACTATTTGAGAGCGCATCAACTGCTGGTGACACCGATCAAGCGCTACACAAAAACGACGCACAGCAAACATTGGATGAAGAAATACCCGAATCGTTTAGGCAGTCAAGAGATCAGCTGTGCCGAACAAGCCTTTGTGAGCGATATTACCTACGTTGAAACGGATGAAGGTGTTCACTATCTATCATTGGTCACAGATGCCTATAGCCGCAAAATCATGGGTTATGAAGTCAGTGACAATATGCGTGCTGACAGGGTCGTAAAAGCTTTACGTCGGGCAGCTAAGCAACGACAGACAAGCCGAGCGTTAATACACCATTCAGACCGAGGTCTACAATATTGTTCAGCGATCTACCAGCAAGAGCTAAAGCGTCATGGTATGACGCCGTCAATGACAGATGGCTATGATTGTTATCAGAACGCTTTGGCCGAGAGGGTAAATGGTATTTTGAAGCAGGAGTTTCTGATCACCAAGTGCCGGACTTTGAGTGAGTTGAAGGGTTTGGTGCGGGAATCCGTCGATACCTACAATCGTCTGAGGCCACACCTCAGCTTAGACATGAAAACACCAGAAGAAGTACATAAGAAAGCCACCTCCGCAAGGGAGGTGGCTTGAAAAAACCGTCAATCTATTTTAGGACGTGACAGGCGAAAAACCCCCCGCAACGATGGGCCGGCACCAGACACCAAGAACCCTGTGGAACTGCCTCAGGCCCTGTTTTTCGGTCTGCTCTACGCCGCGGTCATCCTCGCCGTTTCCGCAGCGAAAGATTATTTAGGCGACCGCGGAGTCTATATCGTCGCTCTGATTTCCGGCCTGACCGATGTCGATGCCATCACCCTGTCCAATGCGCGCCTGGTTCAACAGGGGGTATTGGGAGCATCCCAAGCCCACATCAGCATCCTCATCGCCCTCGTCTCCAACCTCTGCTTCAAGCTCGGCCTGGTCGGATTTTTCAGCACCCGACAGATGTTCCGCTGGACCCTGTGCTGTTTCGTCTGCCTTGCCCTTCCCGCCCTGCTGATTCTCATCTAGAAACATCATAAAGGTAATAACTTTCCCGCATGGGTACAGCTCCCTTGTGAGCTGCTGCTTCCTTAGAAAAACCGGCTGTTTGCGGCAGACAGCATAGCCTTAACAACATCCCTTTTGAGCTTTTGCAGGATTGTTTCCGCCAGATTGATTTGATGAAACATTAAACCTCTATTTTCGCTTTTCCACACACGACTCCGTTCGACCTTTCCTGATACCTTCTCGTATCCAACCCTCAGAATCAGCCTTGGTCAGGGGAAGAACGTGCTGCTGTGGAATTGTCCCTCCCATCTGGTAGATTTTAGATATGAGCTTGATGTAACTGCAATTTCCCCATGGGAGATATGAATGAAATTTCGATGGAGATCCGAAGAGGGAGCATCAGCAGTTGAATATGCTGTGCTTCTGGCCTTGATAATCTTAGTAGCAATGCTTTCCATTACAAACCTTGGAACCAAGGTATCCAATACCTACGAGCCGTTGGCGAATGCCCTGCCCGGAGATGGGGGAGGTTCTGGAGGTTCTGGAGGTTCTGGAGGTTCTGGAGGTTCTGGAGGTTCTGGCGGTTCTGGCGGTTCTGGCGGTTCCGGTGGTTCCGGTGGTTCCGGTGGTTCCGGTGGTTCCGGTGGTTCCGGTGGTTCCGGTGGTTCGGGTGGTTCGGGTGGTTCGGGTGGTTCCGGTGGTTCCGGTGGTTCGGTGGTTCGGGTGGTTCGGGCGGTTCGGGCGGTTCGGGCGGTTCGGGCGGTTCGGGCGGTTCGGGTGGTTCGGGTGGTTCGGGTGGTTCGGGTGGTTCGGGTGGTTCGGGCGGTTCGGGTGGTTCGGGTGGTTCCGGTGGTTCGGGTGGTTCCGGTGGTTCGGGTGGTTCGGGTGGTTCGGGTGGTTCGGGTGGTTCGGGCGGTTCGGGCGGTTCGGGCGGTTCCGGTGGTTCCGGTGGTTCCGGTGGTTCCGGTGGTTCCGGTGGTTCCGGTGGTTCCGGTGGTTCCGGTGGTTCCGGTGGTTCCGGTGGTTCCGGTGGTTCCGGTGGTTCAGGCGGTGGTTCAGGCGGCGGTTCAGGTGGTAAGCCAACGGCCATTGCTTCCTCCACTTACCAGCAAACGGATACCGTGGATCAGTCTCAAGTCCCGATTCGGTCTTGGGGAGAATATCTGGCAGTGAACATGTGGCTTTCCAATACGGAAAAAGAAGAAAAGGAGGGCCAACAGTTCAATATTCAGGCACCCGCGGCAGACCCGGTCCAACGCACTTTGGCGTTCTGGAGTATGGCCTTTTTTGTCCTGTTCTCCTTTGTAGCCAGCCTACTTGCTCATAGTCTGGTTAAAAGCTATCTCAAGGCGGCCCTTGTTATCGGTTTTGGCTTCGCTTTCGCTAGTCTGGTCGGCTATTGTTTCAGCGCTGTCCTCCCCCCCATTCTTCTCATGGTGGTGGCGGTTGTCGCCAAAGGTTTAGTGGCGTTGCTCATAGCCCTGGTGGTCGGCCTGCCGTTTCTTTATATGCGGCAAAAAGACTGAAAGAACAAAAAACCGAATTGCGCTTTTATTATAAATCACGTTCCCTCCGATCCTGACTGAATTGAAGTTGATTTCGAAATATTTGCTACCAACGCCGGCAATGGCCCGCAAGACGCAACTCAATACTAGATATTAAGTTCACCACGCTGGCTGGTTTTTCCGGGCTCTATACATCTCTTTCAGGCCCGCTTTACAGCAAAGATCAAGGTGCTAAACTCCAAGAGGGTGAAACTTCCACGGATCTTAACAAAGGAGGATGCAATGCCTTACGGAAAGGGCCGGACCTACAAAAAAGTCGAAGTAATTGGGGTATCCAGCGCAGGAATCGAAGAGGCCATTCAACAGGCTGTAACCAAGGCACAGAAATCCTTAGAAAAACTTTCCTGGTTTGAGGTTGAGGAAGTTCGCGGTCATATTGGTGATGACGGCAAAGTCAGTGAGTATCAGGTTATCATCAAGGTTGCCTTTGAGCTGAAGTAGGTGACCATGTTTCGAACATGACCTTCAAAAGGCGTAAATCCGGCAAGTTGCCAGAGCCCAGATTAATCCCCTGGATCGCCTCCATCTTGCTGGATGCGGCTCCTCGTCTTAGTCAGACTCTTACAAGTTGTCAACTCTGGGAAAAGAAAAACCCGCCTGGCAAACCAGTCGGGTTTTTCTGATATATCAGGAATTTCAGTAATCCCACTAGCAACCCTCCTTTTCAGGCGCAAAATAATCCGGAACAACTTGTCATACAGCTTATCCTTGACCTTCGCCATTTATTAATTAGCTACATTGGCTTTGTTTTATTTTTGATGGGTTCTGGAAATATGCCGGCTTGGAAAGGGTCAAGCAAACGCCAATCCAATAGAATTTCATAGTCAGGAAAAAGTCCGGCAGGTAATGTTTCCGTCAGCCGTCAGCATCGGCATTTGCTGTTAAACTTGGTTAACCATACAGTCTGCATAAGCCGAGGCATACTTAATGGCAGAGATGCTTATTTATCTGAAAAGAGGTAATTCCAAGTTTTTTGATTTTCTGGCCATTGTTTTATACAGGTGTAAAATATTAGTTATGCGGCCAAGACAGGAAGAGGCGCATATGAGAGTCGACAAGTAACCTCAGGATTAGTCGAATGTCCTTCAAATGTCAGGAGGATAAGACAATGACGACGAAGAAAATACTCTTTCTATGCGGCAGCCCCCGCCACAAACGAAGCGCCAGCCTGTGTACGGCGAAGTACCTGGCCCGTTTCCTCGATTACGACTACGAATTTGTAGACGTGGTCAAGGCCAGGCTGTCCACCGATCCCAGTAAACCCGAGCCATCCTTCTTAAAGATCGTAGAAAAGATGCAGACGGCCGACGCCATCGTCTGGACCTTCGGCGCATGGCTTTTGTTCGTTCCGGTGCAGATGCAGTATCTTCTCGACAAGCTGTTTACCCAGGGATATGACTTCAGCGGAAAAGTCGCGGCGGCAGTGATGACCTCGGTTCATGTTCACGACGATTTCATCCTCGACCGGGTGCGCTTTGTTAGCGAGCAGTTGGGCTTGGGCTATGTCGGGGATGTGTCTGCCGTGGGCAATCCCTTCTTTGGCTACGAGGACGAGGAAGTGACGGAGGACAGTTGCCGTATTCTGGCCGGACAGCTCAACCACACGCTGGCCGACGGGTACTTGCCCGCCAGACATTATCCGCCGGTTGAGCGCAGGTATCTTTCCTCCACGCACCGGGGTCCAGGATTTACAGTGGACGATCCACCAGTGCCGAAAACCGGCGATAAGACGATCCTGGTCCTCACCGGCAATCGCCTGTCGGAAGACTCGGCCAATGCCTCGGTCATAGAATCTATTCGCCGCTATTCCCGGAACAGCGTTGAGGTGATTGAGCTACAGGACCGTCAGGTTGGCCCCTGCGTAGGATGTTACCTTTGCGACTTTCACGAGGATGGAGTCTGTGTTCTTAAGGACGAATACGAGACGATCAAGCAGCACCTGCACCAGGTTGATGGCATCGTTTTTGTCGGCACCTGTGTCTCCGGGATGGTGGACTGTCACCTGAAGGCTTTTCTCGACCGCTGTTGGGGCTTCGCCCATCGCCCCTCGCTGAAGGGCAAGTATGGCTTCGTAATTGCTACTGGCGGCGGGCCGCTGGAAGCAGAGGCCGCTTGGTACCTGCGGAATGTCCTGAACAAATTCGGCCCGTGTTGCATCGCCGCCCTGACTCAACGCGCGGAAAACGCCCCTATCTTTACCGCCACCGTGCGCCGGACGGTTGAAGACCTGGACCGGGCGCTCGACGAGAAATGGCAGATTGCTGACCGATTTGGCACCCGTGGCGCCACCTGGACGTTCCGCGATTTGGCAGCCACAAGCGGGATGGTACTCCGGGCGGACTACGAGTTCCACAAAGAGCACCGGATGTTTGATGCCCCATCTCCAGGTGGCGTGAACATGCTTATGAGGCTGCTCTTCAGGAGTGAGAAACTGAAACAATTGATGGTGGCGAAGAATCAAGCGCGGATCGCAAAAGCGCGTGGAAAACGCCTGGACGCATACCTTCGACGTGGCCGATTGGGAAAAGGGGAAGAAACTTCAAGCTGATGCCAACGAGAATATGGGTAGGAGGTAGGAGAGCGACTGCATAAACGTTATTTGGGATGTGGCCGCATAAACGTCGCGGCACCTGATTGCACTATCGGCGTGAAATCAGAGGTGCCTTTATGATTAGTGGTGACGTTGGCAAGGAGAGGCTCGGCATATAAGCCGGGCGGCAAGTGAGTTCCATTCCGTTGATACTGTAGAAGAATCCTGACCTAAAAATTACCATCCATCAGACACAAAAATCCCGCCAGGCGAACTTGGCGGGATTTTCCAATATGTCAGGGGGAGCGAGACACTCTTCTAGCCCCATCGATAAGGTGAGCGAGAGAAAATAGTGACCACTTTATGTGGAGCAGTAAAGGTGAAGGCCAGAACCCTAGTCTCGCTCACGGGGAACGAACCTGCCGACGGAGGGGGGACTAAGGAATACCCGTTTGAGGACGATCAGCGAGAGAGGTGCGGTGCGGTTCCAGGGCATCAAGAGCATTAGTCGCGCCAGTGGGCAATAATTCAGGAATAGGTTGGCCGGTAGGCCGACCGTTGTGATGTACATCAGAAAAGTCATGCCGGGAACGTAAGTACCGAGAAAGGTCCATAGCAGATAAGCGAGGCGGACTTGCACTGGGAATGGATCTATGCGGAAGCGGAAAAGCCAAAGAAAAAGAAGAGAGTGAAGGGCGGAGATGATCACCACCCAATGATAAAAAGATTGGTCGAAAAGACCGCCAAGCAGAAGGAGCCAAGTGAACAGCCAAAGCCACCAGATCAGGCGTTTCCGGGTTGATTCGGCTAGATGCTGCCAAGGTGTATCGGTTGCGGTAGTCATGAGTCCTTCCAAAGTAGAGACCAGTAGGTGCGGTGCAATCAGATTCTTGGGCCATTATGGCAAGAATCCATTGCTCAGCCAACCGGAATACAGTTCGTCTGTGTCGGTACATTGTTCCGGTCGACCATTTTCGACCGTACTCTTGGGGGCAGAAGATCCAGGATCCCAGAGTAGGCAGGCCAAACAAGGCGCTCCGTTTAACGCACGTATTCTTTGTCCTGCATGCAAGAGCTCCTGAGACTCATCAACATTTGACCAGATCACGTTTCATTAGCTGTAAGATTATATTCGAGACACTCTGCGCACGATTCAGTAGCCACCCCGCAAGCACGTATTACAGAATCCCGCCCAACTTGGTAGCTGAGAATGGGGAGCAATGAATGATGGAACAAACCGTCAGCACAACTTCGAATGATTTGAGTTTTCCCCATGCTGAGATAACAGTTAAAATGAGCTATCGAACAACCGAATAGCCGCGCCTTGCCCAGTCAGAAATCCCATAACGAAGGTTGTAGATTCTCTTAAAGCCACTTTCAATCAACAAACGTGAGGCAACAGTACTACGATTACCGGTAGCACAGTAAATCAAAATGTCCTGGTTTTTGTACGCTTCCAGTTTCGAAATGTTTTGCTGCAACACCTGCACCGGGAGCAGGTTTGCGCCCTGAAGATAACCCCGCCTAAACTCTCCCGGGGTTCTAACATCCAGAACCAGTGGGTTGGTGTTCTGCAAAAGCCTAAATGTCTGCTCGGCGCTCAACTCCGTGTAGGACGCAGCAGTGTATTCTATAACCTTTATAGTGCCGTTGACTTTTCCTGCCGAGACGCTATAACTACCAGCATTTTTCATCTTTATGTACGCCCGCTCCCCTTCTTTGGCTGGAAAGGTCTTCATAAGATTCAGCGCGGGTATTTCTATAGTAAAGCGGTCAAAGCCGCTGATCGATGGTTGGATGTAATCGCCGCGATAAATCACAAAATCATTCTCTTGTCCCGGCACAAGTGTCAACAAACGAAGACCGTTAACAACCTTGCCGGAAATTTGCGGGTTACTGTCCACCTGAGCAACCCCACTTGCCACAATAAAACAGCCCAGCAACGCTACAAACAACAGGCTGATGTATTTTCGTTTCATAGTCGTCTCCTAAGGAAATCAATTATCTACGGGAGCTATTGTATGTTTTTTATGCTAAGCATTTAAGACACCAACATACATATGAAAAACACAATATATGCAAAGCGGAATGTCTGCAACATAATAACTCTTCGTTAGCGCTTTTTATATCTGTCATAAATCAAGTGTTAGAGTTGCTGACCTCCTCCCAGACACCAAAAGCCCTCGATCTCCAGACCGGGGGCTTTTCTCATAGGCCAGGACATGTAGGGGCCTTTCACCTATTCCCCCAGAAGCAGCTTTAGACCAACCAAGACAACATTGAGGACACAATACGCTTTTTTCATATGCCTTGGTTTGACAAGCGCTGCTATCATACAGGGTCATTTTTGTATTGTAGCGATGTCATTCCAAAAGGCTGCTAAATATCAAATAGATCAACGGCCAGCTCAATGTTAATAGCTGGCCGTTCTTACCATGCAGGGAGAACACCACTTCCTTGACTTTCCCTGATGTCTTTTCCACAATGCCCTTTCCGAATGAGAGTTATTAGCCTCACCCGTAAAATGGAAGCGGGTGGTTTGGTAATTTGAAAATATTCAGTCTCCCTCTCAACATGATGTCTTTCCAATGGGGCAACTATGGTACCACTACAAAAAGTTATACACATAACATGTGCTTGCCTGCTGCTATCTTTTGTATTTACAGGCTGCCAAAGCGGGGCAGACACGCGCCGAGAAAAATTACGCGTTACGGCCGGAGCCATCAGCAATATCTTTATAGGTGCCCGGGAGACGGCGCATTCCTTGCGAGATAGTGCCGCCAAAATCTATAGTCAGCCGCTTCCTGAGCCTAGCCAGGAACATTTATCTAAATACGCTTTTTTCGAAAAAACATCCTATTATAAAAAGAAGGACGACGGTTTTTGCGGCATGTGGGCCTCAGGCTTCATTCCAATAGAGGAAAAGCAACAGGCCCGCATTCTTGCGTTGGAAAGCCTGGAGCCGGAGATAAAAAAATCCGTCACGGAAAATGAATTTATTGATCAGGCTTATGTACTTACTCGCGAACATATTTCTATTTACTACCCCTTCTTCAATCCGGTGGCGTATTTTGAGCCCAAGCTCGACTTTTATAAGGCGTTCAAACCGTTCTATGAACCCAGCCCCAAATATAACCCAACCCGCAAAGCTGTGTGGGTCAAGCCATATATCGATGCCACCGGAAAAGGCTACATTGTTTCCGTATCAGCCCCCATTTATAAAAATGATAGCTTTGAAGGGACCGCAGGTTGTGACATCCGAGTCAAGCCAATTGGCGAGAAACTTCTCTCTTCCGAACGCAATATGATGATTGTTACCGATGAAACCCTGGTTGTTGCAAGTACTCCAAGATGTAATAAACTGCTAAACTTCAAAGGTCTTGGAAAGTATTACTACCTTCAAAATATCACTGAAGATGTTTCTGCCCCAGACCGGTTCAAGCTCAGCCATTCCGGTAGTCCATCTGTAAAGACAATGGCCAGGCGCTTACTCGCTGAATCCGAGTTCACCATTTCGCTACACAACCGAAATTACACTGTTATTCGCGAACGCATCGACATTCCCGGTTGGTTCCTTGTGGAAATAATACCTCAATAAGGTTTTCTTCAAGCATGAGACTGAAAACACAACTTCTCGTCTGGTTTGGTATTCTCGTCCTGCTCTTTATTATGATCGGGGCAATGAACCTGCTCTTTTTCCGTAACTCTACCAGCACTGTTGAAGATCTTTCCCGTACCCGATTTGAGGTGGACAAACAGATACAGCGCGCCACATTGATCATTGGAGAAATCCACACCGATGTGCTGGAATCCATGGTCTTAGGTGGGCCAGATCGTGAGGCGCGGCTTGCCGAACTGGACGCCCAGGCCCTACAATTCTACGGCCTTATGGACCAACTCTCTGTCGCCCTCGCAAACAGGGATGAAACGTTACGGACCCTGTTCAATGCATTTCAGGCATACTATCTGGTAGGCAAGCGGGTACTTCGCAAAACTGGCGCAGAACGACTCGCAGCGGGGGAAGATACCATGCGTGTTTTCATGCGCCAAAAAGAAGAACTAGCTCTTACCCTGAATCAAGCTTATACGACCTATGAATCGGATTTTGATGAATGCATTCTTGAAACACACGACAGCATCGTCGACCTTGCCCAAAAGTCAGCCCTGCTGATAACTTTTGCTATCCTGCTTTCCATAATTGTCACCTTCACCATCTTGAAAAAATTCAGAAATCCTCTTATGAGCTTGATGCAGGCCGTTGAAAACCTGAAGGCCGGTGAACTCGGAGCCCGTGCAGTCATATATGCAAAAGATGAAATCGGCGCTTTGGCTCTTGCGTTTAACGACATGGCGGATCGTTTGCATCAGCGAGACCAGCAGTTGCGTTCTTCTGAGAAAAAGTTTCGGAGCATCTTCGAAAATGCTACCGACGGCATCTTCCAGTCAACCCCTGAGGGCAAAATCATTCTTGTAAACAGAGCGTTGGCGAAAATGTTGGGTTTTATGTCGCCGGAGGACTTTTTACAGGAGTCGGAAAACGTTGTTAATTACTATGCGGTGCCGTCAGAACGTTCTCGCCTTCTGGCACGGTTGCAGAAAGATGGACGAGTCAGCGTCGATACGGATTTGATCCGGCAAGACGGATCAACTATCCACGTTGCTCTAAAATGTCATGCAATCTATGCTGAGAATGGCGAAATTGCCTATATGGAAGGAATGATTGTCGACCTTTCCCATATTGAAGAGGCTCGCCGCCTGACTTTGGCCAAGGAATCGGCGGAAGCTGCAAGTTCGGCAAAAAGTGAATTTCTGGCCAACATGAGTCATGAAATTCGCACGCCCCTCACCGTAATCCAAGGTATGAGCGACCTCTTGTGCGACACCAAACCGACCCTGGAACAGCAACATTTCATTCAGGCGCTCCAGGCTTCCAGTAGCCATCTCATTACCATCGTCAATTCCATACTGGACTTAACAAAAGTGGAGGAAGGTTGCATCGAGTTGGAATCCATCCCATTCGACCTTTCAGAGCTCATCCAAAAAGTCTGCAAGGGCTTTGCGACCCTCGCCCATGAAAAAGGCCTGGAATTGATCGCTACGATACACCCTGAAGTACCGCTATCACTTAAAGGCGACCCCACACGTTTGGGGCAGGTGCTGTACAACCTTGTCGGCAATGCCATTAAGTTTACCAACGAAGGACACGTCATACTGACGGTGGAGGTTCTCACCTCCGCCACCACCCTCTCTGTCCCCGGTCGACCCACTCTTTGTTTCACTGTGAAAGATACCGGCATTGGAATAGCGCAAGAAAAACTGGATTTGATTTTTGATAGTTTCTCGCAAGCCGACACATCCACGACGCGTGAGTATGGTGGTACCGGTCTGGGTCTGACCATCGCACGACGATTCGTCCAACTTATGGGTGGCACTATTACCGTGGATAGTGCTGCAGGCCGGGGAACGTCCTTTTTGGTTACCGTTTCGCTTGAGGCCCCAGTTTCCCAAGAGCCCTCCGCTCATCCACTTGGCCGGGCTTTGGTGCTAGAACCTTGCCAGATGGCGGCGGAATCACTCGCCATCACATTAAGCGGCCAGAGGTTTACACCTATAATAGCCAACGATATTGAGCAGGCGGTTGCATTGATCCAGCAGACAAAGGATTCCAGTCCTTTCAATTTAGCACTGGTTGGCGGGCCGGACTGGAAGGAATCGGTTTGCCAAATCTCCAACGTCATGGGTCGCATGTCCCTTTACGCGTTGGTAACGACCAGCGACCTTCAGACAAGCCAGGAGATGGTCAATTCCTCCGGTATATCCGGCTTTTTGACCAAGCCTGTCTTGCCATGTGATATCCGCAACTTGGTTTCGCAAGATATCCGGTGTAACACAAGTGCCGCAGAATCTGAAAAAGATGCAGACCCAGTGGGTGAATCAGAATCAAGACACCTCCATATCCTGCTCGTCGAAGATGATAAGAGCATCCGTAAGATCATCGAAATCTATCTGCGTGTCCCTCAGTGCACCCTGGAAATAGCCGAAAACGGTGCTGAAGCTGTCGAAAGATTCAAGATCGAGATTTTCGATCTTGTTATCATGGATATTCAAATGCCTGTCATGGATGGCTTCCAGGCCGCTAAGGGAATGAGGGACTTTGAAAACAACACCCAGCGTCCGGTAACACCAATCATCGCCCTTACCGCCAATGCCTTCGATGAAGATCGCGAGAAATGCCTTGCCTCTGGATTTACAAGTTATCTGCCCAAGCCTATACAGCGAGATCGTCTGTTGAGCATTGTTCGTGAATTGGCCGAAAAGAGTTCACACTATAAATAAAAACAAGCATCACATTCCAATAAGTCACCACCCATCAAACACTCAAATCTCTCGATCACCTAGCAGGGGGTTTTTCTGATATATCAGGGCTTGTGAGAAGCTCAAATCTTAACCACATCTGACCCATAGAATAATCCAGTCCAATATGTTGAACACTTTTTTCCTTCTGAGAGTTGCAGGCTAGATTCCTGGTGGCAATTCCGCAGCCGATATCGACATTACCACCCCAGACCTATCTGCCAGCCCCAAACTCAACAATTAAAACAGAAAAAGGCACCTCCAAAAATAAAGATGACTTCCCTAACTGTCATCGTCGTGAAAAAGCTGTGTACTGGGTCAGACTAGACGATAACGTCTAAATGGTGTGCTGCGCTGGGAAGCTCCGAAGGATTTGAAGAGAGATTTTTCCTGCCGGCACTTTCTGTTTTTACCTGTAGCAACGTGTAAGGCCCGTCGCTTATAGCCCGGGCCTTTTTTCAATAATATGGAATCTAACCGTTCACCAGTTTTTCCGGAGGTTTTCAACCACCAGAATATTTGAATGTAGTTCTATGTGATCTGCATCTGTTTCGATAGGCTACCTCCTTTCACAAGGGGGCTTCCTCCCCCTCATCTTTATTATACGCTCATGGCGCTGAAATTACATCCGGCGGTCGGTTTTGCAAGTTCCGGGAACACCAACACTCTGGAGACGAGAATCTGAACTCATGCAGTCTTGCGATCTAGCATTGCTCAGACCCTGAAATAGCCCGGCCAGGAAATCCTGGCGAGCTATTTTTTAATGACGATAACTACTCTGGAATTGAGGCACAAAGGATTTTGGGAGGAAACATAGATAGGCGTCGCGAGTCTAGAGCTTGGACGACAGATAAGTTGTTAAATACGCAACCTATTGTTCCGTAAATTTTGGAATTTTTTGTTTTCACTCCAATGCAACAATTTGAATATTGTTTACACTTCAGTTAAGTACCCAAAAAACAGAGACTTGCAAGGGTTAATGCTGGAGGTTTCATGAAGAAAAAAGCTGTTGTTGTCGATGATGATGATTATTGTAGATATAGTCTCTCTTCATTTTTACGGAAAAACGGTTATGAAGTGACTTGTTTTGATTCAGGGATTTACTGCGAACTTCATAAGGGTTCGCAATCGATGTGCTCTAAAGAGGAACCTTGTGGCCACTTTTTTCTAACAGACAACCGAATGCCTGGCATAGATGGTTTAATGCTGATTGCACGTCAAAATAATGGTGCATGCAAGGTGCCCATTGAAATGAAGGCTGTGCTTTCAGGTGCTTTTACTACTGATGAATTAGCTCAAGCCGAGAAGCTTGGCTGCAAAATCTTTCAAAAGCCCTATGATTTTGATGAGATCTCCAAGTGGCTTGATCAACAAGAAGAGATTATTCCACCCGATTGAACGTTTGCCAGGATCCACTTTGACGGAAAGAATCCTATTGCATCATTGATGGGCCAAGCTTGGTCCTTTAATTTTTTAGGCTATGCTAATCACCCCTGATACGTCACTAGTTCTGAAGCAAAGAACCCCGTCCTGATCGCCAGACGGGGTTTCCTCATATTGTAGGGCATATCGGTGTGACGGAAAGTCGGTCCCTCGAAATCGAGGAGATTCAATACCACAACAAATTGGACAATCCAAGCCTCGACAGGATCGGCTTCTCACCGCCTGTCGTCACTTTTTTGGCGACCCCGCTCATGTGGCGCCATTTTTATGGCGAAGCTCTATACATCCATGGCATTCAAGACTTTAAACGGGCGACAAATAGAACACTTTTATATCTTTAGGAAGTCATTAATTTTTAAAAACCGATATTCTCTTTACACGAACCCCAAATTTTCCAACAACGAACCGTCAGTAAAATGGCGGCCATGTAAAAAACGAGCTTCGTGCTTCACCTCTCTACGTCCCCTCTATTCTTCCTAAAAGCTTGATAAAACACACAAATTTCCAAAACAAACTATTTAAAGACTGGAAGTTCCTTTTGGCACACATGATGAAAGTACACTTGATAATAAGTGCTTAAAACCATCGCTTTCAATGATTATTATCGCAACCATGGAGGACTAAACAAATGAAATGCCCCAAGTGCAAAGGGAAAATGCATGCAGAAAAACTCTATGACTTTGTTCGCGCCTTCGACGCCTGGAAATGCTTTTGTTGCGGCGAGATAATCGATTCGACCATAGTTTCCAATCGTGCCCGTAATGCCAGCCTTCATTTGGGATAGGTCTTTTTCTCCGTCCTTATTCTCCGCCACTTTCCCTCAGAGGCAATAGAAAGCCCCGGTATCTAACCGGGGCTTTCTATTGCTGATTCGTGTGGATTTTCAGAATTTAAGAGAACATCTCCTAGTGCTCTTGCAAAACAATGGGACTTGGTTAGTTTTTGAAAAACAACATAAAAAACAAAGTTTAGAGGGGTTCCGAATTTTGAGAACCAGGCAACTGAGTTCTCGTCCCTTTTGATTGAATCTGAATGATGCGGACCTTTACAGTCCGTTTATCAAGGGTTTCATTTTTTTAATGACTGTAGAACATTCTAAAAACACCGGCGACAATCCGGATTTTTCTACTATGCAGAACATGGATAGCTCCCGCTTACAGCGTATTCTAGCATTGACTCCTGTAGTTACTTATACCTGTCGGCCAGATGGAAATTATAGGGCCACATTCGTCAGCGAAAATATTAGAACAATACTCGGGTACGAATCTTCAGAATTCATAGCGGATTCGGGGTTCTGGCCCAGCAAAATTCATCCCGATGACAGAGTCAGGGTCTTTGAAAATCTTCCCGAGCTTTACCAGACAGGAAATTCTGTTCACGAATACCGCTTCCTGCATAAAGACGGAACGTACCGCTGGATGCGCGACGAATTGAAGCTATTGAAAGATCAAGATGGGAAGCCGCTTGAAATTGTTGGCAGCTTGCTGGATATCTCTGACCGCAAGGCGTTGGAAGATAACCTGCGTGATAGTCAAAACCATCTTTTAGAGGCCCAAAAGATAGCCCACCTGGGAAGCTGGAACTGGGATATTTTAAGTGATGAAATCCTTTGGTCTGCTGAAGTCTATCGCATTTTCGGTGTCGATTCCCAAACGTTCAGTCCTGCCTACAAATCCTTTCTGGATTTCGTCCATCCTGAGGACCGTGAGTGCGTCGATGAAGCGGTACAACGTGCGATAAAAGAAAGATCCCCCTACACTATTGATCATCGCATCGTACGACCGGACGGAAGTATCCGCCATGTTCATGAGCAGGGCCGGGTAACCTACCACCAGGACGGCAAGCCTGTGTCCATGGTGGGAACGGTCTTGGATATCACCGACCGCCAACGGGCCGAGGCTATCATCCAGGGGCGACTCGATTCCTTGACTCGGCCTGAGGCCGATACCGTTGGACTGTCCTTTGAAGATCTGTTCGACCTGGATCAGATTCAAAAAATTCAAGATGCTTTCGCCAAAGCCACGGGAGTCGCCGCCCTTATCACCGATACCAACGGCCGCCCCATCACGAAACCCAGTAACTTTTGCCGTCTTTGCAGGGATATTATCCGCAAAACCGAGAAGGGCCTGACGAACTGCATGCATTCGGATGCTGCCTTGGGACGGGGCACCCTTGACGGCCCGATTATCCAGCCCTGTTTAAGTGGCGGTCTTTGGGACGGAGGGGCCAGCATCATGGTGGGCGACAAGCATATCGCCAACTGGCTGATCGGACAAGTACGGAACGAACAGCAGGATGATGAAAAGATGATGGCATATGCTCGTGAAATTGGAGCGAACGAGGAGGCGTTTCGGGCAGCGCTGGCCGAAGTCAACGTCATGTCGCAGGAGAAATTCAGCCAAATATGCCAAGCCCTGTTCCTTATGGCAAAGCAAATGTCCACATTAGCGTATCAGAATGCGCAGCAAGCACGTGCCATCCATGGCCGGGACAAGATCGAAGAAGCTTTGCGGGAGAATGATCGAATCAAAAGCGAGTTTGTCAAGACGGTAGCACATGAATTCAGGACGCCACTAACCGCGATTAAGGGATTTTCGGAATTATTGCTGTCGAACAACCAATTATCTCAAGAGGAACAGGAGCAGTCTCTTCGTTACATTTACGAAAGGTCCTTCTTCTTGAGTGATATGGTAGCTGACATGCTTGATATCGCCCGCATCGAATCCGGAGCGGCGCTTTCACTAAAAAAGTCGCTCTGCTCGGTCACAGAAATATTTCGACAGATAGAGCCTTTCCTTAAGGCCCAGACCTCCCACCACCGTCTTGATGTCACCCTTGCTGCTGAAAACACCTTGCTGAATGTTGATCAAGCAAAGATCGGTCAGGTCTTGGAAAATCTGCTTAGCAATGCGGTCAAATTTTCACCCGCCGACAGTCTGATTCAAATCAAAGGGGCTATTATTGAAAAGAGTTATCAGATTTCCGTGGCCGATCAGGGGATTGGGATGACTCCGGAACAGATGGAAAAGGTCTTCGACAAATTCTACCGAGCCGATGCCTCCGATACGGCTGTCTCCGGCATTGGGCTGGGCATGAGCATTGTCAGGAATATTGTCGAGGCACATGGCGGAAGTATCTGGGTGGAAAGTGAATTAGACCGTGGAACGACGGTCAATTTTACCATTTCCCTGGACTATGGAAATGGTAAATAGTCATAAAGAAGGTATTTTAATGAAACAAATTCTGATTGTTGAAGATCAAGTCGATATCCTGAACCTTTTGGAGATGATCCTCAGGGCAGAAGACCGCGAAATATTAATGGCGGAGAGTGGAGAAAAAGCACTCGAATTTGCCCAAGAAACTCGTCCGGAGGTCGTTCTTCTAGACATTATGCTGCCCGGCGAAATTAATGGATATGAAGTCGCTCGATCACTAAAGAACGATCCGAGGACTGCTAATTGCTCCATCATTGTTATGACCGCCAAGGTTCAGGAACAGGACAAACTAGAAGCTTTGAAAGCAGGTGCAGACGAATTTATCGGCAAGCCATTCAATATAGAGGATTTGAAAAATAAGGTTATGAAATTTCTTGAATAGAGGCCCTAGGACTCACCACCTATCAGACGCAAAAAGCCCGCCAGGTCAACTTGGCGGGCTTTTCTCACATTGCAGAAGTTATAAAAAACTTATTTATAACCTCGTCTGAATTCTGGAAAAAATCTGGAGCAATGTGTTGAACACTTTTGCCTTCGTTTCGTCGCACATGTGGGAAGTGTCTAGAAAACTAGGGACAATTCAAGAATAGTGTCTTTATGTTGTAGCCATTTGACGGATTTTAAGGAAACAAGATACAGATGCGATGGGAAAAGTGTATAATGTCGCATTTCACCGGCAATATTGGCAGCAACAGAGTACCCATCTTGATGTATTGCAAAAAACATTATTCAACACTAAAGTTCTGGTAATTTTATACGACATGGTGTCGTATAATACCTGGTTGGCAATAATACGAAAGAACGTTTGCATGGAATAAAACGTGCCTGAAATTTAACTCTTTTTGCCCAATTTGATCAAGACCATCAGTTTGTTAAACAAAAACATAAAGAGGAGCTTATCATGTCAGACGACAAGTACACATCAATCGTAAACCTTGATTTCCAGTACGCACATAGGTTTATGAACTGGCCGAGAGAAGCAAAACACCTTCACGGCCACTCAGGTCTTTTAACCATTGAACTTGAAGACACCGTAGACCCGGTAACTGGATTTGCACACGCTTGTAAAGATGGCTTCAAAAAAGCATGGGAAATTTGTGACCATTTCCACCACGCAACATTGTTTCAAGAAGGCGACCCGCTTCTTGACGCGGTTCTTGCTGTATACAAAAAGGAAGGCATTAATAACGACCCAGAGAATTGTGTTCCTCTTAAAAAGATAGACCACGCACTTGCTTGGTCATACCCGGAATACAGAATAGTTGTGACCAAAAAAGTTTCTACTTGTGAGAATCTTTGCGAGCTTTTCTACGAGCTTCTTAAAAACAAGATGCCAATCAAAAAAATCACTTTTCGCTCATCTTCTATGAACGCAGCATCGAAAGAGTTTAAGTAAAAAAATGCCCTATTAGTAAATATCCACCGGCTAGCCGGTGGATATTTTTCTGGCTCGCCGCATTATCTAATGGACAACTTCGTGGGGGGACCTCCTTTTAAGGTGGACCGTGATTCGCTCACACCCATATGTCAACATGATAAAATTTTTGCGGCAAAACGGAAACAATGTGCCAACAAGAGGGTGCAGGCGACGGGCTACCCGCCCGCGCATGAACCTCGATGTTGAAGCTGTAGAAAAACTAGAATCTTACAAGTCACGAACTCTAAAACACAGAAACCCCGTCTGGATCGCCAGGCGGGGTTTTCTGATATGTCAGGGTCAGTCAGAATGAACGAATGCTGACCTCGGGCGGCCTTCAAAATCAACAACACAACATATGAGACAGGGCCGATGCCTAAGGTGAGCTCGGGGCGACAAATGCCCTGACACAGGGGGGTCCTAAATTATCTAGAGATTTATCAGGCGGTTTCCATGGCCACAAAGGGGGATGGTTTTGACATAAGAATCGGTGGCTGGTTTGGGCAACAATTAGCATTCAAATTTATTCACCATGAGGGCGAGTCTGCTATTTTCCCTTTTGCTAATGCTTGAAATTTATCCATAAACATGGAAAATATAAGGGGAAACAAACCGAAATCCAGCCAACACAAGGAGACGAAAATGCGTTCTGACCAAAAATGGCAATGCACTGTCTGTGGCTTGATCGTTACAGGGCCCGCTCCACCGAAGATTTGTCCCAAATGTGGAGCCAGATCCAATTGTTTTATCAAGATCAAGTAACGATTCCCCCCTTCATGATTAAACCACAAACCTTTTTCAGAGGGCCGGGTTGCCATATTCCCATACAACCTTTGGGGATATTCGGGACTTTTTTAAAAGCCGGAGGTAATTCAATCCTCCCTGAACTTTTTTGTCTTCGATCTCTTAATTACTTTTTCCAACTCAACCGCCAGGAAGACCACAGTTGAAAGCAGGATCGTGATGATCAATTCCTTGGCGGGAAGCGGTTCGGTCTTGAAGATGGGGTTCAGAAACGGCACATAAATAGTCGCCATCTGCAAGGCAAAGGTCAGCAAGACAGCCCCCAGAAGTGGTTTATTGGATAACATTCCCTGTTTGAAAAACGATTCCCGTTCAGACCGAATGGCCAGCACATGCCCCATTTGACTCAGACACAGGACAGTGAAGACCATGGTTTGCCAGTGAGCCTGACTGCGGTCAATGTAAAAGGCCTGGGTCATAATTGGAACGGCCCCCATAAGCAGCCCGCCCCAGATGATATGGGCACCGAGCCCTTTGGCGAAAATACTTTCCTTCGGATGCCTGGGGGGGCGCTGCATGATATCTTTTTCCGCCGGCTCTGCAGCCAGGGCCAAACCGGGCACACCGTCGGTCACAAGGTTGATCCAAAGGATGTGGATCGGCAACAGAGGGATGGGCAGACCAAGGAAGGGGGCCAGAAAAATGGTAAATATCTCGCCCGAATTGCTGGTCATGGTGTATTTGATGAATTTGCGGATGTTGTCAAATATACGCCGGCCTTCCTGGACGGCTTTCACGATGGTCGCAAAGTTGTCGTCCAGAAGAATCATGTGGGAAGCTTCCTTGGACACATCGGTGCCGGTAATGCTCATGGCGACACCGATATCTGCCCGCTTTAAAGCCGGGGCGTCGTTGACGCCGTCGCCGGTCATCGCCACAAAATGCCCTTTATCCTGCAATGCCTTGACAATTTTCAACTTCTGCTCGGGGGCGACCCGGGCGTAGACCCGGATCCTTTCCACAGCGGATTCGAATTCTGCCAACGGAAGCTGCGCGAGCTCCCGACCGGTCATAACGGCATCCTTCTCCCCGCGAATGATCCCAACCCGCCTGGCAATAACTTCGGCCGTCAGCGGGTGGTCCCCCGTAATCATCACCGGCTGGATGCCGGCGGATTGACACATGGCTACCGACGACGCTGCCTCAGGCCGGGGGGGATCCATCATGCCGACAAGCCCGAGCAGGATCATCCCTGATTCTGCTTGTTCCGCAGTCCGCGGATGGGGAAGCGTCTCCCAGATCCGCATAGAGAATCCCAGTGTTCTCAGACCTTCGCCGGCAATCTGTTCGGCAATTTTCAGAACTTTCGATCGATCAATTTCTTCCAACCCCTGGCTGGACAAAACTTTGTCGGATCGTTCCAGCATTTCCTCTACCGCCCCCTTGGTAAAAGAAACGATTCGGCCGTCATCCCATGGATGAAAAGTGGTCATAAGTTTTCGGTCGGAGTCAAAGGGAATTTCATTCAGTCTGGGGTGTTTTTCATCCAGACTCTCGCGATGCAAGCCCTTCCCCCGGGCCAGATCGAACAGAGCCGTTTCAGTCGGATCGCCTATCACGTCTCCCGAGGCGTTCAGCCGGACGTCGTTGCATAGAGCCAAGGAGGTCAACAAAAGATCCAAGGGGCTTCCGAAAGCCGGCGACCCCTGGGTGCTTTCCGTTTGTTTCTTGAGTGGCAACTCGGCAGGCCTTTGCATGCGCCCATCCGCATAAACCTTTTCCACCGTCATGCGGTTCAACGTCAAAGTCCCGGTCTTGTCGGAGCAAATGAAAGAAACGGAGCCGAGTGTCTCGACCGCCGGAAGTTTGCGAATCAAAGCCCGTTGCTTGATCAGCTTCTTAGCGCCCAGGGCCAGGGAGATGGTAATTACGGCGGGAAGAGCCTCAGGAATGGCCGCCACCGCCAGGGAAATGGCCGTAAGAAGCATCAAGAGCGGAGGCTCACCCCGGAGAAGACCGGCGACGAAAACGATGGCACAGATGGCCAGAACCGCGTAGGCCAGCTTCTGCCCGAAAGAGGTGAGCCGCTTCTGCAGCGGTGTTCGTCCTTCACCCTGTTCCTGAAGAAGAGCAGCGATCCGTCCGAGCTCCGTATCCATTCCGGTGCCCGTCACCAGACCCCGACCTCGACCATAGGTAACCAGAGTGCCTTTATAGGCCATGTTTGTCCGGTCTCCGATGGACAGGTTCGCTTCCTCGAGCGCCATGCTGTCTTTTTCCACCGGTACGGACTCACCGGTCAACGCCGCTTCTTCAATCCGAATTTGGGCCACTTCCGTCAACCGGATATCAGCCGGCACCACGTTTCCGGCCTGCAGGACAACCAGATCACCGGGGACTAGCTGCTCCGCGGGGATCGACTCGGACCGGCCGTTGCGAATAACAGTGGCAAAAGGAGCCGCCAGTTTTTTCAGAGCGGCCATAGCTTTTTCAGCCCGGTATTCCTGAACAAACCCAAGCACGGCGTTGAGCAGAACAATGATGGCAATAGCGATGGAATCCGCCGGTTCGCCGATGATTCCGGCCACGATGGCAGCGGCGATCAGCACCAGGATCATGAAATCCTTGAACTGATCCAGAAACATCATCCATAACGATTTGCGGCTTTTTTCGATGAGCTGGTTGGGGCCAAAACGTTCCAGTCGTTGACGGGCTTCCTGAGAGGACAGGCCTGTGGCGGATGACTGTAACTTCTCCAGCACCTCCCCGGTATCAAGCCGGTGCCAGTTGATCAATCCCTCTGTCTTTTCGGACTTTGTGCTCATCTTTTTCCTATTCCGGGATGTAGGTTTCGATCCGTTATTGATTGCAGCCTGGAAAAGAACTTGACCGCTTGAGGTGACCCTGAGCTGGCCCGCCAACATGGACACAGTCAGCGAATGGCGAACATAAAAGCCGCTGCTTATCAATTGGTTCAAGTTGACCGAAAATTCCGATCAAGTCTATCAGGTTACCGACTGAGTTGCTTTCAACTTTATAGACAACTGCTGCCTTCCCACGAATTTTATCACCATGCACCAGACCTCAAAAGTACCCCTGGAAAACTTGGTGGGCTTTTACCGCATTGCAAGAAAATTAGGGCAGCTGGAAAATTTGCAGATAGAAATACCGACCAACATCAACCCGGTTAATTGAACTCAAGCCCAGGGTGCTTTCTAACTCTTCCGCTGACAATCTCATGCTTTGCGGTGGTCCGAATGGAGTCTCTTCCTTCTTTATCTCGACGAGGGCGAGAGTCCCTCCTGGCTTCAGCAAGCGCTTCGCCTCTAAAACAAACCCTTGCATTTGTGCGGGAGTGAACCCATGAAGGACCGTTGACAGGTAGATCAGATCGATGGAGCTGGGAGGCAGCTTCGTTTGTTGGGTGACATCCCCAACGAAGGGTTCGATAACGGTTCCCCTGGTTTCCTCCGTCAACCAGGCGATGGCACTGGCGTCCGGGTCTAAGGCATACACCTTCCCTGAGATCCCTACCTGCTTGGCGAACTCTACAGCCATGTATCCATTGCCGCACCCTGCATCCAATACTTTTTGACCAGTACGAATAGAAAGGCTAGCAACGATCTTTTCTTTTTCCACCAGGCGTTCCGAGGATTTTCCCTGGTGCTGGTGCCCATTATTGTGCTTTTTTTCCATGACGACTCCCTGGTTAAGGCGCTTAACTATTCTGCCAAAAAAAATTATTCGCTGTTCAGGCGCTCATCCGCAATTTCACTAAAGATTTCCAAAAGTTTTTTCAGGGTCTTCATTTCGCCCGGCGAAAGCTTTTCCATAGCCTCGACAATCCGGGCCATATCTCTGCCATGGGATTGCTCATGGGCACGACAGGCCTGCCAACCCATCGCAGTGAGAGACAATTCTATTTCCTTATTGCTGTGCGCCGAAGGCTGCTTGACGATGAATCCTTTGCGGGCCAGTTTGGAAACCATCTGGGAGGCAGCGCTTTTACTCACGCCAAAACAGGTGGCGAGATCTTTCACGCACAGGGGGCCCTGCTCCCCAATTGCCTGGATCGTATGTGCCTCCCGGGTGGAGATTTCCACACCCTCGCCTACCACTACCGGCAGACCCTCGATGCGAGCCAACTTGCGGGCAACCTTCTGTAGCTCCATCGTTCTTTGCATGAGTTGTTGTTTGTTCTTTTCCATAGCGGCAATAGTACAGCTACTTAACCATTTATGCAATAAAACCATCTGTACAAGTACAAGCGAGAGAGGTGGGGGCAAGTTGATCTATTATTTGTATTTAGAAAATCACAACCATCACTGAACATGCCTTGCAGTTCATTCCTTTTCAGTAGTGGCGGATTTTTAGGAAACGCAGAGAAGCAGTCAGTGGTCAATATAAGAAAAAAAGCAAGCGGCTCCGCCAGTATTATTGGCTGGCCGTTTTTGGTGAGATAACAACTTTCCTCGTATAGAGGAGGACAGCCATTAGGCATAAATAATGTGACTTTTACTTGACATAAAATACCCACAGGATATTAGCTAATGAGACAAAATGTGCTATCACTTTTCCGACAAGAGCAAAACCAGGGCAATCTGGTGACGCAAAGCTATGGGTTCGCACTATGCGGATCGCCTGGCTACCGAAGAAAATGTGACAAAAACAGGGGATGGTTTTAGATTTTCAGGAACCTTCACTGCTAAATTGTTGCGTCCATTTTCCAGCCGGAAGATGGACTTTTTTTTTGCTAAAAACCATTAAATCGCTTCCTTACTTAAGCTACCGCGTTAGCCGATGGGTTTTGGGAAGCAGATAAGAACTGGAGACATGGCCATGTTTGACACAGTCTACACCAGGATCTGGATCGTGGCGGGGGCCCTTTTATTCTTCTCAACCACCTCCATTAGCGCTCCTCTGCCAGTGATTAATACCGATTATCGTGAACCGGTCTCTTTAGAAACGTGCATTCAGGTCGCACTGCAAAACAATCATCGCCGTCCGGCTTCCCGCTATGCTGTAGAGATGGCCGAGGCTCAGCATCGCCAGGCTTTGGCCGGATACTGGCCGCAGATCACCGCCAAGGGCGGGTATCAGCGTATGGATGAGTCTTCGAACTTCCTCTTTCCTGAAAAGAGCATATCTCTCCCGGGGGGCGGGATCCCACTTCCGCCAGCATTGGGTGGGGGATTCTTCCAATCGACGACATTGCTGTTTCAGAACAGGATGTCAAGCTGATGGATGAGGAATCCTACCGGGCCGCCGTCGAGGCAACCTGGCTTCTTTATGACGGAGGCATGCGCAAAGGCTATCGCGAACAAGCCAAGGGTCTTGTCGATATGATGAAACAGGACTCGCGGCGCACTGACCTTGAAATTGTCGACAGCGTCAAACGCTATTATTACGGAGCGGTTCTGGCAACCCAACTCCACCAGATCGGCAAAGACACCTTGGCTCGCATGGAGGCAACTCTCAGCCTTACAGAGACAATGTATAAAGAAGGCAGCGGCAGGGTGAAAAAAACGGACTGGCTGGACAATAAGGTCATGGTCGAATCGCTGCGGTCCATGGTGGCTTTGCTGGAAAAAAATGAATTGATGGCTCAAGCCGCCATAGCCAATACCATGGGCTTGTCATGGAAGGCTAGCGTGATACCTGCCGAGAGGGAGATGCCTTTCTCACCGTTCCCCGGCCTATTGGACGGCATGGTCAGCAAAGCCTACCAGTTTAACCCTGACTGGGCTAAAGTCGAAGCCGGCATCCGGGCGGCGGAAGGGGCCGTGCGTACAGCTGAAAGCGGCCATTACCCCAAACTGGCGATTACCGGCGAACTGCACAAATGGTGGAATGATTACGACGCCGGCATGGCAACGGACCGCAACAAGGAAGGCTGGACCATCGGCATAGGCATGGAAATTCCGATTTTCAGCGGCTTCCTGACTTCAAACAAGGTGGCCGAAACCCGGGCCCGTGTGTCCAAAATCAAGGAGGAGCAATTCCTCCTCAAAGAGGGCATCGGCCTTCAAGTCCGGGATACTTTTCTCGCCTTGAATGCCGCAGAGAAATCCCATCAGGCAACACAAGACGCCATGATCGCCGCAGAGGAAAGTCGCGACCTGAACACCCGGGCCTACCAGCACGAACTGGTAGAGACCGAAGATGTCATCCGCGCCCAGTTGATGGAAGCTCTGATGTCAGCCCAGCACTACAAAACCCGCTACGATCACATTGCCCTCCAGTCTCGAATGAACTTGCTGGTCGGGACCGAAATATTGAAAAAGCTGGAGCATTAGTGACGCCGTCACTACCTGAGGCTTCCGGCGGATCGATGCAAATACTCAAGGGACAGAACAGATGAAAAGAGGAACTCCCACCCTCCCAACATGGCGTCTATGGCCCACGGGCTTAGCCGCCTTGCTCCTGGTGATGTTGGTTCAGAGCACCGGCCACGCGGCCGGACCGTCTGTGGTCCCCTTTCGTATCGGCTTCACCAGGCAAATGTTCACCGAAGTCAATGAAAGCGATGCCAGAGCAGCAATAAAGGTCTGGGGCCAGACTGTTGCCAGAGATCGCGGCATTGCTGCGGCGCCGGAGCCTCTGTTATTCAACGATGAGGAGGAGATGCTTAACGCACTGCAAAACAAAGCGGTGGATGTGGTGGCCGTATCGACCCTCGAATACGAACTTTTGCAGCGGAAGACAACTTTCGGCCCGCTCTTTTTCACAGTCCATGACAATGAACTAAGTGAAGAATATCTCCTGCTGGCGCACCGCGACGGCCCCGTTCAAAGCCTTGCCGATCTAGCGGGCCGCGTCATACAGTTCCACGACAATTTACGCCTCTGCCTTGCCCCCCTATGGTTGGACAGCCTGCTGATCGAGAACGGTCAGAAACCCAGCGAATCGTTTGCCGGACGAATTACCAAAAAAGCAAACCTCTCCAAGGTACTGCTTCCAGTCTTTTTCCGTCAGGTCGATGCGTGCGTAGTCAGCCGCAGCGGTTTTGATACCATCACTGAATTAAATCCCCAACTCGGCCGGCAGCTTGTGGTGATAGCCTCTTCTTCGGCAGTGGTTCCGGCCGTCTTCGCTTTTCGAAGCGATTATGCCCCCCCTACAAGGAAGCTTTACTTGATGGTATTCGCAATCTCCATGGAACAGCCGCTGGCCGACAGGTTCTCATGGTATTCAACGGCAACAAGATCGAAGAACACCCCAAGTCCTTCTTAAGTTCGGCGCTACAGCTTATTGCATCCCACTCGCAAATGATGAAGGACAATTCGAGGCCATGAAGACCATTATCTATGCCATATTATTGTGCCTGACAGCGACTGCAGCGCCGGGGCAAGATCTTGCGAAGTTGAACAAACGCACGTTTCACATCGGTGTTTCTTCACGACTTTTTCGAAAGTTGAACCACAATGAAGTCATCGCCTCCTACAAGGTCTGGGCATCCACAGTTGCTAAAGAAAGGGATCTTGACCTCGATGTTCAGGTGTCCATGCTAAATGGACTGGAAGGAATTCAAAATGGACTCAAGAACGGCTGGCTGGACGCCGTCAATCTTGCCACCGATGATTATGATGTCCTAAGCATTGATCCCGACACAGTCTTTTACCCTCTTCGGGAAGATGGCGCTGGAACCGTCTACATACTGCTCGTTCATACCGAGAGTGGAATCGAAGGGGTGAAAGACCTCGAAGGGCTTAACCTGGTCACATATGAAAGCCATAACATGGTCCTGGCCCGAAAGTGGCTTCAAAGCGAGTTTACGCGTGCAGCAAACGGGGCCATGCAAGAACGGGACATCGATATCACCACAGTTGACAAGGCCGCTGATGGGATTTTTAAAGTGTTTTTCCGCCAGGCCGATGCCGTCATAATGAACCTGGGCACCTTCAACTTGGCCTGTCAATTGAACCCCCAGCTGCAGAAAAAACTTAAAATTATATCGAGGTCACCAAGGCTTATACCGTCGTTTTTTATATTTAGCCCTGATTATCAGGGCAAAAACAGGCAGCTTATTGAGGAAGCCATCACCGGACTGCACAACTCTGCAGCCGGCCAGCAGGTGCTCACTATATTTCAAAGCTCTCGCATGGAAAAGTCCTCTACGAAAATTCTGGATGAAACCCTCAGCTTTCTTTCCGATTATAAGGCTTTGCAGCTAAATCTTTCGGCAGCGAGGCAGTAATCACGGGAGAGGGATATTGATCAATCGACAGACATGGATTGCCGGAATTGCCCTGCTCTTTCTCATACTGGGTGGAGGGACATCTCACAGTACGAAAGAATCTACAGTCGCATTAAAACCGGCACATCTGACTGTGGCCTTTACGGAAAGTGCTTTTCACGGCATTAAACGCCAAGACGCGGAAATTGCTTTCAAGGCCTTCACAAAAAGCATCGGCATTAACAGTGGTTACGATATATCAGTTAGGGTAAAAACCTTTAAAAATGTCGATGATATTAAAGACCTCCCAGTCAAAGAAAGGCCAGAGCTGGTTATTTTGGACAGTCTGACCTTTTTGGAAATGGGAGAAACCCCTTGGATCGATCCGGTTTTTATGACATCCCAGCAGGGACAGGTCGCTAAAAGCTACCTGCTTCTGACGCACCAGGACAGCAAACTGAGAGCCCTGAGTGATTTACGTGGGAAGTCTTTGAACCTTTGTGCAACCAATAATGCAAAACTGGGCGACTGCTGGCTAAACTCACTGCTAAAAGAAAAAAAACTCGGCAGCCCTGCAGAGTTTTTCACGAAGGTTGAACTTCACGACAAGCCGATGCCTGCGCTTCTTCCGGTTTTTTTTAATAAAACAGATGCGGCCATCATCGATACGCTTAAGTTTAAGCTGATGACAGAGCTAAACCCGCAACTCAATAAAATGCATACGGTAATAGCCTCTGAACCTCTCGTGGAGAGCGTGATATGCGCCAGCGATTCCGAGTGGTCCTCAAAAAAGTTTAAAGAGGCAGTTCTAAAACAAATGATCGATTTGCACCGTTCTCTGTCGGGCCAGCAAATACTGACCCTGTTTAAAGTCGATCAGATAGTCCCATACGAATCGGCGTACCTGAATTCCATGCGTACAATCCACGACCGATTAAAGTCTCCTGACAAGAGCCGCACCAGGCAACAACGGCAAAAACCCGCTTTCAATTAAGGACGAGGATGTCACTATGTCTTTAAATCAAGACTTACCTATCCGCATGGGGATATCCATGCGCATCGCTCTTTTGACCTGGCTGGTGGCCCTGGTGACGTTGCTGGTGTTCGTCCTGACCATTCTCCCCCAGCAAAAAATCACCTATCAAAAAAACCTGAAATCCAAAGCTAACAGCGTGGCCATCTCATTGCATAACGTGGCCGCCGGTGCTGCGATCAACGAGGACTACGCCGGAGTTGTCAGTGCCTGCCAGACTCTGCTGTCCGGAGACGATGAAATCGATTTTCTGATGGTGGTGAAAAACGACGGCTTTGCCTTGATCAACGACCAAAACGGCTGGAAAGTGGAACAGCAGGTCGAAGATTACTGGCATCCTGAAAACCGAAAGGCCGCAGGCAGCATCGCCGCTGTCCCTCTTCTCGATCGCAGGGTTTTTCACTTTGCACAACCCTTCGATTATTCCGGCATTCAGTGGGGCTGGATTCACGTTGGCCTTTCCCTCGAGTCCTATGACAGCAGCGTTGCATCCTTGTACCGCACCACTCTGTTGCTGACCGTGGGATGTGCCTTTCTGAGTCTGCTGATTTCTTTGGGTTACGCATCACGGCTTGTTCGTCCCATCCTGCGCTTACGCCATGCTGTTAAACAGGTCGCCGAAGGGGACTTTTCGGTGCGGATCGACATGAATCGAAGAGACGAACTGGGTAATCTTGCCTCGTCGGTCGATATCATGACCAATGCATTGCGACGCCGGGACCGCATTCTAGAAAGCGTTCGTTATTCTGCCCAGGAGTTCCTGCAGACGGAACAATGGGAAAGCTCTATCGACACGGTACTTGCCCGGATCGGCAATGCGGCCGATGCCAGCCGAGCCTACATCTTTGAAAACACAGAGGATGAAACGGGCAGCCTGTTTATGTCCCAACGTTACGAATGGACGGCGCAGGGTGTTGCCCCGGAGATATCCAATCCGGAACTGCAGATGCTTTCTTATGACGCCTCCGGTTTCAATCAATGGCGTTCGATTCTTGCCGACAACAAAACCATCAGCGGAGCGGTTGCCGAAATGGAGGAAAGGCAGCGCGCCATTCTCGAACCGCAAGGCATCCTCTCCCTTCTGGTTATGCCGGTTTTTGTCAACAACAAGTGGTGGGGATTTCTTGGGTTGGACGACTGCTCTCAGGCGCGCCTTTGGACGGACGCCGAAAAAGACAGCCTGCGCGCCGCCACCGACATGCTCGGTGCGACTATCGCCCGCCAGGGCATCCAGGAAGCCCTGTTGGAAGCCAAAGCCACATTGGAATTACGGGTCAAAGAACGCACCAGGGAGCTGCAAGCCCAGGTGGCGGCCAAGGAGAAGGCCTTATCGGATCTCGCCGAGGCCCAAAGCTCTCTTCTTGAGGTGTCCCGGGCAGCCGGAATGGCCGAAGTGGCTACCGGCGTATTGCATAATGTAGGGAATGTCCTGAACAGCGTAAATGTCTCCAGCACCCTGCTCATCGAGCACCTGCGAAAATCCCGCTGCGGCAATATCGCAAAGGTGGCGGATCTGATGCAGGAACATGCCGGGAAACAGCCGAACTTTCTCACTGAAGATCCGCGGGGTCGCCAGATACCTGAATATCTGGCATCCCTTTCTAAGTCACTGGAAGAGGAACGTCAATTGATGCTGCAGGAGACCGAGTCTTTGTGTGAACGAATCGACCACATCAAGGAAATTGTCTCGATGCAGCAGAGCTATGGTCGCGTAGCCGGCGTTGAAGAAACCGTTTGTCCTGAGAAGCTTATGGAAGACGCCCTAAAACTTAATACCGGTGCACTTGAACGCCACGGGGTAGAGGTTGAACGTCATTACCAAAATCCGTCACCGGTCACTGTAGACAAGCATAAAACCCTGCAAATCCTTTTAAACCTGATCAACAACGCCAAGTATGCTTGCAGCGAGAGAGAGGGTGAAAAAATCATCACCTTGAGAGTCGATAATCCTGCGCCGGATCGCATACGATTCCAGGTTGCGGATACAGGAGTTGGTATAACATCGGAGAATCTGACCCGGATTTTCCAGCACGGTTTTACAACCCGCAAATCGGGCCATGGTTTCGGCCTTCACAGCGGGGCCCTTGCTGCTCGCGAGCTTGGCGGTAGTCTCACCGCGTTTAGCGATGGGCTTAATACAGGCGCAACCTTTACCCTTGAACTGCCCTGTCATTCGGGAGAGATAGTATGATGAATCACGGAGTTTCCTCAGCACCTCGCATTCTTATCATTGACGACAACGTAGCAATACATGAAGATTTCAAAAAGATTCTTCTGAAGGGAAAATCCTCCGACAGCAAATTGGATGATCTCGAAAGCGCCCTTTTCGGCGAAAGAGATGAGGTTTTTTCTCCGCCCGAATATGTAATTGATTTCGCCACTCAGGGAAAAGAGGCTTTGGCCATGGTCGAACAGGCCGAAAAGGAAGGGAGTCCCTATGCACTGGCCTTTGTTGACGGCCGCATGCCTCCGGGATGGGACGGCATTGAGACGATTAGCCGCCTCTGGAAAGTCAGTCCCGATATGCAAATGGTTTTGTGTACCGCTTATGCCGATTATTCATGGGATGAAATCCAACAAAACCTGGGCCAGACCGACAGCCTGGTCATCCTGAAAAAGCCATTTGATATCGCTGAGGTACTGCAGTTAGCCCACGCTTTGACCCGCAAGTGGGAGCTGAACCGGGAGATACAAGGAAGACTGCACCAACTGGCCTATTTTGATAGTCTGACCGGCTTGCCGAATCGAACGCAATTCCTGGATTCATTAAACAAAACGCTGGCCAATGCCCAAAAAATGGAAAAAAAGGCCGCACTTCTCTATATCGACCTCGACGAATTCAAACGCATCAACGACACCCTGGGTCACAGCATTGGAGATAAACTGCTAAAAATTATTGCCCAGCGTTTGTCCACTTGCGTCAGGAATTCCGACCTGCTGGGAGAGCGGGGTGAAAATCACAAAACAGCCCGCCTTGGAGGCGACGAATTTACCGTACTGCTTTCCAACGTAGAGTCAGATGAGGAGGCTTCCGCTGTTGCCAAACGTATTTCCAATAGCTTGAACCAGCCCGTTGAGCTAGGCGGCCATCAGATGATGGTTGTCCCCAGTATCGGCATTGCCATGTTCCCTGCAGACGGTGAAGATGCCGATAGTCTTATGAAAAATGCTGATATGGCAATGTACTTTGCAAAACGCAACGGCCCCCAAAACTATCGATTTTACCAAGAGTCCATGAATGCTAATGCATTGAAAAGGCTAACCATTGAAACACAATTGCGTAATGGGCTCGAGGCGGAAGAGTTTTCCCTTGCCTATCAGCCGCAATTTGATTTGAAAACAGGGAATTTGAGTGGCGTCGAAGCTCTGCTCCGCTGGAAGAATAAAGAACTTGGACAAATCCCCCCCATGGAATTTATTCCTATTGCTGAAGAAAGCGGCTTGATTCATCCCCTTGGCGAGTGGGTAATGCGCACAGCATGCACGCAAGTAAAGACGTGGCAAGACCAAGGAATAGACCTGCCCCGGATAGGCGTGAATGTTTCACCTAAAGAATTCATTCATCCAGAGTTTATATCCAATGTTAAGTCTGCCCTCGCGGATAGCGGTCTGGACCCATCAGCGCTGCAAATTGAAATTACCGAAACACTTTTAATGGAACATTTTGAGGGGACGGCGAAAACCCTGGAGGAACTCCATAAAATGGGAGTTCAAGTGGCTATAGACGATTTTGGCAAAGGCTACTCAAGTCTAAGCCGGCTGCAAGAACTTGCCATTGACTGTCTCAAAATAGACCGCTCATTTGTCAGTGCGGTCGACGAGAGCTTCAGGCAAAAGTCGGTATTGAACGCCATCATTGCCATGGCCAACGGCATGGACCTGGGTATGATCGCAGAAGGAGTGGAAACAAAAGAGCAGTTTCTCTTTCTCCAGGAAAAGCATTGTGATGAGGCCCAGGGCTACATGCTTAGCAGGCCGCTGACTTTGGAGCAAGCTGAGGAGTTCCTACAAAAAGCAACTATGCAATTAAACGATCAAGACCCTTATTCTTCACTAGATCAAGGTTCCGCCGATCTTCAGAGCTCATAACCCTTAGACTGCCCTCGGAATATTTGTCGCTCGCAATCCATTTGATGCGATTGCGAATATCACCATTTGCCATAATATAAAGGCCCGTCCGGTTTCCGGACGGGCCTCTTCTTATCAGTTGTGCCAGTACGGCATCCCCGGATATCCAGGGCACCGCATCGGCACTTATTAAAGGCTGCGGTTGGCGTCCAAGACCATCAATCGACCTGCACCACCTCTTTAAGTTCGGGAAAATGCTGAAGCAGTGTGCGTTCGATGCCCATTTTCAGGGTCATGGTCGACATGGGACAGGAACCACATGCACCGGTCAAGCGCACCTTGACCACGCCATCGTCCGTGACATCCACCAGTTCCACATCACCGCCATCGGCTTGTAATGCCGGACGGATAGTCTCGAGAACTTCCTGGACCTGTTGTTTCATAAGCTTCTCCTTTTTCCCATATTATACCGTGGAAAAGCAGATAACTTATAGGGAATGGAGATAGAACCCGCTCAATGAAGCAGGCCAAGCAGCTTGTGGATCTGCAGCAGGTCGGAAACCTGCCGCACCAACAGAGTTGAAATCCCTCTTTCTGCTGGGGGCAGCAGATCGATGTGTTGGCGGTCGCCGACAAACAGGAAACTTTCCGGAGGCCCGCCGATATCGTTTAGAACCTGATCCAATGCCTCACTGTCCGGCTTTGGCCGCCAGCAAAACTCAATGGTATAAATACGCGTGAACAGGTGTTCGATCCCCAGCAGCGCAAGGATCTTTTGCACTAAAGGATAGTTGTTGTTGGTATAGATAAACAGGCTGTATCGTTCGGCAAGGCTGCCAAGGAGATGCTGCAGCGCCGTGTCGTTGTTCAGATATTGTTCAGGCCGAACCCGGTCCTGAAGTGCTTGGTGAAATTCAGAAAGTTCGATGCCGAGCTCAGCACAAACCAGGCTTAGAGCCGGTTCGAATCCCGTCTGGTCGGTCAGCTTTTGACGGGTACTGCGCACCACATTACAGCCCTGCGAGGTGGTCAAACCACGCCCCGAAGCCACTAACTCGCACGCAACCTGCTCGATTTCATCACGGACCCCCTCGTTGACGTAGAGGGTGCCATCCAGATCAAAAACAATCGACTTTAGCGTATTGGAAAAGCTGGTCATTGGTTGTCACCCAAAATTTTCGATATCTCGTTGTGAATACTTTTATGGATGCAGACAACTCTATCAACCTGCGGTGACATGTCAAAACTTGCTGGACGCCCTGCCCTGGTCCAGATCTTTTAACCAAGCCAAAAGTTGCTTCGGATCGTTGCAAAAGACGCCATCAACACCTAGCTGCCAGCAGTGTTGGAGCCGGGCAAAAGTATCGACGGTCCAGGGATAAACAGCCAGCCCCCGCTGGTGACAGGCGGCAACCAATTCAGCGGATAAAAAATCGAAGCGCGGATTGAAGCTTTCCGCAGTGCAAGCCGCCGCCCGCTCTACGGCTGCGGCCCAGTCCGGCTGTTCCCACAAAAAAGCCAGAGGCAATTGCGGCGCCCTACGCCGCAGCTGGTATAGAAGATCATGGTCAAAGGAAGATAAAACGATGGAAGCCTGCGGATAAGAACGGGACAAACCCAGCACCGCCTTACCGGCGGCGGAATCTTTGATTTCAACATTGAAGCGCAATTGCCTGCCGCCCCGGCATAATACTTCCTGGAGAGTCGGTATCTTCTCGCCGGCAAAGGCTGCACTGAACCAGGAACCGGCATCCAAACGCTGGAGTTCCTCCAAAACCAGTTCCGCAACGGGACCTCGCCCGTCACTGGTGCGATCAAGGGTCTCATCATGAAGTACCACCGGTACCCCATCATGGCTTAAGTGCACGTCGAGTTCCAGACCGTCGGCCCCGGCAGCCTCGGCAGCCTGAAAGGCCGCCAGGGTGTTTTCCGGTGCCAAGGCCGAAGCCCCCCGGTGCGCCCAGACAAAAAACCTTCTCATTTACCCTCCACCTTGTACTGAAACGGCCAGTCATTCCACTCTTTTGCTGCTTCTAAATATACATCAATAAGCCCCAGGAGTCTGTCGGTCTTGACGGGCCGAAATGAAAAGCTGGCTGTTCGCATCCGCATTTTCGATAATTTGAGAGCGAATAGCAGGGTTATTTGGCGAAAATTGTCGAGAATCTGGGCCGATCAGACGATTTTGCGGTCGGCTCATGATAAGCCCGGCAGCCTCCTTACATTCATCTGCCATCGGGCAACTTGTTTTCGAAGGTAAATCGTGGCATGATGAGCGCCGACCGAAACCACCTATTTTTTTACATCCAAGGAGGGCAACGCACGATGGATCGCAATCTTGCACTGGAACTGGTGAGAGTCACCGAAGCCGCGGCTCTGGCCTGCGGCCGTTGGGTCGGCAAAGGGGATAAGAACAACGCCGACGGTGCCGCGACGGAAGCTATGCGGCGCACCCTCGACTCGATCGAGATCAACGGCACGGTAGTCATCGGTGAAGGCGAGATGGACGAAGCCCCGATGCTTTATATCGGCGAAAAGGTCGGTACCGAGGGCGCCCCCGAGGTCGACATCGCCGTCGACCCTCTGGAAGGCACCATCATCTGTGCCAAGGGCACGGCCGGCGCCATCACCACCATCGCCCTGGCCCCCCGTGGCGGCTTTCTCCATGCCCCCGACATGTACATGGATAAGATTGCCGTCGGTCCTACGGCCTACGGTGCCATCGATATAACGGCTCCTCCCAAAGAAAACCTCAAGCGGGTAGCGGAAGCCAAAAATTGTTACATTGAGGACTTGACCGTGGTCATTCTCGACCGACCCCGGCATGAAAAGATCATCAACGAAGTGCGCCAGGCAGGCGCCCGAATTCATCTTGTCTCCGATGGTGACGTAGCTCCCGCCATTGCCGCTACCGTAGCCGACAGCGGCGTCGACATGATGATCGGTATCGGCGGCGCTCCGGAAGGTGTGCTGGCCGCGGCCGCCCTCAAATGCATGGGAGGCGATATGCAGGGCCGTCTGGTCTTTATGAGCGACGAGGAAAAAACCCGCGCCAAGAGCATGGGTATCGACGACTTCGATCGCATCTATACGGCCGAGGAAATGGCCAGCGGAGACATCTTCTTTGCGGCAACCGGAGTAACCAACGGTGAGCTGCTGCGAGGAGTCCGCTACTACTCAGGCGGAGCCGAAACCCACTCCATCGTCATGCGCTCCAAAAGCCGCACGGTTCGGTTCATCAAATCCCAGCATCAATTTGACTTCAAGCCGCTCTACTAAGCGCCTTGCAAGCCAGGCAAGAGGCTTGTCGCTCTGAGCTTTTACATGCTATGATGAGCAACTTTTTCGGCCGTATCAGGAGATTGTCCGACACTCTCCTGGCGGCATAAGAATAACCGTACAAGGAGAACAGTTCCATGGCAGGACACAGTAAATGGGCTAACATCAAGCATCGTAAAGGTGCTCAGGATGCCAAACGCGGCAAAATATTCACCAAACTGATCAAAGAGATCACCGTAGCCGCCAAGCTCGGCGGCGGCGATCTTGATACCAATCCGCGCTTGCGCACCGCCGTTGACAAGGCCAAAGCCGGCAATATGCCCAAGGACACCATCGAGCGGGCTATCAAGAAAGGTAGCGGCGATCTCGAAGGGGTCAATTATGAAGAGGGCACTTTCGAGGGCTACGGTCCCGGTGGAGCGGCGGTAATCGTCGAGTTCATGACCGACAACCGGACTCGCACCGTGGCTGATGTGCGTTTTATCTTCAACAAGCATAACGGCAGCCTCGGGGTCAACGGCTCGGTAGCCTTTCTCTTTGATCGCAAAGGACTGATTGTTTTCGACCAGGAACAAGACTTCGACACCCTGTTTGAGATGGCCCTGGAAGCCGGTGCCGAAGACGTTAAGGACGAGGGTGACGGTTATGAAATCATTACGGACCCCACGACCTTCATCGAGGTGCGCGATGCCCTGGCCGCCCAGGGATTACAGTGGCAGTCAGCGGAAGTCACCATGATTCCCCAGACCACCGTGCAGCTCGAAGGCAAACAGGCCGAGCAGATGCTGAAGATGATGGACAAGCTGGAGGATAACGACGACGTGCAGAACGTCTACGCCAACTTCGACATCTCCGAGGAAGAGTTCGCCAACTTCATGGGTTGATTCAGTAATTCGAATACGGGCGGCGATCTGGGTCTTCGGAACCGACGCCGCCCGTTTTTTAATCCGGACTATTCAGCCAGCAGGACGAAGGCAGGATCCATGCGCATTCTGGGAATCGACCCCGGCTCACGAATCACCGGCTACGGCATTATTGAAAAGCGCGGAAACCGGCTGTTGCATATCGACAACGGTGCTATTACGACCCGCAGCAGCGACGAGTTGGCCAACCGGCTGAAAGTGATCTACCGGGATCTTGAACAGGTGATTACCGAATACGCTCCCAACGCGGTCGCTATCGAACAAATTTTTGTAGCCAAAAATGCCCAGTCGGCTCTCAAGCTGGGCCATGCCCGGGGCGCCGCTATGTTGGCCGGGGTCAATGCCAACCTCACGGTGGCCGAATACACCGCCATCGAAGTCAAAAATGCGGTGGTCGGCTATGGTCGGGCCGAAAAACGACAGGTTCAACAGATGGTCCGCATGCTGCTCAATCTGCCGGAGATCGCCCAGGAAGATGCTTCGGATGCTCTGGCCGTCGCGATCTGCCACGCGCACAGCGCTCGGATAACCCAACTCAAGCGCTCTTAACCCATATATCCCCCTGGAGTCTATCTTGATCGCCCTGCTCAGCGGCAACATCGTTCATAAATCGGTCAACCAGATCATCGTCGACGTCAACGGCGTCGGCTATCGGCTGCTGATCCCCCTCTCCTCTTTCTATTCTTTGCCGGAAGAGGGCGCCGTACGGCTCCATGTACACACCCATGTGCGGGAAGATGCTATTTCGCTGTTCGGGTTTCTGACTCTGGAAGAAAAAGAGATGTTCGTCCTGCTACTGACCATCTCAGGGGTCGGTCCCAAGCTGGCTCTCAACATTCTGTCCAATATTCCCGTTAACGATTTGAAGTGCGCCCTGACCCAGGGGAATATCAAGCAGCTCTCAAGCCTGCCGGGAATCGGTAAAAAGACCGCCGAGCGACTGGTATTGGAGTTGAAGGAAAAGATTCCCCAAGGCACATTTGAACCAGCTGCGGCTGGAACCCCGGCCACAATGGCCGGCGACCAACGGGAAGATGCCTTGTCAGCGCTGGTCAATCTCGGCTACAAAGAAAACCTGTCCAAAAAAGCTCTCGACAATCTGGAAATCCCCCCAGAGGCCTCTCTGGAAGAGACTCTCAAAGCGGCTTTGAAGATTCTGATGCGCTGAGCAGGCTGAAAGGGATCGATACCAATCGACCAGGACCGGCGACAGGTACCATTTTTTTATTTACGGCTTTATGGCAAGGAGGGAATATGAGCGAGCGACTGATCAGCGGCGAACTCGGTGAAGACGACCGTTTCGAAGCCTCGCTGCGGCCGCGCACCCTCAAGGAATATATCGGCCAGATAAAAGCCAAGGACAACCTGCAGGTCTTTATCGATGCGGCCCGCGCTCGCCAGGAGACCCTGGACCACGTTCTTTTCTTCGGTCCTCCGGGCCTCGGAAAAACCACCTTGGCCAACATCATCGCCAGCGAAATGGGCGTGAGCATCAAAAGCACCTCCGGACCGGTGATTGAAAAACCGGGCGACCTGGCAGCTATTCTGACCAACCTTGAAGAAGGCGACGTCCTGTTTATCGACGAAATCCATCGTCTGTCGCCGGTGGTAGAAGAAATACTCTATCCGGCCATGGAGGATTATCAGCTCGATATCATCATCGGCCAGGGTCCTTCGGCCCGCACCATCAAGCTCGATATTCCCCGCTTCACTCTGGTCGGCGCCACCACCCGAGCGGGCCTGCTTTCTTCGCCGCTGCGCGACCGTTTTGGCGTCATCTGTCGCCTGGAGTTCTATACCGCCGAGGACCTGGCTACCATCGTTCGCCGCAGCGCCGGTATCCTTGGTGTGCCGGTGGCCCAAAACGGCGAAATGGAAGTCGCCCGGCGTAGCCGGGGCACCCCCCGTATCGCCAACCGCCTGTTACGCCGGGTACGGGATTTCGCCGAGGTTAAAGGCGACGGTACGATCACGCGCGAGATCGCCGACATGTCTCTGAACCGGCTGGAGGTTGATGGCTGCGGCCTCGATCAAATGGACCGGCTGATTCTGCTGACGATCATCGACAAGTTTGGCGGTGGCCCGGTTGGAGTCGAAACCCTGGCAGCGGCAGTCGGTGAGGAGAAAGACACCATCGAGGATGTCATCGAACCCTATCTCCTGCAGCAGGGTTACCTCAACCGCACACCTCGCGGCCGTACTGCCACCGACCTCGCCTATCGTCACTTGCAACGTCTGCCTCAAGATGCCGACAACGGCGAGCTTTTTTCTTAATTACTTACCAAGAGCTGTCAGTGCATGGTTCCTGCAAACCCAGCATCCATTGATCCCGACACCCTGCACCAGCTTACCGACCAGCTGAGTCACTGGGCTGAAAGTCTCATCAGCCGAGGCCGTACGCCTCTGCGCAAGGTCGAGACCTTTCCGTCCCTGTTGACCGCCATTGGTGAGCTGCGCCCCCCCCTGCTGTTCTGGATTAATCGTGACAGCTGCATGGCTGGGGGAGTCGTACTTTTCCCGGGGGAAAACGATACAGCAGCAATGGAAATGGGCCACTACTGCGCTCAAGCCCTGGGACTGCGCTATTTCATCACCTGGACCCGAAACGAAGTCTCCTTTTGGGACGATGAATCCCCTCCTCGCCTGCGAAAACAGTTGCCTCTGACTAAAGGGGCCAAAGCCAACGCCCGCGATTTCCAAGAAGTCCTGCAGCTTCTTCTGGAGGAGATCAAACTGCTGGCGGTACTCGCCGCGGTGCCGCCACCGGAACTTTCGGCCTGTTATCTGGCCAACATGTGGCGCACCACCTTGCTGGCAGCGGAACCCCTGTTAAATGAACATTACCGTATCGCCCGCAGCGAAGAGCGTCTGACCAAGGGTGACGTTCCGGGGCAATTGGCCATCGGCAAGGGGTTCCTTACCTTTGTCCGGTTGCTGGCTCTGAGTCACTATGATTTGCTGCCCACCGAGATCCAACCCCATCTATTAGAAGAAGAGATTCGCCGCGTCCTGCCGATCTTACCTCCCGGCCTACGGCAATCTCTGGCCATGAGCGATACGGAACTGGCGCTTCCGGAACCGGTCGCGGTTCGCTACCACCTATTGTTTCGTCGCCTGACACAGTTGCGACCAGCCAGCGATCTGCAGCGCTGTTGCCAGGCCTTAGACCTGTTGCTGGAGCAGGAGCACCGGCGACTGGGTGGTTACGCCCCACCCTGTCCGGTCCCGGCCACGGCCGCAACCTTGTTGCTTAATCCGGACCGCGCATACAAAACCGTTGCGCCAGCCCTGGAATTTGCTTCGGCACCCTTGTTGGCCGGGCTGGCTCTACAGCGCAACCTATGCGGTCACCCGGCCATCGACCAGACCGTATCTCTCTGGCAAGCCCCGGAGGGCTTTGTTCCCAGCCATATCAGCGGCACTCTGGTCGATCAACGGCTACCGTCCCCCGAACGGCGTAATCATTTTCTGGCCCTGTTGCGTCGATCCTGGCCTAACCGCCGCTTTCGCCTGCCGGTGGCTACACCGACCTGGACCTGGCACCTGCTGCACCTGTTGGGCCTGGCCGCCGCCGGTGCGACCATCGAACTGCGCCTGCCAAGCGGCTGGTTGGCCAGCAACTACGGCCTGACCGTTCTGGAACTGATTCAAAAACAATTCACCCTGGAACAACTCTCTGCCGAGACGGACGAAGAAATCATCCTGCGCATCAAAAAATCGATAGATGATGACTGCATGACGTTCATGACCCATGGCGACAGCACGCGCTCAGTTGAATGGAGATGGTTGAATTCCCGGCATCCGGCCCTGTTGTCCCTGGCTCTGCACCTGCCCGATCCGCTGCTCAGCTTGCTGCAGAACGGTTCGCTCTGCCTGCCGGAGGAGCAAACCTGGCCGGAACATCATACCGAAGCGATCTTCGCTTTTACCCGTTCAACTCTCGGTCAGGCCTTTTGGCAATTGCTCGGCGACGGCCGCCCTTTGCCCCGCCGAACTTTATTGCAAAAAGAAGTGCTGCGCACCGGCTTACCCCTGCCGCCCTCCAAGGTTCTGGACCAATTACAAAGAACCATGGACGGCGAAACATCGGAAACCACTCGTCAGCGTGCCTACGAACGGGAACTGGCCCTCTGGCTGGGCAGCGATCTTTCTTCCCTCGCCGCTGGTCCCTGGGCCGAAGGCTACGAAACCATCGCGGCCAGAGCTGTTAATACCGACCCTAAGGAGTTGACAGAGACAATCACCCAGGAAGTCTTTGTGGATGGAATTCCGGTTTTTCCCGACCACTATCTTTACGACTATTACCGGCCGGAACTTCGTGATTACACTTTCACTCCGCCACTAAACCGTGGCTCTGAATTTTTCGGTCGTGTCGAATTGATTGATAAACAGCAGCGCCGGTTGGAGGTCGAAGGCCTGGATGCTGCCCGTGCCCTGCTGCTCTGCGCCGCGGCCGGCAAGACTTCCATCGGCCTGCCAGTCGAAGGTCAGATTATTTCAGCCATCGTCCAACGTTATCTGACAGATTTGCAGAACCTGCACCAGGCTCTATTGCGTTGCTGCCATCGCCATTGCGCTGACCCTCAGAAAGCTGAAACCCTTACCAAAACGATCTGGGCCGACCAGCCCTTACCTTCCTGGGACTGCATTCTAGAGCTGTCGCGCCTCTAGGGCCCTGTCGGACACTACCGGCCCAAGGGAAAATTCGGCTGATAGAGAACGGATTTCAGCTCATTTGAAGATTCATAGCTGAAGCTATGGGCCAATCGGCCGAGCTTGCAGCTGGCTCATGGATGGTCTGCCAGCCCCTTGAAAGTTCAAAACCTTGTCAGACCTTTCTTTGCCCGTATAATTAGCAACAACACTCTTTCGGTTCTGCCTTCCCTGCTGTTCACACGAGGCGTTCCATGGATACAGTGAAAACCACCATTGGCCTGGCACTCGGCAGCGGCGCCGCCCGAGGCCTGGCGCACATCGGCGTGCTGAAGGTACTTGAAGAAGCCGCCATCCCCATCGCCTGTATCGCCGGGACCTCCATCGGTGCATTTATTGGCGCACTCTACGCTGCCGGCGTCCCGGTTCAACAGATGGAGAAGACCCTTTGCGAACTCAACTGGCGAGCCCTGGCCCGCCTTCTCTCTCCTGCCCTGCCCACCTCGGGCCTGTTGGACGGTGGCAAAGTCGTCGAGTTTATGGCCGAGCTGTTGCCGGTTCAAACATTTGAAGAGCTTTCCATTCCTCTGGCAGTAACGGCCACCGATATCGAATCGGGGGAAGCCCTGGTTATACACCAAGGCAGCCTCTTAGAAGGACTGCACGCCGCGACAGCCTTTCCCGGCATTTTTACGCCCGTACCTTGGAACGGCCGTTTTTTGGTCGACGGCGGCTTATGTAATCCGGTGCCGGCTAACGTAGCCTACCGCATGGGTGCCCAACGAGTGATCGGCGTCAGCGCGATCCCTACGCTGACAGGACCTCAATCAACAGGTCTGCAGACACCTTTCATCAAGCCGCGCAAGCCGCACAATACCCTTCGAAGATTCTTTACCAGCGCCCAACTCGAGAACCTGTTTCACGATATTTGGCAGAACAACCGTCAACCACAGAGTTCGGCCGCCGCACAGTCACAAAAACGTCCCCAACAACGGTCGCCCGGTATTTTCAGGGTCTGTTCCCGCAGTGTCGCCATCATGGAAAACCAGATCAATGATCTGCGCCTCGAGAAAGAAGCCATCGATCTGCTGGTTCGGCCCATCTTTGACGACATCAGCCTGCTTGACTTTCACCGAGCCAAAGAGTCCATTAAGGCCGGCGAAATCGCTACCCTCCGGTTACTACCAAAAATTCGCCAGCTGTTAGAATAATTTTGCAGCAACAGCCCTCTGTGTTATTATTGAAAGTACCTAGAATCATTGCTGATCTATAGGAGAACAAGCATGAATGATCTCATTGAAAAAACCCTGATGGCCGGTATTGGAGCCCTGGCTCTGAGTCAAAAAAAAGCTGAAGAACTGGTGGGGGAATTGCAACGCCAGTTTAACCTCAGCGAAGAAAAGGGGCAGGAATTGTTGGACAAAATCAAGGAGACCGTGAGTGGCCAACAGCAACGACTGGAGGAAGTCGCTCGAGAGGAGCTGCAAAAATCGGTGACTCGTTTCGGTCTGGTAAACAGGGAAGAATTCGATCAACTGGTCCAACGGATTGAAGAAATGGAAAAACGCCTGAAGTAAGCCGAATGATCGGCCCTTACCGGAATCGATAGCAACCATGCAGATCTTTTCGCGGATCAACCGCAATATTCGCTCGTTGCGCCGCTATCGCCAGGTTCTCGGCGTTCTCATCAAGTACGGCTTCGGTCACGTCGTTGAACAACTCAATATCCACCACTACCTGCACCGGGGCAAGCAACTTATCAGTCGCGGTGCTGCGCGCAAAGAAATCGAGCACCTGACCGCTCCCCACCGGCTACGGCTGGCTCTTGAAGAACTGGGGCCGACCTTTATCAAACTCGGCCAGCTCCTTTCTACCCGTCCCGACATTCTGTCGGTGGAATACACCCGAGAATTGGGAAAACTGCAGGACAAGGTGCCCATGGTTCCGGCGGGCTCCATCCGGGAAGTCATCGAGACCGAATTCGGCCAATCGGTGGAGACCCTGTATGCCGAATTCTCCTTTTCCCCCTTGGCTGCCGCCTCCATCGCCCAGGTCCATCGCGGCAAATTGCATAGTGGTGAAGAAGTGGTCATCAAGGTGCGGCGACCGGATATCGCCCGCATCATCGAAACAGATATCGATATTCTGCAGGGTCTTGCTTATCTGGTCGAGCGCCATCTGGCCAGCGGCACGATCCTCAATCCCGTAGCTCTGGTCAAAGAATTTCGCCGCACCATAGAGCGGGAGATGAATTTCAACCGGGAACGCCACACCATAGACCGGTTTCGGGAAAACTTTTTACAAGATGCCACGGTCTATGTTCCTCAAACCTACCCGAACTATTGTGGTGAAACGGTCCTGACCCTGGAGTATGTCGATGGGATAAAGGTGTCCAACTTCGATCAGCTTCGGGAAGCCAGCTATGATCTCAAGACCATCGCTTGTAACGGCGCCAACGCCATCTTGCAGCAGGTTCTGGTGCACGGCTTGTTTCATGGAGACCCGCACCCCGGCAACATCTTTGTTCTGCCGAACAACGTCGTTTGCTTCATCGACTTTGGGATGATCGGACGTCTCGACAGGGAACTGACCTTCCGCCTTGCCGAGCTGCTGACCGCCGTACTGCAAAGAGATGTGGAACGACTGGTGGCTATCCTGCTCTACTCCGGTGATTTAACAGAGGAGATTCGCCGTCCCGAATTGAAAAAAGCGGTCAGTGACTTTGTCGATGACTATTACGAGGTGCCGTTGCAGGAGATTAGAGCGGGACGCTTGTTGATTGAATTCGTGGAAATCCTGATCCAGTTTCGCATTCCCTTTTCTCCCGACCTGATGCTGCTGGCCAAAACTTTGATTACCATGGAGGGTATTGGCCGACAACTCGATCCCGAGTTCAACATGGTGGGCCATCTCAAACCCTTTATGAGCAGGTTATTGCAAGAAAAAGTCGGGCCGACTAACCTGAGTCGAGAGGGAATGCGTATGATGCAGTCCTACGGCGCGCTGCTAAAAACGCTACCTGATGACCTGAAAGAATTCATCACCCGGATCAACCGAAACAAATTCAAAATTGACCTTGAACACCGCGGCCTCGAACGACTCATCACCGATCTGGACAAATCGAGCAATCGACTCTCTTTCAGCCTGCTCATCGCCGCCTTGATTATTGGCTCTTCCATCGTCATGCAAACCGACAAGGGCCCGCTACTCTTCGGCTTTCCAGCCCTCGGCATCCTGGGCTACTCCATCGCAGCGGTGCTCGGTCTATGGCTGGCCATCGGTATTTTACGCTCCGGCCGCCTGTAATCCATTGTGTTGTAAATAACACACGCCATCTGTCTAAATAACCACAATAGTTTTATCCCGCCTTCAATGTCCTAACCCAAACCTAATGATTACAACACCTTAAATAGACCCAAAAAAGTGGCAAGCTCTTTGCATTAACCCTGTGTGTAACATGAGGAAAGCTTCTTGTAATTAATTGAGGGAGGACACCCTTTTATCATGATTTATCAAAAGACCCTGCAACAACCCGTCAAGATTTCCGGTATCGGCCTTCACTCGGGGCAAGAGATCACCATGTCCCTGCGTCCCGCCGAAGCGAACACCGGTATTATTTTCCACCGCAGCGAAGGCGAACGCATCGTTTCCATTGAAGCGTCCTCCGCGAACGTGGTCGATACACGCATGGCGACCGTCATTGGCAAGGGCGGCCTGTCGGTTTCAACCGTCGAACATCTAATGGCAGCCCTTGCGGCCTGCGGCATCGACAATCTGCACATTGACATCGACGGTCCGGAAGTACCGATCATGGATGGCAGCGCCGCTCCCTTTATCGCCCTGCTGCAGGACTGCGGTACACGCCAGCTGGCTGCCAACCGCAAATACCTGGCGATCCGCAAGCCGATCACCGTGGTCGACGGCGAAAAACGCGTCACCCTGATTCCTTCGCGTTTCTTTCGCATCTCCTACGATATCGCCTTTGACCACCCCTGCATTTCCCTGCAGCATCGCGCGGTCAAGGTTTCAGAGAACCTCTTCGCAAAAGACTTGGCCCCTGCCCGAACCTTCGGCTTTCTACACGAGGTCGAATATCTCAAGGCCAACGGTCTGGCCCGCGGCGGCTCGTTGGAAAATGCCGTAGTCATCGGCGAAGACAGCATTCTCAACCCTGAGGGATTGCGCTTCAACGACGAATTTGTCCGGCACAAGATCCTTGACGCCATCGGCGATTTCAGTTTGGTAGGCTATCCGATCCTTGGCCATATCAAGGCGTACAAAGCCGGGCACGACATCAACCACCAGACAGTTGAAAAGATCCTTGCTTCTCCCGACTGCTGGCAGCTGGTTGAACTGGGAGAAAGCCCACAGAAAAAGACTCGGGCCGTTGCCGGCCAGCGGTCTTTTGCTCCCGACATGGCTTTCTCTTAAATCAAATAATCTAATCAGCAAAAAAGGCAGCCCTCGGGCTGCTTTTTTTTTACCTGCGGCAGTCAGCGATAGAACTTGCAATTCGGACAATAAATGTCCTAGAATTGGCTATTTACTCATTCCAAGAGCGCTATGAAACCCGCTATCGAAAGCCCTCCGAAGAGAAATAAAGAGCAACGTAAACGCCGTCGCGAATGGCTGATTGCAGGACTGGTTACCCTGTTGGTGGTGGTGCTGGGACGGTACGAACAGGAACTGTTCGAAATTTCCGCCCAACTGCCTCTCTCCCAAAGCATTCTGGTTCTTGCTCTGATCAACATCAATATTCTGTTGATCATCCTGATTTTATTTCTGGTCGTTCGCAACCTGTTTAAATTGTTAGTTGAGCGACGACGACAGCTTCCTGGTGCACGCCTGCGTACCAAACTGGTCGTGGCCTTTGTCGCACTCTCTCTGGTGCCGACCATGCTATTGTTTTTTGTGGCGGCCGGCATCATTTCCAGCACTATTGAAAACTGGTTCAATGCCGAAATCGAATCGTCTCTCGAAGAATCCCTGGCCGTCGCTCAAACCTACTATAAAAACTCCGCCACCAATGCCCTCTATTATGCGGATCAAATCTCCCGCATTGTCAAAGAACAAAAGCTGCTTAACGAGACCAATTTGCCGTTTCTGGTGGCACTAATTGAGCAGAAACAGCAGGAATACAATCTCGGGGTAGTCGAGGTTTTCTCGGCCACCCATGAAGAGTTGGTCCGCGCCTCTAACCCGCAAATTCCTGACACCGAATTCACCGATCCCGATTCGGACACCATCCGCGAAGCCCTGCAAGGCAACAGCCGCACCCTCATCACCCGCATGGGCAAAGCCGACTTGATTCGGGGCATCGTCCCGGTTTTTTCCAATTGGAATCCCAACGACGTGGTCGGTGTGGTGGTGGTCAACTACTACGTTCCCTATTCGCTGGTCAGCAAAATGGAGGAAATTTCTTCCTCTTTTGAACAATACAAGTCCACCAAACTGCTCAAAGGAAAGATTCAAAAGGGCTACGTGCTGGTCCTGTTGTTGATCGCCTTAGTCATTATCTTTTTGGCTACCTGGTTCGGTTTCCACCTGGCTCGGGGCATCACGGTACCGATTCAGGAACTGGCCCTGGCCAGCAACAGAGTCGCCGAAGGCGACCTCGAGGTACAAATTGCCATTAAAAGCGATGACGAAATAGCCCTTTTGGTGGAAGCTTTCAACAAGATGACGGCCGACCTGCGCAAGGGCCAGGAGAGTATTCGCCAGGCCAATCGCGAATTGCAGGTGTCAAACCTTGAGCTGGAACAACGTCGCCGCTACATGGAAATTATCCTCAAGAACGTTACCGCCGGCGTCATCTCGGTCGACCAAAAAGGCAACCTGACTACTATCAACAAATCGGCGGAAAAGCTTCTTAAAATTCAAACGGGCAAGGTTTTAGGCAAGAACTTCCGTGAAGTCATCAAGACCGAGCATCTTCCTCAAATCAAGGAATTACGTCTTCTCCTGGCCCAATCAGGTAAGGATTCCATTCGTAAACAGGTCACCGTCGATTTGCCCGATGCGAAACTGACCCTTTTGGTCAACCTGACGACCCTGCGGGATGAAAACGGTGAATTCATGGGTACGGTCGTCGTATTCGACGATCTTACAGAATTGATCCGTGCCCAGCGCATGGCCGCCTGGCGCGAGGTGGCGCGGCGCATTGCTCATGAAATCAAGAACCCGTTGACCCCCATTCAGCTTTCCGCCCAGCGCCTGAGACGCCGGTATCTAAGCCGTTTTGATAGCGACGACACAGTATTCGACGAATGCACCATGATGATCGTCAAGCAGGTAGACGAACTCAAGAACCTGGTCAACGAATTTTCCAGTTTTGCCCGCATGCCGGCCAGCAAACCGACCCCCAACAACCTCAACGACATCATTGCCGAGGCCTTGGTCCTCTACCAGGAAGGACACAAGGACATCTCTTTCGACTTCAATGCCGATGACCACCTGCCGGTCTTTAATCTCGATCGAGATCAGATTAAGCGGTCAGTGATCAACCTTCTCGACAATGCGGTCGGCGCCGTCGGAACCGGTGGCCATATCTCCGTGGAAACCGGTTTCAACGAAGAATTGCAGATTGCCTCCTTTACCGTTGCCGACGATGGCTGCGGCATCACCGCTGAAGACAAACCACGGCTGTTCGAGCCCTATTTCTCTACCAAAAAGACCGGTACCGGTCTTGGCCTGGCCATTGTTTCCAGCGTCATTTCCGATCACAACGGCTATATCCGGGTCAAGGACAACCAGCCGCGGGGCACCCGCTTTATCGTCGAACTGCCGGTAACTAACGACCGCAGCTCTCTAACCTGATCTTCACCCAGATACTTTGGATGCAGATTACTGAGTTACTGCTTTGGAACCGAGCAACTTTTTGCAAGGTCAAGGAAATCAAGGCCTTGCACGGAGGCGTACATCGGTACGCCGCACCATTCAGCAGGACAGCGGAACGGGACAGTCTTTGGCTGCCCGCCGGGTGAGGGCCATGGAGGTCCCCAATCACACGCAAGGCCGTAGAATGATGCAGAGCTTGCGAAAAGGGGCCTTTTCTAGACAGAAGCCAACATAGGAAACAAGTATGAAAAGTATATTAGTCATAGATGATGAACAGAGCATTCGTGAAAGCCTGAAAGGAATTCTGCAGGACGAAGGCTACCGCGCCGTCTTTGCCGAAAGCGGCGAAGAAGGCCTGACCCAGGTGCGGGAAGAGACCCCCGACCTGATTCTGCTTGATATCTGGCTGCCGGGCATTGACGGTCTTGAAACCCTGCGCTTGATCCGCGAAGACTTTCCCGAACAACTGGTGATCATGATGAGCGGTCATGGCACCATTGAAACCGCGGTCAAAGCTACCAAACTTGGCGCTTACGATTTTATTGAAAAGCCCCTGTCTCTGGAAAAGGTGTTGCTCTGCATCGAGAACGCCTTCAAGGTCGGTCAGCTGGTTGAAGAAAACCGGTCCCTCAAGGAAAAGATGGCCAAGGATCGCGACATGATCGGCGAGAGCGAACCGATCTCCTCGCTTAAGGAACAGATCGCCATCGCCGCGCCGACCTCGGGCTGGGTGCTGATTACCGGCGAAAACGGCACCGGCAAGGAGCTGGTGGCCCGCGCCACGCACAATCTGTCGAAACGTCGCGGCAAGCCCTTCGTCGAAGTAAACTGCGCCGCTATCCCCGAAGAGCTCATTGAATCAGAGCTTTTCGGCCACGAAAAGGGTGCCTTTACCGGGGCCACGGCGATGCGCAAGGGAAAGTTCGACCAGGCCAACGAAGGCACCCTGTTTCTCGATGAAATCGGCGACATGAGTCTCAAGACTCAGGCCAAGATTCTGCGCATCCTGCAGGAACGAAAATTTGAACGGGTCGGCGGCAGCCGCACCATCGAGGTCGATGTGCGGGTCATCGCCGCGACCAATAAGGACCTGGAAGAGGAGATCGAAAACGGCAACTTTCGTCAGGATCTTTACTACCGGCTCAATGTGCTGCCCTTCCACGTACCGCCGTTGCGCGAACGGCAAGAGGACATCCCCCTGCTGACTCAGCACTTTCTGGCCCATTTCTGCAGCCAGGAAGGCCGGCCGATTAAAACATTGGCCCCGGAGGCTCTCGAAGCCCTGATGAACTATCCCTGGCCGGGCAACGTGCGAGAACTGAAAAACCTGGTGGAACGCCTGGTGATCATGATCCAGGAGGACACCATCACCCGCGCCCATCTGCCGGAAGCAGTTCTTGGGACCACGACAAACTCAGCTGCGGCCAGTACCGCCGCCACCCTCAAGGAAGCTCGGGAACAGTTCGAAAGAGAGTTTATCCGCCAGAAGCTGGAAGAGTTCGAAGGCAATATCTCCCGTACCGCTGAAGCTATTGAAATGGAACGCTCGAACCTGCACCGCAAGCTCAAGGCGTATGGCATCGAGTACAAGAAGTCCTGAAAACCTTCGTCTTCTTTTACGGCAACAACAGACCGGGACACCTCAAATCAGCGCCTGAACTTGTTGAATGGATGTGCAACTGAAGAAGGCTCCTCGGATCACGAGGAGCCTTCTTCAGTTTTTATGGCGGACCAAAAGAACAAGCTCAAAGACCGGTAATCTTCTCCAGTATTTCCGGGTAGCGAGCACCCTGCACCTCAACTTTCGAGGCGGCGCTCTCGATATCCCGCAGATCCTCCACCGTGAGTTCAAGCGAGGCTGCGCCGATGTTCTCCTCCAGGCGATGCAGCTTGGTAGTGCCCGGAATCGGAACGATCCACGGCTTTTGCGCCAGCAGCCAGGCCAGCGCGATCTGGGCGGGAGTCGCCTGCTTCTGTGCCGCGATGGTGCCGAGCAAATCGACCAGGGCCTGGTTCGCTTTGCGGGCCTCGGTTGTAAACCGGGGGACGACGTTGCGGAAATCGTTCTTATCGAAGCTCGTGTTCTCGTCGATCTTGCCGGTGAGAAAGCCCTTGCCCAGAGGGCTGTAGGGGACCAAGCCGATGCCGAGCTCCTCAAGGGTCTGCAGCACTTCCCTCTCGAGGGTCCTGGTCCACAGGGAGTATTCACTCTGCAGGGCAGTGACCGGCTGGACGGCGTGGGCGCGGCGGATTGTCTGGACGCCGGCCTCGGAAAGGCCGAAGTGCTTGACCTTCCCCTCCCCGATCAGGTCCTTCACCGTGCCGGCGACATCCTCGATCGGCACGCCTGGATCGACCCGGTGCTGATAGAAAAGGTCGATCACATCGGTCCTGAGGCGTTTGAGGGAGGCTTCGGCGACCTTCCGAATATTTTCAGGGCGGCTGTTGAGCATCGATTCGCCTTCTTTGGGATCGCGCGGATCGAAATCCGTATTGAAGCCGAACTTGGTGGCAATCACCACTTGATCGCGTAACGGAGCGAGAGCCTCACCCACCAGCTCCTCATTGATGAACGGCCCATAGATTTCCGCCGTATCGAAAAAGGTGATGCCGCGCTCGACGGCGGCACGGAGAAGCGCGATCATCTCCTTCTTGTCCTTAGCCGGACCGTAGCCGAAGCTCATACCCATGCAGCCGAGCCCGAGAGCCGAAACTTCCAGGCCGCTATTACCTAATCTTCGTTTTTGCATCCTTTTCTCCTTTGTATTGGGTAAGCCTGAACCGTTCCCGTAAATCAGAATGCCGCCCGCAGGATCTGCAGCACCTCGTCCTTGCCGAGAACAGCCAAGATACCCAACTGGCCGTCCTCCACGGCTTTTTCGGCGATCACTTCCAGGTCCTCTTCCTTGACGCCCGCCTCGCGCAGGCTCGCGGGCATCTTGATGACGGCATAGAATTCCTCGAGCCGCGTGACGCCTTCTTCCGCGGCCTTGGCATCATCCTTTTCGCGCACGTCGAAGACATTGCGGGCGAATCGCGCGAAAATCGGCAGGTGTTCCGGCGCCGCGCTCATGGTATGCCGCATCCAGGCTGGCGTCAGCAGCGCCAGGGTGACGCCATGGGTCATGTCGTACATGCTGGAGAGTTCGTGCCCGATGCCGTGCAGCGGGAAGGTGGGCGACGGCTTGCCGAGCAGAAACTGAAATCCGGCCAAGGCCATGGAACTGGCCCACATGATGTTGGCACGAGCCTCGTAGTCTTGCGGATTTGCCAGGATTTTAGGGGCCTCCTCCAAGACGACCTTCATTACGCCCTCGTTCATGCGGTCCTGCACCTTTGCGGCGACATCGGGGGTAAAATACTGCTCCATGAGATGGCAGAGAATGTCCGCGACGCCCGCCATGGAATGATATTCCGGCACCGTGTAGGTGTACTCCGGATCTAGGATGGAGAACCGGGGATTGAGCAGCGGATGCAGTAAAACTTTTTTCTTATGATCCTCACCGACGGTGATGACCGCGCCCATGTCCATCTCCGAGCCGGTCCCCGCCATGGTCAGAATGGTTGCCAACGGTGCCGCGGCAACAATCTTTGAAGAGATCCCTGATTCATCGACAAAAAGATCGGTCACCGGACCATCATATTTCACCCCGGCAGCAATGGCCTTGCAGGCATCCAGAGTCGAGCCGCCGCCCACGGCCAGAATGAAATCACAGCCGCGTTGGCGATAGAGTTTAATTCCCTCCTGCGAGCTTTCGATCCTCGGGTTGGGCTGGATGCCGCTCAATTCCACATACGCAAGATCGGCCTTGTCCAATTGCTCGATAACGGTATCGTAGATGCCGTTCTTTTTTATGCTGCCGCCGCCATAAGCCAGCAGCACCTTGGAGCCGCCCTGGGCCTTGATGGTCTCGCCGAGAATGTTTATTTGGCCTTTGCCGAAATAGGCGGTGGTCGGAATGCTGTAGATGAAGTTGTCCATGTGTTTTCTCCTGGATGGTTTTGATTTATTTTCATGATACGTTGGGTCCAAGCGAAACCGGTAGACCGATTCTGCCGGACCATTGCCTGATTGTCCGAAAGAGCATCGGTTTATGCTGAAATGCGAGCACAGTGGACCAGCCGCGCCCATCCGCCGCATTGCCCGATAGCCCGAGTTGAAGGTCTCGGAATAAATCGTGAGCCTGCGTCGGAATGTCCACACCCAATTAAGGAAATGAGTGGCACTCCCCAGAATGCATAAAGTCACAGGAATGAATATTTAAGCCTTGAATGTCAGTTCAGAGCCTTTGCATTGGGGGACTTTCAGAATCGCCGGTTTTCGCGATTTTATCCTTTGGTATGTGCCACCACGCTGCATAGGGGATACCCAAAGGGTCTTCAACAGGCTGACCCATTAAAGGTGTCGCAACGCTAACGTCCCTGCGATTCGCTTCTGCCAGCAGCCTCTCGATGGGCTCCGTCCAGTTGTGGAGGGAAAGATTAAACTGACCCCAATGGATGGGCAGCAACACCTTGCCCTTAAGATCGATATGGGCCTGCACGGTTTCCTCCGGCATCATGTGAATCTCCGACCACGCCTCGTTATAGGCGCCAGACTCCAGAAGGGTCAGATCAAAAGGACCGTACTTGTCCCCGATACTTCTAAACCCATCAAAGTAGCCCGAGTCTCCTCCAAAGAAGATTCTGTGCTTTTGACCCTGAATCACCCAGGAAGACCAGAGTGTTTTATCCCGAACAAGCCACCGACCGGAGAAATGTCGGGCAGGTGTTGCAACCAGCTTTATCCCCTTGTTCGACTGTTCCTGCCACCAGTCCATCTCGACAATTTTATTTCTTGGAACCCCCCAGTATTCCAAATGTCCCCCCACGCCTAAAGGAACGCAGAACAGGGAAGTCTTATCAATCAGTGCTTTGATGCTCCGGTAGTCGAGGTGGTCATAGTGGTCATGTGAGATCAATACGATATCGACCTTTGGCACATCCTTGAGTTGCAGTGGGAGAGCTGTGCCAAAGCGCTTTGGTCCCAGGAAGGTGAAAGGTGACGCCCGGTCACTGAAGGTCGGATCGGTAAGGATGACTTGTCCATCCATCTCGATCAGGCAAGTAGAGTGGCCAAGCCAGGTCAGACGTAAGCCATTGGTTGCACCGATGCTTTCGACAGCAACCGGAATGGAAGGAAGTACGGCTTCAGGCTCTCGTTTTTGCTGGTCGGTGAAAAACTCAAGCAAAGAACCCAATCTGTTTCCCGAAGCGGTACTGACACGGGTTTCAATTGTGTTGAAGAATTTTCCATCCTTAAACTGAGAAGAACTTATCAACCTTGCATCACGCCCAGCCAGTCCCAACTGGGGCGCGCAAGAGGTGAACAAAAGCACTGATGCCAACACTATGAGCACAAGACAACATGTCATTTGGATAGTTCTCTTCATTTAACACTCTTTATTGAATGGAATCTTGGATCGTTCATCTCTTCGGCGGCGCTTCTACATCCGAAAAGGCCTGCACTGCGTCTGGAAGACGCTGTCCCCGAATCTTGATCACCGCAACAGACTTATTCAGCTCGGCCAGCTCGGCGGGTGTGAAACGAACAGCAACCGCGCCAACATTCTGGTGCATATGCTCCCGATGTGTCGTTCCTGGGATCGGCACAATCCAGGGCTTCTGCGCCATCAGCCATGCCAAGGCAATTTGCGCTGGTGTGGCATTTTTTCGTTCGGCCCACTTCTTCACCAATTCCACGAGCGCCAGGTTGTACGGCAGATTCTCTGGCGAGAACCGGGACTCGGTGCCTCGAAAGTCACCGGGAGCGAACCGGGTATCCGCGTCGAACCAGCCGGTTAGAAACTGCACACCGAGGGGGCTCCAGGGCACAAAGCCAATACCCAGTTCCTCGCAAGCCGGGAGCACTTCCTTCTCAGGTCCGCGCCATAGCATGGAATACTCGTTCTGGACCGCAGTAACGGGCAGTTCAGCATGAGCGCGCCGCAGCGTCTTAAGCCCCATCTCGGACAGCCCCCAGTGCAGGACCTTACCCTGATTCATCAGGTCCTTGACTGCCCCTGCGACGTCCTCGATCGGGACGTTGGGATCGACTCGGTGCTGGTAGAGGAGATCGATGCGATCGGTCCGAAGGCGTCTGAGCATAGCCTCGACGACCCGCTTGATATGTTCCGGGCGGCTGTTGAGTCCAGGGAGGCGCGCGCCAGTGTTCTGATCGATGTTCCAGCCAAACTTAGTTGCAATCACGACCTGATCGCGAAAAGGGGCCACCCCTTCACCGAGGATGCGCTCCACTTCGAAGGGGCCGTAAGCCTCCGCCGCATCGAAAAAGGTGACACCATGATCGAAGGCGGCGCGGATAACGTTTATCATTTCCGGACGGTACGGCACGGTGGTTTCATACTTGCGGCTCATGTTCTGAACACCGAGCCCAATGCTCGACACCTCGAGTGCGCCAAGCCTGCGGCGCCCCTGGCGTGGGGGCTGCTGAAGGCTGCCTTGACCTGTGCCCCCGGGGGAACTCTGCCCGGGCTGCACTTGTGCGGCGGCAGAAACATGAGGCAACAACGAGGCTGCGGCCACCCCTGCCCCGGCGATGAGAAACTTGCGTCGATCCAGCTTAGCGAAGCCACCCTCTTGAGCATGATCGTTTTGAGTTTTATTCATATCGGCGACCCTTCTTCGATTACCTTCAATGGCGTAGGGTTACGTGTTGTTGCTGCCAGTATTTTCACGATGGACGAAGCAATGAAAAAGCGCTTCTTTACCTTCTTTCAGTACCCATATTGTTCGTCATTGACATGCTCCAGCCATTGAACGGTTAAACCATTGCGGGGAGCAGAGATTGCGACATGCGACATAGGGCTATCCGGTGCAGCGCCATGCCAATGACGTTCATCCGCCGGAATCCAGACTACGTCCCCCGGCAGGATTTCCTGAACGGCTTCACCTTCCGACTGGACCAACCCCCGGCCGGAAGTAACGATCAGAGTCTGTCCGAAAGGATGTGTGTGCCATGCCGTGCGTGCCCCGGACTCAAAATTTACAATTCCGCCACGATAACTTTCGGGTATTTCTGCAGAAAACCTGGACTCGACGGTGACATGGCCAGTGAAATAATCTGCCGAAGCCTTTGTCGGCTGCTCTTTTTTGATGACCTTAACGGATTTGGCCTGGTTCTCCGGCGGGCTGATGCCGAGGAGGTCGTTGAGAACCGCAGTGGCTTTTTCAGCGCTTTCTACACTGACGTCCTGCCTGAGAACCGAAATATAGTCTTCAAGCTGCGTTTTGCCCAACCCAGCATTCATGGAGACTCTAAGATGTGCTTTGAGCTGTGGTTCTGTCCCTGTCATAGCGGCTAGAATACTGATGGTCGCCAGTTCGCGTTGTTGATGGCTGAGAACATCTCGATAAAAAATATCCGCAAACAGATGCTCCACTAAAAACTGGTCAATGATGGGGGTAAAAACCGGATACCCGCTCGTGCGTTTCGATACATCCCTGCCCACAAGGGCATTGCGGGTTTTGTGACCATATGCGGTCTTATCGAACTCGGCGGCCATGGCCGTTGCCTGTTTACCAATGTTGTCTTTTATGCCTTGCTCTTTGCGTTTATCCATGACGGCCATGAATGTATTGATGCCATTCAGGGCCCGTGGAAAACCAGCATAGGCATAGGCATGAACCAGAATTTCTTTTATTTCATTTACAGTAAGTCCAGAATCCAGACCTTCACTCAGGGCTGTTTCAAGCTTCTGCATATCTCCACTCGCGGTAAAGGCCGCAATGGGGATGATTTTTTTCTCCTTGGCACTTAATGCTTCACATCCCTCTGCCCGCGCTTTAGAAGTACCCGCTAAACAAACCACCGCGACAACCAATGTGGCGATAATTATTGTAAATTTTTTCATAGTTTTCCCTTGTTTATGTTCCTTGTCAGCGAGGATCGTTACATTCAAGACAGATCTTCTTATTGCTCCATATCCTTGCCTAAATAACATGGGTTACGCTTGTTGATTCGGTTGACTTCCGGGTAGAATCACTAATCCAACCCTTTCTTTGCTAGCCAGTCGGACATAAGGTTCGCGATTTCGAGATTATTCAGATCCGAAAATGGCAAGTGCGTATTGCCGCGTACTCCTATTTCCGGCAAATGCACGACCGTGGCATCGCCCCCGTGCCGATTCACCGCATCGGCCCACAGACGCGCCATTTCCAGGCGTATCCGCCACATGTCCTGACCCGGATTTTTTGAAGGCAGTTCTGGGATATAGTCACCGTAATAGATGACGATCGGAATCTTGGTGAGTTTCATGAAGTCAGACAATGGAACAGGCACACCCTCAAGTGTCCCTCCAGAGCTGGGTTTTGGGGCTGGCACATCACCTTCCGGAAAAACAAAATTACTGCCGGGTTCATAAGAGACGACAGCACGAATATCGGGGCTTTTGATTACAGTTTGCCAACCCATGCCACCACTGTGCGAATGGGTAACAAGGATACCCGGACCTATCTTGTCGAAGAGTGCTGCCACGGCATCCGAGTTTACGTCGATATCGATCGGGCCGGTATCAGGAGCCAGCTGACGAAAGTACTGACCCAACGCTTCCGAGGCCCGGGAGAACTGTACACCAGAGAAATACTCGGGCCAGACCCCGATGCGAAAAATATTAAACCATCGCTGTTCATCCGGCACAGGTGCCAAGGTCGCCGGTTGGGTGCTGCGCCCCGCATTGCCTCGACGTGGTTGGTCAAGTACATAAACTTCGTAACCTCGCCTGAGGAAGAGATTCTGATAACCCTCTCGTCCATCGGGTGTGGTTTCCCAGGTCTTTGAGAACTGCCCGAAGCCATGCCAGAGCACAAGCGGCAATTTCCTGGGGTTTTCCGGAATTTGGTAGAACACGTAGGCGTGGTCTCCGTGGAAGGTCTGGCCCTCCGGAGTCATTTTGAGCGGGTCAAACGTTCCGGGGTTAGTGATTACGGTGCCGCCGACGGCAAAACTCCCTTGCTCCTGAATGACCAGCAATCCGGGTTTGCCGCTTCGCTCAGCAATTGAGCAGGCGGAGAGGCTCACGCTGAGCAAAGTCAGTGTGAGCGCAAGCATGAGCTTCCGAAACTTTGTCTTCATCGTTTGGCTCCTTACTTCAGCACCTTGCCGAAGAATTGGGTCAATTTATCCATGGCCTGATTCACATATTGCGGCTTCCAATAGGTTTCGATGTGAGTTGCACCGTCAAGCAGGAACAATTCCTTATTTTTTGCGCTGGTCGCCCCCTTAAACGCACTTTGGGTCATGTACAGGGAATCGGCCTTGCTGCCTGCCATCATCAGTAACGGTTGGTTGATCAGGGCCATATGGCTGGCCGCATCGAAATTCATTAAATCGAGGAGACTGCTCATAGTGTATTTGAACGTGGAGTTGGGGTGGGCGTGGGTCTTGCCGTAATATTCAAAACCCTGGCGATACAAATCAAACGGCAACTGGGCGATTTGTTCATCCGTCAGCTGCACATCACCTGCATAGATAATTTCACCGCCGGCGGCTTCTTGCGCACGGGCGTCTGAGGCTTGCTTTAAGCGTTCCTGTATGGTGGATATTTGCGAGCCCAGATAGCCGTTGCGTCGCACCAGGCCGGAATTAAACATACTCAAAGTGGCAACGGCCTTAAACCGCTTGTCGGTTTGGGCCGCCTTCAAGGCATAGCCGCCACCGCCACAGATACCCAGCAAGCCTAGGTGGTCGGCATCGACACCGGCAAATTGCGTGATGAAGTCGGCCATGCCGCGTACATCTTCAATCCGGTTTGCCGGCTTGTCCACATTGCGGGGCAGACCACCGCTGGCGCCTTGATACGCCGCATCCGCAGCAATGGTGAGGTATCCCTGTTCTGCCAAACGCTGAGCATACAAGCCGGCGACTTGCTCTTTCACGCCACCATTGGGGTGAGCCACCACCACCGCCGGGTAGTGCTTGCTCGGGTTATAGTTCGCAGGGGTATACACGTTCGCGGAGATAGCAATACCGTTGAGCTGGTAAGTGACCGAATGGATATTCACTTTGCCTGCTGCATTTTCGGTAATCGCGCCGTCGTAGGTGAGGGTAAACGGATTAAGTGTATAGCCTGCTGCCATGGTTGCTCCTGGTGAAATGCTGAGCGCCGCCACTAATAGCAACGCTACGATTTTCAAGCTGGGCATGGTTATTCTCCGTTCTTTTTGTCTGCTCGGTTGGTTTTAAAACTGCCGGTAGGGGCCCCCGGTCAGGCTTCCGCTGCCAGCCCGTTATCCGGTCTTTTTGCTGCTAAATCCGCCTGCGCCCGTGCCGCGGACGGTCGAACGAAAACCAGGGCGATGAGCAGGGCGACAAACAGCATGAACCCGCCGCCGGTCATCACCGCCGAGATCCGATGACTGAGCAGTTCCGACCCCTGCAGCCGCGGCGCATCCGCCGCGGCGAACACCACCACCAGGATGCCGAGACCAAGGGATCCGCCGATCTGGTGGGCGACATTGACCAGCCCCGAAGCCGCCCCCTGATCACGGTCCTCGACCCCCGCCACTCCCGCCACGGTCAGGGGGCCGAGGGCGGCGCCGTTACCCAGACCGATCAGAATCATCGGCAGGGCGATATCCGTAACGAAAACGGCGTGCGGACCGGCCTGCCCCAGCCAGAACATGCCGGCCGCCGTAAACGCCAGGGCAAGACACAACACCCCGCGTTGCCGAGCCTGCGGGTGAGATTCGGCAAGATCATGGCGGCGAGGAAGGTCGGGATGGTCATTGGCAGGAAACCGATGCCGGCCTGCAGCGGCGAGAAACCGAGTACCAGCTGCATATATTGGGTGGAGAAGAAAAAGAAGCTCACCATGGCGCCGAGAAACAACATGCGGGCGGCATAAGCTCCCGAGCGTTCGCGGCTGGCAAACAGTCGCAAGGGCAGGATCGGCTGCCTCACCCGGGCCTCGTTGAAGACAAAGAGCGCCAACAGGACCAGGCTGAGACCGAGGGCGGAGCGTGTCAGCGAATCGCTCCAGCCGGCCTCGGCCGAACGCACGATGCCGTACACCAGAGCGCCCATCCCCAGGGTCGAGCAGATCGCCCCGAGAACGTCAAAGGCGCCGCCGGTGCGCTTTGATTCCACCAGCAGGCGCGCAGCGGCCATGATGAGGCCGATTCCGATCGGCACATTCATGAAGAAACCGATCCGCCAGGAGAGCTGATCGGCAAAGATACCACCGAGCACGAGGCCGAGGCTGGCCCCGGCGCCGGCGACCATCGAGTAATAAGCCAGCGCCTTGGTCCGTTCGGGACCATCAGGGAAGGTCGTCGCAATCAGCGAGAGCACCGTCGGGGCGAGGATCGCGGCCCCGACGCCCTGCACGGCGCGGGCACCGATCAGCCAGGCCGGTGTCCCGGCGATGCCAATGGCAAAGGACGATGCGGTGAAGAGGGTCAAGCCCAGGATCAGCATGCGCTTGCGCCCCAAGATATCACCGGTGCGCGCCGCCAGCAGCAGAAAGCCGCCAAAACAGAGCAAGTAGGCGTTCTGCACCCAGGAGAGGCCGATGGGGGAGAAACCCAGCGCCTGCCGGATCTCGGGGAGACCGGTGATGACGATGGAAATATCGAGGACGATGATCAGATAACTGACCAAAACGATGGCCAGCACCGCACCGGGAGAGGCTGACGACGTTGTCGCCAGCTTTTGGTTTTCACTATTCATCTGTTGTTGCCTTTCCGGTATCCGTTGAAACCTTTATTGCCGGCCCAAAGGGGTTCCCTTTGTCCCCTGGCCCTCGATCGTTGATCCTATCTTGTTTTCATCCGCAAACCGCCCTTTTCCATAGGGCAACTGCGCTGTGTCATCCGGAGTTTCCAGATGGACACTATCTTGGACCGAGGCGCGCCACGGCCGGTAGACCAATCCTGCCGGATTCTTGCATGATCGTCCGAAATCCGGAAAAATGGTTGTCATGAAGGGCAGGATCAACTAGCCTGTAAGCGAAGAAAATCATCGTAACAAGGGATGGTTATGCAGAAGAGCGAGGGCAACGAAAAAGACATTGCCATAGAGACCTTGGGCGGGAGCATTGCCCGATTAACCGAACAGGGCGAGTTGCAGACAACGGCTATTCCGGCCTTGTCTCTGTTTCGGCGGACCGAGCCGACCGAACCGGTCACCGGCATGTACCAGCCGAGCATCTGTCTGATCGGCCAGGGCGCCAAGCGCGTGCAACTCGGTGACGACACCTACATCTACGATCCGCAGCATTACCTGATCACCTCGGTGCACCTGCCGACGGTGGTGCAGATCACCGAAGCCAGCCCGGAAAAGCCCTATCTGGGGCTGCGGCTGACCTTCGACCTGCACGAGATCGCCCAGTTGATGGCGGACAGCCAGCTGCCGCCGCCCCGGACCCAGCAGTCGGGCCGCGGCATGGCAATCGGCGAGACAACCCTGCCGCTGGTGAATGCCTTTGTACGTCTGATCGACCTGCTTGACGCCGAGGAGGATATTCCGATCCTGGCACCGGTCATCCAGCGGGAGATCATCTACCGGTTGCTGGTAGGGGACCAGGGAGCGCGACTGCGCCAGATCGCCGCGGCGGGGAGCCAGAGCCGGCAGATAGCGGAGGCTATCGATTGGCTGAAGGGTAACTACACCCAGCCGTTGCGTATTGACGAGCTGTCAACCCAGGTCAACATGAGCATTTCAACCTTCCATCACCATTTCCGGGCGCTGACGGCCATGAGCCCGCTTCAGTACCAGAAAACGCTGCGTCTGAACGAAGCCAGGCGGCTGATGCTCATGGAACGTTTGGATGCAGCCTCTGCCGGATTCCAAGTCGGCTACGAAAGCCCTTCCCAGTTCAGCCGAGAGTACAGTCGCCTGTTCGGCGCACCGCCATTGCGAGATATCACCAACCTTCGACAAATCACACCCCTTGAAAATCCCTGATATTACAGAACAACCTCAAACATTTTCAAAATGGCATGATGATTTAAACCAGTCGTTTGGATCACAAAAGCATTGACCGTCCCCAACGGTATAAACGCAATCATAAAGCTTCAACAAAAAACGCCCGCTGACAAAAATGTCGGCGGGCGTTTTTTGTTTATGAAGGAAGCAAGCCTAGGCGATTGCCGGAGGACTTTCGAAACTGACACGGCCAATCTTGCCGCTCTGCAGGTCCCGAAGCAACACCTCGGCTGCCCGATAAGAATCGACCACGCCTCCGGAACCCAGACAACCACGCCGGCGGCCGATTTCATCCAGCAGTTCAGTGGGTTCTTCCGGCATATCTTTGAGTTTGTAGCGCGTGGCCAGCAGCTCCAGGTAGCTTTGTCGCAAGTAGTCTGCGGCAAACACAGCCACATTCTGGTAATCCATGGCGTTGTCGCCGATTGCGCCGCTGGCGGCCAGGCGATAAGCGCCCTGTTGGTCTTCGAGGTTTGGCCACAGAATACCGGGGGTGTCGAACAGCAGGATGCCATTGCGCAGATCAATCTGTTGAGCGTGTCTTGTTATTGCCGGCCGGTCGCCAACCTGGGCGATGCGTTTTCCGGCCAGAGTGTTGATCAGGGTCGATTTGCCGACGTTGGGAATGCCCATCACCATCACCCGTAGCGGCCGGCCCGGTTTACCGCGCTGCGGCGCGAGGCTTCGGCAGAGCTTGGGAATTCGAGAAACATCCCCTTTGTTGCCGGCGTTGATGGCCACGGCGCGCAGCCCGTGGTCGCTCTTTTCGAAATATTTCACCCAGGCCTTGGTGACCTGCGGATCGGCCAGGTCGGCCTTGTTCAATACTTTGATAAACGGCTTCTGTTGGCGCAACTCCGCCAGCAAAGGATTACCGCTGGATGCCGGCAGCCGGGCATCGACCACTTCGACGGCGACATCGATCTTGGGCATCACCTCGATGATCTGCTTGCGGGCACTGTGCATATGGCCTGGGAACCACTTGATGGTCATGCGTATCACTCCTGACGCGAAAGCGTCTATTAAATTATTCGACTGGTCGACCGCTGTTGCTGGAAAGGATCGCCGAAGCGGTCCGCTGGGCAGCACTGACGCAGTCATTCAGGCCAATGCCAAAAAAGGCATTGCCGGTGAAAAATAGCCCCGGATAACGAGCACTATGCTGCTGTAAGTCTTGCAGACGTTTCCCATGACCGACCAGATATTGAGGAATGGCCTGGCGGTGGCGAAAGATCTGTACAAAATCGGGTTGGACATCGATGCCCATGGTCTGCCGCAACGCCGACCGGGTTTCAGACACCACCCGGTCATTATCCCATTCGGCCACTTCAGGATGGGTGGCGCCTCCCAACATGGAGCGCAACAGGACACTGTCTTTGGGCGCGCGCTGCGGAAAGATACTCGAATCCCACAGGGTCCCCAACAGGGGCATGGCATTGGGCCGCGCCACCAGATAACCGAAACCATTCAGGTTGTGGGCAATACGCTGGCGCCGGTAACCGAAGCAGGCCACCTGCAGCGAGGCGTAAGGAATTTGTCCCAGCAGGTCGGCCATTGGCTGATCGAAACCCTTCACCAAACTGGCAAAACTATAGGCGGGAACCGCCGAAACCACGGCATCCGCGGTGAACTGCCGGCCATCGGCCAACTGCAAGTTAAACTTTGTCCCTGCCGGTTCCAGGCCGACCACCTTAGCCGAAACCTGCACATGGTCGGCCAGTACCTGATGCAGACGATCGGTGAGCTGTTGCAATCCGTTGGAAAAAGAAGTCAGTACACCGGCCGGCCCGGAAGCACTGGCCACCGCCTGACCGGAACGGCGTTCCGCGCGGCGTTGGCGAGCCAGGCGCAGCATAGCACGAAAAAGTCCGCCATATTCCTCTTCCAGTTGGTGAATGCGGGGAAAACAGCTCTGCAGGCTCATGGATTCCGGATCACCGGCGAAAATCCCCGATACCATCGGCCCCACCAATCGATCAAGAGCCTGCCGCCCAAGCCGGCGACGACAGAAATCAGCCAGGCTTTCGTCCTCACCCCCACGACGAGCCGGAATAGCTATTTCAGCAGCCATGCGCACCTTGGCCACCGGCGAAAGCAACCCGGAGCGCAGAAAAGCCACGGCATTTTCCGGTACCTGGTGCAAGCGGTCCAAGGCATAGATGAAGCGCCGGCGAGCGTTGTCATTGGAACGGACCAGCTCTTCAGCCACTTCCAATTGCCTGCAAAGATCGAGAGTAGCTGGCTTACCATCAAGAAAACCGTTGGGACCCCATTCACACAGATAGCCTTCATCGTTGCGCAAGCTACGGATCTTGCCGCCGACATGAGGCTCTTCCTCGAGTACGGTCAACGACAACTGCCGGCCTTTGGCACGGGCTTCCTGCTCCAGCAAAAAAGCTGTGGCCAAGCCCGAAATACCGGCACCGATGATAACCACCTGCATGGGAAACCGCCTTTGTAAGAGAGAATAACGATCGTCCATTATGACAACAAACGAACCGCTATGCAATGATGGCACTAAACGCTAACCGAACTATTTATCCAAACCTTTTCCCGGCTCCTCTTGACCTTCGGCATGAGCATCTCTATATTGTCAGGGCACTTCAGCTGCACAACCGGGAGACACCATGAGCAAAGACTACTACGCTACCCTTGGCGTCGCAAAAGGCGCCGATACCGATACTATCAAAAAGGCCTATCGCAAACTGGCCCTTAAGTACCATCCGGACAAAAATCCGGACGACAAAAAGGCCGAGGAAAAGTTCAAAGAGATCACCGAAGCCTATGCGGTCTTGTCCGACAAAGAAAAGCGTCAGCAATACGATCAATTCGGCGATAGCGGTTTTCATCAACGCTATTCCCAGGAAGACATCTACCGTAATTTTAATGCCAATGACATGTTCCGCGATTTCGGCTTCGGTTCTGACGACATCTTCAGCCGATTGTTTGGTGGAGTTGGCGGACGTAGCGGCTTTCCCGGCGGCCGTCCGCAGGCGGTAAAAGGCCAGGACTACGTCATGCATCTCAGCATCCCTTTCCGTCTGGCGATAGAAGGGGGCAAAAAACGGGTCGAATATCGTGGCGAGCAGGGAGTGGAGAACCTTCAGGTAACCATTCCTGCCGGCATCGAATCGGGGCAGAAGCTGCGGGTTTCCGGAAAGGGCGGAAAAAGTCCTTCGGGAGGGCCTCCGGGTAATCTCTTTCTGGAAATCAAGGTCACTCCCGACCCCACCTTCAGCCGGGAAGAGCAAAATCTACTGGTAAAGGTTCGCATTCCTTTCAGCGGTGCCTGCCTGGGCTCATCGGTCGAAGTCCCCACCCTGCAAGGGAATAAACGGATCAAGGTACCGGCGGGCATTCAAAGCGGTGGCAAAATTCGTCTTAAAGGCTATGGCGTCCCGGCCAGGAAGGGTCACGCAGCAGGCGACCTGTATGCGATCATCGAGGTAGAAGTTCCAGACAAACTCGATATTGAGCAAAAGGCCCTGCTGAAAGAGTTAAAAAAGGCCGGCCTGTAAGCAACAACATACCACACCCTACGCACACAAAAGCCTCTCTTGATGAGAGGCTTTTTTTCGTTCGGACCATCAGCAGAGGCCGCCGGGAATATAGGTATTCCCCATGCGGTAGAGACTCCCTGCATACGAACTTTTATGAGCAATTCAAGGACAGATGGTGTCTGGCCAGTTCGGCCAGCGCGTCAATAAAGTCCTCATGGTCGTTCAAGGAGGGGCTGCGCACCATATGCTTGATACCCCGCTGAAAAGCTGCCGCCTGCAGTTCAATATCGATTTCATAAAGAGTTTCCACATGATCGGAAACGAAGGAAATGGGCACCAGCAAAACCTCCGTCTGGCGTGACACAGCCAACTTGTCTAGCAGGGTGGTCACCGACGGTCCGGTCCAGCGTACCGGGCCGCTGCGGCTTTGAAATCCCAAGAGCCACTCCCGGTCGGGCAGGCGCTGCATAATTCCCCGTACGGTGGCCAGCACCTGACTCAGATAGGGGTCGCCACGGTCGATGACCTTTTGCGGCATGGCATGGGCAGAGAAAAGCAATGGCACTCCGGCTTGCCGGTCGGCCGGAAAGCACTCGAGACCTTCACGGATACGCATCACCAGGGCGTCGAGATATGGAGGCCAATCATACCACTCGGGGATAACGGCATAGGACAGATCGGGGTAAAGCACCGCCGCGGCCTGCTGAAAGTCGGCGATACTGCTACCGCTGGTGGCACCGGCATACTGGGGATAAAGAGGCAGCACCAAGGCTTGATCGATGCCGTCGTCGCGCATCTGCCACAGCACCTCTTGGGCCCTTGGCGTTGAATACCGCATCAACACATAGCTCTTCCAGCGATCTCCCAACTGCCGATCTAAAGCCGTAGCCTGACGTTCACTCCAGTCACGCAATGGAGACTTACCGCCGATCTGACGGTAATACTCACGACTTTTGGGCGCACGGCGACGGGCCAGGAGGCGAGCCAGCGGCTTTTGCAACAAAGGACCACCGGGCAGCTTGATCAGGTGCCGGTCGCTAAAAAGCTTGCATAGATAAGGCTCTACGTCTTCCAGACTCTCGGGACCGCCCATATTGAGCAGTACCAGTCCGGTTTTCCGGTCGGATTGCAGTTTACCGCTGCCCGACAGGGTATCAAGAATCCGTTGCATCAAGTCCTCACCTGCCTACCCTTTGCCGCTCAGTCGGTGTACGCATTCAACCAGGAAAGCGGCTTTTTCCGGGGCTACTGTCGGCACAATTCCATGCCCGAGATTGAAAACATGCCCAGGTCGACCGGCATTTTCATCAAGGATACGCCTGACTTCCCTTTCGATAATCGCTTCCGATGCAAACAATACTGCCGGATCGAGATTTCCCTGAACGGCCATTTTGTTGCCCAATTGATCGCGAGCCCGTCCCAAAGAGGTGTACCAGTCGAGACCCATGACCTGACCGCCGGCCTGTTGTACCGTATCGAGCATAGCACCAGCTCCTTTGACGAAATGAATCACCGGCACTCCCCGCCCCTCAAGAGCGGCAATCAGCCGACGGCTGTAAGGCAATACAAAGCGCTGATAATCTGTGGGAGAAAGAATGCCTCCCCAGGTATCAAAAACCTGAATGGCCTCCGCGCCGGCATCGATTTGTGCGTTCAAGTAGCGGCAACTTGTTTCGGTAATCTTGTCCATCAGGGCCGTATAGACCTCCGGTGCCTGATACATAAGACGTTTGATGCTGGCAAAATCCTTGCTGCCGCGCCCTTCGACCATATAACAGGCCAGAGTAAAGGGGGCTCCTCCAAAACCGATCAGCGGTACCCTGTCCTGTAATTCCTGACGCAGCAAACGGATCGTCTCATAGACGAAAGGAACCTCGTCCTGCACTTCGGGAATTCTCAAGGCGTCCACCGCCCTTGCATCACGGACCGGATCACTAAACACCGGGCCCGGTTCATAGCGCAGTTCCAGCCCCATGGCTTCGATCGGGATGAGAATATCGGAGAAGAGGATGGCTGCATCGACACCGAGGATATCGATCGGCTGGATAGTGACCTCGGCGGCGAGTTCGGGGGTCTTACAGAGTTCCAGAAAGCTTAATTTGGAGCGGATGGCCATATATTGGGGCAAATATCGACCCGCCTGACGCATCAGCCAGATGGGTGTTCTTGCCGTCGGTCGCCCCCAGCAGGCCTCAATAAAATCGTATTGGATAGACATGGACACCGCTCCTATGATTTACGACCGGTCGAGGCCGGCGGCTGATAGTTACAAAAAGGTTCCTCGGCCAGATAATCACCATGAACCGCATCGGCTCTTGCCCGGCAGCCACCGCAGACCTGAAGATATTCGCAGACCCCGCATTTGCCGCGATAGAGACTGAAGTCACGCAATTCTTTCAACAAAGGAGCATTAAACCAGAGATCCTTGAAAGACCGCTCCTTAACGTTACCGGCGATAGTCGGAAAGTAGGAGCAAGGCTTTAGGTTGCCGTGAGCATCGATCAGACAGATGCTCTGTCCGGCCAGACAGCCTTTGCCGCCTCCCGTGGAAAAGGACAAGCTGCGCCGTTCGTAGGAAACCTTGGAAGCTCGCGCCAGCTGCGGGGCAATACGATAATAGTGGGGGGCACAGGTGGGACGCATGAGAATCTCCGTCTCTTGGCATTCCTGGTGGAAATGCCAGGCCAGAATCTCCTCATAATCCTCCGGCGAGATCAACTCGTCCATGATCTCCTGTCCGCGACCGGTGGGAACAATCATGAAAAGATACCAGGCGACCGCCCCGAGCTCCTTGGCCAGCCGAAAGGTAGCGACAATGTCGGTCTGATTGCGACGGGTAAAAGAGGAGTTGATCAAAAATTTGATACCGTGACGCTTTAGGGTGTGAGCGGCGCGAATAGTGGCATCAAAAGCGCCGGGGCTCTGACGAAAGTCATCATGCCGTTCGGCTCGGGAACCGTCCAGAGAAAGGGAAACCATGCGAATTCCGCTGTCGAGCATCTGTCGACAGACCTGGTCGTTGACCAAAGTTCCATTGGTCGCCATACACATGCGTAAACCCTGCTCCGTGCCGTAACGAGCGATCTTGAAGATATCGTCACGCAGCAGCGGCTCGCCACCGGACAATACCAGCACAGGCTTGGAAACTTGGCAGATATCATCGATAAGGCGAAACGCCTCGGAGGTGGAGAAGTCTCCCTCTGCCGCGTCCATATTGGAAGAACAACGACAATGAACACACTGCTGGTTACAGCGTTGGGTGGTTTCCCAGGCGATCCACTTGGGTAAAAAAGGCTGGTCGTTGCTACTCATGCCTCTCCTTTGACAAGACTGAAGCAGAAAACTATTATTGATGCATTCCCAAAAACTCACAGGATGGCCAAACAAAAATTTGGTCCACCAAGGCCTGGTGTTTTTCAGGAACGAAGACATACATCTCGTATGTCATGGTCCAGAAAAATACCGTCACACCGTAGAAGGACTTTTTGCGATGCCATTAATCTTACCTCAGATACCAGGTACTTAACAAGTTCAGGATGACAATAAAAAAGGCGGATCTTTCGATCCGCCTTTTTTCGACTTAAATGAATGGGACTGTGTAACGATCAGCCGTTAGAAACCATTTTCGGCAGAGCGGCGCTGACTCCGAACAGCTCTTCAAAAATCTCCGCCACGGTAGAGATACGGTCGGCTTTCCAGGCATTAGTGCCGCAAAAAACCAGTCCATTAACCACGTCGCCCCGCTGGGCACGATCCAACGCCTCTACAATACAGAACCTCTCCCGGCTCTCTTTGTAGGTGCATCGGTGCAGACAGTTGCTCGGACACTTCTGACCGGCAGCCAACTGCCCTTCACGAATCTGCTCGATATGCTTGATAATGGCCCGTCCGGGAAGCCCCGCAGGACTCATGACCAGACCGATGTCCTCCGGCCGACAATCGAGATAAGCCTGTTTGAAAGCCAAATCCGCGTCGCACTCATCAGTGCAGACAAAACGGCTGGCCATCTGTACCGCATCCGCACCTTGGGACAAGGCATGTTCCACATCAGCCCGATCCCAGATACCACCCGCAGCAATAACCGGAACTTCGGCCTCCCAGGTCTCCCTGAAGTAGGCTTTGACAGCGCGTACGGTTTCGTACTGATCGTATTGGCCGTTACCGATATTTTCCAGCTTTTCGCCAAGATGACCACCGGCAGTATCAGGATCTTCGACTACCACGGCATCGGGCAAGCGACCGTAATTTTTGTACCACTTGCGAGCGATCAACTGTGCCGCACGGCTGGATGAAACAATGGGAATCAACGCCACTTCGGGAAAATGTTCAGCAGTAATACCCGGTAACTGCATCGGCAGGCCGGCACCACTGACAATGAATTTGGCTCCCGCTTCACAGGCTGCTACTACCATCTCGGCATAATTGGTCACAGCGACCATGCAATTGACCCCGATCACCCCTTCCGGAGCAATAGAATAGGCCTTGCGGATTTCATCCTGAAATGCCAGGGGGTCGGCGACAGCCAGATTCTTACCGTTAAAGTGACGACTGTTGACACCGATACCGGCTGCCGCTACGGTGCCAAAACCCCCGCACCGGGCAACATGGCCGGCCAGATTGCCGGCGGATACACGGACACCCATTCCACCAAGGATCAAAGGTAAGGGAGCGCTATGACGGCCGATAGTCAGACTATGATTCACGTCTAATATCCTAATTAATATGGGGTTTAAAATACAAATAAGCCATGGTCTCACCTTGGCTTGTTATAAATACTACCACCAGCCCATAAGTAATATATGTAATAGTTATGTAAAAACAACCTTGCCTTTGGGTCAAAACCCCTTGTCCCCACTGAAGCTCAGTGGTAAGAAAGCAGTATGAAAATTTTCCGTCGTCTCGTCAGCCCTTTGATCGTCTTTATCGGCATCCAACTTGCGTGGGTGCTGGTGGTAATATTCTGGATTTCGTGGTTTGTACGCTACAACCGCAAATTCCGCACCTTGGCCGAAAAATACGGTCCTGGATTGCCCCAGAGTGGTCTCGACTGGATAGTTCTCGTCGAAGGCCTGGTACTGCTCATAGCGATCCTTGCCGGAGTCTATGTCATTTTTCTCTACTGGCGAAGGCAAACCTCCCTGGCCCAGGAACAACGCAACTTTATCTCGCAAGTCAGCCATGAATTCAAGACACCGCTGGCCTCCTTGCAATTGCACCTTGAAACCATTCGGCTGCGCCGGCCGGACCAGCAGCAGCTAGACTTCTTTCTCGGAACCATGCTTGAAGACACCGTGCGATTGCGCAGCCTGGTCGACAACCTGCTGGACGCCAGCCGACTGGAACAAAAACGCATCCGTCTCGACCTGAAACCCGGTAACTTGTCACAACTGGTTGGCGATTTTTTTCAACAGCAAACCGCAACTCTGCCGGAAGACGCTCGACTGACGCTGAATCTAACTCCACACCTTTATTCCCGAATCGATGCTGCGGCACTGCAGATGGTTTTACGGAATCTGCTGGAGAATGCTCTGCTCTATTCCGATGGCCCCCCCATCATACATGTCAGCCTCAAGGCAGAGGGCTCCCGCTGCCACCTCTGCTTTTCCGATCAGGGAAGAGGTATCGCTGACAAGGATAAAAAAAAGGTGTTCCGCATGTTTTATCGCGTTCGCAAGAGCGATGAAACGATTCGCGGGTCAGGACTCGGTCTATTTATTGTCAAAGCGGTCATCTGGCGCCACAAGGGCAAGGTCTGGCTTGAGAGTAAAGGATTGGGGAAGGGCACGAGTTTCCACATGTTATTGCCACGCATCGAGCCAATAGAGGGAGCCGGGAATGACTGAACCCTATATTCTGTTGGTCGAAGATGAACTTCACATCGCCCAGGGCTTAAAGTTCAACCTGGAAATGGAAGGCTTTGCAGTTCAACACGTGACCACCGGCGAGCAAGCCCTGGCCAAAAAGCCCTGGATCGGCTGCTGCCTGGTTATTCTCGACCGGATGCTGCCCGGCATAGACGGGCTGCAGGTGTGCCGTTCTATCCGTCAGAACAATGACCAATTACCGATCCTGATGCTGACGGCTATGAGCAAGGAGCAGGACCGTATAGCCGGACTGACCGAAGGCGCCGACGACTATCTGACCAAACCCTTCAGTCTCGAAGAATTTCTGTTACGCGTCAAAGGCATTCTGCGCAGAGCCGGCTGGTATCGCCAAAAAGCGGCAGCAGAGAAATGTTACTCTTTTGCCGAAAACCATGTCTACCTGCAGCAACAACGTGCGGTCACCAACAACAAGGAAATTACTCTGACCGAACTTGAAACCCGCATGTTGCAGGTTTTTTTTGAGCATGAAGGCGAGGTTCTGTCCCGGGCAAAGTTACTGGAATCCGTGTGGGGGGTTACTCCGGACACAGAAACTCGCACCCTGGATAATTTTATCGTCCGACTGCGTAAATATTTTGAAAAGCGGCCGAGCCATCCCCAACATTTTGTTACCGTTCGTGGGAAGGGTTACCGGTTCCAGCGACAGGCGAAAAATTAACGCAAACGACAAAAGGGGGAGCCGTCGGCTCCCCCTTTTGTCGTTTTGTACAGAAATTAAGCTCTGTATTTATCCTAAAATTTCTTTGCGGAAGGCGTCGATGCCCATCTCGTTGATGAACCTGCCGATCCGCCCCTTCTTGTTATGATTTTTGAACCATTGAACGACCTTATCCAGGATCTCCATGGCTTCTTCGTCGGTGGGGACGTGCTCGGCCAGTTTCTGCGAAAGATGGGGCATGCCGCCGCCGTTACCGCCGACCATGACGTTCCAACCTTTGGGCGTGCCGATCAGGCTTACATCCTTGATACAGGCTTCAGCACAGTCGTTGGCGCAGCCGGAGACACCCATCTTGAATTTCCAGGGCAGCTCCATACCGTGATATTTTTCGTCGAGCGCCATACCCACGCCGACTGCATCCTGCTGACCGCGCTTGCAAAAGGTGGTACCCGGGCAGATCTTTACCGAGCGCACGCAGAGCCCGATAGCATGACCCGGTCTTTGGTCCAAAGCTTCCCAAACATCATCGAGGCTTTCTTCGGCCAAGCCGACAATAGCGATACGCTGAGCGCTGGTAATTTTAAGAGCCTGAGCATTGAACTTTTCGGCTACATCAGCGATCTTGCGCAGAGCCGCGGGAGAAGTAACGCCACCGGGGATATGGGGTGCAACAGCATAGGTTTCCTTGTCCCGCTGAACAATGGCACCTTTTTCCAGGATGTCTTTTTTCATAGCTGGTTTTCTCCTAAAAAGTAAAATTCAAAAAACATACAACAGACTTCAACCACAGGTGGGATAACTCATAATGATTACGGACAATTTTTAACCCGCACCCAGCAAATTGTCAACTCTTGCGAACAGATCGTCGAGCTTAAAGGGCTTGACCAGATAATCGCCAACCCCCAGGGACGCAGCGCGATCACGCTCTGGTTGCTGATCTTTCGCCGTCAGGATCATAAATGGACATTGTTTATAAACGGGACTCTGCTGCAGATATTCAATCGTTTCAAAACCGTCCATACCCCCAGGCATCATCAGATCGACAATAATAAGATCAAAACGATGGTCCTCGGCCAGCTGCACCGCTTGCTCTCCGCTTTCTGCCAGAAAGACCTGCCGGCCTTCGCCCTGCAGGCTGATTTCCAACAGCTGCCGAATAATTGCCTGATCATCAACGATAAGTATGTTTTTCACTGTGCTACCTTTAGGTCAAGGACCGAACACTCTGCCATCATCATTCCACGGGCAGAGTAAAGTGTACTATAGTGCCCTCACCGAAACAACTTTCCACCCAGATTCTGCCACCATGAGCCTTGATGATTTCCTGAACGATATTCATACCGAGGCCGACCCCCTCAATAGCGGAATTGGACGTGTCGGCCCGATAAAACTTGTCAAAAATTCGCTGTCGTTGATCTTCGCGCATGCCGATGCCCTCATCTGCTACCGACACCTGAAAACCGCTGTCGTGACGCTGGCCAGTGACCCGTATTGGACCACCTTCAGGCGAATATTTCACTGCGTTACCAAGGATATTTTCCAAAGCCTGACGCAACTTGACCCGGTCGCCGTAAACCACCGAGTCCGGTTCAGGCAGAGCCACTTCAAACAGATGACGGTCCGACTTCCAGGAAAGTTGCGAAGTGGCTTGCTCAATAAGCTGAGAAAGATCACAGGGGGTTTTTTCCAGCACGAACCCCGTCCCCGACTCGATACGCGCCAGGTCGAGCAAATCGTTAACGGTCCTCGACAAATTTTCGGATTGATCGTGAATTATAGCCAGCAGCGATCGCTGCTGGGCGGTCTCCAAGTCAGGACGAGACAGCAATACTTCTGAGAAGCCCTGGATGGATGTCAAGGGAGTCCTTAATTCGTGAGCGGCAGTAGTGATAAACTCCGTCTTCATCGAATCGATTTCCCGCTCTCGGCTCACATCCCGCAAGGTAGTGATAATCCCGCTGTGCTTGTCAGCCTGATCATGAATCGCCGACATTCGTGCCTGCAGAGCGCGGGATGCGCCGGCACTGTCGCATTGTTCAAACTCAAAGAGGCCCCCTGCCTCGGCACAGCACAAAGCCCTGACCAATTTCGCCGGCAACAGCGCCGTTACATAAGGATCGTTTACGGACCGATTGGCTACCTGCCCAAAAGTAATTCCCAGCAAGAATTCTGCTGAAGGGTTCATGCGCACTATACGCTGGCAGGTATCGGTCACGATCAGGCCATCGCCAACGGACTTCAATATACAGGCGATATTGGCCCGCGCTTCCCGAGCAGAGGCGAGAGCGTTTTTCAGTTCTGCTTCAGTCTCTTTACGACCAGAGATATCTTGTACCAGACCGATACCATAGAGGGGTTGTCGATAGCCATCAAACACCCAGGCGCTGGTCACATGGCCCCAGACCTGTTTCCCCTCTTTGCAGACAAAGCGTTTTTCGTAATCGAAAGCTTCACATTTGCCTTGGCGAATGGCGTCAAAACGCTCCCGCGTAGCAAGCAGATCATCGGGATGGGTAAGGTCGAATACCGTCAGGTGTTGCAGCTCTTCACGACTGTAGCCGATAAAGTCACAAAAGGCTGAATTAACCTGCAGATAACGTCCCTCCAAAGTAATCGTGTTCATGCCGGCCGCGGCATGCTCAAAGATAGAACGAAATAGTTCCTCACTCTCCCGCAACCGACCATCAAGACGCTGACACCGAAGCATACTCAGCGTCAGACGTTCATTAACTTCCGTCAGTTCCCGAGTCCGCTGCTTGATCAAGGACTCCAGCGTACCACCGCCCCTTAAACAGGAAGAACGCCCCTTGGTCGGCAACAATGGCCCGCGACCCCTTCTGCCGCGCCGCGTACCCGTTATTGCAGCTTTAAGCAACCTGCGTTTAATTGCCCGGCGTGATCGATTGACTGTGGATCTTCGATTTCCCATGGCTATCGCTGCAGCAACACCGCGCCTTCTACTCAAAAAAGCAGTGCCAACATCCCTGACACCGATTTCTTGACCCGGATTAAAGCTGGAATATTCTTAAGTAAACCAGTCTAGCGGACAATATAACGAATTCAAGGGGCCGACCATTTTTTATAACATTTCGTTGTCTTTAGCAGGACAACTATTTATAGTTTCTCTAATCGTGACGTCACATATAGCGCGAACCGATCAGGCAAGATTTTCAAGGAGAATTCACCAATGGCACTATTCCTTACTGAAGGGGACGTTCAACAAGTCCTGACCATGCCCATGGCCATTACGGCAATTGAGGAGGTGCTGCGTGAGGTCAACCTGGGGTTAGCGGTAAACATTCCCCGTCAGAGAACTCGAGTCCCAAAAGGAGCGTTGCATATCCTGCAGGGAGCGGTGGAGAGTCAACAAGTCATCGGCTATAAGGCTTATACATCGACCAGAGAAGGCAACCGTTTCTTGCTTCACCTCTACGACAGCAATCACGGCAATCTACAGGCGGTTATTGAAGCAAATTATCTCGGGATGATACGCACTGGAGCCGCCAGCGGTGTCGCCAGCAAATGGCTAAGCCGCAATGATTCGACCACGGTCGGACTGTTCGGCTCGGGCTGGCAGGCAACGGGGCAGTTGGAAGCCCTCTGCTGCGTTCGACCCATCTCCCGGGTTAAGGTGATGGCCCGCAATGCGGAACGACTGAACGAGTTCTGCCGTCACAACAGCGATCGGCTCGGAATTTCCGTCGAGCCTTATCAAGATGCGGAACAGGTGGTTCGCAATAGCGACATTGTCACCACGGTCACCACAGCCGCCGAACCGTTGGTTCACTTTCCCTGGGTCGAAGAAGGCACCCATCTGAACGCCGTCGGCAGCAACGCCTTGATCCGCCGTGAAATCGACGAAAAGACCATCCGCAATTGCAACCTGGTGACCGTTGATTCCCGGGATGTCGCGGCTAACGAGTGTGGCGACCTGTTGCCACTTATTGAAAAGGGGCGCCTTAACTGGCGGCAGGTGGTAGAACTGGGGGATATCATAGCCGGTCAGGTCAGCGGCCGGACAGCCAACGCACAGATCACCTTGTTCGAATCCCAAGGTATGGCCGTTCAAGATCTAATGCTTGGCAAACGAATACTGGCGGCGGCTCAAGCAAAGGGTCTCGGCAAGGAACTGCCTTTCGGCAATTGAAAAAACTGCCGGATATTATTGCACGCTCACAACATATCGATAGGATCAACGTCGATAGTCGCTGTCACCCCGGCCGGGACCCGACTACGCAAATCTTTGAAATGGTTCAGCAAATGGCGCAAAGCAGATCGGCTGGGAGCTTTGAGTAAAATTTGTCGACGCCACTTACCCCGTAACCGGCTTAAGGGACAGGGCGCCGGCCCGAGGATTTCCACCGTTGTGCCATCCGCCAGTTCCTGCCACGCGTCCGCCAGCCCTTCGGCGGCGGCAATCACCCGCTGTTCATCGTTCCCTGCCAGCAGACAATTCACCAGGTGACCAAAAGGCGGATAACCCAGCATTTCACGGTTAACCAATTCTTCATCATAAAAAGATCGATAGTCATGCCCCGCCGCACAACTCAACACATAGTGCTCAGGATCGTAGGTCTGAATGAGTACCCGGCCTGGTTTTTCTCCCCTGCCCGCCCTGCCGGCCACCTGGGTCAACAGCGAAAATGCCCGCTCGGCAGAACGGAAGTCGGGTAAGTTCAGTGCACTATCGGCATTAACCACCCCCACCAGGGTCACACCGGGAAAATCATGCCCCTTAGCCACCATCTGGGTACCGACCAACACATCGATACGGCGACTCGCCATACCGTCAATCAATTTCTGATGGGTACCCTTACGCAAAGTGGTATCACGATCCATGCGTCCGATATTAGCCGCAGGCAGCAACTCCGCCAATTCTTCCTCCAGGCGCTCGGTACCGGCTCCTTCCGGGGCCAGTTCATTACCGTGACAAACCGGACAGGTATCGGGCGGAGTCAGGGAAAAATCACAGTAATTACAGCGCAGTACTCGTTGCTGCTGATAGTAGGTCAGGGTAATTTCGCAATTGGGACAGCGCACCGTCGCGCCGCAGTCGACACAGAGCAGGAAGGGGGCAAAACCGCGTCGATTCAAAAGCAGCAGGGATTGCTCTCCCCGTTCCAGATTTTCCAGCAGGGCCTGTCGCAGCGGCTCAGCTAAAACGCCTTCGGGACGTTGCTCGGACAGGTCGACCAGTTCCACTGTCGGCAACGGCCGCCCCATAACCCGGTCTGCCAGGGGCAGGTATTCACTCTGCCCCTGCTGAGCCCGATAAAAGGTGGTCAGGGCCGGAGTGGCACTGCCCAGCAATACAGTGGCACCTAGCATCTGGCCCCGCAACAAGGCCAGATCACGGGCATGATAACGAAACCCGTCCCCCTGCTTGTAACTGCCCTCATGTTCCTCGTCGACCACAATGATCCCCAGGTTTTCGATGGGGGCAAAAATCGCCGAGCGGGCACCGATCACAATATCGGACTCCCCGCGAGCCACGGTTCGCCAGGTGTCATAACGCTCGCCATCGGACAACCCCGAATGAAGCACAGCCAACCGTGCGCCTTCCGCAGCAAACCGCGCTCGAAAACGCCCCACCAACTGGGGGGTGAGGGCAATCTCCGGTACCAGCACCAGCGCTTTACGACCCAACTTCAAAGCCTGCTGAACAGCTCGCAAATAGACTTCCGTCTTGCCACTGCCGGTCACACCGTGCAACAACATCGGTCGAAAATCGTTGCCGGCCAGTGCTTCTTCGATAGTCTGCAAGGCGACCAGCTGCCCCTCAGCGGGTTCGACAGGACAATCGGCTGTCAACGGTACGGCTGCAAAGGGATCACGGTTTCGTTCTTTTTTGTCTTCAGTGACAAAGCCCTGCTCAACGAGGCGTTTGAGACTGCCATAGACATCGCCGAACTGTTCTTTTAATTGCGTCAAAGGCGTGGCGCCGTGCTGTCTCAGATAATCCACGATGGCCCGCTGCTTCGCCCCCCGCGGTTCCTCCTTTTCAAGCAGCAGAGTAAAAAAACTTTCGCTAAGGATTTTCGGGCCCTTCCCGACACCACTCAAACCAGCCGGCAGCGCAGTGCGAATCACCTCTCCAAGGGGATGACAATAGTAGTCGGCGGCCCATTCAAAAAACGCCACCATCGATTCATGAAAAAGGGGCTCGCGATCGAGCACCTCAAGCACATCTTTCAGGCGCGCAACGGGCTGATCGGTAAAGCCGAGTAGATAACCGACCACCTGCCGTCGACCGAGGGGCACCCGCAGGCGTGCACCGACCCGAGCCTGCTGGGACAACGATTCGGGAATACGGTAGTAAAGAGCCTGGGGTAAAGGAGCGGCAACAGCCACGCGAGCAATCAAATCAGACAAAAGTGAAAACCTCGGTGCCTACAAGGCACTGTCGTTTGTGTTTATAAGCGCCCATAGAACATTATTGGACATCCCAAATACTTGCATTTGGTGCCCTGACAGGGCCCATGCTATAGTTCGACATAAAGCGTTGAGAAAAGGCAAGGTTTATCCAGAAGCATCAGGAGTTTACTTGCATTATCCGGCAGGAGCATCCTAATCCGTGAGCGAACCCACTACGAATAAAACCATCACCAGCCTTTCCCGCCGCAAGTTTCTTACGGTCGGCACCGGGCTGATTGGAGGTCTCTTTCTGGGCAAGGCCTGCTGGTACGAGCCACGGTCTTTCGTTGTGGAAAAAGTGCAGCTGAGCATCGCCAAGATCCCCCCGGGGCCGGGACTGCGCATCGTCCATCTGTCGGACTTCCATCTGCGTTCCTTGCCCAATCATTTCGCCGAGGCCGCGACAACCATCAACGAACTGCGCCCTGACCTGATCCTGTTAACCGGTGACTATTTGGACCAAGCACGCAAACTTGAGGGCGCCCTTGAGTTCGTCAGCTTACTGCGGTCCGAAGGAGGCATCTTCGCCGTTCAGGGCAACTGGGAATATTGGTCCCGCCTGGAGGGGGAACCTCTTCGGCGGAAACTGGCCAAGGCGGGAGCTGAGCTATTAATCAACGAGCGCCGCGACCTGCTGATACGCGGCATCCCCTTATCGATCCTCGGTATCGACTATCCTTCGGCCTCCCAAGGTCTGGAAAAGATACGGCAGGCCGCAACCAGCAATCGCCTCAATGTTGTCTTGTCCCATGTCCCGGCCTTTGGGCACGACAGACTGTCACCAGTGGCCGACTTGATCTTAAGCGGCCATACTCATGGCGGGCAAGTTCGCCTACCCTTTATTCACCCCTTCTATCTGCCTCGGTTCTCCGCCCCTTTTGTTTCCGGTCTCTACAGAGTAACGGCCAACAACATCCCCCTCTACGTCAATCGCGGCATGGGCACCAGTGTTTTACCGGTCCGTTTTTTCTGTCAGCCGGAAATTGCCTTGTTGCAGTTACACAGTCCAGCGGCAGGCGAAGTACCCTGGTAACAACAGCCCGCATCCCGGTTCAATGGCCTCCTAAAACCCGACATGTCGCCTTAGCATGTTTCGAGCACAGGCAGCAACCGGCGAATTTGATCCATTAAATCGGCAAAACCTTCGCCGGTGAGACTTTGAGCACCATCGCAAAGAGCGGTTTCCGGCGTGGGGTGAACCTCTATCATCAGACCATGCGCCCCGGCCACCAGTGCCGACTTGGCCATAACCGGCACAAGAGACCTTTTACCGGTAGCATGGCTGGGATCGACCACAATCGGTAGATGACTCAATTCCCTCACCAGGGGGACAATGGACAGGTCAAGAGTATTTCGAGTTGCGGTTTCAAAGGTTCGGATGCCCCGTTCGCAGAGCACCACCTGACTATTACCCTCAGCAAGAATATATTCAGCGGCTGCCAGGAATTCCTCCAGCGTAGCACTCATACCCCGTTTGAGCAGTATTGGACGATCGAGTTTACCGACTTCTTTCAGCAGCTCAAAATTCTGCATATTACGGGCGCCGATCTGCACCAGATCGGCATATTGACAGACCGCGTCTAATTGACCGATGCGCATGACTTCCGTAACTACCGGCATATCGACTTCGTTGCCGGCAGCGCGAAGGTATTTAAGGCCTTCAATACCCAATCCCTGAAAGGAATGGGGGCCGGTTCTCGGCTTGAAAGCGCCGCCCCGCAATATTTGGGCACCGGCGCTCTTCACCAATCGAGCGGCCGTCACGATCTGTTCTTCGCTTTCGATAGAGCAGGGACCAGCCATAACCACCGGAGCCAATCCATTACCCAGAACCACCTCACCCACCCGCACTTCGCTGGCAGCAGGATGGAAATCGCGAGAAACCAGTTTGTAGGGCTTGCTGACATGGATAACCTCAAGCACACCGGGAAGCTCCAAGATAGTGCCATCATCGACATAACCCTGATTGCCAAGTACCCCGATGGCCGTCCGCTCTTTACCGGGGATCGGCTCACTTCGAAAACCAAGGGCGGTCACAGCTGCCTGAACGGCCTTGATCTCTTCAGCTGTGGCGTGATGATGCATTACGATAAGCATGGCTCACCATCCTCTTCCGTTAAATATACAAAGACCAAACACAACATTTAGGTTTTTCCTGTTCCTTATTCAGACTATGGTTAAATACCACTTTTTATCGAAGCTTCGCAATTGTCAAAACAAACGGCAAAATGCTATGCTCGCTGAAGCTTGATACAGATTCGACAACTCAGCCCCTTTCACTACGATTCCCACCAATGACCATAATCCGCCAGATTGGCCTATATATCATGATACTGGTTCCCCTCTGCTTAAGCTCTGCTACCGAAGCAGCGGACACACCGGGGGATATAATAGCGATGCTCGGTTGCCGCGCCTGTCATCGATTAAACGGTAAGGGCGGTCAAATCGGACCAATCCTCAACGGAATCGGTCAGCGCATGAACAGGCGGCAACTAGAGCAGATGCTGATGTCCCACGAGGCAACAGAGCCCAAACAGCACATGCCGCATTACGACTACCTCTTCGAATCAGAAAGGCAACAACTGCTAGACAGCCTTGAGCATCAATAGAGTGTTTGTTTTGTCCCCCTTCTGATAGTTGAAAAAGGTTGTCAGCTATGATATTTTGCCGGGCTTTGATTCTCCAGTAAGGGAACAAGTGACCCGAGTATTTTTCAGGGATGTTTCCGGCAACCACCGATAATTAACCAACAACTTTTTTGTTGCCTTAAATGCCTTAGAACCGTTGTTCAGCACCCAGTCAACAGAGAGTATGATTCTTCATGACTCAGCGCATCATTGAAATAACCTCTCCAACATTTCTCCCGGAGCAACAACTTGAACCCCCGGTGGATTTTGCCGCAATCTTTGGCAACGACAATCCCCTTGCCCTGGAGATCGGCTGTGGCATCGGAGACTTCATCGTTCAACTGGCGGCACAACAACCACAGCGAAACTTTTTAGCCATCGATATCTATAACAAGGGCTGCTACAAGACCTGCCGAAGAATCGACAAAACCAGCCTGACCAATGTTCGAGTCATGCGTATCGAGGCCCGCTTTCTCCTTGACCGCTATCTGACCATGGATAGCCTGGATGCCGTGTATATCAACTGCCCTGACCCCTGGCCAAAGAAACGTCATCGCCAACGGCGCCTTCTCAATCAGGAATTCCTAAAAACATTGCTGTACTATCTGCGACCCGGCGGCGAACTTTTCTTCAGCACCGACTTTGCCGATTATGCCGAACAGGTCGCCCCGCAACTGCTCAGTCTGCCCGACTATCAAAGCAAGCTCGAACAACTGCCCGGACAGTTGCCGGCAGACTATCCCCGCTCGAAATACATGCGCCGTTTTCTGGACCGGGGACAGCCGATCTATTTTCTGCACTGCAACAAAAAGGAGTCTTGCGACAGCGGCCCTCATTTGCTTGCACCGGTCAGCCCGGGATTTAGAACCCCTTGGAGCACCATTCCCCATGGCTGACTACTTGACCGAAAATTTCGCCGGCACCGGCGGCACCATCAAAGAGTGCCCGGAAGACTTCCGCGTCGAAGAGATTCCTCTCTATGAACCTTGCGGAGAAGGCGAACACCTGTATCTCGACGTGGAGAAAAGCGGCCTCACCACCCTCGACTTGCTGGATACTCTGGCAAAAGCCCTCGGCGCCAAACGACAAGAGATGGGCTATGCCGGTCTAAAAGACGCACGGGCGATCACCCGGCAAACCATCTCGGTGACAAAAGTCAGCCCCGAACAAGCCATGGCCTTGCAAATTGATGGCGTTACCATTCTGGCAGCCCGCTATCATCGAAACAAGCTACGCACCGGTCATCTAAAGGGCAATCGTTTTATTATTCGCATTCGCAATGTCGGTCCGCAGGCCCTGGAGAGAGCACAGGAAATCTTGCATGTTCTGCAAATGACCGGGGTGCCCAACTACTTCGGCAAACAGCGCTATGGCGTGCTCGGTAACAACCACTTAGTGGGCAAGGCTATATTGAATGGGGATTTCCCTGGCGCAATCGCTCATATCATCGGTGACCCGACGGCTATCCTCAACAGCGATTGGCAACGAGCTGCCGAAGCCTTTGTCAGCGGCGATGTTGAAGCAGCCCGCAGCCTTCTGCCCCGGGGCATGGGCAGCGAAGCTCGGCTACTGGGCCAGTTAATCAAGGGGCATTCGCCCAAAAAAGCTCTTCTCGGCATGCCGCACAAGCTGCTACGGCTCTATCTGTCGGCCTATCAATCCTGTCTCTTCGACCGACTCGTAACCATGCGGCTCGCCTCACTGGAGACCCTCTGGCCTGGCGACCTCGCTTACAAGCATGACAATGGGGCCTGTTTTCTGGTAACCGATCCGGCCGCAGAGCAACCGCGCGCCGACCGACTGGAGATCAGTCCGTCAGCCCCACTATACGGCTACAAGGTCACATTGAGCCAGAAGCAAGCAGGCATTCTCGAAGAAAGTCTCCTGACCAAAGAAGGTTTGTCCCGCGAAAGCTTCCGCCTTGCTCGGGGCCTCTCTCTGGAGGGGAGTCGCAGACCGCTCCGTGTACCGTTGGGGAAAGTCACTGTCGAAAAAGAGAACGACCATCTGGTCGTAGCCTTTTCCTTACCCAAAGGCAGCTATGCCACCAGTGTTTTGCGCGAAGTGATCAAAGCGGATGAAACCTGAGAGGTTGAGGCCAAGCGACAACCGTAACCTTTTCAGCTACTGGGCATATCAAATGATTGGCATGAAGTCTGCTTAAAGAAAGCACCAATAAAACACCGTACTTGTTTTACAAAAAACCCAAAAAAAAAACAGTTTGGTAAATTATTTTATTGCTTTCCAAACAAAAAAACCGCAGCACATTAGGCCAGCCAAACAACCACCAAAAAGATGGCCTAAGATGCTGTTGTTTCTCAGCTTTATGAAAGAAATACTCCATAAATATTTCTTGTCTAGCATTTATCTTTAAAGAAAAATGACAAACGAACCGCATTGACAATTATAAAACAAGATTTTAGTATTTAAGCGGCAATGTATAAAAAGGCAGCTTTTCAGGCCACTTTTTTAATCAGGCAATGAGCCAAATCATAACAGGCCCTTCGCCGTTATTTATTCATTCAATTATTGAACGACAACACTTTGCCTCAAAACCTTACCCCTTCGGTGCGATCAAACACCCCGAAGCAGGCAAGGATCTTCTCGCCGCAAACAGTAGAAAATTTGACCCATAGAATGAATTTAAATAAGGATACAAAATACCATGGCACGTAAAGAAAAATCCGAATACATGATTCAGGCAGTGTCCCACGCCCTCGATCTGCTTGAGCAGTTCCATGGCGACGACGTTGACGAACTCGGAGTCACCGAGCTGAGCAAGCGGTTGAAGCTTCATAAAAACAACGTTTTTCGCCTCCTTGCAACCCTCGAGTCCCGCGGATATATCGAGCAGAACAAAGCGACCGAAAACTACCGTCTGGGCCTCAAATCCCTGGAGCTTGGCCAAACCTTCATCAAAAAGATGGGCCTGCTGCATCAGGCCAAACCGGTCCTTGAAGAACTGGTCAACGAATCCAACGAAACCTCCTACGTCGCCATCTTTAAGGACGGCTATATCGTTTACCTCGACGTGGTGGAAACCCGCCTGACGGTGCGAGTGGTTTCCCGTGTCGGAACCCGATTGCCGGCCTACTGCACCGCCGCAGGGAAAGTCCATCTGGCTTATATGTCCGACGAGGAACTGGAAAGCGTCTTGCCCAGCCAGGAACTGGATGCCTACACGCCCTATTCCATCACCGACCGCCAGGAGCTCAAGAAAGATCTGGCCCAAGTTGCCGAGAGGGGCTATGCCTTTGACATCGAGGAGCTCGACATTGGTGTCCGTTGCGTTGCCGCCCCGATTCGAGATTACACCCGGCGCATCGTTGGTGCCTTGAGCATCTCCGGTCCCGCTACCCGCTTTTCCGACGAACGACTGGAAAAAGAACTGGTCCCTCTGGTGACTCGCGCCGCCGAAGAACTTTCGACCCGTCTCGGCTTCCACAAGTAGACCCGTTTCGACCGAGTCAAGACAACTGTTAACGACATGCAGACTGTTTTCTGAGCGAAACCACCACCCCTTGAACCTGGGCAGTCCAAAAGACCGGTCGCCTTTCAACCGAAGCCATCTTCCAGCTTCGGTTGAAAGGCTGGCTTCCTTGTCGGCCAACCGACTCGCAAACACTTTCCCGCCACCTCGGCAAGCCCTCTCAGCCATGACCACTAACGAACCATCACAACTGGAAGCACTCATCTCCCGTGCCCGAGAACAAGGCGTCCTAAATGACGAACAGCTGCCTTTTCTGCTGACGCCGGCCAGGCCCAACGGCTACGGAATTCTGCTGGTTCACGGTTTCACTGCCAGCCCCCGCGAGATGGAGCCCCTTGCCCGGCTTCTGACTCAATTGGGATTTACGACCATGGGGGTACGACTACCGGGTCACGGCACCAGCCCGGAGGATCTGGCCATTCGGCATCACGATGAATGGCAACAGGCAGTAGAGGAAGGATATCTACTATTACAGCAACACACGCAAAAGATCTTTGGACTCGGCCTTAGCACCGGCGCCCTGCTGATCATTGCCCTGGCCGCTCGGCAACCACTGGCGGGAATGATCCTGCTTTCACCTTTCCTACGGATGAAACATCGATTGGCGCCGGCCGCCGGCCTTTTGCGCTTTATCAAAAAGTATCAGAGCCGACCGGTTGCCCCCGAGGAGGCAGCAACCTATTACGACCGCCGACCTTTACATGGAGTCCATCAGCTTAATCGGCTCTGCCGTAAGGTGCGCCGACTGGCTCGCCAAATAACCATCCCTGCACTTCTCGTTAACGGCACGGGAGATAAGACCGTTCGCGTCGACAGCAGCCTGAAACTATTTCACCTGCTGCGGAGTCAACACAAAATCTTTCATCTTTACGGCCCGGAAGTCGGACACGCCCTGACCGCACCGGAGAACCCCCGACGCCTGGAGCTCTACAGTCTCATTCAGCACTTCCTGAATCTTTGGGCTCCCGCGAAGGGGGACTCAAATATTCCATCAGAGACCTGACCTGCTCCTCGGTCTCTTGTGGTGACCCTGAGTTGTCGACAATAAAATCGGCGCGGGCTAGTTTTTCCATCTGCGGCATCTGGGAATCTATGCGGGCCAGAGCCTTTTGCCGGTCGATTCCATCCCGAGCCATCAAACGTGCTAATTGAACCTCCGCATCGACCTTTACCACCAATACCTTATCGACCTGCCGGTCGGCACCGGCTTCAAACAGCAAGGGAGCATCATAAACCACTAGCGGCGCCCCTTCTTGTTCTGCCTCTCGCAGTCTCTTGCTGGCCAACTCGGCAATTGCCGGATGAGTAATGTTGTTCAGCGCCAAACGGGCCTGATGGTCATTAAAAACCATATCGCCCAGCAACTGACGATTAAGGGTGCCATCTTCCCTGAGCACCTGCCGGCCAAAGTACGCGGCGATCTGCCGTAAAGCCTTGGCACCCGGCCGGACAACCTCCCGAGCCAAAAGGTCAGCGCTAACCACCACAGCCCCCAACGCTTGAAAAGTCTGTGCCACTGTTGTTTTACCGCTGGCGATGCCACCGGTTATGCCCAACACCATATATCTACCTTTCCCAAACAAGTCGATCCACTGTTGAACATCAAAAACTAGTGAAATCAAATAACAAATGTTGTAATATTAAAATATTTATTTTTATCTATTGCTGCTTAGCGGACCTGTTTATCGATCTTGTGGTAAAACATATCATAATCACCAGCAGCAGATGCAACAACCAAGCTTTCAATTGCAGAACTAATTTCAACGAGATGAACCCTGCTGGTCAGCGGAGAGGCATAGACATTTCGCCATGAATGAAATCCGTAGCGGACATAACGACCCTGCTGAATTTCGCCGGCAGGGGCAGGTTGCAAAAGCCCTTCTCGGTATCGGCAAGCTGTTCAAGGCGGTCCGCTTCTATCCCCCCGGACATCCGGCCCTCGAGAGCACGTGCCAAGAAACCCTTAATCTTCTTGCTCCCCTGCTGCGGCAGGGACAAATGGTAATTATCATTAGAAAAACTGGATTTTACTGGCAGGAAGAACCTGTCGGCAGCGATATCCCACCCCTAAAAGACCTAGCCTTCTTCTTTTTCGCCCGTTTAGTGCATCGCCTGTTATTTCTACCTGACCTGACGATGCGCGATCTTGAGGCTTTCGCTCGCTGTGCCATCGGCGAACCGGCTGAGATACAGCGGGCAGGGGGACTTCAAGAACTTCTTCTGCAACAACATATTACCGGCCTGTTCCTCAATGAAATTGACTTGCAAACCATCCAGGCCCGGCGTGAAAAGATCCTTGTTGAGCAAGGCATCGATCCGGGGAAACTGGACGAAAGCCCCTTTGATCCGCCCCCAGAGCCGCCACCAGAAATCGACACGAAACAGATCCTGTCGCCCGAAACACTGCTAGAGAACCTTTCGGCCGCCCAACTCGATCCGGCACAACTGCTACAAGAGCTGGAAAAGAACAACTCGGATCAACGCTATCGCCTGCTCTGTCAAAAACTCGTTACCATTCTGCCAGAACATCTGCACGAACCGGAGCTGTCCACACCGCGAAAAGCTCTGCTATTACTGGCCCGACATGGTGCCGAAAGATCTCGCAGCAACGACCAACGCCGATCATGCCTGGAGGCCCTCGACAAACTCGCCAGGCCGGAAATACTGAAATTCTTCATCAATGCTCTGTGCGACAAACACCAACACAGCGGGGGGCGTGACAACATTATCGAGGCCCTGAGCGTGTTTAAAGAAAAAGCAGCCGTTGCCCTGGTCGACAGACTGGCCAACGAAGAGAATAGCCAAGTTCGAAAGCTGCTAGCAGAAGCCTTGATAAAACTCGGCAACTGTGCAGCTCCTGCCCTTGTTGAACGACTGGCCGACAACCGTTGGTATATTGCTCGTAACGCAGTGGCCATTCTCGGCAGAATTGCGAACCGTAAGACCGCCATCCACGTTCGCCCCTATCTTGACCATCGCGATCACCGCGTTCGAAAAGAGGCTGTACGATCCTTGGGCCGCATCGGCGGCCCCGTTGCGCTCAAGGGGCTACAGCCCTTGATCGACAACCGGGACCGGGAACTATGCCCCCTGGCAATTGTCGCCCTGGGAGCAATGCAAAATGAAGCGGCAGTCGGACCGTTGATCCGATTGCTAAATTCCTTTGACCCATTGTTGAAGACTTTTGACCTCAAAAGAAGAACGATCAAGGCCCTGGGTGCCATTGGCTCGCCACAAGCCGTCCCTCACCTTGTAAAAGTCCTCAGAAGAAAGCGTCTCTGGAAACGAAACCTCCATAACAAGCTCCGCAGCAGCGCAGCTCAGGCACTAGGGAATATTGCCACCGAGGACTCGCTTCTAGCCCTTGAAATTGCATGCAAGGACCCTTCGCCACTGGTCGCCCATGTAGCGCGGGAAGCTTTCGACAAAAATTTAGCAAGGACCAAAAATGAACCCTGAATTGTTCCAGCAGATTGTCATAGGCTTTACCAGCACTTTTAAAGGATTGCACCTTTACCCGGCTCAGCATCCCACCATTCGTATCCAATTGGAAAAACTGCTCCTGCGCCTGACCACCCATCTTGAGCAGCGGGAAATGCTTAAAATGGGTTTGCTGGAAGACACCTTATTCATCGATGACCACCTGTTTGCCGTTCAGACTCCGGCCACCACAATACTTACCCAACTACTGAAGCAGTTTCAGATCGAAGCCTTGGAATTTCACCGAGGCCTTACCGAAAACGAACTGCTTTATTTTCTGCAACTCTTGAAACAGACAGACATCGCCCCGGAGGATTTGGAGGCGATGCTGGCAGAACAAAATATCGAGCATATTCGACTGGCTGGCGGCAACCCAGACGAAGATCAGGAACCGCGCAAAATTTACGGCCGAGCCATGACGGTCGTTAATGAGATGTTCGAAGACGTACACTTGGGGCGCATTCCCTGTTCGAAAAAAGCCAAGCATGTCGTTAAGGACATGGCAAGGCTTACCCTGTCCGACCCCCATGCCCTTTTTGCTCTGTCCATGCTCAAAAGTTACGACAACTACACCTTTACCCATTCGGTCAATGTCTCGGTGATAGCCTTGGCAGTCGGCCGAGCCTGCGGATTAACGGAAGAGCAACTGCGCATTCTGGGGCTGGGAGGTCTGCTGCACGACATCGGCAAATTGAAGATCGACCTGGAGATTATCAACAAACCGGGGCGCCTGACCGAACAGGAATTTGCCCAGATCATGAACCATCCCCGCCTGGGAGCGGAAATCGCCCATGAGGCAGAAGGCATTCCCCCAACAGCTATCGACATCGTGTTGGGTCATCATCTTCGTTATGATTGCCAGGGTTATCCTGCCGATGCGCAATTGCAAGGCTCTATGGAAATGGTCAATATGGCTGCCATTGCGGACACCTATGATGCCATTACAACTCTGCGGTCCTACCAAAGACCGGTCTCTCCGCGACAAGCCGTGGCCAAGATGCTAACGGTCAGCGGAACCATGCTCCATCCGGAATACCTTGACGCCTTTATCACATCCCTCGGCACTTATCCCGTCGGCAGCTTAGTGCGCCTGGCGAACAACGAAATCGGCTTGGTGGTCCGGGTCGGCACTGACAATCCCGATGAAATCGAGGTCAAAATTCTTTTTGACGCAGACGGCCAACATCTGTCAAGACCACGCTCGTTACAAATGGCGAGCAACGTTAAGCACCTGGTGGTGGCTGAAGTCGACAGCTTTATCAAAGGTATCAATCCGGTCGATTATTTTTGAGCAAGTCTGCAGCAGGAAGGTTTTCAGCGGGAAAGGGCGGGATCATCTGTTTCATCGAGAGGTAGTACACCCAGGGCTTCAGCAGCAAGGGCTCGCAGGACAGGACGCGGATCATTAAGCAGAACCAGCAGGTCGGTCTCTGCGGCCGGGTCGGCGATGGCGGCGAGGGACCGCACGGCACTTTTGACCAATTCCTCATCCGACCCTTGCAAAAGAGCTGTTAAAAAGGGAGTAAGACGCCGGTCGGAAAAGTTGCCAAGAGCTTCGGCTGCATGAACCCTAACCGCCGGATCGGGATCTTTAAGGTGCCGTACCATGTACTTAAGTACTTTAACATTCTTTTTTTTGCCCAAAACCTGAAGTGCGGCACCACGAACATCCGCCTCTTTGGCATTAAGAGCGGCAACCAGCGGAGAAAAAGCCTTGGAGCTGGCTACCTTCTCCAAAGCATAAATTGCTCGGATCTGCTGCTCGCGACTGCCGGCTTTCAGTATCTTGGCAATAGCACCCAGGCCTTGCATGGATTCAAGCTTTTCCAGTGCCGCTGCGGCAGCTTCACGCACATCACTTTCCGTATCGCTCAATGCTGCAACCAGAGCTTCTTTTCTTTTTTTCAGCATCATCCACCCATAACAAATAAGCGATCACCAAACGCATATAAACGCATATAAACGCATATAAACGCATATAAACGCATACTAACAGAAAGCAAAAAACGGTGCAACGGCTTTACATTCCGCGCCTATTGTGCCCTCTCAACTGCGGAACCACGCAAGACTTGAATCCGTTGGTAGTTCCTGCTATTATGGTTCGCTGAGCCCTTCAAAATGTGGTGCAATGTGGCCTAATGTGGTGCAGTGTGGTGCAGCATTTTATGCTGGCCGGCAATAATGGGTTCAGATCCTGATGATACTGGGAGTGTTTACATGTTCGAAGTTCTGCAAAACGATACGCTGGCACCGAACGTTCACCGACTGGTGATTCGTGCACCGCGTATTGCCAAAGCTCGTAAATCCGGGCAATTTGTTATTATTCATCCGGAAAAGGGTGGTGAACGGATTCCGCTGACCATTGCCGATGCTGATCCGCAAGCCGGCACGATTACTCTGTTTGTCCAGGCAGTTGGCCCCTCGACCTTGAAGATCGTCGGCACACCTGTTGGCGACAGTTTGCAGGACATCGCCGGGCCACTGGGAAAAGAGACCGAAATCGAAAGATGGGGTAAAGTGGCCTGTGTCGGCGGCGGTGTCGGCACGGCGGTCCTCTACCCTCTGGCCAAAGCCCTCGCTGATGCCGGCAACGAAGTGACCACCATCATCGGCGGTCGGGCCAAACCGTTTATTATCTTGGCCGATGCACTTGCCGAATTTTCCCGCGAAGTACTGATTACCACCGAAGACGGCAGCCTCGGGAAGCAGGGGTTTGTGACCAATGCCCTGCAAGAACTCATTGATGACCCCGAGCTCTGTCCTCAGGCTATTTTTGCCGTGGGCCCGGTTCCAATGATGAGGGCGGTATGTGAATTGACCCGTCCCTACGGCATCAAAACCATCGTTAGTCTCAACCCGATCATGATCGACGGCACCGGCATGTGCGGCGGTTGCCGGGTCAAGATTGACAATGAGACCAAATTCGCCTGTGTCGACGGTCCCGAATTCGACGGACACCAGGTTGATTTTGCACTGCTTATGGACCGTTTGACCATGTACCGGGAGCAGGAAGCCAAATTAGTCGGTGAACTGCCACCGGAACTTCAGAAAAAAATCATCAAGGTAAAGAAATAGCTTTCCGATGAAAAAAAATCTAAGTCATAAAGAGATCATGGCCATCAAGCGGGTTAAAATGCCCGAGCAAGATGCGCAGGACCGCAGCCGCAACTTCAAAGAAGTTAACCTGGGTCTGAACAAGGAACAGGCGATCCGCGAAGCGCAACGCTGTCTTCAGTGCAAAAGTCAACCCTGCGTTGACGGTTGCCCGGTACGCGTGCGTATTCCGGAATTTATCGAGGCTGTAGCCGAGGGCGATTTACCCGAAGCGGCGCGGATTCTGTTAGCCGACAATACCTTGCCTGCAGTTTGTGGTCGTGTCTGTCCCCAGGAAGACCAGTGTGAAGTCCTCTGCGTGCGCGGTGCTAAAAGCGGGCCGGTAGCCATCGGCTATCTTGAGAGATTTGTCGCCGACTGGGCCATGGAACATCCCGAGGAACTGACTGGTGGAAAGCCCCCCCAGCCGAGCGGAAAAAGCGTTGCGGTGGTCGGCTCCGGTCCCGCCGGTCTGACCATGGCCGGCGAACTCGCAGGCATGGGCCATAGCGTTACCATCTTTGAAGCGCTGCACGACACTGGTGGCGTACTACGCTACGGCATCCCCGAATTCCGCCTGCCGAAACGAATCGTTGACCTCGAAGTAACTCGCCTGCAGAACTTGGGCGTGAGCATTGAATGCAACGTCATCGTCGGCAAGACCGTTACTCTGGAGGAACTGAGCGAAGAGTTCGATGCGGTCTTTATCGGCAACGGGGCTGGTCTGCCGGTAATGCTGGACCTGGATGGAGAAAACCTCAAGGGGGTCTATTCGGCCAACGAATATCTGACCCGCGTCAACCTGATGGGAGCCTGGCGCAACGACGTCCCCACGCCAATCATTCATGGCCGCCAGGTCGCGGTTATCGGTGGCGGCAACACCGCCATGGATGCCGTACGTACCGCCCGCCGTCTCGGTGCCGAGCGTGCCATCATTCTCTACCGCCGCAGCGAAGCGGAAATGCCGGCCCGCATCGAGGAGATTAAACACGCCAAGGAAGAAGGCATTGAATTCATTTTGCTTGCCGCTCCTTTGGAAATCCTTGGTGATGAGCAGGGTTGGGTGACCGGCCTGCGTTGCCAAAAGATGGAACTAGGCGAACCCGATGCCTCCGGCCGGCGACGCCCTGTACCCATTCCAGGAACGACCTTTGAGCTTGAGGTCGATGTTGTGGTCAACGCCATCGGTACCCGTGCCAACCCTCTGCTGACCGCCACGGCACCGAACCTGAAATTGTCCCCCAAGGGCAATATTGAAACGGATAATACCGGGGCGACCAATTTGCCCGGAGTTTTTGCCGGCGGCGATATCGTTCGTGGCGGCGCTACGGTTATCCTGGCCATGGGCGACGGGAAAAATGCTGCTGCCGCTATCGATGCCTATCTTAAAAAAAACGACTGATACCCGTCTTGACTGTTATACCAGCAGCCCACACGATGATCGTGTGGGCTGTTTTTGTTTGAGCCTGGCATCTGGACCGTTCGGTTAAAAAAGAGTATGCTGAGTCCATGAACAGCACTCCCCATCAAACCCTGGAACATTTAACCACCATTCTCGACAGTGTTGCTGACGGTGTTTTTACCGTCGACAGTTCGATGCACATCACCTGGTTTAACCGGTCGGCAGAGCAAATCACCGGCTTTACCCAACAGGAAGCCCTGGGCCGGCCCTGCTGTGAAATTTTTCGAAGCAGCATCTGTTTCTCCGCCTGCCCGGTTCGCGAAGCTATGGCCAGCGGCCACAGTGTGGAAAATCGCGAAATTGACATTCTCAATCGGGATAACCGGGAAATCCCCATCTCCGTCAGTGCCTCGGTCCTGCTGGATGCCGATGGCCAGCCAACCGGAGGCGTGGAAACCTTTCGCGACCTGTCCCGACTACGCGCCCTGCAACAAGAAGTCAGCGACAAGTATACCTTTCACGACCTGGTCAGCCGTAATCCAGCCATGCGTAAACTCTTCGACATTCTGCCCGACGTGGCCGCCAGCGATGTCACCACCCTGCTACAAGGGGATAGCGGTACAGGCAAAGAGCTCTTTGCCCGCGCCTTGCACGATCTCAGCCCCCGAGGGAACAAGCCCTTGATTACCGTCAACTGCGGAGCCCTGCCGGAACAGCTACTCGAAGCGGAAATTTTTGGTGCCCGTAAAGGAGCTTATACCGGCTCGGTTGAGGACCGCCCCGGCCGTCTTGCCCAAGCCGAAGGCGGCACTTTGTTTCTCGATGAAATCGGCGACCTTCCCTTATCGCTGCAAGTGAAGTTGTTGCGTGTTTTGGAGAATCGTGAATATCAGCCTCTGGGGGCCAAAGGGGCACGGCGAGCCGATGTACGGTTTATCGCTGCAACCCATCGCCACCTGGACAAAATGGTTACAGCCGGAACCTTTCGCCAGGACCTGTTCTTCCGCCTCAACGTTGTGCAACTAACCATTCCAGCCCTGAGAGACCGGCCCGAAGATATCCCCTTGCTCCTGGACATGGCTCTTGACCGTTTTAATATGCAGTACGGAAAAAATATTCGCGGATTTGAGCCGGAAGTTCTTAACTTGCTCCTTGATCATCCTTATCCAGGGAATGTAAGAGAATTATTGAATATCATTGAAAGAGCTGCCATTCTCTGTCGTTCCGAGCAGATTACCTTGGACCTGCTCCCCACCAGCCTGACCCTTCATTCGACAGTCAATCATCGACCGACCAACAACCGCCCCGATAGCGATCAATTAAAGGGGATGCTGGCTCGACATGCCGGCAACCGCACGGCCCTGGCCAGGGAACTGGGTATTAATCGAACCACGCTCTGGCGTTGGCTAAAGGACTGCGATTTTCATTGACCCGCACCCCGTTGCACCGAGCAACACCGTTGCATAATTAATGCAACACACCCCGTCCAGCCTTTCCCTCCTATTCGTCCACTCTTCCTTAGCCAAAGCGTTGCAGATGCAACAGCCCCCCACTTCCCGCTAAAATTCACAATCCATAGAAACCATCCCAACCTACTGTTTTTAATATCTTTTTAAAGCCCTCTAAAAACAGCCAACCTGGCACAACTCTTGGAATACAAGAGATCATGTCAACAGACTCCAACCATACGTTACGGCGAATCGCCATTCCCCACTATGGTCAGCGGATCATGCCCCGTTTTGGTTTAGCACGGCAATTTTACCTGCTGACTGTCGATCACCACAAGGCCCCGATCGGACCTCCTGTTAACACCCGGTGGGACCCTCGCCAGGAACCTTCAGTAGCCCGTTGGCTTAAACAGATGAACGCGTCCGGTGTAATCTGCGACGGTATACATCCACGTTTTCAAACAGCCCTCAAAGCAGAAGGGTTGTGGGTGCTGAGCGGTGTCTGGGGAGAGATCAGCGATGTGATTGAGTGCTGGATCAAGGGTCAGTTAACAGCAGAAAACAATTCGGACAGCTTGAATTTGGCGACTTGTTGTCGCCCAAACCGCAACTACTGCCATGACCGCAATTGCACTAAAACCTCAACAAGGAGAAACCCAACATGAAAATTGCCATTACCGCTCAGGAACCGTCCTTGGACAGCCTCATCGATCCCCGCTTTGGTCGCGCTCCCTGGCTGATGATTTACGATCCGACCGATAATAGCTGGCATTCCATCGACAATAGCAAAGGTCTCAATGCGGCCCATGGTGCCGGAATTCAAGCCGCGCAAAAGGTTGTCGACCAACAGGTAACAGCCATCATCACCGGCGCTATTGGACCTAAAGCTTATCGCTCCCTTAAAGCTGCCAACGTGCAAATCTTCCATGGTGCCAAAGGCTCCGTTGCTCAAGCTCTGGAGGCCTACCAAACCGGAGACCTAGCCGAAGCTGACGAGGACGATGCCACCGGCGGTATTTAATTCCTTTTCGGCCTTACACCCGCCCGGTAATCGTCCGGGCTCGAATAAATACTAACTAGGATCGGATAATGAACCAACATGTTGCCATCGCTAGCGGCAAAGGAGGTACCGGCAAGACCACCATCGCCGCCAACCTCGCTTTTCTTTGGGCCCGCCTGGGCCGTCAGGTCCTGTACGTCGATTGCGATGTTGAGGCTCCCAACGGTCATATTTTCCTACATCCGAAAATAGAGCAACGTCTACCGGCAACCACAACGGTGCCACAAATCGCCAAAGATCTCTGCGGTCTCTGTGGCCGTTGCGGATCTTTTTGCCATTACAATGCCCTGCTCTGTTTGCCCGATCAGGTACTTACCTTTCCCGAGTTATGCCACGGCTGCGGCGGCTGTATCCGGCTCTGTCCCCACCAGGCCATCAGCGAAGTTCCCCGCGAAATAGGCCGTATTGAAATGGGTACCGCAGGGTCTGTCAATTTTGCCAGCGGCCTGCTTAACATCGGTGAGGCCATGAGTCCGCCGTTGATTCGATCCTTGAAAAATTCCCTGATTGAATCGGACCTGACAATTATTGATGCACCACCAGGCACCTCCTGTCCCGTTATCGAGAGTATTCGGCACTGCGACTATACCTTGCTGGTAACGGAACCGACTCCCTTTGGACTCAACGATCTGCAACTGGCCGTGGAGATGTTGCGGGCACTGGACCAACCCTTTGGCGTCGTCATTAACCGCGCCGGACTTGATGACCGGCCGCTGCTCGATTACTGCCTGAAGGAGCAACTACCCATCCTGGCGCAACTGCCGGACGATCGCCGCGTAGCCGAGGCCTATTCCCGGGGGGAACTCGTCTGTTCAGTGTTGACTGATTTCCAACAGCTTTTCGCGGCGCTTCTAGCTGCGGTAGACATGGTATTGCAACAGAAAAAGGCCAACCTAACGACGGGGAGGGCATCATGAAAGAGCTGGTAATCATCAGCGGGAAAGGCGGGACAGGAAAGACCTCCGTTGCCGCCTCCTTTGCAGCTCTGGCCGAAAATGCGGTGGTGGCCGATTGTGATGTGGACGCAGCCGACCTGCACTTGGTACTGGAACCGCAAGTTCTTGACCGCCATGATTTTTCCGGTGGATTCAACGCCACGGTGCGCACTGTCCAATGCAGCGGTTGCGGTACCTGCTTGCAGCTTTGCCGGTTTGGCGCTGTGAACCTGGATCGGGGCCGTGCTCAGATAGACCCCATCGCCTGCGAAGGCTGCGGAGTATGCAGCCATTTTTGCCCGGAAGAGGCCATCGATTTCTCCCCCTCCATTAACGGCCAGTGGTTTCTGTCCACGACTTGCCACGGCCCCATGGTCCATGCCCGACTCGGAATCGCTCAGGAAAACTCCGGCAAGCTGGTCTCTTTGATTCGAAAACAGGCAAAACAAATCGCCGCTAACGAAGACCGCAACCTGATCATTATCGACGGCTCTCCCGGTATCGGTTGCCCCGTCATCGCCTCCTTGACCGGCGCCGACCAGTTACTGGCGGTAACCGAACCGACCATGAGCGGCCGCCACGACCTGAAACGGGTAGCGGATCTCGCAGCGCACTTTGGCTCTCCCCTGGCGGTATGCATCAATAAATGGGATCTTAACCCGGACCTGACCCGGTTAATCGAAGACGACGCCCGGCAACGCAAACTGCCGGTGGTTGGTCGGATCCGTTATGACCGCGCAGTCACCGATGCCCAGATCCACCGTCGAACGGTAGTTGAACATACCCCAAGCGGAGCCGCCACAGATATTAAGAAGCTATGGCAGGCAATTTCGACCCTGCTGTCAGCACCGCAAACACCAAAGAACCACCCATAGTCCGCCCTTTAGTGTCGTTCGGGCCAACAAATCTCTTACACAGGAGCACCAAATGAAAATCGCCATTCCTCTTCATCAAGGATCGTTGAGCATGCATTTCGGCCATTGTGAGCATTTCGCTCTGATTGAAATTGATGAGCAGAAAAAAGCTGTTCTCGGCGAGAGCCTTCACGAACCGCCCCCCCATGAACCAGGCCTGCTGCCCCGCTGGCTTGGTGAATTAGGTGCCGACATGGTCATTGCCGGCGGCATGGGCCGCCGGGCACAGGAACTGTTCGCCAACAACAATATCGCCGTGCTGGTTGGAGCCCAAGGGATTTCCCCTCAGCAATTGGTATCAGACTATCTGACCGGCAACCTGCAAACCGGTGAAAACTGCTGTGACCATTAGACAAGGCCAGAAAAAATTTCACTGTACAAAAACAGCCGCCCTGCCGGAACTGGCAGGGCGGCTGTTTAACTGGGGGGTTGCGACACCATCTCTTGCCTATAGGAAGAGTCAAGCCGGCAACTGTTCAGGCGGCCTTTTCCCGACTGACCAATTCATTGCCGAAACGTTGTACCTCCTCGAGGAGATGCCGGGAAAGATGTCGATCATCTCCAGGACGAACCAGAAGAATGCTCTCGGCGTCACCGGTAAAAACATTCTCTCCAAAAAAGGAGAAGAACAACACCTTATAACCCGACCGGTACAGTGTATCGACCTTATGCCTGTCCATAAAACGATAGCACTGCACACCGCGGCTTTTTAGGTAAAGTTCCAATCGTCTGAATTCGCTGTCTTCCATATCTGGACTCGCTTTCTATGCAAGCTAGATATTTTTTTACGGTTACGCTTATACTTATATCGCAACTTTAATGGTGGGCAAGCTCACCCCCTATTGGCTTTAGTCCACCTGACAATTAACTATTCGAAACAATTAGCAAAACAGAAATACGGGCAGGAGGTAAAAATGTTGCTTTCTCGTTCGCTCCTCACCTCTCTCAGTTTCTTCACAATTTTCGCTTGTTGGTCGCCCAACCTTTCGGCCGCCCCTCGCGCTGAGCTGTGGAGCTACTGGCAAAACCACAATGCCACCAGCGGCCGCCGCATCGACCACACACGCTGGGGCCTCTTTTTAGGCCGCTACCTGGACACCATGCATCCCAGTGGTATTTATCGGCTGAAATATGCTGCAGTAACAGAACAGGACAAGGCTTTGCTTGGAGAGTACCTGACGGATCTTGCCACGGTGCAAGTTTCCCAACTCAATCGCCCCGAGCAACTCGCTTTTTGGGTCAATCTCTATAATGCCCTTACAGTGCAGGTGGTCCTTGATCATTTCCCCGTTTCCAGCATTCGTGCCATCGACATCTCTCCGGGGCTATTTCGGCGGGGTCCCTGGGACGCAAAGCTCATGCGAGTCGAAGGCCGGCATCTAAGCCTCAACGATATCGAGCATCGAATTCTGCGTCCGGTCTGGCAGGACTCCCGCCTTCATTATGTGCTCAATTGCGCCAGCCTTGGCTGCCCCAACTTGCCGCCACTACCTGTCAGTGCCAGCAACAGCGAACAACTTCTGGAGCAAAGCGCCCGACACTTTATCAATCATGCCCGAGGAGTAAGCTTTACTGCCGGTGGCTTAACCTTGTCCTCTATTTATGACTGGTATGAAGAAGATTTCGGAAATTCACGAGCAGACCTCATGAAACACCTCCAGAGCTATGCTCGTCCGAAACTTGCCAATAAGCTAAAAAATTATCGCGGGGGAATCGCTTACCGCTATGACTGGCAACTCAATGCACCCTAAAAAGCCCCTCTCAAGATCTTTTAGGCTTAGTGCTCTTTATGATACCCTGTTGGCCGTTGATTCACTTGCCTCCAAAAACCTGCCTTCCCCATTCCATAGGGATTGAGGCGGGGTGAGGCATATCATCAGATCCGTACTGGAGCGGCCATGAGAATCCGTCTTGCCCTGCAACAGCGATTTACCCAACTAGGCTTGCTCGCCTTAGGAATATTCTTGTTCGCAGGATGTAGCCACACTCCTGCAATCAGGCCTGCCCCAGTGGGCGATCCAATCGGCCAACTGCTTGAAAATCGACAACCTGAGTTTTCCCCCACCCAGGCACCGTCTTCCCTCAGCCGAATGGGTTATTCGGTCCAGGTCGGAGCCTTTGCCAACCTGGATAACGCCGTACGTTTTGAGCGGTTGCTTGACCAGCGGGGAATCGACGCCTTTTACTTTCGACATCAGTCGGGTCTATTCAAGGTCCGCTTTGGTAACCACGCCGACTATAAAAGCGCCCGAGGGCAGGCAGAGCAACTCTCCTCCCAAGGACTAATAGACAACTTTTTCATTGTCATCCCTGAGAGTTACAGCGTTTCCCGGACCCCCAAAAACAATCAGGACAAACTAAGGGATGAACTGGTCAAGACCGCACGGCGCTTCATCGGCATTCCCTACCGTTGGGGCGGGACCGACCAGGCCAAAGGTTTCGATTGCAGCGGTTTGACCATGGTCTGCTATCGCCTAAACGGCCTGAACCTGCCACGGGTATCCCGCAGCCAGTTCAAGGCCGGTCGATGGGTGGCCAAAAACAAGCTGGTCAGGGGCGACCTGGTTTTCTTTGCCACCAACGGCGGCAATCGCGTTTCTCATGTCGGCATGTATATCGGCAACGGTCGCTTCATCCATGCGCCACGCACGGGCAAAAAGGTTCGCATTGAAAAGCTCTCCAACCCCTTCTTCACCAAAACCTACATGGGAGGACGCTGTTATCTATGAAAACGCCGAAATTTCGCAATAGGGGCCTTTCATATGAAACAGTTTCAATCACTGCCAGGCATTTAGAGCGCATCTCCCTCTAGCACCTGGTGGAAATATGGGGCAAAGCAGGATTTACACACCGATGTGCCTTAAGCAATCCGAAATAAAAATGGGCGGAGGTATATGAGGCATGCCACGAAACGGTTGGAGAGAACGAACGAAACCATATGTCACGTCCTAAAATAGATTGACGGTTTTTTCAAGCCACCTCCCTTGCGGAGGTGGCTTTCTTATGTACTTCTTCTGGTGTTTTCATGTCTAAGCTGAGGTGTGGCCTCAGACGATTGTAGGTATCGACGGATTCCCGCACCAAACCCTTCAACTCACTCAAAGTCCGGCACTTGGTGATCAGAAACTCCTGCTTCAAAATACCATTTACCCTCTCGGCCAAAGCGTTCTGATAACAATCATAGCCATCTGTCATTGACGGCGTCATACCATGACGCTTTAGCTCTTGCTGGTAGATCGCTGAACAATATTGTAGACCTCGGTCTGAATGGTGTATTAACGCTCGGCTTGTCTGTCGTTGCTTAGCTGCCCGACGTAAAGCTTTTACGACCCTGTCAGCACGCATATTGTCACTGACTTCATAACCCATGATTTTGCGACTATAGGCATCTGTGACCAATGATAGATAGTGAACACCTTCATCCGTTTCAACGTAGGTAATATCGCTCACAAAGGCTTGTTCGGCACAACTGATCTCTTGACTGCCTAAACGATTCGGGTATTTCTTCATCCAATGTTTGCTGTGCGTCGTTTTTGTGTAGCGCTTGATCGGTGTCACCAGCAGTTGATGCGCTCTCAAATAGTCAAAAAAAGCGTCACGCCCCAACTTTATTCCCTGCTCAACAAACATGGGTTTCAACAAAAAATACAGTTTGCGAGTACCAAGCCGCGGCATAAACCGTCTGACCTCCATCACCATTGACTTGACGGGGGCCAACTCTATGCTGCGCTGCTCACTGCGTTTTTCTCTTTGATAAACGGCTTGCCGGGTGATGCCAAGGAGCTTACAAGCGCGGCTTAGACTCAGCCCTTTTTGTTTTTGAAGGCGTCTCGCTCCTTGGCAATATACTTTTTTCGCAGTCCCGTTCCGTGCTCTGCATCCAGGATATCCACCACTTCATTCAACAACAGATTGCGAAGACGTTCATCCTCAAGTTCGCGCTCGAGTCGCTTGATTTTCTGTACGGGAGTTTCTTTCGCTTTGGGAGATTTGGGCATGGTCATCCTCACAGGTTGGGTCCAATCCAGCCTTCCGTGTTTTCGCAACCATTTTAACACTGTCGAGCGGCCCTGGATGCCATAAATCTTCTGAGCCTGCTTGTAGGTCATGTCGCCTTTTTCTACGGCAGCAACCACCTGCAATTTAAAGCCCATGGTGTAATCACGTTGAGTACGTCTCTTCCGCTTACTTTCTGCTGTGTCCATAAATAAGCCTCCTAGCTGTAAACTTATTTCAGGACGGGACAATAAAAATAAAAAGGGACCTGCCTAAAGGCAAGTCCCTTGATGTTTTTTGGTAGCGGGGGCAGGATTTGAACCTGCGACCTTCGGGTTATGAGCCCGACGAGCTACCGAACTGCTCCACCCCGCGTCATTGGAAGAGGGGAATAATACCCTCTGCCGCACCGGTTGTCAACACTAAATACTGCTCAGCGCCGTTTTACTAATGGTGCGGATGCAATGCGATCGGCCTTGAGTGAACGAACGGCCTGGTCGGCATCCGACTTGTTGCCAAAAGGACCGGCATATACCCGGTACCAAGTTCCTTTAGCACCGAGATCCGCGGCCTCGACAAAAGCGGCATACCCCTTCTTTTTCATGCGGTCACGCAACCCTTCGGCACCTTGACGCTGCTTAACCGCAGCAACTTGGACAAGATAACTGCCACTGGCAACAGCCGCGGGCTTACTGACCACCGGCTTCGGAGCAACGGGGGCTACAGGAGCCTCTACTGGTTTAGGTTCGGGCTTTGGCGTCGCAACGGGCCTGACGCGTTCAACTGTTTCAACCGGCGGCTGACTGATCGAGTCCGGTGCAGGTTCAGTACTGGCGGGCTCTGGCGGAAAATTGATTCCGCTGCCGAGGCCGTTTTGCTTACCTTCTGCAAGCGTATCATGATAGGTCAGCGGTGGGCTTTGTAGCTCGTCTGATGTCTCCGGTGCAACAAGAGCTTCCTCCAACTTGGGCCCTGCAGCCTCATCGGGTATGGCGGCCAACGGTTTTTGCATCGGTAGATGTTCTTCGGCTACCACGCTCTGCTCACCGCTCTTCCCCACCATTACGCCAAGAAAAAAACAAATCAGACCGACAACTAACAGCGTGGACACCATGAAGAGTGTCTGCTTTTTCTCCATTCGCCGCTGTGAGCGGGACACTACCTGTTGAGCCATTCCAGAACCTCCTGTCTACATTCTTTCCGGTGCAGAAACCCCAAGGAGCAAGAGGGCGTTTTCGAGAACGATCCGTACCCCGTTGATGAGGTAAAGCCGGGCGCGGCTGGTTTCAATATCGTCAATAAGAACCCGCCCTTTGTTGTAATAAGAATGGAAGCGGGCCGCCAGGTCCTGCAGATAAAAAACCACACGGTGTGGCTCGAAGTGTTGTGCGGCAGCTTCAACAACCTCCCCATAACGGGAAAGCTGCTTGACCAGGGCAAGCTCATCTTCAAGGGTCAGCTTGCTGAAGTCAACCTCGCCAACAGCGGGCAAGGCTATCCCGGCATCACTGGCATTACGATTGATACTACAGACTCGCGCATGGGCATACTGGACATAGTATACCGGATTTTCGTTACTTTGTTTCTTGGCCAGTTCAAGATCAAAGTCGAGCTTGCTGTCGGAACGGCGGGACAAAAAGAAAAACCGGCAAGCATCCCTGCCAACTTCGTCAATTACCTCGCGTAGAGTGACAAATTTTCCGGCCCGGGTACTCATCGCCACCTGTTCGCCATCCCGCAAAAGGTTTACCAGTTGAACCAGAATACACTGCAGATCGTCGGTATTCCTTCCCAGGCCAGCCAGAACCGCCTTCATGCGCGGTATATAGCCGTGATGATCGGCACCCCAGACATCGATCACCAGATCGAAGCCACGCTCATACTTCTCCTTATGATAGGCAACATCTGAGGCAAAGTAAGTGGTCACACCATTGGAACGAATCAGGACACGGTCCTTATCATCGCCAAAATCGGTGGTTTTAAACCAGGTCGCGCCGTCTAATTCATAGGTCAATCCTCGCTCTTTGAGCAAGGCGATACCCTTCTCGACCTCACCCCGGTCATAAAGGCTTTGCTCGCTGTACCAGTTATCGAAGCGAACGCCAAAATCTTCCAGATCCGCGTCGATACCGTCACGAATTCTTCCACCGCCATAAGAACCAATCTGTTCTACGGCCTCTTCATCGGAGAGTTCCAGCAAAGCACGGCCCTTGCTCTCCAAGAATTCATTGGCGAGGTCACGGATGTAATCGCCCTGATAGCAATCATCCGGAAAATCGACAGTTTCGCCGAGCAGTTCCCGGTAACGCAACAAAAGGGAGCGCCCGAGGGTCTGCATCTGGTTGCCGGCATCGTTGAGATAATATTCACGTTGCACCTGATAGCCGGCCGCGGAAAGAACTGCTGCCACGGCGTCGCCCGTAGCGGCTCCCCGGCCATGACCGATATGCAGAGGGCCCGTAGGATTGGCACTGACAAATTCGACTTGAACCTTTTTCCCCTTGCCGAAATTGCTGCGCCCATACTCAGAACCACGACGAAACACTTCATCGAGGATACCAAACCAGTAACCGGGAGTGAGATGGAAGTTGATGAATCCGGGACCGGCAATTTCTACCCGCCCCCACTCCGCTGCGCTTTCTTCCAAAACGGCAACGAGTGCTTCGGCTACTTTGCGCGGGGCCATTTTTTCCGCTCGGGCCAAAACCATCGCAAGATTGGTGGAAAAATCTCCATGTTCGGCACGCGCCGGCACCTCTAGCGCAATCTCAGGAACATGGGAAGATTTAAGCGTGCCTCGCTCATAACAAATCTGTAGAGCGTTACATATATGTTGTTTCAAACGTTGATTCATGAAAACTTCTTTCTGTGCTCACAATATGTTTCTGAAGATACCCTTTGCCGGGTCGGCGATGGAGGCCAGAGCCTCAGGAAGATTAAGCAGTGTATGTTATCCTCAGGGTATTGCACCTGTCAAGAACCGCCGCAGAAAGAAACAAAAAAGCCCCGGCATTTACCGGGGCTAAGTGCTCTTTGATAAAAGAATTTTATTGGGGAACCGGCGATTCCGTATCGGCGCTCGCCTTATCGCTACCTTGAGCAAACTGGTAAACCAGCTCGTCCTCTTTAACCATGCCTAATTCTCGACGGGCAATGTCCTCAATATATTGCCGGTCCGATCGCAACGATTGAATTTCTTCCTTCAGTTGCCGAATAACCGCTTCCTGTTGTTGGACTTCTGCTTCCAGAGCCGCATGATGGCGGCTGGCCTGCAGGGTCCGCAAAATCCCTTTTTTGCCAAACAGGGCAAAACCAAGAATGATCAGAATCAGCACAATGGGTATCAGAGGCAACCGCCCCCCTGATTCTGTTTGCACATTTGTTTTCTCATCGGCCATCTGCAAAGCTCTCTATAAACCGCAACTCCAATCTGCGGGCATGGTAGCATCGCAAGACGGTAGCAGAAAAGCATAAACTGTTATTGCAGAACGATTCGATCACCGATTTTCTGCAACGTACTTTGACCAATGCCTTTAACCTTTAGCAAATCTTCCAAAGTGGCAAAAGGACCTTTGGCCGTGCGATAGTCAATAATCCGTTGGGCGGTAACCCGGCCGATACCAGGCAGAGTCTGCAGCTCTGTGACCGAAGCCGCATTAACATTAACCATAGCTGTAACCGACTGAACGGTTGTATCTTTTGCCGGGGCAGCATTCGCTTCTGGCATTGAGGAATTAACCAACAACAGACTAAGCAAGATCAGCAGACAACTGGACAACTTTTTCATGTGACCTCCGATGTTCATAAGTCAAAGGTTGACAGACACGCTAACCCGCAAGGAACAACCCTTCCAGCGTTAGCCGATTCAAACATTTGCCAAACCTAATTAACATGAAGGCCAATCAAGGTCAATATTTTTTTGAACCCTCTAATAATGTCCTAGCTTTTCATCTTTAGAAAGTTTCCGATTTCCAGCATAGCAAAAACAGCTCCTGCTTTCGGCCGACAAACCACTGAGGGGAGATCATAGAGGTTTACGGCGACTGCCGGGATGAGAGGTGAAATCAAGACCAGCCAAAGCGAAATTAATCGTCACTTCCTGGTCACCGTCACGATCTCGACAGGTCAGGTAGAGACTCCAACATTGAGCCCGGTACTCGAGATTGAGTACATTTTCAAGATTAGCCCCACCCTGTAATTCGCGACGATTTTCGAAGCTTAGATAGATCGGTTTGAGGAGGCTCAACTCCAGCTTGGTGGCAAGATATTCTTGGACGTCCCTGTTGTAACGGTAACGCAGTGAAAGGGCGTTGCCCTTTTGGTCTACAAGGCCGGTCTCAGCATGAAAAGTCAGAAAATTATCCGGGCCGCTGATATCGTAGCGCGTATCGATATCGAAATAATTCCAACGAGTCGGTCGCAGAATAAACTCAGCCCGCAGATCGGAGAAAGGACGCCCCTGCCCCTGGGGGGCCAGCGGATGCCGCATAGACTCCTCGACATCAAATTCCTGCGCCAAACGAAAATAGAGAAATTCGCGATAGTCAACCTCACCGGACGCCGCTTCACTACGGGCTATCAAACGGTTAATCAGTCCATAACTGATGGTGTTTCGTCCGTAAAGATAATCCTCGGCCTCAAATTGGGGCAGATCAGACTGATCCTGAAAAGGTCGGTACTGGTAAAGGACTTCAGGCTGCATGACATGCTGAATTTTATCCACTGACTTAACGTCGACAGCATAGGCTCGCGCCAGGCGGGAACTGAGCCGGGTTGAAAAATCGAACAGTCCGTGGCGTTCCTCGCCCTGAGTACTGGTGTAGAGCCGCTCACGATAACCGAGCTCGGAAGTCACATCGACAACCCCACCAAGGCGAAAAACACCGGTCAGGGCCGGACGCATGCTCAAGCGAGCCCCCTTGAGACCTTCCTCGCGCCACAGATGAACGGCACTCGTATCAAGATCGAAATAGAATGGGCTTCCCCAGAGGCGACGTTTAAGCAGTGCGAACTGGAGTTCCGGAAGGCGCTGCAGGGTTTCATCGTTACTCTGTTCAAGGTCTTTGGTGTACTTTACCTGACCGGTGAGGTTATTCTTACCCCAATGACGATTAGCGGCGACAACCGTTTCGACCTTGTCCTTGTTATACTCTTCTGCCGCCTCGCCAAAATCTGAAAAGAATTCACGATTGTCAACATATTCAACGTCGGCGGTCAACCGGACCCTGCCCGGCAGGGTGCCTCGATGAAGCCAATCAAAAGCAAAACTATCGTCGTGGCCGCTGAACCCGTTAACATGATAGCCCTTCAACGCCCCCCTGTTGTCATGACCGAAGATATAGCGGTACTCCAGACCCTTTCCCAAACCAAGGCGAGAGAGGTAATCGAGATAAAAGGTAGCATCCTGATTGCGGTCAATCACCTGATAATAGCTCATAAAGAGCTGCGAGCCACGTGAGTCGGAGTAACCAACGCTTGGAATCAACAGACCCGATTCCCGCTCTGTTTTGACCGGATAACCGATAATCGGCAAGTACAAAACAGGCACATCATAAATGTGAAATTTAACATTTTTGGCCCAGGCATAGCCTCCCATCGTAACATCCAGGTCACTGGCCGTGAATTTCCAGGAGGGAACCGGCCCATCACAACTGGTAAAGGTACCCTCTTCCACCCGGTAGCTGCGTTCACCTGTTTTGGCAATGGTAGTGCCGGAAATGTGAAATTTAGGGTCGTGAACCAGGATTCGCCCATTGGCGACCTGCCCCTGACCGCTGGCGAGATTAAGAAACATTTCGTCGCCGAACAATTCACCATCGGGACCGCTGAAATGGACATCGCCAAAAGCTTCGGCCTCGCTGGTCTCGTCCTTCCACCGCACCCGGTCGGCCTTTAACTCCTGTCCCCCCTGCCGGAGTACAACTTCGCGTTCCGCCAGATAGGTACCGGAAGCCTGATCAAAAACCAGTTCCTCCGCTTCAAGCTGCACCGGTTCCTGAGAACTATTCTTCTCGGGTTCGGCTCCGAAAGCCAATGGAACCGAACAGACCAGCATACAGACTGCAAGCGAAAGATACCGGAACATCTTAATTCGCATCACTTTTATGCCCCTTCCAGAGTCATTAAATACTCACGGGCGGCAGCCACCAGAAACAAGGAGCCTGCCACCATAACAATTTCCCCCTGCTGACGATCGGCAAGGGCCGCAGTCAAGGCGGACGCCAAATCGCCAAAACAACAAGCCTGCACTCCGGCCTCAACCGCTATCTGAGCTATGCTCTCTGCAGGAATTGCCTCCTCAACGGGAGGCACGGTGCAGTAAAGGCTATCGACCAATGGGAGCACAGGACTTAAAATATTGGCAATGTCCTTGGTTGCCTTGGCACCCACTACCCAGCGAATTCCAGCGACAGACAGGGATTCAAGATAGGCCGCCAATACCTTGGCCCCCCCTTCATTATGGGCGCCGTCGAGAAGTACCGTCCGTTCCTCTTGCCACCATTCGAGACGACCGGGCCAGCGCGCTGCGGCCACGCCATCCTGCAGGGAGATCGTCGGCAAATCCAATCCCTGGCGTTGCAAGAGTTCAGCCGTCGCCAGGGCCACGCCCAGATTATGATGCTGATGAACCCCGTGCAGGCCGCTTTTCAAACCAGTCAAGGAAAGCCCAATTCCCTGGTAATCAAAACCATTATCTACTGTCTTCACCGTAAAATCTCGGCCGTAACAAACCACCGGAGCTTGTAGTTCCTTAGCCCTTGAATTAATGACCTGTAGAGCGGCGGGTTGCTGCTGGCCGACCACGAGGGGAATTTTCGGCTTTATAATACCTGCTTTTTCGGCAGAGATTGACGTCAGGTCGGCACCGAGATGTTCACTGTGGTCCAAACAGATCGGGGTGATGACCGTTACCGCAGGTTGCACCGCGTTGGTTGCATCGAGTCGGCCGCCCATGCCGACCTCTAGAATTGCCACATCAACTTCTTGGTGCTTAAAGTGTAACAGCGCCATCGCGGTGGTAAATTCAAAAAAGGTAACCGGAATGCCATCGCAGACAGCCCGAACCGATTCGATCAAGGCGACCGCCTCTGTTTCGCTGATCGCCTGCCCGTCGATTCGAATACGCTCGGTGAAGGAATGTAGATGGGGGGAACTGTACAGACCGGTTCGTCGGCCGGCCTGAATCAGAATGGAAGAGAGCCCGGCGCAAACCGAACCTTTACCGTTGCTACCCGCTACATGGACGATAGGGTAAGCCCGGTCGGGATGATGCAACCGGCCCAGAATATGGAGAATATTATCCAGGCCTAGCTTGATACCAAACTTCTGGAGGCCGTAGAGATAGTCGAGGCTCTCCCGGTAGTCCATAACTTTAGTTCTTGGTGAAGATGCGCAGAATTTGGGCAAGGCGCTGCTTCATCTCCGGTCGGCGTACGATCATGTCGACCATGCCGTGCTCAAGCAGATATTCGGAACGCTGGAAGCCGTCCGGCAGCTTCTGGCGAATCGTCTGTTCAATAACCCGTGGACCGGCAAAGCCGATTAAAGCCCTAGGTTCGGCCATGTTGATATCGCCAAGCATGGCAAAACTGGCCGTAACCCCGCCGGTAGTCGGATCGGTCAATACCGAAACAAAGGGTAAGCCCGCCTCTTTAAGCCGGGAAAGAGCGGCACTGGTCTTAGCCATCTGCATCAGAGACAGGATACTCTCTTGCATGCGGGCACCACCGGAAGAGGAAAAAATGATACAGGGGCAACGCTCTGCCAAAGCCTTCTCAATAGCCCGGGTGATCTTTTCTCCTACCACCGACCCCATGCTGCCGCCCAGAAAGGCAAAGTCAAAGACCGCCACCACCACGGGCAACTCCTCAATAGTACCGGTTCCGGAGACCAATGCCGAAGAGCTGCCACATTTTTTGGTTGAGGCCTTAAGACGATCCTTATAGCGTTTACTGTCCTTAAACTCGAGAAAGTCAACGGATTTCATCCCCGTATCCATCTCAGAAAAGGAACCTTCATCGAGAATCAGGGCAATACGTTCACGAGCCGAAATACGAAAATGATAATCGCATTTGGGACAGACATTGAGGTTGCGCTCAATTTCTTTGGCGTAGATGATTTCCTGACAATTAGGGCATTTTTTCCATACCCCTTCAGGCATTGTGCGTTTTTTGGTTTCAATCGGCACTATCGGTGCCTTGGATTTTCTAAACCAAGCCATCTCTTTTCCTTATATAAAGCAGACTTCCAGCAACGCTACCGCAAGCCATCTTTCAGCGAGCGAACAAAGGCCCCAACCTTGGCTGGCAATTCAGGCGATTTACCATAAGCTTCTACCACCTTAACCAGGGCACTGCCAACCACAACTGCATCCGCAAAACGAGCGACCGCCTCAGCATCCGCCGGTGAGGATATGCCAAAACCAACCGCCACGGGCACTGGGCTGATTTGTTGCAAATCGGTGACCTGCTGCTCAATGGCGCTGGCATCGACCTGACTGGCACCGGTTACTCCAGTCATGGAAACAAAATAGACAAAACCACCGGCCTCGGTCACCAGCCGTTTCATGCGCTGGGGAGGAGTGGTCGGAGCCAGCAACTGAATAAGGCAGATGCCGGCCTGCTGAAGATAGCTGCGAATCTCGCCAGTCTCCTCCGCCGGCAAGTCGACCAGCAGCAACCCGTCGACACCCGCCGCCGCCGCATCGGCGGCAAAGCGTTCGGGGCCATAGCTGAATAGAGGGTTGTAGTAGCCCATCAACACAATCGGAACGTTGGTATGTTCCCTGACCCGCGCCACCATATCAAGAATCTTGGGCAGCGTCGTTCCACTTTCCAGAGCCCTCTCGGAAGCTGCCTGAATGGTCGGGCCGTCGGCCATGGGATCGGAAAAGGGGAAACCGAGCTCGATCAGGTCTGCTCCGTTTTCCACCAGGGTATGAATCAACTCTTCGGTGGTAGCAAGATCGGGGTCGCCGGCAGTAATAAATGGAATCAATGCCGTTTCACCGCGCTGCTTCAGTTGTTCGAAGGTCGCTTGAATGCGTCCCATGTTCCTCCTTCAATTGCACAATTCCAGGAGCCTGTCGGACTTGACGGGCCAAAACGAAAAGTAGGCTGTTCGAGGCCAGATTTTCGATAATTTGAGCGCGAATAGCAGGGCTATTTGGCGATAATTGTCGAGAATATGGACCGATCAGGCGATTTTGCAGTCGGCTCATGGTAAGCCTGACAGTCTCCTTGCAAGTTTATGAAAGCTTGTTGTTCATTTCAACCGTTTTCTTGGCTGAGCAACTGCCGCACCACAGACAACAACTCGAGAAACATGGTCTTCGTCATGCGCCCGGTCTGTACATTGTAGCGGCTGGTATGGTAGCAGGCAACGATCTGCAAACCGTTGGGCAATCGATGTACCGCACCGTGAGCAAAGGGATAATCTTTTAACCGATCAATCTCACCAAGGTCGCGATAGAGACGCAGATAACTATCATAAGCACCACGCCCGAGCAACACCACCACCTTGAGCTGAGACAGACGCTGCTGCTCGGCGAGCAGATAAGGCCGACAGTTGGCGAACTCGGCGGCAATCGGTTTATTATCCGGCGGCAAGCATTTAACCGCATTACTGATATAAAGGTCGTACAACTGCAAACCGTCATCAGCATGACTGGCCTCGGCCTGGCTGGCAAATCCGGCCTGATGCAGTAACGGATACATGAAATCGCCAGCACCATCCCCGGTGAAAGGCCGCCCGGTGCGATTGGCACCATGGGCGCCGGGGGCCAAACCAACGAGGAAGACCCGCGCTGCAGGATCTCCGAAACCGGCTACCGGCCCGTTCCAATAATCTTTCACGGACAAACCACGACGCGGCTTGACGCTGGCCATATAGTCTACCAGGCGCGAACATTGTCGACAGGTGCTGAGCTTGTCCAGAGATGCAGTGGGCATAAATTCAACAAGACCCCGGTTACTTGGCTGAGGAACCGCCACCGGGCTTCGTCCCTCCCTTGCTGCGACCAGTTCGCCTACGGGGCGGCTTGCGCCCCTTTTCAGCGGGTCGCCGGCGGTCATCGGCCGGAACCTTTTTGCGGGGCACATAGCGTTTATAGTCGTGACAGAAGTCCTCATTCTCGGGGAATACCGCGGGAATGCTGAAACCGATATAACCTTCGATATCACTCAGGTAAAAAACCAGGTCTTCGTCGGCAAAACTGATAGCCAGGCCGCTGGCTCCGGCCCTGGCGGTACGACCGATACGATGGACGTAATCCTCGGGATCCTGGGGCAAGTCGTAATTAACCACATGCGTCACGCCATCGATATGGATTCCACGGGAGGCGACATCGGTACCGACCAGATAGTGCAGACGGTTGGCTTTGAAATCGTCCAGAATCCGCATGCGCTTCTTCTGCGGGATATCTCCGGAAATAACCTCGGCCTTGTAGCCGTTGACCTTGAGCCGTCCGGTGAGATGCTCGGCCTCCCGCTTGGTATTGACAAACAACAACATGCGGCAGGGATCTTCCATCTTTTTCATCAAGCCGAGCAGCAGAGCGAATTTCTCCCGCCGACCTACATGATAGAGTACCTGTTCCACCCTTTCGGCGGTCACCTGTTCGGGGGCAACGCTGACTTTTTCCGCCAGATCCATAAATTCGTAGGCCAATTCCATGACCCGATGGGAGAGAGTCGCGGAATAGAGCATGGTCTGGCGTTTTTCAAAGGGCGGCAATTTGCGCATGATATAACGCAGATCTTTAATAAAGCCCATGTCGAACATGCGGTCGGCCTCGTCAATGACCAAGGCTTCGATACGGTGAAAGCTGAACACGCCCTGCTTGGCGTAGTCGATCAACCGTCCCGGAGTGGCGATAATCACATCGACCCCATCCTGAAGAGCCTGGCGTTGTTTCTCGTAGTCGACGCCACCGAAAATAGGCTGCAACTTAAAAGGGCAGAAGGCGCCGAGTCCCTTGGCATCCTCCCAGATCTGCACCACCAACTCGCGGGTTGGTGCGATAATCAGAGCACGGGGATTGTTGCTGGTCTTGCTCTTGCTCTGCAAAAGGCGCGTAAAGAGCGCGATTAAAAAGGCGGCTGTTTTGCCGGTGCCCGTCTGGGCTTGGCCGGCAACATCCTTACCCGCCAAAGCCAGCGGGATGGACTCTTCTTGAACCGGGGTCAGATCGGTAAATCCGACCGCCTCGATACCCTTGAGCACCGGTTGCGGCAAATCCAGTTCGGTAAATTTCATTATAGGGTCCTGTCAGTTAAATTCCACACCCATGGCCTCAGCCACAGTATGAATATCCTTATCGCCGCGCCCGGACAGGCAGACCACTACCAGTTGGTCCTGGCGCAAGGTCGGAGCCAACTTCATCACCTGGGCTATTGCGTGGGCGCTCTCCAGAGCAGGGATGATCCCTTCAAGCTTGGTTAGCGTCTGAAAGGCTTCCAAAGCTTCGTCATCGGTCACCGACTGATATTCGGCGCGGCCAATGTCGTGGAGATGCGAATGTTCCGGACCGACCCCGGGATAGTCGAGGCCGGCGGAAATAGAGTGAGCATGTTCTATCTGACCCTGCTCGTCCTGCAGCAGATAGGTCTTGTTGCCGTGCAGAACGCCGACCCGGCCGGCACCGATGCTGGCGGCATGCTTGCCGCTATCGACTCCGAGTCCGGCAGCTTCGACACCGAGCAGTCGGACGCTCTCATCCCCTATAAACGGGTGAAATAATCCCATGGCATTGGAGCCGCCGCCGATACAAGCCACAGCGTAATCGGGCAGCCGGCCTTCGGCCTGCAGAATTTGACTGCGGGCTTCTCGGCCGATCACAGACTGAAAGTCCCGAACCATGGCCGGATATGGGTGCGGTCCGGCCACCGTACCGATAACGTAAAAAGTATCCCTTACCCGGGTCACCCAGTGACGGATAGCCTCGTTCATTGCATCCTTGAGGGTCGCCGTACCGCTGGTCACTCCCGTCACCTTGGCACCAAGCAGTTTCATACGAAACACATTGAGGCTCTGGCGACGAATATCCTCTGTGCCCATAAAGACTTCGCATTCCATGCCGAACAAAGCGGCCACGGTAGCTGTTGCCACCCCATGTTGACCGGCACCGGTCTCGGCGATCACCCGTTTTTTTCCCATTCGTCGTGCCAGCAAGGCCTGCCCAACGGTATTGTTGACCTTGTGGGCTCCGGTATGGTTAAGGTCTTCCCGCTTCAGATAGATCCTGGCACCGCCGAGATGATCACTTAATCGTCGCGCATAGTAAAGGGGGCTGGGTCGGCCGACGTATTGGCGAAGATAATACTCGAACTCCTCCTGAAACGTCGGATCGTTCTGGGCTTCTCGATAGGCCTGGTCGAGCTCTTCGAGGGACGGCATCAAGGTCTCAGCCACATAACGACCGCCGAAGGGACCGAAATGCCCGTTCGCATCCGGATATGGGTACATGAACTACTCCGTAAAATGTTTGGCGTTACGAATAAAGGCCGCCACCAGTTCGGGGTCCTTGCGACCGGGGGCGCTTTCCACGCCGCTCGAGACATCAATGGCATAGGGGCGTACCGTTTTTACCGCCTCAGCCACATTGGCGGGCGTGAGTCCGCCGGCCAGAATAATCGGCCTTTGCTGCGCCGCCTGTACGGCCAACTGCCAATTGAAACAATGGCCGGTACCCCCGTAGCTATCGGCTTGCCAGGCGTCGAGTAGCATACCGCTGACTTGGTAAGCTGCAATATCGTCCAAGCTCTGCTGGTCCCGAACGCGCAAGGCCTTGATCACTCGCCAGGGCGGCAACTGACATTGTTCCGGTGTTTCGTCACCATGCAACTGCAACACGTCGAGACCACAGAAGCGGGCGATGTCGGTAATTTCCCGAGCCGGGTGATTAACAAACAGGCCAACAGTAGTCACCAGCGGCGGCAAGGCAGCGACGATTCGGCGAGCCTGTTCAGCAGTGACGCAGCGGGCACTTTCAGGGTAAAAGACCAAACCCAGGGCATCGGCCCCACAACGGGCGGCATGCAGCCCGTCCTCGACCGAGGTAATGCCGCAGATCTTGACCCGTGGTGTGAGCGCTGGCACCATGCCCTCCGCACCGACCATCACTTCACCTGCGGCAATTTGGCCAGAGAGGCGGCAATGTTTTCTTCCGGATAGGCGTAATCCTCTAACTGCCCACCCAGGTAGGCTTCATAAGAGGACATGTCGAAATGGCCATGGCCAGAGAGGTTGAATAAAATAGTACGCTGCTGGCCTTCTTCCCGTGCCTTGACCGCTTCGTCGATGGCAGCTCGAATAGCGTGGGATGATTCGGGTGCCGGCACGATCCCTTCGGTACGGGCAAACATCACCGCGCCTTCAAAGCAAGCAGTCTGGGGTAGCGCCGCCGCCTCGATAATGCCTTCGTGGTGCAACTGACTGACCAGAGCGCTGGCACCATGATAACGCAGTCCTCCGGCATGAATGCCGGGCGGCACAAAGTCGTGGCCCAAGGTATACATTTTGGTGATCGGCGTCAGCTTGGCCGTATCGCCGAAATCAAAGGCATAACTCCCCTTGGTCAGGGTCGGACAGGAGTTCGGCTCGACTGCCAGCAGACGAATCTGTTTGCCATTGATTTTGTCCCTCACAAAGGGAAAGGTCAGCCCAGCCAGATTGCTGCCGCCACCGCAGCAACCGATGACCACATCGGGATAGTCCTCGACCAGCTTCAGCTGTTCGATGGCTTCCAGGCCAATGACCGTCTGATGCAGACAAACGTGATTCAAAACGCTGCCGAGAGCATAGTTGGTATCGCTGTGGCTGGCGGCATCCTCCACCGCCTCGCTGATGGCCATACCCAACGAGCCGGTGGTATCCGGGGCTTCGGCCAACATGCGCCGGCCGGCCTCGGTACGATTGCTCGGCGAAGGGATAACCTCAGCGCCCCACAGTTCCATCAGGTTCTTGCGATAAGGTTTCTGACCGTAACTGACCCGTACCATATAGACCGTCGTTTCCAGGCCGAAGTATGAATTGGCCAAAGAGAGCGAACAGCCCCACTGACCGGCGCCGGTTTCGGTAGCCAGACGTTTGATCCCCGCCATTTTGTTGTAATAAGCCTGGGGAATAGCGCTGTTGGGCTTATGAGAGCCGGCCGGAGATACCCCCTCGTATTTATAATAGATGCGCGCCGGCGTTTTTAAAGCCGCTTCGAGGCGGTGAGCACGATACAGAGGAGACGGTCGCCAGAGCTGATATATTTTCTGTACTTCTTCGGGGATCTCTATCCAGCGCTCGCGGCTGACTTCCTGTTCGATCAACGACATGGGGAAAATGGAGGTCAAGTCTTCCGGGCCGACCGGGGCCAGAGTGCCAGGATGAAGAATCGGCGCCGGAGAACTATCCAAGTCGGCAGCGACATTGTACCAATGTTTAGGGATCTGGTGGTCTTGCAACAAAATCTTGGTCTGCATTCGATTCTCCTGGTGAACGCTAGGCAAAGGTCAGAGAAAAAGAAAGGGGGAAACCAGAACTAGTCGTGCAACAGCTCCTGCAGCTTTTGCTCGAAATCCGCTTCTCGCATCAGACTTTCTCCGATCAGGAAAGCCCCGGCTCCGGCCTGCTGCAAACGGCGGATATCAGCCCGGCAGCGCAGGCCACTTTCGGCCACCACCAAACGATCCGCAGGAACCAGCGGCAACAAGCGTTCGGTAACCGCCAGGTCGGTATGAAAAGTTTTCAGATTCCGATTGTTCACACCGATCAACTCCACGGGTAGCTGCAAGGCCCTCTCCAGCTCACCCTCATTATGCACTTCGAGCAAAACATCCAGATCCAGATCCGAAGCCACCGAGACCAGATCGCTCAAAACATCTTGCGCAAGGGCGGCGGCAATCAACAACACCGCATCGGCTCCGGCTGCGCGAGCTTCATAAACTTGATAGGGATCGATCACAAAGTCTTTACGCAACAGTGGCAGGGAAACAATTTCAGCAATTGCCTCCAGATAGGCCAGAGATCCCATAAAAAAGCGTTGATCGGTGAGAACGGACAAACAGGTGGCACCACCGGCCTGATAACGCCTTGCAATATCGCACGGATCAAAATCGGCGCGAATGATCCCCTTGGAGGGAGATCCCTTTTTAACCTCGGCAATGATCGCCGTACCGACTGTCGACTGCTGCCGTAAGGCAGCTGCAAAACCACGGGGCTTACCTTGCTGCGCAATGCGTTCCTGCAACAGGGTCAGTGGCACTGCCTGGCACTGGTCATTTACCTCGCCGCGCTTGTGCTGAAGAATTTCATCGAGTATCACTGGTTGGTCATCCTGATAAGATCGTTGAGCTTGGACAGGGCCCGACCGCTGTCGATAGCTTCGGCAGCCCGCTCGATACCGGCCTGGATATCGCTAACCCGGTCTGCCGCCAAAAGGGCAAAGGCACTGTTCAACAGGACCACATCCCTGCGCGGCCCCTGCTCTCCTTGCAACACCGCCTGAACCAAATCGGCATTGACTACCGCGTCGCCACCCTGCAAGTCGGTCAGTTTGCAGCGCGACAGGGTAAAATCCTCCGGCTCAACAGTATACAGGCGTACCGCTTCCCCATTAATTTCGGCCACGCGGGTCGGCCCGGTCAAGGTCACTTCATCCATGCCGTCGAGCCCGTGTACGACAAAACCCCGTTTACAACCGAGTCGACTTAGAACCTGGGCCAGCGGTTCAACTAAACCTTCGCGATAGACTCCAAGCACTTGTCGGTCGGCTCCGGCCGGGTTGGTCAGTGGCCCCAAAATATTAAAAATGGTCCGAACACCAATTTCTCTACGAGGTCCGATGGCATGACGCATGGCCCCGTGCAAGGCCGGTGCAAACAGGAAACCGACTCCAAGGGTATTGACGCAAGATTCAACCTTGGCAACGGAAATATCGAGTTTGACACCGAGACACTCCAGGACATCGGCACTACCGCAAGCAGATGAGATACTGCGGTTACCGTGTTTCGCTACCTTAACACCACAGGCTGCAACCACGAAGGCGACCGTTGTGGAGATATTGAAGCTTTTGGTTCCGCTGCCTCCGGTACCGCAGGTATCGAGAATCGTTTCCCGGTCGGAATTGATCTCCTCACGGTCCATATCCAGCACCTTGCCAACCCTTACCGGGGTGGCATGGGCCCGCATAACTCGAGCCGCACCGGTGATTTCCTCGATCGTTTCACCTTTCATGCGCAGGGCGACGATAAAGGCACCGACCTGGGCCGGAGTCGCTTCCCCACCCATAATCTGTTCCATGACGTCGACCATCATGGATTCGGCCAGGTCGTGCTGTTCCACCAGCATGGCAATTGCTTGTTTAATCATGGACGCCTCAACAAAGACAGTACCTGCGCCTGAACAGTGTTCAGGTCATTTCTAGGAAATTATGCAGCAGACGTTTACCTTCAACCGTCAGAATCGACTCGGGATGAAACTGCACTCCCCAAAGAGGCAGGTTTCGGTGACGCATCCCCATGATCTCATCGGCCTCGGTCCAGGCGCTGATTTCAAAATCGGCCGGCAACGTAGCCCGTTCAACGATAAGCGAGTGATAACGAGTCGCATCGAAAGGACAGGACAACCCTTTAAACAATCCTCGATGGTCATGGTAAACAGGACTGGTCTTGCCATGCATCAGGTTTTTCGCGCGAATCACGCGGCCACCAAAGGCATAGGCCATGGATTGATGGCCGAGACAAACCCCCAGGATAGGAAGCTTGCCGGCCAGCTGTTGAATGGCACTTACCGAAATTCCGGCCTCGGCAGGAGAACAGGGGCCGGGGGAAACCACCAGGCGCCGGGGCTGCAAGGCGGCAATCTCGTCTACCGTAATCTTATCGTTCCGAAAGACTTTTACCTCTTCGCCGAGTTCCTGGAAATATTGCACCAGATTGTAGGTAAAGGAGTCGTAGTTATCGAGCATCAGCAGCATGTCAATCCAGCCCCTTTCGCGCCATATCGATGGCCTTCATCACGCCACGAGCCTTGTTCAGAGTTTCTTCATATTCAGAAGCTGGATCCGAGTCGGCTACAATACCGGCTCCGGCCTGTAAGTGAATACGATCATCATGGACAACCAGAGTGCGGATGGCAATCGCCATATCCATATTGCCGGAAAAAGAGAAATAGCCCACAGCGCCGCCATAGATCTCTCTTCGAGCAGGTTCCAGCTCTTCAATAATTTCCATGGCCCGAATCTTCGGTGCACCACTCAGAGTACCTGCGGGAAACGTTGCCCGCAACACATCATAAGCATCACAATCGGAACGCAACAGACCATGGACATTGGAGACAATGTGCATGACATGCGAGTAACGCTCAATGACCATCAGCTCGCTAACTTCAACGGAACCGGTACGGCAGACACGGCCAATGTCATTGCGACCTAAATCGACTAACATGATATGCTCGGCACATTCCTTGGGATCAGCAAGAAGGTCCTCTTCAAGCTGTAAATCCTCATCAACAGTCCCACCTCTGGGACGAGTGCCGGCGATGGGACGCACTTCCACTTCCGCTCCGACCTTTCGAACCAGCACTTCCGGAGAGGCACCGATGACCAAGGTTTTCTCAAAACGGAGAAAAAACATATAGGGAGATGGATTCAGGGTACGCAGAGCCCGATAAACATCGAAGGGAGGCGCGCCTAGGCGACCGGAAAGGCGCTGAGACAGAACTACTTGGATTATGTCGCCAGCGCGGACATACTCCTTGCACTGTTCAACAGCGGCCATAAATTCCTCCGCCGTAAAATCGGAGACGAAATCTTCCGCTGGACCATAGGCGGGTTCGGCAGAGATGGCGGCCAAAGGACTGCGCAACTTCTCAATAAGCTGATCAATTGCAACCAAGGCCTGACGATAGGCGACCTCCGGATCCTCATCCTCAGACAATGCAACATTACACACCACCTTGATCGTCTGGGCGACATTATCAAAAATAAGCAGGGTATCAGTCAGCAGAAAGCAGGCATCATAAGCCCCGATCTGCTGTTTGGAACAAGATGGCAGATCCTCGAAAAAACGGACCATATCGTACCCAAGATAGCCAACCAATCCTCCAAAGAATGGCGGTAAACCGTCGACCTGAACAGGTCGATAGGCCTCCATAAATTGTTTAATTTCTGCCAGGGGATCGGCGCTGGTACCGCTGTGAACAGAACCGTCTCGGCCAAGAACTTCAAATTGCTGGCCGCTGCAACGGAAGATCTTGCCAGGATTACTGCCGAGAAAAGAATAACGAGCCCACTTTTCACCGCCAGCGATGCTTTCCAGTAAAAAAGAATTCTGCCCGTCATCGATTTTTTTAAAGGCGGAAACGGGCGTTTCCATATCGGCCAGGATCTCTCGATAAACCGGGATCAGATTGCCCTGTTTGGCAAAGAGACGAAATTGCTTTAGAGAAGGAAAATACATTATGGGCTCCAGTAACTTAAGTAGGCAAAGCTACCATGGACAGCCGCGGTCGGTCAAGATTCAAGCCATTGGCTACAACAAAGAAAAAAGGCAAGGGGAACAACCCCCTTGCCTTTTTTCCTGATATATGAGCAGGTGCCTAGTCTTTGTCTTCGGCTTCAGCTTCTGACTCAGCCACGACTTCCTCGGTAGCAGCCTCAACTACAGGCTCTTCAACAGGAGCAACATCAGCTGCAGCCTCGGCAACTACTTTTTTGGGACGGGGAGTGAATTCCTCCTCGACCAATTCGATCAGACATACCGGTGCATTGTCGCCCGCACGATTGCCAAGCTTGATAATCCGAGTGTAACCACCGGGACGGTCTTTGTATCGGGGCGCGACCATTTCAAACAGCTTACCAACAACCTTGCGATCACGAATGACCTGCAGGGCCTGCCGCCGAGCGTGCAAATCTCCACGCTTACCGAGGGTGATCATCTTCTCAGCAACTTTCCGCAACTCTTTAGCACGAGTTATGGTCGTGGTGATTTTTTCATGATCGAGAAGCGATGTCACCATGTTGCGCATCATGGCGGCCCGATGACTCGAATTGCGGCCAAGCCGCCTGCCGGATTTATTGTGACGCATTGTTCTACGGTCCTTTCTTCGTTACTTAACGGGATCGCGGAGGATCAAAGATCCTCACTTCCCTCACGAATCATCTTAAGATATTCAGGGTCGGGAAAACCCTCCAGGGCCATCCCCAGAGACAAGCCCATCTCAGCCAAGATGTCCTTGATCTCATTCAGTGATTTGCGTCCGAAGTTCTGGGTTTTAAGCATTTCAGCTTCGGACCGCTGCACAAGGTCACCGATCAGGTGAATATTGGCATTTTTGAGGCAGTTGGCGCTACGCACCGAAAGCTCAAGCTCATCCACTGAACGATAGAGGTTTTCGTTAATCTTTCGACTCTCTTCATTCTCGTCGACGCCGTGCGTTTCAGCTTCTTCATCAAAATTGATGAAAATCTGCAACTGTTCCTTAAGAATCTTAGCCCCGTAGGCAACAGCATCATCAGCACGCACGCTGCCATCGGTAAAGACCTCGAGATTCAGCTTATCAAAGTTGGTGATCTGCCCAACACGAGCGTTGGTTACAGTAAAGTTCACCTTCTTGATAGGCGAGAAGATAGCATCAATCGGAATGGTGCCTACCGGTGCCTTTTCATCACGATTGCGCTCGGCAGGGACATAACCCTTACCCATAGCCACAACCATGTCCATTTCAACATCCGCTTCTTTGGAGCAGGTCAAAATATGATGATCAGGGTTAAGCACCTCGACATGTGAGTCGGTCACAATGTCACCTGCCGTTATTACCCCGGCACCCTTTTTGACAATGCGAATGTTTCGTACCTCATTGCCGTGCAACTTAAGCAAAACACCCTTGAGGTTCAAAATAATGTCGGTGACATCCTCGGTAACACCGGGGATTGTCGAGAACTCATGGAGTACGCCTTTAATCCGTACGGACGTAATAGCGGCACCCTGTAAAGACGACAAAAGAACTCGGCGCAGGGCATTACCCAAAGTAGTGCCAAATCCACGTTCAAAAGGTTCCGCCTTAAACTTCCCATAAGTATCGGACAGACTGTCCGATTCAATCTGGAGGCGCTTGGGCTTGATGAGATCTCTCCAGTTTTTATACATTCGTATCCTCCATAATGAGGTTACAACCGCCTCAGGCCGCGATTACTTCGAGTAGAGCTCGACGATCAACTGCTCCTGGAACGCAGGAGTCGTCATCTCTTCGCGAACAGGCAGAGTCTTCAAGGTTCCCTTAAAGGCATCCCGCTCCAACTCTACCCAGGAAGGTACGCCACGCCGCATCACACCGTCGAGAGAATCGTTGACACGCGTGATCTGACGGCTCTTTTCACGCAATTCGACGACGTCGTTGATGCGCATGATAAAAGAGGGAATATTTACTTTGCGACCATTGACCAGAAAATGTCCCTGACGGATGAGCAAACGAGCCTCATTGCGGGAACTGGCAAAGCCGAGACGGTAAACAACACTATCGAGCCGACGCTCAAGCAATACGAGCAGGTTCTCGCCAGTTACGCCCTTTGCACGATCAGCCTTGGCAAAATAAGCGCGGAACTGCTTCTCAAGCAAACCGTAAGTGCGTTTAACACGTTGCTTTTCACGCAACTGGGTTCCGTATTCAGAGACCTTAACACGACCCTGGCCATGAATGCCCGGGGCATAGTTCCGCCGTTCAACAGCACACTTGTCGGTGTAGCACCTGTCCCCTTTCAGGAACAACTTCATATTTTCCCTTCTACACTGACGGCAGACGGGTCCAGTATATCTAGCCAACGTTCATCCTCCTTGTATGGTTAGACTCTTCTGCGCTTCGGCGGCCGACAACCGTTGTGCGGAATGGGGGTCACATCCTTAATCATGCTGATGTTCAGACCAGCAGCCGAAATGGCTCTCAGGGCTGATTCACGGCCGGAGCCGGGACCTTTAACACGAATTTCAACTGAACGCATGCCATGCTCTTGCGCTTTCTTGGCAGCTTCTTCAGCAGCAATCTGGGCCGCGAAAGGGGTACTCTTACGGGAACCCTTAAAGCTATTGGCACCACAAGTCGACCAGGAAACCACATTACCGCTGACATCAGTAAACGTCACGATAGTATTATTGAAGGTTGCCTGAATGTGCGCAATACCATTAGCAACATTCTTTTTTTCTCTACTCTTTCTTACCGTCTTCTTACCAGGCTTAGCCATGGTTCCTCCGATTATTTCTTCTTACCAGCCACAGTTTTTCTAGGCCCCTTCCGGGTCCGTGCGTTGGTTTTGGTTTTCTGTCCGCGCACCGGCAGACCGCGGCGGTGACGCAGGCCGCGATAGCAGCCTAAATCCATAAGGCGCTTGATATTGGTCGAAACAACCCGGCGCAAATCGCCCTCAACCTCATATCCGCCGTCAATAACCTCTCTGATCTTAGCAACTTCAGCGTCGGTCAGATCGTCAGTGCGGGTATTGGGATCCACTCCGGCTTTCTGCAAAATATTTTGGGACAAAGACCGGCCTACACCGTAGATGTAGGTGAGGGCAATCTCAATCCGTTTATTTCTTGGTAAGTCGTTACCAGCAATACGTGCCAATGTATTTTCCTCCTGATCCGGTTATCCCTGCTTCTGCTTGTGCTTGGGATTTTCGCAGATGACCCTAAGAATTCCCTTGCGCTTAATTACTTTGCACTTAACGCAAATCGGTTTGACCGAAGCTCGCACTTTCATTGATTGTTCCTTTGTCCTATTAAGAAGTCGGCTAAACGAAGCTGCTTAAAAACGGCGCTCTTCCTTAACCGGGTGCCTATCAGATCTGAGTTAAAATCTGGGGTCCGTTCTCGGTAACAGCCACAGTGTGTTCAAAATGAGCCGATGGTCGGCCATCAACTGTAACCGCTGTCCAGCCATCACGCAAAATCTTTACCCCCGGAGAACCGGCATTAACCATTGGCTCGATCGCCAAGGTCATGCCAGAACGAAGTTGCTCACCACGCCCGGCACCGGGAACAAAATTGGGGATCTGAGGTTCTTCGTGCAGACCTTTGCCTATTCCATGCCCTACAAATTCTCTCACCACGCTGAATCCTTCCGCCTCAACGCAAGTCTGCACGGCTCGAGCAACATCATAGAGAAAACCTTGACACTGAACCTGTTCAATCGCCAGCGAAAGAGATTTTTCAGTGACCTCTATTAAATGTTGTTTTTCCTTGTTAATTTTACCAACGGGCACGGTGAAAGCGGAATCACCATAAAATCCGCGATAGATCACCCCGAAGTCAATACTCAGAATGGTCCCTTCAGAAAGCGGCCGATCATTTGGAAATCCATGGACAACCTGCTCATCTGGTGACGAACAAATACTGTATGGAAACCCGCCATAGCCCTTGAAGGCCGGCTTGGCCTGCCGCTTGCGGCATTCTTTTTCAGCTAAGCGATCCAACTCACCCGTAGTTACGCCTGGTTTGATCCGCTCTTTTAGCAGCGCGAGTATTTCCGCAACCACTCTCCCAGCGTCCCTCATCTTTCCGAGTTCAGCCTGAGATTTTAAAATTATCATTACTTGGAGCCCACAGCCACCAGGATCTGATCCTGCACCTTAGAGATTTCCTGCATGCCATCAACCGTCCGAACAAGGTCGGCTTGCTGATAGTAATCGATCAGAGGTGCCGTCTGTTCAGCATAAACCTCTAAACGTTTACGGATGGTCATCTCCTGGTCATCATCGCGGAGGTAAAGTTCACCGCCGCAGCTATCGCAGATGCCTTCCTGCGATGGCGGATCGAAACGTACGTGAAACATTTTACCGCAGTCACGACATGTTCGACGACCAGTGATACGCTCTACAACCGCGTCACTATCGACCTCAAGAGAAATCACTGCGTCAAGATCTTTACCAAGATTCTGCAAGCAGGTCTGAAGGGCATCGGCCTGAGGCACTGTACGGGGAAAACCATCTAAGATGAACCCAGGATTACAATCGGCCATCGCCAACCGTTCCTGAACGATTCCAACGACGACTTCATCAGCCACCAAAGCCCCTGCGTCCATCATGGCTTTAGCCTTGCGCCCCATCGGGGTTCCTTCTCGAACGGCAGAGCGAAGCATATCCCCAGTTGAAATCTGGGGTATTCCGAGCTTTTCAGAAATCATTTTTGCCTGGGTCCCCTTGCCCGAACCGGGCGGACCCAAAAAGATCATCTTCACAGGATCTCCTCCATACTAACCCTGCCGCCCCTTGAGGGTGACCCCCTTCATAAAGCCCTCATAGGACCGAGAGATCAAATGCGCTTCAATCTGCGCGGCAGTATCAAGACCAACCCCGACTACAATGAGTAGCGAGGTGCCGCCAAAAAAGAACTGGACATTAAACGAACTGATCAAAATTGTCGGCAACACGCATACCGCTGCGATGTAGATAGCACCAGCAAAAGTCAGTCGGTTTAATACATCATTAATATAGTCAGAGGTAGCCTTACCAGGCCTGATACCAGGAATATAGCCGCCCTGTTTTTTTACATTTTCCGCCACATCCAACGGGTTGAAAGTAACAGCCGTGTAGAAGTAACAGAAGAAGATGATAAATGCAACAAAAATGACATTATAAAGGATATGGGTCGGTGTCATCATGGCTGCAAATGCCTGCACCCACTCAATCTCAACCAGATTAGCGATTGTCGCAGGGAACATGATAATAGAGCTGGCGAAAATGGGTGGAATTACACCACTCATATTGACCTTGAGAGGCAAATGGCTTTTTTGTCCACCGTAGTTACGCATGCCCACGACGCGTTTGGCATAGTGAATGGGCAGCCTTCGCTGACCACGTTCCATAAACACAATCGCGCCGATAACAGCCACCATAACTGCAAGGATAACAATCATGACGAACAAGCTGATGGCGCCTGTATTCATAAGCCGAAGCGTATTGACAACCGCAGCCGGCATATTAGCCACAATACCTGCGAAAATGATCAGCGAAATACCGTTTCCGATCCCCCGCTCGGTAATCTGCTCGCCGAGCCACATGATAAAGGCAGTGCCGGCGGTGAGGGTCAAGACAGTCAACAGAATAAAACCAAGACCTGGTCCGGGAACTACTGGCTCACCGGCAGGACCGCTCATCTGCTGTAATCCAACCGCAATACCGGCACCCTGAACAATGGACAATACAATAGTACCGTAGCGAGTCCACTTGGTGATGGTTTTGCGGCCTTGTTCACCCTCTTTAGCCAGGCGTTCAACAGGTTCGAACACCACTCCCAACAGCTGCATAATAATCGATGCACTGATATACGGCATAATGCCCAGCGCAAAAACTGTCATGCGCTGCAAAGCACCACCGGTGAAGGCACTGACCATGCCTAGCAAAGTGCCCTGGCTTCCCTCAAAAAACTTTGCGAGAACCTGGGCATCAATGCCGGGGGTTGGGATATGGCAGCCAACACGATAAACGGCGAGCATCCCTAGCGTAAACAGGATGCGTCGCCGCAGCTCCGGTATACTGAAAATATTCTGGATGCTCTTTATCACGTTAGATAACCTCGACTTTGCCGCCGGCAGCTTCAATCTTCTGCTGGGCAGCCTTGCTGAACTTGTGAGCCTTAACAGTCAGCGCCTTGTCGAGATCGCCATCGGCAAGAATCTTGATGCCATCTTGAATTTTCTTTACAAGGCCGGCCTTACCAAGCGCTTCCATATCCACTACGGTACCTGCCTCAAAAAGATTTTGAAGGTCGCGCAAATTTACCAAGGCATAGACCTTTTTATCCAAAGGAGTAAAGCCACGCTTAGGAAGACGGCGCTGTAAGGGCATCTGGCCCCCTTCGAAGCCAGGCTTGGCACCACCACCACTGCGAGCATTCTGTCCCTTATGGCCTTTACCGGAAGTCTTACCGGTACCGGAACCCGCTCCACGGCCGATGCGTTTTCTATTTTTTGTTGAGCCGATTGCCGGCCTCAGATTACTCAGATCCATAACAGCACTTCCCCTGGATTGAATCAGTTCTCAACCACAACCATGTGAGAAACCTTGTTGATCATACCCCGAATTTCCGGCGTATCAGGCAACTCTACGGTCTTGTGCAACTTGGAAAGTTGCAATCCTTTGAGAACTTTTGTGAAATATTTATTGCGGCCAATACCGCTCTTGATCAACGTGACCTTAATCTGTTCGGCCATAAATCATCTCCTTTTCAGCGGTGCCTAGTCTTCGGCGCCAAGCCCACGGCGAGCCATAATTTCCTCGGCACTACGCAGTCGAGACAATGCGTCAACCGTAGCTCGAACAACATTATGAGGGTTGTTGGAACCAAGGCACTTGGACAGGATATCGCCCACTCCGGCAGCTTCAAGCACCGCGCGGACTGCACCGCCGGCAATTACGCCGGTACCGGGCGAAGCCGGCTTGAGCAGGACCTTACCAGCACCAAACTTGCCGATAATATCGAAGGGAATGGTCCGGTCTGCCAATGGTACCGTGATCAGGCTCTTTTTCGCCTGTTCAACGCCCTTTCGGATAGCTTCGGGAACCTCTTTGGCCTTGCCATGCCCAAAGCCGACACGACCTTTACCATCACCAACAACAACCAGAGCTGAAAAGCTGAAGCGGCGTCCACCCTTAACGACCTTTGCGCAGCGATTGATATGTACCACGCGGTCAGTTAATTCCATTTCGTTGGGATCATTGCGAAGCAAAGAAATCCTCCTTACCTAAAAAGACAGACCGGCTTCCCTGGCCGCATCGGCCAGGCCCTTGATACGGCCGTGATAAAGGAAACCGTTACGGTCAAAAACCACTTCTTTAATATCTTTAGCGAGGGCCTTTTTGGCGACAGCAGTGCCGACAGCCTTGGCCGCGTCAATATTGCCGGTTCCCTTCAGATCCTCAACAACCTCTTTACAAAGAGTCGATGCAGCAACCAAAGTGGTGCCAGTAGTATCCTCTATAATCTGGGCGTAAATATGTTTGGCACTGCGGAAGATACAGAGACGGGGTCTTGCGCTGGTACCACATACCTTGCGGCGCACCCGTGCCTGCCTCTTTAACCTTGCCTGACGCCTTTTAGTCGCGACGTTCACTGTCTGTCTCCTTGACCTTAAGTCAGTTATTTTTTGCCAGCTTTGCCAGCCTTACGGATGATTCGTTCATCGGCATATTTGATACCCTTGCCCTTGTAAGGCTCAGGCGGCCGGAAAGAACGAATCTTGGCTGCTGTAGCACCAACGAGTTCTTTGTCGATACCACGTACGATAATCTTGGTCTGCTTTTCGACCTCGGCACTGATTCCTTTGGGCAACGGATATTCGATGCCGTGAGAGAAACCGAGAGCCAGATTAAGAGTTGACCCTTTGAGATCAGCACGATAGCCAACGCCGTTGATTTCAAGGATTTTTTCAAACCCTTTAGTTACGCCATCAACCATGTTAGCCAGCAATGAACGCATCAGACCCTGATAGGCACGGGCCCCCTTGCTTTCATCTGCACTCTGAACGAGCACCTGATCGGCCTCGACAGAAATCCCGACACCGGCCACAATCGACCGCTTAAGTTCACCCTTAGGGCCCTTGATGGTCAGTTCATCATCTTTCAAAGAAATCTGAACGCCACTCGGTATAGCTACGGGTTTTTTCCCTATTCTTGACATTTTCTGGGCTCCTTAGCCGTATCTACTTACCAGATGGCGCAGAGAATCTCACCGCCCACCTGGGCCTCCCGAGCAGCCACATCGTGCATCACCCCCCTAGAGGTAGAAATGATGGCAGCGCCCAGGCCATTTTTAATCACCGGAATCTCGTCCTTGCCGACATATACTCGTCGGCCAGGGGTGGAAACCCGCTTAATTTCATGAATTACGTGCTTATCTTCGCCGTCGAATTTTAAATAGATCCGCAATACGCCTTGCTTGTCATCCGCTGCGGTCTTGAAATTCTTAATATAGCCAAGATCCTTGAGCACCGTCGCCACAGCTACTTTGAGCTTGGATGACGGGATGTCGCACTTCGAGTGCTTTGCGAGACCCGCGTTGCGAATCCGGGTCAGCATATCCGCGATAGGATCGGTCATTGCCATGGATGCAACTCCTTCGTTCTGTTTACCAGCTTGACTTAATCACGCCGGGGAGCTTGCCCTCCAACGCGAGCTTACGCAGGCATATACGACACATGTCGAATTTCCGGTAATAGGCCCTAGGACGGCCACACAGGGGACAGCGGTTATAAGCCCTCACCCCAAACTTCTTAGGCCGCGTCGCCTTGATCTTCATCGATTTTTTAGCCACTGTTATCCTCCGCTAGCCTTCGGTACCGCTGCTCTTTTTACGAAAAGGCATGCCGATCGCGGTCAACAACGCCCGGCCCTCCTCATCGTTGCGAGCCGTGGTCACAATGGTCACATTGAGCCCCTTAACCTTATCCACCTGCTCCAGGTCGATCTCGGGGAAAATGAGTTGCTCACGTACACCAAGGGTGTAATTGCCCCGCCCGTCAAAACCTTTGGGCGAAATCCCCTTGAAATCACGGACTCGCGGCAATGCCACATTAATCAGTCGATCAAGGAACTCGTACGCTCGATCACGCCGCAAAGTCACCATACAACCGATGGGCATACCCTCACGTAACTTGAACTGAGCAATAGAACGCTTAGCCTTAGTGACAACCGCTTTCTGTCCGGTAATCTTTTCCAGTTCCTGGACCGCTGACTCAAGAATTTTAATATTCTGAATCGCTTCGCCCAGACCCATATTAACGATCACCTTCTCAACGCGTGGCACTTCCATCACGTTCTTGAGCTGAAGATCCTGGGCAAGCTTCGGAGCAAGTTCGGCTCGATAAGCTTCTTTCAGTCTGGCCATGAAAATCCTCCGTTACTTATCCACTATCTCGTTGCACTTCTTGCAGAAGCGGACCTTGCTACCGTCCTCAAGGATGCGTTTTCCAGTACGGGCCGGCTTGTTGCAGGCATTGCACAACAACAACACGTTAGACCCGCTCAGGGGCGCTTCCTTTTCGACAATGCCGCCTTCGGTATTGAGGCGATTAGGCCGAGTATGGCGCTTAATCATATTGATACCCTCAATCACCACCTTACCGGAGTCGGAAAAGACGCGAACGACTTTACCGCTCTTGCCCTTCTCTTTGCCGGCTATCACCATCACCATGTCGTCTTTTTTGACATGTAGTTTACTTGCTGCCATCGTATCAATCTCCCCGTCTCAACATTAAAGTACTTCGGGCGCCAACGACACAATTTTCATGAACCGCTTGGCCCGTAACTCACGAGCGACAGGACCGAAAATTCGCGTGCCTACCGGTTCCCCGGCCGGGTTGACGACGACCGCAGAGTTCTTATCAAATCTAATGGCCGATCCGTCCGGACGAGGAGTTTCCTTGGCGGTGCGGACGATGACCGCACGGATCACATCCCCTTTTTTAACCTTGGAATTCGGGAGCGCCTCTTTGACGGAGCAGATGATGATGTCGCCGATACCGGCATATTTCCGCTTAGAACCACCCAACACCTTGATGGTGCAAAGCTTACGAGCGCCGGAGTTATCCGCCACATCGAGCATCGTCTGCATCTGAATCATGACTTGTATCTCCTAGACAATTACGTTCTTTTCAAGAATTTCGCGGACTCTCCACCGCTTGTCGCGAGACAACGGTCTGGTCTCCACGATGGTTACCTTGTCACCAATGCCACATTCGTTATTTTCATCATGGGCTTTATAGGTAACCCGCCGCTTAATGTACTTCTTATAGGTTGGGTGCTTTACCAGTTTTTCGACTTTAACCACGACGGTCTTATCCATCTTGTCGCTGGTAACCACCCCAGTACGGGTTTTTTGATTGCCGCGTTCACTATTCATTTGAGATCCTCCCCAGTCCTTCCTAGCTTCGTTTTTCCCGTAAAATGGTCATGACCCGGGCAATATCCTTGCGGGTCTGGGGAAGCCGGGCACTATTCTCAAGCTGACCGGTAGCAAGTTGGAATTTGAGATTAAACAGTTCCTGATTCAATTCCTGAGACTTACTTTCCAATTCCTCGACACTGAGGTCTCTAAGCTCGTTACCCTTCATGAGCTATTTCCTCCCTCATCACAATCTTGGTCTTCATCGGCAGCTTATATGCCGCCAACCGCAGCGCTTCCGTTGCAACTTCTTTATCTACACCCTGCATCTCGTAGAGCACCATGCCGGGCTTGATAACTGCAACCCAACTTTCCGGAGAACCCTTACCTTTACCCATGCGGGTTTCGGCAGGCTTACTGGTCAGAGGCTTGTCGGGAAAGATGCGAATCCATATCTTACCACCACGTTTTACGTGACGGGTCATGGCACGACGTGCTGCTTCGATCTGTCGCGAGGACAGCCAACCGCACTCCACAGCCTTAAGGCCGTAATCACCGAAGGTAAGTTCAGTCCCTCGGCTGGCAGTCCCGGTCATGCGACCAGTAAACTGCTTTCTATGTTTTACCTTCTTGGGCATTAACATGGCAAAATACTCCTATCAAATCGCTTTTTGGTCCTGCGAAAGCACTTCGCCCTTGAAGATAAGAACCTTAACGCCGATGATGCCGTAGGTCGTCTTCGCTTCGGCGAATCCGTAGTCGATATCGGCCCGCAGAGTATGGAGCGGAACGCGCCCTTCACGGTACCACTCGGTACGGCTCATCTCGGCGCCGCCAAGGCGGCCGGCACAGGTAATCTTGATACCCTGTGCACCGAATTTGAGAGCCATACTAACACTCTTCTTCATGGCGCGACGGAATGCGACGCGGCGCTCAAGCTGGAGAGCAACGTTTTCAGCAACCAGCTGTGCGTCCACCTCGGGCTTACGCACTTCCTGGATGTTTATGAAAACTTCCTTGTCAGTGAGTTTGGCCAGTTCCTTTTTGAGGACTTCGACCTCAGCACCCTTTTTGCCAATGATAATACCGGGGCGAGCCGCAAAAATATTAATCTTAACCTTGCTTGCCGCACGCTCCAGGTCGATCTTGGCGATCCCGGCGTGGTAAAGACGCTTCTTCAGATAGTCACGCAGCTTGATATCTTCGTGCAGAAGCTTACTATAATCGCCTTCGGCATACCAGCGCGCGGCCCAGGTCTTTACAACCCCTAACCGAAATCCTATTGGATGAACTTTCTGGCCCAAACCATCACCTCCTCAAAAGTCTATTTCTCGTCCAGCACAACAGTAATGTGACTGGTCGGCTTACGAATTTTGGTAGCACGCCCTTGGGCGCGCGGCATGAAGCGTTTGAGGACCGGACCCTGATCGACAAAGATAGTCTTTACCATCAGGCGGTCGACATCCGCTACTCCTTTTTGCTCGGCATTTGCTACAGCCGAGCTCACCACAGAAGCAACGATATCAGCCGCTTTCTGGGGGGAAAACTTAAGTATATTCAGGGCTTCCTGAACACCCTTCCCACGAACCATATCGACAACAAGCCGGGTTTTCTGCGGCGAAAGGCGAGCATATTTTAGCTTGGCTCTGGCTTCCATGAATCAAACTCCTCTTTCAAAATCTCTTCCGAGATTTAGCGTTTTTTATCCGAGCCGTGCCCATAATAAGTCCGGGTCGGAGCAAACTCACCAAGCTTGTGGCCTACCATGTTTTCAGTCACAAAAACAGGAATGAACTTTTTGCCGTTGTGCACAGCAAAGGTATAACCCACAAATTCGGGAATAATCGTCGAACGCCGCGACCAGGTTTTGATTACCTTCCGTGACCCGCCGGCATCTTCCAAATCAATCTTGCGCAGCAGGCTTTCCTGTACGTACGGCCCTTTTTTTATCGATCTAGCCACTATCGTCTCCTATCAAATGGAACTGCAGGCTATTTTCTGCGACGGACAATAAAACGGTCAGTCCGCTTATTAACCCTGGTTTTATAGCCCTTGGTCGGCACACCCCAAGGTGTAACAGGGTGACGACCGCCGGAACTCTTACCTTCACCACCGCCGTGCGGATGGTCTACCGGGTTCATGGCAACACCGCGAGTCTGCGGACGCTTACCAAGCCAGCGGTTACGGCCGGCCTTGCCAATCTTGACATTTTCATGTTGAACGTTGCCAACCTGGCCTATGGTGGCTCGGCAGTCCTGCAATACCAAACGCACTTCCCCGGAAGGTAAACGCAACTGCGCGTAACGACCTTCCTTGGCAGCGATCATGGCGTAGGCGCCGGCACTACGGGCTAATTGGCCACCCTTACCAATCCGCAACTCGATATTATGTACCCAGGTACCGAGAGGGATTGAGCGGATAGTCATGGAGTTGCCCGGCTTGATGTCAGCTTGCTCGCTGGCAATAACCGTATCCCCAACATTAATCCCTACCGGAGCGAGGATATAACGCTTTTCACCATCGGCATAATTAAGCAGGGCAATCCGCGCCGACCGATTAGGGTCGTATTCAACCGAAACGACCTTGGCCGGAATTTCAGCTTTATCCCGCTTGAAATCGATGATCCTGTATTTACGCTTATGGCCACCACCGGTATGGCGCTTGGTGATACGACCAAGATTGTTGCGCCCACCACTCTTTTTCAGGGGTGCCAGCAAAGACTTTTCCGGCTTCCCGGCAGTAACTTCCCCAAAATCGGCCGAGGTCATGTGACGACGACCTGGCGAGGTAGGTTTGTACTTTTTAATCGCCATTATCCTAACTCCGTATTGCTGAATTGAACCCTATCAAACACCAAACAAATCGAGTTTGCTGCCCTCGGCCAAAGTCACGTAAGCTTTTTTCCAATTGGAACGCTTACCGAATTTGCGGCCAACCCGCTTGATCTTACCAGCCACCAAAACCGTGTTGACCCGCGCTACCTTGACTTCGAAGGCTTTTTCAATCGCCTGCTTAATCTCAATTTTGTTAGCGCTAGGCAGAACTTCAAAAGCAACAACCTGGGCCCCTTCGGAAGCCTGATAGACCTTTTCGGTGACCAGGGGTTTCTTAACTATCTGATGCAAAGGTTTCATTATGCTAACGCTCCTTCAAGCTGAGCCACTGCGCCTTCAGTGAGGACCAGGTTCTTGTGGTTCATCACATCGTAAACATTGACCCCGTCCGCCTTGAGCACTTTGACATGGGGGACGTTGCGGGCAGAAAGCTCTACATTGGGGTTTTCGCCATCAAGAACAATCAAAACGTTCTCCAGCTCAAAGCGCTTGAGCACCTCGACAAAACCTTTGGTACCAATACTTTCAAGATCAAAACGATCGAGAACAGCGATCTTTTCTTCTTTATATCGTGCAGAAAGAGCACAGCGCAGAGCAGCTTTTTTAACCTTGCGATTCAACTTAAAGCTGTAATCGCGAGGCTGAGGACCAAAGGCCGCGCCGCCGCCTACAAAGTGAGGAGCTCGGTTAGTACCCTGACGGGCATTGCCGGTTCCTTTCTGACGATAAAGTTTTTTACCGCCACCGGCTACCGCGCTGCGGTTTTTGGTACAAGCATTTCCGCCGCGTCTGGCCGCCAATTGGTAGCGCACCATATCGTGAATCAGGTATCCTTTAACATCGGCATTAAATACCGCGTCCTCAAGCTCACGCTCGGACACCTTTTTATTATCTATGTCGTAAACAGCAATCTTCGCCATGGTCTATCTCCAAATCGTCTTTGACGTGTGCGATTCAGCCTTTGCTGATAATCACCAATCCATTTTTCGGACCCGGCACCGCACCCTTGACCAGCACCAGATTCATCTCAGGCCGCATCTCTACTACCTGCAGACCTTGAGTGGTAACGCGCTCGTTACCCATTTGGCCGGCCATTTTTTTACCCTTAAAAACCTTTGACGGCCAAGCGCTACAGCCGATCGCACCAGGACCACGATGAAACTTAGAACCGTGGCTTGCACGACCACCGGCAAAATTCCAGCGCTTCATAACACCCTGAAAGCCCTTACCCTTGCTGGTTCCGGTGACATCAATCACATCTCCTGCCGAAAGCACGGCGTCGCAAGAGATTTGATCGCCGACATTATAGCTATCGACATCATCCGTACGAACCTCGCGCACATAAGCAAAAGCGCCCTTACCGGCCTTTTTGAAATGGCCCATCTCAGGCTTGCTGGTGCGATGAGTTTTCTTTTCGCCGAAGCCGAGCTGAAGGGCATTATAGCCGTCCGTCTCTACGCTTTTTTTCTGCAGCACGACACAGGGACCGGTCTCAACAACCGTAACCGGAATGCACTTGCCGTCTGCCGCGAAGACCTGGGTCATGCCCAGCTTCTTACCCAAGATACCCTTCATCATTGCACGTACCCTTAATATCCAAGTGTTGATTAAAGCTTGATTTCCACATCGACGCCAGCGGACAAATCCAGCTTCATCAGAGCGTCAACCGTTTGTTGGGTGGGCTCGACAATATCCAGCAGGCGCTTATGGGTGCGCATCTCAAATTGCTCACGACTCTTTTTATCGACGTGAGGTCCGCGCAGAACGCAATACTTATTGATAACCGTAGGCAGCGGAATAGGTCCAGCTACCCGAGCACCGGTGCGTTTGGCAGTATCTACGATCTCGTTAACGGAGAGATCAAGCAGCTTATGATCGTAAGCCTTCAAACGAATTCTTATCTTCTGGCTTTGCATGGTCGTTTCCTCTATTACTCGATAATCTCGCTGACGACGCCGGCACCAACAGTGCGGCCCCCTTCGCGAATCGCGAAGCGCAGCTCTTTGTCCATGGCGATGGGCGTAATCAGATTGACGGTCATCGCCGCATTGTCGCCAGGCATGACCATTTCAGTGCCTTCGCCAAGCTCGACGATACCGGTCACGTCCGTGGTACGGAAGTAGAACTGAGGACGGTAGCCATTGAAGAACGGCGTATGACGGCCGCCTTCTTCCTTGGTCAGGATATAGGCTTCGGCCTTGAACTTGGTGTGAGGGGTGATGCTGCCGGGCTTGGCCAGTACCTGGCCGCGCTCGATATCCTCACGTTTAACGCCGCGAAGCAGGATGCCGACATTATCGCCAGCCTGGCCCTGATCGAGCAGCTTGCGGAACATCTCAACACCGGTAACGACGGTCTTGGTGGTATCTTTGATACCGACGATCTCGATCTCTTCCTGAACTTTGACAATACCGCGCTCTACACGACCGGTGGCGACAGTACCGCGACCGGAGATGGAGAAGACGTCCTCGACAGGCATCAGAAAGGGCAGATCAATGGCACGAGCCGGCTCGGGGATGTAGCTGTCAACAGCGTCCATCAGTTCGAGAACGGGCTTGCAGGCCGCACAGTCAGCGGCGCCGCAACCGCACTCCAGCGCCTGCAGGGCGCTGCCGGGGATGATCGGCAGATCGTCGCCGGGGAAGTCGTAAGCGGACAGCAGTTCGCGAACTTCCAGCTCGACCAGTTCCATCAGCTCTTCGTCGTCGACCATGTCGGCCTTATTGAGGAAGACAACCATGGCAGGTACGCCAACCTGACGGGCGAGCAGGATGTGCTCGCGGGTCTGAGGCATGGGACCGTCAGCAGCGGAGACAACCAGAATGGCGCCGTCCATCTGCGCCGCACCGGTAATCATGTTTTTGACGTAGTCGGCGTGGCCGGGGCAGTCAACGTGAGCGTAGTGACGGTTTGCAGTCTCATATTCGACGTGGGCAGTGGCGATGGTAATACCGCGCTCACGCTCTTCAGGAGCGTTGTCGATCTGATCAAAAGCCTTGAACTCGGCTCCGCCGCCAGCGGCCATAACCTTGGTGATGGCTGCAGTCAGAGTGGTCTTACCGTGGTCGACGTGACCGATGGTCCCAATATTGACATGGGGTTTTGTTCTTTCAAATTTTTCTTTTGACATGATACACCCTCCTGAAAGGCGTTACCCTTGGACCTTAGCAATAATTTCCTCACCGATCGCCTTTGGCACCTGAGCATAGTGATCAAAAACCATAGAGTAGGTGGCGCGACCCTGAGTGGCACTACGCAGGTCGGTAGCATAACCGAACATGCTCGACAGCGGCACATCGGCATTAATGACCTGAGCCCCACCGCGAGCCTCCATACCGCTTACCTTGCCGCGGCGACTACTGAGGTCACCCATGACGTCGCCCATATACTCTTCGGGAACCACAACCTCTACAGCCATGACCGGTTCGAGTAATACAGGAGCGGCCTTGCGAGCACCTTCTTTAAAGCCCATTGAGCCGGCTATCTTAAAAGCCATCTCCGAGGAGTCGACATCATGATAGGAGCCGTCGTAGCAGGTAACCTTAACATCCTCGATAGGGAACCCGGCCAGAACACCGCCCAAAGCGGCCTCTTCAGCACCCTGACCAACAGCAGGTATGTATTCCTTGGGAATAACCCCGCCCTTGATCGCATCGACAAATTCAAAGCCGACGCCAGCCTCCTGAGGCTCAATACGCAACCAGCAATCACCATACTGACCACGACCACCGGACTGACGTACGAACTTACCCTGCACCTCCACAGCCTTGGTAATCGTCTCACGGTAGGCAACCTGGGGTGCGCCGATATTAGCCTCGACTTTGAACTCGCGCTTCATCCGATCGATGATAACTTCGAGATGCAGCTCGCCCATACCGGAAAGGATAGTCTGACCAGTCTCTTCGTCAGTCCGTACCCGCAGAGTGGGATCTTCCTGAACCAACTTGGCAATCGCGGTACCCATCTTGTCCTGGTCGCCCTTTGTCTTGGGCTCGACAGCAATATGAATAACCGGTTCGGGGAACTCCATCGACTCCAGCAATACCTGCTTTTTAGGGTCACACAGAGTATCACCGGTGGTAGCGTACTTAAGACCAACCGCCGCCGCGATGTCACCGGCCACGACTTCCTTGATCTCTTCGCGCTTATTGGAGTGCATCTGCAGGATGCGACCAAAACGCTCTTTTTTGCTCTTGCCGACATTGAACACGTGAGAGCCGGACTCAAGCACACCGGAGTAAACCCGGAAAAAGGTCAGCTGACCAACAAAGGGGTCGGTCATAACCTTGAAGGCCAAGGCAGCAAAAGGCGCATCATCTTCAGCCGCGCAGGTCAGCTCTTCCTGAGTGTCGGGATCGGTACCCTTAATGGCAGGAACATCCAGAGGCGACGGCATATAGTCGACCACAGCGTCGAGCAGATTCTGTACGCCCTTGTTCTTAAAGGCAGACCCGCACAATACCGGATTGATCTGAATATCGATGGTCGCACGCCGGATACCCTGCTTGAGCTCATCAATCGACAGCTCTTCGCCACCGATGTATTTCTCCATCAGGGCCTCGTCGTGAGAACAAACCTCTTCGATCATGGCTTCGCGAGCAGCCTCGGCCTCCTCAACCATGTCGGCAGGAATGTCGATAATCTCATAATCGGCACCCAGGGACTCGTCGTCCCAGACAATGCCCTTCATCTGCAACAGATCGACAACACCGGCAAAATCCTCTTCGGCGCCGATAGGCAATTGCAGCGGCACAGGATTGGCGCCAAGACGGTCGCGCATCATCTCTACACCGTGCATGAAGTCGGCACCGAGACGGTCCATCTTATTAACGAAGGCAATCCGCGGCACCTTGTACTTGTCAGCTTGACGCCAAACAGTTTCAGACTGCGGCTCAACACCGCCAACGGAACAGAATACCGCAACAGCACCATCAAGCACCCGCAGAGAACGCTCAACCTCGACCGTAAAGTCAACGTGACCCGGGGTATCAATTATATTGACCCGGTGATCACGCCAGAAACAAGTGGTAGCCGCAGAGGTAATAGTAATGCCCCGCTCCTGCTCCTGCTCCATCCAGTCCATCGTTGCGGCACCATCGTGCACCTCACCGATCTTGTGTGAAACACCGGTGTAGTACAGAATCCGCTCAGTAGTGGTGGTCTTACCAGCATCAATATGAGCCATAATGCCGATATTACGATATTTATTTAATGCAACTTGGCGTGCCACAGTAATATATCCTCAACAACCAAATAAAGGTTAAATCTACTACCAGCGATAATGAGCAAAGGCCTTGTTCGCCTCAGCCATGCGATGGGTATCTTCCTTCTTCTTTACCGAAGTACCGCGATTGGCTGCAGCATCAAGCAGCTCTCCAGCCAGACGCTCACCCATGGTTTTTTCGCCACGCTTACGAGCAAATCCGATAATCCAGCGAATCGCCAACGCATTACGCCGCTCGCTACGAACTTCCACTGGAACCTGATAGGTCGAACCGCCAACGCGCCGGGACTTGACCTCAAGCATGGGACGAACGTTTTCCATCGCCTTCTTGAACACGTCCAAAGGCTCTTCACTGGAACGTTCAGCCACCAAACCAAAGGCACCATATACAATCGCTTCCGCCGTGCTTTTCTTGCCGTCCAACATGATGGCGTTAACAAACTTGGCAAGCAAACGATCACCAAACTTCGGATCAGGCAGAATAACGCGCTTTGCGACTTCTCTTCTTCTCGGCATAACTTCCCCTCAGCCTTCTGATTATTTGGGCCGCTTGGCCCCATACTTGGAGCGACCCTGCTTGCGGTCTTTCACCCCGGCCAAATCGAGCGTACCACGCACGATATGATAGCGCACACCCGGAAGGTCCTTTACTCGTCCGCCGCGAATCAACACCACAGAGTGCTCCTGCAGGTTGTGGCCAACACCAGGGATATAGGAGGTAACCACAAATCCGTTAGTAAGGCGCACACGAGCGACCTTCCGCAAAGCCGAGTTCGGCTTTTTTGGGGTCGTAGTATAAACGCGGGTACAGACTCCACGCTTTTGAGGACTACACTTGAGCGCCGGCGCGGTCGATTTTTTCTCTTTTCTCTCGCGGCCCTTGCGGATCAACTGATTAATAGTCGGCATTAAACTAACTCCCGTATATTCTCACACTTATTGTTAATTGTTTTCCACCTTTCAGTAGGGGAAAACCCGCTGACAATATCAATCTGACCCTGCCTTGTCAAGCGATTTTTAAGAACGGCAGGGCTTTTTTTATTTGCGGCCAGCAGACCTACTTTTCTGCCTCTTCTGTGTTGCCGCCGGCATCCTCTACTTGTCCCTCCAAACCCTCTTCTTCTTCAACCAGTGGCGGCTCAAGAATTTCTTCAGGTTCCTCGATAGCCAACTTGGCGCTGCGGTATTTGGAGATGCCGGTACCGGCCGGAATCAATCGGCCCATGATGACATTCTCTTTGAGGCCCCGCAGATAATCGACCTTGCCTTCGATAGCGGCCTGGGTCAGAACCTTGGTGGTCTCCTGGAAAGAAGCGGCAGAGATGAAAGACTCAGTGGACAAAGAGGCCTTGGTGATCCCTAGCATGAGAGGCTCACCAACGGCAGGAGTGCCACCTTCTGCCAAGACCCGCTGGTTCTCCTGTTCGAACTCCCACCGCTCTACCGAATCGTCCAGCAGGAATCGCGTATCGCCCAGTTCTTTGATGCGTACGCGACGCAGCATCTGGCGAACGATAACTTCGATGTGCTTATCGTTGATTTTTACCCCTTGCAGTCGATAGACTTCCTGAACCTCGTCTACCAAGTACTTGGCCAACTGCTTTTCGCCGAGCACCCGCAAAATATCATGGGGATTGCTGGAGCCATCCATGAGGGCTTCGCCAGCCTTGACATGATCCCCCTCGTGAACACTGATGTGCTTCCCTTTGGGGATCAGGTACTCCTTGGACTCGCCGACTTCCGGAGTCACCAGCACCTTGCGCTTGCCCTTGGAGTCCTTACCGAAAGAAACCACGCCGTCGATTTCGCTGATGACGGCAAATTCCTTGGGTTTGCGAGCCTCAAAGAGCTCGGCAACACGGGGCAAACCGCCGGTGATATCCTTGGTCTTGGTGGTCTCTCGCGGAATTTTCGCCAGGATCGCACCACCACTGACCATATCGTCCTCAATAGCCACGATATTGGCGCCGACCGGCAGCATATAGCGGGCTGGCTGGCCATTAGGCAACTTAAGGGTCTTGCCTTCCTCGTCCTTAAGGGTAATACGAGGACGTTTGTCGGCTCCCTTAGATTCGATAATAACCTTGCGCGACAGGCCGGTAACCTCATCGACCTGTTCCTCCATGGTGACCCCTTCGACAACATCACCAAAGCGGATCCGTCCGGGAACCTCCGTCAGGATCGGCATGGTGTAGGGGTCCCACTCGGCCAGCAGATCGCCGGTTTTAACCGCCCCCTCCGGCGCAATGCGAAGCCGTGCACCATAGACGACACCGTAACGCTCCCGCTCTCGGCCAGTCTCGTCAACCACGGCAATTTCACCGTTGCGGTTCATAACCACGTGGAAGCCGTCGCTATCCACAACCGAATTGACATCGATATACTTGAGCGTCCCGTCAAAACGGGACTCCAGGGAGGTCTGCTCGGCGCGACGGGAAGCGGTACCACCAATGTGGAAGGTCCGCATGGTCAACTGAGTACCAGGCTCACCGATGGACTGAGCAGCAATGACACCCACCGCCTCGCCCAGGTTAACCAAATGACCACGGGCCAGATCCCGCCCATAGCAGGTGGCGCAAATGCCCCGCCGACTCTGGCAGGTAAGTACCGAGCGAATTTTAAGCTTCTCGATACCGGCGTTTTCGATCTTGTTAACAAGAGCCTCGTCGAGCTCCTGATTGTACTCAACCAGCACTTCGTCGGTAACCGGATCGAGAACATCTTCCAGGGAAGTACGACCGAGAATCCGGTCTCCCAAGGGTTCGATGACTTCTCCCCCTTCAGTCAGGGATGAAACCTGGATCCCGTCGAGGGTGCCGCAGTCTTGTTCCGTGATAATAGCGTCCTGAGCAACATCGACCAAACGACGGGTCAGATAACCGGAGTTCGCGGTCTTAAGTGCGGTGTCAGCCAGACCCTTACGGGCACCGTGAGTAGAGATAAAGTACTGCAGAACCGTCAGACCCTCACGGAAGTTCGCCGTAATCGGCGTTTCAATAATCTCACCGGACGGTTTGGCCATCAACCCACGCATACCGGCCAGCTGCCGAATCTGCTGGGCACTACCACGAGCACCGGAATCGGCCATCATATGGATGGAGTTGAAAGACGGCGTCTTGATCTTTTTACCATCAGGACCAGCCACCTCATCGACAGAGAGGTTTTCGAGCATGGTCTGAGCAATATCCTCAGTACACTTGGCCCAGATATCGATGACCTTGTTGTAACGTTCGCCGTCGGTAATCAAACCTTCGGTGTATTGCTGCTGAATTTCGGTGACCTCTTCCACGGCCTCGCCCATGAAGGCGTCCTTGGCTTCGGGAATCACCATGTCATCGAGGCAGATGGAAATGCCGGCGATAGTCGAGTAACGATAGCCGGTTTCCTTAAGACGGTCAGCCAAAAGGACCGTTTCCTTGTTGCCGGCCAGGCGGAAACAAACATCGATCAGGTTGGCTACCTGCTTCTTGGCCATTACCTGGTTGATCTGGTCGAAGGGGATGACCTCAGGAACCACATCGCGCAGCAGTACACGGCCGGTGGTGGTTTCGATCAACTCAACCGGCGCATCGGCTACCGGCCTCATGCGCACCTTGATCTTGGCCTGCAAATCAAGCTCACCGGCATCATAAGCCATACGTACTTCGTCTCGAGAGGCGAAGATTTTGTCCGTACCCGTAACAAATGTCCGCTCCCGGGTCATATAGTAGAGCCCGAGAATCATATCCTGAGAAGGGACAATAATCGGCTTACCGTTGGCAGGCGACAAGATGTTGTTGGTGGACATCATCAACACCCGGGTCTCGATCTGGCTCTCTATAGAAAGAGGCAGATGAACCGCCATCTGGTCACCGTCAAAGTCGGCGTTGAAAGCGGTACAGACCAGCGGATGGAGCTGAATGGCCTTACCCTCGATCAGTACTGGTTCAAAGGCCTGAATACCGAGGCGGTGCAAGGTCGGAGCACGGTTAAGCATGACCGGGTGCTCGCGAATGACCTCTTCAAGGACGTCCCACACCTCGGCCTTCTCTTTTTCCACCATCTTTTTGGCGCTCTTGATGGTGGTGCAGTACCCTTTTTCCTCAAGCTTGTTGTAGATAAAAGGCTTGAACAGCTCCAGGGCCATCTTTTTCGGCAGTCCGCACTGATGCAATTTCAGTTCGGGACCGACAACGATAACCGAACGGCCGGAGTAATCGACACGCTTACCGAGCAGATTCTGCCGGAAACGACCGCCCTTGCCCTTGAGCATATCGGACAGGGATTTCAAAGGCCGTTTGTTGGGGCCGGTGATGGCCCGGCCGCGCCGCCCGTTATCGAACAGTGCGTCAACAGCCTCCTGCAACATACGTTTTTCGTTGCGAATAATAACTTCGGGAGCACGAAGCTCCATGAGGCGCTTCAGACGGTTGTTACGATTAATCACTCGACGATAAAGATCGTTGAGATCCGAAGTAGCAAACCGACCGCCGTCCAGAGGAACCAGCGGCCGCAATTCAGGCGGCAGAACCGGCAGAGTTTCCAGGATCATCCACTCCGGACGATTACCGCTATTTTTGAAGGCCTCGACGACCTTGAGACGCTTGGCAATCTTCTTGCGCTTTGCCTCGCTGGCAGCTTCTTTCATTTCCAGGCGCAGACTGGAAGACAACTCGTCGAGTTCAATTTCGGTCAAGAATTGACGAATGGCCTCGGCGCCCATGTCAGCCACGAACTGACCGGCATACTCGTCCATGGTCTCGCGGTACTTGTCCTCGGTCAGCAACTGACCGACAGTCAAGGGAGTGTCACCCGCGTCAAGCACCACATACGCTTCGAAATAAAGGATCCGCTCAAGTTCCTTGAGAGTCATGTCCAGCAGCGTCGCGATACGCGACGGCAAAGACTTGAGGAACCAGATGTGTGCGACGGGGCAGGCCAGGTCGATGTGACCGAGGCGCTCCCGACGCACCTTGCTGGGTATAACTTCAACACCGCACTTTTCGCAGACAATACCGCGATGTTTCATGCGTTTGTACTTGCCGCAATTACATTCGTAGTCCTTGGTCGGACCGAATATCTTGGCGCAGAACAGGCCTTCACGCTCAGGCTTGAAAGTCCGGTAGTTAATAGTTTCCGGCTTTTTTACTTCACCGAAAGAACGCTCCCGAATCTTTTCGGGAGAAACCAAAGACAACCGAATAGCATTAAAGCTGAGAGGATCTTTCGGCCGTTCGAAAAGGCTGAATATATCTTCCAAAACTCACCCTCCTTGTAGGATGACGCTGGGTTTATTCTTGTTCTTCAAGCAGGTCGACGTCGAGGCAAAGGGACTGAAGTTCCTTGACCAGAACGTTGAACGACTCAGGCAATCCTGCTTCAAGGGTATGCTTACCCTTGACGATGGCCTCGTACATGCGGGTCCGGCCGGCGACGTCATCAGACTTGACGGTCAGGAACTCCTGCAGCGCATGAGCGGCCCCATAGGCTTCCATGGCCCAGACTTCCATCTCGCCAAGGCGCTGGCCACCAAACTGGGCCTTACCACCGAGAGGCTGCTGAGTTACCAGGCTATAAGGACCGATGCTACGAGCATGGATCTTATCATCAACCAGATGGTGCAGCTTGAGCATGTACATGATGCCGACGGTGACCTTCTCTTTAAAAGCCTCGCCGGTCTTGCCGTCATACAAGGTCATCTGTCCTGAGTCGGAGAAACCGGAGCGAATCATTTCCTGCTTCATCTGCTCTTCTGTGACCCCCTCAAAAACAGGGGACGCCATGGGCACACCCTGAGAGAGACGTTGGGCAAGCAGCCGGATTTCGTCATCATCGAGCCCTTGCAAGAAGCTGGTGACATTTTCGTCGTTGTACACCTCTTCTATCTTCTTACGCAGCGCTTCGGGACCAAATTGCTGATCAATCTGAGCCTGAATCTGGACACCTAAACCTCTGGCCGCCAGACCGAGATGGGTCTCGAGGATCTGTCCGACATTCATACGGGATGGTACACCGAGGGGGTTAAGAACGATCTCGACCGGTGTCCCGTCTTCCATATAAGGCATATCCTCTTCCGGCAGAATCCGGGACAGGACACCCTTGTTACCATGTCGGCCGGCCATCTTATCGCCGACGGACAATTTGCGCTTGATGGCGATATAAACCTTGACCATCTTGATCACACCGGGCGGCAGATCGTCCCCCCGCTTGATCTTTTCGATCTTATTGGAGAAGACCCCTTTGATCAGATCTTCGCGCTCAGCAAGACGGGCAAAGATATCGGCCACCCGGGATTCGACCTCGGGCTCATCAAGCAACGAGATATCGCTCCAGCGGGACAACGGGATCTTATCCAGGGCCACGGCTGCGATTTCGCCCCCCTGCTCCAACAACACCTCACCGGCAGGGTCGCTTACCGCAACCGCCGCTTTGCGCCCAATGAGAAGGTCTCGCACCTTGCTTTTGGCCGAATCGCGAATGATGCGAATTTCATCGTTCTGGTCCTTAAGCAGCTTATCAATTTCACTTTTTTCGATAAGCTCGGTACGACTGTCCTTGTCCGACCCCTTACGGGAAAAGACTCGAGCACCAATAACCACACCTTCGGTACCGGGCGGCAAGCGCAGAGAAGTATCCCGCACATCACCGGCCTTTTCACCAAAGATAGCCCGCAGCAGTTTTTCTTCCGGTGAAAGCTGTGTCTCACCCTTGGGGGTAATCTTACCCACCAGAATGTCACCCGGCTTGACCTCGGCGCCGATACGAACGATACCGCTTTCGTCAAGGTCCTTTAGAGCGTCCTCGCCGAGATTGGGAATATCGTTGGTAATCTCTTCCTTGCCGAGCTTGGTATCCCGCGCAACACACTCCAACTCTTCAATATGAATGGAGGTATAGCGATCTTCCTTGACCATTTTTTCGGAGATAAGGATGGAATCCTCGAAGTTATAGCCGCCCCAAGGCATAAATGCGACCAACACATTCTGTCCCAGAGCCAGTTCCCCCCACTGAGTGGAAGGACCGTCAGCTATAATATCCCCGGCCTTAACCCGATCCCCCTGACGGATAATCGGTTTTTGGTTAAGACAAGTATTCTGGTTGGAGCGGGAGAACTTGGTCAGAGTATAAATATCTACCCCGGTCCCGGTTTCATCAACTTCGCCTTCGTCGATTTTCACCACGATGCGGGCAGCATCAACACTTTCGACCACACCAGCATGGCGTGCCACGACGGCGGCCCCGGAATCATGGGCGACGATACGCTCCATTCCGGTACCGACCAGCGGCGAATCGGCTCGCAGCAAAGGCACGGCCTGACGCTGCATGTTGGAACCCATCAGAGCACGGTTAGCATCATCGTTCTCCAAAAAGGGAATCAACGCTGCCGCTACGGATACCAGCTGCTTGGGAGACACATCCATCAAGCTGATATCATCCCGCGACATAAGCATGAACTCGCCGCTCTTGCGAGCATTGATCAGCTCATTGACCAGGCGCCCGTTTTCATCGAGAGTCGCATTGGCCTGCGCGATGGCGTGGCCTTCTTCTTCAAGAGCCGAGAAATAACGGATATCCTTGCTGGCAACCCCGCCTTCAACAAGGCGATAAGGGGTCTCGACAAAACCATGTTCATTGATACGGGCATAGGTCGACAAGGATGCAATCAGTCCGATATTCGGTCCTTCAGGAGTTTCGATAGGACACACACGCCCGTAATGGGTCGGATGAACGTCTCGAACTTCGAAACCGGCACGTTCGCGAGTCAAACCACCAGGTCCCAGAGCGGACAAGCGCCGCTTGTGGGTAATTTCAGAAAGCGGATTGGTCTGATCCATGAACTGGGAAAGCTGTGAAGAGCCGAAGAATTCCTTGACCACAGCAGAAACCGGTTTGGAATTGATCAGGTCATGGGGCATAAGGCTGTCGATTTCCTGCAGACTCATACGCTCCTTGATCGCCCGCTCCATGCGCACCAGACCGACACGATACTGGTTTTCCAGCAGTTCGCCTACGGCGCGCACACGGCGATTACCGAGGTGATCGATGTCGTCGATGGTGCCCTTGCCGTTACGCAAATCGATGAGATAACGCACTACTTCAAGAATGTCATCCTTGGTCAGAGTAGTGTGTTCGGGGTCAACATCGAGACCAAGCTTATAATTAAGCTTGATGCGCCCAACGGCAGACAGGTCATATCGCTCCGGAATGAAAAACAGTCCCTCAAAAAGAGCCGTGGCACTCTTGATGGTCGGAGGATCACCAGGACGCAGGCGCCGATAAATCTCGATACGAGCGTCATCAGCAGTGGCGACCTTGTCAATCAGCAGCGTTTCGCGCAGATAAGGCCCAACAAAAATGTTGTCGATGTACAATACGTTAAATTCGGTGATACCGCGGCTACGCAGTTCAGCCAATTTTTCAACGCTGATTTCTTCGTTACACTCAACAAGAATTTCACCGGTAGCGGTGTCGACAATATCCACCGAAGAAATCTTGCCGGCGACCTCTTCCTCGAGAACCGGTATCAGCTCAACATTGTGTTCGGCAAGCTTGCGAATGGCTGCCTTGGTGAACTTTCGATTGGCCTTGACCAGGACATCGCCATTTTCGGCAACAATATCGCTACTGGCGCGCTGGCCGGCAAGCAAGTCGAGGTTGACGCGTTTTTGATAACCATCCTCAGCAAAGACAATAGTCTCAACGTCGTAAAAATAGTTAAGCAGCTCCTCAGCGGTATAATCAAGGGCTTTGAGAAGCACCGTAGCAGGCAATTTGCGCCGCCGGTCGATACGCACGTAAAGAAAATCTTTGTGATCAAAATCGAAATCGAGCCACGATCCCCGATAAGGGATGACACGAGCGTTGTACAGTATTTTACCGCTCGAATGGGTCTTGCCTTTATCGTGATCGAAAAAGACCCCGGGAGAACGATGAAGCTGGCTGACAATTACCCGCTCAGTACCATTAATAATAAAGGTACCGTTCGAGGTCATCAGCGGAATCTCACCGAAGTAAACCTCCTGCTCTTTGATATCGCGAATCGACTGAACACCCGATTCCTTATCGGTGTCCCAGGAAACAAGGCGCACCTTGACCTTAACCGGAGCGGCAAAGGTCATTCCCCGTTGATGGCACTCATCCACATCATATTTGGGAGTGCCCAGAGAATAAGAAACATATTCAAGCGAACAGGTTTCGCTAAAATCCCGAATAGGGAAAACCGACTGAAAAACGGCCTCCAAACCGATATTTTGTCTTGCAGAAGGAGGGATATCCGCTTGCAGGAAACGCTTATAAGAATTCTTCTGAATATCGATCAGATTAGGGATATCAATAATTCGCTTAATTTCAGCGAAGTGTTTCCTTAGAAGCTGGTTATTCGCGATCGAATAAGCCATGGTTACTCCTTTAGCTGAGGAAGCTAACGAATGCAGAATAGCCAAGGCCGCACAAGGCGACCTTGGCTAAGGGCAATACTATTAAACAGTTACTACTTGAGCTCAACAGAAGCGCCGGCTTCCTCAAGCTGCTTCTTGAGTTCTTCGGCTTCGGCCTTAGGCAGAGCTTCTTTAACGGTCTGGGGGCAACCGTCAACCAGTTCTTTGGCTTCTTTGAGGCCAAGACCGGTAGCGGCGCGGACAGCCTTGATGACGTTGATTTTCTTGTCCCCTTGGGCGGTCAAAACGACGTCGAACTCGTCTTTTTCTTCTACAGCGGGACCAGCACCAGCAGCGGGACCAGCAGCAACAGCTACAGGGGCAGCGGCGGAAACGCCGAACTTGTCTTCCAGTTCTTTAACCAGTTCTGCGAGATCCAGAACGCTCATGTTTTCGATAAATTCAATAACTTGCTCTTTAGTGACATCAGCCATGATGTATATCCTCCTTACGGTGCCGCGAGCGGCAACAATGGTAAGTATGTAGTTTTAAAACTCAATGAAAGGCTGCCCTTAAGCGGCCTTTTGCTCTTGAATTGCTGCAAGAACCTGTACCAGCGAACGGGGTACGGCTGCGAGCACACCAACGAAATTGGTGGCCGGGGCATTGATGGAACCGAGCATCTTGCCAAGCAATACTTCGCGGCTGGGCAGGTTAGCCAGAGCCTTGATATCTTCGACCGACAGGGGCTTACCGTCCATGACGCCGCCCTTGAGCTCGAAGAACTTGCTGTCTTTCGCCAGATCAGCGAGAACCTTGGCCGGCGCTGCGACATCGTCGCTGGCGAATGCTACTGCCGTCGGACCCTGCAGATGGGACTCCAAGCATTCGGCGGCAGTACCCTTCGCGGCAATCCGCAACAGGGTGTTCTTTGCCACACGGTAATCAACGCCGACTTGGCGTAATTCACCGCGAAGCTTGTTAACCGCCTCCACGTCCATCCCGCGATAGTCCGCGAGGAAGGTCGCCTTAGACGAGTTAAGCAGCTCCGACAGCTCAGAAACCACGTTTCCTTTGGATTCTTTATTCACTGTCTCTCCTCCTTTCTTTAGAGTTACGAAGCCTGTCGGCTTCGGCTGCTAGTCAAAGCTTGATAAGGAAGAGCCGGACCACACGGTCCTTTCATCCTAAAGCCTCGGCAGGCGGGATTCCCCTTTAAGCATCATGTGACGCACCGGCTGTCTTTGACCAGGAAAACTGTCAGGCACAACAGGCCGGCCATCATCAAAGACGAGGCCGGCCTTGCCATCCTGTACGAATATATCTTATTTAATCAGAGCCTGCAGAGCGGGAGCGTCGATATTGATTCCAGGCCCCATAGTGCTCGAAACAGTTACTTTTTTCAGGTAAGTACCTTTGGCGGAAGAGGGCTTGGCCTTGACCAGCGCATCCATCAGGGCGACAAGATTTTCCTGCAATTTATCCGCTTCAAAGGAAACCTTGCCAAGAGGAGCCTGCACAATGCCAGCCTTCTCTACACGATAGGACACCTTACCGGACTTGGCTTCTTCTACCGCTTTACCGACTTCGAAAGTAACGGTTCCCACCTTCGGGTTAGGCATCAGGCTACGAGGCCCGAGCAAACGACCGATCTTACCAACTACGCCCATCATGTCAGGGGTAGCAATGGCCGTATCAAAGTCGAACCAACCACCCTGAATTTTTTCGACCAAATCGTCACCGCCGACGTAATCGGCACCAGCTTCTTTGGCTTCGAGAGCTTTTTCGCCTTTGGCAAAAACCAAAACGCGAACCGTTTTACCTAGACCATTCGGCAGTACAACCGCACCACGAACCATCTGATCGGCCTTACGCGGGTCAACGCCCAAGCGCACGGCAATCTCTACGGTTTCGTCAAACTTAGCGTAAGCAGCATCTTTGACCAGCGCCAGCGCCTCTTCAACAGGATAGTTGCGGCTCCGGTCAACCTTGGCCTTGGCTTCTTTTTGAAACTTTCCTATAGACATTTGCGTACTCCAGATTTTGCCAGGGATTAGATGACTTCCAGGCCCATGCTGCGGGCGGTTCCCTCAATGGTCCGCATAGCTGCATCGATGTCGAAGGCATTAAGATCGGGCATTTTTATCTCAGCAATCTCGCGCACCTGATCTTTGGTCACCTTGCCAACTTTGTCCTTATTAGGGACGCCGGAACCCTTTTCCAGCTTGGCGGCCTTAAGCAGCAGCACAGCAGCAGGCGGGGTCTTGGTGATAAACGAAAAGGACCGATCAGCAAAGACCGTGATGACAACCGGAATGATCATCCCGTCCTGGCTCTGGGTCTTAGCGTTGAACGCCTTACAGAATTCCATGATATTGACCCCGTGCTGACCGAGCGCGGGACCAACCGGAGGCGAGGGATTCGCTTTGCCGGCAGGAATCTGAAGCTTTATCATTCCTATTATCTTCTTGGCCATGAATTACTCCTTAACTTTATGACTTGCAGAACCAGCTTAACTGGTCTTTTCTACCTGAATAAATTCGAGTTCGACAGGGGTAACCCGACCAAAAATGCTGACCATAACCTTCAGCTTGGCCTTGTCAGGCTTAACATCTTCAACGACCCCGGTGAAATTCAGGAACGGACCATCAACAACCCGGACAGTCTCTCCGACCTCAAAAGCCACCTTCGGCTTGGGCCGTTCAACGTCCTCTTCCATGCGGGCGGTAATCTTGGCCACATCCTCATCCGGAATAGTAGCTGGCACAGTGCCGCCGCCGACAAAACCGGTAACCTTGGGCGTATCTTTCACAACATGCCAGGTTTCGTCGTTCAACTCCATCTGCACCAGAATATAACCGGGAAAGAATTTCCGCGTCGAAGTTTTACGTTCGCCCTTCTTCAGTTCAACAACCGTCTCGGAGGGAATCAGCACTTCACCGAAATATTCTTCGACATTCAGCGAGCGGATGCGCTCTTCCAAGGACAGCTTGACCTTGTTTTCGTAACCCGAATAGGTATGTACGCCATACCACTTCATTGTCATAACAACTCTTCTTTGGTGGCAGGCTTAAAGCACAGCCCGAATGGAAGTTGACAAAGCCGTGTCGACAACCCAGAGAAAAACGGCCGAGACAAGCACGAGCACAATAACTGCCAGAGTGGAGGCATAAGTGTCTCTCTGTGAAGGCCAGGTGACTTTACTCAACTCACTCTTTGCAGAAGCAAGAAATTCACTGACTTTATCAAACACCCGAAGCTCCCATAACAAATGCCGCACTGTGAAAATGGCAGGCCAGGAGGGACTCGAACCCCCAACACCCGGTTTTGGAGACCGGTGCTCTAGCCATTAGAGCTACTGGCCTGCATACAAAAAGCCGCACAAACCTGCGGCCCTGTCCTTACCCTTCGGAAACTATTTTGTCTCGCGATGAGCCGTGTGCTTTTGACAGAAGCGGCAGTACTTTTTAAACTCAAGCCGTTCCGGCTTGGTTTTTTTGTTTTTGGTGGTCGTATAGTTACGACGCTTGCAGTCGGTGCAAGCGAGGGTGACAATATCCCGCATAGCTAAACCCTTTGGCGGCTCCGTTGAAACCAACGGAGCCGCCTGCAGTTATAAATTACTCGATAATTTCGCTAACAACACCAGCGCCAACGGTACGTCCGCCTTCGCGAATCGCGAAGCGCAGCTCTTTGTCCATGGCGATGGGCGTGATCAGATTAACGGTCATCGCCGCATTGTCGCCAGGCATTACCATTTCAGTGCCTTCGCCAAGCTCGACGATACCGGTCACGTCCGTGGTACGGAAGTAGAACTGAGGACGGTAGCCATTGAAGAACGGCGTATGACGGCCGCCTTCTTCCTTGGTCAGGATATAGGCTTCGGCCTTGAACTTGGTGTGAGGGGTGATGCTGCCGGGCTTGGCCAGTACCTGGCCGCGCTCGATATCCTCACGCTTAACGCCGCGAAGCAGGATGCCGACGTTATCGCCAGCCTGGCCCTGATCGAGCAGCTTGCGGAACATCTCAACACCGGTAACGACGGTCTTGGTGGTATCTTTGATACCGACGATCTCGATCTCTTCCTGAACCTTGACAATACCGCGCTCTACACGACCGGTGGCGACAGTACCGCGACCGGAGATGGAGAAGACGTCCTCGACAGGCATCAGGAAGGGCAGGTCAATGGCACGAGCCGGCTCGGGGATGTAGCTGTCAACAGCTTCCATCAGCTCGAAAACAGGCTTGCAGGCCGCACAGGCAGCATCGCCGCAACCGCACTCCAGCGCCTGCAGGGCGCTGCCGGGGATGATCGGCAGATCGTCGCCGGGGAAGTCGTAAGCGGACAGCAGTTCGCGAACTTCCAGCTCGACCAGTTCCATCAGCTCTTCGTCGTCGACCATGTCGGCCTTATTGAGGAAGACAACCATGGCAGGTACGCCAACCTGACGGGCGAGCAGGATGTGCTCACGGGTCTGAGGCATGGGACCGTCAGCAGCGGAGACAACCAGAATGGCGCCGTCCATCTGCGCCGCACCGGTAATCATGTTTTTGACGTAGTCGGCGTGGCCGGGGCAGTCAACGTGAGCGTAGTGACGGTTTGCAGTCTCATATTCGACGTGGGCAGTGGCGATGGTAATACCGCGCTCACGCTCTTCAGGAGCGTTGTCGATCTGATCAAAAGCCTTGAACTCGGCTCCGCCGCCAGCGGCCATAACCTTGGTGATGGCTGCAGTCAGAGTGGTCTTACCGTGGTCGACGTGACCGATGGTCCCAATATTGACATGGGGTTTTGTTCTTTCAAATTTTTCTTTTGACATTGCGTCAACCTCCCTTGTTTTTTTATCTTTTTGTCGTGACTTAGGTGGGGCCGCCAGAGCACTGACCGGGGCCGATAAAATTTGCTCCAAAGCAAAATACCCAGCGACGAAACATCAACAAATGGAGCCCACAACCGGATTTGAACCGGTGACCTCATCCTTACCAAGGATGCGCTCTACCAACTGAGCTATGTGGGCCTATTCGTGATTACGCCTACTGGAGTCGCTGCTTTTTCTAAAATGGAGCGGGAAACGGGACTCGAACCCGCGACCCTCAGCTTGGAAGGCTGACGCTCTAGCCAACTGAGCTATTCCCGCCCGAGAAAACGACAACCAACCTTTGGTGAAGCATTTTGGACTCGGCGACAGCACTGCTTCCAGTACTAACGGCATCAGCCTCCTGGGATACAGCCACCGGCACTTTGCCCGGCAAGATTATTTGGTGGAGGGGGGAGGATTCGAACCTCCGAAGTCTACGACGTCAGATTTACAGTCTGATCCCTTTGGCCACTCGGGAACCCCTCCAAAAGAAATTTCTTTGCTATTCAGTTTTATGCGCCGTCCGATGCGCAGCCTACTGGAGCTGGCGACAGGAATTGAACCCGCAACCTGCTGATTACAAGTCAGCTGCTCTACCAATTGAGCTACGCCAGCACAGAACACAGACAGACTTTATACACGCTAAGCGATATCTTTGCAAGGAGCATTTTCAGAAAAATGCCGCATGCCGAACAACGGCGTTGTGTATATTATATTTTCGCGCCCCCTGTCAAGCACATTCAATGTTTTTTTCCTGGACCGGCCAATTTAATTATCGGATGAGGGCAGACGTCTCTGGCGGCCGGCCTCAAAAAGGGCTACGGATGTCGCTACCGACGCGTTGAGAGACGATACCTTCCCACGGAGAGGGATCGCCAGCAACAAGTCGCAGTGAGACCGGGTATTAGGGCGCAAGCCTGTCCCTTCGCTACCGACCACAAGGGCCAGGTCACCGCACAAATCGGTATCGTAGAGAGGGCTGGCCCCTTCTTCCCCAGCCAGCCCATAGACCCAAACACCCTCCTTGCGCAAGGCATCGAGAGTGCGGGCCAGATTGGTGACCTGACATAAGGGCACATGCTCCAGGGCACCGGCGGAAACCTTATCCACTACTCCGGTAACGGGACAGGCGCGGTCCTTGGTCACTATTACCCCATGACATCCTGCCCCGTCGGCACTGCGTAAGATCGCACCCAGGTTATGGGGGTCGGTAATACCGTCCAAAACCAGGAAAAAGGCCGGCGCTTCGGAAACCCGCCAGCGCTGCAGAAGCTCCTCAAGGGAAAGATAGGCGAAGGGTTCGATCTCCAGCAAGGCTCCCTGATGATGACCATGCCCTACTAGTCGGTCGAGCTCACGTCGGTCCCGGCGAGCAACCGGCACCCCTGCAGACTCTGCCTCCCGCTGCAATTGCACAAGGCGGGGCGACTTGCTGTCCCGCTGCAAGACCAACGACAACGGTTTCCGCCGCGAACTGCGCAGTCCTTCACTTACCGCATTGATGCCATAGATGAGATCAGCCACAGTCGACCTCGGCTAAAGCCCGGGCCATTTCTTCAAGAATCATCGTTGCCGCCACCCTCGAATCGTCTGCCTTAGCAATCGGCCGACCGACTACCAGGTAGTCCGCACCGGCGACGATGGCATCAGCTGGCGTGGTGATACGCTTCTGGTCGTCGACAGAAGCAAACGCCGGGCGCACCCCGGGAGTAACGATTACAAAGTCATTACCGCAGGCACGCCGGATCAAGGGCACTTCCCGGGGCGAGGCCACCACTCCGTCAAGACCGGCCTGCTGGGCAAGCTTGGCGAGGAGCGGCACCATCTCTTCTATCGGCCGATCAATACCTACCGCGCGCAACGTCTCCTGGTCACTCGAGGTCAGGATGGTCACCGCCAACAAAATAGGTCGTTCAAGATTTTCAGCCGCGCAGCATTCCTTCACTGCAGCCGCTGTTTCACGCATCATGGTTGGCCCGCCGAGAGCATGCACGTTGACCATTTTAACTCCCAGGCGGCAAGCTTCCACAGTGGCTCGAGCTACCGTGTTGGGGATGTCGTGGTACTTCAGATCAAGAAACACCTGCCCGCCCCGCTGCTGAATCCGCCGAACAATATCGGGGCCGCACTTGGTAAACAGCTGCTTACCGACCTTGAACAATCCAACCTTGTCATGCAACTGTTCCGCCCAACGTTCCGCAGCAGAACAGGAATCAACATCCAGAGCAAAAACAAGTCGTTGTTTTGCTGCCTCAATCATGATTTTCTCTCCAGAATATTTTTGATCCGCCGGGGGATTTCCTGCACCCGTTGCAATAATTCGGCAGATGCAGCGTTGCCGAGATCACGGCGCGCTGCGTGGCACTCCATATAAACCAGCTCACTCAGTGCTTCGGCGAGCAACTTCTTTTTGTCCCGTTCTTCGAGACCGGCCAGATTGGCTAAAATCCGTCCTCCATCCACAGAGCCGTCATCAAGCAAGGCAACATCCCGAAACACGTAGGAGAAGGGAGAAGGAACAGCCCTCAAGAAATTGCGCAACTCATCATTGAACCGGGGGTTGTTTTCGACAATTCGACGATACAGAAGAACGAGCACGCCGTTGAACACTTTGAGCATCTCGCCAATATCGCCGCCAATGGCAAAAGAGGGAGCATCCTCAATGCGAACAAGCCCCTTGCTTACCAGCTGGTGCAACAAACGCAACCCGTCGAGCTCGGCAACGCCACTGCGCCGTAAAACCGACTTGACATTGAGCCGACCGCGCCCAATAACATCGAGCATCACCTGTTCCTGCTCACCGAGGTTCGTCGCCTCTTTGTCCGTGGGCATGGGAATCGTTTCCAAAGAGCGAATCTGGCGCATGAACAGGGTCCGTTCATCGACCCGCCGCAGCCCCTCCATAATCAGATTCTGGGTGCTGGTGGACAGCCTTACCGCCTGGTCCTCTTCGACCTCCCGGTCCTCGTAATAAAAGCTGCCTTCAGCCGCCAGGAAGAGATTATATATACTCACTTCCACCTGATAGCGACTGGCAAGCCAGAGATCCTTGGCGGTAACAATTTTCTTTTCCACCAGACATTTGCCGATCTGAGCCTGACTACCCGCCAACTGACGGGCCTTGTGCAGGGCATCCCGGTCGAGCTTACCCTGATCATAAAGAATCTCGCAGAGATGTTCTTCGGCAAAGGTGCTGGTCGCAAAGACAATCTCACCCAGTTTGAAATAAATTTCTTTGCGGCCGCCTTTGAGTTCCAGGCATAGCACCCCGGTCTTGCGAAACATGTTAAAAAAGGACAACAAGTCAACCAGGGCAATATCACCCAGCCGACCAGCCATCTGCACAGGATTTTCGGGATCAATCACAAACAGGTGGCCAGGCCCATGGGAAGCAAGCTCCAAAGAATGGCCGCCGAGCTCCTTAGCCGCATAAAAGGGCAGCGCCAACCGGCCACTGCTATCGATACTGGTTTGTTTCATGACATGCACCTTTCACCCTGTGTCATGCAGCCAAGCGTTATTTATAGGGCCAAGGCCTGGCGGACTTCCTCGGCAAGGAGTTCCGCAGCCCCTGCCAGAGGCAGCATAGTCCGCTCACCGTCTTTGCGCCGCTGCAGCTCCACCGCCTCCTCTTTAAGACCACGGGTGCCGACCGTCAGTCGCAGGGGAATACCGAGAAGGTCGGCATCCTTAAACTTGCTGCCCGGGCGTTCGTCGCGATCATCCAACAGCACCTCGACACCAGCCTGCTGTAACGACTGATAGAGATCTTCAGAGGCCTTCAAGACCGCTTCATCCTTAGGATTAACCACTGCAATCAACACCTGGAAAGGCGCGATGGGCAGCGGAAAGATAATTCCATTTTCGTCGTGATTCTGTTCGATAGCCGAGGCAACGGTTCGACCGATACCGATGCCGTAACAGCCCATGATCAACACCCGGTCTTTGCCCTGATCGTCGAGAACCGTAGCACCCAACGCTTCGGAATACTTGGTGCCGAGCTTGAAGATATGCCCCACTTCAATCCCTCGCCAACTCTCCAACGGACTTGCGCAGCGGGGACAGGGATCGCCCGCCACGGTCAAGCGCAGATCGGCAAAGGCTTCAACGGTAAAGTCCCTCTGCAGATTAACACCGGCATAGTGACTGTCGGCAGCGTTGGCACCGACAATAAAATCGGCCATGGCCGCCACTTCGTGGTCGGCCAGCACTCGCAATTCAAGACCGACCGGACCGGCAAAACCGCTGGGCGCGCCGGTGACCTGCTGCACGACCTCTTCGCTGGCCAGAGTCACCTCGTTGCAGCCGAGCAAACGGCAAAGCTTGATGTCGTTCAGTTCCCGATCACCGCGCAACAGCACCGCTACGGTCTCTCCGCCATCGGTCTGCAGAACCAGAGTCTTGACCAGGCGCTGGGGAGTAACCTCAAGATAGGTCGTCACTTCTTCCACCGACTTCATACCGGGGGTGGCCACCTTCTGCAGATCCATCGCTGGCTCCGGTGTCGCCTCGGCAGTGGCGATCAGCTCCGCCTTCTCTACGTTGGCGGCATATTGGCAGCTGCTACAAGAGACAATAGCATCCTCGCCCGATTCGGCTAGAACCATAAATTCATGAGAGGAAGAACCGCCGATATTTCCGGTATCGGCTTCAACCGCTCGAAATTTCAGGCCACAGCGTTCAAAAATTCTTCGATAAGCCTGGAACATCTTTTCGTACGCGGCATCGGCACCGGCCTCATCGAGATCAAAGGAATAGGCATCCTTCATGATAAATTCACGACCGCGCATCAGGCCGAAACGGGGCCGGATCTCGTCGCGAAATTTGGACTGAATCTGGTATAAATTGAGAGGCAATTGTCGGTAGGAGCGTACCGCACCCCTTACGATGTCGGTAATAACTTCCTCATGGGTAGGTCCCAGACAGAAGTCACTATCTTTACGATCCTTGAGTCGCAACAGTTCCTTGCCGTACTGCTCCCAGCGCTGCGATTCCTGCCACAACTCAGCTGGGACAACCATCGGCATGAGCAGCTCCAGAGCTCCAGCCTTCTCCATTTCCTGACGAACGATCTCTTCCACCTTACGCACTGCACGCAATCCAAAAGGCAGATAGTTGTAGATGCCGGCGGCAACCTTACGGATCATGCCCGCCCGCAGCATGAGTTGATGGCTGACGATCTCAGCGTCAGCGGGGGTTTCCTTAAGGGTGGTGAGCAGGTATTGGGAATAGCGCATGGAGTACACCTCTGACTTGGCAGATTACAGAACACAGAAGCAGCAAAACAGCAGCGTCGAATTTAAAACAAAACAAGGCACCAAGTGCCTTTACGGGGCAGAAACTAGCTTATTTCCCGCCAGAATGCAAGCAAACTCGCTCACCAGTTAACCTCGTCAGGTTCACCAGTATCAACAGGCACAGGCATTCATGGACATTTTTCGCACAATGAATTAATGTTCAGTTCACAACCACCTGTGACCTTCCTTCACGGAGTATTCCCATGGACGAATTGCTCAATCCCTCTGTCTTTATCCGCCTGGTTGCAGCCGGAACGCCCCTGCTGTTAATTGCCACGGACAACGAGCAACGCAGCGAATCGTTGCTGAGCCGCTCCCTGCAGCAGGGTCTCAAAGATATGCCCGAGCCCCGGTCATGGAGTTGCACGGACGGCTTTCCCAACCAGGAAGATACCATCGAGCCGCTCAAAGCCCTGTCCTGGGCTATTAACCAGGAAGGCCGCGGCATCTATATCTTCAAGGATCTGCATTGGTTCTGGCAAGACCATCCCTTTATCCAGCGGCTGCTGAAAGACTTTGCCAGTCAACGCCGGGCCGCCGGCAAAGTGCTGGTACTGCTCTGCCCGAGGGTCGAGATCCCCCTGCCCTGCAGCCCTATATCACCGTACTGCGCCATGCCCTGCCAGACCGAGCCGAAATTCGCGGTTATCTGCAAGCCCACCGAGACAAGGACCCGGCGCTAGGCCGCATGATTACCGGTGATAACGACCTGAATCGTCTGACCCTGGCTGCCCAGGGCCTCGATTTGCGTGACATCGACGGTGCTCTACGCCTGGCCCGTGTCACCCGGGATGCGGGAGCCGAAGGAATTCGTGCTGCCCTGTTTCAAGACAAGAAGCAGCTATTGGCCCGCACCGGCATCATGGAATTCGTCGACAACGAACTCAATGTCGATCAAGTCGGAGGCATGGAAAACCTTAAGCATTGGATGGACAAACGGGAGCAGGCCTTCGGCGCCGAAGAACTGGCTTCCGGCAACAACCTGCCCAAAGGCGTCCTGATGATGGGTATCAGCGGATGTGGCAAAAGCATGTTTGTCAAAGCCATTGCCGCCCGCTGGCAGCTGCCCCTGGTGCGTCTCGATATGTCTACCGTCTACGAAGGAACCTACGGCTCTCCGGAAAGCAGCCTGCGCCAGGCCTGCAGTCTGGCCGAGTCGCTCTCCCCCTGCGTGCTGTGGATCGATGAAATCGAGGCCGGGATTTCCAACCAGGGCTTCAAGTCCGAAGGCGGCGCAGCATCCCGGGTGCTCGGCTATTTTCTCACTTGGATGCAGGAAAAACGCGCGCCGGTATTTGTGGCCGCCACGGCCAACGCTATCGAAATGCTACCGGCAGAGATGCTGCGCAAAGGAAGGTTCGATGAAATCTTTTACATCGCTCTGCCTAGCGTCGAAGAGCGGGAAGAAATCTTCAATATCCATTTGCGGCGGCGTGACTTCCAACCGGCGGACTTCTCGCCGTCGATGCTGGCTCATTCAACGAAGGGTTTTTCCGGCGCCGAAATCGAACAGGCGGTGGCCGGAGCCTCCTTCGAGGCCCTGGCCCAAGGCCGCCCCATGAACCAACAGGATATTATGGAGGCCATCGGCCGCACTGTGCCTATTTCGGTAACCATGGCCGAGCAGATCAAAAAGATCGAGGCCTGGGCCTTTAAACGGGCAGTACCGGCCAGTAAAAACGGCGGCCGCTGACTAAAGCGGCTAAGGAGAGCAGTATGTCCATCCATCGTTCACACCGCGCCGACTCCGTAACGCCCTTTCTGGCCATGGAGGTCATGGAGCGAGCCCAAGCCCTTGAAGCGGCTGGCCGCGATATTATCTATCTCTGCCTGGGAGAACCGGACCTACCAACACCGGCACCCGTTGTCAACCGGGCCATTGCCGCCATTGAACAGGGCCAAACCCGTTATACCCACTCTCTGGGTGATCGGGCAATCCGGCAAGCCATTGCCGATCATTACCGAAACCGCTACCGGGTAACCGTCGATCCAGACTGCGTGCTGGTGTCAGCCGGAACCAGTCCGCTGATGCTTCTGCTGTTCTCCATGCTGCTCGACCCAGGTGACGAGGTTATTCTCAGCGATCCAAGCTACGCCTGCTATCCGGACTTTATCCGGTTTGCCGGCGGCGTGCCTCGCCAGCTGCGCACCTTGGAAACGGCCGGGTTCCAGCCGCATCCGGCCAAGGTCCGCCCCTTGGTAAACGACCGTACTCGGGCAGTGCTGATCAACTCACCCTCCAACCCGACCGGCAGCCTGCTACCAACAGCCTGGCTGAAAGAACTGGCTCAACTACCAGTGCCTCTTGTTTCCGACGAAATCTACCACGGCCTGACTTATGAAGGAGAAGAACACAGCGCTCTGGAGTTCAGCGACCAGGCCTTTGTCCTCGGTGGGTTCTCCAAGGCCTATGCCATGACCGGCTGGAGACTGGGGTACCTTATCGCGCCGGCGGAGGCCATGCGTACGTTACAGACGCTGCATCAAAACTTCATGATCTGCGCCAGCAGTTTTGTTCAACAGGCCGGCATCAGCGCCCTTGAAGATTGCCAGACCGACCTCTGCCGCATGCGGGCCACCTACAATGAACGCCGCCTGTTTCTGCTGCAGGGACTACAAGATCTGGGGCTAAAGATCAAAAGCCAGCCCGCTGGGGCCTTTTACATTCTGGCCGATAGCCGCCACATCTCTGCCGACTCCTTGAAATTAGCGATGGAAATCCTTGAACAAACCGGCGTTGCCCTGACTCCGGGCATCGATTTCGGTGCCGGAGCCGAAGGTTTTTTACGTTTCTCCTATGCCAATTCCCGAGAGAATATCGACACCGCCTTGCAGCGACTTGCTCCCTTTTTCAAAGCCTGGGCCTGAAAAGTATACCGACAAAAGAAAGCGGGCCCCTCGATTCTCCGAGGCGGCCCGTTTTCTTTTGTCGGTCAGCTGACACCTGCAGCTTACTAGGTCCCTGCCTCAACCGGTCATAATGACATCGACCGGGCACACGTCGTCGCAGATTCCACAGTCGGTACATAATTCCTGATCGATCACATGGATTTCACCTTTTTCGCTGATAGCATCCACCGGACAGATATCGTCGCAGGCTCCACAATTGATACAGTCTTCCGTAATGTAATGTGTTCCCATTCTGGTACCTCCTCTGGTGATTGGTTTGGTCTGAATGACGTACTGATTTACAGCATAGCGAGGCCCGTTGGGATGTCCAGCCCGAACCACAGTTTTTTGCCTGCTATCGAATTGGCGGCCAGCTGGTATAATTACAGTCAGAAACAGCTCCAAGGCATCACGAAGGGAGAGTCACATGTTCCCCATCGTCAGCAACGACCTTATCGCCCCCAACCTGTATCGCATGGTGATTCGCGCACCGCGAATTGCCCGGTCTCGGCAGCCCGGCCAGTTTGTTATTGTACATGCAGATCAAGAAGCCGAGCGCATTCCCCTGACCATTGCCGACGCGGATATCGACCGGGGAACCGTCACCCTCTTTGTTCAGGCGGTCGGCTATTCGACCTGCCGTCTGACGGCCTTGCCGGCCGGAACCTCCTTGCGTGATCTGGCCGGCCCCCTTGGCCGACCGACGGAAATCAAACCCTGGGGGCGGGTCGCCTGCATCGGTGGCGGTGTCGGCACAGCGGTACTCTACCCTCTCGCAAAAGCCCTGGCCGAAGCCGGCAACCAGGTGATCAGCGTCATCGGCGGCCGTAACGCCGACCTCATTATCCTGGCCGACGAACTGGCAGAGTTTTGCGTCGAAGTGCTGGTAGCCACTGAAGATGGCAGCCGCGGCAGGCAAGGCTTTGTCACCCATGTTCTGCAGGGACTTATCGCCGACCCCCGCTCGATACCGCAAGCGGTCTACGCCGTCGGCCCGGTACCGATGATGAAAGCCGTAACCGAGATGACTCGCCCTCATCAGATTCGCACCATTGTCAGCCTTAATCCGATCATGATCGATGGGACCGGCATGTGTGGCGGCTGCCGGGTGGTGGTTGGCGGCGAACTTAAATTTGCCTGTGTAGACGGACCGGAGTTTGACGGCCATTTAGTTGATTTCGATTTATTGGCCGACCGGCTTTCCACCTATCGCACGGAAGAATGTAAAATGATCCGGAAACTTCCAGAGCAGCAACGCCCGGAGCAACGCAATCAATAGCCGGGGGTCCCGTCAACCGATCTCGGGCGTACACAAAAGGGTCATTTCCATTTCTGGAAATGACCCTATTTTATGTTTCACAATGGCTTGATCGACAAGCCGCTATGGACAGTCTTTCAGACTTAGATCACAAAGGCGAGTGCCCCGCACGGCTCCTTTCACGACGATGCGGAGCCCGCTCCGACATCCGGGCGCCCGTGGCCACAGGGGTCATCTTTTCCCCGTTACACATAACCTCGGCATCGCACTCGCTCCAGCAAATATCGCCCTTGCATACCTTGGTTACGGTAAATTCAACATCATATTCACCCGCTTTACCGATCAGAACATCACCATCTTGGAGTCTCATCTCTATTCTCCTTTCTTTTACAGAAGGTGGCATTAACCACCCTCTATATTATAGGCGTCTGCCAAACTTCCCGCAAGGCAAGCACCGACAAATATCACCGAGCAAAACACATCTGAAATCTTGTGCTTTGGATAAGACCACGCAAGGCCGCACACGCTGCTGAAGCAAGAACACACAGCAGTCAAAGACCATGACAATCACTCTTCGCCAACTTATTGAAATTGCACTGGAGCCGCCACGATCCGCCGATAAACGACAAGCTCCCGGTGATGAGGCTGCCACTCAATGAGCAGATTGGCCAAAGCCTGCCACAAGGAAACCCAGGCGGCTACCGTTAACCCCTCGGTGAGAATTTGACCTGGCACGCTGCCGTCATGGGCGATCTGTTGGCCTGCGATAATCGCCAGGGTCATCAGTGCCAAGCCAAGTCCGAACAGCGCCAGAGAGCGCCGGAACATGGCTTTTAACTCCCGTACCGTGACCTGTTGCAGATAATAGAGGTAGTTGCGAATACTCTGTTGAACCCGCTGCTTATTCTCTACGGAAGCAGGGCTTGTCAGGTTGATGCGGATGGTGAAATCGTGGCGGCCAAGCTCTTGGGCACAACCGATCAGGTAATCGACGAACTGGGGGTCGAGATCTTTTTTCAGATAAGGCGCGCTACGGTCAAAGCGGTCGAAAAGGTCTTCTACGGACCGTACCGATACGTCTACCACCACCTGCCGACTGTCGTTCATTTCGTAGCGGTCAATAATGCTTCGTTTCATAGCCACTCCACAAGCAGGGGTCCTTAATTACCAACATAGCCTTCGGAAACATTCTTACACTCCCCCACCTTATCCACCGAGTGAGGAAACCGGACTGGGCGCGGTATCTCCCACGCCAACGACTTCGCCTTGGTGAAAGAGCCACATTGTTCCGGGACGCATGGCCACCCAGGCTTCGTTGTCTGTCAGGGGTTGAGTCGCGATAAGGGCCACCCGATCGTCGGGAGTGGTCACCTGACTAAAATCAATGGTGACATCTTCATCTTTAAGATGAGCTTCGGCAAAAGGGGCGCAGCGAACGATGTAGTTCAACTCCGTGGAGCAATGCGCCACCAGGCAGTCACCGTTGGATAGCAGATAGTTGAAAATGCCAGTACCGGCGAGAGGCAGCGTCAATTCCCGTAACGCTTCGAATAATTCATCGCGCGGCGGCAGACTGGCACCAAAACGTTGCTGCAGGCTCTGCAGTAGCCAGCAGAAGATGAGTTCGCTGTCGGTATTACCGACCGGGATAAAATTACCGTCCAGTTCGGGCTTAAAATCGGGAAGGTGACCGTTGTGGGCGAAGATCCAGTAACGCCCCCAGAGTTCACGCATGAAGGGATGGGTGTTTTCAAGACTGGTAACACCAAGGGTCGATTTACGAATATGGGCGATAACATTGAGGGAATGGATGGGATAGCTGCGCACGAACTCCGAAACAATCGATTCCGCCGAAGGTTCCGGATCAAGGAACATTCGCACTCCCTTCCCTTCGAAAAAGGCAATCCCCCAACCGTCGGAATGAACATCCGTGTCTCCGCCACGGCGTCGAAATCCGGTAAAAGAAAAACAGATATCTGTGGGTACGTTACAGTTCATGCCAAGCAACTGGCACATAAGCCTTTCCCTTTCTCGTAAACACCGCGCCTCAACAGGCCGTGCACAAAATTTCAGGCGATATAGAGTCGGGGATAGTATAGCAGTTGCCCGAACTCCTCGTCTATCAACGACAGGCAACAGAAAAAGAAAGAAAGAAAGAAAAAAAGAGAGTGAAATCAGAGTCGGTTTTAAGCGGCACCTTTTCGACAGCCACGACGCTGCTGCCACTCAATACCATAGTAAACCGCCAGCCCAACCAAAAAGCCGCAGGCCATATTAATCCACAATGAAGCGACCAGGGTCGCCAACAGAGGCAGTAAATCAAGGTTCCAGCGGGTGTCTTTAGCAAACTTGGTCATCTCGATGCCGACCAAAAACATCATGGCACCAACAATGGCGAGGGGAAAAGCCGCGAAAAGGCCGGCAATTGACTGGGCTAACAAAAGCCCCAGTGCCAGTTCCAGCAAGCCTTCGATAATATTGGCGCCGCCGGTACGGGCTCCGAAATAATACTGCCCGGCCAAGCCACCCGCCCCATGGCACATAGGCATACCGCCAAAAAACGGGCTGAGCAGATTGATAAGCCCCATATTGAGGGACAGACGTGTTTCACTAACGGGCTTATCCGGCCAGTATTCCTTGATCAGCACAGAGGTGGCGATAACGGCATTGGTAGCCGTCAGAGGCAACTGGGAGAAGCCGGCCGCCAGTAGCGACTGCCAGGATTCCACCAGGGAGAAACTTACCATCGTCGGCAAGGCAAAGACCGGGGCCTGGACCTGAGCAAAGGTCCCCTTGACCAGCATAATAGCCATGCCGAGCAGCACCAAAACCACCGCCGCCGGAGCATAGCGATTTCGACGCAGCAACAAAACAATCGCGATTGCGAGCACGCCGAGCACCCAGCCGCCGGCCAGCATTTTAACAGCCTGAACAGCCAGCATCACACCAAGAGCCACCTGAATGCCGCGAATAACCGGCCGGGGAGTAATTCGAGCCAGCAACCCCATCAGGCCGGTCGCAGACAGAAACAGCCAAAGGACACCCATGGCAAAACCGGAAGCATAGACCATGGACGGTGACCACTGTTGGGCAATGGCCACAACCGCCAGCACCTTCATCGGCTCAACGGGCATGGGCAGACGATAGACCAAACCCGTGACAATATTGGTCAGGCCCATCATCACCAGCAAACCTGCGGGATCAAGACCACAGACCACAATGTAGCCGATAGCCAGGGGAAACAGGGTGCCAAAATCCCCCATGGCGCCGGCCAGTTCACTCAGATTGAATTCAAAGGACTTGATCTTCACGGTTTTACATCCCTTTTCCGGCAGAGGTGAGCATCAAGGCCATTCTGCCACAGATCACTTTCGCAAACAAAAGCCCTCCCCGTCAACAGAGTCGACAGGGAGGGCCAATGAACTGATCATATCAAACGGTAGTGATTAACACTTAGTCGTAGATGAAGAACAGGGGCTGACCGTTCTTACGGAAGTCAGCAATGGCTTTCTGGCCTTCGGGGCCGGTCAGGAAGGCAATGAAGGACATCGCCAGGTCGTAGTTGACATGGGGGTGCAGTTTCGGATTGACGGCAATCACGCCATAGGGGTTAAACAGGGCGGCGTCGCCGGCAAACAGAACCGGCAGTTCGATCTTGTCCTGATAGGCGATGAAAGTGCCACGGTCGGTAATGGTGTAACCCTGCAGTTCGTTAGCCATGGTGATAACCTTACCCATGCCCTGACCTGCTTCGATGTACCAGTCACCGGCAGGAGCAACACCGGCTGCTTTCCAGAGATTTTTTTCTTTGGTGTGGGTACCGGAGTCGTCACCACGGGAGATAAACTTGGCCTTGGCGGCAGCAAGCTTTTCAAAAGCTTCGGCAGCGGTCTTGGCCGACTTGATGCCTGCCGGGTCGTTTTGGGGACCGATGACCACAAAGTCGTTGTACATAACGTCGCGGCGGTTTACACCGTTGCCGTCGGCAACAAATTTGTCTTCTTTAGAACGGGCATGAACCATGGTCACGTCTACGTCGCCGGCAACAGCCAGTTTGATCGCCTTGCCGGTACCGACAGCGATAACGTCAACCTTGCAGTCATACTTTTTTTCAAAAGTGGGCAGCAGTGCATCGAGCAGACCGGAGTTGTCAGTCGAAGTGGTGGTGGACAGCTTCAGGCGCTCCATGGCCAGGGCGCCGGTGCAGAAAAAGGCCAACAGGGTCAGGGTAACAATTGACAGTCGAAAGATCGATTTCATTAGTTGTGCTCCTCCTTGGGTGCCAAAATGGCGGGTTAAAAAAACAACAGTTTCTGCCCTACAGAACAGAAGTACCAGTAACAATTATGACTTTGGCAACAACGGCCGCGGTTATCACTATCTTTATATTGCGCGGCGATGTTATCACTTTCTTTATATTGCGCCAAGAAAAATTTCAACCGGATTGATAAAGAACACCTTAGATATTAATACCGCCAAAGTAGTTGAGTGGTGCATAAACAGGATAGTCGGAAAGTTCAGGAAGGGGGGGATCGCAGGGATCTATGGCGTAAAGACAAAGGGCGGATTGCTGTAACAGCAACCCGCCCTGAGAGACATTTCAAACAAACAAGAGAACTGGCAAATGCACTGCAATTACCGCCCTTCGTTGGGATAGACCATCTTGCCGGTTAGCTCCAGATCATACCCTGGCAGGTAATCGACCAAGGCACGAAATTCGGGCTCGTGCAGCAATCCGAGGAAAAGTTGCACTCCCTGATCAAAAAAATGTTCTTTGGGCACCAGCAAATCAAAACGCTCCCAGCCAAGAGAAATAAAGTCGAGGCCGAGTAGAGCCGCTACCGGACGGATGGTCGGGCCGAGATCGGCTTGACCGCAAAGCACCTCAAGGCCGATGTCGAAATGGCGGGCCACTTCATGGCCGTAGCCTTTGATCTTGGCGGACTGCAGACCGGCTTTTTGCAACTCGCGATCGAATAAAATTCGTGTGCTGGTGTCCAGGGAACGATTCACCACCGTCAGCTTCTTTGCCACGATATCGGCGACACCGCTAATGCCCAGGGGATTGCCCTTGGCCACCGCCAGCCCTTGCTCACGACGGCAGAAATTAACCACGGCCGGCAACGAATCGAGCTCGCTGGCGGCAAAAGAAAAGTTGAAATCCCGCCCATCTTCTTCAGCCAGATGGCTGGTAGCCATGTGACAGAGGCCGCGCCTCAAGGCTTTAAGGCCACCGAGGCTGCCGAAAATACCGAAGGTCGCCAGGTAGCCGTTATTCAGACGCATAAAGAGGTTAAGGGTTCGTTCGAAAAGGACATCATCGCTACCAGCCACCATCAGCTGACCGGAGCGTAAAGAAGCCGTTTCCGACTGAGGAACATTAATGGTTCGACTCTCGACCCACTGCTCGACCAGATGGCGAGGGAACAGCCACTTGCCGGTAATCTTGGTCGCGGGCAGTCCTTTTTCGGTGATCAACGTATAAACCATCTTTTCGTTGACCCCAAGGAGCTGGGCGACCTGTTTGGTGGATAAAAGCTTATCCATATCTTGTCCCTGGGAAAATCAAACCTGAACCATCTGCCGATACCGAGAAATATCCTAACCCGACAGAGCCAGCGAGACAAGAAGGATCTCAGATAGTTTCCAGCCTGAGCCCCTTCTCTCCGAGTTCTTTGTTGGCCTCTTGCAACAGTCCTTCCGCCGAGACCACGCCTACGGCGCTGGCATCCCAACCGGAGAGCAAATAGGTCTCGACCAGCCGCATTAAAGTAGCCCGGTCGACGGCCAGAATTCCCTGGCGCAGAGCCTGCCGGCTCGCGGCACTGAGTCCCTGTAACCGGTAGCCGAAACCGCGCTGGCCTTTGCCCGCTGGCGAAACCGGTCGATCAAGGTTGCCAAACACCGCCAGAATGGCCTCGCGGATATCTTCATCGTTAAAGGATCCAGCCGCCGCCCACTCCGTAGCATCGCGATACACCTGCAGGGTTCGCAGCAGATGGGGATCCCGGTAAGAAAGCATGGAGAAAAGTCCCAACTGGGCATCGTAGGTGGCCATACCGCCATAAGCACCTCCCTTCTCCCGCACCTCGCGATGTAGATAACAAGCACGCAACAACTTAGCCAAAACCAGCAAGCCGGCGGCATCGGCATGAGTCATGGGCACCGTCGGGAACACTCGAGCCACGTAAGAAACAGGCACCGCAGCCGCCCAGCCCACTGCCGCCTCGCCAACGGCCAACTCCACAGGTTTTCCCGTCGGCTCATCGCCAGCGGGAATCGCCGCAAGAAAGGCTTGCAAAGGAGCATCGATGACAGCAAAGGCCTGTTCCTCAGCGGTCACCGAGCAACGCAGCCGCGAACGACACAGCACCAGCTCGGCCAGACGCTGCATGCGACCGGCAAACTCAGCCAATTGCTCGGGCTGTAGAGCCGCCAGCTTTTTGACCTCCCGTACCAAGTGCAGGCCACCCCACTCCTCCCTCAAACGGCCACAGGACGACAGAGCCGCTCCGGCACTGCGGGCCGCGTAGCTGTGGCCGGCCCCGGGAACACCATTTTCCAGGGAAACACTCAGTTGGTTGATTACCGTATGCAATCGCTGCAAATCACTGAAATCGGGAGCGGTGAAGAGATCGGTCAGGATCTCATACATCGCCTGCTGATTGCGCAGCAAAGCCTTGCTTCTCACCTCGAAAGCCAACTGGAAGTCTTCAAGGGAGTTAGGATCGCAGATCACCGTGCCGCTGGCCTGAACCCCGCCAGTCGAAGCAGAAATCCGTTCGGCCATCTGCAGATAGCTGTGACCGGCCGCACCAATCTTGGGCAGCAAAGTACCGAACAGGGGAACCAGGGGAAGCAGATCTGCCGGCAGATCATTCATTACCAGGCTGGTGGTGAAGTAACCGATACCGTTGGTCGGTTGGGGAAAACGGTACAGGGAGCAACCGGCAAGTTGCTCCTCCTGGCAGGGCACGGGACGTTCCGTCGCCGGGATATCGCTCAGCTCCAGAGTCGGCAGGCAGGACAGATCCTCTTCCTCCTCCTGCGCCTGCTGCAGCTCCTTGCCTAATCGGACCAGTTCCTGACGATCGGCAGCGCTGAGTTTTGAGGAGATATCTTGCAGGCGATTGTTCAAATCCTCTTCCTGCCGTTCCTTCAACTTCGCATCGGGCTGCAGCAGCAGGGTAACCCGATGCGGATTATCCAGCAGTTGGCGACGAATCAGATTTTCGAAGAAGGGCCCGGCATCCAATTCTTGCCGCAGCCTGGCTAAATTAGCATCCAGCAGCAGTGGCGAAACGGGATCGTCATTGTGCAGCCAGGGACCAAACATGCGCATGAGCAACAACAGAGCGTAGGGATACTGATCGCCGACTACTTCACGGTGGGAGAGTTCCAGCTGATGAATCGCGGCTTCGACCCGATCGGAACTGAACCCCTCTTCAGCCGTCTGCTCTAGGGTTTTCAGCACCAGTTCCTCAATGGCGTCGAGCTGCTCCGGGTCGGTGCCCTGCAAGCCAGCCGCCAGGAAAGTCTCCCGCTGGTCATCGTGATAGCCGGTACCCGGCGCCAGATTTTGTCCGAGCCCAGACTCGATCAGGGCCTTGTACAACGGCGCAGCCGGGTTGCCGAGCAACAATTGGGAGAGCAAACTTAGAGCGAGATTTTCAAAACTGTCAGAAAGGGGGCAGGTCAGCCAGGCCACCTGAACCATGGAACGCTGGCTCAGCGATTCGCCCTCCGCAATGGGAAATCCTTCGGTGACGCGCTGCGGCGCTTTAAACCGCACCTCGTCAGGCACGGCCGTATCGACTTCGAGCGGCTCGAAACGCTGCAGGACCTGTTCCTCGATCACGGCCAGGTGCTCCTCCAGAGGCAGATTGCCATAACTGAAGAAATAGGCGTTGGCGGGATGATAGTAGCTACGATGGAAGTCGACCAGCTGCTCATGGGTCAGGTCGAGAATGGCTTCCGGCTCTCCTCCGGAGTTAAAACCGTAGGTAGTCGTCGGAAACAGGGCCTTGGTCAGACGCCGGTGCAACAAAGAACCGGGGTCGGCCATGGCGCCTTTCATTTCGTTATAAACCACCCCCTTGAAGGCCAACGGCGAGCTGGCATCGGCCGCTTCGGTATACTCCAGACGGTGACCTTCCTGACGAAAATCCCGTTCCCGCAGTAGAGGGAAAAAGGCGGCGTCAAGGTAGATACCCATCAGGTTGTAAAAATCCTTGCGATTCTGGGAAGAGAAGGGATAGAGAGTCCAGTCGCTGGAAGTCAGGGCGTTCATAAAGGTGTTAAGACTGCGTTTGAGCATGGTGAAAAAGGGATCCCGCACCGGATAACGCCGGGAGCCGCATAACACAGTATGCTCCAGGATATGGGCCACCCCTGACGAGTCGCCCGGCGTGGTACGGAAACCGACCCCGAAGAGATTATTATCGTCCTCGCAGGCCAGATGGACCATCCGGGAACCGAGTCGCTCATGACGCAGCTCGACAAGAGTCAGGTTCAGCTCGGCCAAAGGGGTGACGCCGGTGACAATAAACCCGTGCCGCCGCTGACCAGCCTGCCATTCACAATCCATCATAGGCCGTAGCCTCCTATTTTTAAAACTTCAGTTGTTGGCGCTGAATGCTCAAAGAGGCTCCGATGAAATACCGAAGACCAGAACTTTTCTCCAGAGTTGGGGAGCCCTCCGTTTAACACAGCATACAGCCAAAGACAATCATGTTCACTTGTACGCGCCTATTTATCCGCGAGTAAAAGTCGATCATGCAGATCGATGACAATGGCCGTACAGTCATCATCGGGCGGGTCGGGGGCACCGAACTCTCGCAAGGCGTCAAACAAGCGATCGAGAAAGTCCAGATGCGGGTCGGGATGATTCAGCAACAGCTGTTCGATACGTTCGCTGCCAAAAGACTGTCCTCTGGCATTGAAGCTGTCGCTGATGCCATCGGTATAAAGCAGCAGGCGGTCATCGGCTTCGAATTGAAAGGTCTCTACCTCTAATTCCGGGTCACTGAAGTATCCGAGGGGCGAGGCGGTCGGTTGCAGGGCGAAGACTTCATCGCCCCGCCTCACCAAAGGAGCCACATGGCCGGCGTTGACATAAATCATCATCAGGCTGGCCGGATCGATGATACTGAAAAAAAGAGTGGCCGAAAAATAGTGATCAAACTTGCGCGAGCGTTTCGCAAAAAACTGCAAAAAGGCATTGGCTTCGGCCACGATCTGCTTCGGTAGACAGCCGCTGGTCGAAGCCCGGTGCAGATAACCGTAAAGCAAGGACATCACTACGGACGCCTGCAAGCCATGACCGGTGACATCGCCGAGGAAAACTACCTGGCAACCGTCGGGCAATGCAATGAATTCAAAAAAATCGCCGCCCAATCCCAGTGCCATGCGGTTTTTGACCCCCATGCAACACCAGTCGCAGGACGGTGAACTCTTGGGAAAGAGCAATCGCTGGACCTTGCTGGCCAGGTCGAGGTCAAGATCGATGGTCGTTGAATTCGCCATGGGACTCCTCGGCTTAGTTTATCCTGCTTAAATGTTTCAGTGCTAGAACTCAGTGAATCGCTTATCCAGCAGATGGCGGGGTTGTATATTACCCAAGGCGCCGAGCAGACTGCCTCGCAAATGAGGTATATCGCCGCTCAGATCCTTGATCAGCCGCTTCATCCGCCGGCGATTACGATCACCGTCGCTGCCAGCCGGACAGGCGCAGGCGATCGTCGGAAAATCATTGGCGTAACTGAACTCGACAATATCCCGCTCTTCGACGTAAACCAACGGCCGAATCACCGTATGCCGACCGTTATCGGCCTGCAGTTTAGGGCTCATGGCTTTAAGGGTGCCGACAAAAAACTGGTTAAGAAGCAGGGTCTCGATAAAATCGTCCGCATGATGGCCGAGAGCCAGCTTGTTGCAACCTAACTCATCCATCACCGAGTAGAGCACCCCGCGCCGCAGGCGGGCGCAGAAAGAACAGTAGGAAGAACCGGGCCGGCGCTTGGTTTCGATAATCTGATAGCAGTCGGTCAGCTCCATACGGTTGGCGAAACCATATTCCTTCAGATGCTGAGCCAGCGGTTCCGTGCGGTAACCGGGAAAGCCGGGGTGGACGTTAACCGTGATCAGCTCGTAGCGGACCGGCGCCCGGCGGCGCAAACTATCGAGGATGTGCAGCAAGGTATAGCTGTCCTTGCCACCGGAGACGGCCACCGCGATGCGATCCCCTTCTTCAATGAGATCGAAATCACCTATAGCCTTGCCGACCTGTTTTCTGATTTTACGAAAGAGACGATCTTCGATGATGGCCAAACGGTTTCCTCCCTTGCCTGCCGTGGAAGATGTTGTAAGCCATTTTGGGGGATTTTGCAAGGTCCGGCCTAATACTAATGAGTACCGCTGGCCCCGTGGTTAGCATGTTCCGGGCGCAATCCCAACAGCCGACGAACATCCTCCAAGACCAGATAGAGAGCCGGAATCAGCAGCAAGGTGATGCCGGTGGCGAAGAGGATACCAAAACCCAGGGAGATGGCCATGGGGATGAGGAACTTGGCCTGCATGCTGGTTTCAAGAATCATCGGTGCCAAGCCGAAGAAGGTGGTCAACGAAGTCAGCAGAATGGGCCGAAAACGCCGCCGACCGGCCTGCAGCAAGGCCTCGCGCAGGCCATCTCCGGCCCGACGACGGGTATTGACATAATCGATCAGCAACAGTGAATCGTTGACCACCACCCCGGACAGGGCGACGATACCGAACACGCTCATGATGCTCAGACTATAGCCCATGAGCAAATGACCGAGGGCGGCACCGACCACACCGAAAGGAATGGCCACCATGATCAGCAGTGGCTGGCTGTAGCTGCGAAAGGGAATCGCCAGCAGGGCAAAAATACCGAACATGGCCAGCAGATAGCCACGCTTCATGCTTTCCATGACATCTTTGAACTCTTTGGCCTCTCCCTCCATATTGAAGGTCAGGCCGGGATAGTCTGCAGCCAGGTCCTGCAACAGACTGCTTTTCAGTTCGGCCAGAATTTCCTCGGCATTAGCCTGCCGATCATCAACGTTGGCCGTGACATTGATAACCCGCTTGCGATCGGTACGGTTGATACTGTCGAAACCGCGCCCCGGCTCGACGGCGGCCGCCCGATCCAGGGGCAGTTCACCGCCATTAGCCAATCGCACCCGCAGCGACTCCAGATTCCACAGATGGCGACGATCCTGCTCCGGATAGCGCACCATGACCCGCACCTCGTTTCGACCTCGCTGCAGACGTACCGCCTCGGCTCCGTAAAAGGCGGCTCGCAGCTGTCGACCGAGTTCCTCCTCGGTAATACCAAGAGTACGGGCCTCACTGCTGAGTCGGAATTTAAGTTCTTTTTTCCCCCGCGAATAACTGCTGGCAATATCATCGACGCCCGGATAATCCCCAATAGCTGCTTTCAGGCGGTCGGCGGCCTGGGCAAGCACAGCAAAATCCTCATGAGCCAATTGGATATCGATATTGGCCCCCATCTGCACCAGATCGGTGGTAAAAGTCAGAGAATCGACACCGGGAATTTCACCGACCAGAGCCCGCCAACGGCTCGCCACCTGCGAAGCACTGATTATGCGCTGTTCGCTCGGCGTAAGAAACACGGCAATGGTCGACAGATTAGAACCGCTGGTTGTGACGACTCCCCCAGGGCCGCCGCCCTTAATGCTGCTGCCGATCAGGGAATACATATTACGCAGGATAGTCTCGTTCTCGGCATCTTGTTCATCGAACTCGGCGATAGCCGCCCGGCCTTGTTCCTCAATGAATTGCTGCACACGCCGGGTCTCGGCAACGGGCGTACCGGGCAACATGACCAGGTCGACCAGAATCAGCTCCCCATCGACCTTGGGCATGAAACGAAACTTGAGAATGCCGCCGCCCACCAGACCGGCACACAACAGCAGGATACTGATTGCCGCCGCCACCGTCACATAGCGCCAGGTCAGCACCAGCTGGAGAAGCCGGTGATAGGGCCCATCGATAAAGGCCCGCAGCTTGCGGCCAAAGCCAAGACGCACCCGTTCAATAGCAGCCAGAAAACCATCTTTACCCAGGGGTCGCGGTCCGCCTGTAGCCAGGTGAGCCGGCAGAACAAAGAGCGATTCGACAAGGGAAATCACCAGCAGAATAATAACCACCACCGGAATGGTCTTGATAAACTTGCCCATGGTGCCGGAGATGAAAAGCAGTGGGCAGAAAGCTACCACCGAGGTCAGAATGGCAAAGATCACCGGTGGCGCCACCTCGATAGCCCCGTCTATAGCAGCCCGAAGATAAGGTTTCCCCTGCTGGCGATGTTCAAAAACATTCTCTCCCACCACAATGGCGTCGTCCACCAGAATCCCCAAGGCCATGATAAAGGCGAACATGGAGATCATATTTATCGACGCATCAAAGACCGGGAGAAATAACAGCGCCCCAAGAAGGAGATGGGAATCCCCAGCATGACCCACAAGGCCAGGCGCACCTCAAGAAACAGGCCGAGCACCAGTAAAACCAACGTCAGGCCAAGCATCGCGTTTTTAGTCAGCAGGCTCATGCGACTGGCGAAAATCTCCGAAGTATCGTTCCACACCGCCAGTTTTATCGAGTCCGGCAGACGTTGGCGTTTTTGTTCCACATAACTTTTGACGGTGTCCGAAATCTCCGTCGGCTTCTGGTCACCGACCCGAAAGACCTTGACCATGGCCGCCGGCTGGCCGTCGAAGCGGGCAAACTCATCCGTTTCACGAAAAGAATCTTTGACGGCGGCGATTTCCCCCAGGCGGACCTCGGTGCCATCCGAATTGTTTACCACCACGATCGATTCGTATTCGCGGCCGAGATAGCGGCGTTCCTTGGTGCGAACCAGAATCTCGCCACCGGTGGTCTTGATCGTGCCGCCGGGCATATCAAGGGAGGCCTGGCGAATGCGCCGAGCGACCTGGTCTAAGGTCAAACGATAACGACGTAGATTGGCTTCGGAAATTTCGATGGAAATTTCATAGGGACGCACACCGGAAAGATCGACCTGGGTGATGCCCGGCAGGGTGAGCAGCTCCTCGCGCATGGTCTCGGCCTGCTCCCGCAGGCTGCGCTCGGTCAAATCGCCATAGACCACCACCGAAACGACCTCGCTGCGATTCAACAACTTGGTGATCACCGGTTTTTCCGCTTCTTCGGGAAAAGTAATAATGCGATCGACCTCGGTCTTTATATCCTGCAGCACCACATTGGGATCGGCACCGGTCATCAACTCGGCGGTCACCGTTCCGTAGCCTTCCAGAGCCAGGGCTTTGAGCTGCCGGATACCATCGACCCCGGTGAGATTTTCCTCGATCTTGAGTAGAATACCGTCTTCGACTTCCTCGGGGCCGGCTCCCGGGTAAGATACGGCCACCTGGACCTTGTCCAGGGCCACTTCGGGAAAAACTTCCTGCTTTACCGACAGGCCAATGATCAAACCACCAACCACAAAGGCCAGCATCAGCAAATTGGCGGCCACATGGTTTTGAGTCATCCAACGAATGGCCCCGTTCATGTTCCGGCCTCCTCCCCACGCACTCGCACCTTGAGACCTTCGGCCGCACCAGCCAGGGCGCTAACGATAACCCGCTCACCGTCCTGCAGGCCGCTCCCTATAATGACCGAATCTCGTTCGCGGCGCAGCACCTGCACAGAGCGAATATGCAACAGAGAATCCGAATCGACTATCCAGACCGTATTGTCGTCCCGCAAGGCGCGACGGGGCAGGACGCTTACCGCAGGCAATTGCTTTCCCTGCAGTTCCAAATCGACAAAGCTGCCGACAGCCAACGGTGGACGTTCATCAGTCGCCGGCTGTTGCCGTAGATAGGGATCGTCGACCGCCACCACCACTCGAGCCATGCGGCCCAAGGGATCGACCTCTCCCAGAGTCCGCACCACTTTTCCCGGCCAATCATAATTCAGCGTCCCCGCGACAAAACGTACCGTAGCCGCCGCTCCCTGACCAGCGCCACGGGGGATATCCAGCCAGGGCAAAGCATCCAGAGGGAGCGGCACCACAATCTCAGCCGTATCGGTACCGAGCAAGGTACCGACGGTGGCCCCCGCCCGCACATACTGCCCAAGGTCGATACCCTCACTGAGAACCAGGCAGTTGAAGGGAGCACGCACTTCGGTTCGTTGCAGATTGATTCCCGCCTGTTTTAAAGCGGCTTTAGCGGCAGTCACTCGCCCCTCGGCGTTCTTGAGCTGCGGCTCGTAAAGCACCAGCGGGTTGGGATCCCCCTTCCCCATTTGCAGACGCTGCCACTCGTCACGGGCCACGCGCGCCCGCCCCTTTACCATGGCCAATTCCAGCTCGGCAGCTGCCAAGTCGGCCTCGGCTTGTTCGACCGCCAGACGATAATCGATATCTTCAAGCAGAAAGAGGATGTCTCCCTTTCCAAACATGCCCCCGGCAATAAATTCATCGGCCAACTTGGTGACCCGACCGCTCACCTGGGCAACGATTTCGGTCTGCTGGCGGGCCTGTACGGTACCGGTGGCAGCTACCGTCACGATATGATCGCCACGCTGCACCGTCACCGTTTCCACCAACACTCCGGCAAACTCCCTAACTTCCTTGACCGGAGCCTGACGGCTGGCAAAAAGCGCCATCAGTATGGCCACACCGACCCCCAGCACCAGAAAAGGCAATACTACTTTCAGCACAGTTGTTCGACTCATATCTATGTTCCTTTGTCTTGTCTACTTTGACAGACGTTCTCCAACAAACGAATCCATCCAGCTGCCCCCCAGGGCGCGGGCCAGGGAAATACGGGCCACGATGCGCTGGCGCTTCGCTGCGAGCAGGGCGCTTTGCGCCTCGGCATGGGCAATCTGGGCGGTCAGTACCGGTAAATATTCTGAAAGTCCCTGCAAGTAGCGCTCGCTGGAAAGACGCAAGGATCCGGCGGTAGCGGCCACCCTCTCCTTCAACAGTTCGATGCGCCGGGTCCCGGTTTTTTCCTGTACCAGAGCATCCTCTACCTCCTGGAACGCTTGCAACACCGCCTGATGGTAGAAACCCAGCTTCTCGCGAAACAGAGCCCGGTTGCGGTCGACTTCGGCCTTGCGACGGCCCCCGTCAATCAGGGGTTGCGCCAGATTAACCAACAGGTTCCAGAAAATATTGGGTGAAGTGAGCAGGCTGCCCAGCTCGCTATCGGCACCGCCGTAATCGGCTACCAGATTGAAGGAAGGGAATCGTTCGGCGATGGCCGCACCAACCCTGGCATCCGCTGCCTGCAGGCGAGTCAAGGCCCCGGCAATGTCGGGCCGACGCTGCAACAGGGTAGCCGGCAATCCCACGGGAAAAGCCCCCTCCAAGGCCGGCAGTTCCGCCAGAGTACCAGCGGCAGAACGATCTGGAAAACGACCGACCAGCACCGCAAGAGCATGTTCCGCAGCCGCCAGGTTAGCCTCGAACAGCGGCCTTGAAGCCTTGGCTACCGCCAGATTCTGTCGTGACTGGTAAACATCGAGAGCCGGCACCAAGCCTTCACGGTACCGGTCTTCCACCCGCTGCAGGGTATCGGTAAAGGAAGCAATGGTCTCGTCGACTAACTCCAGCTGAGAGCGTTGTTCCACGGCCAGATAGTAGACATCGGCCAGGCGGGCCGACAGGGACAGATATACGGCCCCCAGGTCCTGACGCACCGCCAGAGTATCGAGACGCGCCGCTTCAGAGCGAGAGGCCAACTTGCGCCAGACATCGATTTCAAAACCGGCAGCCACCGAAAGGCGATAGATGTTTTCGGTTTGAACTCCGAACAACCCCGGCTGACGAACCCTTCCCGTCGCCCCCTGAAGAGCAACCGTCGGCCGTTGTGCCGCGCCGGCAATACGGGCCTGCGCCTCAAACTGTTCGAGACGGGCCCGGGTCTGTTCGAGATCGAGATTGTGAGCAAAGGCCTCAGCCATCAAACTATCGAGTTGGGGATCCCGAAACTGTTCCCACCAGCGCTCTAGCGGAGCCTTAGAATTCATGCCGCCGTCAGCCGTATAATTCTCCGGCAACGGTCCGGGCAAGGGCGTCTTCTGCTTCCGGTGCGGTGTACAGGCGACCAGCATCAGCAACATCAGAGCGAACAGGGGCCAACTCTTGCGCATTCTCATGGTGCCTCCATTCCGGCGACCAGGAAATCGACCAACATTGTAATCTGTTTTTCGGCACCGGGCTCCAACTCGACTCCGGGTGGCACTACCGGCAGTTTTTCCGGGAGAAAGGTACAGCGGGCAATGGCACCGATAGCGAAATTCAATCGCCAGAAAACCTGATTGTAATCCAAATCCGGCCGGGTTTCGCAGAGCAACTGAAACATCAGGGCGAAAACCGGACCGATCATGCGAAAAAATATAGACCGGACCGCGTCATCGGGCTCGGTCAAGGCCCGACCGACAAGATGAAGAAAATAGCGGGCGCCGGGGGCCGAGTCGCGAAAATGCAGGGTCGGCTCAATAAAGGCGCGCAGAGCCTCTTCCGCCGTCGGTTTTCGTCCCTCTGCAGCGGCCTTGACACGAACGACTTCCAGCCGTCCCAGACGTTCCTCATTGAGAGGCTGCAGACGGCGCTCAAAAATAGCCTCGACCAGTGCTTCTTTGGAGCCAAAGTGATAGCTCACGGAGGCGAGGTTCACCCCGGCCTCGGCGGTAATTTTGCGTAACGAGGTACAGTGATAGCCGCTGTCGGCGAAGAGCCTTTCCGCCACATCGAGCAGTCGCTGCTTGGTATTCGACCTGTCCATACCGCTCCGTCTTCAGTTGATGACCAAAAGTAACTTAATTAGCCGACCCCACAATTAAAACAAACGTTTGAATTGTTAGTCAAGAAGAAACGCCTCAGATATCGAGCCCAAGACCACAACAGGCAGCAGAAAATTGACCTCAAGTTCTTGCAATAACCGACTTGCAAGCAATAATCAAACAAGGACTGCGGCCGAAGAAAGGTGGTGGATGTTGCGAAGAAGGGTCTATCCTGCCCCCGGCCGCCCATAAACTTTCTAAAAAAAAGGGGGAGACAGCATGTTTCAGTGGCCAAAAACAAATGATGCTCTGGGCACCGTCAACCGCGGCGAGCCCTGTGAGTCGGGACTCTGCACCCTCTGCACCGCAGACTGCAAGGGCAAGTGTGAAACCTGGTTATCCTGCCTGATCGGCCGCAAGCTCCTTTATCCGCGCAGTTTCGGTCGCACCACCTCGGGCTCGGGCAATGTCTCCGCGGTTGGCGTCGGCTATCATGCGCTGCGCATCCAGGGCTATGCCTATGGCGCCCACGGACTGCCGTCCGGCCTGTCCAACGATCCCGATGACTGCATCTTTCCCAATGTCAGCGTCGAGACCGAATTCGGTGCCGAGGTAAAAACCCGCTGCCGCCTGCCGATCATGACCGGGGCGCTGGGCTCGACCTTCGTTGCCGCGGATTACTGGAACTCCTTTGCCGTCGGCGCAGCACTGTGCGGTTTTCCCATCGTGGTCGGTGAAAATGTGGTGGGGGTCGACAAGGAGGCCCAGATCGTCAACGGCAAGGTGACCACGTCACCGGAACTCGACCGCCGCATCGACTCGTTTTTCCGTTATTACGACGGTTACGGGGCGATTATCGTGCAACTGAATGTCGAAGACACCCGCAACGGCGTCGCCGAATATCTGATCAAAAAATACGGCGATCGGGTGATCATCGAGTTGAAGTGGGGCCAGGGGGCCAAGGATATCGGCGGTGAGATCCAGGTCACCACCCTGGAATACGCCCTGTTCCTCAAGAAACGGGGATACGTGGTCGACCCGGACCCCGGCGACCCCGTGGTCCAGGAAGCTTTTAAGAACCGCGCCATAACCTCCTTTGCCCGCCACAGCCGCCTGGGGGCCACAAACCTGGACAGCGCCGCACAGGTCAGAGAAGAGTTCCTCACCAGCGTCGCCTATCTGCGCCAACTGGGGTTCAAGCGTATCTCTCTGAAGACCGGCGCCTACGGCATGGAGGCCCTGGCCCTGGCCATCCGCCTGTCCGCCGAAGCCGGCCTCGACCTGCTGACCGTGGACGGCGCCGGCGGCGGGACCGGCATGAGCCCCTGGAACATGATGGAACACTGGGGAATACCTTCGCTCACCCTCCACGCCAAAACTTATGAGTATTGCGCCCTGCTGGCGCAAGGCGACCAACAGGTCCCGGACATCTCTCTGGCCGGAGGCTTTGCCCGCGAGGACCATCTCTTCAAGGCACTGGCGCTGGGGGCTCCGTACGCCAAGCTGGTGTGCATGGGCCGGGCGCCAATGATCGCCGGCTTCCTCGGCAACAACATTCAAGGCGTCTTCCAGCCGGACAACAGAGCCGAGCTCAAAGGCTCCTGGGAGGAATTGCCGACCACCGTCAAGGAGGCAGGAATCTATCCCGAAGAGATTTTCGCCGGTTGGGAATCGGTCAAGAAAAAAGTCGGCGCGGCAGAGATGAAAAATATTCCCTTCGGCGCCGTGGCCATGTACGGCTATGCGGACAAGCTCGCCTGCGGTCTGCAGCAATTCATGGCCGGAGCCAGGAAATTCAATCTGACCGAGATCTGCCGGGACGATCTCATGGCAGCAAACCGTGAAACCGCTGCGGAAACGGGCCTGCCTTTCATGACCACGGCCCAGGACGACACAGCCCGCCAAATTATTGCTGGAAAATTCTAGAAAAACAGATAGATCATATGCACACCCTTGGTGAAAAGTCTGACGAACTTTTCACCAAGGTGTGTGGTTGAACCCTGTTTACAGACAAACAGTCGTTGGATAATTAAAAGATCGGTATTTACAATATTTAGCGTGCATCCGTGGCCTCAACTTCAATCAGGCAAAACAGATAACTACATAAAATCATTATTTTTCTTGACCTTTTATGTATAGCCCGCTAAACTAAGAAACTACTCATTCCTCCGATAAAAGCAAACCTGAAGCGATTCAGGGACGCAAAGCCACGGATCCCAACGGGACCGCCGGGCCGCCGAAGAGAAACAGATCCCATCTTTGGCCATCGCGCAAAGATGGGATTTTTTGTTTATCGCAATTACCGTAGTCTTTTAATCCGGCGCCCCAAATTATGAATCGCCCCCTCTTACATTCAAAGACCGCCAGACCGGCACTCTTTTACGCCAGGCAAACGGGTTGGATTTTGTGTGCCCTCATTACGCTCATCTACGCTCTTCTTTACTTGCTTCCTGACGGGACAATGCCCCAGCTGCTTTCTCCTTCCCACCTCAGCGCAAGCCTGATAATTCTGCTGGCCGGCCTGCTCACGGGACAATGGTTACGAAATCATCATCTAACCAAAACCGCGGAAGAACACCACAGCACGGAGGCTGAATTTAAGCGATTGGCGCTATACGATCAGCTCACCGGCTTGCCGAATCGTTCTCTCCTCCGGGACCGCTTCGAACAATACCTGGCGGAAGCAAAACGATTCGACCATCTGTTGGGGGTAGTTTTTCTCGACCTTGACCGTTTTAAGCACATCAACGACTCCCTGGGGCATGCGGCTGGAGATACGCTCTTGCAGATGGCTGCGCAGCGCATGCAGGGCTGCCTACGTGATACAGACACCGTGGCCCGTTTTGCCGGCGATGAATTCGTCATTATCCTGTCCAGCTTTCGCGACATGCAAAACCTGCCGCACATCGCCACAAAATTGCTGAACACTCTTGCTGAGCCTTATCAGCTTGAAGGCCAAGAGGTTCTTTCGTCAGCCAGCCTCGGTATTTCTACTTATCCGCAAGACGGTACCGGCATAGAGCAACTGATGCGCAACGCCGATACCGCCATGTACGAAGCCAAAGAAGCCAACGGAAATACTTACCGCTTATTCTCCCGGGAGATGGAGCGCAAACTGAGCCAACGTCTGGAGATGGAAACCAGTCTGCGTCTGGGTCTGCACCGGGAAGAGTTCTTTCTCCTCTACCAGCCCCAGTTCGACATGCGCAATCAACAACTGGTCGGAATCGAGGCGCTGGTCCGCTGGAATCATCCTGTCCGAGGCCTGCTCACTCCGGAGAGCTTCATCGACCTGGCCGAAGAGACCGGCCTCATCGCTCCCCTGGGGGATTGGATTCTGCGCGAAGCCTGCAAGCAATGGCAACAGTGGCAAAAAAGCGACGGCCAACCACTACGCCTGGCAATCAATCTCACCAACCGACAGTTCCAAAACGCCAATTTGGCAAAGGATATTCAGGCCATCATCGAGGAAGCCGGCCTTCCCCCTCAGAGCCTAGAGCTGGAAGTTACCGAAGCAACCCTGATGCAGAATGCTTCCTCAGCCGACAAATTCCTGGGGCAGCTTAAAGAACTCGGTGTGCAGCTAAGCATCGACGACTTCGGCACCGGCTACTTCTCCTTGGCCTACCTGCAACACCTGCCCATCGACCGTCTGAAAATTGATCCTTCTTTTGTACAAGGAGGCCCCGGTGACAGTAACCACGCTTCAATCGTGACAACCATTATCGACCTGGCCCGAAACATGGACCTTGAGTTGATCGCCGAAGGGGTCGAGTCGGCCAGCCAAATCAAGTTTCTTCTCGAAAAAGGTTGTCACCTTGGCCAAGGCTATTATTTTTCCGAGCCTCTGGATGGCGACGGCATTGGTAATCTGATCAACGGCCTTCCGGAACCGCCGCAAAAAGCCAGAGATCTTGATTTTCGTCTTCCCAGCGATGCCCGCACTTACTGAGTGCGGGCTTTTTATTTGCCTTTGCCGTGCTAAAAAAGTAACTTAAGGGGTATAGTCGTTGAACAAAGGAGGATTGGCATGTCAGAGAAAAAGCCCTCAGACCTCAAGGTCTCAGGCTCCCTCAGTTTTAAAATGGCAGGAGAGGATTTTCTTGCCCTCAATCGGATTGAACTGCTGGAGAAGATCGACCAGCTCGGCTCGATTACCAAAGCCGGCAAGGCCCAAGGCATCAGCTATAAAACGGCCTGGGAACAGGTCGACGCCCTGAACAATCTGGCAGAGCAGCCTCTGGTCATGCGTTCGGCGGGGGGCAAGGGCGGCGGCGGAACCTGCCTGACCGAGGCGGGAAAGGAAGTGATCAAACGCTATCGGGCTATTCAGGCCGAACACGAACGATTTCTCGCCGCTCTCGGAGAGCACCTCGATGAAGGGGAAAAATTCTACCAGTTTTTAAGGAAGGTCAACATGAAGGTCAGCGCTCGCAACCTGTGGACTGGAGAGGTGGTGAAACTTTCGCAAGGCGCCATCAATACCCTGGTAGAACTCAAACTCAAGGGGGACGACAGCCTCACCGCTCAAGTAACCAACGAAAGTGTCGAAAGCCTGCAACTGGCCTTGGGCCGAGAGGTCTTTGCCATGGTTAAGGCCCCGGCGATCATTATCGTCAAGGACCTTGGCCAAGCCCGTCTCAGCTCGTGCAACATTCTCAAGGGAGTCATCTGCCGCGTCACCGAAGGGAACGTCAACTCCGAAGTCTCTCTGGAGCTTCCCGGCGGCAGCACCATCAGCGCCACCATTACCAAAGGTCAGGACACCATTCCTCTGGCCGAAGGCGATGAGGCCTGGGCGGTCTTTCAGGAATCGAGCGTCATCCTGGGTGTCGTCTGACTTTTTTCCTGCCGCCGTAAAAACTATGGCTTGAGGAACATGAACGAAATCCGCATCAATAGCTGGGATGAACTGCAACAGGAACTGTTCGCCGAATCCTGGAACGAGGACCTCGGCCGGTTCCGGTCTCGCTTTGCCTTTCGTGGGCTGTCCGACAGCAACTATACCCTGCAAACGACCCTTATGCGCCTCGGCGGAGACTACGCTCCCCTGGAGCGCCACCTGATGCGCAACTTTAAAAAGTACGCGCATCACAGCGCCGTCGAATCCGACTCATTCTGGCATTGGATGGCGCGGGCACAGCACTACGGCCTGCCGACCCGGCTTCTGGACTGGACCTACTCGCCCTTCATCGCCATGCATTTCGCCACGGCCAATATCTGCAAGTATCATCTAGACGGCGCCATCTGGGCCGTCAACTACATCAAGGTTCATCAACTACTGCCCGAATTGCTGCAGAAGCGCCTCGATGCCGAAGGGGCCAACGTCTTTACCGTGGAGATGCTGGCAGAAACCATCCATAACCAGGAAGAGCTGGCCGCCTTGTCGCGAGACCATTCGGTGATCTTCTTCGAACCGCCTTCCATGGAACAACGCATCGTCAACCAATTCGCCTTTTTCTCGGTGATGCCCGACCCGACAAAGTCTCTTTGCAAATGCCTGGACAGCCATCCCGATATGTGGCGGAAGATCATCATTCCTGCGGAACTGAAGTGGGAAATCCGCGACAAACTCGACCAGGCCAACATCACCGAGCGGGTGTTGTTTCCAGGCCTGGACGGCCTCAGCCAATGGCTGCGTCGTCACTACAGCCCGAAAGACGCTTCTTCGATCTGTCAAACCGACTAACGTCCACCCTCCCCTTGATCGGTCCTGAAACATGCCCCATTCCTACCCGGATATCACGCTGAGCCTGCCCGATTGGCTGGATGCTGTCCTGCCGCCGGCAGAGCGAATATATGCCACCCGCGAAGAGCGCATGGAGCTGGTGATCCATCTGGCGCGACAGAACATTCAGCGCGGCACCGGCGGCCCTTTTGCGGCTGCTGTATTTAACCTCGATAGCGGAAAGCTGCTGGCGCCCGGTGTCAATCTGGTACTCGCTGGACACTGTTCGGTAGCCCATGCAGAGCTGGTGGCGCTGATGCTGGCCCAGCAGTTAGCGGGAAGTCACGATCTCGGCGGCCCCTCCCTGCCACCTTGCGAGCTGGTCACCAGCACCGAACCCTGCGCCATGTGTCTCGGTGCCCTGCCCTGGTCCGGAATCGCCAGCCTGGTCTGCGGCGCCCGTGAGGGAGATGCCCGCGAAATCGGTTTCGACGAGGGCGACAAGCCTGCCGATTGGCCGGCCTCCCTTCAGCGAAGGGGCATTGCCGTTTATCGAGACGTCCGTCGCCTTCAAGCATTAGCGATATTGGAGGAATACCGGAACAAAGGTGGGCCGATCTATAATGGCCGAAGTGGCCGTTGACATAGGTTCCTGTTGCCCCAAAACAAAAAAAGCCCCGCCAGACCGCGGGGCTTTTTTGTGAAAGATGGAAGATAAGGCCTACATGATATGCCGTACGATATCACCCTCTATAAGATAGTGGACATCCTCGGCGATATTGGTGGCCAGGTCGGCGATACGCTCTAAATATCGGGACACCACCAGGTAGGAGATCAGGGCTTCGATCCGATCGGGCTGTTGTCGAATCTGCTCGATCACCATGCCGTAGCTTTTGTGATGCAGGGCATCGACTTCATCGTCCAAGGCAATCACCTCATGAGCCTCGTGCAGGTCGAGATTGACCAGCGAGTCGAGACTCTTTTTGACCATCGAATAAACCTTTTGCGACATGGAATTAAATTCAAAGGGGATTTCTATGGGCTGGACCTTCAGCAGATCGAGGGTCCGTTCGGCGATATTCACTGACATGTCGGCGATACGTTCCAAGTCGTTGTTGATCTTCAGCACCGAAACGATAAATCGCAGATCGTTGGCCACCGGTTGGTGCAAAGCAAGGATCTTAAGACACTCCTCCTCCAGATCGACTTCCTGGCGATCAATTCGGTCGTCCGAAGTAGCAACCTGTTTCGCTAAGGTTTCATCCATCTCTTCCAGCGCACGAACCGCCATCAGATAGGTTTCCTCCACATCGGCGCTTAAGGTCAACAGGCGTCTTTTGAGCTTTTCCGTTTCTCGTGCAATATGGCTCGTCATCTCTATCAGCCCCCTTATCCGAATCGTCCGGTAATATAGTCTTCGGTCTGCTTGCTCTTCGGTTTGACAAACAGTTCTTTCGTCAGGCCGTATTCGACCAGCGCCCCTTCATACAAAAAGGCGGTGTAGTCCGACACCCGTGCCGCCTGCTGCATATTATGGGTGACGATGATAATCGTATATTCGGAGCGCAATTCGCCGATTAATTCCTCAACGCGAATCGTCGACTTGGGGTCGAGAGCCGAACAAGGTTCGTCCATAAGCACCACTTCTGGATTAACGGCAATGGCGCGGGCGATACACAGGCGCTGCATTTGTCCACCGGATAGACCAAGGGCTGACTCATTCAGCCGATCCTTGACCTCATCCCACAAGGCCGCTCCCTGCAGGCTGCGTTCGACGGCTTCATCGAGCACCACCTTGTCCTTTACCCCGGCGATGCGCAATCCGTAGACGACATTTTCATAAATCGACTTGGGAAAGGGGTTGGATTTCTGAAAGACCATCCCGACCCGTCGGCGCAACTCTATGATGTCCATGGTTGCATCGTTGATTTCGGTATCTTCGAGTAGAATACTTCCTTCGACCCGCGCCCCGTCGACCAGGTCATTCATGCGATTGAAACAGCGCAGCATGGTCGACTTGCCGCAACCGGAAGGCCCGATCAGCGCGGTGACCTTTTCCCTGGGGAAATCGAGACTGATGTCGAACAGCGCCTGGGACGCGCCGTAGTAAAAACTCAGGTTGCTTACCCTGACTACAGGGTTATCAACGGTAATACGAATGGGTTCACTCATCGCAACAAAGCCTTTTTTCAGAAAGTTCGATAACTGTAACGCTTTTTCATCTTATTACGCAAATAGATCGCAACGCTGCTCATTGCCAATACGATCAACACCAGCAGCAGAGTGGTGACGAAAACCATCGGCTTGGCCGCCTCAACATTGGGCGACTGGAAACCGATATCGTAAATATGAAACCCGAGATGCATGAATTTGCGATCAAGGTGTACAAAGGGGAAAGTGCCATCAATAGGCAGGGCCGGAGCCAGCTTGACCACGCCGGTAATCATGAGGGGAGCCACCTCGCCGGCAGCGCGGGCCATGGCCAGAATCAGACCGGTCATAATGCCCGGCGAGGCCATGGGCAACAGAGTGCGCACCAGGGTCTGCAGCTTAGTTGCGCCCAAAGCCAGGGAACCTTCCCTCACCCCCTGCGGTATAGCGCCAAGGGCCTCTTCGGTGGCAACAATGACCACCGGCACGGTGAGCAGTCCAAGAGTCAGGCTCGCCCACAGGATGCCGCCGGTGCCGAAGGTCGGGGTCGGCAGGCGCTCAGGAAAAAACATCCGGTCGATACTGCCGCCAATGCCGTAGACAAAAAATGCCAGGCCGAAAATCCCGTAAACGATGGAAGGGATACCGGCCAGATTGTTAACTGCGATCCGCACCAAACGAACCACGACACCTTCCTTGGCGTATTCCCGCAGGTAGATGGCCGCAACCACCCCCAGGGGAAAAGACAGCAGGCTCATGATAAAGATCAGGGTCACGGTGCCAAAAATAGCAGGAAACAACCCGCCCTCGGTATTCGACTCCCGGGGCTCGCCAAAAATCAGTTCATAAAGCTTGCCGGCATAAAAGGCCGCCTTTTGCCACAAAGGCATCTGATTCGGGCGGTAGAAGCGCACTATATTCGCCACTGCCATGGCCTGCTCGGTGCCAGAAGCATCCACAAAGGTGGCGGTGACCTGTGAAAGCTTTTCCACTTGCGCCGCCTGCAACACAACCACATCGTTAAATTCCCGGTCTATGTTCAGCTGCTTCTCTTGAAGCTGGCGCATGGCCTCATCCTCGTCCGCAACCCCGAGATAGATCAGTTTATCCATGCGGGCGCGAATCCCTGACGTTTTGGCATTAAGTCGGGAAAGTTGCTTGGCGATCTGGCTCAGGCTGCCTTCTGTTTGCTCCTCGACATAGCGATGAGCGGCTTCCAGTTGTTCCCAGGGGCTCAATTGTGCCGCATCGGTCAATTGGGCGGTCTCCACATGGAGCAACCGACCATAAAAATTGCCGTACTCCTCGCGTTCAAGCACCACTGCATTATCCGGATGGGCCAGCCGAGAAATATCGCTTTCATCCACCCAGCGGAAATCGAGACCGTAGAGCTCGCGATTGCCAACCTTGAACTGCAAACGCTCACCTTCGCCCCGGTACACCGGTTCCCGGCGAATAACTTCCCCCATCAGACGGCTGCCATCTGCTAACTGGGCTTCCGCCACGGCTGACGGCCAAAAAACTCCAAGGCCGTTGACGATCACCACTACGATGAGCACCAGGGCCAGCAACAGGGTCAGGGTCAGGGCCGCGGCCGTGCCCCAGACACAATGTTCACCTCTACGCCAGAAGTTGGTCATAAAACATCCTGTATCCAGGTTACAAATACCAGCGACACCGCCAATGGCTCATTCAAGGCCATTTTGAGTGAAACGCAGGCAGATTCAAATTTACCCAGCAGAGGGTTGAAAATCCACCCATGGGATATTCACCCTAATTTTCAGCAGCCTGCTAGAAACGACCGTACTTTTTCCTTAACCGCTGCCGAACAACCTCCGCAAAGGTGTTGAGAACAAAGGTCATGAGGAACAATAGGACCGCCGACAGGAACAACACCCGATAGAGTGTTCCTCCGTGTGGCGCCTCGGGAATTTCGACAGCAATATTCGACGACATGGGCCGCATGCCGTTGAAAATACTCCAATCCATAATCGCCGTGTTGCCGGTAGCCATGAGCACGATCATGGTTTCACCGATAGCGCGACCGAAACCGATCATCGTGCCGGCAAAAATACCGGGACTGGCCGAAGGCAGAATAACCCGCTTGACCGTCTGCCAGCGGCTGGCCCCCAAGGCCAGAGAAGCCGCCCGCAAACTTTGAGGCACATTGGAAAGGGAATCTTCAGCGATCGTGAAGATGATCGGGATCACCGCAAAACCAAGAGCGAAGGAGATGACGATATTGTTACGGGGGTCGTAGCGGGTGCCTGCTTCGGTAAACAACCAGAGTTTGAAATCACCACCGAAGAACCAGCCCTCTACCACCGGTCCGAGCATCAGTGCACAGGCCACCGCGGCCACCAGCACTGGAGCCAACAGTAAAAATTCATGCCCTTTTTCAATACGTTTGAACAATGGATATTTGCGCACGAATTGCCAGACAACCAAAGCCAGCAATAGAAAGGTCGGCACGAACAGAACGCTGAGGAACAGAGCGGTTATCGATTTTTCCAGAAGCGGAGCAAACCACAGAGCAGCAAGAAAACCGATAATGACTGAAGGCACCGCCGCCATGACCTCAACCGCAGGTTTAATCATGCCCCGCAGCTTATCGCTTCCGAACTGACTGGTGTAGATAGCACCGAACAACGCCAACGGTACTGCAAACAGCATGGCGTAAACGGTCCCCTTAATGGTACCGAAGACCAGCGGGGTGAGGCTGAGCTTGGGCTCGAAATCATCGCTGGCAGAGGACGATTGCCAGGCATAGACCGGCTCGTCGTAGCTCTCATACCAGACCTTGCCGAACAGGGTTTTCCAGCTCACTTCCGGATGGGGATTGACCACCCGCCAGACCACGGCCCTTCCCTGTTCATCGATACCCACCAGCCCGTCGCCTCGCCGGGACAGGGCAACGTCACGCAGGGGACCGACTTCCGCCAGGTTCAGCAACTGTCGTTCGCTGGTCATATGGTCGAGATGAACGGAGCCATGTTCATCGACGCTGAGCAGACTCTTGTCGCGCAACGACGGTAGCAGCCTAGTTACCGCACCACGGTGGGATGCCAGCGTATGAATATGGTGCAGCCGCTTGACCCCGCCGGAAGCTTCACTCGCCACCGGGAACCAGGTTGTCACGCCGCCATCAGCATCGCCTACCGCCAGGGAAATATCGCCAAGGATCAGACACAGGGAGGTGATTGCCCGCCGTTGAGTAAAAGCCGGCAGACGATCGAGCAATACCGGCTCTTCCGGGTCGGAAAGATCCCAACGCAACAGGGTACCCTGATCGGTCCCCGCATAGAGGGCGGTGCCGGTACTGTCCATGGTCAGGGCGGTAATCTGTTCTTGGACCAAACCGGGATCGAGACTGTAACGGTAATCCTCTATCTCCTGTTCGCCGAACAAGTCCTCTATGGCGACTTGTTGATCAACCTGCAAAACACCATCAGCTCGCAGGCTGACCCTTACCAGGCTGGCCTCATCGGCGGCGCGGGCCACAAAACGCTGCGGTAGAACACCGTCCACCGGAGCCATAAGAGCCAAGCGCTCTACGCGGCGTTCAAATGACCGGCGCCCCTCGTCATCAAAGCGGGGCAAAAACCGAACTTCCTCAATGGTCAGGGAACCGTCGTTCCAGAGGATGTTGAAGCGCCGCGGGCCACTGCGTTCAACATCGACCACCGCCACTCCTTCGCCGGGTGGCGCCAGAACCACTGTCTCCAATTGTTTTCCGCTGTCGGTGGCATAAAAAAGCACCGAACCGTCGCTCCGCAGGGTAAAAACGCTTTCCAGATAATCGTCGACTCCCGCCTGCAGAACAGTGGCCTCTGAGGCGGCACTGACATTGACCAGGGCTTGACGCTCGATGGAGGGCGACTGAAACAGGGGGAAGGTTACCCTTGCGATGAGAAACAAGATCAACACAACACTGAGAATGACCGCCACCCCGCCAATGGAGATAACATAGCGGGCAATCCGGTCCCAGCGCTTGACGCTCTTTAAATGCTTTTTATTCATTTTCCCGTTCCAGTGCCAATTCCAAGGCCGAACATAAAAAAGCCCTGCCCACCGGCCCCATGGGTCCGGTGGGCAGAGTATTAACTGGCAATTGTGCCATGCAGGCTCAACTTACTTGATCGGGGCCAGCTGCTTCATGGCCACCGGAGCAGGCAGGGGCAGATAGCCGTCTTTGACAACGATTTCCTGGCCTTCTTTGGAAAGTACGTACTTGAGGAATTCCGCGGTCATTTTCGGCAGGGGCTTGTTAGGAGCCTTGGCAACATACAGGTAAAGCATGCGGCCGAGAGGATATTTTTTCGCCAGTACGTTTTCATAAGTAGGCTCGTAGGCTTTTTGACCTTCTTTTTTGGCCAGAGCGATAGCTTTCACGCCAGAGGTCTTATAACCGATACCGGAGTAACCGATACCGCCAAGATCTTCAGTTACCGACAGAACCACCGAAGCGGAACCGGGTTGTTCCTTGACGATATCCTTGTAATCGCCTTTGAACAGAGCCTTCTTTTTGAAGTAACCGTAAGTACCGGAAGCCGAGTTACGACCATAGAGACTGACCGGCTTGTTGGCCCACTCACCACTCAGGCCAGCCTGACCCCAGGTGGAGATTTCATCCATGCCGCCCTTGCGGGTTTTAGAGAAAACAGCGTCGATCTGCTGCAGAGAGAGGCTTTCGATTGGGTTGTCCTTGTTGACATAAACAGCCAGGGAATCGAGGGCTACGCCAACCGGGGTCGGCTTGAAACCGTACTTCTTCTCGAAGGCCTCGACTTCGCCCCGCTTCATGGCACGGGACATGGGACCGATCTGGGATACGCCTTCGATCAGTGCCGGGGGAGCGGTACTGGAACCCTTGCCTTCGATCTGAATGTTGACATTGGGGTACTTCTTGCGGAACCCTTCGGCCCACAGGGTCATAAGATTGTTGAGGGTGTCAGAACCAACACTGTTCAGATTTCCCGAAACGCCCTGGGTTTTCTGATAAATCGGCAGCTTCGCATCGACCTTAATCTGCGCTGCAGAGCTGCTTGCAACCATCATCGGAACCGCCAATACGGCGGCGAGGGCCACTGCGGCCACACCTTTGATTTTTCCAGCTGCCTTGAAATTCATCAAACCATCTCCTTTTTTGAATTGGGGAATGTTGGCCCACCGCAAACAAGTCAAGCAGCAGAGCCCGTAGTCGTCTTATGTTGGTGAGCCTAATCTGCCCACAGAATGTTAGGCCCTTGTTAGGCAAGCATAAGATGATTGCAAGCACGTCTTTCCCTGAATGGAAACCCTGATGATTTCGAATAAATGGTTTCAACTTAAAAAAGGAACATCTCAAGCAGCAGGCAGTAAAATGGTAAACACACTCCCCGCACCGGGTTCGCTGGAAACAGTTACCGTGCCGCTATGGGCCTGAACAATATGTTTAACGATTGCCAGACCGAGGCCAGTCCCTCCCTGACGACGGCTACGGGCCTTGTCGACCCGGTAAAAACGTTCAAACAGACGGGACAAATGTTCCCGTGCAATACCGCAACCCCGATCCCGAACCCTAATTTCGATCATATCGTTTCTGACTTCTGCTTCAACCTGCACACTGCTTTTCTGCTCACTGTACTTAATGGCGTTATCGACCAGGTTGATGACCGCCTGCTCAATAAGGGGAGCATTGATACGGGACTGCAGAGCAGGACTGCAGGCCACCCCCAGAGAAATCTCCTTGTCCGCCGCCGCCACTGAACAGGACTGAACCGCCGAACGAAGCACCGGTTCCAATTCCTGCATTTCCAGCATCATGCCACTGACATCGTCGTTCTGTTCAATGCGCGAAAGGGCCAGCAGGTCGTCGATAATGGCATTGAGCCGGTCAGCCTGTTTGGCGATAATCTTCAAAAATTCCTGACTGTCGGCCGGCGATACGGCAGCGCCATCCATCAGAGTTTCCACCGAAGCCTTGATCGCGGTGATCGGAGTCTTCAACTCATGGGAAACGTTGGCCACAAAATCGCGGCGGATATTCTCCAGCCGGCGCAACCGGGTTACATCGTTCAGCACAATTAGCACCCCGATTTCTTGTTGCTCGGCATCGCGCAATACAGTGCCATGGGCTTGCAGATAACGAGTTTCAGGGTCCTGCAGTACGATTTCGCCTTCTACCGGATCGGGACATTCCAGGGTTCGGCCGATGAAACGCTGTAGATCGGCCTTGCGGGCTACCTCGGCGATACGCTGCCCCTGCACCTGTTGTGGGTCGACACCGAGAAATTGTGCCGCCGCCTGGTTGAAATGAAGAACCCGTTCCTCCATATCGATAGCCAGCACCCCTTCGACCATGCTCGCCAACACCGCCTGTTGTTCATTTCGCTGTTCCATAATGGTCCGGATACGATCATCAAGCTGTTCGGCCATCAGATTCATCGCCCGGGCCAAAGCGCAAACCTCCATGGAACCTGCCGCTGTCAACTTGCGATCGAAACGGCCCTGAGCAAAGTCCACCGCACCGTGACGCATGGCCTCCAGCGGCCGACTGATGCGACGAGAAACCCAGAAGCTGGCCAGTGCCGCCAGTACCAGAGCCACCAAGCCACCAATCGGCACCTGGCGATAAAGCGTCTTCAAAGCGTTTTCAATGGCTGTCAGAGCGCGGGCGGCCCTTACCGTGCCGATGATCCTGGCTTCGTTGGCCACCGGCACCGCCACATACATCATAGCCTGCTGCAAAGTACGGCTATAGCGGGTCGAATGAGACACTCGGCCAGCCAGACCATCAGCAACCTCTACTCGACTGGCGTGGTTTTCCATTCGGGCCGGATCCTCGATGGAGTCGCCAACCACGACCCCCGACGGCAAAACCACGGTAAAACGGGCATCGGCAGCCGCACCGAAGTCCTTGCACAATTGATCAAGCTTGGCAAAGTCTCCGACCTCAAGAGCAAGGGCGACCTGCGGGCTCACCAAGCGGGCACGAGCCTCCAGGTCGGCTGCAGTCTGTCGAAGAAAGAAATCCTCGATGGCTCCCGTCAAGTGCCAGCCAACACCGAATAGAACCGCCATAACAATGAACACGTAGGAGGGAAAAATCTGCCAGAGCAAACGGATATTTCTCATCGTCATCAATCCTTGAACTACATGAAAAAAGGCATAAGATGGATAAACAAAAATTTCGTTCTACAAGGCTTGGTGTTTTTCAGGGGCGAAGGCATACACGGGTATGTCGAGGTCCTGAAAAACGCCGTAACGCCGTAGAGCGGACTTTTTGCGACGCCATCAGTCCTTGAAGCGGTAGCCGACCCCCCGCACGGTTTCTATAAGCTTTCCGTAAACACCCAGTTTTTTCCGCAACCCAACAATCTGCACATCGACAGCCCGGTCCGTTACCGAATAATCGTCCCCGCGCACGGCATTGACGATCTGGTAGCGGGTAAACACCCAACCGGGACGGCTGGCCAGAAAGTGTAACACCCGAAACTCTGTGTAAGTCAGGTCGACAGCCTGGCCGTCAACCAGAACCTCGTTGCGGCCCGGATGAACTAGCAAACCGTCGGTTTTGATCACCTCGGACTGCTCGGCCGAATCATCGTCCCCCGCATTGCGTCGCAACACCGCCCTGGCGCGGGCGATAAGGATTCGCGGGCTGAAGGGCTTGGTCACATAATCGTCCGCCCCCATTTCAAGGCCGGCCACCACATCAGCCTCTTCGCCTTTGGCCGTCACCATCAACACGGCGATAGAACGGGTCTCGGGTTGACTTTTAAGGGTACGACAAACCTCAAGGCCATCAATACCCGGCAGCATCAGATCGAGCACGACCAAGTCAGGCGGGTCCTTCTGCACGATTCGCAGAGCCTCTTCTCCGCTGGTGGCACAGGTCGAACGAAACCCTTCCCGGGTCAAGTTGTAATGGATTAAAGCCAGGATATCTTCCTCGTCCTCGACCACCAGAATATGTTTCCTGGACTTTGAATGCCCTTGGGGCATCGATTGATTGTCTGTCATGGGCAGCTCATCTCCCTGCCTTAATGGTTAGCGTCACAGATGCTATTACATTGCAAATGTTAGGAAATTATGAGTACGCTTCTGAATATCGTATTCAACCTCTCTAAACATGATCTCAGTCTAACATATCAGGAACACCCTTCATTCCGTATCGGAGACCGTCTAACTCACAAGGGTATTTGCCCGTTACCCCACGGGCATTATAGACTGGAAAAATTGTTGCTTTTTTCCGATAGTCGTGATAGAAATCTGCCTCTGTCGGAAGCCTCGGGATGTAGCGCAGCCTGGTAGCGCACCTGCTTCGGGAGCAGGGGGCCGCTGGTTCGAATCCAGTCATCCCGACCAATTCCTACACTGAAGCGGCCTTCCGGGCCGCTTTTGTATTTTTAGCGACTTTCTCCGGGGACTACATGATGATCTTTGCACTCGTACTGCTTACCGCTTACCTGATCGGCGCCATTCCAACCGGCCTGCTGCTGACCCGTATGGTCGGCGGCGGTGACATCCGCAACAGCGGTAGCGGCAACATCGGCGCTACCAACGTCTACCGCACCATCGGCCGCAAACTCGGTGCCTTGACCCTGGTCGGCGACGCCCTTAAGGGTGCCCTGCCAGTGCTGGCAGCCAACACCCTGTTCGGCGACAACCTTTATCAGGTCGGTGCAGTTTCTGTCGCGGCCTTTCTCGGCCATTGCTTTCCGGTTTATCTCGGCTTCAAGGGTGGCAAAGGGGTCGCCACCGCTCTTGGCGTCTATCTGGTTCTGTCTCCCCTGGCAGTGCTCGGCGCCTTCCTGACCTTTGCCGGGCTGGTGTGGAAAACGCGTTATATCTCAGTGGGTTCCATCAGTGCTGCCGCAGTTATTCCTGTGTTGGTCTGGTTTACTAGAGGCTCGCTGCCCTTGCTGTTGGCCACCTTGATAATCAGCAGCATTGTTATCCTGCGCCACCGCACCAATATTCAACGCCTGTTCGCAGGCACAGAAAATAAATTTAAAGCCTGATGAAGCGTCGGCTGTTCTTCTTCATTTTCGCTCTGGCGCTTCTACCTCTGCTTTTCTGTGGCGGGTATTATACCTTCTTCCTGCGACAGACCGTCTCACCACCGACGCCCATCACCATCAGCATAGCTCGGGGCAGCTCTTTTGGTGCCGTGGCTCAGAAGCTTCATGGTGCCGGAGTCGTTTCCAACGTTTTCAGCTTTAAATTACTCGCCCGGCTACGGCGAGATTCCGCAGCTATCCAGGCGGGCGACTATCATTTTACCGAGCCCGCCACCCCCGGCCAAATCCTCGACCGCCTGGTAGCCGGCGATGTCCAACTCCACCGGTTGACCATCCCCGAAGGCTTTGCCATCAAAGAAATCGCCGAACGTCTGCAGCACAGCGAATTTCAAGACGCCGCAGCCTTTCTGCCCCTAACCCGCGAGCCCGCGCTGCTCCGTGAATTGGGCATCAAAGCTGCCTCGCTGGAAGGCTACCTGTTTCCTGAAACATACACCTTCGACAGCCGTACTAACAGCCGCCAGCTGATTGAAGCCATGGTCGATCAGTGTCTGGCCGTACTGACGCCTGCCCTTTTGGCCAAGGCCAAAGAACAGAATCTCAATCGTCATCAGCTGCTGACCCTGGCATCCATCATTCAAAAAGAAGCCGGCAACAACAGCGAGATGCCCCTGATTTCGGCGGTCTTTCATAATCGCTTGCAGCGGGGCATAGCCCTGCAGGCGGACCCAACCGTCATCTACGGCGTCAAAGACTTCGACGGCAACCTCACCCGCCGCCATCTGCGGGAAATCACTCCCTACAACACCTATCGCGTTCCCGGCTTACCGCCCGGTCCCATCGCCAGCCCCGGCCAAGCCGCCCTGCAGGCTGCGGCCAATCCGGCATCGGTAAACTACCTCTACTTCGTCGCCCGCGGCGACGGCAGTCACAAGTTTTCCAGCACCCTGCGCGAGCACAATGCGGCGGTACGGCGTTATCAGCTCAAGCAATAAATTCCAGTGATTAGTAATGAGTGATGAGTAAAAAAACTGAAAGCCCCAAAATCCTGAGATTTTGGGGCTTTCCACACATTACTAATTACTGACTACTCGAAGTTTCCTTATTTCCCCAACAACCCCCGCACAGCACCGATGACATCGGCTGGCAATAGGACCAACTTGGAGTTCGAAGAACCGGACATCTCTTTAACCGCTTCCACATACTGTTCGCCGAGCAAATAGGTAGCGGGCAGTTGATTTTCGCCGATCGCCTCGGTCACCCGGCTGATCGCCTCGCGCGTCGCGTCGGCGAGAATCTTTTTCGCCTCGGCATCCCGCTTGGAAGCTTCAAGGTTACCTTCGGCTTCACGAATAGCGGCCTCTTTGGCCCCTTCGGCATTGAGGATGGCGGCCGATTTCTTGCCTTCGGCTTCGGTGATAGCGGCACGGCGGGTACGCTCGGCAGCGGCTTGCTGTTCCATCGCCATCTGCATGGTAGCAGAAGGCTTGATGTCCTGAATTTCTACCGTCTTGACCACGATTCCCCAGGCCGCCACATCATCTGAAATCGACTCTTTGAGCCGCGTCTTTATGAGCTCCCGGGAAGTGAGCGCGTCATCGAGGTTCATCTCGCCGATAATGCTCCGCAGCGAGGTCTGCACCAGGTTGCGAATCGCGACCAGGTAGTTATCGATGCCAAACACCGCCTTGGGCGGATCGATGATATTGATGAAGGCAATCGCGTTGGCGGTAATCACAGCGTTGTCCTTGGTGATAACCTCCTGGCTGGGAATATCGAGGGAGATATCCTTGGTCAGTACTTTGTACGCAATCGTATCGAGATAGGGAATGACGAAGTTAAGGCCGGGGTTGAGAGTCTTGTGGTACTTACCCAGCCGTTGCACCACGTGCTTGTATCCTTGAGGTACGATGCGTACGCCGAGAAAGATGGTTACCAACACCAGCGCCAGCAAAATAACGATCAGAATCAAACCTGGCATAATCCGAACCTCCCGATTGCAATAGAGTGATTAACGTTTGATGCATTCGCAAAACTCATAGGATGGCTGAGCCATCAACGTTTTTCTACTGTCAGCACATGACCTTCAATGCCGGTAACTCTTACCTCATCCCCCGCCTGCAGCGATTCGGAGCAGATGCAAGGCCATTCCTCGCTGCCCAACAGAGGCACCGTAAAACGCACCCTCCCCTTGTCCCGAGGGCTGGCCGAACCTTTGATGACCAGGGCCAGTTCACCAATGATCGCCTCGCGAGCCATACCGGCGGTACTGCGATCAGCCATGCGCGGCTTCAAAACCCGAAACCAGAAGATCGTAGAGCCCGCCGAGAAAAGGGCAAATAAAGCCAATTGAGCGGTCAGGGACAGGCCCGGAAAGAGCAACAACAACAGACCGGTAAATCCTGCACCGAGCCCGAACCAAAAAATGGTAAATGAAGGCACGATCAATTCGGCCCCGACCAACAACAAGCCGAGGGCCAGCCAATGCCACCACTGCATAGAAAATTCCATGTTGGACTCCATTTAATCAGCGCCGCTTACCGCGAAAAATTTTACGGCTCCTGGCGATTGATAAACACCTCTCTTGGACGACTGGTACCGTCCGAGGGACCGATGATCCCTTCCTGCTCCATCTTTTCAACCATGCGTGCGGCCCGGTTGTAACCGACTCGCAAACGCCGCTGCAACATGGAGATGGAGGCCTGACGGGTTTCTGCTACCAGGGCCAAGGCCTCATCCCACTTCTCGTCGTATTCATCGTCCCCGTCCCCGTCGCCCCCTCCGTCGCTTGATGGCGGGGCAGTAAGGATCGACTCATCGTATTCGGGGGTCCCTTGCTTTTCCAGGAAATCAACGACCCTTTTCACCTCCAGCTCGGAAACAAAGGCGCCGTGAACCCTCTGCAGCGCGCCGGTCCCCGGAGGCAAAAAGAGCATATCCCCCATGCCCAGCAAGGTTTCCGCGCCCATGGTGTCAAGAATGGTGCGGGAATCGACGCGGGAAAAAACCTTAAAGGAAATACGGGTCGGGAAATTGGCCTTGATCAAACCGGTGATAACATCCACGCTCGGCCGTTGGGTAGCCAGTATCAAATGAATTCCGGCGGCCCTTGCCATCTGGGCCAGGCGGGCGATGGATTCTTCAAGTTCGCGGCCGGCGACCAGCATCAGGTCGGCCAGCTCATCGACAATAACCACGATGCGCGGCAAATGACCGTGTTCCAGCTCTTCCTCGGGGTCGACCTCCACCGGCGGCAATTCCTCGTCGACCTCTTCCACCGCCTCGACGATCATCTGCCCCTTGGCGCGCAGCTCCTCTTCCTCCTGCAGTTCCTTACGCAGTTTTTTATTGTAGCCGTCGACGTTTCGCACACCCTTGTCGGCCATCAGTCGATAACGCCGCTCCATCTCCCGGACCGCCCAATTCAGGGCCAGAGCCGCCTTTTTGGGGTTGGTTACGACCGGCAACAGCAGGTGGGGGATCCCCTCATAAATGGACAATTCAAGCATCTTCGGATCGATGAGAATGATACGCACATCCTCGGGAGCCGCCCTGTAGAGAAGAGACAGGATCATGGTATTGATGGACACCGACTTACCGCTGCCGGTGGAACCGGCCACCAGCAAGTGAGGCATCTTGGCCAGATCGGAGACCACCGTGCGGCCGAAGATATCCTGCCCCAGGGCCATGGGGAGCCGGCTACCGGAGCGCTGGAATTCGTCGGACGCCAGAATTTCTTTCAGGTAAACGGTCTGCCGTTCATGATTGGGGATTTCGATACCGACCACCCCACGACCGGGAATAGGTGCCACGATACGGATAGCGATGGCCTGCAGGGCCATCGCCAGGTCATCGGAGAGGCCGGCGATCTTATTGACCTTCACCCCCGGCGCCGGCGAGAATTCGTACATGGTCACAACCGGACCCGGTTTAACCTCGGTCACCTCGCCCACCACGCCAAAATCGGCAAGCTTCTTCTCCAGAATTCGGGCGTTCATCATCAACGCCTCGCGATCGACGGGGGCCGGCCCCTCATCTTCGTGATCGAGCAAAGACAAAGAGGGAATGTGATAGGTACCGCTTGGCTCCAAAAAGTCGAAGGATTCCTGTTGGCGCTGAGCTTCTTCCTTAGCCTTTTTTTTGCCTTTTTTGGCCTTGCTTGGCACCTTCGGCACCGCCGTGGGGGCGATAATCGGACCGGCCTCAGTTCGTTGCTGAGCAGCGCTGCGTTTTTCGGCACGACGGACCTTCCGCAACTCACGGCGGCGGTCGAGATAACCACCCAAACGGCTCAACAGGCCTTCAAGAAAAAGCATCATGGAAAAGCGGGCCGCCAGCATCAGCGCTACAAGCAGACAGACCGTGAGGAAGATCGCCGCACCGGTCACATTCAACAACCCGCTCAGCTGAGAAGCCAATAGACGTCCAATCGCCCCCCCAGCCTCTTTGATTTGTTCGCCGAACAGGCTCAGGGCCCGAAAGCGCAGGGCCAGCAATCCGGCAAGGGACAGCACCAGGCCGAAAAAAGCACAGCCCCGATACCAACGCAAACGCAAATCACGAAACTTGAGCAGCCGCCAGGCCAGGAGAAAACAGCCGCCGGGAAACAGCAGCGACGGTAAACCGAAGACCTGGTACATGAGGTCGGCCAGATGAGCGCCGACCGTGCCACCGAAGTTACTGATGGTGTCGGGATGAAGATTATTGTTGAAGGAAGGGTCGGCATTGCTAAAGGACAGCAGGGCCAGCAGCAGGTAAAAGCCCACAGCAAGCCAGAAGACCCCGAGAATCTCCTTCTTGAGATGTTCGCGCATCAACGGTTGGGCTTGATCGGTCATATCCGTGCCTCTATTACAGGGAGCCAGGCTCCTTTATTGGGAAAGATACAAAAACAGTCCGCCGGCCAGCCAGCAGTAAAGGGCAAAAGCAAACAGCCGCTTGCGCCGCACCACGGCCAACAACAGGTGGATAGACAATAAACCGGCAAAAAAGGCCATCAGCATGCCAGCAATATAGTTGGACACTTCGGCTGCGGGGACAGCCGTCATATCCCCGGCCGACAGCAAGCCGGCACCAAAAATGGCCGGCAGAGCAAGCAGAAAGGAGAAGCGGGCCGCCGTTTCCCCATCGACTCCCTTAAGCAGTAAAGCGGCAATGGTCGAACCGGAGCGGGAAATCCCCGGGATAATGGCCCCACCCTGTACCGTACCGACCAACAGGGCGTCGCTCCAGGTCAGCTGATTTTCTTTGCGAGTTCCGCGCCGAAATCGTTCGGAGACAAATAATAATGTGCCGGTCACCAGCAGCATCAGCGCCACGGCCGTCAGATTGTGAAACAGACCTTCGAAAAAGTCCTTGAACAACAGACCAATGACGGCTGTCGGCACACTACCCACCATCAACAACAGCAACAGTCGACGGTAAAGAGTTGCCTCTTCATCCCGCCGAAAGGGAGCCGTTGCCAGCAACAGGCATTCGCGGCGAAAATAAAGAATCACCGCGCCCATGGTGGCGACATGCAACAGCACGTCAAAAAGTACTCCGGGCTGACTGAAGTCAGACAAAAAGTGCTGGGCAATGGCCAAATGACCGGAAGAGGAGACGGGCAGGAACTCCGTCACCCCCTGCAGCAGGCCAAGAAATATAGCATCAAACAGATTCACTTTAAATCACTCCTGGTCCGCCGCAGTCGGCGATTTGATTGTTAACGCACTACTAATGGCTAAGCAAAAAGCGCCAAATGCAAGGCGCGTAATTGTCGAGGAATGAGGCGTACCCAGGTACGCCGCAGTGACGAGAGCAATTGCAGCAACGCAGCAGTTGGTGAGTTTTTGCGACGCCATCATTGTTCAAAGATCACCGGTAGTATCAGCGGCCGCCGGTCGATATGACGATTGAAAAAGCGGCGCAAGGTCTTGCGCACTTCGGCCTGCATTTCTTCCCAGTCCGACAGGACTTCGAGGCTGTGTTCCTCCAGCAGTTGACAAAGCTGCTGCCGAGCTTCGTCGAGAAACTCCCGGTGTTCCTCTTCGACAACAAAACCGCGGGTAACAAGCTCGGGGCCATACGATATGGTTCCATCGTTCTGATTGATTCCGAGCAGCACCATAACCAGACCGTGGTTGGCGAGATGGCGTCGATCCCGCAACTCCATCATACCGACGTCACCAACCCCCTTGCCGTCGATAAAGACCCGGCCCGTTGCAACCCGATCTTCCAGCCGCAAACCGTTGATGGAAACCAACAGGGGTTGGCCATTTTCCAACACCTGTACCCGTTCGGCGGCTACCCCCATGCTCTTCGCCAACTGGGCGTGTTTGACCAAATGGCGATACTCGCCATGAATCGGTACGAAACAGTGGGGCCGGGTCAGGGAGAGCACCAGCTTCAACTCTTCCTGACTGGCGTGACCGGAAACATGCACCTCGCTGGTCTTTTCATAAAAAACTTCGGCGCCACGGCGATAAAGCAGGTTGATCAAGCGACTGATAGCCTTCTCATTGCCGGGGATAAATTTGGAGGAAAGAATAACCGTATCGCCCGGTTCCAGCGGCAGCTTTCGGTAGTCATCCATGGCCATGCGCGACAAGACGCTCAACGGCTCGCCCTGGCTGCCGGTAGTAATCACCACCACTTCGTTGCGAGGCAGATCGCGTAACGCTCCCAGCTCCACCAAAGTCTCCGGAGGAACCTGGAGATAGCCAAGCTGGCGGGCAACGGTCGTATTGGACACCATACTGCGACCGTTGACCAGCACCTTACGGCCGCAGGCCACAGCCGCATCGATCACTTGCTGGATACGGTGGATGTTGGAGGAAAAGGTCGCCACCAGGACCAGGCCGTCACAGCCCGGCAAAATCTCGGCAAGGGCCTCGCCGACCTCCCGTTCCGACAGGGTATAACCTTTGCGCTCGACATTGGTCGAGTCGGACAACAGCAGCAGAACACCCTCGTCACCGTAGGCGGCAAGCCGAGCCAGGTCCGTCGGCTGATTATCCACCGGTGTCTGATCGATCTTGAAATCGCCGGTATGCACGACCAGCCCAGCCGCGGTGCGAATCGCCAGACCGACTCCGTCGACAATGGAATGAGCGGCACGGAAGAACTCGACCTCAAAAGCGCCCAGGGTAACCTGCTGCCGAGGACGCACCTGATGCAGACAAGCACTGCTCTTCAGATCGTGCTCTTCCAGTTTGTTAGCCAGCAGCCCGAGGGTCAGAGCCGTGCCGAAGATGGGGGGATTACCCAACCGTTCGAGCAAAAAAGGCACCGCTCCGATGTGATCCTCATGGCCGTGAGTTAACACCAGGCCACGGATGTCATCGATGCGTTCGTCCAGCACTGTAACATCGGGGATCACCAGGTCGATGCCCAGCATGTACGCCTCGGGAAACATCAACCCGCAGTCGATGAGCAGCAGTTCGCCTTGATACTCCAGAGCCATCATGTTGAGGCCGATCTCTCCCAGCCCCCCCAACGGCAACAGCCTCAGAGTATCGGCAGCGGACTCGGTCATGCCTGGCCGGCCTCCTTGAGAGCATCGACGATGGGCTGTCGCACCTCTTCCATCAGAACAGTCCGTTCGGCCACTTCCCGACCGCTTGTGATCACCGGCGGCATGATTGCCAGACGAATATGACCACCGCGTATCCAGCGACTGTGTTTGGGCATCACCTCGCCACTGCCGATAATAGCCAAAGGCACCACCGGCACCTGCGCCTGCAAAGCCAGAGTGAAGCTGCCGGTCTTGAAGCCCTGCAAGGTACCGTCCGGAGAGCGCGTCCCTTCGGGGAAAATAATCACCGAGGTACCGGCGGCGATGCGGCGCACCGCCTCCCTCATGCTGAGCACGCTGTTTCTACGGTTCGACCGGTCGACGGGAATGGCACCGGCACGGCGCATGGCCAGACCGAACAGCGGGATGCGAAACAGTTCGATTTTAGCCATCCAACGAAACTGATCGGGCACCCCGGCAAACAGCGCCAGGATATCAAAGTTGCTCACATGGTTGGCCATATAGACCACCGGACCATTGTGAGCAAGATGTTCCCGGCCGGTGACGGTCAATCTTACACCGGCCAGCCACAAACTGACGCGTCCCCAGATACGGGCATAGGCATGTAGATAGTCGGCGCCAAACAACGATAGAGGTACCCCGGTAAAAATTACGAACAGGGTCCAGGGAACAAACGTAAGCAGAAAAAACAGGGTGCGAAACATCCGGAAATCCTTTCATAAATCTATTAATGGCGCCAGTTTAAGAGAGGGGCGCGGGGGAGTCAAACCTTTTTCGGCAAAGGCCTTTACAGGCTCGGCCAATTTCGCTAGACTCTTGCCAACTCAATCTACGAAGGAGGCTCACCGCTATGTCGGTTAACAAAGTAATCCTGGTCGGAAACCTCGGCAAAGACCCCGAGTTACGCTATACTGCCAGCGGCACCGCTGTTTGCAATTTCTCCATCGCCACCACGGAAAGCTACAAAGACCGAGACGGCAACCGGCAGGAGAAGACGGAATGGCACAACATCGTCGTCTGGCGACAGCTGGCCGAAATCTGCGGCAAATACCTGGCCAAAGGCAAACAGATTTATATCGAGGGCAAGCTACAAACCAGAAAGTGGGAGGATCGCGACGGAAATCCCCGCTACACCACCGAAATCGTCGCCGACCAGATGCAAATGCTCGGTCGGGCTGGAGACGACAACAGTGCAGGACCCCGCCGTGAACCCCGGCAAGAGCCGTCGATGAATCAGAGTCCTCCACAGAATAATTACGACAACGTCCAGTTCAACCCCGATGACGATATTCCCTTTTAATTCCTCGTTATCTGCAAGAATGTTTATAGCCGCCGACCTCAGTGTTGGCGGCTTTTTTAATTTAATTCCTCTCCGCAAACACCTCACACCGGCCCTCATTTTAACGAGAGGCGGCCGATAAAGACGACTATACAAAAAAGAGCCCCGCAGATTTGCAGGGCTCTTTTCTTTTAGCTAATCACTATCCGGCGGCACAAGGCTATTCATCGCCCTCGTCATCCATCTCATGCTTAGGGCCGCGGGGCAGAGCCTTAAGCTCAGCGCCGATGCCTTCAGCAATCGCATCCAGTTCGCACTTACGCAGATGCTTACCAAAAATCTTGAGGTTGACGTCGGCAACCGCAACCACCATGTAACGAGCCTGGTGGGAACCTTCGCCGGGCTTACGACGCTCCCGATAGAAAATCTTTCCTGCCATAATCAAATCTCCTTTTCTGGGTGTACCGCTCTAAGTAGCGGTAGATACAGTTGATTCTTTACCTGTACCACAAAGGAAATTTTCTTGCCACAGCTTTATCAAGCTACTTGCGGACTACAGTACCGACTTTTTCGCCACGCATGGCCTTCTCGATATTACCGCGCTTATGACCATTGACTATGCGGATTTCTTGAACATTGGCGGCATCGCGAAGCAAATAGAGCAATTTCTGTTCAAAGACCAGATCTTCCATGTCCAGGTCCAGCAACTCCGCAACCGTAATATCTTCAATCAGTGTGGCATCGGGGTTAACAACCGGGTTTTCAGTAAAAAGGCCATCGACATTTTTAACCAAAATGCAGCTCTTGGCGCCGAGGACTTCCGCCATAAGGAAGGCACCGGTATCGGTACGGTGCGGCGGTATCAACCCGATCCCCGGCGGGTGCTCGAACAGACCGTATGGAGGAGTCCCATGGGTAACGGGCAACATGCCGAGCCTGAGCATCGTCGGCAACTCGAGCAACTCGCCACTGGCAACGCAAGTCCCACCCCATTTGGAGAGAAGCAACGCTACCATTTCGGCATTTTGTTCGCTGATCTTGCTTGCCAGTTGAGCCAATACACCCGTTGGCATACCGAGATCTATGCCCAGGTCGAGAATGTGTCGGACCCGAACCCCGCCACCGGTCACTACCAGCATCTGATACGACTTGGACAGCTCGCCAACTTCTTCCATCAAAGGCAACACCACCTCTCGGCCGAAGTCGATGGTGCCGTGGCCTCCGATTTTGACCACATGCAGGTCAGGCAGCAGCCGCAATTGTTCAACTTGCGCATGTTTCTTCATCAATCCCTTGCGACCAAGGGTTTCCCCCCGCAACTTGTTCTCCAACTCGTGCCTACCAGCCATAGTCAAATCCTCTCCTGTTAATCATATGAAAAACTCGCACATAGAAATTTCCGACTTGAGATTGCTTTTCTCTTACAGGCTATTAATAACACAACATTACCACTAAACCACAATTCATTTTACCCGCACCTCCGCCAAAAAAAATCGGAACTGTAAACGGTGCCCAGGTCTTTGCTGCCAAGTTTCACATCAAGGCCTGTACAAAGCATGTTTATGATGGATAAAGTTGTAGGGAGCCTTAAAATCAGAAAACCCGCAAATTCTTCCCTGGAGAGCTCCAAGGGTCCCATCAGAACGTTAAAACCGCCCCTTAGAGGCCCCAGTCAGGCGGGTCGTAGGCAACGGCCAAAACTAAAGGAGAGGGAGAAAAAAAGCAATACATTGATATAGCAGGTCATGAATTGTCGCGACACGACCACTATTGCAGACCTTGAACCGAAACCAAGGAAAAGGCAATGTGGATGATAAACAACCAGAAACACCCTCCGGAGAAGAGCTCTCCCAGAGAAAAGTTGCCTTGTTCTATAGCTCTTGCGCTAACAACTCTGCAAAGCCGAATCCAAGACACTAGAAAGCAGAACACTATTTTAAAACTTACATAATTTCGTATAATTACAGCCAGAACTGCTTTAAACATAGGGGCGAACGGCAATAACATCGTTCCCAAACAAATCAGAATTAAAAGATACCTGGCTAATTTGCGTTATAAAAAAAACTATGTTATGGTCTATCAAACAACATGATCACGACAGACGGGATACGCAGAGTTGCGCCCCTCACTAAATAAGCGCCACAGGCCGCACCTCGAAGCGAACAGCCTTCTATCGCACCGTCATCAGCATTATCAGTAATACCTCCCGCCGGGCACCAAGCACTGACTGCAGCCAAATCGTCAGCCGTAGGCCAGCCGACCAAATTACAAGCCCGCGCCAAGGAAAACCTCTTCTCGACAAAGCTCGAGAGGCCAGGTATTGCTGTCTCGTTTTTTTACTAAAAACGGGCAGGCATAAAAGGAGCAAACCATGACCAAAACCAAATACCTAAACAAGCTGAGCCAGGTTTCGCAACTTGCAGACATACCCGCCGCCGAGCTTCGAAAATTAGAAGAAGTAGAACAACGCTATGCGTTTCGCAGCAATGAATACTACCATTCTCTGATTGACTGGAACGACCCCCAAGATCCGATTCGCCGCATTGTTATACCCCACAAGGATGAATTGGAACGCTGGGGCCAACTCGATGCTTCCGGAGAGCATAATTATGCCAAAACCCGCGGCCTGGAACACAAGTATCCCGACACCGCCCTATTGCTGACCAGCGATGTCTGCGGCGGCCTGTGCCGTTTCTGTTTTCGCAAGCGCCTCTTCATGGCCGACAACAACGAAGTCAACCGTGACGTCTCGGCCGGGCTCGAATATATTCGCAACCACCCGGAAATCAACAACGTGCTGCTGACAGGCGGCGACCCGCTACTCCTTTCGACCCGGAATCTGGAAACGATCATATCCGAACTCCGCACAATCGACCATGTTCAAATCATCCGCATTGGCAGTAAGCTACCGGCCTTCAATCCCTTCCGCATTTTAGATGACCCCGATTTGCTGCGCATGCTCAAGCAATACAGCCTGCCCGAACGTCGAATTTACCTCATGGCCCAATTTAACCATCCTCGGGAGCTGACCCCCGAAGCAGTTCAAGCTTTGACACAAATCCGGGAAGCCGGGGTTGCCGTCATGAACCAAACACCTTTGATCCGCGGCGTAAATGATGATGCCGCGACACTGACCGAACTGCTTAACAAGTTATCGTACATGGGCGTTTCCCCTTATTACGTATTTCAATGTCGCCCAACCGAGGGAAACAGCGCCTATACCGTTCCCATCGAGGAAGGTTACCAAATCTTTTCCGAAGCAATCAGCAAATGCTCAGGCCTGGCCAGACGCTGTCGTTATAGCATGTCCCATGTCAGCGGAAAGATCGAGGTGGTCGGCATGACCGCCGAGCAAATATTTTTTCGCTATCATCGCCCGGCCGACCTTGATCAGAATCCCGGAGAAATCATCGCCTGCACACGAAATCCGGACAGCTATTGGTTCGATGACTATATGGACGACGGCCCCGCCGCAGTTGCCAACTGCCGCTAACCGTCAGCCCGACAGAGCAAAAAACACCAACACCCCGCGCGTCCAATGACGGCGGGGTGTTTTGTTTAGCGTTCTCGGGCCGGGATCAAGCCTGGGTGATGATATAAAAACGCTTATCGAAGTGCCGTTCCAGCAAAGGCCGCACCTGACGCCATTCTAAGCCACCCCCACCGCAACCAGGGCGGGGCAACACGACCTTCGACCAGCCCTGCTGATTCGTGAGCTCGACCAGTTCTCGGCAGGAACGTTCGATGATACTCAACTCCGGCACTTCGAAGGGGCTATTTTCGACCGGGAAACTGTACAGACCGTTGCCAAGGTGAAAGACATGATTGCCTTCGACTCGAATGAGAGAGCCCAGCTTCTCCGGCAGATCGGGGAAGCGATCTTTGGCCTGTCGGGCACAGCCGCGGGGCATCATGCATTGCCCTTTCCTGCTCACCTGGCCTCCCGTGGTTATGCCGACGGCAGCAGTACCGTAATAATCCCACAGATCACCAAAGATTTCCTCCACAGCCGACTCCTATCCCACAATGTCGCGCAACTGATCGACGAGGAAATCGAACATATCCTCCCGTTTGGGCTGATAGCCGGGAGGGATACTGTTCACGATGTTTTCCAGCTCATTCAGCACCCTGCCGTCCGTACTTTGCACGGCATCCATCACCGCCTCGAACATGGGGATCACCTCGTAAAGATCTTCACCGTCAAAAGGCAGGGGGTCCGGTTTGCCCTGAAATTTCTGTTCATCTCGAAGCTCTTTTTTACGGCGATACTTAAACTGCAAATCCGACGGCTTTATAGTAACTCCCACTGCGACCTCCCTCTCTTTCTGCCTGTATTTTAGGCATCTTTACTCACAGCTGCCGCAGCCACCGGCCTTACTACAAGCCGACCGACAGGTCGCACGGCCATTCTGCCCGGCTTCGCTGGCGCGAAACGCCGCAAAACTTTCCTGGGCCACTACCCAGCCGCCTTCACTCTCCAGACCTTCCAGCAAACCGCGCTTGATAAAGAGAAGCACGTTGACTGGCGTGGTTCCCAGGGCTTCGGCCACCTCAGCCACTGTCATATCAGTTGACTCTGATTGCTTGCTTGCCATCTTCGTATTCTCCTTTGCTTGATGCGTTCACGCCATTGTTACAGCGCTTGTAGATATCCCTGACTCAACCAACTTACTCCCTGGAAGTTGCAGGGATCGGGCCAGACATAAAAAAGCGGACCAGGCTAGTGCCTGATCCGCTTTTTATCTGGACAAATTACAAGATCAATCTTCCGTCACACCTCCCAGAGTCGCAAGGCGCTGATTGAGAGCCTTCAGCGTTTTTTCCAACCGACCAATTCGATCCTTGAGCTGATCGGCTTCGTTGACCGGCGGCTCTATTGGCCCCCCCATCCCGGACTCCGGAAACCCTGCACCGCGGCGGAATGCCACCCCCCGGCCACCCTGGGCGCGACCACGGCCACGACCGCATCCATAAAATCCGCCTTGTCCATAGCCGGGCTCGTCATACCCGGCGCAATACCCCAACTGCCGTCCGGTCATCTGCCCGCGTCCCAGCGGTCCCGTTCTATCTCCTCTTGGCATCTGCGCCTCCTTTCAGCCACCTTGCGGTGGCACGTCTTTTTTGTGGGCCACACCAACGATTGGCCAAACAACACTTTTAGATGCTTTTCACACCTAGAATACAAAACCACACCATGCTTGTCAAGGGAGCACCCCTGCCAAACTCCAGCCCTGGAAGCAAGGTCAAAAACAAAACGGCAGGCCACCCTGAGGGCGACCTGCCGCATAGTCATTACTTTTCAATGACGCTAATTTTTAGGCTTGTCCGGCGCTGCCAAGAACCTCCTTGTTCTTGTGCTTAATCAATCGCACCAGCTCGCTGCGGGCGGCCCCGAGATATTTACGGGGATCGAATTCGGCCGGATTCTGCGCCAGGTACTCGCGCACCTTGGCGGTTACCGCCAGGCGGCCATCGGAGTCGATATTGATCTTACACACCGAGCTGGCCGCAGCCTTACGCAATTGCTCTTCGGAGACGCCGACCGCTCCCTCCATCTTGCCGCCATACTGGTTGATCAGTTCGACATATTCGGGCACCACGCTGGATGAGCCGTGGAGCACAATGGGAAAGCCGGGGATGCGTTTTTCGATTTCATACAGAATGTCGAACCGCAACGGAGGCGGCTCCTCACCAGGCTTAACCTTGAATTTGAAGGCCCCGTGACTGGTGCCGATGGAGATAGCCAGGGAATCGACTCCGGTCTTGGCGACGAAGTCTTCGACCTCTTCCGGCTTGGTATAGGTAGAATGCTCGGCCTGAACTTCGTCCTCAATACCGGCCAGCACACCGAGCTCGCCCTCGACGGTCACATCGTGCTCATGGGCGTATTCGACCACCTTGCGAGTCAAGGCCACATTGTCATCGTAAGGCAGGTGGGACCCATCGATCATCACCGACGAAAATCCCGACTCGATACAAGCCTGACACAGCTCAAAAGAGTCGCCGTGATCCAGGTGAAGAGCGATGGGAATCTGTGAGCCCATTTCACGGGCCATCTTCACGGCACCCATGGCCATATAGCGCAACATAGTTTCGTTAGCGTAATTACGAGCGCCCTTGCTAACCTGCACGATGACCGGTGAGGCGGTCTCCACGCAGGCGGCAACGATAGCCTGAAGCTGCTCGAGATTATTGAAATTATAAGCCGGAATAGCGTAACCGCCACTAACCGCCTTTTGAAACATTTCTCGAGTATTGGCCAGCCCCAGCTCCCGATAATATACTTGCTTGCTCATGTCTGATCCTCCGCTATAGTTATGCAGCGCCAGCTCAACGCCTATAATCAATTGGCCGCCACTGGCCGACAAAGCCGGTTCTTTCGGGCAGCAAAAAAGTCGTAACCGCTTGCCGGCCCGACATTGAACAATTAATAGCAGATTGACAAATTAAGTCCAGCCAAAAGTCGTACCAAAATCAAGCGAATTGAGTTGAAAATTAGGCGCTACTCGTATAATATGTGGGGCCGTTTGGCCACCTGAAACGGTCATTAACGGTCGAAAAAAACAGCCACCGAAAGGGAGTAACCATGAGCATGGACAAGTACCAAAAATACCTTAACGACTGGATGGGACAGGACGAAGCCGCCCAGACGATGCTGCCTTTGATTGGCCAGCTTTATCGTAGCCGAGGCGTCAACACCAACGTCTACGGTCAGTCGCTGGTCAACAAAACGGTTATCGACATTCTTAATGCCCACGGCTTTGCTCAACAAGTTCTTGGCAGCAAGTTGTCGATTCTCGACACTTTTCCGATCCTGCAAGCCATCAGCAAGCTCGACCTGTCTCCCTCACGGATCGATATTGGCAAACTGACGGTCAAGTACCGCACCCTGAAGGACCAACAATCAATCGATGAGTTTGTTGCTCAGGAACTGGCCGACGTCAACAACGGCCGTGGCTCCCTGCTCAGCGAACCGCGAGACGTGGTCCTGTACGGATTCGGACGCATCGGCCGCCTGCTAGCCCGCGTGCTGGTAGAAAAAACCGGCAGCGGCGACAAGCTGCGGCTGCGAGGCATTGTAGTACGCAAAGGCACCGACGAGGACCTGATGAAACGCGCCAGCCTGCTGGAGCGTGATTCGGTCCACGGCCCCTTCAATGGCGTAATTGACTTTGACGAAGAAGAAAATGCGATTATCGTCAACGGCAACATGATCCGCCTGATCTATGCCAACTCTCCGGAGAGTATCGATTACACGGCCTACGGCATCAACGACGCCATCGTCCTCGACAATACCGGCCTCTGGCGCGACCGGGAAGGGCTCGGCAAGCACCTGCAGGCCAAAGGGGTATCGAAGGTCATTCTCACCGCTCCCGGCAAGGACGACATCCCCAACATCGTATTCGGCATCAACGACGACCAGGTCGACGCCAAGGAAACCATCTTCTCGGCTGCCAGCTGCACCACCAACGCGGTGGTACCGGTACTCAAAGCCATCAATGATCGGTTCGGTATCGAAAGCGGCCACCTCGAAACGTGTCACTCGTATACCAACGACCAGAACCTGATCGACAACTATCACAAAAAAGAGCGCCGCGGACGGGCTGCCGCCCTTAACATGGTTATCACCGAAACCGGTGCCGCCAAAGCATCGGCCAAAGCCTTGCCCGAACTGGCAGGCAAGCTGACGGGCAACGCTATCCGCGTGCCGGTAGCCAATGTTTCTCTAGCGGTCCTTAACCTGAACCTTCAAAAAGAAACCAGCGTCGAAGAGCTCAACGGCTACCTGCGCGATCTGGCGCTTCATTCGCCCCTGCAAAACCAGGTGGCTTATGTCAACTCGCCGGAACTGGTTTCGAGCGACTTCATCGGCTCTCGCCACGCCAGCGTCGTCGATTCACTGGCCACCATCGTCGAAGGCGACCGCTGCGTTCTCTACGTCTGGTACGATAACGAGTTCGGCTATACCTGCCAGGTCGTACGCCTCCTGCAAAAAATTGCCGGAATCGAACTACCAGCCTTGCCGGCCTGATCGGCGACAAGCTGACCACCAATAAAAAAGAGGGCCGATCCTGGGGATCGGCCCTCTTTTTTATTGGTCATTTAAACAGCGAGGCTTTAGAACTTCTTCATCAGCCGCATTTTTTTACGCAAACGGCGCTGGGCTTCCTTCTCTTTGCGCTTGCGCTTAACACTCGGCTTTTCGTAGAACTTGCGCTGCTTCATTTCCCGAAACAGTCCCTCCTGCTGCAACTTACGCTTGAGTACCCGAATGGCTTTTTCGACATTGTTGTCGACCACTTGGATTTCCAAAGACAATCACCTCGCTTTCACTGATCTAAATACTTAGGCCTTCAGCACGTGAAGGCATCCGGAGATATTAAGCAAATATAGCAGAAAGATCAAGGAAAAATAGCCCCATCACTATTCCACAGTAAACAGTCCGACACGGATCCCGCCATTCTGCAAGCTGGCGGCCTGCGCCAGAGGTAAACCGATTCTTTTAGCCAGGCGGGGTTCGGGACACAAAAAGGCTCGTTGCCACTCAGGCAGCACCTGCCGATAAACGCGCCCCAGAGCGCGATAGGTATCGTCCAATTCACCCCGGCCAAGACGAGTTCCGTAGGGCGGATTAGAGAGAGCCAGTCCCGGCGGTGCCGCCGGGGGAGAGAAATGCTGATTTAACTCCAACGGCTGAAACGACAGATATTCCTCTACTCCGGCCCGTTTGGCGTTTTGCCGGGCGGCATCGATCACGGTCGTTTCACGGTCGGCTCCCACCAACATCGGGCAACTATTTTTCTCCTGTTTAGCGGCTTCCAGCAGAAGAGCCTGCCAAAGCCCCGGGCGATAACGGGGCCAGTCCATAAATGCAAATTTTCTCTGGGCTCCGGGAGGCCGTTGAAGGGCCAGCAAGGCTCCCTCTACAAGGAAAGTACCCGAACCACACATGGGATCAAATAACGGCCGATTTCCCTGCCAGTCGAGCAACATGAGGATGCCGGCAGCCAGGGTTTCACGTAAAGGCGCCGGCCCTATATCCTGACGATAGCCACGGCGGTGAAGCAACTCACCAGAGCTGTCCAAGGACAATCGACAAATATCGTCCTCCAAAGAAACAATTAACAGCTGTTTCGGTACATTTTCCTCAGCACCAACTCCCCCCAGAGCCTTGACCATGGCCTCTTTGAGAGTATCTGAAATGCGCTCGGTATGCTGTAAGCGCGAGCGACGGCTGGTCACCCGCACCTGCAGCCGCGTTCCCGGCTTAACATAGCGTCCCCAGGGCAACCTCAGAGCCTTCCGATAGAGAGTGGGAAAATCCCGACAGCGCACCTCACCCAGCCGAGCCACAACACGGCTGGCGGTGCGCAACCAAAGATTGGTCAGGTAAAGTTCCCGCAATCCACCACAAAACTCAACCCCACCGGGAACTGCCTTAACGCCGGGAATACCAAGCGCGATCAATTCGGTCGCACAAACGCCTTCCAAACCGGGTGCCGTTGCGGCGAATAATTGTTCGGTGTGCTTTTTCACTTAGACAAAACCTTTTTCCTGCTCGCAAAAGGGAAAGCGATCCTAACACAAGGACCATTCGCTGGCAATTGGACTGCCTTGCAACGTGCAGGCAATAGCTCCCTCTGTTATCCTTTATATGAACTACAAGAACTCTCGGAAAGGGCCACAATGGATATCGAACGATTGGACATTGACTGGGAGTATGTTGTCGAACGCCTTGACCGAATACTTGATCTCGGCGAAGAGTATCTGACGCGCCGGCTCGTGGAGTATCAGCTTGATCCGGGGATATTCCGTAATTATATCGCTTTTCGCTGGATACAGCATCCTGACAATGGCTATTTGGCTGAGGTAGCCCACCCTGATCTGGCCGACCATGATGAGCTCTTCGGCATTGATCGAATTCTGGAAAATCTACAGCGCAATACCGAACAATTTGTCCACAACTATCCGGCTAACAACGTACTTCTGTGGGGCGAACGGGGTTGCGGCAAATCGGCGGCCATCAAAGGCCTGCTTAAACTCTATTTTCAAGCCGGATTGCGCCTGGTCGAGGTGCAGAAGGAAGACCTGTTCCAACTTCCGCAAATAACTCATCAGCTACGAGACCAACCCTACCGCTTTATCCTGTTTTGCGATGACCTTTCCTTTGACGAAGGGGAACCGGGCTACCGAGAACTCTATTCTTTACTTGAGGGTGGCATCGAAGAACCTGCCGGCAATATCCTGCTCTACGCCACCAGCAATCGACACTACCTGCTGCCAGATCGTTTAAGCGACAACTCCGATGGTCGACACCCCCAATCCGAAGAGGCCTGGTCGGAAAAACTTTCCCTGGACGACCTCTTCGGGATCAGTCTCGGGTTTTATCCCATGAGCCAACCGGTCTACCTGGAAATCGTCGGCTACCTGGCCCAGCAGCGCCGCTTGATCATCTCCGAAGAGGAACTTCATAGCGCGGCCCTGAGTTGGGCAATGGAGCGAGGCAGTCGCTCCGGCCGCGTAGCTCGGCAATTCATGGACGACCTCAGCGGCCGAATGGCGATGGAGGGCAAAATTGCCCCTCTTTCAGACTGAACAATGGAATACTATTTGCTGTCTTACAACTGTTGTTTCCCACTTCCAACAGTGAAAGGGTATTTGAGTATTATGTACAGCCGCTATTTTACCCCAGGTCAAAGACTGCAGGTTCAAACCTTGTATGAGGACAACCTCCCGGCTCGTCGCGAAGCGATGAACGTCCTGTTCACCAATTACGAGCTCGGATATTTCGATGTCGCCATCCCCCATAGCTGGCCCGTCAAGGAAGGGCTCCCCTTTCCGGAAGGAAGTCCCCTGGAGATCGTTTCGGAACGATACGGCCTTTGGCTCAAATCGTCGGCCTCATTTCACAGCCAGCCCTCCGACAAAGTGATTAGACTGCGCATGAACGACGACCTATGCATCTTTCGTCATAGTCCGCAACAACGAGTTGAAACGCAAATTGGTCTGTGTTATAGCGCTCGCAGAGGGGATTTGCCGACTTTTCATCGACAATGGCGGCAACAGATCAAAAAACTGTCCACCACGGCTACGGCCCTGACAGCGCCCTCTTTTAGCCGGGGCCAGGTGAACCTCAGCGCCAGCGGGATTCGTATGCCGCTCCAGACAGCCGTGGAAAAGAACGACCTCTGCCTTTTGATGCTGTCCCTGGACGATGCGAGTGATCCGATCTGCACCCTGACAGAGGTCATCTGGACAGCGCCACAGGAAGAAGGGCAAGGCATCACTACCGGCATGCAGTTTCTCAACATTCTGCAAAAGGACCAACAGCGAATCGAGCAGTTCGTTAACCGAAACCTGCCGCGTAAAACCAAAGGCCCCGCCGTGGCTGACCGCTAAAAGAAGACAATTTTTGTTAATACATTCGGTTGTTTCCCCGACCAGCATGGGCGCAACCGCCCCAGAGCAAGGACCTCGGCGACAGGTACGACCATAGCGAACAGCGCTCCTGCCCCACACAATCAAAGCAGAACAACCCATTGATTCACATAGGTTTTTCGGTTCCATCCACAGGTTAGTGGAAAACCCTGTGGGGAACACCTCTTACCCAAGCGAAAGCCCCCCTGCCGTGGGGCATCCTAGCTGTTTGCCTATTTTTTGGGCACCGCTTGACAAGTCTTTTCTTTAGAACAACCGCCCCCGTATTCAAGGCGGCCACTTCATGGGAAAAGAGGCCACTCCCGGCGATGGCACTGGAAGATCTAACCGTCAAAACTTGCTGGAAAAGGCCCGGAAACAGGCCGGCCGGGAGCCACATCACCTTCCACAAGGTGCTGCAGAAACTCGCTGCGAGGAATAGTGCGGGCGCCAAGAGAAGCGAGGTGGTCGGAGGGAAGTTGACAGTCAACCAGAACGAAACCCCGCTCCCGAAGATGCTGAACAAGGGTTGCAAAGGCGATCTTTGACGCATTGGAGACCCGAAAGAACATGGACTCACCGAAAAAACAGCGGCCCAGACAGACACCGTAAAGCCCCCCGACCAAATTGCCGTCCAGCCAGGCTTCCACCGAATGGGCATAACCGGCTTCATGCAGCCGACAGTAAGCCGTTCGCATCTCATCGGTTATCCAGGTACCGCCATTCTCCTGGCGCAAGGCCGCGCAGCTATCGATGACTTGTGCAAAAGAGCGGTTACTCGTTATATGGAAGGGATTGCGGCGCAAAAGCTTACCAAGACTACGACTGACCTTCAATTCACTTGGAAACAACACGCAACGGGGATCGGGACACCACCAGAGAGGCGGTTCACCTTCGTTGAACCAAGGGAAGATACCAAGGGAATAAGCCAACAATAAGCGGTGGGGGGAGAGGTCCCCCCCCACCGCCAGCAAACCTTCAGGATCAGCCAATTCCGGATTGGGAAATACGAGCTGCTCAGTGAGACGATAGATCGTCATCCACGGCCACCGATACTAAATCTCATTGGTATCGGAAGGTCAGGCGATCCTGACGGCAACCGATCTTAACCGTACCACCGTCGGCCAACTCTCCGAACAGAACTTCGTGGGCTATGACGTCGCTGATCTCGTTCTGAATCAGCCGCGCCAAGGGCCGAGCACCGTAGATCGGATCGTACCCACGACGGGCCATTAAAGAACGTGCCGCAGGGGACATTTTAAGGGTCACGTTTCGATCCTCAAGGCGCTGACGCAGTTCGTTAACAAACTTATCGACGATACGCAGCATCGTTTCTTCACCAAGGGACATGAAGGGCACGATAGCATCCAGGCGGTTACGAAATTCCGGCGAAAAGGCCCGCTCCACCGCTTGGGTAGCGCTGCCCGGAGAACCACCGCCAAAACCGATGGACTTGGCGGTCAGGTCCCGGGCCCCGGCGTTGCTGGTCATAATCAGCACGACGTTGCGAAAATCCGCCTTCTTACCGTTATTATCGGTGAGGTGACCGTGATCCATGACCTGCAATAGAATGTTGAACAGGTCGGGGTGAGCCTTTTCGATTTCATCAAGCAGCAACACCGCATAGGGATGCTTAACAACACTTTCGGTCAACAGGCCGCCCTGCTCGAACCCCACATAACCGGGAGGGGCACCGATCAGGCGAGCAACGGAATGTTTCTCCATGTACTCGCTCATATCAAAGCGCAAGAACTCAACCCCCAGCTGCTGAGCCAACTGCTTGGCCACTTCGGTTTTACCGACCCCCGTCGGCCCGGTAAACAGGAACGACCCGGTCGGCTTCTCCGGATGGCTGAGACCGGCGCGGGCTCGCAGTACGGACCTGCAGAGCAAATCAATCGCCTCTTCCTGACCGAAGACCTGCTTTTTCAGATCACGATCGAGATACTTGAGCCGCTTGCGGTCGGAACTGGAAACAGTCCGCTCGGGAATCCGGGCGATAGAAGCCACCACCTTCTCCACCTCGGGAACACCGATGGTATGCCCGGTCTTATCCGTCAGACGACAGGCAGCGCCGGCTTCATCGATGACATCGATGGCCTTGTCCGGCAGATGACGATAATTAATATGACGGGTAGCGAGTTCCGCCGCCGCCCGCAAAGCTTCATCGGTGTAGGTCACCTGATGGTGGCTTTCGTAGTGCTCACGCAGACCGGCCAGAATTGCTACCGTCTCGTCGATGGTCGGCTCGATCACGTCTATCTTCTGAAACCGCCGCGATAGAGCCCGGTCCTTGTCAAACAGGTTCTTGTATTCTTCATAAGTGGTAGAACCGATACAACGCAGAGCACCGGAAGCCAGAACGGGCTTCAGGAGATTGGACGCATCAAGGGAACCGCCGCTGGTAGCACCGGCGCCTACAATGGTATGAATCTCATCGATAAACAAAATGGCATCGGTACGATCTTCAAGGGCCTTAAGCACCGCCTTGAGGCGTTCCTCGAAATCGCCCCGGAACTTGGTACCGGCCAGCAGCGCCCCCATGTCGAGAAGATAAATATGCACCCCCCGTAAAACCTTGGGCACCCGCTCCTCGTAAATCATCAATGCCAGACCTTCAGCCATGGCCGTTTTACCGACCCCCGGCTCACCGACATAGATAGGATTGTTCTTACGACGACGGCAGAGCACCTGCACAGTGCGCTGCAATTCCTTTTCCCGGCCGATCAGGGGATCGATACGGCCTTCCATGGCGCGCTGCAAAAAGTCGACGGTATAAGCTGCCAGGGGATCGTTTTCCGCCTCGCTCTGCCCTTCCTTGGATGGTCGTTTTCCACCATCGGGAAAGGGCTTGCCCCCTTCCTGTCTCGGCACCTTGCTGACCCCGTGACTGATATAGCTGAGCACATCAAGCCGCGAGACTCCCTGCTGCTCCAGCAACTGCACGGCATGGGATTGCTCCTCTTCAAGCAGGGAAGCCAACACGTCGCCAACGGAAATCTCCTTTTTCCCCGCCGAATGAAGATGCAGTACCGCCCGCTGCAAAACCCGCTGCAGTCCAACGGTCTGCTCGGGCACAATTTCCTTACCTCCGGGCAGGCTCTCAAGATGGCCGGTAAAAAAATCCTCCAGCAGGGTTTTTAACCCTTCCGGGTCGCCACCACATGCCTCGATAATCTCCTGGCCATGCTCTTCAAAGAGCAAAGCATAGAGGACGTGTTCCGTGGTCAGGTATTCATGATGGCGCTTCTGCGCCTCCCGTACCGCAAGGGAAAAGGCAATCTGGACTTCCTGAGTGAACATAGGCTTTCCCTTCAGGCCCTCTCAAGGCTGCATTTCAGGGGATAGCCGGACTGCTGGGCCATACAATGCACCCGGGCTACCTTGGTCTCGGCAATTTCATAGGGATAAGTGCCACAAACGCCGACCCCCTGAGTGTGAATATTCAGCATGATACGATGAGCTTCCGCGGGCGACAGGTGAAAAACCGTCTCCAAGAGACTGACCACAAATTCCATGGTGGTATAATCGTCATTATGCATCAGCACCTTGTACATCGAGGGCAGCTCGTTTTTGCTGCGGCACTGTTTTTCAACCTGCATATTTTCGTTTGGATGTTTATCACTCACGGCTCGCCTCCTCCATGCCATAACAGTTTGTTTATAGAGTAATCGTAGCACAATTCCCGATCTGCTTCCAATGTTCGGACCAATAAGAATATTCGTCAATAAACGGCTTTCCATGTGCTATAGTTACAATTTTAGTGATCCATCTACATACATTTATTGCAAGGGAGGCGCAATGCAATACCATCAGGGGGACGCACCCCCAAATCCATCGACCGTCAGGTTGCCGAGTTGGCCGACCGGCTAAAAAAAGGTGGTGGAGGCAAGATTATCGCCATTGGCATAACTCTGCTGTTGATTTTCGCTGCCACCAGTAGTTTTTACAAAGTGGATACCGAAGAGACCGGCGTGCTGCTTCGTTTCGGTCGCTTCAACAACTTTGCCGAACCGGGCCTGCATATAAAAGTCCCCTTCGGTATCGACCGAGTCTACAAAGCCAAGACCGGCCGCGTCGAAAAAGAAGAGTTCGGTTTTCGCACCGTCAAGGCCGGGGTTCGCACCACCTATACCAAACGGGCTTTGGAAGGCGAATCGTTGACCCTGACCGGCGACCTCAACGTCAGCGACGTGGAGTGGATCGTTCAGTATCAGATTGCCGACCCTTTTAAGTTTTTATTCCGCATTCGCGATCCCCTGGCTACCATCCGCGACATTGCCGAAGCTGTGGCCCGAAAAGTGGTAGGCAACTCCAACGTCACTGAAGTATTAACTATCGAGCGTGCGAATCTGGCGTCGGCCATCGAACATGACCTGCAGCAGATTCTCAACAGCTACGACATCGGCGTGCGTATCGTCACCGTTAAATTTCAGGACGTCAACCCACCAGGCCCGGTTAAGGCGGCTTTCAACGAGGTCAATGAAGCCGAGCAACAAAAGGAAACCCTTATCTTCCAGGCCCGCGAACAGTTTAATCGCGAAGTCCCCAAAGCCCGCGGTGTCGCCCGTCGAACCATCCAGGAAGCCGAAGGCTACGCTGTCGAACGAATTAACAAGGCCCGCGGTGAAACCAGTCGCTACCTGGCTCTGCTCAAAGAATACCGCAAGGCGCCGGCAGTCACCCGCCAGCGCATTTACCTCGAAACCCTGGAGCAGGTTCTTCCGAACCTGGCCGAAATCTACATCATGGACGGCAAAGGCACCAGCGCCCTGCCACTGCTGCCATTACGCGCCCAGGGGCAAGGAGGTAAACAATGAAACGCTTTCTACCGATAATCATCATCGTCCTGTTGTTCCTGGGATTCACTCAAAATCCGCTGTTCGTCGTCAGCGAGGGAGAACAGGCCCTGGTCACCGAATTCGGCAAACCCGTCGGCGGCGTCCTCAGTCCGGGTCTGCACTTTCGTATCCCCTTTATCCAGACCGTGCACCGTTTCGAAACCCGCATTCTCAAATGGGACGGAGACCCCGAGCAAATCACGACCAAGGATAAGCGCTTCATCTTCCTCGACACCACAGCCCGCTGGCGTATCTCCGACCCGCTGTTGTTCTTCAAAACCGTCGCCACCGAACGAGGTGCTCAAGGCCGCCTCGACGATATTATCGACTCGGTGGTGCGCGACGCCGTCTCCGGCCACCTGCTCGTGGAACTGGTTCGGGGCAACGACTACCAGGCTCCCGGCGGAGACGCCGCTGAAGAAATCCAAATCGAGGGTGTGACGATCGCGCCTGAGCAACTGATAGGCCGCGAGCAGATTCTTGCCAACCTGCTGGAAAAAGCCCGAGCCAGCACCCCGGAATACGGCATTGAGCTCATCGATGTACAGATCAAACGCATCAACTACATTGAGCAAGTCCGGCAACGGGTCTACGAACGGATGGTCTCGGAGCGGAAAAAGGTCGCCGCCCAGTTCCGCTCGGAAGGCGAGGGGGAAAAGGCCGACATCCTCGGTCAGATGGAGAAAGAGCTCAAGGGCATCACCTCCGAGGCCTATCGTAAATCGGTAGAAATCCGCGGCAAGGCCGACGCCGAAGCCGCCGCCATCTACGCCGCCGCCTACGGCAGCGACAAAGAGTTCTACGCCTTTTTGCGCAGCCTCGAAGCCTATCGCAAGGCCGACGGCAAAAACGCCAAGTTGGTTCTGTCCACCGACAGCGACTTCTATCGTTTTCTGCAAAAGATGAAATAATCAAAGAAAACAGCTTGGCCATCGAAAGACGAATAAGGGGCGCTGGCATATGCCAGCGCCCCTTATTTATAGCTATTCTCAATTTGCAGTATGATGAACCCTTTTATCCCTTATTTCGTGCGCGCAGGAATGACTCCTGCCTCGTCGGAAATTATTATTTCGACCCTGCGGTTCATCTGGCGACCGGCGGCTGTCACATTGGTTGCAACCGGGAATTCCTCACCATAGCCTTTGAACTCAATGCGGACAGATTCAGTGCCCCTGTCGAGCAGAGCCTGGCGCACCGCGAGCGCGCGCCTTTCAGACAACCCCTGGTTATATTCTGCAGCGCCGGTGCTATCGGTGAATCCTTCGATCATGATCCGCCGCGCAGGATACTCGTCAAGAAATGCTGCCAGTTTCTCGATGGTCAAAATTCCGCCAGGTTTCAATTCTGCCTTATTGACGTCAAACAGCACGTCTCCAAGGGTCATAACCAAGCCACGGTCCGCCTTAACGGCCTGCAATTGGGCAATTTCCGACTCCAGTTTGGCGGCCTTTTCCTGTGCCGCAATTGCCTCGGCCAATGCCTTTTCGGCAGCAGCTTTCTGCATCTCGGCCTCCTGCAACGCTTTCAAGGCCGCGGCCTTTTCCTTAGCGGCCTGTTGCTGGGCAAGGGCCGTTTCGGCACCGCGGGCCTCCAGCAAAACCTTGTTGCGCTCGGCGCTGGCCTGGGCTATGACCGCTTCAGCCATTTTCTGATTGCCAATCTCCTGAGCAATGGCGCTGCGTTGTTTTGCGAGATAGGCCAGGTGTTCAATCTCGGCAACCGTACCTTGCTGCTGCAGCACCTGGTCGGCCATGTCCAACGCCGTCTGCGCTTTTTTTAGTTCCAGCGAAGCATTCCGTACCACAGCCGGATTTGATTGGGCGGCCTGGAAAGCAGTTCTGGCTTCTTCCAGAGCAGCATTACTGGTCATTTTTGGCGCACATCCCGCCAACACCACAGCCGCCATCGTTAGACCGGATAAGCCTAGAGTGACCTTATACATTAAATTTCTGCTGAACATGATCGCCTCCTGACTATGGTTATTGGGCTTGCTTGCGATTAATTTCGTCACGCAGCATATCGATGCTTTTCTGCAGTTCGGCCACTGCTTGTTGCGACTTTGCCGTAGCAGACTTCGCCTCCGCCAATTTGGCATCGACTTCCGCCTCCTGCAATAGACGTTTTGCGGTCACATTATCTTTAGACTGCATGGCCTGCTTAGCCTGATTAATTTTGTCTTGTGCCGCCTTCAACTCCACAGGAGCGTATTCATAAGCACCCGCAGCCGTTGCCTCCTCCACAGCCTCGGTTGCCAACGCCATCTGGCTATCTGGCGGTTGCACAGCAGGAGCGCAGGACGATAAAATAAGCAGGCTCAAACCTAACAATGGGGCTTTTTGCTTCAGACCGGTCTTCATTGATCGCTCCTCCATAAAATGGATTGTTATGAACTTTAAACCCGTGACTTAAATTATATCCACTATTTTTATGGTGTGGGAGCAAGGCTGAATTTTTCTACCAGATGAACAGAAAAGGTTATACAAAATACTCCTATGACCTTACGCCCGTCGATGATAATTTGCAGCAAGACCAACAACATATACGTCAAGTTGGCGACGGTCACCGCCGCGCCTGACAGGGAGGATGTAGCGGTGGAAAAAACTTCTCTAACAACCGGACCGAGCCAGCGAGTTCACCATACCGTTCAAGGTACAGAGAATTTGTTTCGCGCAACAGCGCAACGAAAACCCAACATATTATTTCCCTCGCTTGAGATTAGCCAATGGAGTTCTGATCTTAAATACGCCGGGTGCTAAAACAGGCATATCGGGACGCAACGATGCACCCCAACATCAGTAGAAGAAGGCGACGGTCAACGACGATCCCACCTTCTATTAAGACAACGATGTCGTTACAAATCCATCTTATTCAGGAGGTGACCGAACTGCCCATACCGTTTGCTGAAAAGTGCGTCGTTCTGCAACGCTCCGACGGCGCCCGCTGTCAACAGGAAAACAAACTTGTGGCACGTTATCTCGGCTGATTGACCGGTAAATGACCAACAAAAAGTCCCTGCGAATTTCCCCGAGGCACAGCTCCGGAGACTCTCCCTTCATTCTCGCTCAACAGAACCACGGATTATCCGGCGAATAGCCAGTGAATCGGCCCCGCAGAGGGGTGGCGTGCCGGGCCTCTATGACTGAGTGGATCTTGAATTCCACCAGCCGCTCGGCGCCGGGAATGGCAGCGGCGCGCTCTGGATCCGAGATGATCGTTGCGGTGCCGGACAGTTGCAGGATGTCTCCCTGATCGAAATCGATGAACAGCAATCCGGCCTGGGGATTCTCTCTGAGATTGCCGAGAGTATTGAACATACCGTTGCCGTTGTATTCGGGCCAGAGCAGGGCCTGCTCGTCGGTAGCCTGTACAAACCCGGGGAAACCACCGCGGTGGGAGACATCGGCACCGCTCTGGGGGTGGAAACTCGCTATAAAGAAGGTATCCACCTGGCTCACTTGCTGAATAATCTCATCATTTAGAGAGGTCATCTGACGGACCGTAGCCGCAGCCGGAGCATCCTGCCTCAACTCGCATTCCCGCGCCTGGATGTAGCGAGGACAATTGGCGTAGACCTGCCGCGTATGCACGGCGAAACCTCCTTTTCTCATCCTTACAGTGCCGTTGATCCGCAAGCGACGCCGGGTAACGAAGTCGATCAGCAACAAACCGACCTCGCTGTTATCGTAAAGATTCTGCTGCAATGGATCGCTTGACTTCGGCAAAGCCTCAACGCGTAGAGTCTGTTCGTCTTCTACCGCCATGAACCCCGCCGGGCCGCACAATAGAGAAGCCCACACCTGGCCCTGGTCACCGACCGAAGCCAATACCAGCAAAGATTGGCTGTGGATAAAGTCTACATACCGATGAGAGATGACGGGCAGTACGGTGCGCTCCATACTGGCCGCTAGCTTGCGGGCCCCGGCCTGCTTCTGAATATCGATCTCACCGCGATGGTAGACAGTAGTCATGGGCTGCCCCTCATCTGTCTTTCTTGATCTGCAAAACTTTTGCATCCTGTACAAGTTTACAACATTGAAAACCTTGGGACAAACCGCCGCCAATATTCTCAGCAAGCGGCACTCCCCCTGAAGGCCAACTCCCGCATGCTCCTTACCCGTAACCTGGATCAAACCGCCTACAATAATCTGTGCACCGAATAGGTCAAAAAGTACCGCCCGGCGAGACGTCCGGTGTGTTTTCCCCTCTGTACCTAAAACAGATTGAGCTTAGATCCCAACCGGACTAAGCAAAAGCCCCAATCCGTCGGCCAATGGGGGGATCGTAAAATCCGAGGATGTCACTGGGGCAACAATCTTGTTGATGTTCTGCGCTGGACATCAGATATGCGGTAAAAGCTTTTGCGCTAAGAGGCCGGTTGAAAAAATATCCTTGAAGATCAGTGCAGCCGTTGCCGGCCAAAAAGGTTGCCTGCTCCTCGGTCTCCACCCCCTCGGCAATAACACTCAGTTTAAGTTGTTTGGCCATGGAGATGATCGCCTGTACAATTGCTGTACTATCGGGGCAGCGTTCGAGATCCTGGACAAAAGAGCGATCTATCTTCAGGCTGTCGATGGGTAACTTTTTCAGATAGCTTAGAGATGAATAGCCCGTGCCGAAATCATCGACGGAGATTTTCACTCCCATATTCCGCAATTGGTTGAGTTTCTCCGTCGCTTCCCGGATATCGAGCATAAGGATATTTTCGGTAACTTCCATTTCCAGCCAGCAAGGGTCAAGCTTCGACTCCCGGAGCATTCGATAGACCATTACCTCAAAATTTGGATTGAACAGTTGTCGCGGGGAGAGGTTTATCGCTACCCGGAAGGGTTCAACCCCCGCATCCTGCCATTGTCTGACCTGGGTGCAAACTTCTCGGATAACCCACTCGCCAATCGATTCGATCATGCCCGTCGCTTCGGCAATTGGAATAAATTCGGCGGGAGAAACATTTCCTAATTCAGCGTTGTTCCAACGCAGCAAAGCCTCGCAACCGATCATTTGATTGGAAATGCACTCATGCATCAGGCCGGACCTGTCGACATCATTGCGGCAGGACATCCTGTACTGGGGCTGGTAATGGAGGGAAAATTCATTTTTCTCCAAAGCCTTGCGCAACAAGTTCTCCAGTTGAAGCTGGCGTGATGCTTTCGCATGCAACGCATCACAGAAAAACCGGGAGGTGTTTCGACCCGCTTCTTTGGCCTTGTTCATTGCCGCATCGGCATTTTTTAACAGGCTCACGGCATCGTCCCCCCCCTGGGGATAACGGGTTATACCGATGCTGATGGTCAAAAACACCTCCTGCCCTTCGATACAAAAGGGCTCCCGCAAGGCGGCCATCATACTTGCCACGATGGTCTCGATCTCTTTATCCCCTGTGACCTTTGGCAGAAGCAGGAAAAAGCGGTCGCCGCCTTTGCGTGAAAGGATACTGTCGGAGTCCAGCACCGCACCGATTCTCTCGGCAAATAAGCTGAGCAAGCGATCACCGGCCTCGTGGCCAAAGGCATAATTCACGTTGCGAAAACGATCGATATCGAAGAACAGAACCGCAAAGGAATGCCTCGAATCTTTGGCACGTTCCAAAATGACGGCAAGCTGTTCATTGAACAATCTCCAACTGGGGAGATTAGTTAATGGATCATAAAAAATGATCTGTCGGAGCCTCTCGACGATCTTCTTGTAGGCCAACACTTGTTGGCCAAGGGGGATAGCCCCCTGCACCAGATCGCAAACATCCGAGTTCAGCAGAGCCTCTCGAGGAATTTTAGCTTCTCCCGCTGCGCCAGCATCGTTAATCCACCCTGTTACTTTACAAGGGGTTGCCTTAATATCTCGGTTCATAACCTTTTCCGTTTCGCCAAAAGCATTGTTGTCTGCCCCTTAGGTAACCGCACGCTTTAAAGAGTATTGTCGCCTCTTTTAAAGGGTCTTTAAAGGCAAGTCCTGAATTGCAGAAGGACACTTTAGAAACCGTCGATATTCGTTTTTGCGTTTTTGCAATGCGGGCCGTCTGCTATGACGGCCCGCCAATTCATGGTTTCAATATCTTCCAAATTCCGAGCTATCCAATGCAATCATTTCGCTGGGATCTGCGGGCTGGGGCAGCATTGTTCTGGCCGCGATCGCCATGGGGACTTGCGGTTCGTTACTCTGCCAGGCAGCGCCCCCCTTCGGTGTCGGCAAAGCCGAAGCTGTATTAGCTTGGGCCAGTTTAAAACGACCCAGCATACCCCGCATCTGTTCAGCCTGAGCGGAAAGCTCTTCCGCTGCGGCGGCGCTCTCTTCAGCGTTTGCCGTGTTCTGCTGGGTCACTTGATCGATTTGACCGAGGCCCTGATTGATTTGACCAATGCCTTCGGACTGCTCGTTGGAGGCTGCGGCTATCTCACCGACCAAATCCGTAACCTTGGAGATTTCATTTACGATCCCTTGCAGGGATGCGGCAGTTTCATCGGCTACTGCTGCACCATCCTTAGCCTTCGCCACTGAACCATCGATCAACTCTTCTGTTTCCTTAGCAGCTTGAGCACTGCGGGCGGCCAGGTTACGCACCTCTTCCGCCACTACGGCAAAGCCCTTGCCGTGCTGGCCGGCCCGGGCCGCTTCCACTGCCGCATTGAGAGCCAATAGGTTGGTCTGGAAGGCAATTTCATCGATGACCCTGATAATCTTCGATATATTCTGCCCCGCCTGATTGATGTCTGCCATAGCACTGACCATGCCCTGCATCTGCTGGTTGCCCTGCTCGGCGACATTTTTGGCACTGCCAACCAACTGATTAGCCTGGGCTGCATTCTCTGCATTGAGTCTCGTTTGGGAGGCCAACTCTGTCATGGATGCGGCAATCTCCTCCAGTGAAGCGGCGGATTCCGTAGCTCCCTGAGAAAGACTCTGGCTTGAATCGGAGACCTGTACCGAACCGGACGCAATCTGTTCACCGGACAGTTGAATCTGGCCGATCAGTGCCGCCAAGTTGGCCACCATCCCTTTCAAAGCCCTGCCCAGATGGTCCTGTTCAGAAGCAACTGGAACCTCCACTGTAAGGTCGCCGCCGGCAATAGCCTCGGCCACCTGCGCCTTTTGGTGCAAGCCTTCGGCCATGGAATCCAGGGCCGACGCCAGCTGGCCGATCTCATCGTTGCGCTTCAGGTTCAAGCGCTTAGACAGATCGCCAGCGCGGACGGTTTCTGCAAATTCAACCCCGCTTTTCAGACTCCTGACGATGGGATTAACAACCAGCACGATCACCAGGGTGGCTATTGAGATAACAAGCACAGCAATCAGAATGTTTTCGTTGCGGATTTCCCTGGCCGAGGCAAAGATGTCGTTTGTCGATGCTCCAACGCCGACTGTCCACCCAGTTAAATTGTCGGTACTAAAAGCGACGAGCTTTTCCATATCGTTGAAGGTATAGGTAAGAAGCCCGGTTTTCATCTCGGCTATTTTTTTACCCCAATCTAAATCCTGAAAGTTTGTTACCAGAATCGCATTTTTATCCGGATGAGCCGCTACCAGGCCATTGCGTGCCATCAAATAAGCGTACCCTTCCTGGCCGACCTTCACCGGGTCGATTACCCGGCTGGAAAAGCTGGTAAGATCCACGGCGCCATACAAAACCCCCAGAACCTTGCCAGCTTGCGCAATCGGCAAAGCCAGAACACAAATCGGTTTGCCAGTGACTTTGCTGGCCAAGACATCGGATATTGCAGACCGGCCGGATAGCGCCTTTTTAAAATAATCCCGATCCGCCACATTCACCTGACCAACGAGGCTTGAATCCGAAGCTGCCACCGTCTGTCCGCTGGCATCGGCCAGGGCAAGAAATTCGTAGTAACTGTATTTTTGTGCAAAGTCTCGCATTCCTTTGCCAGAAACCTGTGAAGCATCAATGTTATTGCTTGTGACGGCAGCGACAAAGGAAGACTCATTGGCCACCCTCAAGGCCTCGATATCGACTTGCAGGTCCCCTATCCATGCCTCAATCTGGTTGCTGATACTTGCCGCAATTTGTACGATCTGACCGGTCATGGCATCCTGAATGGCGCTTTTTGACGACCGATAAGAAAGTACCGTAGCTACTAACATCCCAACGGCAATTACGGTCAGAGTCGGCAACAGAAAACGTCCACGCAATTTCATTTTGAACATGGCCTTACCCTCCTGTTAGATGTTTCTTGTTCTTTTCGGACAAATTATTTCAAGCCAGACACAGTTGCTGACAAACGGTAAATCTAACAATTGAATAGTGGTTTAACATCCAGCAACACCTTGACACTGTCGCCAACCTTTCCAAGACCGCAGACATAGCTCTCTGGGCCGCCCCCATTGGCAGCGGCTGGCGGTTCTACTTGCTCGGCTGGGATTTCCAGCACTTCGTTGACCCGGTCGACAATTAATCCCGTGATCCGCCCTTCAACATCGGTCACGATCACACAGGTTCGATCATCATAGGCTTCTTCCCCTAATCCGAAGCGAATCCGACCATCCATCAAAGGAATGATCTTGCCGCGCAGATTGATCACCCCTTTCATAAACGGAGGTTGATTGGGAACCGCTGTGATTTTCTGCAGACCCACGATTTCCACTACATGGCAAATCGCGATGCCGTAATCTTCACTCCCCAGCCTGAAGGTCAGGTAGCGTCCTTCCTGACTGTCCTCCATCCCATCCAGTGCAGCGCTGTCTTCTACCGCGAGATTACTCCGGTTCTCCATAACCTTCACTCCCCCTAAATACAGATTTCAAACAATCTAAATTCGACCGAATATTTTTTTTGTTTCAACAGTAATATTGGTTGTATTGCAGAAATATATGTTTTCTGTTCGGTACAGGTTGTCGAAAGAGTCCGACTCGGACGGTAAGCAAGGGTCTCTTTCAGCGATGAGTATTTTTACTTGTTGTGGAATCTTTCTTAAGAAATCAAAACCTTTTTGCGTGATACGTGAAAGCTCGGTACCTGAAAGCACCAACATGTCGAAATTGCGAATGAAATACCGGTAAATGTCATTTAAGTTGATGGCCTCTTCCATACTTCTGACCAGACTCACTTCAAAACCTGCCAACTGCAACACAAAGGATATATTTTCATTTAAGGTATCTGTGCTTCCTACCAACAAAATTCTTTCCATTGGCAATCTCCGTTTTACAAACGTAAGGTAAACGAACAACCACAGCCGCCCGGTCATGCATATACTTAGCAAGCCAGATGCCAACAACATAAAAACACGTAAGATGCTGATTTATATTGATTTTTAACCGATCAATTCGACTTTAAACCGCGAAACCCCCGCAACCAAAGTTGCGGGGGTTTCGTAGCAAACTACCGAAAAGCAGCAAAAAGCCTGGGGCACAAAGCAGTGCAGCCTAAGTTGCCTGCGCAACTCTGGTTGCACCCTTTTCAAGAGGGGGAGAAAAAGGGAAAGTCAGCTGGTGAGTTTTTTCAGACGTTTGCTCAAAGCCTGACGGGTGATACCAAGTAGCCCTGCGGCAATAGTTTGGTTCCCCTGGGCACGTTTCATCGCTTCGGCGACCAACATCTCAGCATTCTCGGCAAGGGTCGGCAACCGTTCCGAAAAGAGGACCCCGGCAGCGGCTTCCTGGCCCGAATTGGCAGGGCTTACTTGGCCATTTTCCGGCCGGGCCTCACTCAACACCCGTTTAAAAGAATCCATCGACAGAACACCCGACTCATGGAGAGAAATGGCATCATAAACCATGGCTCGCAGTTCCCTAACATTACCCGGGAAGTGGTAAGTCGCCAAAAGGACCGGTAACTCACTCGGTGGAGTCGGTTTTTTCTTGCTCATCGCCTGGGCGGCTTCTTCAAAAAAATGGTCAAGCAGCAGGGGAAGGTCTTCCCGTCGCTCTTGCAAGGACGGAACATGAACATGGTGGGCGCAGAGCCGGTAATAAAGGTCTTTACGGAAATGCCCTTTAGCCTGACTTGCCGCAAGATCGACATTGGTAGCTACCACAATACGAGCCCGCAGTTTCTGTGGATAATCACTGCCAAGAGGGTAATATTCCCCCTCCTGCAACAGACGCAGCAACTTCACCTGTGAGGCTGCGCTCAGATCACCGATTTCGTCCAGAAACAAAGTGCCCGAGCCTGCCTTGGCGATCATTCCGCCGCGGGTTTGCTCAGCTCCGGTAAATGCCCCCTTGGCGTGTCCGAACAGGGTATCGGAAAAGACATTGTCATCCAAGCCGGCGACATTCACCGCAACCCAGGGTTCGTCTGCGCCACGCAATTCATGAACAGCCCTTGCGACCAGCTCCTTGCCAACACCGCTTTCTCCCGTTACCAACAGTGGTTCAGGACTGTGAGCCACGGCCTCCAGATACTGGAAAAGGGCTTGCATCCGCCTGTTGCGAGTGACAATACCGGCAAAAGCCCCAGGATTATCCAGACGGTCTTGCAAGACGCGCTCTTTCAGGCGAACATTCTCCTGCTGCAAGCGCTGGTATTCGAGGGTACGCTCTATACTGGCAATCAGCCGCTCGGTATCATCGGATTTGATAAAATAATCCCGCGCCCCGTTCCGCATACAACGCACCGCAGTCTCAATCTGATTAACACCGCTGACCACAATGACCGGAATCTCCGGATAATCCCTGACAATCATCGACAGCAACTCTTCACCTGAGAGATGCGGCATGGTCAAATCGAGCAGTATCATGCTGACTTGAACCGACGCCAGAAGCTCCATGACTTCACGGCTGTCTTCGCACCTGAGAACATTGTTTATTCCCGCATCCTTTTTCAGCGTCAGCGAAAGGCTACGTAGCCAGGCGGCTTCATCATCCACCGAGAGCAATGGGATATTCGGAAATTTGGGGGAACTCATAAAACTTCTCCTTCGTCAAGAGCTGGCAGGGCTAGCCGCACAGTCGTTCCCTGGCCCGGCAAAGAGAAAAAATCGAGTTTTCCGCCATGTTCTCTGACAATACGGGCAGAAACCGAAAGGCCAAGACCGGTGCCACCATTCTGACGTTTGGTCGTGAAAAACGGTTCTGCGATATGGGGCAACACCTTCGGGTCGATACCCTTACCCTCGTCGCGCACTTCGAGAATGCAGCTTCGAAGAGCTTCATCGAAATAGGTGCTCACAAAAATGTTGCCTTTTTTATCGCCGAATGACTGGCAGGCGTTGACGACCAAATTAATGGTCACCTGCTCCAACTGCTGAAAGATACCCTTGACCCTGGGCAAGTCAGCCCCATGGCATACTTCAAAACCAGGGGCGAATTTTTTGAGGGTACTGCCGGTGAGCCGAACTGCCATTTCCACAACTTCATTCAGATCCACCGGGCTAAAAAATGGCGTTGATTCCGACTGTACAAACCGCTTCAAGTCCTTGACAATGCCGTTGATACGCTTGCTGCTATCCTGCATGTCAGTAAGCATCTGCGGAATTTCTGTGTCCATTTCAGAGGCATCCAGTCCTGCGAGGCTCTCGATTCCTTGCTTCTGCAGAAAGTTAGACAATTCCGGCAAAGCCTCCGTGAAAAAATCCGCCAGGATCTTTGAATTGAGCAGCAACACGCCGTTGGGATTATTAATTTCATGAGCCACTCCGGCCGCCAACTCTCCTAACGAGGCCAGGCGTGCGGACCGTTCCGCTTCGTCCCGCAGTTTTACTTTTTCGGTAATGTCGACGGCCATTTTAATAACATTCTCCACCTCTCCCATGGCATTTTTCAGGGGGAAAGCCTTCACTCCCCAAATTTTCCCGTCAGGGTAGGCAAGCGGCTGTTCCTCGGCCTTGCCACTCTCGAAGCATCTTGCTACCGGACAATCGGGACAGGTTTCCGCCTGGCCAGTCCAGAGGCTGCAGCAAGACTCACCCGGCAGTGCTTTGACATGCACCCCTAGATGGCGAGCAGCACCCTCATTGCCCCAGACAATGTTCATGTCTGGGGTCAACAGAAAAATTGCATCGGGAATACCGTCCAGCAAGGCCTGGAATTGGCGGAACAGCCTTTTGTACTTCTGCTGACTCTCCAGCAAGCCCTGCTCGGCCCGCTTTGACTCTAACAATCGCACCAACCCCTGGCCCAACAAATTGAGTTGCCGGACATCGGCATCGTCGTATTTACCTGCCTTATTGCCCACGCCGATAATGGCTACTACCTTGTCTTGGTCCAGCAGCGGCACCCCCATAAACCGCTCTATGGAGGTATGCCCCTCTGGGATACCTTTTTTCACCAGTTGCGGGTAGGCATAGTTATTGATAATTATCGGCTTTTTATGGCGTACCACTTCTGCCCAGAGTCCGGCCTTCTCGATCGAATAGCCGGCGGAGGACTTCTCCATGGTGCATTCCTGCAACGCCCCGCGCGTCCAGCCATGCTTAATCAAAGTCCCTGCCGCTTCATTGACAAAGGCAAGGTAACCGATCTTGCTTTTCGTAAGGCTTATTACCGAAGAAACTATAAAATCAATAATATCCTCGACAGAGGACTCCCCCATCTGGTTGAGAGCCACCAGGGCTTCCAGACGCGCCTCGTCTAAACGCAGGTCAGCCTCGGCAGCCTTCCGCTTGGTAATATCCTGAACGATGGAAACAAGGCGATTGATCCGCCCATCGGGCTGCCGTAAGGCCCTTGTCGAAAGCTCCACATGAATTAAAGCGCCGTCCTTACAAACATATCGTTTATCCTGTGTGAAGCGATCGATTTCCCCTGCACAAAGGGCTTCAAATTTTTCGTAAGACTCCGTCAGATCATCGGGATGAGTTACATCGATCCAGCTTTTTCTCTGCAACTCCTCCCGGGAATATTTAATCATTTCGCAAAATCGGTCGTTTACTTCCAGCCATTTGCCAGACGCCGACATCGTGATCATCCCCACCAGGTTAAGATCAAAATAACCGCGAAAATGCGCCTCGGTTTCGCGCAGCGCCTTTTCTGCACGATATCGTGAGTAAACATTCTTCAGCAAAAAGAGGCCACCTAATGCCAGACCAGCCAGAAGAAACAGGACCTTGAGAAACTTCGCTTTAGGAATGGCATAAACGGGCAGGTCCCGCTTGATTATCTGGCTGCCGGCCGGCAGAGCCGAATGCCGGATAGAGAAGCGCCGCAGCTCTTTGTCGTCGAACCTGAACTTGCCAATATCCTGATCCACAATCGGGATAGCATCAGCGCTTTCGCCATTAAGAATGCGTTGAGCCAATTCAGCGGCCAATCTGCCTTGGTCGCTGCCAGAGAGCAACTTACCACCGACAATTCCCTGGCCCAGGAAAAAGTCCCACACCCCATATAGCGGCACCGAACAAAATTGGCGTATCCGCTGACAACTTTCCTCAAAAGACAAAACCCCAAGGTCTTCATCTTCTATGACATCGGTCAGCAAAACCAGTTGCCCTGGGTTTAGTTCGGTGAGACGGTTTTGCAGTTCCCCCCACGGCAAATCGCTCCAGAAACGGAACCGAACCCGACTGTTGAATCGGGAAACAACCTCATCCAGCACCCTTTTTGTGATTTCTCCCGTTAAGTGCCTTGTCCGGTTGATCACTACAATCTCGGTCGTCCCCGCATGCAACCGCATTGCTAATTCAATAGTTTCGGCGAACCCTGGCGACTCTTCAACACCGGTAATGGCCGTCAAACCCTCGATCATGGCAGGCCGAAACTGGTTCACACCGCAGAAGACAATGGGGATATTGGCAAACAGGCCGTTGCGGTGATTCCGTACAAACTGGAAGGCGTGGTCATCGGAAACCAACACAAGGTCGTAGCTTCTGATAGCTAACTTTAGCTCCAGCAACCTGGCAGTCTGTTCAGCGAACGCTTTAATCCCGTAGCGCTTGGCGTCCAGATACTCCACCTGGAGATGGACCGGTGTTTTTGAGATGGAAAATTGCTGATTTATTGCGTTATGGATATCATCCGTCCACTTCAATCCGGAATGATAGGAATGGATCACCAACACTTCTTTGGCGTCGGGAGCCTCTTGGGCAGAGGCATCTTGCCAACCACAACCAAGCAGCAGTAAAAAACCGACCACACAAAGCATTACGGCCTGCTTTACGAATGCGATACGATTTATAAAAATTGTACATTTGCGCTTCATCGGAATTTCACCATAACGAACCGATATTCTGCCCCAGATATCTCCCATTGGTACCAATTGCATAAAAGGAAGACAGCTCAACCGGTTTCAAGTAGAAACAAACAAGGTCGGAGTGAAACCTACCATCGGACAAAGACCTTTGACAACCTAAAACTGCCAGCAAATGGCACACTTAGCTTTAACTAACAACATAATCCAAATTCATTTTCTCGCTAATGACAGCCCAGGGCATCTAGAAGCAATCAATCCATAGTAGAATGAAACCAAGCAGAAGCCTTTGCCTTGCTCAATATCTGTTACGTCTCTATATCAGAACAAAGTAGATGGCACGGGGATCTACTATCGAAGCGAATTTTCGGTAACAAAACCGGGTTTATGATACCTATTTCGTTTTGCCTGTTGAGCTTTAAGCCAGTAGATGATACCTAAAGAGAAACCTACTGAATTAAGCCTCGGGAAAGGATCGACGATGGAGCGAAACAAGGCCATAGAACTGTTCCTCAAACGTTTTTTCGGCAGAACCTCCGAAGACCTGTACGAACTGATTGATGACATCAGTGTCATGCAGAAACGTAACAAAAAGGAAGTCCTGTTTCTGGAGGGGGAAGAGGGAAGTGCGCTGCATTTTCTTGTTTCTGGCCGGGTCAAGCTTTACCGCTCCAACGAAGAAGGCAAGGAAGCGGTGATCCGCTTCGTTCAGCAAGGAGAATTTTTTGCCGAGATTCTTTTGGAACTACGCAACCGCTATCCGGTCAACGCCCTAGCCCTTGAGGATTGCAACCTGTTGCTGATTGACGTCCATCGGCTGTTCGAAAAGATTCAGCAGACGCCGGGGCTGGCCATGTCGCTAATCGGAGCTCTGTCAAAGCGCATCAGCTATCTGCTCAACCGGGTGGAGCAATTGGCTATCGCCGATGTTCGAGAACGATTCGTCCGCTATCTGCATCTGCTCGACCAGACCCACCGCACCGGGGTCGTTTTTCTGCCCGCCCCCAAGCGGGAGATTGCCCTGCTCCTGGGCACTACTCCCGAGACCTTTTCCCGTCTGCTGAAAAAACTTTCTGATGAGGGGCTGATTCAGGCCAGCGGCAAGACCATTCAACTGTTGGCAGGATTCAAGGAGCTGACAGAGAATACGAACGGATAGAGTTAGAGTCCGCAATCAGCCGAGAAAACCTCTGCAACAGGCTTTGTGCGGCAGGCGCAGACTGCAGCTTTTGCCGTAAGGCGACGGGATCGAATCCGGCCCGGATTAACTGCTCCTCTGCAAAATCGAGATAGGTGGCCATAACCTCCCCATCGAACTCGGGGTGAAACTGCACCCCCCAGGCCCGGTCAGCAAAACGAACGGCCTGGTGCGGCTCTCGCTGGCTACTGGCCAGGACCTGGGCGCTGGGCGGCAAATGCAGAACGCTCTGGCGGTGAAACAGCTGGCAGGGAAAGACCTCGGGCAGGTCGCCAAACAGAGGATCTGAAGCGGCCGCATTGGCTAAGCGCACCGTCACTGTACCGAATTCACCGCCGTCAGGATGATCCCCTACATCACCGCCCAAGGCTCGGGCCAGCAGTTGGTGGCCGAAACAAATACCCAGAACCGGCACTCCCAGCGCCACGACTCGAGGCAGCCACCGGGAAAGGGTTTCGCTCCATGGCTGTTGCTCGGTGACCATGGCATGGGAGCCCGTTACCACCAATGCAGTCACCGCCTCCGGAGCAGGCAGAGTTTCACCGGCAAAAGCGGCGACCACCTTCAGCCTGCTTGAATCAACGGCTAATCCCGTCCCTATCCAATCGGCAAAATCTCCTCGCTGCCCGGCCAGCGGCTCAAAGGTGCGACCGGCTTCGATAATGGTAATCTGTTGTCCCATCGATTCGTTCCTTTGTTATGGATCGCACAGACCGCTATCCCCACTCTTTCTGCTGCAATTAACAGACCCGCGAGTAACGAGGCCAACGACAGGGATAAAAACGGCGCCTGTAGACTGCCAGGGACTAAACGCCGGGGAAATGCCTATATTTTGCACAAGCGGACGAATGTTTTTGACCTTTATTACGCAGCCGGTAACGCCGCACCGAAACCGGATCGGGGATCCCTGCAACAGCCCGGTGTAACTCAAGGATCAGGAGACGTCAAAGCTTTCCGTCCCTAGCCGCCAGCAGGGACTTGACGGCCCGCCACAATCGCCAGCGGTCCGGAAGCCCCGGCGCAACATCGACGTGCACCAAGCCGCGAACCAGAAAGAGCTTGGAGCGCCCTTTCGGCAGCGCTTCGGCGAGGGCGACACTCTGGGGAAAGGGAATCATCGGGTCGTCCAGACCATGTACCAAGATCACCCGCGCGGCCAGGTGCGACCAGTCTTTGTTGGCCAGATCGAGGGTCCTGAGATCACTGCGGACCGTTGCCGGCAGAGCGGCCAGTAACGCCGGGGTCTGCTGCGGATCTCGGTTGTTGATGAGGGCATAGAGAGTGCGGCCTTCCGCTCCCAGACCGGCGGCCAGGTCTGCCACGGGAGCCGCCGGATCCAGCTGCTTGCGTTCGGCCATCTCTCGCAGCAGCCGCCGATCGTTAGCCGCCTCAAGATGGTGCAGATTAGCAGCCACGAAAGCCCACTTGCCATAATCGTTGGGCCGCAGGTAGTGCCATTGCTGGTGGTGTCGATAGTAACCGGTGGTAAAGAAGGTCAGCACCTGTGGCAGGTCGTAGTAGCCGCCGACCACAAAGACGAACCGGACCCGGGCGCGGATCGACTCCTCGCGGGCCGCCAGCAGAACCGGTCCGGCGGCATAGCTGAAAGCGGCCATACCGGCTCTGCCCTGCGGGGCCAGACAGGGATCAGACACCAGCCAGTCAAAGGCATCCGCCACCTCGCCGACATCGGCCGGGCTTACTTGCAGCTGCCGCAGCCTGAATAGATCGGGCACCAGCACGGCAAAACCGGCCCGCGCCAGGGTGGTTGCAAAAGCCACCAGACGCGGGTCATCCTTGCCGGTCTCAGCCACCCCTGGAATGAGCAGCAGCGCCGCTCTGGTCTCTGCCGCCGGCCGGTAGAGGTCGCCCTGCCCCATGCGACCATCCGTCCAGTAGCCAACCGTTATGCGCTGCGGCTTCCGGGTAGTGTGTTTTAGTCGGCTCGGGCTGTCGGCGGCGGCGATATCGCTAAGCACCAGAACTGCTTCATAGCTCCGCCAAGGCCGACTACAACCGGCAGCGAGCAACAGCCCAACCGCCAGTAATGCGATAACCGTAAATGCTGCCTGCTTGCCCATCGATCCTCCGCTGCGTCCATAGACTCTTCTACTGCCACTATTTTATCGTTTGGCGGCCAGCATCTCAATCTGAAGGACAAACATAAAAAGCGGGAGAGACCCAAAGGTCCCTCCCGCGTTATGCATGTATCTGCGTGATTCGAAACGTTATTTGTTTTTGTCGGTAAAATGACGACTCAAGAAGAGTTCGGCCCGGTCGACGGGATGGGGCCGGCTGAAGTAAAAACCTTGCACCTCCTCGCAACCGCAACCACGCAGAAATTCTAATTGCTCCTCTGTTTCGACTCCTTCGGCGACCACCTTCAGCTTAAGGCTATGAGCCATAACAACAATGGCCTCGGTGATGGCAGCATCATCCGAATCGGTGGTGATGTCCCGCACAAAGCTGCGATCGATCTTGATGCGGTCGATGGGGAAATACTTGAGATAGCTGAGCATGCTGTAGCCGGTACCGAAATCGTCGATGGCCAGCTTGATACCGCGTATTTTAAGGTCGGTCAGAGTCATCAGAGTCTCTTCGGAGCGCTCCATGACGATACTCTCGGTCAGTTCGACCTCCAGATACTCCGGATCGAGTCCTGTCTCCTGGAAAACCTGGTCAAGGCGCTCGATAAAGTCAGGCTGTTTGAACTGACAGGCAGAGATATTCACCGCCATGCGTAGGTTGTCAAATCCAGCCTGATGCCATTGACGGGCCTGCTTACAGGCTGTTTCCAACACCCATGCGCCGATGGGCAGAATCAGCCCCGTCTCTTCTGCCAAAGAAATGAATTGGGCCGGTGAAACGCTACCCAGAGCGGAAGAATCCCAACGCAACAGGGCTTCCATGCCGATAACCTTGCCACTACGCAAATCGATCTGCGGCTGGTAATGGAGACTCAGTTCCTGCCGCTCCAAAGCCTGCCGCAGGTGGGTCTCCATGGCCAGGCGTTGGCAGGTGACGAGGTTCATCTCCGGATCATAGAAACGGTAACTGCCTGTACCCTGTTCCTTGGATTTGTGCAGAGCTACACCGGCGTGCTTGATCAGGGTATCAACGTTGCCACCATCCGTAGGATAAAGAGCCAAGCCAATGCTTGCCGAGCAGTACAGGGGTTGCTCTGCCAATTCAATGGGGGCACTCAGGACAATCAGTATTTTCTCGGCAAGAAAAGAAAGGCTTTCCGGATTGTCAATATCGGGCAGAGCCACAGCGAACTCGTCGGGTCCCAGGCGCGCCAGGATCGCCCCTTTTTCCAAACAATCGGCCAAGCGCTCGCTTACTTCCTGAAGACACTGGTCGCCTATATCATGACCAAAGGTATCGTTGATACCCTTGAAACGATCCAGGTCGATTATTAACACTCCAACCGGATGCTTCCCCGACAGAGACAACAGATCGCTGCAGCGTTCTCGAAACAGCTGGCGGTTGGGCAAACCGGTCAAGGTATCGAAGTAAGCCAGTTGCCGTATCTCCTGCTGGGCCTGCAGATGCGGAGTGATATCGTGCACCAGACTGATACAGTAAGTCACCTGCTTCTGGTCATCAAACAACCAACTGGTTGAGACATGGGCCCAAAGAGTATCACCGTCCTTGCATAGAAACCGTTTTTCGTAATCGACGGACTGACGTTGACCAGCTTTTGCTTCACTAAACAAGCGGCGAGTCAAAGCAACATCAGAGGGGTGGGTAAAATCGTAGGTGGTTTTGCCAACCAGTTCCTCTTCCGAACGCTGCAGCATCTTACAGAAGGCAGGGTTAACTTGTAGAAACTTTCCTTCCGCCGAGAGGGTCGCCATGCCGGTAATCGCATTGAGAAAGATAGAGCGAAAACGTTGTTCGCTGTCCAGCAGAGTCTCTTCCGCGCAACGCTTTTGACGGCGACTGGCCGCCTCGCGAAGTTCACGGTCAATAGCCGGCAGCAGGCGTGCAGTGTGGCCCTTCATGACATAATCATGGGCACCGGCTCGCATCGATTCGACGGCGGTTTCCTCGCCGATGTTCCCCGACAGGACAATAAAGGGGATGTCGAGGCCACTCTGCTTCAACACCTCCAGGGCGGCCAGAGCGCTGAAATGGGGCATGGAATAATCGGAAATGACGATATCCCACTCCCGCTCGGCCAGCGCAGAAGTCATCGCCTTGCCTGTATCGACCTGCTCGTAGACCAGATCGTAACCGGCCTGCCGAAGGGAGCGCGCCAACAGCAGGGCGTCATCCTCGGCATCCTCGATGATCAGCACCCGCAGGGGCACCCGATCTTTTGATTCCTTATTGACAGGGTTGTTCATTCAGATTCAACCAATAATTCCCCAATTGACCAACTTCATCCAGAAAACAATTGAAATCTACCGGCTTACGAATGTAACTGTTGGCGCCAAGGGAATAAGCTTCTTTGATATCCTGCTCTTCGCGAGAAGAGGTTAATACAACCACCGGCAGAAGACGGGTACGCTGGTCGAGACGTAGTCGCTCCAGCACTTCGAGGCCACCGATTTTGGGCAATTTGAGATCCAGTAAAATCACCGCCGGCAGTTCCGGTTTGCTGCAATCGGCATAGGGGCCACGACCGAAAAGATAATCCAGAGCTTCGGCACCATCACGGACCACCACCACCGGGTTTTCGATACGGTTTTTGCGCAATGCTCGCAGAGTTAACACCTCATCATCGGAATTATCTTCGACAAGCAAGATATTTTTAGTCTTTTTCATTTCAATTGTCCATTACAAAGCAAAAGAGGCGCATGCCTTTAAACTCCCAATCATTGGTCAAGCACTAGCCACCACTAGAAACATTTACAGTTTCTTAATATCACATTTATCCATTACAAAGTAAAAAAGAAGGTCGCACCCTTTTCCACTTCGCCCTCAGCCCAGACTTGGCCACCATGACGATGAATAATGCGCTTCACTGTAGCTAGACCGATACCGGTGCCTGGAAACTCATCGACCCGGTGCAAGCGCTGAAAAACACCGAACAGCTTGTCGGCATAAGCAGGATCGAACCCGGCACCATTGTCCCGCACATAATAAGCGTCACCGGCTGGTGAACCATCGCCTGCAGAGGGCCGACTCTTTTCGACACCGAATTCAATACGGCCCTGTTCCCGCCGACCGGTGAATTTCCAGGCATTGCCAAGCAGGTTTTCCAGTACCACCCGCAGCAACCGGGGGTCTCCATCGGCGGTAACATTGGGCTGAATCACTGTTTCCACCTCCTGCCACGGATTGTCCAATTTCAACTCTTGAGAAACTAGTCCGACCAAACCGCTAAGATCGACCGGCTGCCGAACCATCTCCCCACGGGTAATGCGGGACAAATAGAGCAAATCATCGATGAGCTGGGCCATACGCTGGGAAGCTCCCCGCACCCGCTGTAGAAATTCCTGGCCTTCCTCATCGAGCTGCTCTCCGTAATCGTCGAGAAGGGCCTGGCTGAAACCATCGATGCTGCGCAGAGGCGCCCGCAAATCGTGGGAAACCGAATAGGCAAAAGCCTCCAGTTCCCGGTTGGCGACCTTGAGCTGAGCGGTCCGCTGGCTTACCCGTTGCTCAAGCTCCTGGTTGAGGTAAAAAATATCCTGTTGAGTCTGCTGATGTTCGGTAATTTCCAGATGCAACCGGGTATTGGTCTTCTGTAAGGCCTTGGCCTGCTTCTCCAAGTCGCCATGAGCAGCCAGGAGATGTTCTGACATCTGACTGAAAGCCCGAGTCAGGTCGCCAACTTCGTCCACCGCATTGGACTGGGGCAGATTCTTCTTCCAATCGCCGTGGCTGATAGCCAAAGCCGCTTGGGAAAGCTGCTGCACCGGGGCGGCAATGGTCCTGGCGAACCAGGCAAATATCAGCAGACCGCCGACCAGACCAAGTAATAGAATCCACGCGACCTGGCTGAGAAAAGCATTGCGCTCGACAAGCATTTCATCGACGTCCACCGACATGAGTACAATCCAGTTCCAGGCGGGGAACCGGGCATGATAGTGGAACAAAGCCTTTTTGCCATGGTCATGCTCCCAAAACCCCTGGATTCCCTGAGCTGCAATTGCATGGTGAATGATATCAGAGTTCTGGTCCTTCGCCAATTGCGGCAACAGCTGCCTGGAGTCCGGCTCGGCAAGAATATTTATCCGGCCGGTCCGGCCAAAACGGAACTCTCGATACTTATCCAGGATATCTGCCTGAGCCCTGTACACATAGCTGTCGACAGCAGCCACACCACTTTCGGTCAGTACTTTATGGGCGCTGCGAATATCTTCCAGGACTTTAACAACCTCCGCCTCCATCAATTTGCGGTTCATACGGTAGGCCAGCCGTTCGATGGTAAAGACACCGGCAATACTGATGGCGATGCCGACCGCAAACAGAACGCCGAGAGCCAACAGGTTGAACTTATATCTGAGTTTCATAGATTCTACCGTGCCTCGGACAGGGGAGCAGCGTCTTTTTTGTATACTTCCTGACCGATAACCTCCGCCGTCTGCAGCAGCGAGACCGGCAGTACGAGACCGGCAGCCTTGGCCATCTTCAGGTTGACCACCAGGTGGGCCAGCCGGTTACGCTCCACGGGCAGATCCGCAGGCCGCGCACCGGCTAGAATGCGCAAGGCGGTGGTGGCGGCATATTCCCCCTGCTCTTCCGCAACCTTGGCGATAGTCAACAGGTTGAAGGGTTGCATCCAGGGCAGCACCGAGCCGGACGGCACAGTGGTATGCGCTGCCACAAAGGCCTCGGCTTCGGCGGCATCCCAGCCGGTAAGGCCAACATGGTTTCGGAAAAACAGCATATCGACTTCCTGCTGGACCTGCAGAAAGGCCTCCTTGAATTCGGCAAAGGAGCGCACCAGGTAGCAACGCATCCGGCCGTCGAAAAACCGCTGGTTGTATTGGTCCGCAACAATCCGGTTGGTGTTCACATCTGCGCCGATGAAACCGGCCCGATCCCCCTTGGCCAAACGCCGCAGATGCATGACCAGCCCCTCGGCCATTTCATCTTCGATCATGCCGGTCACATTGCTGCTGGGGTAACCATAATTCGCGAGGTCTTCATTCACGCCGCAGAACACCACCGGCAGGGCGGTATCTTTGAGGTAGGGGACCACCAGAAAACGTTGGGCATTGTCGTCGGAGGCGATGACCACATCGGGCCGGAATTCCTCGATAATCTTTTTTGCCCGGCGGCCGGCCTGGCGATGAAAATCCTCTTCGAGGTGGTTCTTCGTGTCCATTTGAAAGATTTTCAGCTCCACGCCGCTTCCATACAACGCGACGCGAAGCCCCTTTTCAATTCCGGAGCTCCAGGCGTATCCGGCATCATAGGAATCAACCCAAAGAATTCTTTTACCACGGTAGAAAGATTTCAAATCCTTTGCGTTATCTTCGGCCATTACCGTCGTAGCGATACCGGTCAAGAGCATCACCAGCAGCAGACTGTTCACAATACGCAACCCAATCAAACCAGCTCCCCCTACAACTACAAACATGACAATTCCTTATGGCAATAATCCATCGCCTACTCTTGCAATGCCTCCTGGCCGATAACTTCCGCCGTTTGCAGCAGAGACACCGGCACGACAATGCCGGCCGCCTGGGCCATCTTCAGGTTAACGGTCAGCTGCGCCTCTTGATTTTTCACGATGGGAATATCCTCGGGCTGCGCTCCTGCAAGAATTCGCAGAGCCGTAGCAGCCGCATAGGCCCCCTGCTCTTCCGGAACTTTGGCCAGGTTGAAAATTACGAATGACTTCATCCAGGGATTAAATCCACCGGTGGGGATACGGGTGTGCTCAGTCAGGAAGGTTTCAGCAAGGTCATTTTGCCAGCCTTCGATCCCGGCGTTGTTCGGCAAACACAGAATATCCACTTCTTGCTGGGCACGCAGGAAGGCCTCCTTGAATTCGTCGAAGTTCTGGACCAGGTAGACTTTCAGCCGTTCGCCAAAAACATGGTGGTTGTAATCATCAGCGATAATCTGGTCGGTTTCCCGTTGACAGGCGATCATGCCGATACGGTCACCGCCGGCAAAATTACGCATTCGCTGGACAAGATCCGCGACAAAATCGACTTCATGCATACCGGTCACATTGCGGGCGGGGTAGCCGTATTCGCTCGGGGCGCGGTTGACTCCACAGAATACCACCGGCAAGTCGCTCCCTCTGAGATAGGGCACCACCAAAAACCGTTGGGCATTGTCGTCGGAGGCGATGATCACATCGGGGCGATATTCCTCGACCAGCCTTCGGGCAGTGTCCCCGGCCTGCTGACCATAGGCTTCGGAGCGATTTCGCAAGGTGTCCATGTGCCAGCTTTTTAACTCGACCCCACTGCCGGAGAGAGTTTTTTGGATACCGCGACCGATGCCATCCGCCCAGAGATAGCCCTGGTGATAGGAGTTAACCCAAAGTACTTTTTTTCCGCGATAGGCATCGACAGAGTCGGCAACATGATCCGCCGCCGTTGCCTCAACAGCACAGATACCGCATAAAAAAATGACCGCGAACAGCACCCAGCGTGACAAAACGTTTCCTCCCCCCTAAACCCCTTTAAAAAAATAGCGACGACAGTCTATCAGCGCAGAGCCTCCTGGCCGATAACCTTGCCCGCCGCCTTGAGAGTCTCCACCGGCAACTGAATCCCTGCCGCTTTGGCCATTTTAAGATTCAGGGTCAGGCTGGCCCGCTCGTTGGAGGCCAGCGGGATATCCTTAGGGTCCACACCACCAAGAATGCGCAGAGCGGTACGAGCAGCCCACTCACCCTGCTCCTGCGGCACCTTGGCAACGGTGAAGGTAACGAAGCGCTCCATATACCCAAGACGGGAGCCGGTCGGCTTGGCGACATTCTGCAACAGGAATTCCTCGACTTGAGGAGAATCCCAACCGGGCATGTCGGAATGGTTGGCAATGTAGATCATGTCGACTTCCTGTTGGGCTTTTAGAAAGAGTTCCTTGAAATGGGTAAAATCCCGGGCCAGATACGACTTCATCTTGCCGTTGAAGAAATGATGGTTATAGACGCTGACTACTTTGCGTTCGGAAACGGTATCGGCGCTCAGATATCCGAGGCGATTGCCCTCGGCATAACGATGCAGGTGCCGGACCAGGGCCGTCACCGGCTCGACCTCCAGCATGCCGGTGACGTTGCGGCAGGGAAAGCCGTAGGGCGAAGCATCCCAGTTGATGCCGCAAAAGACCACCGGCAGGTCGGTATCCTTCAGGTAGGGCGCGACCAGGTACTTGGCGGCGTTGTCATCGGAGGCAATAACCACATCGGGCCGAAAGGTCTCGATAGCCTTCTTGGCTTTGAGGGCGGCCTGTTGGCGACACTTCTCCTCGACAATCCATTTGGTGTTCATCCGCTCGATACGCAGTTCAACACCGCTGCCCGAAAGAACCTGGCGAATGCCCTCTTCAATACCGGCCGTCCAGGCATAACCCTCGTGATAGGAATCGACCCAAAGAATCTTCTTTCCCCGATAAGGCAACTCCCCCTGCTCTATCTTCTCGGCCTGTACCAGGGTCGGCATGAGCAAAAGGATCAGCAGAATACAAAATTTCCCCATAACATTGATGTTCATAACAAGTCTTTTCTCTATCCTATGATATTTACTGTTCAGCTTTCGGTTTGTTATTCAATGCCCTCTTGGCCGATGACCCTGCTGGCAGCTCTAAGAATTTCCACGGGCAGCACAATACCGGCCGCTTTGGCCATCCTGAGATTGAGGGTCAGGCTGGCGCGCTCGTTAGACGCCAGCGGGATGGAGTCGGGCTGAGCTCCATCTAGAATCCGCAGTGCGGTTCTGGCCGCCCACTCACCCTGCTCTTCCGGCATCTTGGCCACAGTGACAATCACGTAGCGTGCCATGTAGGACGTTCGCGAGCCGGTCGGTAGCTTAATGTTGCGGGTCAGAAAGTCCTCAACCACCTGTGGGTCCCAACCGGGCATGTCGGAATAATTGGCGAGGTAGATCATATCCACTTCCTGTTGAGCGTGCAGAAAGAGTTCCTTAAATTGGGTGAAGTCCCGGGCCAGGTAAACCGTCATCGAGCCGTCTGACAAACGCTCTTTATAAATTTGAATCCTCTTTTGCTCAAGGACGGTATCGGCACAGAGGTAGCCTATCCGGTCGCCTTCGGCGTAACGCCGCAAATGCCGAACCAGGGCCTCCAGAATCTCTGGCGGCTCAACCTCGAGCATGCCGGTCACATTGCTGCAGGGAAAGCCGTAAGGAGAAGCGTCCCAGTTGATACCGCAGAAAACTACCGGAAGATCTGTGTCTTTCAGATAGGGTACTACCAGGTACTTGGCGGCATTGTCGTCGGAAGCAATGACGACATCAGGGCAAAACTCCTCGATCGCTGCCTTGGCTTTGAGCGCGGCCTCTCGCCGAAAGGCCTCATCGAGGTTCCACTTGGTGTTCATGCGCACGATGCGCAACTCAACGCCGCTGTTCTGCAACTCTCGGCGGATACCTGTCTCGATACCAGCAGACCACTCGTAGGCTTGGTTATAGGAGTCGACCCAGAGGATTTTCTTGCCCGGAAAAGACGGACCGGTGCCGGTTGCAGAGGCAGCCAACACCAGCGAAGGTAGAGCCATAAGCAACCAGCCACAACATCGAATGACCCTGACTATGTTCATTCGCACCCTTTCTTCCACACGGCGTGGAACAACCAAAAGGATAACTGAGTTCAGGAACTGCTCATCCATTGCCAGAACAACTTTAAACGAACTTTTAAGAAAACAGGCTAAAAAAGAAACTCTATTTTTAAAACAGTATTTTACTATTTGCAACAAAATAGTCCGACATAGCGGCTCAAACGGTGCAATACAGCGCCAGGTTTGACAAAAATTAATTTAAGGGGTATTAAAAAACCAGCCCTTCCCTTCAGGAGACCGTATGAACTATCCAGTTTGGTACCTGCCGACCATCGGCGGTGGCACATTGATCGCCCTGATCGCCATCGGTCACGTCTTCGTATCCCATTTCGCCGTCGGTGGCGGCCTGTTATTGGCCCTGAGCGAACGCCTGGCCCGCAAGCGCAACGATAGCAATCTGCTTTTCTTTACTAAGCGGTTCGCCCGTCTTTTCGTTTTGTTGACCCTGGTCTACGGCAGCCTGACGGGGGTCGGTATCTGGTTTGTCATTTCTCTGGTTCAGCCGGGGGGCACATCTTTACTCATTCATCAGTTCGTCTTCGCCTGGGCGGCGGAATGGGTCTTCTTTTTGATCGAAATCGTCGCCATCTCGGTCTATCTCTATTCTTTTGATCGCATGCCAGCAACCATCCATCAAGCGGTGGCCTGGATTTATTTTGGCGCCGCCTGGTGCAGCCTGTTTATTATCAACGGCATCATCACCTTTATGCTTACTTCCGGCAACTGGGCCAGCAACGGATCGTTCTGGAGCGCTTTTTTCAATCCCAGCTTCTGGCCTTCGCTGGTCTTTCGCACCCTGTTGGCCGTCATCAATGCCGGCCTATTCGCCCTGCTGTTCAGTGCCTTCAGCAAAGACCTCAATCTGCGCCGGCAAGTGGTTAGCTACTGTAACCGCCTGATGTTACCGGCCCTGCTCGCCACTTTACCCACGGCCTGGTGGTACCTGCGCAGCCTGCCCGAACCGGCCAGGGACCTGGTCACTGCGGGATCGCCGACCATCGTTCGTGCCCTGCATGGAGGGGCTATCGGTGCTATCCTTGTGCTTTTGGTTCTATTATTCAGCTTATTCGCTCCGCTTCGTTATCGCCGGTCTCTGGCCGTTCTGGCTCTGGCTTCGGGATTGCTTTTGATGGGAAGTTTCGAATGGACTCGGGAGGCAGCCAGGCGACCCTTTGTTGTGCAGCAAACGATGTTCTGCAACGGTATGACTCCCGAGCAAGTACCGCAACTCAAAGAGCAGGGGTTCCTGGCAAAGGCGCGCTGGAGCCAGATCCACCAGGCCACCTCCGATCCGGCAACAGCAGGTCGTGAACTTTTCAAGTTTCAGTGTTACTCGTGCCACACCCTAGATGGCTTCAACAACGACCTTTTGCAGCGAACCCGTCCTTTGAGCCAGGCCGCCCTCGCCGGTTATATCGACAGCCTGCATCAGGTTCGATATTTCATGCCCCCCTTTGCCGGTAATAATAATGAGCGGCAGGTCCTCGCCGCCTTTCTCACCGACGGCCTGTTCCCCAGCTTTGACAAGTCTGCCGAGACACCCAAAGAAGTTCCTCCGGACCGATTGCTATTTGAGCAAAACTGTACCCTGTGCCATACGACTAAGCTGGTCGCAACCCGTACCGCAGATTGGTCTAAAGTCCGTATTCGCAACGCACTCGACCATCTGAACCGGCTCCATCCGGCCATGCCAGACTATAAAGGAGCTCCGGAAGAAAAAGACCGTCTCGCCGACTATATTTATCAATTGAATCGCTCGGCTGCTCAAAAGCCGGCCACGGGAGTCACTCCATGAACCCACTGATCCCCCTGCCGGACCCGATCCCTGTCCCGTGGGGCTACCTTATCGCCCTTTTGATGCTGGTCTTCCCTTTGCACCTGTTGTTCATGAACTGTCTGCTCGGCACCACGGCGGTGACCCTTTACCTGCAACGCCGCTCCGACGCCGTGGCGACACAACTTGCGACGGAACTAAGCCGCGCCCTGCCCCTTATCATGGCCTTTGTGGTCAATTCAGGGGTCGCTTCACTGCTCTTTCTACAAGTGCTGTACGGCCAGTTTTTTTACACCAGTTCAATTCTTATGGGCAGCTACTGGTTGGCCATCATTCCCCTGCTGATCGTGGCCTACTATGCCCTCTACTGGGTCGACTTCCGCTACCGACGCCTGGGCCGGTATCGTTGGCTGTTGCTGTCCGGTGTATTGCTTGTGTTGCTGCTGGTGCCCTTTATGTTCAGCAACAACATGACCCTGATGCTCCGCCCGCAGAGCTGGTCGGCTTACTTCGATCGGGACAACGGCACTCTGCTGAACCTGACCGATCTCAGCCTCTGGCCCCGTTACGCCCATTTCGTGGTGGCCGCCCTCGCCGTCGGCGGCCTGTTCACCGCCACCCTGGGCCGCTGCTATCGGTCAAGGGCTCCTGAGCTGGCCGCCTATGCCCGGAATCTCGGCATGGCCTTGTTCAGCCGCCTGACTCTGCTCCAACTACTTATCGGCCCCCTGTTTTTATTCAGCCTGCCACAACCACTGCGCTGGCAGATTCTCGGCGGCTCTCCCCTGGCGGCTATGCTTTTATGTACCGCCCTGGCTTTGCTGGCAGCGTTGCTGGTCAATGCTTTTCAGCAACGGGTACTTACCAGCCTGGCCCTGCTGGTTCCCCTGGTCTGCTGCATGGTCGCACTGCGGGCATGGCTGCGCAGCGCTTTTCTGCAGCCGCACTTCACCCTGGACCAGCTACATGTGGCCCCCCAATACTCTCCCTTACTAGTATTTGTGATCGTCCTGTTATTGGGCAGCGTCGTGATCAGCTGGCTGCTCTATCAGGCGGCGGCAGCGCAGCGCTAAGCTTAAGGGCCGGCCACTGGCCATTGGATTTTGTCAGCAGGTTTCAGCAGGAAATATGCTGGCCCCGCAATATCCAAGACAAGACTCAAGCAACGGAACAGCAAGCCTATCAAGGACATAACCGTCTTCACGCCCGTTCACTACGCTCACTTGAAACGCTGAGACCGCGGGCAAAACAAAACCAGATTTCTCTGGGCATCCGCGTCTTTGCGCGATAAATATTCTCTGATCTTTTAGGGGTTCTTAAAGAGGCTCGCATTGAATCCGGAAACCGGGTGGTTGCCGGGCTTGAAGGACCGTAGCGAAAAATTGGAGGGAATCTGGGCCGATCAGACGATTTTCAGGCGGTTCATGGCCAAGTCCGACAGTCTCCCAGGACAAGACTTAGGAAAAATTGCCACTCCGGACGGCGACGCAATCGGTCTGTAGAGGGCATTCGGAACAGAGGGGTTTGACGCGGCAGTACTGTTTGCACTGTTCGACTATGAGGGCGTGATATTCGTTAAACAGATCGCTATTGTGGGGCAGGTGGGTCATGAACAACTCACGGATCTGGCCATAAGACTCACGACCGTTTAGAAGGCCGAGGCGACTAAGTAACCGCCGGGTATAAGCATCAACCACAAAGGAAGGCCGACCGCCGGCATAGAGCAGGATGGAATCGGCTGTCTCCGGCCCCACCCCCTTGCACTGCAACAATTCCTCCCTTGCTTCTGACAGCGAGCCGGCCAGCATTGCGCTCAGGTCACCGGCGTGGCAAGTCATGAGATGGGCGGCAAAAAGCTGCAGACGTTCGGCTTTCTGACGGAAAAAACCGGCGGGACGAATCAGCGTCTCAAGCCGCTGGCGCTCGATTCCTAGCAGGTTGCGAGCGGTAAGAGACATCTCTTCCTTGAGGGCAGCAATGGCCATTTCGACGTTACGCCAATTGGTATTCTGAGTCAGGATCGCCCCGACCACTACTTCAAAAGGGCTGTCGGCGGGCCACCAATGCAACTCGCCAAAGTGCTCCAGAAGACGATTAAAGATGTCGTTCAAACTGTCGGCCAGCGATTTTTCCATCGGCTTGATCCTCCCTCAACCCAATCAGCCACGCAATCGAGCCCGGGCCAGAACGGCCACTGCTACGGCACTCGCACCACCATCGAGCAAAGTGCGACTACACTCCCGGGCCGTGGCGGCGGTCGTCATTACATCGTCCACCAACAACACCCGCTCGCCTTGTAACGGTCGACTCAGGGCAAAGGCACCACGCAGGTTACGCCGACGTTGGGCCGCCTTGAATCCGATTTGAGGCGGTGTCGGGCGGATGCGCAGCAGCAACCGGGACGCCACGGGCAGCTGCCAACTGCGCCCCAGGAATTTGGCCAACAATAACGCCTGATTATAGCTGCGCTGACGCAGTCGATCGATATGCAAGGGGACCGGCAACAGCAGGTCGGGACGAAAGTCTTCCAGCGCCCCCTGCAACGTCTTTTCCATCAAAGCCGCCAGAGGCCGGTCGAGGTTGAAATCTCCCTCATATTTGAATTTTCGCACTGCCCGGCGCAAGGTTCCGTCGTAGAGGCCGACACTTTTGGCCCACAAAAATGGCGGAGGATCCTGCAGACAGGATTGGCAAAGATGGTCGCCACCATCGAGTGCGGCAAAGGGTAGATCGCAACAGGAACAACGGGGAGAGACGACAGGGACAATGCCTCCAAGGCAAGTGAGACAGAAGAGCGTCGAGGCCTGCAAGGTTTGGCGACAGAGGGGACAAACAGAAGGAAAGCAGAGATCGGCCAGGCCGATCAACTCCCTACGCAGAAACTGCCAGAGGCTGTTGAAGCTCATCAGGATAGCTCCCCGCCACGCCACCGGCGGATCGAGGGATCACTCCTGCAGCAGGCTGCAGCCGGTCATCTCCGACGGCTGAACCAAACCAAGCAACTGCAGCAGGGTCGGCGCGATGTCGGCCAATTTACCGCGACGAAGCGAACTGTGCTGGCGGTCGGGATCGACCAGAATCAAAGGAACCGGGTTGGCGGTATGGGCCGTATGGGGCGAGCCGTCTGCTGCGCTCATCTGCTCGCAGTTGCCGTGATCGGAAGTGATCAACAGACTGCCGCCAGCCTCCAGAACCGCATCGACCACCTGGCCGACACAGTTATCGACCGTTTCCATAGCCTCTACTGCGGCATCCATGACGCCGGTATGACCGACCATGTCCGGATTGGCAAAATTGAGAACGATCAGGTCGTAACTACCACCGGCCACCCGCTCCAACATCTCTGCGGTAACCTGCGGCGCGCTCATGGCCGGCTTTTGGTCGTAGGTGGCCACCTCCTGCGGCGAAGGAATAAGCACCCTCTCTTCTCCGGCAAAAGGACTCTCGCTGCCCCCGTTGAAAAAAAACGTCACATGAGCGTATTTTTCCGTTTCAGCAATCCGCAACTGCTGAAGACCGGCCTTGGCCACAACTTCGCCGAGGATGGCGGGATAACTGGCCGGAGGAAAAGCCACCGGCAAGGCAAAGGTTTCGTCATATTCGGTAAGACAGACGAAACCGGCCAGCCGGGGGCTTTTGGAACGTTGAAAACCGCTGAACTCGCATTCGGTGAAGGTGCGGCTGATCTCCCGCGCCCGGTCAGCGCGAAAGTTGAAAAAGATCATACCGTCACCGTCATCGACGGTATTTGACGCACCGTCCCGGTTGATGACGCAGGGCTCAACGAACTCATCTGTCTGACCGGCACCATAGGCTTTGGAAATCGCTTCGGCACTGCTGTCGAAGGACAGGCCCCGGCCTTCGGTCATGGCCTGATAGGCCCGCCCGACCCGCTCCCATCGGTTGTCTCGATCCATGGCGTAATAACGCCCGATGACCGATGCCACGCGGCCGAGCCCAAGGGTCGTCAAGCGCTCCTCCAGCTGAGCCAGATAGCTTTGACCGCTCTGCGGCGGCGTATCGCGGCCATCGAGAAAGGCATGAATACAGACTTCGGAAAGGCCCTGTTGTCTGGCCATTTCAACCAGGGCGTAGAGATGGCTATTGTGGGAGTGCACGCCACCGTCGGAGAGCAGCCCCATGAGGTGCAACTTGCCGCCTTGGCGCTTAATCTCGGCCATGGCTTCGATCAACACCGGGTTGCTGAAAAAATCGCCCTGTTCGATAGCCCGACTGATGCGGGTCAACTCCTGATAAACGATGCGACCGGCACCGATATTAAGATGTCCGACTTCGGAATTTCCCATCTGCCCTTCGGGCAGGCCAACGGCTAGTCCCGAGGCGTCGATTTCGGTGGTGGGATAATCGCGACGCAACCTGTCCAGGCGCGGTGTATAGGCCTGACAAGCGGCATTATGATCGCAACTCGGGTTAATCCCCCAGCCGTCAAGAATCATCAGGACCAATGGGCGGCGTACTGCAGACATGCTATTCTCGTTCTCCGTGGTGAATTTCCCGAACTTCCGGCGCAGGCAGATTCGCAGTTGCAGGCACCTCACTTAGTTCCATGCAGCCCCAGCAACCGCACTGCTCGCAACGCCCATTCCAGGAAACCGCACCGGCCCCGCACAGACTGCAGACATAAGCAAACCGGAACCGGTCTTCCCCGCCCAAGGCTTTCTGGTATTCTGCCACCGCATCGCTCAAGCGCTGACGGCGCATATGGCTTTCAGCCAGCAACAGGTGCAGCTGTGGAAAGTCAGCACAGCTCTTTTCCAGAGTATGGAGCTGCTCCATTGCCTCGTCAATCATTTCCACCCGCAAACAGAACTTGCCAAAGAAGAAACGTAGCAATAGATCGTCGGGATGTTCCGCCACCTGCTGCCGGTAATAATTCAGCAGGGTAGTCGGATCCTCCTCGGCCATCGCCTGTTGTTCCAAACGCTTGAGAAACACACTGTGGCCAAAGCGCCGATAACCGGCCTGCCAGGTTGCCGCAGCCTGCTCCGAACGCCCCTTCTGAAGGAGCATGGCTCCCACCGATACTTGGGCAGGCAAAAAATCGGGAGCATCCTTGGCCAACTTCTGATAATCGGCCAATGCCTCGTCAAAATGCTCTTCGGCCTCCGCCTGCTGAGCCAACTGATAACGCAGACCGTTGAGCAGATCTTTTTCGGCAACCTGCGCCTCGCCGGAGCTCTTTTTAACCAGCTTCTTCTGAAGAGCAAGAGCCTCGCTCCACTGTTGCTGGGTCAGAAACAAATCGCGCAATCCGATCATGCCCTGATAATTATCCCCATCCAGTTCGAGCAGTTCGCGATAACAGTCCTCCGCCTCGCTTAAGCGCTGGGTCTGCGAATAAGTCTCGGCCAGCGCAAAGAGCACTGTCAAATTCTTGGGAGCAAGCTTGCGGGCGCGCTGCAGCAGGCTGATGCTTTCGTCTACTTCATCTTCGGCCAACTGAACTTTAGCCAGGTCGCTCAATACCTCAATGCGACTACCATCCATACCCAGGGCCTTCTGCAACAGTCGGCGGGCCTTGGTGCTATCCCCGGAACGCAGCCGGGCCAGCCCTTCGCGATGCAGTTCGGTCACTTCCCGCTCCCGCTTCTCCGAGCGGGTGCGCCGCCACCCCTTGAACAGATAGCTGGCCGCTCCGTAGAGATGCAACAGATAGCCGATGGTCAGGCCCAGCACGATGCAGGCTACCACCACGACCGCCGGAGATGCGTGAAGCACATGATCCGGATAGAAGACAATGGCCATTTCTGCAGGATTAAGCTGCAGAAAGTAGATAAAAAACACCATGAACAGAATCATCAGCAGCAGTAAGGTCATGAGGGTCATGGTCTTCCTCCTTGGTCGCCGAAGCGACAAACAGTGCTTCAAAGGTAGATGGTTTTACAAACAGTTATAAGATGGCTAAGTAAAATTTCGACATGCAAGGCATAGTGTTTTTTCAGGGGTGAAGACACTCTACAGGATATGTAGAAGTCCTGAAGGACACTGAAACGCACCAGGGCGAACCTTATGCAACGCCATCAACGGTTGTGGTAGGGCTCGTTGCGCAAAATAGTAAAACCCCGATAAAGTTGTTCAAGCAACAACAGCCGGGCCATTTGATGGGTCAGGGTCATGGCCGAGAGGGACAGTTGCAGGTTGGCGCGTTCTTTAACGGCTCGGCTCAAGCCATAAGCGCCGCCGATGGCAAACACCAACTCCCCCGTACCCTGCAGCATATGCCGGCCAAGAAATTCAGCCAGCTCTTCCGAACCGTAATTGCGGCCACGTTCGTCGAGGACGACAAGATAGGCACCATCCGGCACACGGGCCAGGATGCGCTCGCCTTCCTGTTCGCGAATCACTTTGGGATCGGGCTTTGATCCGCCCTTGGACTCTTTAAGCTCATGGCTGTTATAAGAGATATAGCGCTGGAGCCGACCGGCATATTCAGCCACGCCATCCCTGAGGAAGGCTTGCGAAAGCTTGCCGACGCTGATCAGGCCAATTTTCACGCAGGACCAGCAGGCCGCTCCGGCGGCGTCCCCTCGGTAACGGTCAGTTCCGCTGCTTCACTCCAGAGACCGTCCAGGTCGTAATATTCCCGAACCGCTTCCTGAAAGACATGAACCATAACATCGCCATAATCGAGCAAAACCCAACGGCCCTCTTTCAGACCTTCGATAGCCAGGGGCATGGTGGTGTGATCATTCTTCAGACCGAGATGGATGGAATCAGCCACCGCTTGTACTTGACGGTCGGAACGCCCCGAAACGATCAGCAGGTAGTCGGTCAGCGAAGAAATCTTTCGCACATCGAGCAAACGGACATTGAAAGCCTTCTTGTCCAGAGCATAAGCGGCGCAGAGCTGCGCACGTTCTTGGGATTGCAAAATCTTTATAACCTTTCCCGGCCACGATATAGATCGTGCCGGCAGATGTAATCTTCTACAACAGAGGGGACTAAATAACGAATGGAACCCTGTTCAGCGACCTGCTGGCGAATCCGGGTCGAGGAGATGTCGAGAAAAGTCTCTTTCAGCAAAATCACCCGGTTACCACTGCAGTGCCGCAACACATTTGACGGGCCATCGTAACAGAACTGCCCCCGTATGACAACGGGCAGCAGCGCCAGCGGATCGTCTCCGGCGTGGCCCGGACGGGCAGCCACAACCAGATTGGTCAGCTCGAAGAGACGGCTATAATCTTTCCAGGTGTCGATGGCCCGGTAGGAATCCATACCAATTATAAAATAGAATTCGTCATCGGGGAACCGGTCATGCAAAATTTCCAGGGTAGCAACCGAATAACTCTTACCCGGGCGCTGCGCTTCAAGATCACAGGCGGAGAACGCAGGATTGTCGGCCACTGCCGCTTCCACCATGGCATAGCGATGAACAAAAGCAATATCGTCGGCCAGAGGCTTGTGGGGCGGAGTCGCCGCCGGCATGAACAACACCCGGTCAAGTCCGCAAGCCAGGCGCACCTCCTCGGCAATCCGCAAATGAGCCAGATGAATGGGATTGAAGGTCCCGCCAAGAATACCGGTCTTCATGAACTTATCCTTCACCGCCAACCGTCCTGAAACGCCAACAATGCGCTGGAGCCCAGGGATAAGCGACCCAAACAGAGGACCGGTTTCCCCGTCCTTTATTTTGTTAGCCAGATGGAAACTGTGTTTACAGCTTGTGTCTTTGCAAAAGGTCAGGGATGGCCTTTTGCAACCGAACCATCAGGGACGAACCTGACCGTCACCAAGTACCACGAATTTACGGGTGGTCAGATCCTCCAGCCCCATGGGGCCGAAAGAATGAAGCTTGGTCGTGGAGATACCGATCTCGGCCCCGAGACCGAACTGGTTGCCGTCGGAGAAACGGGACGAGGCGTTCACCATGACCACGCTACTGTTGACCTCCCGCACGAAACGCTGGGAATTCCGGTAATCGTTGGTAACGATAACTTCGGTATGCAGCGAACAATACTGGCGGATATGCTCAATCGCCTCGTCGATATCTTCGACCACCTTGACCGCCAGGATCAGATCGAGAAATTCGGCACCCCAGTCTTCTTCCTTAGCGGCGATCACCTCGGGGGCGAATTCCCGGACCACAGAGCAACCGCGCAACTCGACGCCCTTGCCCTTGAGGGTGGCGACGATGCGCGGCACGAAAGTTTCGGCGATATCCTTGTGAATCAGCAGGGTTTCCATGGCATTGCAAACCCCGGGTCGCTGAACCTTGGCGTTGACGCAGATACGCTCGGCCATCTCGTAGTCGGCACTGGCATCGATGAACGTATGGCAGACCCCTTTATAATGCTTGATGACAGGAATCCGCGAATTTTCACTGACAAAGCGAATCAACCCTTCACCCCCGCGGGGGATAATCAGGTCGATATACTCTTCCAGCTTCAGCAATTCGTTGATGGCGCCGCGATCGGTGGTGGTCACTACCTGCAAAGCACCAGCAGGCAGTCCCATGGCCAGCAGTTCCTTCTTCAACACGTCACCGATGGCGACGTTGGAATTAATGGCTTCGGAGCCACCGCGCAGGACAACCGCGTTGCCGCTCTTCAAGCACAGACCGGCAGCATCGGCGGTCACGTTGGGACGGGATTCGTAGACGATGCCGATCACTCCCAGAGGGATCCGCATGCGACCGACCTGAATACCGTTGGGTCTGCGCCGCATGTCGCTGATTTCACCGACCGGGTCGGGCAGTTCAGCCACCTCGCGCAGGCCATCGGCCATGGCGGCAATACGTTCGTCGTTAAGCATTAAACGATCGACCATGGCGGCAGACAGCCCCTTTTCCCGGGCCCGAGCCAGGTCCTTTTCATTGGCCTCGACAAGAGCCGGCGCGGCCTGCTCTAAAGCATCGGCCATGCGCCGCAGCATATCGTTTTTGGCGGTAGCCGACAGGTTGGCCATAATCCGGGTTGCCTCTTGCGCTTCCTGCGCCAACACCAGCATCTGTTCCTGAATCGTCATTGCTTACTCCTTGCAGATAGCGGCCCGTTGCCCAGCCCGCTTTTTCAATACCAGATTGTCCCGATGAACCACCTCGGCACCGTACTGGTAGCCAAGCAGTTCTTCGATATCCTGAGAATTATGTCCTTGAATGCGCACCAGCTCTGCCTGCGAATAGTTGATGATGCCCCGGGCGAACTCCCGCCCCTCAGCATCGCAAAGCCGTACCGCATCGCCACGCTCAAAGTTCCCCTCGACCTCGATGATTCCCGAAGGAAGCAGGCTCTTACCTTTGTCTGCCAGCGCTTGATGCGCCCCCTCGTCGAGCAACAACCGGCCACGAATCTTTTTGGTAAAGGCGATCCAGTGTTTGCGGGCATTGAGACGGTCAACCGCGGGCAAAAACCAGCTGCCCAGCTCCTCGCCGGCGAACAATCGGGACAGCACATGAGGCTGACGACCGTTGACAATGACCGTGCTAACGCCGTAGAGAGACGCCCGCTTAGCCGCCTCGATCTTGGTCGCCATGCCGCCGGTACCGACCTCGCTGCCGGCCCCCCCGGCCATGCCTTCGATCTCCGGAGTGATATGCTCGATCTTATTGATCAACCTGGCCTGGGGATTCGTGCGGGGATTACTGTCGTAGAGACCATCGACATCGGAAAGGATGACCAGAAGATCGGATTCGGCCAGATTGGTCACCAGTGCCGACAGATTATCGTTGTCGCCAAAACGGATTTCATCCACCACCACAGTGTCGTTCTCGTTAATGATGGGAATGATGCCGTATTCAAGCAGCGTCATGAGGGTATTGCGGGCATTGAGAAATCGCCGCCGATTGGCCAGGTCGTCCCGAGTCAGCAGAATCTGCGCAACCCGCCGGCCACAAGTACGGAAAGCGTCTTTGTAATAGCGCATCAACCGGCTTTGACCGATGGCGGCCGCCGCCTGCTTCAGGGGGATGGTAGGGGGCCGGCCGACGATGCCAAGATCGCCCTTGCCGGTAGCAACCGCGCCGGAAGAGACCAGCAACACCTCGTAGCCCTGCTCGACAACCTTGCAGAGATCCTTAACCAACGCTTCGATAATGGCGGGGTCGACCCCGTCCTGGCCGACCAGTACACCACTGCCGACCTTGATGACGACACGCTTAACTTGTGCGAGAAGCTCTTTGCGCATGCCCGACCCTTCCCTGCAAACCGGCATGATTCTTGATGATTTCGGCTCGAATTTTACTTTCGGCGCCGCTGCTTGTCAAGCCGGACCGAACTCGTCAAAATCCTCGCCGGAACGCAGTCTGGACAGTTCCTGAGCAACGCAAGCCACCAGTTCATCGAGGCCCTCTTTGGTCACCGCCGAAATCAGCAGGGTTTTGAAACCCCGCTCAGCAAAGACCGCAGCAATCTCATCGGCCTGCTCGCGCACCTCGGTGACATCGGCCTTGCTCAAGACGACCAGCTGAGGCTTATCCAGCAACCGGGGGTTGTGACGCTCCAGCTCCCGATTGATGGTATCGAAGCATTCCACCGGGTCTCCCTCCTGCAGGTCAGACAAATCGACCAGATGCAGGAACAGGTCGGTACGCTCGATGTGACGCAAAAACCGGGTACCCAGGCCGTGCCCTTCGCTGGCACCCTCTATGAGACCGGGGATATCTGCAACAACAAAGCTCTGATACCCGCCGTAACCCACCACTCCGAGATTGGGCACCAAAGTAGTAAAGGGATAGTCGGCGATCTTCGGCTTGGCGGAGGATATGGCAGAAATCAGGGTCGATTTACCGGCGTTGGGCATACCGACCAGACCGACATCTGCCAGCAATTTGAGTTCCAGGCGCAGCCAGATCTCCTCACCGGGCAGCCCCGGTTGCACATGGCGGGGCGCCCTGTTGGTGCTGGTCTTAAAACGGGCGTTTCCACGACCTCCCTGACCGCCCTTGGCGGCTACGAACCGCTGGCCCCGCTCTTTGAGGTCGGCCAACAACTCACCCGTTTCGTGGTTATAGATCAATACTCCCGGCGGCACACAGATCAGAAGATCCTCGCCATTTTTTCCATGGCGGTTGGCGCCCATGCCGTGGCCGCCCCTCTTGGCTTTGTAGCGGACCTTGTAGCGCAGATCAAGCAAGGTTCCCAAACCCTCGTCGACCTGAAAAATGACGTCGCCGCCGTCACCGCCGTCACCACCGTCCGGCCCCCCCATGGGAATAAACTTCTCCCGTCGAAAGGAGAGGCAACCGCGGCCGCCGTCACCGGCAGTGACGTGAATTTTTACTTCATCTATAAACTGCATAGGAAATCCGCCTAAACCTTAGCTTTGTTTAAAACTGCTTATATACAACTGCATTGCTTGTCACGCAGCCTATGAGAAAATCGAAAATAAGGCGATGCACGACGAAAAAAGCCCGAAGTTCGTTCAGGAACATCGGGCTCTTCTCATGGATCCAAAGTCGCTGGGCTATATCAGGCCGTGTATACGCTGACCTTCTTCTTGTCCTTGCCCTTGCGTTCAAAGGTAACGACTCCGTCCACCAGGGCGAACAGAGTGTAATCCTTGCCGCAACCGACATTGTTGCCAGGATGGATAGTGGTGCCGCGCTGCCGCACCAGAATCGACCCGGCAGTTACTTGCTGGCCGCCGTAACGCTTCACGCCAAGGCGCTTGCCAATACTGTCGCGGCCGTTCTTTGAACTGCCACCAGCTTTTTTATGAGCCATGGGTTAGCCTCCTTAAGCCTGAATGCCTGTAATTTGCAGGCGGGTGAGAGGTTGACGGTGTCCATAGGTCTTGCGATAGCCCTTGCGTCGCTTGTGGTGGAATACCAGGACTTTCTTGTCCTTGCCTTGCTCCACAATGCGCGCCGTGACTTTCGCTTCTGGCAATAGAGGTGTTCCGATTTTAACCTCTTCTCCGCCGACCATGAGGACCTCGTCCAACGCGATAGTGTCACCCACCGCGCCTTCAATCTTCTCGATCTTGAGCAGATCGCCTTCGGATACTTTGTATTGTTTTCCTCCGGTCTTGATCACCGCATACATGTTGCTTCACCTCGCTCTCACTGAGTATAGTATTTATCACAGAAGAGGCAATATAGCCCCGCCCCGCAGCCCTGTCAAGCAAAAATACCCGCAACCTGCTGCCTTACCCTGGAACGTTTTCGAATTGGAAACGAGGGATTTTTCGTCGTAGCAAGGAAATCAAGGAATTGCACGGAGGCGTACATCGGTACGCCGCACACGCAATTCCGCAGACTGACGCAGCTACGGCGGAAAAGAACCGTTTCCAACCGAAAATTAACTGGCCACGATGTCGAACTGCTCCCGATGATAATCAAAACGCGCAGTGATCGCGATCTGCTTACCCGAGTGGGTCTCCAGATCGTCGATTTCGCAGCGCTCTTCGTCACAAATCAAGGAAGCGAGGTCGGGATGAACCAGCAGGTTCACCTGCTTTCCGGGCAGACTGCCGATGTCTCTCCGCAACTGGCGGAAGATCTCATAGACCATGGTAGGGCGACTCTTGACGTAACCCTTGCCCTCACAATAGGGGCAGGGCTCGCAGAGGGTTCGGGCCAGGTTCTCACGCACCCGCTTACGGGTCATCTCCACCAACCCCAACTCGGATATTTTAAGAATATTGGTCTTGGCGCGATCGGGACGCAGAGCCTCCTCAAGAGCCAGATACACTTTTTCCCGGTGGGTCTCTTTTTCCATATCGATAAAGTCGACGATGATCAGCCCGCCGAGATTGCGCAACCGCAACTGGAAAGCAACCTCTCGCACAGCCTCAAGGTTCGTCTTGAGAATCGTGTCTTCAAGGTTGCGCTTGCCGACGAAGCGGCCGGTATTAACATCGATGGCGGTCAGGGCCTCGGTCTGCTCGATAATGATGTAGCCGCCGCTCTTCAGCCACACTCGCGTATTGAGTGCACGGGCAATTTCCGTTTCGAGACCGAGGGCTTCGTACACCGGCTCCTGACCCTGGTACAGCTCGATGCTGTACTCCAGGCTGGGCATAAAGGTTTCGATAAACTGCACGATCTTGCCATATTCCCGCTTGGAATCGACAACAATGCGCCGTACGTCTTCGGTGAGGATGTCCCGCAACACCTTGCTGATCACATCGAGATCGGAATAGATCAGGCTGGGAGCCGGGTTGCGCCGTTGCAGGCCACAGATGTCCTGCCACAGTCCCGACAAAAACTCCATATCGGAGCGCAGGTCCTCTTCGCTCTTGCCTTCGGAAACGGTGCGGACGATAAAGCCCGCTCCTTCCGGGCGAATCTCTTCGACCAGCTGGCGCAGGCGCTCTTTCTCTTCCTCGTTTTCGATACGCCGGGAAATCCCGACATGATCGACGGTCGGCATATAGACCAGATGCCGGCCCGGAAGGGAGATATGAGCCGTGATTCGCGCCCCCTTGGTGCCGATAGGTTCTTTGGAAACCTGTACCAGGACCTCCTGGCCTTCCTGTAGCAAGTCCTGAATGGGGGGCAGAATCGGCGCCTCCTCCTTGCCGCCCTCGGCCAGGGCGCTGCCCTCGTCGATATAGCGTTCAACCCCCTGAACTTCATCGAGGACATCCGCGACATAAAGAAAGGCGGCCTTTTCCAGGCCGATATCGACAAAAGCGGCCTGCATACCGGGCAACACCCGCAGTACCTTGCCCTTGTAAATATTGCCGACGATCCCCCTTTCGCGGATGCGCTCGATATAGAGTTCGGCAATGTGGCCGTTCTCCAGAAGCGCCACTCGCGTCTCATGGGAAGTGGTATTGATGACCAGCTCTTTGGTCATGGTCTCTGTTCTCCTGATATGTAACTTTATAAAAAATACTAACCGATAACAGGTTCGTCTGAAAGAGGGGCACACAGCCGTACATCTGTCTTGCGCAGTCCGAGAACGGCCGTCTTTTCCGGCGCCAGATCAAGCAGGTGGCCCGCCAGCAGAGTCGGACTGCCTTTGCTCATCTTCAGTCGCAGGATCCCGTCGCACCATTGCAGGTCGACCACGCCGGCTCGCACCTCAACCAGCTGCTCGCGACCCTTTTTCAGGCGCGTTGCATAGACCTCTTCAGCAGCCATAAAGCGGGCAATGCGCTCCGCCAGGTCTGCCGGAGCCTGATCACCCAACGGAATGCTATAGATCGTCTCCTCGATACACAGCGACGGCGCCGGCGTCTTCCAGGGCACGGATTCTGCCTTTTCCACCGCAAATCCGGCGGGCAGCTGGGCATTTAAAGCCGCCATCAAATCCTGCACACCCACAGGGTGCCGTAGCTTGAAATCGATAATCTCTGCCTCACTCTCGACCCCGGTCGGCAAGGCGTCAGGAAAGGAAATCTGCGGAGCCGGATGGAAACCACCGGAATAGCGGATCGGCAATCCCGCCCGTCGCACCGCCCGATGAACCACGGTCATGAATTCCAGATGGCCGACAAACCGGCCCCGGCCCAGTTTACTTACCCACAGCCGCACCTTGCACGGCTGCTCATCTTCCGACGAATCCGAGGCCATGACTGCGGAGGGCAGGGTTTCAAGGGCTGTTTTCTGACCGGGATCGGTAGCGTAACGCATCCGCACCGTCTCAAAATCGCACACACCGCACCCGGTGCATCCCCCATCCCGGCAATCGATGGTTGCGTTACCGCTCAAGGCCTGTTGCCACTCGTCAAGCAGATATTGCCGGGTGACCCCGCAATCGATATGATCCCAGGGCAGAATTTCATCGGTGGCACGCTCGCGCAGATACCATTCCGGATCGATGCCGCAATCGGCAAAAGCCTGCTGCCAGAGATCGAAGCGAAAGTGTTCCCGCCAGCTGTCGAAACGGCAGCCGAGGGCCAGGGCGCGCTCCAGCACCGGAGCCAAACGCCGGTCGCCGCGGGCAAAGACCCCCTCGACAAAGGAGAGTTGCGCCTCATGCCACTTAAGACGCAGCTTTTTACTGCGCAGCTTCTGCCGCAGCGTATCCTGCTTAGCCAGGGTTTCGTCGATACCGATCTGACGCTGCCACTGAAAAGGGGTCTGGGGCTTAGGCACCAGGGTCGAAACCGAAACGTTCACATCGGCGCCGCCGGGAGTTCCTTTGCCGATACGCTTAACCCGTGCCGCCAGATCGACAATGGCATCCAGATCGGCTTCTTGTTCCGTCGGCAGGCCGATCATGAAATAAAGCTTTATAATTCGCCAGCCGAGAGAAAAGGCGTTGTCGGCCGCGATCAGCAGGTCCTCTTCGCTGATGCCTTTATTAATCAATTGCCGCAGACGTTCGCTACCGGCTTCGGGCGCCAACGTAAAACCTGTTTTACGGACCTTTTTAATCTCTTCCATCAGGTCGCTTGTCAGCGAACCGACGCGCAAACTGGGCAATGAAACGGCAATCCGCTCTTCCCGGTAACGATCCATCAGCCCCTTGAGCAACGGACCGATGCAGCTGTAATCACCCGTCGACAGGGAAAGCAGGGAAACTTCATCGTAACCCGAATGCCTCAGGGAGCGATCGATGACATCGACAATCTCTTCCAGGCTTCGCTCTCGCAGCGGACGGCCGATGTAACCGGCCTGGCAAAACCGGCAACCGCGGGTACAGCCCCGGGCGATCTCCACCGCCACCCGATTATGCACCGTATTCATAAAGGGCACGATGGGCGTTACCGGATAGTCGACCGCCGCCAGATCGGCCAGCACCCTGCGCCGTACTTTCGTATAATCAGTGCGCAACGGCCGCAACTCAGCGATGCGGCCATCATCATGATAGGAAACATCGAACAGGGACGGCACATAGACTCCGTCAATATCAGCCAACGCCTGGAGCAGTTGTGCCCGCGAGCTGCCGGCTCGCTTGGCCTCGCGAACCGCCCGGCAAAGGTCGGCGACAGCCTCCTCACCATCGCCAATCACCGCGCAATCGACGAAATCGGCCAAGGGTTCCGGATTGGTGGCACAGGGCCCACCGACCACCACCAGGGGAGCCTGCTCATCGCGCTGGTCACGACGCAGCGGCACACCAGCCAGCTCCAGCATGGCCAACAGATTGGTATAGGACAGCTCATGCTGCAGGGTAAAACCGAGCAAATCGAATTCTGCGAGGGACCGTTGAGACTCCAGAGACGTCAAGGGGAGACCGTTTTTGCGCAACTCGGCGGCCATATCGGGCCAGGGCGCATAAACGCGTTCTGCAACGGCCCAATCGAGGCTGTTGACCGCATGGTAGAGCATCGGCAGACCGATATGGCTCATGCCTACTTCATAGACGTCGGGAAAGGCCAGGACAAAACTAACTTCTACTGACGCAAGGTCCTTGGATACCGTTCCGAGCTCGCCGCCCAAATACCGACTGGGCCGACTGACCCGGTCAAACAACTGATCTTGATTTGTATAATTCTTCAAAAACCGTCTCACTTCTAAATTATTTGCAAACAATGCTTGTAGCACAAAAAAGACCCATAAAACAATCTTTTCCGGCCAGCAGGCGAAGCTATATGCTCCCACTTCCGTCACCTTCAACCGGTCATCAGCACTCTATTCAAGATGGCACGGACCGGAATCTTTATGTTAAGATGCGGCTCAACAAAACCTGCGAAAGGAACCACAACCATGTCACTGACGGGAACCCCGGAAGCAGACCTCCACACACATACGATCGCCTCTGGACACGCCTACAGCACGATCAATGAGATTGCTGCTGAAGCGGCCCGGCGCCAATTGCGCCTGGTCGGCATGACCGACCACGGACCGGCCCTCCCCGGCGGCCCTCACCTCTATCATTTCAAGGCCCTGCGCTTTATCCCAAAACATATTGGAGAAGTACGCATCTTGCCCGGCGTCGAGGCCAATATTCTTGGCGAGGGAAAACTCGACCTGGAAGACCAGCAGCTCGCTCAACTGGACCTGGTACTAGCCGGCTTTCATCCCGGCTGCGGCTATGTCGGCCAAGGCCAGGGGGACAACACCAGGGCGGTCATGACCATAATGAACAATCCGCAGGTCAACGTACTCTGCCATCCCGGAAACCCGGAGTTTCCCCTCGACTATCAGGCCATCGCTCGCCACGCTGCCGCTACCGGAACCGCCCTGGAGATCAACAACTCTTCCTTTGGCATGAGCCGGGCCGGCAGCGCAGACAACTGTCGGAGTCTGGCCGGGTATTGTGCCCGATATGGCGCCCCCGTTGCTCTGGGCAGCGATGCCCATATCGCCCAAGGGGTCGGACAACTCGACCAGGCCCTGAGCGAAGCCCTGCAGGCCGGCATTCAGCCGGAACAAATCGTCAACCTTACCCTGAAATCCACCCTGGCCTTTCTGGGCCTGGAGGAGTAATTTCCAATCTAACCGTCCGCAGGACTATCGACGCAAAAACCTTTTTGCCGGCTAATCTTCACCAGGAGAAACCGTCATGACCGAGCGCAGCCACGAGGAAAGCAACTGGGCCACTTTCTGCCATCTCTCAGCCCTGGCCGGCTACCTGCTACCCCTCACCTATCCCTTCAGTTGCGTTTTACTGGGCAACCTGATCGGGCCACTGATTATCTGGCTGCTCAAAAAGGACTCTTATGCCTCCGTAAACCAACAGGGCAAAGAAGCCCTTAATTTTCAGATCAGCATCAGTATTTACGCTCTCGCCGCCTCGGCCCTTATCGTGATATTGATCGGCATCCCCCTGCTGATCGGGCTAGCGGCCTTCAATTTCATCATGATCATTATCGCCGCGGTTAAATGCAAAAACGACAAAGCATTCCGATATCCATTAAACTTGCGCCTGCTCAAGTAAGGCTGCCACGCGGCAAAAGCCCTTGCCAGGCGGGGAGCCATTATGCTAAAAATTGCAGCTCCCATTAAAATACAATCCCGCCCGGAGACTGGTACCATGGATTTGCAAATCCTGCCCCTGACAGAACGTAAGCCACCCATCGAGGACGAAGCCTCCCTGGTCTTTGGCCGCACTTTTACCGATCGCATGTTCGTCATGGAATATGACACCGGTCGCGGTTGGCATTCAGCGCGCATCGCTCCTTATGCCCCCTTTACCCTGGATCCGGCGGCACTGGTCCTGCATTACGCCCAGGAGATCTTTGAAGGGCTCAAAGCCTTTCGCCGCCCTGACGGTAATATCGCCCTGTTTCGCCCCCGGGACAACATCGCCCGCTTCAACCGCAGCGCCCGGCGACTGTGCATGCCCCCTGTCGATGAAGACTTTTTTCTGGACGCGCTCAAAGAACTCATTCGCCTTGAAGCCGACTGGGTGCCACGAAGCGAGGGAACCAGCCTTTACATCCGCCCGACCATGATTGCCACCCAACCGGTGCTGGGAGTCAAGCCGAGCGACCAATACCTCTGCTACATTATCCTTTCACCCGTTGGCCCTTACTATAAGGGCGGATTCAAACCGGTGCGCATCTGGATCTCCGACGAATACATTCGCTCCGCACCGGGCGGTACCGGCGAAGCCAAAACCGGCGGAAACTACGCTGCCAGCCTGCTGGCCGCAAGGGAAGCGGCAGAGCGAGGATTCGACCAGGTATTGTGGCTGGATGCCGTGAAACGCCAATACGTCGAAGAAGTCGGCAGCATGAATATCTGCTTCGTCTATGACGATAAGATCGTCACTTCGCCTCTGCATGGAACCATTCTCGACGGCATCACCCGCCGCTCCATCCTTACCCTGGCCAAAGAAATGGGCCTGGAAATTGAAGAACGGGCCATGTCTATCGATGAAATAATGGACGGAGCCAGCAACGGCCGCCTGTCCGAAGCGTTTGGCACCGGCACCGCCGCCGTAGTAAGCCCCGTCGGCCAGTTCACCTATCGAGATCGCACCGTCACCCTGAGCAACAACCAGGTTGGGCCCCTGACCATGAAATTCTTTGAAGCCTTGACCGGCATTCAGTACGGTCGCCAACCCGATCCCCACGACTGGGTCGAACTCCTCTGACCCAATTTATTCATGAGGGCCAGCCCCTCTTGCTTAATCTTCTCCCAGCCCCTGCCTTTTGCAGGGGCTTTTTGTTGTTACAATAGAGACTCGGCGCCTATTCTCTGTGCAGCAGTGCCTTTTTTTTGATCACGCCTTCAATAGGTAGATTTATAACCTACTGAAACTATGTGCATATTTTTTTCGGCACGGGGTTTGCTGCTGCCAACTTGAGCAACGCTGTCCTTCGCACCGGCAGCACAAACTGACATCCCCATCGGAGGAAAGAAAATCATGCACAAGCTTCTGGCGACACTGCCCGCCCTGTTCGGGCTCACCTTGCTACCAACCCTATGCCTGGCGGCGGAAACCGCCGACACTGGCGATACCGCCTGGATGCTGATCTCCACTGCGCTGGTCTTGATCATGCTCCCGGGACTGGCTCTGTTTTACGCCGGCATGGTCCGCTCCAAGAACGTCCTCTCCACTACCATGCATACATTTGCCGCCATGGCCATCATCGGCGTGCAGTGGGTGGTCGTAGGTTACACCCTGGCCTTTGGCGGCGCCGGCCCCTTCATCGGCAGCCTGGAGAACCTCTTTCTTAACGGCATCGGTCCGGACTCTCTGAGCGGAACCATTCCGACCTATGTGTTCGTCATGTTCCAGGGCATGTTTGCGATCATCACTCCGGCCCTGATCTCCGGCGCCATTGCCGAACGAATGAAGTTTTCCACCTACTGCGTGTTCATTCTGCTGTGGAGCGTTCTGGTCTACGACCCCCTGGCCCACTGGGTATGGGGCGAGGGCGGCTGGCTGCTGGAAATGGGCGCTCTCGATTTCGCCGGCGGCACCGTAGTTCATCTTTCTTCCGGTATCTCCGCACTGGTACTCTGCCTGTTCCTCGGCAAACGCAAGGGCTTTCCCCATGAGCGCATGGCACCCCACAACCTGCCCATGACCCTGCTCGGTGCCGGCCTGTTGTGGTTCGGCTGGTTTGGCTTCAATGCCGGCAGCGCCCTGTCCGCTGGCGGCGGCGCCGCCCTGGCTTTCACTACCACCCAGACCGCGGCTGCCGCCGCGGCTCTTTCCTGGATGTTGCTCGAATGGCTGCTGGCCGGTAAACCGAGCGCCCTCGGCGTGGCCTCCGGTATCGTCGCAGGCTTGGTCACCATCACCCCGGCCGCCGGCTTCGTCACTCCAGGCTGGGCCATTGTGATGGGCCTGCTCGGCGGCGCCGTCTGCTACGGCGGCGTCATGCTGAAACACAAACTCGGCTATGACGACTCCCTGGACGTACTCGGCATTCACGGCATCGGCGGCGCATTTGGCGCCCTGGCCACCGGGGTCTTCGCCACCGTCGGTGCCACCAGCGTTCTAACCGGGGACTTCCACCAACTTTGGGTTCAGTTCGTCGGCATCGCTGCCGCAGCCGCATACGCGGTGGGCATCACCACCGTCCTGCTGCTGATCCTCAAGGCCACCATGGGCCTCAGAGTGGAACACGAGGACGAAATTATCGGTCTCGATCAGACCGCTCACTCGGAAACCGGCTACAACCTTTAAGCCTTAACTACAAGGCCCGGCTCTACGTCTAGAGCCGGGCCTTGTGCTGTGTAACCTGAACACACCCACCTGAGCACTTTTACTCATCCAACCTTCTTGCCCTGCCACGTCCCTTAATAACCCTTCACTTCCCGAACAATTCATCAAGCCAGCAAGCTACTGTTTTATTTGTACTTTTTCTTACCAAAGCAAATATTTACGACAAATGCAAATTGTGGCACTCTGTTTGCTACTGTGTAACGGTCCGACAATAATCATTGGACGTAGTCCGCAACCTTGCACCACTAAATCGCTTCTTGGAGGTAATCGCTCATGTGTCGTATTGGAGCTCTCAAAAGCCGCCACTACATGCACCCGAGTAAGGCCTTGCTGCTCATGCAATCGCAGCAAAAGGGTCATGACAACTCGGGATTTGCCATGGTCATGCAGGATCTGGGGGGGATCTTTGAAGATTACAAACATCTTCCGACCCTGTCCCTGGCTTGCACCGACGAAGGTCTGAAAATCGCCGAAGACCTGCTGCACGCTAAAGGCTTCCGCCGCGTTCACCAGTGGGTTCCGGAGACCAACCCCCAGCCAGGCCTGGACATTGAGGCCATGCCCAACTACGTATTTGAAACCTTCGACTATCCGAAGGAGTACCAGGACGCCAGCGACAAGGAAAAGGGTGAACTGCTTACCGATACCCGCCTGGAACTGCGCGCCGCCATGGAAGAAGACGAAAAGGGCTTTGCCTACTCCTTCTGGCCCGATGTCATTACCCTCAAAGAGATCGGTGACCCGAGGGCCATCGGCACCTACTTCAACCTGTGGGAGCCGAACGAAGACTTCACCGCCAAGGTTATCACCGCCCAGTGCCGGCAGAACACCAACTACGCCATCGTGCGTTACGCCGCCCACCCCTTCTTCCTGCAGGGCTACACGGCGCTGGCCAACGGCGAGAACACCTTTTACCAGAAGAACAAAGAGTTCCAGAGCAGCCTGCATCGAGGCTATATCGGTTTCGAGTCCGACTCCCAGTGCTTTCTCTATTCCCTGCACTACGTGCACAAGGAACTCGGCTGGCCACTCCCTTACTACAAGCATGTCGTCACCCCGCTGCCCTTCGAGGACCTGGTCAAGCGTGAAGACAAGGCCCAGTTGCTGGCCATGCGCCAGTCCCTGGCGCACCTGGAGATCAACGGCCCGAACACCATCATCGGCGTTTTGCCCGACAACACCATGTTTACCTGTTGCGACGCCAAGAAACTGCGTCCGGTAGTCGTCGGTCGAGACGAAGACACGGTTGCCATCTCCTCCGAGGTCTGCGGCATCAACGAAGTCCTGCCCGACCGCAACTGGGAAGTGGACATTTACCCCAACGAACGTGAAATCGTGGTCATCGACGATAATTTGGAGGTCAAAAGATGGAAACAATAAAAATTAACGACCTCGCCTGTAACGATCTGCCGTGGAAGATTTCCTACGACCCGAACCGCTGCACCCTCTGTGGTTCCTGCATTGCGGCCTGCACCTTCGACGCCATCGGCCCGAAGATGGAACGGCGGCGGATGATCTTTACCGACAGCGAGACTCCGGAACCGAAAACCCGTTTCTCCGCTCAACCGATCATTGCCCAGCGCAACGTGATCAAAAACTTCTGCCGCGGCTGCGGCGTCTGTGAGCGAGTCTGCCCCAACAGTGCCATCAGCGCTTCGCGTAATCCCGACTCCCGGTTCAACGTGGTCTATCCGGCCGCAACCGGCTCCGGTCCCAAGCGTGGTGGCCGTAACAACCTGGAAGTCAAAGAGCGCACCCTCGACACCCTTCGCGTCGGTCGCATTTCTCAGATGACCGACCCGAGCCTCGATGCTCAGCGCCACACCTTCGACTGCCTGGCGCCCCTGGGTCGTGTGCTGCCCTCCAAAGCTCTGCCCTTTCAGCAAAGCGCTGAGGGCAAGCTGATACAGGACAGCCAGACCCCGCCGGTGCATTGGATCTATCCGGTCATCATCGGCGACATGTCCATCGGCGCCCTGTCCTGGCGCATGTGGGAAGCCATCGCCATGGCCGTCGCCTACCTCAACGAGGAATGTGGCCTGCCGGTGCGTATGTGCTCCGGCGAAGGCGGCATGCCGGTGCGGCTGTTGAAGAGCAAGTACCTCAAGTACATGATCCTGCAGATCGCTTCCGGCCACTTCGGTTGGAACCGTATCATTCAGGCCATGCCCGACATGGTGGAAGATCCTGCCGGCGTTCTGATCAAGATCGGCCAGGGCGCCAAGCCCGGCGATGGCGGTCTGCTGATGGCGGCCAAAGTTGCCGAGCACATTCAGGCCATCCGCGGCGTACCCCGCACCGACCTGTTGTCGCCCCCCAACCACCAGGGCCTGTACTCCATTGAGGAGAGCGTGCAGAAGATGTTCCTCTCCTTCAACGCTGCTTTCAAGTTCCGCGTACCGGTGGCTATCAAGGTTGCAGCCAGCGCTACCAGCGTCTCGGTCTTTAACAACCTGGTCCGTGACCCTTACAACATCGTCGGCGGCTTCTTCCTCGACGGTATCGACGGCGGCACCGGTGCAGCCCACGACATTTCCCTTGACCACAGCGGCCATCCGTCGGTCAGCAAACTACGCGACTGCTACCTTGCTGCCGTAGCCCAGGGTCGTCAGGGCCAGATCCCATTGTGGGCGGCCGGCGGCCTCGGCAAAAACGGCAACCTGGCGGCGGACGCTTTCAAGATGATGTGTCTCGGCGCCAACGGCGTTTTCACTGGCAAGCTGATCCTACAACTGGCCGGCTGCCTTGGCAACGACCTTGGTCGCTGCAACGCTTGCAATACCGGCCTCTGTCCGGCAGGTATCACCACCCAGGAACCAGTACTCGCCAAACGCCTCGATCCCGAGCGGGTAGCTGAGAACATTGTCAACTACTTCCTGGGCATGGACATGGAACTGCGCAAGCTCATGGCCCCCATCGGTAACTCTGCCCTGCCTATCGGCCGCTCCGACTGTCTGATTTCCACCGACAAAGCGGTAGCCGATCGTTTGCAGGTTCAGTACGTCTGCTAAGGAGATTCAAGCAATGGCAGCCTATATTAATGGTTTTGATGAAAACAATCAGCGTATCTCCACGCAGCAATTGCTGCAGAAGATCTACGCTGCCCTGGAGGCCGGCGAGACCGAATTTGAAGTTCTCTCGTCGGGCCATCACGATATCGGTGGACCCCTTTGGAGCGAAGACGGCAAGCCTCTGAAGTTCACGGTCAAGAACCCCGGTCAGCGGGTCGGGGCCTTCGGCCTCGCAGGCACCGAAATCACCATCAACGGTCCCGCTCCTGCCGACGTCGGCTGGCTTAACGCCGGCGCTACCCTGATCCTCAAGGGCGACGGTGGTGACACCACCGGCCACTGCGCCGCCAGCGGCCAGATCTATGTCGCCGGCCGGGGCGGTACCCGTACCGGTTCCCTGATGAAGCATGACCCGGCCCACAATCCGCCGGAGATGTGGATCCTGAAGAACACCGGCTCTTTTTCCTTTGAATTCATGGGCGGCGGCATCGCCGTCGTCTGCGGCTACGACGCCGAGGAGTTCGAATCGGTTCTTGGCGACCGCGGCTGCGTCGGTATGGTCGGCGGCACCATCTACGTCCGCGGACCGGTCAAAGGCCTGTCCAACGATGTCTGGATGCTCGAACTGGACGACGGGGATCGCCAGTTTCTTACCGACAACATGCCGGTATTTCTCGACAAGATCGAAAAAACCCAGCTTTTAGAAGAACTGACCGACTTCTCCCAATGGAAGAAGATCGTTGCCAAGACCTATGAAGAACGTCAGTCGATTGAGCGCATCACCATGCGTGAATTTCGCCTCGACAAATGGGTTGAGGGCGGTATTTTCGGCGACGTAGTCACCGACGACTACGATTATGTAGCCGGCTTTGTTAACACCGACGAGGGTCGACTGAAGATCCCTCATTGGCAGAACAAGTCCTTTTCCGCCCCCTGTCAGGCGGCCTGTCCGACAGGCATTCCGACCCAGGACCGTATCGCCCTGCTGCGCGAAGGCAAGACCGCGGAAGCCCTGGAACTGGTTCTGCGCTACTCGCCCTTCCCGGCCAGTGTTTGCGGCCAGGTCTGCCCTAACCTCTGCATGGACGCCTGCAGCCGGCGCTACCTGGACAAACCGGTAGCCATGCAGGAGCTCGGCCGCCTCTCGCAGGACGTCGAAGCACCTGAGATGCTGCCGGCAACCGGCAAGAACGTCGCCGTAATCGGTGGCGGCCCTGCCGGTCTGTCCGCCGCCTGGCAGCTTGGCCTGCGTGGTCACAGCGTAACCATCTATGAAGGCGACGAGGAAGTCGGCGGCAAGCTGCGCCAGGCCATTCCCAGCGAGCGTCTGCCTCGTGAGGTGCTGGGCGCTGAAGTCGACCGAATCAAGAGCATTGGGGTCAATATCGAAACCGGCCACCAGATCGAACAGGGCAATTTCGATGAGATTCGTGCCAAAGCGGACGCTTTAGTCATCGCCAGCGGTGCCCACAACCCGGTGGTCATCCCCTTTCCCGGCCACGAGCGGATGCTTAAGGGCCTCGAATTCCTCAAGAAAGTCAACGCCGGCAAGAATCCTAAAGTCGGCCGCAAGGTGGTGGTAATCGGTGCCGGTAACGCCGGCATGGACGTTGCTATCGCTGCCTACCACATGGGTGCCCAGCAAGTCACCGCAATCGACGTACAGCGCCCGGCCGCTTACCAAAAGGAGATCGATCAGTTCGAAGCCCTCGGTGGCCAGATTCAATGGCCGGTCTTTACCGAGAAGATCTCCGAAGAGGGACTGCACACCAAGGACGGTCGCCTTATCGAGGCCGACACGGTCATTATCTCCATCGGTGAACGTCCCGACCTCTCCTACGTGCCCCGTGAATGGCTCACCGACCGAGGCATGATGGACGTCGACGACTGCTGGCAGTCCAAGCAGGCTCCCGGCGTTTTCGCCCTGGGTGATACCATTCAACCCGGTCTCCTGACCCACGCCATCGGCAGCGGTCGCGAGGTCTCCGAATATATCGACGACTACCTGAACGGCCTTGAGCTGGTCGCCAAGCACAAGCCCGAAATGATTCCTCAGTCGAAACTGAGCAAGGAGTCTTTCCAGGCCCGCAACCGTGGCCGCTTCCAAATCATGGACGCCTGCGAAGAGGTTCATCGCTGCATCAGCTGCGGTACCTGTCGCGACTGCTCCATGTGTCTGGAAAGTTGCCCCGAAGGGGCCATCGCCCGCAAAGAGAACCTCGACGGTTCCTTTGAGTACGTATCCGACAAGCAATACTGTATTGGCTGCGGAATCTGCTCCGGCATCTGCCCCTGTGGTGTCTGGGCCATAGAAAAGGTTATCGTTTAAGACGATAACGAAAGTACAATTAGCAAAAAAAAGCGGCGGAACCGATCGGTTCCGCCGCTTTTTTATATTCTAGGATTACCCTGTATCGTTCAAATCATCAGGCAACAATCTCCAAACCCTTTTCTGCAACGATCAACTTGTCGGGGCAACCTGTGAAATATGCGGCCACCAATGGCTCACCTTACTGGACTTCAATCGACAGAGCCTCGTGAAGATTGACCGTATGGTTCTTAATCCGGCGCAAAGCGATAGCCATATCACTGAATATAAGCGCCGACAGGGCGCTGCAGGAGCCGGACTTCATCCGCACGAGGTGCGAATCACGAATTGTGTCGGCCAAATCATTGAGTCGGCGGGCTTCCTTCAACACTTCGCTGGTGCTGACTTTATCCTCGCCATTAAGACTCTTTCCTGCCAGGGTGAAAAAGGCTAAAACCTCGGTGTGGAAACCCTCCAAATCCTTCCAGGCGCCTTCGCTAAAATTAAGTTCATTCTTTTCGAGCCGCTTCAAATAGTTGCTGACCGAGAAGGCATAGTCCGTAATGGTTTCAAGCTCGTCGGCGGCACGAATATAGGCATACGCACGATCCGCTTGCTCCTGGCTGGCCTTGCCGGCTTGCATCAGGGAGGCGGTGAAAGTGGTGATTTCCTTCTGCATGATATCAGCTTCTTCTTCGATCGCTTTTATCTTCTGGCTGAAACGATCCCGCCCCTTAAGGTCAGGCTGCAGCAGGCTGCCGACATGTTGTAAAGCCTGGAGGACGTCCCCTACCATCCGTTTGAGCTCCTCGTGGACCATCGAAACGCCCATAGCCACTGGCATACTGCCAGGTGGTCCGAAATATTTGAATGGACCTTTTCCTGCCTTTCCGGTCTCCGGTATGACTTTGACAACCACTTTTTCTAAATACTGGATGAAAGGCAACATGATCAGGGTCGCCGCAACATTGAAAAGGGAGTGGCCGAAAGCAATATGGGCAGCGATGTAGGGTCGGCTCCCTTCACTGTTGACGTAATTGGCAACACCGGGGACCATGGCCTCCACCAGGCTAATAAAGGGGGAAAAGAGCGAAATAATGATTAGCACTCCCAGGACGTTGAACATGCTATGGGCCATGGCGGTGCGCCGAGCAGTGCAGGTGCTGCCGAGGGCGGCCAGCTGGGCAGTGATAGTCGTGCCGATATTCTCCCCAAGGACCAGGGCAATGGCGGTCTGCATCGGTATGGCCCCCGTCGAGGCGAGGGCTATGGTGATGCCGAGCATCGCCGAACTGCTCTGGATGACCATGGTCATCAGGCAGCCGATGGCAACGCAGCCGAGAAGGCTCGGCAGCGACTGGGCATCGAGGATGAGCATCAGGTTCCTGAACCCCTCGGCACTCCGCAATGGCTTGAACGCCCCGCTCATGATTTCCAGGCCGAAAAAGATCATACCCAGGGCGACCAGAACCTTGGCGACTCCCGAAATACGCTCATTTTTCGCAAAGAGCATTGGAAAGATACCGAGACCGACCAACAACAGGCCGTACTTGCCTATTTTGACCGCAAGGATCCAGCCGGTAATGGTGGTGCCGATGTTGGCGCCTAAAATGACTCCAATCGCCTGACTTAACTGCATCAGGCCGGCGTTAGCCAGACCGACGACCATGACCGTGGTGATGGACGAGGATTGGACGAAGGCGGTGACGCTGAGACCGACCAACACAGCCAAAAAACGGTTGGTGGTGACGGAAGAGATCGCCTTGCGGATAAGCCCCCCCGAAAGCATCTGCAGGCTTTCCGACAGGAATTTCATGCCGAGGATGAAAATTCCAAGCCCGCCCAGGACGGTGTAGGCCATTTTAAAAGGTTCTATCATTTTCTGGATCCCGTAAGTAGGGGTTAACGGAAGCGCACATTCTCAACGAAATTTCAACCCGATAGTTTTACGATTGACGCGACTTTTGTGCAAGCCTTTTTGAATGATTTTGTCAAGAATTCAATCGATAGGAGTGCCGGAAAAATTGGCGGGCCTTTTTTCTTCCGCAGGGATGCCGGCAGCCACAATTACTAACTAGCTTCCATCCGGAAACGGGTCTTTTCCCCAATCTCCGCGTCAATCTGCAGGTTTGCGTATCTGGCGTAGACAGCTACACCTCCGTACAAACGATCGATTTTCTTGCCCCTGGAGAAAACTGCTCGGCTCCCTTATGAAAACGACGCGGTGCCATCCGAAGTTTCCGGATGGGCACTATCGATTTAAGACAATGAGCTAGACGACATGTAATCGATTGTGGGCAGGTGTTACGAATTAATGTCTGCCCAGCAAAAAAGTCTTCAATAATATTGAAATTGAACTTGGCCTGGAACAAGGTAAGATTTATTAAGAAACTGGTGTTTTTTATTCAATCAATGCTTTGAGGGATAGCCTCTCACCGCATGGTTGACTATAAAAATACAGGTGGGCGTAGTTTTGTATTGACGGCAAGTAAAAGAACCTCAATTCGCTGTTTTTCGGCAATCAATCAGCAACCTCCTCTAGCTGGTGATTTATGCTTTTAATAAAAAGAATCGTGCTGGACGTACTAAAACCTCACCATCCTAACAGCATAGACTTTACTTTATCTATTGCCGAAAAATCGCCAGGTTCCCGTGTCGAATTGACCGTTACCGAAGTCGATGAAAAAACGGAAACTGTTGTCATAGTTATCGTAGGAGAAAACTTGCACTACGATACGATCGCTGATGCAGTTTCGAGCATGGGCGGGTCAATACACAGCATCGACAAGGTAGAGGTAGAAAATGAGCCTGATTAGGCGGAACACGTCGTTAGTTAGAGGTCTGTTTGAACAGCTAAAATTGTTGCTGAAGATTACTCGTTCGCAAAGAATCGTACGACGGTACTTTATTGTTAATGGTTTTGACGGTGCACTTACGATGCTTGGCATAATCACGGGTTTTTATGTCAGTGACCAAACGAACTTTCCAATTATCATTAACGCATGTTTCGGGGCTGCCATTGCTCTCGGAATGAGTGGCCTGACCAGTGCCTACATTAGTGAAACCGCAGAACAAAAAAAGGAACTTCATGATCTTGAGCAGGCAATGCTTAAGGACTTGGACAACTCCACTTACGGACAAGCTGCGCGCCTGCTCCCTTTTGTGATTGCAATAGTCAATGGCATTTCACCTCTGCTTATTTCATTGATCATTATTTCGCCAATATGGGTGGCGACTTTTCCTTTAGGATTGCCACTTGACGCATTGGAACTCGCCTTAATGCTGGCGCTATGCCTATTATTCCTGCTGGGCGTCTTTTTGGGGCGGATTAGCGGCACGTTTTGGTTGTGGTCCGGGGCACGAACACTTATTATTGCCGCTGCTACGTCGGCCCTCATTTTTCTTTTAGCCGCCTCCTGATCAAGACTGCGTGGCCGCAAAAGGCAAGTTTATCAGCCATAAGGGAAAAAGCTTGGGAGCTAGTTTCAGGCAAGAACGGAGGAGGGGATGGTTGTTATGTAAACAGAGAGGTTGATTGGGGCAAGAAGAAACACTGAAACAGCACTGACTTCCATTCTCAGTTCTTCCACTCCCTGCGGCGTGCCTCATCTTGTGCGTTTTCAATCTCAGACAGCAGGTCGAGGTAGGCCTGATACCGACCTTCCGCCAAAGCCCCCTTTTCCACCAGAGCGGTCACGGCACAGCCGGGCTCTGCCCGGTGCCGGCAATCGCGGAAACGACAGCGGACCATCATGGCCTGCTCAAAACCGGGGAAGTGAACAATTAATTCGTCAACAACTATATCGACCAGGCCGAAGTCTCGAAACCCGGGTGTATCGATCAGTTCGCCGCCACCGGCAAGGGAATGCAGCGTTGCCACGGTAGTCGTATGACGGCCAACGCCGCGGGCTTCGCACAATTCACCGACAGCCAGGCCCAAGTCGGGGCAAAGGGCGTTAAGCAGTGAGCTTTTGCCGACACCGGTGGTCCCGACGAAGGCTCCTCGATGGCCTTCGGCCATAAACTGGCGCAACAGGTCGAGCCCCACTCCCGCCTTGGCGCTAAGGCTAAACACCGGCAACGACGCACCATAGAGCGCCCGCAGCTCCGCGGTCAATTCAGCGGCACCGTCCAGGTCCTCTTTGTTAACAATAATAAAGGGTTGGAGCCCAGCCGCACGGGCCGCCACAATCGCCCGATCGACAAAACCGGATGGAGGCAAGGGCCGCGGAGCGACCACCACACCGAGGACATCGAGGTTGGCGCCGACCAGATGCACCGCACCGCGCCCGTCGCGACGGCGCAGTTCCGTATTACGGGGCCGCCGTTCCAGTACTTCGCCGCGAACCAGTACCGAATCCCCTACCACATGACCGGAGCTGCGCTTAACCCGCACTTGGTGTCGCTCACCGTCATCAAAAAGGACCTCTACGGCTACCCCGAGATGGGCGACAATCACCCCTTGGCGGCCTGGCGTTTCTGCCGCTCGGGGTGATTTGCTGCGACCGGTATTCTTTTTTGGTTTGCGGCTCAAAAGAATTCCACCTCAACGCTTTTTCTTCTGTTCCAACTTAGCCTTGAGCATATCACCGAGCGTGCCCATGGAACCGCTTCCGGTCGGTGCGTCCTCGTAAGAACTTCGGCTGGGTTCAGCTTCAACCTCCGCGGTCTCCTGACCCTCTCCAGCTACCGGAACCAGAGAGATACGGCGCTGATCGGGGTCGATTTTTTCGATGGTCACCGTCAGCTTTTGTCCGGCCTTGACGGCTTCCTGAGCATGTTTTAAGCGCCGCCCGCCGCCAAGCCGGGAGATATGCAGAAGGCCGTCGATACCGTCCTCCAGGGTGACAAAAGCGCCGAACTGGGCCACTCGCGCCACGGTGCCGGGGTAGCTGGCTCCCTCGACATAAATGGAACCGACCTTGGACCATGGATCGGCCAGGGTATCGCGCAATGAAAAGGAGAAACGATTGGCCTCCCAATCGATCTTCTTGACTGCCACTTCCAGTTCTTGATCGACCTGCAACACTTGGCTGATATCTTCGATGCGACCGTAACCAACCTCGGAGATAGGCAGCAGGCCTTCGATGCCGCCGATATCGATAAAGGCACCGAAGTCACGCAGAGAGGTTACGACTCCCTTGACCACCATACCTTCTTTCAGGGTTTCCTTGAGAGCCTCCCGTTGCTGCGCCCGTTCCTCTTCAAGAAGCGCCCGATGAGAAACCACTACGTTGCGCCCCTGTTCACCAAACTTTATAACTCTGAAGGGCCGACTGGTATCGATGACTTCTTCAGGCATCTCCTGGCGACGCAGACCGAGTTGTGAAAAGGGGCAAAAGGCCCTCACTCCACCGGCCAGCTTGACCTCGTAACCACCCTTGGTTTCCTTTTCGATACGTCCATCCACAGGAATACCGCTGCGCCAGGCCTCTTCGATCTGGGCCGCTCCGGCAACACCGGAAGCAAGACGGGTGGTGAAACGCCACTCACCGCCAGCACGGGAAACAAAGTATGCATTGAGCTTGTCACCGACCGCGACCGTCAGGTTGCCTTCTTCGTCCTGAACTTCGTTGCGATCAAGAATTCCCTCGCCCTTTTGACCTACATCCAGGAAAACGCACTGTTTGCCGATTTGCAGTACCGTCGATGCAACCTGCTGCCCGGGCTTCAGCTCAACGGCGCCGATCAAACTTTCTTCCAAAAGGTCGGCAAAGCTTTCCTCACCGTCTTGCTCTTCGTTGATCCCTTCAGGATCAAGCTTGTTGTCTTCCATGTCAGCCTCTTTAAGTGGGTTTATGAGTCACCAATGGATTTTATAGCCTATTCAACTGATACGAGCAAGCAACTAAGAGTCAACAACGGAAGCATTGACAATTTCAACCTTTTTTCAGCCAGGATCTTATTCCGCTAAATATGTTATTCTGAGAAAACTATTATGGGGATATCTAAAAAAAAGAGAATCGAAGGAACCGGCCCGTGAAAAAAATCATATTGTGTATTGCCCTGCTGGCCCTCATTCAAAACTGGGGGCGCATCAGCAGCTTATTTGAATCGGCGCCGGTCGTCCCGGCCAGCTCCGGCGCAACGATCATTATGTACAGCACTGACTGGTGCGGCTACTGTAAACAGGCCCGCGCCCTGTTTGATTCCGCTGACGCAGCCTATCGCGAATATGATATTGAAAAGTCTGCTGAAGGGCTTGAACAATACCAGATGCTGGGTGGTCGTGGAGTACCGCTTATTGTCATTAACGGAAAGCTCTTACGAGGCTTCAATAAACGGCAAATCTTACGGGAACTGTCCATCGAATAACTAGAATGCCATACCATGAGCATCACAAGGAGGTACCATGATTCAGGTTGTCGAAGAACCGATTCATCCAGGTGTTATTTACGACCTGCTCTCCAAGGATAGAGCGGGCTCGGTGTTGCTGCACTACGCGGTGGTCAAGGAAACCCCACACAATCAGGCTGCGACCACCGGTGTCAAATACCAGCGAAAGGGTGACATGGAAGAGGAAATGCAAGCCATTGCCGAGCATCTGCAGGACAAGTGGGAATTGGACGATGTGCTGCTGATTCGCCGGCTGGGCTGCCTGAAGGCCGGAGAAATCATCTCTTTGATTGCGGCCTCATCTCCCAACAGCGCCGATGTCTTTGCCGCCTGTCAGCACGGCATCAGTCATCTGAAAAAGATGAAGACTTTTTGCAAGGTTGAAATCGGAGCCTCCTAGTCCTTCTTCTCTGCAAGACACAAAGCGACCCAGGCACTTGTCTTAAGCCTTAATTTTAACCTTGACGTTATTGTTCGTATCTCGGCTCTGGCGAATCAATTCGTCATTGGCAACGGTTAGGGACGACTTGGATATTCTGTCGTAAAGAACCACGTTGACCGTTGCAGCCAGATTCAGGCATCCGATGGTTGGCACATAGACAACGGCATCGGCCTTGTCTATAACCTGCTGGCTGATGGTGCCGTCTTCCGGCCCGAAAATATAGAATGCCTGGTCCGGATGCTGGTACTCAGGCAAGGGGACAGCTCCCTCAACCAGTTCAACACAGATGATCTTTGACTCCTTGGGGACCCCTTCCAACAGACAGCATACACCCGTTAGGGGAATCTTCTTGCTGACGTCCTTCGTGTCGGTGTTAAACCGCGCTGCCCGAACATAACGTTCACCGGTATAAAATACTGCGTCTGCCTGAAAACAGCCCGCCGCACGCATGACGGCACCAACATTGGATGGGCTCTTGGGATCACTTAGGCCAATAGTTATTTTTGATTCGTTCATCTGTCTGTTCCCATCGGAAATGCCCCTCCGAATAATTAGGGCTTAAGGAAAAGGCCTGATCTTTCGATCAGGCCTTTTGTTTGTGTGATGCCTGGAGCCAAAACGTGAGGCACATTACCCGCATCTAAACCCTGGGTTGTTCCCCCGTCATTCAACTATAGGGAATGCCCGTTGTAAAATGCCTCGCCGGCCTGCGCATGCAGCTCAAAAGCCATACCGGTCAACTCTCGGCGCACCAACCGCTCAGTGGTTTCATCGGTCGCCTCAAAAGGCGGCAGCATTGCTTCCCCCCGGGGCTTGGCCAGGCCGAAAATCAATAAGGTACCATCGGGAGCGCTGCGCACCTGGAATTCCCGAATTTCAGCAGGATCGATCCGGAGATGGGTTTCTTCCAAGACCTCGCGGGCGCCAGCCTCCTGCCAAGTCTCACCTAGGTCGACAAAGCCACCGGGAAAAGCCCACTTACCCCGGCCCGGCTCGATGCCGCGACGAATTTGCAACAGGCCATCATCCACCGGCACCAGCATAACCACCACCGGCAGCGGGTTGACGAAACTCATGCGTCCGCAGTTACCGCAGGTGCGAGGCCAGGGCTGATCGACGGCAAAGGGATGACCGCAGTGGGAACAGTGCGAATTTTTGGTCACGGACAGACTCCTTTCGCTACGCAATGCATGGATCGACTTGACAAGTGCCTGGATTGCGAAAATTATCCCCTACCCGCCCCATACGATCTTTGACCGTAGTCAAAAACCGGCCTGACTCCAGCCGCCAGCGGCCCGCAAACACTTAAATTTCTGCCTTGGCAAAACTCAACAGATGGCTAAGCCAAAAATTCGACCTGCAAGGCGTAGCAGTTTTCAGGGGTAAAGGCATACATCGCGTATGTCGAAGTCCTGAAAAACTGCTGCAACGCAGCAGGGCGGACTTTTTGCGACGCCATCAAAAGCTATTGATCTGGCGGATAAAGGCCTTGAGCAGTCCGTAGCTACGGCGATTGAACTCAAAGGTCAAGCGGGGCAGGGGCAGCAGGTCGGGCTGGTCCTTTTCCTGGGGCAACGGTCCGGAAATCTGCAATCGGCTGCCCGGTTCCTTGATTTCAGGAAACTCGCTTTCCAGAATGGCCAACTGCTCATCGTTCAGCTCTTTATTCAGGCGAATCACCAGGGTATTACCGACAAATCGCATGGAGTGATAGACGCGGTAAAATTCGTCAATAATCTGCACAGCCTCGGAAGCACTGCGGGTTATCGAAAAGAGGCTGAAATCCTCGCCGGAGATGAGCCCTCGCTTGAGCAGCGGATCCTTGATAAACTCCAGCCACTTCTCCCAGTAACCACCGTTTTCATCATCAATAAGAACCAGGGGAATAGGCGGGTTCTTACCGGTTTGTATCAGGGTCAGGGTTTCCATGGCCTCATCGAGAGTACCAAAACCTCCAGGAAACAGGGCCACGGCTTCCGCCTCTTTGAGGAAGGCAACCTTGCGATTGAAAAAGTATTTGTAGGTAATGACATTTTCACTGGCGGACATGACCGGATTGGTCTCCTGCTCAAAGGGCAGGCGAATATTGACCGCAAAAGAGTTCTCGGGACCGGCCCCTTCGTTGCCGGCCTGCATGATGCCGCCGCCACCGCCGGTGATCACCATGTAACCACTCTCAACGAGAAGGCGGCTGAACTCGACACACTTGCGGTAAATGGGTTCGTCTGGCTCGGTGCGAGCCGAACCGAAGATGGTAACTTTCTTGCGCATTCGGTGAGGACCGAAAACCTTGTTGGTGTAGCGCATTTCCTTCATGGTCGTGCGCATGAGCTTAAGGTCGGCCAGGTAGTCGGATTCGCGGCCTGCCTTAAGAGAACTAATAATCATTTCCCGGATCATCGCGGGGTGATGAACTTCGGTCTGCCGCATAAGGTCGTCAATCAAGTCATCAAGATGACCGTTTTTACGGTCAAAGTGGATATCCATAACATTTCCTTTTATCGGTCAAACCGAACAGCAGGAGGTTTTAGAAAGGAGCGACCGGCCAAACTCTCGCCTCGGATCAGCAACCCGCGCAAACTGGAACCGACATAGCGCTGATCGAAATTCAGATAACAGCGCCGCAGCTGGCCCTCAAGTTCATGGAAGGCATCATACCCCGCTTCCCCAAGGGGATCAAGAATGCCTTCACAGATAAAAGTAATGCAGTTGAAAGGCCTGCGAGATACTTCAAGTCGACAACCTGTTGGGCCGAGGAAGGGACAGGGAAGGGTAAAATCAGCGACGGGGGGCAATTCCTCGGCAGAGAGAAAGGCCAGGAGGTTAACCAGGCTAAAATGATTCTTGCCGCAATCGCAACAGGCACCGAGACAGCGGCGGCAGACGGCTGGGCCGTCGCCGCGGCGAAACAAATCGTCGAGTTGCTGCTGCAGGCTTGCAATGCGTGACAATTCCCTGTCGATCCAGCTCCGTTCCACAGCGGGAAGCTGCGCGTAATCGGTGCTCACCGAGTCCAGATAACTTTTCCAGCGCAGCTCGGTTCGGTTTACTGTCATAGGGCTCCTGGAAAAAGAAAACGGCAACGCAAAGCGTGCCGTTTTAAATAGAGTGGCCGGACAAGGACGTAAGCCGGGTTCTGTTCTTTAATGCAGTCACCTGCAAAAAAGCGATGATCATTCCTCTAGGACCGCCGTTGCCGACGGCCTCCAGCAGCCAACCCGGGAGTCTCGAACGGACCGCTCTCAAACACTCCTCTATTCGGCCTTGCTCCGGATGGGGTTTACCTAGCATCCGGCGTCACCGCCGGACCTGGTGAGCTCTTACCTCACCCTTTCACCCTTACCTCCCTGCACCGAAGTGCAAAAAGGCGGTCTTCTCTCTGTGGCACTATCCCTGGGGTCACCCCCGGTTCCCGTTAGGAACCATCCTGCCCTATGGAGCCCGGACTTTCCTCCCGCCCGTAATACGGACCGGCGATCATCTGTCCTTCTCCGACCACCTTATTTTGATGGAATCAAAACAAATCATGAGATGGCTAAGCCATCAGTCTTCCTTGACCACGTACAACAAGCGGCTGCAGTGAGGGCAAGTCTTGATTTCCTGAGCCAGAAACAGGCTGTTGAACAATTGGGGCGGCAAATGCATGTTGCAACCGAGGCAGGTTCCGTTTCGCGCCTCGACGACGGCAACCCCGGCACGCCGCTCCATGAGCAGCCGATAGCGTCTCTGCAGGTCTCTCGACAAGGGCTTGATCTGACTATCCCGCTCCTTAACAAGGCCTTGACGGGTCTGTTCAAAGGACTTAAGAGCCTCTTCGATCTCGCCGCAACGAACAGATATCTGCTCTTCCATTTCAGTCAAGCTCTGCTGCTTCTCCGTCGCCTCTTCGGTCAAGGCAGCGATTTCGGCATTTTTTGCCTCGATCTGATCGGAAAGATCCTTGTTGAGTTTTTTGGCCGTATCGACTTCCTTAAGTACCGCCAGATACTCCTTCTGGGTCTTGATCTCGGGCAGACGCCCTTCGGACTTCTCAATATTGGCCTGCTCCTGATCGAGGGCCAGGCGCAATTGACTACGCTGCTCCTCCAGTTCGGAAATAGACCCTTCAAGGCTAGCCACCATCTCCCGAATCCGAACGACTTCGGCGTCGATCCCTTCGCGCTCGGTTTCCAGCTTGCGCTGATCCTGGCCTATGGCGTTCAGCTTTTGATCAAGTCCTTGCAATTCCTTCAGAAGTATCATCTGGTCTTCCACTATATTGCCTCCCATCTTTCTCCTTACACGCCTTTCTCGGGGCCCAAATGCCCGAAAAAAAAGAGGAATCAGACCGTCTTAAACGGATCTTCCTCCCCTTTCATCTCTAAAAACTCTATATTCAAACTTCGCGCCGTCGCCGCTTGTGCCATAGCCGTGGCCAGGTGACCGGCCATCAGACGCTCGGTAGCAAAATGGCCAGCGTCGATGAGGGCTAACCCCAGGCTGGCAGCGGTGCGAGCTTCGTGGTATTTGACATCTCCCGTCACCAGCACATCGGCTCCCTGCCGGGCGGCCTCTTTCAACAAGGAAGCACCACTTCCGCCACAAACAGCGACCTTGCTCACCGAGTCCTGTTCATTGCCCACAATCCGTAGGGCTTCGACCTGTAGCGCCTCTTTGACTTTTTCGGCAAAGCTTGCGAGGGTTGTTGCCTGCGCCAAGCGACCAATCCGCCCCAGGCCGATTTCCTTACGGCGATTGGCCAGAGGGAACAGGTCGTAGGCAACTTCCTCATAAGGATGAGCGCGAACCATGCGATCGATCACCCGATTCAGTAATTCTTTCGGCACCACCGTCTCCAGACGCAACTCCCGAACGCTGCTGCGTTCTCCGACCCGGCCCATAAAGGGGGAACAGCCTTCGTGAGCACGGAAGGTACCGATACCTTCACCACGGAAAGAACAACAGTCGTAATTGCCGATGGCACCGGCTCCTGCCTTAAACAGAGCTCCGGAAACCTGGTCCTCATAACCGGCCGGGACATAAACAACCAGCTTAACCAGCTGATCATCGCCACCCAACAGAGGCTCGCACTCGTTCAGTTGAAGCGCAGCAGCCAACCAGTCGTTGAGGCCGTTTCTGGCGCGATCCAAATTAGTATGGGCAGCGACAATTGTTATTTTCTGCTGTACCGCAGCAAAGAGAATACGCCCGGCTTCGTCGCCGGGAGTCAGATTCTTCAAGGGTTTGAAAATAAGCGGGTGGTGACATAACAACGCTTCAGCGCCCTGTTCAACAGCTGCTTGCAGCGCTTGCTCGGTAGGATCTAAACAAACCAAAACTTTGCTGACTTGAGCTCGGGGATCGCCAACCTGGAGCCCCACATTGTCCCAGGCTTCAGCCAGGGTCGGGGGGTAAAGGGCATTGAGAAGCCCTATCAGATCGTGAATGCGAGCAATGCGTTGTTTCATACTTTAGAGGGGTGTTAAAAACGAAGAGTGCAACAGTCTTCGTTGCACTCTCGGAACTTCGTTTTTTTGTTTAAAGAATTCTGAGTTCTGGACTCATCGCTGTTCCAATTGGTGGGCCCACCAGGATTCGAACCTGGGACCGACCGGTTATGAGCCGGTGGCTCTGCCAACTGAGCTATAGGCCCGAAAATTAGTATTTCAGTTTAGGATGTTGCCTTATGCCTGTCAAGGATTTTTAGGTCGTCTCAACAAAGCTTTTCAGGCGCTTGGCCCGACTCGGGTGGCGCAGCTTACGCAGTGCCTTGGCTTCGATTTGGCGAATACGCTCACGGGTGACGGCAAAGTCCTGCCCTACCTCTTCCAAGGTGTGGTCCGACTTCTCGCCGATTCCGAAGCGCATGCGTAAAACCTTTTCTTCCCGGGGAGTCAGAGTCGACAAGACCCGAGAGGTCTGATCCGAAAGGTTGCCGGTGATAACAGCTTCCAGGGGAGAGACAACCCCCTTATCCTCGATAAAATCGCCGAGTGAAGAATCTTCTTCCTCGCCGATAGGTGTTTCCAGACTGATCGGTTCTTTGGCGATCTTAAGAACCCGTCGAACCTTTTCCAGCGGTAACTCCATGCGTTCGGCAATCTCTTCAGGCAACGGCTCGCGGCCGATCTCCTGCACCAGTTGTCGGCTGGTACGAATCAGCTTATTGATCGTTTCGATCATATGCACCGGAATGCGAATGGTGCGGGCCTGATCGGCAATAGCGCGGGTGATGGCCTGTCGGATCCACCAGGTAGCGTAGGTGGAAAACTTATATCCCCGCTGGTACTCGAACTTGTCGACGGCCTTCATCAAGCCGATGTTGCCTTCTTGAATCAGGTCGAGAAACTGCAAACCGCGATTGGTGTATTTTTTGGCAATAGATACCACCAGTCGCAGGTTGGCCTCCACCAGTTCGGACTTGGCCGCCTTGGCCCGCCACTCACCCTTCTGAACCTCCTTCAAAGAGGCCAGCAACTCTGCCGGGGCAAACCCCGACTCTTCTTCGACCCGCTTGAACTTGCGCTGGGCGCTTTTAAGACGTTTTTCCACCACCAACAGGGTGTCGATAGGGGCATTGAGTTCCTCGGAAACCTGAAGGGCATCGTCGTCGCTTTTGCGCATGCGACGCAACAGCCGCTTGATCTCACGATAGGGGCGGCTCAGCTCCCCTTCGCAGGCACTGACTTCGGCCTGGCCCTTTTTAACCTGCTTTGCCAGCTCCTTGAGGCGGTCGACGATTTTGTCGACCTGATAATCCTTCAGCCGGATTTCCCGCATCAACTCGCCGGTGGCAACTTTCAGCTCCTGTTCCTCGGCCAGCAGGGACTGCTTCTCCTCCTTGCTCGCCTCGAGCTGCTGATCGCGCAAAGCCATCAGTTTCTCGTTTTTTTCCCGAATCTGAGCCATCAGATTGAGGGTGCGCTGACGTTGCTTCTCTTCGACCTCGCTGCCCTCTTCTTCTTCAAACTCCTTGGTGATCTCGGCCACACCGATTTGATCTTTGGCCAGCTTGTCGCCAAGGATCAATACTTCCTTGAAAGCGATCGGGGTTTTCATGATAACCCGGGTCACCTGGGCTTCACCGTCTTCGATGCGCTTGGCGATCTCAACTTCGCCTTCACGGGTCAACAGCGAAACCTGGCCCATCTCCCGCAGATACATACGTACCGGATCGCTGGTCCGACCGAGCACACCGGCCTCGTATTCGGTTTCATCGTCGTCATCGTCATCGTCGGAACCAGCACTGCCAGTTTCTTTCTTTTCGCTGACAGAAACCTTGCTTTCCGAGTCGACCACCTCGATGTCCATCTCCCCGAACATACTCATCATATCGTCGAGTTGATCGGAAGAAACCATCCCTTCAGGCAGGATGTCGTTGACTTCATCGTAGGTCAGATAGCCTCTTTCCTTACCGAGGTCGATAAGTTGCTGAACCTCTTCCATGCCGGTTTTCTTGGACATGTGCGTTTTTTCTCCTCTCGATTTCCGCTGACCGGAAATAAGGTCGTTACATATCTGTACAAAATGTCTGTATTTAACGTTGCTTGATCTTTTTCGAAACATCTAGCGATTCACGCCACAAATTGGCCAGCGCGACGCTGTCACCATCTTTCTCGGCCTGCTGAATCTGTGCCTGCAAGACCAGGTTGCGCGCCTTAAGCCGCTCCCGCTCCATCGCTTTCTTGTAATCTGCAAAGATGCGGACGGGGTCTTCGGCCAGAGCCTCATCGTCCTTTATAATAATACCCGATAGAATCTCTTTTTGGTCTTCGCTTAAGCTGTTCAGCACGCGGTCTTCATCCACGCGACCCTCGGCAGTGCTGTACTTAATGAGGGCAATGGCAATAGCTCGTCGGTCATCGTCGTTAAACAGGGTCTCCGGGGTCGCCTCTGCGACCTTGATGCGGACCTCATTGTTGATCTTCATTAGATGCAACAGCCATTCCTGAATCTTACATTCTCCGTCCTGGCCGACAACTGGTCGCGAAGAAGGTCTCTGTGGCGGTGAAACAGCCGTCGAAAAAGTCGCTTTTGGGGGAGATGTTGTCACCCTCGGCCGCGATATCGCCTTCTTTTTAAGCAACGCCTCATCAAGCCCCGTACGCTGAGCCAACTCCTTGAGGTACAGATCCCTTTCCAGTTCGCTCGGCAACAGACGTAATTTACTGAGAACCTCTTCAGCAGCCCGCGCTTTGCCCTCGATACTGTCGCCATGCAGGGCCAGGCAATGCTCCAGATAGACCTGCAAAACCGGGCGGGCCCGGTCAAAATAGACTTGCAACTCCTCGGGCGCATGGCTCGCCAGATAAGAATCCGGATCCTCATCGGCCGAAAGCTCAACTACGGCCGCTGACACCCCCTCGGCCAGCAGCACCTCCATAGCGCGAAAGGTCGCCTTGCGACCGGCTTTGTCCTGGTCAAAGAACAGTAGCAGCTTTTTACAATAACGCTTCAGCAACCGCGCATGCTCGGCGGTCAGGGCCGTGCCGCAAGTCGCCACGGCATTCTGAAAACCGGCCCGATAGAGGGCTAGCTGATCAAAATAGCCTTCGACGACAATTCCCGTCTCGCTGCGACGCATCGCATCTTTGGCCTGGTAGAGACCATAGAGAATCCGCCCTTTGTGATAAATCGGCGACTCGGGCGAATTGATGTACTTGGGCAAGCTGTCATCCAACACCCGACCACCAAAGGCCACCACCCGACCGCGGCTGTCCTGAATAGGAAACAGCAGCCGCTTCCGAAACAGATCGTAATCGCTTCGACCATCACGACCGGCACGCACCAGTCCAAGCATATCCCTGGCCCATTTGGGCTCAAAACCCTTACCGGCCAGATGGTCGGCCAACGCCTGCCAGCTATCGGGCGCATATCCCAAGCCAAAGGCGCGAACCGTTTCCCCTTCATAACCGCGATGACGCAGGTAGCGGCGTCCTTCCGCCCCCCGGGGGTCCTCGAGCAACTGCTGATGGTAGAAGGCGGCAGCCACCTCGCTGACCCGCAGTAACCGATCCCGATCTTGCCGTTGCTGCTCTTCGGCCGGAGTCAGCTGTTCTTCTTCAATTTCAACTCCAGCTCGTTCGGCGAGACGACGGAGCGCTTCGGGAAAACTCAATCCTTCCATTCGCATAAGAAAGGAAAAAGCGTCGCCACCCACCCCGCAGCCAAAACAGTGAAATATCTGCCGGGGTGCGTTGACATTAAAAGACGGCGTTTTTTCGCTATGAAAGGGGCAGAGCCCCAGGTGATTGGCCCCCGAACGTTTCAGTGGCAGATAGGAGGATACCAGCTCGACAATGTCGATACGTTCGCGGATCTCCTGAATCTTATCTTCACCAATTCGTCCCGTCATGCCCTTCTCAGCTGTGCAATGGTCACATTGTCGCCACCACGCGCCAGATCGGCGGCGTGAAAAGCCTCCACCTCACGATGGCCAGCCAAAAACTCCCGCACGGCCCGACGCAGAATACCTTCGCCGCAACCATGCACGATTTCCAGCTCAGCCAAACCTTGCAGCAGGGCGTCATCAACGAAACGGTCGAGCAGCACCAGGGCCTCATCCACTCTTTTGCCGACCAGCAGCAGCCGACTTTGCGGAGCGTCCCTCTCCACTCGATTGCGCACCTTGCCACCATCGCTCTTTCGCCGTGCAAACCGCCGCGGCTGAAACTGTTCCAGGGAACTCAGGGACAGACGCAACTTTTTCCCCTGCACGGATAATTCGGCCTCGTCGCCGGCAACCCGCACCACCTCGCCTTCGCTAGCCAGTGCAGGAATACGCAATAACTCCCCGACGGCCACATCTTTTGGCACAGCAGTGGACTGGGGCTTTGTTGCCGGAACAGGCCGCATCGCCTCCCGGACCTGCCGGAGCTCGCCGGTCAACCGTGCTTGTCCCGCAACATCAGGCGCTTCCTGCCGCAGGTCCTTGAACAGCCGTTTGATTTTATCTTCGGCCTCCCGAACCAACCCTTCACCACGCCGGCGGGCTTTGTCGAGCAAGGCCTGGCGCTGGCCCTCAAACTCTTCCAGCAATTGCTTACGCTTGGTCCGTTCTAGACGGGCCCGCTTTCGCAATTGCTCGGCCTCTTCCAGCCGTCGGGATAATTCCTGTTGCTGCTGATTGATCTTTTCGATCAGATCCAGCCCAGCCTTTTCGCCCTCACCGAGATAACCTTCGGCGCGCGACAGCAAGCTCTCCGGCAAACCGAGCCGGCGGGCGATGGTAAAAGCTTTACTCGCACCGGGGATGCCGTAATGTAAGCGATAGGTCGGCTGCAGGGTCCGTTCGTCAAACTCGACAGCGGCATTCTCCACCCTCGATTCCAGCAGGGCATAGCCTTTAACCAGGTTCAGGTGAGTGGTCACCAGCGTCTTGGCTCCGGCACCACGCAATTCATCGAGTACCGCCATGGCCAGCGCCGCACCTTCAGCCGGATCAGTTCCCGTACCGGCCTCATCGAGAAGCACCAGGGAGTAACGATCGGCCTGTTGCAGAATCTGCCGCATCCGGCTTAAATGTCCTGAAAAAGTCGACAGGCTCTGCTCAATACTCTGCTCGTCACCGATGTCGGCGAAAACCTCATCAAACAGAAACAGCCGACTGTCTGGCCGACAGGGTACATGCAAGCCGGAACGAACCATCAACACCAAAAGACCGGCAGTCTTTAACGCAACACTCTTGCCGCCGGTATTGGGACCACTGATTACCAGCGTATCTTTATCGGCAGGCAACAGCAGGTCGATGGCCACCGCCTGATCCGGAATCGGGGTGCCATCAGCCTCAAACAGCAGCAAGGGGTGACGGGCACCCTTTAGTTCAATGAGCGGTTTATCCACTAACTGCGGCGCGCTTCCGTCGCTAAAGCGGGCAAATCGAGCAGCAGCAGCGCGCAAGTCAAGGCGAGCCAGAATCTGCTGATTTTCCCGCAAGGCATCGCCCTGATGTCGTACACCGTCTGCCAGTCGACGCAGGATGCGTTCCAGCTCCCGCTGTTCTGCTCGCTGCAGAGCCTGCAGCTCGTTGTTTTTGTCGAGTACCGCGGTCGGCTCAACGAACAGGGTTTGACCACTGGCCGATTCGTCGTGAACGAAGCCCTTGAGACGACCACGGTGATCGGCCTTGACCGGCACCACATAACGTCCGTTGCGCTCGGTCACCAACCGGTCCTGAAAAACCCCATCATAGCGGTCGGACAGCAGCAGCTCTTCGAGAATCTTGCGTATCCGTTCCCGCAAGCGGCGCAGCTGATATCGCAGGTCGCCCAACTCAAAGGAGGCGCTGTCGAGAATCTCTCCTCGCGGGCCGATGCTTTCACCAATTTCGCGACGCAGGGCCACGCAGGGTTGCAGACCGGCGGCCAAACCCGATAAAAGGGGCGCCTGCGGCCGTTCGGCCAGATAGTTGCGGCAGTCGTGAGCCGCCTCAAGGCTGCTCTGCACTTCCAACAACTGTTCTGCAGGCAGCCAAACCCCCTCGGTACTCAGCTGACGCAATGCCGGCAGCAGGTCGCAGCAAGCGCCTACCGGCGGCCGACCAACCTGTTCCAACAACTGACACATCTCCCCCACCTCGGCCAAAGCCTCGGCAACCGCCGTTTTTTCCGGTAAGGGCTGCAATTCCAGGGCCAGCTCCCGCCCCGGTACCGTGGAGGTGAAACGCGCCAGCAGACTGCGTACTTTATCGTATTCGAGTACTCGCAGAGTTTCTTTACTCATCGGCTCCCTGGCGATTGAACACTGTTACCGGCAGCCGAAGGCTTGACCACCGGCTGCTGCGCCAACACCTGGCTGCCCTGATGGAGCAGGGTATCGCCAAACCGGACGAGTGGCGGCGCCAATTGGGACTGTTCGAATAAATCACGAACCGGCGGCGGCAGGGGGCTGAGGCTCAGGCTCAGGCCATACAAAACCAGGGTCAATAACAGTCCGCCCTGAACCAAACCGAACAAGGCACCGGCCACGCGGTTGAAACCGCCGAGAAAGAGCAGCTTGATGAAACGGGACAGCACAAACCCCAGCAAGCCGAAGAAAATCACCGTCAGCAAAAACAACGCAGCGAAAGAAATCACCACGCACAGCTGGCTAGGCCAGGTCACTCGTTCTATCAAGAGCTCCGCCAACGGTGCATGAAAACGCACCGCCAGAAAGAGGCCGCCGAAGAGACCGCACAAGGAGCACAGCTCCCGCAAAAGCCCGCGCCACAGGCCCTTGAGAACGAAACCGGCCAGCAAGAGCAAAATAGCGATATCGAACAGGTTCATAGGAATGCCGAAGGCGTCTGGCTCAACCGGCCAGGCGTTCCTTAACCAGAACGCTGGCTTTCTTGCCATCGGCCCGGCCCTGGGCCCGCTCACCGACCAGCTTCATCACCGGCCCCATATCACGCATGGAGGTAGCCCCCAGCTCGCCAACGATTTCGTCGATCAAAGCGACCAACTCCTCGTCGCTTAGAGGTTCGGGCAAAAACTCCTGCAGTATGGCCAATTCGGCTTCTTCCTTTTCAGCCAGATCCAGACGCTGATTGTCTCGATAGACCTGAGCCGATTCTTTACGTTGCTTGACCAGAGTACCGAGAATGGCAATAACCCCCGGATCATCGAGTTCCTCGCGGGTGTCGATCTCGCGATTTTTGATGGCCGAGCGAATCAGTCGAATAGTACTCAGGCGTTCGCTGGCCTTGGCCTTCATGGCCTCTTTCATGGCGTCGGTCAGTTGTTGTTTGAGACTCATTGGCCTGTCAATCCTTACAAGGTTGGAAAAGCACAAAAAGGCGACCGGAAAACCGATCCCCTTGCAATCGATATAACACCCTAGGCTTTTAGCCTAACGGGCGTCACTCTTCTGGCTGCGGCTGGCCTTTTCGGTCAGCCCGGAGACCCCGAAGCGCCTCCGCAATTCGGCATAGATGCGCTCCGGTGGCAAATCGTAATAACCGAGCAGCACCAACACGTGAAAAAACAGGTCGGCTGTTTCGGATACCACTTCTTTGGGATCGCCACCCTTACCGGCAACAGCGGTTTCCGTCGCTTCTTCACCAATCTTACCAAGAATTTTATCGAGCCCTTTGGCAAACAGCGAAGCGACATAGGACTGATCTGCAGACTGATCGCGCCTCTGCTGTACGATGCGATAGACCTCATCCAGGATATCGACTGGTGCCGCCTCGCCCTGCGGATCTTGCCAGAGTACGGTGGAAAAACAATCGGGAGCCTCCTGAATCTCAACGGACAATAGCAGGCAATCACCGGAACAGCTCAGACGTGCTTCGCGAACCAGTTCAGGTGCATCCTCAGACGTCACCACCGCCCCCTTGGAGCGGGAGTAGCGGTGCAGTTGGCCGCTGGCTTCGGTCTTGGCGAAAGCCTCGGCATTAAGATGCGACAACATCAATACCGCACCACTGGCGGCATCTCGGACCACAGCCGGCACCAGGCCGTTCTTATCGAATTGTATTTGCTCCAGAAGAGCCATGATTCCTCCCCGGCACTCTATAAGCGAGCAGGCACGCCGTGCTTAAGCAGATATTCCTTGCACTCGCGAATAGTATATTCACGGAAATGAAAAATACTCGCAGCCAATGCAGCACTGGCACCGCCTTCGGTCAAGCCCTCGCGGACATGTTCAAGGTTGCCGACCCCCCCCGAGGCAATAACCGGAATATGCACCCGGTCGCTGACAGTACGGGTCAAAAGCAGATCATATCCGTCCTTGGTGCCGTCGCAGTCCATGCTGGTGAGCAAAATCTCGCCGGCGCCGTAGGCCTCCATTCGTTCCGCCCAATCGATAGCGTCGATCCCGGTCGGGGTACGCCCGCCGTGGGTATAGACTTCCCAACGCTGGGGATCGGAATCAGGCACCCGGCGAGCATCGATGGCTACCACGATACACTGGGAGCCGAACCGTTCAGCGGCCTCGCGAACGAATTCAGGACGATAAACGGCAGCGGTGTTAATGGAAACCTTGTCCGCTCCGGCATTCAACAGTCTGCGGATGTCCGCAATCTCGCGAATACCACCGCCGACGGTGAGGGGCATAAATACCCGCTCGGCGGTGCGGGACACCACGTCGAGGATAATGTCGCGCTTGTCGCTGGACGCGGTGATATCCAGGAAGGTCAGTTCATCGGCACCCTGAGCGTCGTAGATTTCCGCTGCCTCCACCGGATCTCCGGCATCGCGCAATCCCACGAACTGGACCCCTTTGACCACCCGGCCGTCCTTGACGTCAAGACAAGGTATGATTCGTTTACTCAGCATTAGTTATCCTGCAAAGATAAGAATGGTTTACCGCCATTACAAGGGGCGCGAAGATTTTTAATCAGCGCCCACGCTTGGTCAAAGCCACCGCTTCGCGTAGATCAAGGCTGCCGGTATAGATGGCCTTACCGGTGATCACCCCGGTCACGCCGGCCGACTCGACCGTCATCAAACGAGCGATATCGTCGAGAGACGAGACCCCGCCGGAGGCGATAACCGGCACGCTGATGGCTTCGGCCAATTGGCGAGTGGCCTCGATATTCGGGCCCTGCATCATGCCGTCGCGGGCGATGTCGGTATAGATGATTGCTTCGACACCGTACCCTTCCATCTCTTTAGCCAATTCGGAGGCACGCTTTTCGGTCACATCGGCCCAGCCCCGCACCGCGACCAAACCGTCCTTGGCGTCGATACCAACCACAATACGGCCCGGAAAAAGCCGACAAGCCTCGGCCACCAGGGCCGGATTTTCCTTGGCCACGGTACCGAGAATCACCCGGCTGACCCCGAGCTCAAGATAAGCCTCGACGGTGGCCAGATCGCGGATACCGCCACCCAGTTCGGTCGGCATGGAAACCGCCTCGACAATGGCCCGGATCGCCTCGCGATTGCGGGGCACGCCGGCAAAGGCGCCATCAAGATCGACGATATGCAACAGTTCACCGCCCTGCTCCTGCCAGGACAGGGCCTGACCGGCGGGATCGTCGCTGTAGACGGTGTCCTTGTCCATGAGCCCCTGCTCGAGGCGCACGCAGCGCCCTTCTTTTAAATCGATGGCCGGAATAACGATCATTTACAATTCTCCAAAGTTTTTCAGAATGTGCAGCCCTACCTGCTGACTCTTTTCCGGGTGGAACTGGGTCGCCATGACATTGTCGTGCCAGATGCTGGAGCAAAAACGCTGGCCGTAGTCTGTAGTGGTGGCCACCACCTCCGGATTCTCGGGATCGACATAGTAGGAGTGAACAAAATAGACTGCCGACCCGTCCGCCACACCACGCAACAGTGGAGACGGTTGCTCGATGGAGATCTGGTTCCAGCCCATGTGTGGCACCTTGAGCCGTTCCCCCGCAACTTCCATATCCTCGGCGAAACGCCTTACCTTGCCGGGTATAATACCGAGTCCCTGATGGCAACCGAACTCTTCGCTTTCGGTGAACAATAATTGCAGCCCAAGACAGATGCCGAGAAAAGGCCGACCGGTGGACACATGGCTATGAATAGCGTCAATAAAACCGCCGTTACGAAGATTATCCATGCAATCCTTAAAGGCACCGACGCCGGGAAGCACCAGTTTATCGGCTCGCTCCACCACACGTGGATCGGCTGTCACTTCGGCACTGAAACCGACCTTTTCGAAGCCCTTCTGCACACTGCGCAGGTTGCCCATACCGTAATCGATGATGGTAATCATGCTATTCCAGCTTTCCTTTACTCGACATAACCCCGACAATACGCTCGTCGCTGCCGGTGGCTTCATCCAAAGCGCGGCCAAAGGCCTTGAAGATCGCCTCAATGATGTGGTGCAGATTGCTGCCGTAAGCCAGGTTAACATGCAGGTTGACACCGGCGTGGTTACAGAAGGCAACGAAAAACTCTTCGGTCAGTTCAACATCGAAATCACCGACCTTGGCCTTGGGCAGGTCAACATTGAAAACCAGACAGGGCCGTCCGGAAAAGTCGATATCGACCGTGGCCAGCGCTTCGTGCATGGGCATGGTACAACGACCGTAGCGGCGCATACTCTGTTTATCGCCGATCGCCTTTTTAAAGGCTTCACCGAGACAGATACCGAGATCTTCGACGGTGTGATGAGCATCGACCTGCACATCCCCTTCGGCCTGCACGGTGAGATCGAAGAACCCATGTCGGGTCAACAAGACCAGCATATGATCGAGAAAGGGCACTGAGGTAGCGACCTCCCCTCGGCCGGAGCCATCCAGGGACAGGGTCAGATGAATCCGGGTTTCTGCGGTGTGCCGATCGATGGTCGCGCTGCGTGGCATATCCTTCCCCCCATAGTGTTCGGTTAGGTCCGCCATCGCCAGCGGACGCCATTGAATCAACTAAGAATTTCGCAAGCCATAAGATGGTTAAGCAAAATTTTCAACCTGCAAGGCATAGCGGCTTTTCAGAGACAAAGACATTCTTACGGGATATCGAGTTCCTGAAAAACGCTGCAACGCAGCAGGGTAAGCTTTTTGCGACGCCATCAATTATTTATCGATACGGATCGATACCGACCTGCCGTGGGCAGCGAGCCCTTCCAACTCCGCCAGTGTGACGACCGCCGGGCCAATCCGCTGCAAACCTTCGCGGCTCAAAGAAATCAAGCTCGATTTCTTAACAAAATCGTCCACCCCGAGAGGCGAGAAAAAGCGCGCCGTGCCACCCGTCGGCAGGGTATGATTGGGCCCGGCCAGGTAATCGCCGGCCGCCTCCGGAGTATGGTGGCCCATGAAGATCGCGCCGGCGTGACGAATCGACGGCAGCACGGCAAAGGGATCGGCCACCGCCAACTCGAGATGTTCCGGAGCAATGCGGTTGCTGAAGGTGATGGCTTCGTCGAGATCGGCCGCGACAACGATCGCCCCGTAATTGGCCAGGGATCGCTCGGCGATTTCTCTTCGCGGCAACACAGTCAGCTGTTCAGCGAGGGCCTCTTTGACCGCTGCGGCAAAAGCGCCGTCGGTAGTGACCAGAATGCTGGCGGCCAACTCGTCGTGTTCGGCCTGGGACAGCAGATCGGCCGCCACGTGCCGGGGGTCACCGCTACCGTCGTTGATGACCAGGATTTCACTCGGTCCCGCAATCATGTCGATATCGACCTGGCCAAAGACCTGCTTCTTGGCGGTGGCCACGTAGATATTACCGGGACCGGTGATTTTGTCGACTCGCGGTACACTTTCGGTGCCGAAGGCCAGGGCCGCTACCGCCTGGGCGCCGCCGATCTTAAACACGCGATCGACCCCGGCCAGCCTGGCCGCCGCCAGCACGTGAGGATTGATCTCACCTTTGGGCATCGGTACGACCATGACGATCTCGCCGACTCCGGCCACCTTGGCCGGCAGGGCGTTCATCAATACCGAGGACGGATAACTGGCCTTTCCGCCGGGAACGTAGATTCCGACCCGGTCGAGGGGCCGCACCAGCTGGCCGAGCAGCATATCCGGCTCGTCGGTGGACAGCCACGATTCCTGCTTTTGCTTGCGATGAAAGGCTTCGATGCGATCAGCAGCCAGTTGCAGAGCGGCACGGGAGTCATCGTCGATTTCAGCCAGGGCCTCTTCCAGTTCCTCGGCCGAAACCTCGACGGTGGCTGCGCTGAGGTCCAGTCCATCGAAACGGACGGTATAGTCGAATAAGGCCCGGTCGCCTTCTTGGCGGACCCGGGCGATAATTTCGCCAACGACGTCCTCGACACCGGCCGGAGGTTCCTCGCCACGGGCCACGATACGCTCAAGGGCCGCTTCGAAGCTAGCATCGTCAAAGCGCAGAAATTCGATCATGCTCTCTCCCAAACGATAGTTTTTAACCGGAGATGGTCACTTCGTCACCGATCACCTTTTCCAGATCGGTGATAATGCGGCTGATCCGCTGATGCTTGGTCTTCAGACTGGCCCGATTAACGATCAAACGGCTGGTGATTTCAGCAATGGTTTCTACTTCGACCATACCGTTATCGCGCAAGGTGGCGCCGGTGGAGACCAGGTCGACAATGCGCTCGGCCAAACCCACCAGCGGTGCAAGCTCAATGGAACCGTAGAGTTTTATGAGCTCCACCTGCACGCCGCGCTCCGCAAAATAGCGCTCAGTGATGTTGGGATATTTGGTGGCCACGCGAATATTCGACCAGCTGCTCGGGTCTTCTTCCTCAAGCAGGGCCTTAGGTTCGGCGACCATCAGCCGGCAATAACCGAACTTGAGATCAAGGGGTTCGTACAGGTCCTTGCCCTGTTCCAACAGGGTGTCCTTGCCGACCACACCGATATCTGCGCAGCCGTATTCTACATAGGTCGGCACGTCAGTAGCCCGCACCGCCATAAAGCGAAACTTACTTTCGCGGTTCTCAAAAACCAGTTTGCGGCTATCCCCAGCCATTTCCGGACAGGTGATACCGATCTTGCCAAAGAGTTCCATCGAGTCCTGCATGATGCGCCCTTTGGGCAAGGCAAAGGTGATAAAATCACTCATAGGTTAACCCTCGGTGAATCGTGGATGGTTTAAAAAAACAACAACCGGAACGAAAGCAGTATCAACTTCGTTGCCGATATAAATCAGCGGTTACGATTCTTCTCTGACCCGCTCAATACGGGCTCCCAGCTGACGGAATTTGTCTTCGATACGCTCATACCCCCGGTCGAGGTGGTAGATCCGTCGAACCTCGGTCGTATTGTCCGCCGCCAGTCCGGCGAGCACCAGGCAGGCACTGGCCCGTAGATCGGTAGCCATGACCGGTGCGCCAAGCAGTTCCTTGACTCCCTTGACCGTCGCCTGGCCTCCTTCGATAGAAATGTCTGCTCCCATGCGTTGCAATTCGCAGACATGCATAAAGCGATTTTCAAAGACATTTTCACTGATCACGCTGGTGCCATTGGCCAACACCATCAGAGCCATGAATTGCGCCTGCATATCGGTGGGAAAACCCGGATGAGGTCGGGTCTTGATGTCGACCGCGGCAATGCGGCGCGGGCCCTTGACCCGAATCCCCTCTGCTTCTTCGAATACCTCAACACCGGCTTCGCGCAATTTGCAGATCAACGCTTCAAGATGCTCGGCTCGAGCACCACCGACCAGCACATTGCCCCGGGTCAAAGCAGCGGCGACCATAAAGGTACCGGCTTCGATCCGGTCGGCCATGACCGAAAAATCCATGGGCTGCAGCTCATCCACCCCTTCAATGGTGATGCGATCGCTGCCGGCACCATGAATATTGGCGCCCATGGAACAGAGCGCGTCAGCCAGATCCACGATTTCGGGCTCGCAGGCGGCATTTTCCAATACCGTGGTGCCCTTGGCCAGCGCCGCGGCCATCATCAGGTTTTCAGTGCCGCCGACGGTGGGAAAATCGAGATAGATATGGGCTCCCTTAAGCCGCTTGGCACGAGCCTCGACATAGCCATGATCCAGCTCGATCCTTGCGCCCATGGCTTCCAGCCCCTTGAGGTGGAGATTGATCGGCCGGGCTCCGATGGCGCAACCGCCGGGCAAACTGACCCGCGCGTGTCCAAGTCGAGCCAGCAAGGGCCCCAGAGCCAGTACCGATGCGCGCATGGTGCGAACCAGCTCGTAAGGTGCTTCAACACTCTGAATGGCCGTTGCATCAACGGTGCACGTATTGTCCTGGCGTTCAACCTGTGCACCCAGAGCCCCCAACAGACGCTCCGCAGTGGTAATATCCCTCAGGTTCGGCACATTGCCAAGACGATGAATTCCGGGAGCAAGCAAGGTAGCAAAGAGTAACGGCAGGGCGGAATTCTTTGCGCCGCTGACCTGAACACTTCCGGAGAGTTTCCGGCCACCATGAATAATGATTTTTTCCAAAAGTCTCTTGCCTGTCAAAAAAAGGTTTATGCTTTGGCAGTAACTGCGCAACGGCCTCCGACTACCCGTGCCACACCGGCATAATCGTTACGGCAGAAGACTTCAACCAATCCCGCTTGCGTCAGCAGTTGCTGTACCGCCTGAGCTTGACCAACACCAACTTCCAGCAACATCCAGCCGCCAGCAGTTAAACACTGCCGCGACTGAGCCGACAGAATTCGATAGCAATCAAGGCCATCACTGCCGCCAGCCAGCGCCAAGTGCGGCTCGTAATCCCGCACATCGGGCTGCAAAGACGCCAAATCCCCCTGGGGTATATAAGGCGGGTTGGCCACTATCAGCTCAAAAGGGCCGGTCGGCAAAGACTGAAGATCCCCCTGCTGAAAGGAAATCCGCTCGGCAACATTATTGGACCGAGCATTTTCTTTTGCCACAGCCAGAGCCGCATCGGAAAGATCGATAGCTACAAGCTGCGCACCTGGCAACTCATGAGCCAAGGCAATAGCTATCGCGCCACTGCCGGTGCCGACATCCAGAATACGGCTTTCGCTGTCGGCCCTTTGCAAGGCCTCTTCTACCAGCACCTCGGTATCGGGGCGGGGGATCAGCACTTCGGGCCTGACCACCAGCGGCAAAGACCAGAACTCACTGCGACCGAGAATATAGGCCACGGGTTCCCGCCGGGCACGTCGACCCACAAGTTGACGATAGGCGGCCAGTTCCGTCGCCTCAAGGGGGCGGTCGTAGTTGACATACAGGCCGACCCGGTCGAGTTGCAGGACCTCGGTCAGCAACAGTTCTGCATCAAGCCGTGCCCCTTCAATGCCCTGTTCCTGCAGGTAGCCGGCTGTCCATTGTAAAACCTTGAGCACCGTCCACGGCTCGGCCAAGATCAGGCCTCCTGGCCGGCCAGAGCCTCGCTCTGGCAATGGGTGCTGATGGCGTCAACCAGCTCGTCGAGACCGCCCTGCATAATATTGTCGAGCTTATAAAGAGTCAGCCCGATACGATGATCGGTGCAACGGCCTTGAGGAAAGTTATAAGTGCGAATGCGCTGGGAGCGATCGCCACTGCCAACCTGAGTCTTGCGATCAGCGGCCATTTGCGCCTGCTGCTCGGCCATCAGGCTATCGAGGATGCGGGACTTGAGCACCTTCATGGCCTTGGCCTTGTTTTTGTGCTGCGACTTTTCGTCCTGGCAGGAAACCACCACGCCGGTCGGCACATGGGTGATACGTACCGCCGATTCGGTCTTGTTGACATGCTGGCCTCCGGCGCCGGAGGCACGATAGACATCGATGCGCAGATCGGTCGGGTCGATATCGACATCAACATCTTCCGCCTCAGGCAGCACAGCTACGGTACAGGCCGAAGTATGAATGCGCCCCTGGGTTTCCGTTTCCGGAACCCGCTGTACCCGGTGAGTGCCACTTTCGTACTTGAGCCGGGAATAGACTCGCTGGCCGCTGACCATGGCGATGACTTCCTTCATGCCACCGGCATCGGAATCAGAACAGCTGAGAATCTCGACCCGCCAGGACTGGCGTTCGGCATATCGGCTGTACATGCGAAACAAATCCCCGGCGAACAGGGCTGCTTCGTCGCCACCGGTTCCGGCGCGAACCTCCAGGATAACGTTCTTTTCATCGTTGGGATCTTTGGGCAACAACAGCAGTTTGAGTTCTTGCTCCAACTCGGTACGCCGCTCTTCCAGTGCCGGCAATTCCTCCCTGGCCATTTCCTTGAGATCAGGGTCGCTATCCTGCAGCAACTCGCGGTGTCCGGCAATCTCATCGCACAACTGCCGATAATTGTCGAAGGTTTCGACTACGGGGGACAATTCGGCATGCTCTTTGGTCAGCCCCCGAAATCGATCTTGATTGGAAGCCACCTGCGGATCAGAGAGCAACCCCTCGACCTCGCGCAAGCGATCAACGACCTCTTCCAGCTTTTCAAACATGGGATCCACGACCAACGACTCCTTACACGTCCCCTGAAAATCTGATCAGAGTTCGGAAAACTCCCGCCGCACTTGATCAATGGCACCACAAGTCATAGCGCCTTCAGGGCAGGGTTTGGTCAGACAAGCGGGGCCCGCTCCGGCAAAGAGCAGAGGTGCGGCAATTCGTGCCAAACGCAACATTTCGATAGCCATAGCGCGGATTTCCCACTGGGCTCGACGGCAACAGCGCAAGTTGAAAAAATGCAGCAATTCTCGCGCGTTCATGGTCAGCACCAGCTTGGTCTGTGCGGCATTGGGCAGCACAAAGCGAGCATCCTCTGCCGGAACACCCGACTCAAGCATCTCACGATACAACTCATGCACCTCATCAAAAAGCCGTTCGTATCGCTCCAACAACTCGGGCCGTTCGGCAATTGTCGGTGGTACTACAGCAGCAAAACGTTCCTTGTGGGAAACATAACGCTGACTTTGCTGTGAAAAGGATGCTAGACGATGGCGGACCAACTGATGGGAGCAAGCACGACTAATCCCCTCGACACCAAAGGAAAAGGAGGCGTGCTCTAAAACAGACAGATGCCCCAGGGAGAGAATTTTTTCCAACAGCCGGGCACGCTCTTGCGGTCCCTGTTCCATCAACTGCTCAACAGAAGATGCTGAATAGCAAAGCCGGGCCGCCGCCGCCACCACCCGTTCGGGCTCGGGAGTATGCTGCAATAGCTGTACGAACATGGCTCCCCTCGGTCAATCAACGGCCCAACAGGCCGGAAGCGCTCCGCAGCAGGCCTCATGCCCGATGCGATAGAAAAAACTCGACAAGCCGCAGCGCACAGGCGCTGCGGCTCAATAAAAAAGAAACGGTCCCGGAGGACCGTCCCGGTACCTACTTCTTCTGGCCGTATTTTTTGCGGAAACGCTCAATTCGACCCGCGGTATCCATCAACTTCTGCTTGCCGGTAAAGAAGGGGTGGCAAGCCGAGCAGACTTCCGTGGTGATTTCGTCTTTTTTTGTAGAGCGAGTCTCAAAGGAAAAGCCACAGTGACATTTAACTGTGACCACATCATAGGCAGGATGGATTCCGTCTTTCATAACTCTTGTTCTCCTTGATGCCCTGGCTTTGTACAGGGCCTGATATTGTCAATAAGGCAAAAAGCGAAGCCTATTTGATACCACCTTAACATAATTTCCGCAAGCACTTTCTCTGCCCGCGAACTATTGATTCATGGAATCGAGGAACTCCTGGTTTCCTTTGCAGGCGGACAGTTTTTCCAGCAGGAATTCCATGCTGTCGACCACATTCATGTTGGACAGCACCTTACGCAGCAACCAGGTGCGCTGCAAAGTGGTCGTATCGAGCAACAGCTCTTCGCGACGAGTGCCCGACTTGTTGATGTCGATAGCCGGGAAAGTCCGCTTATCGACCAGGCGTCGATCAAGTTGCAGCTCCATATTTCCGGTCCCTTTGAACTCTTCGAAGATCACCTCGTCCATCTTGCTGCCGGTGTCGATCAGCGCGGTGGCGATGATGGTCAGACTGCCCCCCTCTTCGATATTGCGCGCCGCGCCGAAAAAACGCTTCGGCTTGTGCAGAGCATTGGAATCGACGCCCCCCGAGAGAATCTTGCCGCTCGGCGGCACCACGGTGTTGTAGGCACGGGCCAAACGGGTGATGGAATCGAGCAGGATGACCACATCCCGCTTGTGCTCTACCAGGCGACGGGCCTTCTCGATAACCATCTCCGCCACCTGGACGTGACGGGTCGCCGGTTCGTCAAAGGTGGAAGAGATGACTTCACCGTTGACCGAACGCTGCATATCGGTTACTTCTTCCGGCCGTTCATCGATAAGCAGGACGATAAGGTAGACTTCCGGATGGTTGGTAGTGATGGAGTTGGCAATATTCTGCAGCAACATGGTCTTGCCGGTACGGGGAGGCGCAACGATCAAGCCTCGCTGGCCCTTACCGATAGGAGCCGCCAGATCCATAACCCGCATGGAAAGGTTGTCCGGTTCGGTCTCCAGAACAATTCGCTCTTCCGGATACAGCGGCGTCAAATTATCAAACAGGGTCTTGTCCCGCGCCACGGCCGGATTCTCGAAATTGACCTCCGCCACTTTGAGCAGCGCAAAGTAACGCTCCCCTTCTTTAGGGGGACGAATCTGTCCAGCCACAGTATCGCCGGTACGCAGATTGAAACGGCGGATCTGCGAAGGAGACACATAAATATCGTCCGGGCCGGGAAGATAATTGGCGTCCGGAGCCCTCAGAAAGCCGAAACCATCAGGCAATATCTCCAGCACGCCCTCACCGTAGATGGCGCCCTTTTTCGCCGCTGTCGCATTGAGGATTGCAAAAATGAGATCCTGCTTGCGCATCCCCGAAGCTCCCTCCAGCTTCAGGTCCTTGCCAATCTGGACCAGGTCGGTGATTTTCTTTTCTTTCAACTCTTTCAGATTCATACATTCTCCTCACCCACAGGGGGTGCAACGAGCGGAATACCGGTTTTATCGCGGCGGCTTACCACGCTGTATTTCCGGCCATCCTTTTTCGGCTACATATACTTTCGGCTTTGACGGTCAATTGGATATCGATAGTGGAATGTCTGGTGCTAGAGGAAGGGGAATGATTCCTTGCCAAGCCCGGCCGCAATCAAGAAGCGAGCCGATATCGGCACTCAGAATACTCCGTTTCTATGTATACAATAATTACTTACGAATAATAGGATAGTCTGGAATATTTTCTTCGAAGGGGCTCGGGACAAGGACAGCCAAGGGCTGGAGGCAGTCCGATACTGCCTCCTATCTACCTCAGTAATAGAGCCCGTGTCAATCGATAATTTTCTTCAGGATTACCACCGGAGCCTCTGATTCGCACTTTCGCCCGCCATCAACGATCAGAACCGTTGTCCTTGAAGGGGTTCAGCAGACCGGGCTTCAACTCTTTTGCCAACTGGTCGAAAAGTTCCTGGTAAGGTTGCGGTAAAGCCGTCTCCTTCAGCCATTTGCGTCCCGACGATTCAAGATTCCGCTCCAACCCCGCCAGGGAAATGAAGCGGGTCGGGATTTCATCGCTCTGATTGTAATAGGCTTCATCAAAAGCGGGATATTGAAGATTCAGAAAAGCTTCGCCCCCCTGATACTCCCAAACGATCTCGCCAGAGGGCAACACCACCGCAGCCGTAGCCAGAATACTGTTGAAGGGAGCCTCCAGATAACTCAAGCGGGTCCTGTCCCAACGTTTTTCATTTCGCACCGCGCCATTAAGAACGACGACCAACAGTGCATCGGTAGTATTTTGCCGAGCCAACTCAGCGACTGTCCGAGCATTGAAACTGTAATGATAATAAGGGCCGCGACTCCCTTCCTGCAAAGACCGACCCTGAACCAGACTACCGAACAAGGCTCCTCCGTCGCCGGACACCGGACGCACATCAAAATAGCCTTTTTTCTTTTTAAGCATATCGACCAAATGCTGATTTTGGCCGACACTGGTGCGCCTTAGCAATTCACCAATTTCCTGAGACCGGGGGTGTTCGACATGTGAGTTAGCATCAACCAGCAAGGGAACGACTCCCAGGGTGCGAACCCGCTGTCGATATTCTTCTTTATCGACTTTGAAACTGCCAGCACCGCAAGCCGTCAAAGAAACTGTCAAAACCATCAAAAACAGAGCCCTGATCATGCGCCATATCTCCTCTTTTGCAACTGGAAAGCATTATACCACAGCCTTTACGATCGGCAGCGACCCCCCAACTATCATTTTAACGGGTCGCGGGCGACCCGGTTGACAGATTAGAACCACGGGGTATAAATTTCTAAAGATTACAACATCCTACAGCAAAATCCTTCAAATGTGTACAAAGGAGGCTCCCGTGCGCTTTTCTTTTTCAGTTCACAGCATTAGTGCCATTTTATTTCTATTGATCTTAAGTTCACCGGCGTCAGCCGAAAGCCTTGAACCCCTTGGTCTGCAGGACGCACAATTATTGCCGAAAAACCATGCGGAATTCCGCATCGGCCTGGCCTACTACGACGGCTTACACAACCAGTTCCAGAAACAAGATCTCGACCGGCGGATCGCCGAACTGCCAAGTTTGACCCTTAACCTCGGACTGGGAGAGCGGGTTGAGGCGCAACTGCTCTACAGCTACCTGCACCTGCGGGAAGACGGCCAGGACGACCGCTGGGGCAGCGGCGACCTGACTGTCGGTCTGAAAGTGCGACTATGGCAGGAGTCGTTGCGTGTTCCGGCCCTGGCCGTACGGCTCGCCACAAAACTGCCCAACGCCGACAATAAAGACGATTTGGGCACCGACGAAGCCGACATTTTCATCGACCTGCTCGCCACCCGGAACTACCCGCTCTTTTCGACTTATTTCAACCTCGGCCTGGCCATTCTCGGCGATCCGCGACCGGGCAGTGACAGCCAGAACGATACCATCCGCTATGCCCTCGGCATTAAAACACCGTTGATGAACAATGGACTGGCCGGCCTGCTGTCGATCGAAGGCATGGAAGATTCCATCAATAACCGCTGCGCCGTGCGCGCCGGCCTGCAATTGCCCGTCGGCAGCTGGGTGTGGGATCTGGGCGGCAGCGTCGGCATCGCCAGCAAGAGCGAGGATTGGGGTGTGCGCACCGGCCTGACTATTCCATTTAACCTTCCCGCTACTTGGTAAACTCAGCCATCGGCCACCTGGGAACCGGTCGGCACCTGCTGCAGAGCAAAATGCTTTACTCCCCAGGCCACAACTTCGGAGGCGGAGGCCCTTTGCAGGTCCTCCGGCACCGCCTGACCAAGAAAACGCAGTGCCCGCCACAAGGCCTGCGCCCGGCCTTCGGCTGTTGCGATAGCCGCCGCGCCATGGCGCTTGCTGATTTTTTCGCCGTCCGAGGCAAGTGCTAGCGGCAGATGAATATATTCCGGAGGCGAATAACCGAGGCAACTCTGCAAAAAGATCTGGCGCGGTGTCGAGGCCAGCAGGTCGGCGCCACGCACCACTTGATTGACACCGGATTCGGCATCATCCACGACCACCGCCAACTGATAGGCAAACAAACCGTCCGCTCGGCGCAAGACAAAATCCCCCACCACGCTTTCCAGCCGCTGTTCCCGAGCACCGAACACTCCGTCAACGAAACAAACCTGCTCCTGCGGTACGCGAATCCGCAAAGAGCGAGGTCGACGACCTTCAGGCAAGCCGGCCCGGCAAACACCCGCATAAACAGGACCCTCCTCGCCAACGTGGGGAGCGCTGGCCAGCACCTCCTTGCGAGAACATCCACAGGCAAAAAGCAAACCACTCTGCTGCAAACGGTCCAAAGCCGCCTGATAACGATCGGTCCGCCGGCTCTGATAAAGCACCGGACCGTCCCACTCCAGCCCACAGGCTTCGAGAGTCTGTAAAATATGGTCCGCAGCACCCGCCACCACCCGCGGCGCATCAAGGTCCTCGATACGCACCAGCCAGGATCCGCCACTCTGACGAGCCAGGCAGTAGCTGCCGATTGCCGCCACCAATGAACCGAAATGAAGAGGCCCACTGGGACTCGGTGCAAAGCGACCAACCACCCGCGGACTGTCCTGCGAACAAACCATACAGCCACCTTCCTTGTGATTTATCGAAATATGTCGCCCTTATGCTCGCCTGTCAAGCCCAGACCACCAAAACACCTCCTCCTCCCCCACAACAATTCACATTCATACCAAGCCTTATCGCGCCTTTTATCCGACCTGTCCTTCTTTGCCATTGACAAAGATTGCCTCGGCAGGTTATTGCTTACCATACAAGTCACCGATTAAAAGCAGGATTATGGAGGATTCGTGGTTATCACAAGGGCGACGGAATATGCCATTCGTGCAGTAATGTTTATGGCGATGCAGCCTTCCGGCACTACCGTACTAAAAAAAGATATCTGCCGGGAACAGGAGATCACCCCGGCTTTTCTCACCAAGATTCTGCAACCGTTGATCAAGAGCGGCATCGTCGGCTCTCACCGAGGCGTGCGGGGCGGATTTTACCTGAGCAAAAGCGCCGACAGCATCACCCTGCTCGACGTGATCAAGGCCGAGGAGGGGGATATCCACCTCAACCTCTGCCTCGAAGAAGCCGGGACCTGCCAACGGGAAGCCTACTGTTCAGTGCAGAAGGTCTGGCAAGAAGCCCGCGCCGGCCTGGTTGAGACCCTGGACAGCTATACCTTTGCCCGTCTAGTTGAAATGGCAGACCAGGGGCAGCCCCTCGACCTGCCTTGATACAGCACCAACCTGCCATACCGGCAAAGCAAAGGCGATTGACTTTCTTCCGGGGCTCCTTTAGAGTTACGAACCAAACAATTTAATATCAAGCAACATCTTTATCGAGAGTGGTGGAGGGGAAGGCCCTGTGAAACCACAGCAACCGATTCGCCGGAGGCGAATGCCAGGTGCTAATTCCTGCCCCGCATGGGGAGAGATGAGGGTGGAGCCGAGATCTGCATAGTATTCATGCAAGACATAAACGGCCCCTTCCTGCATTGCGCAAAGGGGCCGTTTATTTATTTGGAGACCGATAAAGCCTTGGATCAGTCGGTAGGAATCGTCACAACCGAATACGCAACCTTCGATGTCGAGTTGCCCTTGGAAAGCGGCCGCCTGCTCGGGTCGCCCCTGACCCTCGCTTACGAGACCTACGGCTGTCTCAATTCAAGCCGTTCCAACGCCATCTTGGTCACCCATGCCTGGACGGGCGACGCCCACGCCGCCGGCAAACACACCCCGGATGACCGCAAACCGGGCTGGTGGGACGACATGATCGGGCCGGGCAAGGTCCTCGACACCGACCGCTATTTCATTGTCTGCAGCAACGTTATCGGCTCCTGCGGCGGCTCAACGGGGCCGACCAGCATTAACCCCCGCACCAACCGCCCCTACCGGCTGAATTTTCCAGTAATCATGGTGCGCGACATGGTCCGCGCCCAGAAACTGCTCATCGACCATCTGGGCCTCGACTCCTTGCTGACCGTCATCGGCGGCAGCATGGGGGCCATGCAGGCCCTGGAATGGGGTGTCCTCTACCCCGAAACAGTGCGCTCCATCATCCCCATAGCCGGCACCGGGCGCACCTCGCCCATGGCCATCGCTCTCAACGCTTTAGCCCGGCAGGCGATTTTTAACGATCCGCTATGGAAAAAGGGGAATTACAAGCCGGAGCATCCACCAGCCGAGGGATTGGCTTTGGGCCGGGCCGTCGGCCACATCTCGTTTTTGTCCGACGCCTCAATGAACCTCAAGTTCGGCCGGCGTTTTTCAGCCAGGGACGGCATGTTCGACTTTTTCGGCCAATTCGAGGTGGAGCGTTATCTCGAATACAATGGGCGCAACTTTATCGACCGTTTCGACACCAACGCCTTTCTCTACCTGGCCAAGGCTCTCGACCTCTACGATGTGGCCTGGGATTTCGCCAATCGCGAAGAGGCTCTGTCCCGGATCGATTGCCCCTCGCTGTGGTTCGCCTTCAGCTCCGACTGGCTCTATCCGCCCCAGCAAAGCGAAGAGATGGTGACCCTGCTCAAAAAGCTCGACAAACCCGTTGAATATCATCTGATCGATTCCGATTACGGCCACGACTCTTTTCTGATCGAACCGGAAAAGTTCACCCCCCTGATCAGTGCCTTTCTCGATCGGTTAGCGACCTCCTGACCGTCCGGAACCAATCCGCCAAACACTCAATCAACCAGATGATTGTCCAGAATACAATGGCAGGTACTGCGCTGCGACAGCATCGGCGACGGGAGTCTGCAACAGGAAACGCTGTTGCAGACAGGCATGATTGAAACTTATTCGAGACGAGTGTTTTGCTATGCTTTACTCTCCAGATATTCCATTATTGCCGCCGCAGATTTTTTCGACAAGCTCACAGCCTCGGCAACGGTTTTTGCGCCTGTCACCACATCACCTGAAGCAAAAATGCCCTCGCGCGTAGTACGACCCACTTCGTCTGTAATCACCAGTCCGCTTTTGCCGATTTCAATTCCCTTAAGATTGCTTCTGGGGGCCTGACTCACGGCAATAATGACGGAATCGGCATAAATGAACACACCAGAGTCTTCAACTGTACGAAGGCTCTTTCCGTTTTCTTCAGTTTCCACAAACTCGGTTCGCACGCACTGCACGCCGCTGTCGGTAATCTCCACAGGGGCATGGAAGAAAGAGAATGAAACGCCTTCTATACGAGCGTAGTCATATTCATGCTGGGTGGCAGACATGGCATTCAACCCCCGCCGATACAGTATACTCACCTCTGTTGCACCGTTTCGCAGGGCGGTTCGGGCGGCATCCATGGCTACGTTGCCCGCACCAATTACCACAACCTTCCTCCCAAGCTCATAGGCTTCAGGGCTTTTGAGGTAGTTGATAGCGTAGTGCACATGGCCGAGAGTTTCGCCTTTAATGCGCAACGGGCGCGGGTTCCACACCCCGGTGCCGACAAACACGGCGGAATAGGCATCGCTGAGCAGGTCATCGAGAGTAATAATGGGGCCGACAAGCATGTTGGGGCGAAACTTAACGCCCAGTGCCAGTAAGCGTTTCTTCAATTTATCCAGCAAATCCTTGGGCAAACGGAAATCGGGAATGCCGTATCGGAGCACACCCCCAATCTTGTCTTTGGATTCAAAAATCGTCACATCGTAGCCGTTGGCAGCCAGGATAAAGGCAACGGTAAGCCCGGAGGGGCCAGAGCCGATAATAGCTATGCGGCCATCACGGCGAACTGCTGTTTTTCTCGGAATATACTGATCCAGATAGTAGCTGGAGATGTAATGCTCGATGTCACTGATTTGCACGGGGGAGCTTTTGCGGCCAAGCACACAGTGGCCTTCACAAAAGTTCTCGTGTGGACAGATGCTGGAACAGATGACCGACAACGGGTTGTTTTCGAACAGCATTTTGCCGGCTTCTTTCATTTTCCCGTCAAGAAACAGGCGGATCATGTCGCTAACGGCTGTTTGGTTTGGGCACCCTTTTGTACAGAGAGGCTCTTTACACAGCAGGCAGCGCCTTGCTTCTTCGATGATATGCTTACCCATGGTGTCGTACTCTCAAGGTGTGCCGCCAGCGCATAATCTTGCGGGGCAAAAATGTCTCACTTTTTTACATTACAGGGCATCAGAGTGCCTAATGCCCTGCCTTATGCCGCCAGGTACTGGAAGACGGTCAGCACTTCCCGGCTACCGCAACCAGGCTGACTCCTAGTTTTTTCTCCAGACTTTGTATCTTCTGCAGGTTTTCGCTGGACAGTTCCGTCATCGGGGTATCGCTGCAACTGAACGCAAGCAGTGGTGAGTGAATTTCCTGTTCCAGGTTGTTGATTTCCTGAAGGTCTTTTTCGGTTAATTTCGATAAGCTGCAGATCATGGCGTTACCTCCATTCCTTCTGGGTTACAGGGGGAAAACAGGCCTCTTTGAGCAGTATACAACACCGTAAGCATCCGATGCCAGTGAGGGCGGAGGTAACAGACGACCAGCCTTTCTATAGGGGGGGGACATGGTTCCCCCGGAACTAGACACCCCAAAAACACCACAGATACCTTGATTGTGCGGGCACAAAGAATCCGGCAGGGTGCATTCCAACGCAAACCATAGCAACATTCAACATCAGATCGAAATGCCGCAATTCCGAGAGCGACGCCTCAATCGAACAAAAAAGTATCCAGAATATATCGGGAGATACTGCGTAACGGCGGCATCGCCGGCAGATCGTCGAGCGGAAACCAACGGGCATCCTCCAGCTCCCGATAGTCGATCTGCAACTCGCCACCGGCATAATCAGCCACAAATCCGGCCATCAACTGACTGGGAAAAGGCCAGCATTGGCTGCCGACATAACGCAGGTTGGTGATATCAACACCTGTCTCTTCCTTAACTTCCCGGGCCGCTGCTTCTTCCAGACATTCACCGAAATGAACAAACCCCGAGATCAGGCTGTAACGCCCGGCCGGCCAATGGGCCTGACGGGTCAGCAACACTTCCCCCGGTCTCTTCACCAGGGTAATGGCACAGGGGTGAACATTGGGGAAGAATACCCAGCCGCACTTCGGACAGCGCTTGCCCCATTCCCCGGGCAGACGCTGGGCGTTGCCACCGCACTGGGGACAGCAACGACTGCTTCTTTCCCAATGCAGAATCTGCAATGCGGCCCCCCGAGAGACAGAGGCTCGATGGGAATCTGGCCATGCCAGTCCGACAGCTCCACGGCAACCCATTCTTCCGGCAGAGAAACCGCCTCATCCAATTCCAACAAGCGGCAAGGTTGTCCATCCCAAGTTCCGAGATACAAGGGATCACCCCCCTGGCGCACAATGCTACTCGGTAAGTCGCTGGGCAGAACAGGTTGTTTTGTCGGACCCCGCATCCACAGTTCGCCATCACGCAGCAACAGCCACACACCCTCCCCCCCGCCGGGGTCGGCATCGGGAGATTCCAGCCTGAAACGCTGCCGCAGGCATTCGGTATTGAAGGGCAAGTGCAACGGCGACAAATAGGAATCGGGTAACAAGTTCATAAAATTCGACCTTCCCTTTCAATGCAACCAGGACGGAGGACACACGACTCTCTGACAAAAAGGTTCTCGCCCCTCTCGTGTAGCCCCTCGACGATCAGTCCGTTGGATAGATCAAGGTCAACTCGCCAAAAACAGCACGAAAAGTCATTGGCAGGCGGCCGTGATAATCGCCATCGAGTTGAACCGCGGCTTTGGACCCGGCGAATGTGAGTTCTCGCCCCTTAAAACGCCAGACCTCTCTTTCGGTCAGGGGCCTGCCAAAAGCAACCTTGAGCATGCTGTACAAAAATCCGAGGCGCCCCCTGCGACGAAACAGGCAGACCTCCAAGGTATCGTCTTGTAACGACGCTTCCGGGGTAATGGAAAAACGGCCGCCGTAGTAGCGACCGTTACCGATAACGGCGGAACTTCCTTGATAGCGGCGACCCTGTTCATCGACGGCCTCAATGATCCCGGGTACAGAGCGCAGCAAAACCTTAAGAGAACTTACCAGGTAGGCCAACTTACCGACTCGGCGTTTCAACGGTAGACTAACTCCGGCGACCACCTCGGCATCGAAACCGATGCCGGCCATAAGCAAAAACCGGGTATCCCCAGCCAGACCGAGACACACCGGTCGGGGATGGCCACGCAAGGCCACGGCGCAGGCCTGCTCCACGTCGAAAGGAATACCTACCTCAAGAGCGAAGACGTTGGTGGTCCCGAAAGGAATGAACGCCAGCGGAATGGCTGACGGGGCCAATCCGTTGATCACCTCATTGAGAGTACCATCACCGCCGGCAGCTATAATGCGGTCGAAACCGGCCGATTTCGCAGCGATCGCGGCCTGCATGGCATCGTTGCGTTTTTCCGTCAGCACAAGATCAACCGTGGCGCCGGCGGACTGCAGGCAGGCGACCGCACAATCTATTTTATTTCGCGCATCACCACCGGCCACCGGATTGGCAATCAGTTTGATTTTCATTACGTTCCCCCCACTGCCAGCAATGTTTGATCGTTATGATTTCAACAGCAACCCCAGCGTACCAGCCCCATCAATATGCCGGTTCAAAGATAGGTCTGCAAGACATTTTCCCTGCCCCCAAAAGGGTGTCCCACCAATAGCGTTTTACGCCCTCGCCTCTTCATCTTGTGTTGAGTACGAAAGCAAAAACCCGCAAGTGAACAAAAAAAATCGCCTCATTATTTAAATGGGCGACTCAACTTAACGGATTCTTAGTTACTTTGAATGGGAAGGAACGAGGAAACACAAGGCCTGACGGGGGCTACCAGACCAGATGCAACTTGAGACCATAGGTCGGATTCAACAATTCATCGGCGGCTAAAACGATACTCAAAGGACTGGTTGGCAAAGCAACATGCACCCCAGCGAAAGCGTTCGCCTCGGTAAAGGCCCGCTCCCTCAAAAGAGCCGGTTCCAGCTCGGGTGGCACCTCGTTTTCAGTATCCGGAGCATAGCTCCCCGGATTGGCAGGAGCGGCGACCAGAGTCAATTCAACATTCTTTGTTGCAGATGAACGACCGGTATCGCTTGTGGCAGCGAGACTCAATTCGGCCGCGGAGGCGATCCCGGCAGCCATTGCCAAGAGTAGCATTATTTGGATTGTTGTCATAAGCTGTCTCATCGGTCTTTCCTTTCCCGCCGAACAGCGCAAGCTTGCTGATACCGGCTGCATTTCTTCCTGGCAACTGTTATATTCAACAAAGGTGCCAACTCGACAGCATTGAAGGCAAAAACAGCTGCCAGGCCTTTTGCAGAGAGGCTTCACGGCCATACCCGGTCAAAACTCAAAATAGAGAGCCTACGGAAAGTGTGGCATTTAAACCACAGTCCTGCTCGGCAGAGTCACCCATCAGGTCAAAACGCGAACATTTTTGACAATTCTCGACCACAGCCTGCGAATGCGAATTAACAATCGCTTACCGCAGACCTGAAACGACGGCAATATGACCATTCCAGAGCTACTAAAAGAGTCGAAAACAGGCAGGCTTCTGGCAGTAGGGGACATCCACGGCTGCCTCGACCTTCTGCAGCAACTGATGCAGAAGGTCGCTCCGCACGGGGACGATCAGGTTATCTTCTTGGGAGACTATATAGACCGCGGGCCCGATTCCCGCGGAGTGATCGACTACCTGCTCGACTTTCGCGAGCAATGGCCGAAAACAATCTTTCTCAAAGGCAACCATGAAGCGATGCTTCTCAACTTTCTAGATGGGCACGAGCGCCTGCGCTATCTGTTGAACGGAGGCGAAACCACCCTGTACGGCTATCGGGAGAAGGGACGATTGGCCATCCCACAGGACCATCTGCAATTTTTTCGCGATTTGCGCCTCTATTTTGAAACGGAGCATTATTTCTTTGTCCACGCTGGACTTCGACCGGGCGTTTCGCCACAAGACCAACAAGAGGAAGACCTGCTATGGATTCGCGAAGACTTCCTCAAGTCCGATTATCGCTGGGGCAAGACCATCGTGTTCGGTCATACCCCCATGCGCAAACCGCACCTCAAACCTGAGCGAATAGGCCTGGACACCGGCGCAATTTACGGCCGATGCTTGAGCTGCTGCGATGTCACTTGCCGCAAAATCTGGACAGCCCAAGCACAATAATAAGCTTAAAAATCATTTCGACTGACGGTTGCAAATCATTATTGACGACGCCGCAAAAGCTTCATGCGGTGGCTAAAGCATCATCCTTTCTTCGCTGCCACCTGCCGACGAAGCAAATCACCGGGCTGGGTACCAGTCGGCAAATGCATGACAATTTGAGAGTTGGGTTGCGCAACGGTCAATGGCTGCTCTTTTTCGGACGCCAAGGAACCGACACAAAAACTCCCCTGGCGCATTCCGGGGCCGATCAGCTCCAGCTCCTCGCCAGGGAAAAACCGATTACGTCCTTCGACAACACCTCGTCCATCCTCACTGACCGACCGCACCACACCGACAAAATCATGGCTGCGCCGATAGATGGAATCGCCGCTGTGGACCTGGGCGTTTCCGGCCTCGGTCAAAAAACCGCTGCCATAGGGCCTGTGACTGACTTTTTCCAATTCCTGCCGCCAGGAAGGGTCACAGCGGTAGCTTGCCGGATCGGCCAGATAACAGTCGAGGGCGGCCCGATAGACGCGGGTTACCGCCGCAACATAGTAACAGCCTTTCATTCGTCCTTCGATTTTCAAACTATCGACCCCGGCATCAACCAACTGGGGCAGATAGTCGATCAAGCAGAGATCTTTGCTGTTTAATATATAGCTGCCACGGGAATCCTCTTCGACAGGCATGTATTCGCCGGGGCGGGTTTCCTCCACCAAGGCATATTTCCAGCGGCAGGATTGAGCGCACAGACCACTGTTAGCGCTGCGATCAACCAGGGCTGCAGACAACAGACAGCGTCCAGAATAAGCCACACACTGGGCCCCGTGGATAAAAACCTCAAGCTCCGCGGTAGTCGTATCCCGGACTCTCCTGATTTCTTCCAGCGTCAATTCCCGGGCCAGATTGACACGTCGGACCCCGGCCGTCCTCCAAAATTCCGCAGCAGTGCCGCTGGTCGTATTGGCTTGAGTCGACAAATGAAGCTCGCGACCGGGGTCGACTCGCCGCACCGTGGCCAGCACGCCAGGATCAGCCACAATATAGGCATCGAGATCAAGCGCTCTCAACTCTTCCAGGTAATGGCTCAATTCAGCCTGTTCCGCCGGCCGAAGATAGGCATTTAACGTCAGGTAAAGTTTTTTCCCGGCGGCATGAACCAGGTCTTTGGCCTCTTTTAACTGGGCCAGTCCAAAGTTTCCGGCAAAGGCCCGCAGACCAAAGTGGTCCCCTCCCAGATAAACCGCATCGGCCCCGTAAGCCAAAGCCATTTCCAGTTTTTCCAAGTCCCCTGCCGGGGCCAGTAATTCAGGATGACGCATATACGGTCCTTCTCCTTATAAAAACCAATTGGGACCAGGATGTCCCCACAGGATGCCTTATTCATTTGGTGAACAACTTTTCTTCGGCATTCAAGGTATCACAAAAACCCCTCCCAGGGGAAAGACAGCGGATACTCCGAGCGCCCATTCCCCCCTTGACAAGTGCCTAAAAAGCCTATAATTTTCTAACCAATTAACCCACCCCTCAGGTTGCAGGCGGCGAACTGGCTGCCCGAACAGGATTGCAATGAATTCTAAATCACACTTCATAACAGTGCTGTCAACAGTCGTTTTTCTCGGCGGCTGCGCCATCCCGCCCCAGACTCAAAACAGCCCCAGCGTGCTAAAGGATATCGCTCGGCTGAACAACAGCCAGCAGCAACTGGATCACCGAATCGACCAACTGCAGCAGCAACTGCAATTGGTAGAAGCACGCCTTGAGGAACAACAAGCCACGACAGCCAAGTTACAGCAACTGGCAGCACAAAAGGGCACCGCAGGCTGGCAAAAGGCCGAACAAGCCTCCACATCCAAGCCCACATCAGCCCCCCAGGGTTCCCCGACAGAACTTTATTTGAAGGCTTTTGCCGATTATGCCGCTGGCCGCTACCAGCAGGCCATCAAAGGCTTTGAAGCCTTTGTCGACAACTATCCGGGCAATGACTATGCAGGGAATGCGCAATATTGGCTCGGAGAATGCTACTACGCTCTTGAGGATTACCAACAAGCGGCAACTGAATTTGAAAAAGCCGCCTATCAGTATCCTGAAAGCGGCAAAGCCCCTGAAGCCCTATGGAAAATGGTTCCGGCGCTGCGCCGCATGAATCAATTCGAACAGGCCCGGGATGCACTACAGCTGCTGCTTCGACGCTACCCGGAAAGTCCGGCGGCAGCCAGGGCAAAGGCTGGCAGCTGAAAACCACAGACCGATAGCCACCAGGTTACCAGAAACATACTACATGTTTAATTTATAGGGGGGTCCCATGACCATCTTTCAAAAAGCACTGTTACTCTGCTGTCTGCTGTTGCTGCCCCTTTCTGCTGCAGCCCAGCCTGAACCCCACATCTACACCATCAAGAAAGGGGATACCCTGTGGGGCATTTCACAACGTTTCATCAAAGACCCCTATTACTGGCCTAACCTCTGGTCTCACAACCCTTTTGTGACCAACCCGCACCTGATCTACCCGGGCCAGAAGGTAGCCATTTACGATGGCCGTATTGTTTTTCTGCCTGAGGTAATTGAAACCACCGAAACCGTTAAAACGGAAATGGCAGAGGAGCAACCTTTGCCAGAGCCACAGCCGGAACTGACCGTCAAAGCTCTTGGCAGCACCGAAGGTTTCGTCAGCCTCGGCCAACTGGAGGGCGCCGGAACTCTTATCGATGCCACGGACAACCGACTTCTCATGTCGGAAGGAGATCAGGTTTTTATTGAAATAGAAGCCCCAGAGGGCCTGCAGTCAGGCGATCTTTACACCTTGATCCAGATAGGCGACACGATCGAGCACCCGGTAACGGGTAAAGCCCTAGGCCACCAGACCTCCGTGGTCGGCCAGGTCCGAATTGTTGAAACTACCCCACCGGTAGCCAGCGCCGTCATCGTACGCAGCGACAAGGAAATCGTCCGCGGAGCCCGGCTAATTCCAAGCAAGCTGCCTCAGCAGGTAGTTACCTTGAAAAAAGCTGAGCAACCTCTGAGCGGCTACATTATCGGTGGCGAGGACGAGAAGCTGGCCCTCAGCCAGCTCGATACCATCTACGTCGATCTTGGATACCAGGACGGCTTGCAGGAAGGCAACATGCTTTATATCACTCGCCCCCGCAAACAAACCGAGGCGGCCCTGAAGGGTCATAACCTGGCTCTGCCTGATGCCCTGCTCGGGGCAGCCGTGGTGCTAAGCACCCATGCCGATACGGCAGCAGCCCTGATTCTCAAGTCGACCCAGGCCATCTATGCCGGCGACCGCGTCATCACCCCGGCCGAATAGGCGTCCATCACCAACTACGCTCCCCAGGGTGCGCAAAATACCATGACCGCAAAAAGGATTGAATAGCCGTTCAATCCTTTTTGTTTTACCCTCCGGCAACTATCATGACCAAAGAGCAACAGGATTGGCTGCGTCTGCATTTGACCAGCGGCCTCGGCCGCACCGGACTGATCCGCCTGATGGATGCCTTCGGGTCACCGGCAACAATCCTTGCTGCCGGCCCGGACGCCTGGCAGCAAAAGGCCGGAATTCGGCCGGTGGTGGCAGCAGCATTGCCGGCTCCTCATTCCCCCCAACTGCTACAGACCACCCAGCGCCTTGCTGAGTTGGGTGTTTCTATCATCACCTTCTGGGACCAACAGAACTATCCCTCCGTTCTGCGCACCATCTATGATCCACCTTCCCTGCTCTATGTCCTCGGTTCCCTTCCTCAGCAACAAGCCTTTGCCGTGGTCGGTTCCCGCAGCGCCTCTCCCTCCGGAAGGCGTCTGACGTCGGAAATCTGCGCTGAACTGGCAGCTCGCAATATCACCGTGGTCAGTGGCCTGGCACGCGGCATCGACAGCGCCGCCCACCAGGGCGCTCTTGAGACAGGACGCACCGTAGCAGTCCTTGGGTGCGGCATCGATGTGGTCTATCCGCCGGAAAACGCCGACCTGGCTCAGGATATTATTGCCCAAGGCGCAATCGTCTCTGAATATCCGCCCGGCACACCACCGCTGGCAGGACATTTCCCGGGCCGTAATCGTATCATCAGTGGTTTGGCCAAGGGAGTGCTGATTGTTGAAGCAGCCGAAAAAAGCGGTTCCCTGCTAACCGCTGATTTCGCTCTGGACCAGGGGAGGGAAGTCTTTGCAGTGCCCGGACCGGTCTACGCAAAGACCAGTAGCGGGACCAATCGATTGCTTAAAGACGGCGCCCATCTGGTTACCGAAGCGAGAGATATACTCGAGGTACTCTGGCCCGCCTCAGCAACAGATCTGCCAATCCTGGCCGACGACCCGTTGCCGGAACGGTTGAGCAGCAAACAGTTGACGGTGTATCAAAGTCTGGGCGAAGAGCCGCTCCACATTGACGAACTGGCCAGGAAATGCTCCTTGACAGCTATGGAGCTTTCGGCTATTTTACTGCACCTAGAACTCGAAGGTGGAGCAGAACAGCTCCCCGGAATGCGCTATATCCGTAAAAGAACCCCCAGGCAGCGCGGAGGTTTATGACCGGGAACCCACTGAAAGAACGTGTGCTGGCTATCGTCAGCATTATCGCCCAATATGTCGCCGAAGAGAATCGGCTTCCTTCCAGTAGCGACATTGTCGAAGACCTGCTGGCTTCAGGTTTCGAAGCCGAAGAAATCGATGCCGCATTTCTCTGGATGGAAAACTTTTCCTCTCAGCAAAGCGACGTTTCAGCCAACCCCGAACTAACTATTCCCAGCCAACGTATTTTTACTCGTGAAGAGTGTCAGGCCATTTCTTGCGAAGGTCGCGGTTTTTTGACACAGATACGGGGTCTGGGTATTCTTGATGATGCTTCCCAGGAAGACATCATTCAAAAAGCCGTTCAGTTGGACGAGGACGAAATGACCCTCGCCGACGTGAAGAATCTGACCGCGTTGACCCTGCTTACCAAGTCTCACAACGATTGGTTGCGAGAGGTCGATTGCTTCATGGATGACGACTGGACGCGGCTCTATCATTGACGTTGTCAGACGGGCTGCGGACTCTGCAGCCCGTTTCTGTTAGAGCCTTGTTCGCAATCTTCTTATGGCCAGGCAATTTATTGCCTACAACCAATTGAGGCGTTCATGGCTAAATCACTAGTGATCGTCGAGTCCCCCGCAAAAGCCAAAACCATCGAAAAATTTCTTGGGCCAAATTACAAGGTATTGGCTTCCTACGGCCACGTCCGAGCGCTGCCGAGCAAACAGGGATCCGTCGATGTCGAAGCTGAATTTCAGCCCCTCTATCATGTTTTGCCTGAAAGCCAAAAACAAATCGCACTGCTGAAAAAAGAAGCGGACAAAAGCGATGAAATAATCCTCGCAACTGACCCCGACCGCGAAGGTGAAGCTATCGCCTGGCACCTTCTGGAAGCCCTTGGGATCGATGAATCGGGAAAATCTCCCACGGTCAAGAGGGTGACCTTTCATGAAATCACAAAAAATGCGGTTCAGGAGGCGGTAGCCAATCCGGGCCACATCTCACGGGATCTGGTCGACGCCCAACAGGCCCGCTCCATTCTCGACTATCTGGTCGGCTTCAACCTTTCTCCTTTTTTGTGGAAAAAAATTCGCTATGGTCTCTCTGCCGGCCGCGTCCAATCGGTAGCCCTGCGGCTGATTTGCGATCGCGAAAAAGAAGTCCAGGCCTTTAAGCCCGAAGAGTACTGGACGATCGAGGCTGACCTGCAGACGGAAGCTGGTACCACCTTCCGAGCCCGCTTGCAAAGTGTCGACGGAAATTCTCTAAAAAAGTTCGACATCGCCAACGAAACCGCGGCCACTGCCCTGGTTGACGCCCTGACCGACCAGACCATTCAGGTCGCCAATATCAAGCGCACGGAAAAAAAGCGTCAGCCGTCAGCTCCGTTTACCACCAGTACCTTGCAACAGGAAGCCAGTCGCAAACTGGGATTCTCGGCCCGCAAGACCATGAGCCTGGCACAAAAGCTCTATGAAGGCATCGACATCGGCAACGGCGCCGAGGGCCTGATCACCTATATGCGTACCGATTCGGTCGCCCTGGCCGAGGTCGCTCAACAGGAAGCCAAAGAGGTCATCACCAGCCTCTACGGGGCGGACTATGCTCTGAAAAAACCCCGTACCTTCAAAAACCGGGCGAAGAACGCCCAGGAAGCTCACGAGGCGGTCCGGCCGACCACCATTGCCAACACCCCGGACAAGGTGAAGCCCCACCTCAGCTCCGACCAGTACCGGCTCTACCGCCTGATCTGGATGCGTACCGTCGCCTCGCAGATGGCCGCGGCTCAACTCGATGCGACCAGTGTCGACCTCAGTGCGGGTGAACGCTTCATCCTGCGCGCTTCCGGCCAGGTAATTCGCTTCGCGGGCTTCATGAAGCTGTACATCGAGAGCAGCGACGATGCCGAGGAAAAGGACGACGCGACCCTGCCTCCGCTCCAGGAGCAGGAGACCGTCAGTTGCCAGGAGCTGCTGCCGGAGCAGCACTTCACTCAGCCGCCCCCCCGCTTCAGCGAGGCCCGCCTGGTAAAAACTCTGGAAGAATATGGCATTGGCCGCCCATCAACCTATGCCTCCATCATCAATACGCTGACGGCCCGAAAATACGTGCGGCTGGAGAAACGGGTTTTCTATCCCGAGGATGTCGGCATGGTAGTCAGCGATCTTTTGTCCAACCATTTCAAGCAGTATGTCGACTACAACTTCACCGCGCAACTCGAGGAAGATCTCGATGCCATTTCCCGCGGCGAAACCAAATGGCAACCGCTTCTCAAAGAGTTCTGGGAACCATTCATCACCCTGCTGAAGCAGAAGGAAACCGAAATTTCCAAGCAGGATGTCACCACCGAAAAGACCGATCGGGAATGCCCCGAATGCAAAAAACCTCTGGTCATCAAGCTCGGCCGCGCCGGCCGTTTTATGGCCTGCAGCGGTTTTCCCGACTGCCGCTACACCGAGGCTCTGAACGGCGAGGCCAAAGAAGAACCGGTGATGTCCGACCAGAAGTGCGAAAAATGCGGCGCGCCCATGCTGATCAAAGAAGGCCGCTACGGTAAATTTTACGCCTGCTCCGCCTATCCGGCCTGCAAAAACATTCAACCCCTGGTCAAGCCCAAAGCCCTGGGGATTACCTGCCCAGCCTGTAAGGAGGGCGAACTGCAAGAGAAAAAGAGCCGCTACGGCAAGATCTTCTACTCTTGCAACCGTTATCCCAAATGCAAATATGCCCTATGGGATCTGCCCATTGAAGAGGCTTGTCCAAAATGTGAGTTCCCGTTGATTGTGGAAAAAGTTACCAAGCGGGACGGAACCTATCGCAAGTGCCCACAGGAAGAATGCGACTGGAAGCTGGTGCTGGTGCCGCCAGTGAAAAAAGCCGCGAAGAAACCAGCGGCCAAAAAGGCGGCCCCTAAAAAAACCGCGGCAAAAAAAACCGCAACTAAAAAGACCACCGCGGCAAAAGCTCCACCCAAGAAGAAGGCCGCCACTAAAACTAAAAAGGCAGCGGCGACCAAGCCTAAAAAGGACTGAGTATTTTCAACCGACCGGACCCCGAAGTCCGGTCGGTTTTACTTTACGGACCGGCACCGCCTGCGGCGTCGGCATAGGAATTCGAACGTGTCCATCACTCCAAAAGTTACCGTTATCGGAGCCGGCCTGGCCGGCTGTGAAGCAGCCTGGCAGGCCGCCCGCGCAGGCTATTCTGTCACCCTGTTTGAAATGAAGCCGCAGCGTTTTTCAGAGGCACATCAGTCCACCGATCTTGCGGAATTGGTCTGTTCCAACAGCTTTCGGGGCGCTGGCATGAACAACGCCGTCGGCTGCCTGAAAGAAGAACTGCGCCGTTGCAACACCCTGTTCATGGAAGCAGCCGATGCCACCGCGGTGCCTGCAGGCGGCGCCTTGGCCGTTGACCGGGAAGGATTTTCCGCCTACATCACCGAGCGTATCGCAAGCCACCCCCTGATCGATCTGCAACGACGGGAACTGACCGAAATTCCCGCCGAGGGTTTGGTAATTATTGCCTCGGGGCCCCTCACCTCTGCAGGTTTATCCAACGGGATTGCTCGCCTGACCGGCAGTGAACACCTTTACTTTTACGATGCCATTGCGCCCATTATAGAGGCCGACTCCATCGATTTTTCCATTGCCTGGCGGGCTTCCCGCTATGGGCGCGGCGGCGATGATTATGTCAACTGCCCTCTCAATCGTGACCAATACATGGCCTTTGTGGCCGCCCTTAAAGAGGCTGAAAAGGTACCGGGAAGGGATTTTGAGAAAATTATCCACTTCGAAGGTTGCATGCCCGTCGAAGAGATGGCCGCACGGGGCGATCAGACCCTGGCCTTCGGTCCGATGAAGCCGGTTGGCCTGCCTGACCCGCGTACCGGCCGCGACCCCTTTGCCGTACTGCAATTACGTCAGGACAACCTGCACGCTACCCTGTACAACATGGTCGGTTTTCAGACCAAACTGACCTATCCGGAGCAGCGTCGCATCTTCCGCACCATACCCGGTCTGGAACAGGCACGCTTCGCCCGCCTGGGAAGCATGCATCGCAACACTTTCATCAACGCCCCCCGCTGCCTGCACAATGGCCTGCAATACAAGGAGGACCCACGATTGTTTTTCGCCGGCCAGATCACGGGCGTCGAAGGCTACGTCGAATCGGCAGCCACCGGCCTGCTGGCTGGTCTTCATGCTACAGCGCAACTGAGGGGTCAGGCACCGCTGCAGCCACCGGCTACCACCGCCCTCGGTGCTCTGCTGCACCATCTGGCCGCGTCCAGCCCCGAAGATTTTCAACCCATGAACGTCAATTACGGACTCTTCCCTCCCCTGCAGGGCGCTCGAATGAAACGCAGTGAACGTCGATTGGCCATGGCCGAGCGTGCACTGACAGATATTGTTCCCTGGTGGCAAAAAGTGTCCACAACCTTATCCATCCCCCTGCAGCAAACCCCATAAAATGGCCCTCCGGAAAAAGGTTTGCTTTTTGCAGTGACCGATCAGGTTCGTATATCTTCACTATCGCGGGCATATGTCCTATACTGACCATCAGCTTTGACAGCTCGGTCAAGCGCCACACCAAATGGGATGTTGCCAGTCTCCCGTAATAAAGTAGGGATTTAATGTCTGCCCCTTTGACCACAACAGAATCCCCTGAGGCACTACTGAAACGGTTAGCCGCCGCACCGGAACTTGAGTCTTTTGAGCTGGCGCTCTACGACCGCCAATTTTTATTGTTGGCAATCAGTTCCCCCGAAGCAGCTTTATGCGGCAACCCGAGTAGTCCCTTTTGCAATCCCGTCTGCCATGCTCGACGGGCGGCCAAACTGGCGGCAGCCGAAGCAGAAGATCAACCGCGTCTGGTTCACTGCCCCGGCAGCCTGCAAAACTGCCTGGTGCCCTGTCGAAACACAAATGGCCAACGCATCTATCTTCTCATTGGCGGCGGCCGGGAACCACAGATTAACCTTCCCTACCTGGAAGAATTAGCCTGTCTCAACCAGGTGGAGGCTTTTCCCCTGCTGAAACAGTGGAACCTGTTGCCGCAGTTCAAATCATCGATACTGCTGGAGGCGGGACGAACAGCGCAATCTCTGTTTTTGTCCTACACAGCTCCTCCTCCCGAGAGCCACAACGACGCCCCCGCCCCGAGCGAAGCACTAATCGAGGCATTACTTCAAGCCGACGACGTCCTGGCTGCAGCTTCGGATTGGCAAACTCTGAGCGAAACGATCAACACCCTGCTGGAACCGGCCTTTGGACCCGGCTCCATCTGCTTATTGGAGCCCGGAGAGAACGAACCTGACCTGCGTTGTCTCGACAAATGGCCCGCCTCTCAGATAGAAGACCCGGAATTTTCATCGACCGAAGCAGACCCGTGCGAAAGATTACAAACCAACGACGTACAACTGACCTGTTTGCCCCTGCAGGGGGACAATGAATTGTTCGGCAGCCTGCTTTGCTGCGGCCCTGCCCTATCGGCCAGGGATATGCAAATACTCAACATGCTGGCAGAGCGCCTCACCTGCCGCCTGCAACAGTTGACAAACCCCAAATCTTCCCCGGGGGACTCCGACCTAAGCGACGGAGATTTCAACCACCTGCTGACCCTGACCGACCCCCAGGAACTCTGCCAACACATCCTTGAGGATGCAGTCAGCCTGGTTCCTGCAAATAAAGCCTCGTTGATGCTGCTCAACAGCAACGGCAGCAAACTCCATTTACTCGCCAGCAGCGGTATGAACCGGGCCATGGCTGCCGATCTCTGCGTCCCCTCAGACCAGGGTATCGCCGGCCAAGTGCTGAAAACCGGCCAAGCCCTTCTGGTCGAAGACCTGGAACAGGATCCCCGCATCAGCAATCTGCCACGCCCCCGTTTTCAATCAAAAACATTCCTGTGTTTGCCCCTGACAACAGGAAGTCAACATCACGGTGTCATCTGTCTGGCCGATCGACAAGACGAGCAACCCTTCAACCAACAGGACTTGGACCTTCTGACCCGGCTGGCCAGGTCCAGAGCACTGATTATCGAAAGATTGCATAATCGTCAGCAAGTTAATAAATTGCTTGGACAAGCCGCTCTGGACCCGAACACAGGGGTCTACAGCGCAAACATGTTCAAACGTCGCTTCACCGAAGAAGCCAGTCGAGCAACCCGCCTGCAGCAAGGTCTGGCCCTGCTCTTGTTCAAGGCCGACCAATTAGATGGAGCAAGTCAGCAGTCAACCCTCGACCTGGCTAGCCGTTTGAAAAACCTGGTTCGCAAGATGGACGTACTCGGCCGTCTCGATAAATACCTGTTTGCCGTGCTACTGCCTGACACTGCCAACGAGGTGGCTCTGTCTATTGCTAACCGTCTGCATAGCCAAAAAGACGATGAAGGAAATGACCTGCCGAGCATTTCCTGTGGCATCGCCCTCTATCCCAACAACGGTGCGTCCTTCGACACATTGCTGCAATCGGCAAAAGATGCCCTGGTTAGAGCCCACCAACAGGGCGGCAACAGGGCGATGCCCTGTCAAAGTTCAGCCAATAACGATAAGATTGTTTTTCTTTAGCATCCTGGCGGACTTGACGGGTCTAAACGCATTTTCAACAAATCTCGCATTAATCTCTTTTCCTGCCAGCGACTTCTGAATCAACCCCCTCTTTTCTTGTAGGATTGTCTCTGCTATAAAGGCGGTCAATAAACTGTCCGGCAAACTTCACAAACTTTCTTTTATGCCTATCAGGAAGGTCCCATGTCCCCTGCTAACGAATCGCCCCTCTATGACCCTGAAACTCCCCTGCTAATTCTGGCCTCAGCCTCGCCGCGCCGAAAAGATCTCCTGTCCTCCCTCGGCATCGACTTTCAGGTGGTACCGAGCCAGGCCGCGGAAACATTGCTAGCCAATGAATCGCCCCGGCAACATGTGATGCGCTTGAGCCGGGAAAAAGCCCTGGAAGTTGCCCGTCGCAAGGAGGTTCCGGGACGCTGGTTTCTCGGCAGCGACACCGTGGTGTTGCGGGACGAAACCATCCTCGGCAAGCCGGCCGACGCGAGAGAAGCCTCGACCATGCTCCACTCCCTTTCGGGGCGTAGTCATCAAGTACTGTCCGGTTACGCCATTTACGACCGCATCACCGAGAAGATGGAGGTCGAAGCGGTAACCACCCGGGTCCGGTTCAAGGAGTTGACAGACCGGGAGATCGCGGGGTACATTGCCACCGGCGAGCCCTTTGGCAAGGCCGGTTCCTACGCTATTCAGGGCATCGGCGCATTTATGATACCGGCCATCGAGGGCAGCTACAGCAACGTTGTCGGCCTCCCCCTATGCGAAGTAGTGGCCGCCCTGGAACGTCTCGGCGCCCTGCGCCTGTTTGCGAACGCAGAGTGAGCACTTCGCCCTAGCCGTAGCGGTCCACCCTTTTCCTTACAGATTCGGAACCGACCATGAACATTCAGGACAATCTAGCCGCTATCAACGGACGTATTCTGCAAGCCTGCCAACGGGCCGACCGTGACCCCAATGAGGTTCGCCTGGTGGCAGTATCTAAAACCAAACCGGCAGCCATGATCGAAGAGGCGGCAGCAGTGGGCCAGCACCTGTTTGGCGAAAGCTACGCCCAGGAGTTCAGCGCCAAGTTCGACCAACTCGGCACCGCTGTCGACTGGCATTTCATCGGCGGCCTGCAGACCAACAAGGTCAAATACCTGCGAGGCAAAGTCAGTCTGATCCACTCCGTCGACCGCCTGTCTCTAGCCCGGGAGATCAACCGCCAGTGGGCCAAGGTCGACCAGGTTGCCAACATTCTCATTCAGCTTAATCTCGGCGCTGAAGCGAGCAAGTCGGGCGCCGGCGAGGCGGAACTGGAACAACTGCTGAGACAGGTGGCGGAATTGCCCAACCTGCATATTCGAGGGTTGATGGCTCTACCCCCCTATCTCGACGATCCTGAAGAGGTCCGCCCCTATTTTCGGCAACTTCGGCAACTGTCCGAAGCAATGAAAGCCCGCCAAATTCCAGGCATCGAATTACAGGAACTATCCATGGGCATGAGCCACGACTTTGAAGTGGCCATTGAAGAAGGTGCGACCCTGGTCCGGGTCGGCTCGGCGATCTTCGGCACCCGTAGTTAGGAGGCTGTCGAACTTGCCATGAACCGACTGCAAAGTTGTCTGATCGGTCCGCTAAGTCCGACACCCTCCTGGAAGGCAAACCATGAGCAATCAGCAACCTCGGGCCCTGTGGGCCTCCCGTCTCGGTTTTATTCTGGCCGCTGCCGGCAGTGCCGTCGGCCTTGGCAATATCTGGAAGTTCCCCTACATCACCGGTCTCAACGGCGGCGGAGCCTTTGTCCTCGTTTACCTGGTCTGCATTGCCTTGGTAGGCCTGCCGATCATGATGGCCGAACTGATGATCGGTCGCCACACCCGGCGCGACGCGGTCGGCGCCTTTATTCAATTGGAAGGCCGCCGTTCTTTTTGGCTGAGTGCCGGCTGGGTCAGCGTCGGAGCGGCCTTTATCATTTTATCTTACTATTCGGTGGTCGCCGGCTGGACCCTCGACTACGTCTATCGGGCCCTGATAGGCAGCTTCAGCGGCCAGCCCACAGAGGTGGTCGAAGGACTTTTCAGCGGCCTGATTGCTGACGGTCCACGCCAGATCGCCTGGCATCTGCTGTTTATCGTCCTCTGCCTGAGCATCGTTATCGGCGGGGTCCAGAAAGGCATCGAGCGCTGGAGCAAGATTCTTATGCCCCTGCTGTTCGCCCTGCTTCTGCTGCTTTTCGTCAACGGCATGCTCAGCGACGGCGCACGGCAGGGTCTGGCCTTCATGTTTCGCCCCGACTTTGCCAAACTGACTCCCGGTTCCGTCTTAGAGGCGCTGGGACACGCCTTCTTCACCCTGTCCCTGGGAATGGCGGCCATGATCACCTACGGCTCTTATCTCAGTCGCCAGGAGAACCTCTTCGCCGCCGGATTGCGCGTGGCCCTGCTCGACACCGGGATCGCCCTGATGGCCGGCCTGGCAATTTTTCCGGTGGTTTTTGCCGTCGGTCTGGAACCGGCCTCCGGCCCGGGCTTGATTTTCAAGACCATTCCGGTGGTCTTTTCCCAGCTCCCGGGAGGATACCTGTTGGCCATCCTCTTTTTCCTGCTTTTGTCCTTTGCCGCTCTGACCAGCGCCATTTCCCTGCTCGAAGCCCAGGTCGCCTATCTGATTGATGAACGAGGCTGGGGCCGGCCTAAAGCCACCGGATTTCTCGCCGGCCTGGCTTTCGTGGTAGGCATCCCTACCGCTCTGTCGTACAACAGTCTGGGCGATTGGCATCTCATCGGCGAGCGCTCCTTCTTCGACTCGGTCGATCTTATCGCCTCTAATTACCTGCTACCGATCGCCGGTCTGTTGATCGCGCTCTACGTCGGTTGGTTCTGGAAAGGAACCGAAGAAAAGGAAGAGCTCATGGCCGGTGGCGCCGGCTGGACCTACCCCGCCTGGCATTTTTTGATTCGCTATGTGGCACCTTTGGCGGTGGCGGTTATTCTTTATTACAAGATGGAGGAGACAGGCGTTCTAGCCTGGTTTGGATCCTGGTTTAAAGGATAAAGGAGGGAGCTATGCAACCAGATACTTTCCTGTTTGACCTCGACGGCACGCTGATCGATTCCCTGCCCGATCTAACGACTGCCCTCAACCTGTTACTAAGCGAACTGTCCCTGCCCCCTCTGCCGCGAGAGACCGTTGCCCAACTGGTCGGCGATGGTGCTACCATGCTGGTCCGCAGAGCATTGCCGGAAAAGGCTTTCTCCGCCCAACAAGTACAGCGTTTCTTGAGTTTATATCAAGAACACATGTTGGATGAAACCCGCCTCATGCCGGGCATCGACGACTTTCTCATGAAGCACCAGGGTGAAAAAATGGCGGTGGTCACCAATAAACCCTATGATCTTACCCTGGCTATCATCTGTGAACTCGGCCTCGATGCCTTTTTCTGCGCCATCATCGCAGCGGACGGCAAACTACCGAAAAAACCCCACCCGCAACCGGTCCTGCGAGCTCTGCGCGAGCTGGAGAGTTCCTCGGAAACCGCGGTAATGATCGGCGACCACCACACCGACCTGCGGGCCGGTTTGGCCGCCGGGGTCAAAACTTGTTTCTGTGCCTTCGGCTACGGCAACGACGATGGTTTAGCTTACGACTATCGGGCTGAAACAAGCAGCGACCTGCTACGCCTGTTCCCTGCGGAGAACCCTTGGTAGATTCTGAGCCTCGCCTCTCCCAACGGGAGATCGCTTTCTTTTTTTTCCCGCTGCTGCTCAATGTGCAGTTGATGAGCCTCTCCCATTCCCTCATCAATGCCGCCCTGGCCCGTCTCGCCCAACCGGTCCTCACCCTGGCCGGTTTTTCCGTCGCGATCGTGTTGCATCTGTGCCTGGCCTCACCGGCCTACCAGAACCACACCATTGCCATCGCCCTGATTCGCGGTCGCCGTTCCCTGCTGGGAGTCGGAGTCTATGTTGCAACCATCGCCCTTTATGTTTCGCTGCTGTTGGCCCTGGTCGCCTATACCCCTCTCGGCAAGCTGGTTTTTGAACGGTTGCTCGGCGTCAGTCCCGCTATTGCAGATGAGGCCCGCTCGGTGCTGACCATCCTGACCTTTCTGCCTTTTTTTACCGGCCTGCGCGGCCTCTGCCAGGGCATCGTGATTCGCGCCCGGCGCACCGGCCTGGTTTCTCTGGCCACCTTGATCCGGATTCTGTCGCTGGTCGGTTTCCTGTTGCTCGGCCGCCACTGGTTCAGCGGGGCTGCCGTCGGCGCCTTTGGCCTGCTGGGCTGCATCGCAGTGGAAACAGCCATCATGATATGGTTTGCCTGGAAAGCCTACACTCCATGCTCGACAGAACCGGAAAAAGGTCTGATAGCTATCTTCCGTTATGCCTTACCCCTGTCCTTTTCTTCGGCAATGCAGCAAACCGTGCCCCTTATGATCAGTGCCATTATCAGCCGCCTGCCCGACAGTGCTCTTGCTCTGGCGGCCTTTGGCATCATCCGCGGCTTTATCTTTTTACTGGCCGGACCGATGCGTAATCTGCAACAGGCCTACCTGACACTAATCAAGGACCGTACGGACTATCAAACCTTGACAGCATTCTACTGGCGGGTCGCCCTGGGCATGGGACTGATTACCCTGGCTATCGCCTACCCTCTCAATGGCATGGTGTTGGGCAAGGCCATGGGCCTGAGCTTCGATCTGCGCCACTATATAGCTCTGCCCCTGGCATTCTGTGCCCTTTACCCGGCTATTTCAGGAATTATCTATCTCTATCGCGGCGCGTATTCCGCCAATCACCGCACGGCTTTTCTCAGCTGGGCGACTCTCTGCAAGGTCGCTTATCTCTGTCTCTGCTGGCTGCTTCTGGCACTCACGTCACTAACCGTTCCCGGCGTCGCCCTGGCGATCTTTCTGCTCCTGTCCTGCGAGCTCTGCGAGGCCTGGTATCTGCGTAGCCGCCTGAAATTCCTTGCATAACAATTTGTGCCTGCCTACAATACTCAAGGGGCTATCGATCTTATCATGCACCGGCTGCAACATCGTCTGCTCGGCTCATATTCCTGGGAATTCTCGGCAGATAGCTCTGCTATTCGCTCTCAAATTCTCGGGTATCGGTTCTCGAACAGGCAATATTTCTCTTTGGTCCGTTAAGTCCGACACCCTCCCGGGAGGAGGCAATGAAAAAAAAACATCCTTGCCCCGACTGCCGGCGATGCCTGTGGTGCACTGACACTCGCTGCTCCGTTTGCCTGCGCGAATCAAAACCGTGTCAGCGGAAACTTTCCCAGGCCGAACAGATCGCCCTTTACGAAAGCATCAACCGCGTTCACCAACAGCAAAAAACGGAGGTTCGCATGAAAAAGCGCGCTCTGTTTCTCTGCACCGACAACTCTTGTCTCAGCCCTATGGCTGCAGCCCTGATAAATTTTGATTTTGGCGACAGATTGGAGGCCGTTTCTGCAGGCTTGACCACCCAGGACCACCCCCCCAAGCCACCGCGGTTATGGCCGAGCTCGGGATCGATCTCGACTCACAGGTTTCCAACTGCCTCAGCCGCTATGAACGGGAACCCTTTGATTACGTCATCACCCTGAATACCGAAGCTGAGAAAAACTGCCCCCTCTACTTCGGTGGCGTCAAACGGCATACCATGAGGTTCACCGATCCGAGCCAGGCCAAAGGCAGCGAAGAAGAGATCCTGGCCGAATTTCGCAAGACCCGCGACGCTCTCCGTCAGCAGCTAGGTGACTTCTTCCGCCGGCAGCTGGCCCAACAATAACCTGGCGGCCATTAAATTTGCTGTTCACCGTAGTCCTCGGTTTCCTTCGGCAAACCAGACCGGCCGCCCCAACTTCGGTAACGACCTCCATAATGAATGCTCCCAAGGAATTACCCGCTTCCGTCATCAACGCCATTTTTGTTCTTGGCCTTTTTTCCTCCATCTGCTTCCGCGTACTGCTGGTCGCCGACGCTCTCTACCCACCCTTGTTTCGCCCCATCTGGTATGGCGGCGTCCTCGGCTATTGCGGCTTCTTTCTGCACCGCTATCGCATCACCCGCAAACGCAAGAACGCCATCCGCGGCATGGACCTGATTGCCAAGGTTAACCAGAACAGCCTCGGAACGGAGGATCAGAAGGCCGTCAGCTATATCCTCTCCTCCATCGATCACAGCAAGGAAGGTCTCAATTATCTGATCATCTTTGTCCTCTCGGCTTTGGCCATCGCCGCCGACCTCTACCTTAGCTACTGACGCGGCTCGCTTTACCGTCTCCAGATAAAATAACGGTGCTGCCTCCTATGAGGCAGCACCATTTCGGCAGGCAAGGTGATTAGGATTTACTTTTCGGGGTCGGCGCCTCAGGGTGAGGCGCCTTGATAAAACGGTTTGAAAAGTCTGCCGAAGCCTATTCACCTCTCAGCGGAGAGTCAAAGGGGCAGGGGATTTTGCTGAAAGATCCGTGCTTGCCAGGAAAGGTCTCATCAGGTTCTTCGCGGAATTGGCGCATCCATTCATACAGCGCATTGGGATGGATCTCCAGATCCGCAGCTACATCTTCACCTCTCTGATCGCTATCGGTCACCAAGCGTACCTTTTCGACCTTAAATTCACAGGTGAAACGCCTTTTTCTCGAAACCATGGCACCCTCCCGTTGCTGTTTTAGCAACTTTTCGAACTTCCCAAAATTTCTGGGGAAGGTCACAAGTCTGGTCATCGCCCCTCCACCCGCCAAGCTCTCATTCGCTGTTTATTTTCAGGCCTCTATCTGTTGGCGAAACATTTTGCTGCTACAGTATAAAGACTATTTTGCCATGGAAGGAGGTCGCCGATGCCCTGGAATTCGGATTTCTGGACGGAACATGTGGGTAAGATATTGGTTACCGACATTATGAAGTGGCTGCCGATGCTGGGGGCCGCGCTGGTACTACTGTTGGTCGGTTGGCTGGCGGCACGCCTGGCCCAATTTGCGGTTGGCGAAATCCTCAAGCGGCTAGGTCTGGACCGGCTGGGCGAGAAGGCCGGCGCTGCCCGTCTGCTGCAAGATCTCAGCATGGACGCTTCCGTTTCACGGTTACTGGCCCGGCTGATCTACTGGCTGGTGCTGCTGGTGTTCGTGCTGGCGGCAGCTGAGAGCCTCGGCCTGCAGGGGATGAGTACCACCCTGCAAAGTGTGGTCGACTATCTGCCCAAAGTGCTGGCAGCCATGCTGATCCTGCTGCTCGGCGGCCTGATCGCGCGGCTTGTGGGCAATACTCTGGGTGCCATGGCCGACCGTTCCGGCATACGCGGTGGGCTGGCCCTGGGGCAGGCCAGTCGCTACATTATTCTGGTTTTCGTCGGCGTGCTGGCCCTGGAGCAGCTAGGCGTGCAGACCGCCCTGCTGGTAAGCTTCGCCACCGTCCTGATCACGGCTCTAATGCTGGCCCTGGCCCTGTCCTTCGGCTGGGGCAGCAGGGAGCTCGCCCGCTGCATCATGGCCGGCTTTCACCTGCGGGAAGTCTTTCTGGTCGGTCAGATTTTGCAGGTGCGCGGCCACAGAGGTCGACTAACGGCCATCGGTCCGATCAAAACGATGCTTGAAACAGAGCTGGGCCGGGTTTCTCTGCCCAACTACGTCTTTACCGAAGAAGAGGTGGTGATCCTGCCCGAGGAAGAAAGCGATGGCTGATGAACAAGCAGCATATCCGCATAAGAGACTACGTCGAGGGCAAACTCAGCGCTGAGGCCTCCCGGGAAGCCGAGGCCCATCTGCTCGACTGTAGCCGCTGCCGGCAAGCAGTGGAAGAGCTGCAGCAGCGCCGTACCGCTGGTCGCAAAGGAGGCGGACCCGGCCGTATTTTGAGCCGTTTCATCGGCGGCTTGCTGCGCGGGGAGCTAATCATTGTTGACCCCCTGCTGGAAAGGCTGCGATTGGTCAGGCCGTTCGGGCCGCCGAAAGCCGCAACAAGCGACGAGCCGCTGCGCGTGCTGCGCCCGATCGTTCTCAGCGGGGTCAGCCGGTTGTGGCGATTCATCGGCCGTTTCGGCCTCGTGCTGTCGTTGACAGCGGGAGTCCTTTTGCTGCCTCGGCCCGAGGGACTTTCCGCTGCCGGCCAACGGGGTCTGGCCGCCTTTGTCTTTACCGCCGGCGTGTTGGCTCTGGAACCGGTGTCCCTGCCCATCGCCGCACTTATGGTACCGGTCGCCTTGGTGGCGCTAAGAGTCGCCGACACGTCCCAAGCCTTTGAAACCTTTTCCCGTCCGGTGGTTTTTCTGATTCTGGCCAGCCTGTTTCTCGCCGAAGCCCTTCGCAAACACGGCTTGACCAGGCGCCTGGCGCTACTTGCAATCGTTGCCTCGGGGGGCGGCACCGGCGCCTTACTGCTGGGTTTGATGAGTATCTCTGCGCTTTTTTCCATGTGGGTAGGAAATACCGCCACCGCAGCCATGCTGATCCCGGTGGCCCTGACCATTTCCCGCGAGGTTTCCGATAGAGACGAGGCCGCCGACCTGCTGACACTGCTTGCTCTCGGCATTGCCTACAGCGCCAGTTTGGGAGGCATGGTCACTATCCTGGGGGCCGCAGCCAACGCCGTTGCCTCAGGCTTTCTAAGTAAAATCATGCCTTGGACCTTTCTCGACTGGCTGAAATACGGTCTGCCGGCCTTTGTGGTAATTTTTCCGCTGACCTGGCTGCTGCTGTTCAAGCTCATGCCGGTGGCGATCACACGACTCGATGTATCGCCCGCCCGGGGCCAGGTTCGGGATATGGGCCCGATGAATCGAGTGGAGCGGGAAATCCTCATCATGCTGGTCGTCACAGCCTGTCTGTGGATCGGCGGGCCTTTTCTGGAAGCCTCTTTGGGACTTCCTCCGACCCTGTTTTCCGCAGCCTTGGTAGCGGTGATGGCCGTTTGTTATTTGGCGATTCGGGAAATCATCGACTGGGAGGACCTCAAGGGGATCAGCTGGGGCATCTTTCTGATCATCGGCGCCGGACTCAGTCTGGGTGAAGCGCTGGTCCGCTCGGGCGCCACCGACTGGTTTGCGCTTCTGATTGCCCCGCTGGTAACCGGCTCGTCGCTCTTTATCAGCCTGATCCTGTTGGTGACGGTCTCTGCTCTGCTTACCAATCTGCTGAACAATACCACCATCGCCGCAGTATTCGTGCCAGTGCTGATCACCCTGGCAGCGGACCAACCGGCTCTGAACCCCTTAATGCTGGTGTTGCCCGTAACCCTGGCGACTACCTTCGGCTATTCGCTGCCCTCGGCCTCCGGCCGCATGGCCCTTTTGGCCGCTACCGGGATCGTACCGAGGGGTACGATGTTGCGCTGTGGCCTCGTCATAACTTTAGCCAGTTCTCTGGCGCTGGCTGTGCTGTTCTATCTGCTTGCAGGGATCGGCTGGTTCGGGTGAAGTCCAAACCCAGCCTTTTCAGCGCAACCTTCCACAGGTACAAGGAGAAACGATGCGAGTTCTGGTGATCGGCGCCGGAGTTACCGGGGCCAACGTATTGAAACAACTGCAGAAAAATCCCGCTATCGAAATCGTGACCGCCGATCCTCGCCAAGAGCACCACGCGGTTAAAGAGGGTATCATCGACAAGGTCGACATTCATGAGGTCCTGACACCTCTCACCTTGAAAACCGTGCTCGACCGGACTCGGCCCGATCTGGTGCTACTGGCCATGGCCGCAGAAGACATGGGACTGGGCAAGGCGCCGGGCATCGAAATCCTGGCTGACGCCCTGAAGCAAGAGATTTCGGCCCTGAGCATGGTGCCGGTGATCGAGGTGACCCGAGTGCGTCGCTAAAAGTTTGTCGGACCACGCGGGGCGAAGCGAAAATTTGCATGTTTGAGAACAGATTTCAGTTCATTTGGAGAGACTGGAAGGGCAAGCCTTTGCTAGACTTTTCTCATCTGTTTTCGTGTATTGCTCATCACCGATGCCCTCTATCCGCCCCATTTTCGGTCCTCTGGTACGGAGGGGTACTGGGCTTTTTCTGCACAGTTATCGTATCACCCGCAAACGCAAGAACGCCATCCGCGGCATGGACCTGATCGCCAAGGTTTACCAGAACAGCCTCGGAACGGAGGATCAGAAGGCCGTCAGCTATATCCTCCCCCCATCGATCACAGCAAAGAGGGTCTCAACTATCTGATTATTTTTGTCCTCTCGGCTTTGGCCATCGCCGCCGAGCGTTTTTTCCAAAAAAAACGCCGCCCTGTTACGGGCGGCGTTCATGTTTAGCTATAATCTGCTTCGGGATCGAAGTCACTTACGTCCCAACTCCCGGGAGCGTTGCGCGGCCCGACTAACGGCCTCCATCAAGGCAGCCCGCAAACCTTTTTTCTCCAAGGTCTTCACTGCCTCAATGGTCGTGCCCCCCGGAGAACAGACCTTGTCCCTCAGTACCGCCGGATGCTCGCCGCTTTCCATAACCAACTTGGCCGCACCAAATACAGTCTGGGCGGCCAACTCCAGCGCAGCATCCATGGTCAGACCCTGTTGTACGCCGCCTGCCGCCATGGCTTCAATTACCGTATAGACATAGGCCGGGCCCGAACCGGACAGACCGGTCACTGCATCCATCTGCCCCTCGCTGACTACCTGCACTATCCCCACCGCTTCAAACAGTTGCCGGGCCGTCAACAGATCGTCTTCCCCGGCATGACTGCCACGACAGATCGCGGTGGCTCCGGCACCAACCAGAGCCGGGGTGTTGGGCATCACCCGAATAACTCGCGGAGAACCATTTAAGTATTCTTCCAAAGTCTGGCTGGTCACACCGGCAGCGATAGAGACTAATAGTTTCTTCTGGTCCAGGGCCTTGGCGATTCCAGGCATCACCAGCGGTACAATCTGCGGCTTAATTGCCAGAACCACGACTTCGCTGGCGGTCACCACCTCGGCCACATCGGCCCTTGCATCGATACCATAGCGCTCAACCAACTGCAGGCGGCGATCTTCAACAGGTTCAGCAACCAGAATATCGGCGGCCGGAAAAGCTCCCTCGATAAGTCCCTTGATCAGAGCTTCCCCCATGTTGCCACCACCGATGAAACCGATTTTTCCGATGGATATCATAGTCTACGAATCCTTTCCTAAAAGGCTGCTGAAAACAGCTACTTGAGATATCTGCCGAATGCAAGTAAATATAATTATTCGGCCAGTGTCAAGAAGAGCCAGCCTTTTTGGCTGAAAAATGAAATCTTTTCGTTGGAAACGACCGGTTCTCAAGGGTTTTTTCACCAATATTTTTTTGTTGACAGCCTTACCGTTTGAAGAGTATATAGCACTCCCTACTAAACAGACTGTTTAGCAATGGTAAACTTAAATCGCTTCCTTATGGTTTGAATAGCGTTGGAGCCTGCCGTGAAGATCGGACAAAAACTGAGAAAGTTGCGCATGGCTGATTCCCTGACCCAGGAAGAACTGGCCAGCCGCGCCGACCTGACCAAGGGCTATATCTCGCAACTGGAGAATGACGCTACTTCACCGGCGATCAGCACCCTTAAAGACATCCTCGATGTCTTTGGCGTATCGATATCCGAGTTTTTTGCCGAACCCCATGAAAGCCAGGTCGTCTTCGGCAAGGATTCGACGGTCATCGCCACCGAGGAAGACGGCATCCGGGTCGAACTGCTGGTACCCGGAGCGCAAAATCGCACCATGGATCCCGCCCTGATCACCCTGCAAGCCGGCGAAGCCATGGAAGAGCAGTCCCTTCACGAAGGCGAAGAGTTCGGCTTTTTGCTCAGCGGCCGCATTGAACTGACCCTGGATGACAAAGCCTATATGGTAAAGAAGAACGAGTGCTTTTTTTTCCCGTCTGACCAGCGCCATGCCGTTAGAAACATCGGCAGCGGGGTGGCAAAAATTTTGTGGGTAGTTACTCCGCCCACCTTTGAATACAAAGGCAAATAACGTGCTGCTTGCTCCGTCGGCAACCATCGCCGTTGGCGAGGCAACATTACAGGGATAACACTTTCAGGCAAATTATTTAAAGAGGAACAGAACCATGAGCAAAGTGCTGATTATTGGTGCAGGTGGCGTAGGCCGGGTGGTGGTTCACAAATGCGCTCAGGCCAAAGAGGTCTTTACCGGAATCACCCTGGCGTCCCGGACCAAGTCCAAATGCGACGCCATCGCTGCGGAGATTCCCCACTTTCCCATCAAGACCGCCCAGGTCGATGCGGACAATGTCCCCGAGCTGGTGGCTCTGATCAAGCAGGAGCAGCCCCAACTGGTGCTCAACGTGGCTTTGCCCTACCAGGACCTGACCATCATGGATGCCTGCCTGGAAACGGGGGTCGATTACCTCGACACCGCCAACTACGAGCCTCTCGATACTGCTAAGTTCGAATACAGCTGGCAGTGGGCCTACCACGAGCGGTTCAAGGAAAAAGGTCTGATGGCTTTGCTCGGCAGCGGCTTCGACCCCGGTGTAACCAACGTCTATACCGCCCTGGCGGCCAAGAAGTACCTCGACGAGATCCACGAGATCGACATCATCGACGCCAACGCCGGCGATCACGGCCAGGCCTTTGCCACCAATTTTAACCCGGAGATCAACATCCGTGAGGTGACCGCTCCTTGCCGTCACTGGGAAGAGGGTCAGTGGATCGAAACGCCGCCGCTGAGCACCAAGCACAGCTTTGATTTTCCTGAAGGCATCGGACCAATGAACATCTACCGCATGTACCACGAGGAGATGGAGTCTCTGGTCAAGCATATCCCGACCATTAAAAAGGCGCAGTTCTGGATGACCTTCTCCGACAACTACCTCAAGCATCTGGAGGTCTTGCAGAACATAGGCATGACCCGCATCGACGAGGTCGAATACCAGGGCCAGAAGATCGTCCCGCTGCAGTTTCTGAAAGCGGTGCTGCCCGACCCCGGCAGCCTGGGAGCCCTAACCAAGGGCCGCACCTGCATCGGCGTTATCGCTCGCGGCATCAAAGATGGAAAACGCAAACAGGTATATGTTTACAATATCTGCGACCATGAAGCCTGCTACCAGGAGGTCAACTCCCAGGCCATCAGCTATACTACCGGCGTCCCGGCCGCCGTCGGCGCCATGATGATGCTCACCGGCAAATGGCGCGGCGACGGGGTGTTCAACATGGAACAGTTCGACCCCGAGTTGTTCCTGGAAACCCTTGCCCCCATGGGCCTGCAGACCCAGGTCATCGACGGCGGCGACTGGCCGGAACTGTAATGGTTTGAGAGTAGAAAAAAACTAAATCATTATCACGCGCGTTCGCTTCGCTCACTAAAGCCGCAAAGACCGCAAAGAAGGGCAAAACCTGTCTTCTTGGCGTCTTTGCGGCTTGAGCGACTGCAAGGAGCGGGCGTGAGATGGCTTTAAGGCCCAGGGGCAAGTTTTTTTTGAGGCAATAAAATGACCGGCATCGACATCCCGAAAATCCTGGAACTGGCCCCCTCCCCGGCCTACGTCATCGATCTCGGCCGCCTGCGCCACAACCTGGCCATCCTTGACCAGGTACAGCAACGCAGCGGCGCCAAGATCCTGCTGGCCATGAAAGCCTTTGCCCTGTGGCCGCTATTTCCGCTGATCGGCGAAACGCTCCACGGGGTCTGTGCCAGTTCCCCCTGGGAGGCCCGTCTCGGCCGCGAAGAATTTGGTCGTGAAGTACACAGTTTTGCCGCCGCTTTCAAAGAAGCGGACATTGTCGAACTGCTTGGTATCTCCAACCACCTGGTATTTAACTCCTTTAACCAGCTGGAGCGGTTTCGCCCCCTGTGGCAGAAAGAACAGGGGCGGGTTTCAGTGGGACTGCGCATCAATCCTGAGCATTCGGAAGGGCATACGCCCCTTTACGATCCCTGCGCACCCGGTTCCCGACTGGGTATTCGCCGGGCTGAGTTCAATAATCAATCCCTTGACGGAGTCGAAGGGCTGCATTTTCATACTCTGTGCGAGCACCTGTTTGATCCGCTTGCCCGCACGGCCAAGGTTGTTGAAGATCAGTTCGGCGAATTTCTGCCGCAAATGAAATGGCTCAACTTCGGCGGCGGTCATCATATCACCCGCGAGGGCTATGACATCGATGGCTTGGTAGAGTTAATCCGCTATTTTCAGGAAAAATACAAAGTACAAGTCTATCTCGAGCCTGGCGAGGCGATCGCCATCGGTACCGGCCTGCTGGTCAGCGAAGTGCTGGATGTGGTACATAATCAGCTCGATACTGCTATTTTGGATGTTTCAGCCACTTGTCATATGCCGGATGTACTGGAGATGCCCTACCGACCGGACATTCACAACGGATTCGATGCCGGCGAAAAGGCCTGCAGCTATCGCCTCGGCGGGCCATCGTGCCTGGCCGGCGACGTGATCGGCGACTGGTCTTTCGAACAGCCCCTGTCCCCTGGAGACCGATTGGCATTTCTGGACATGGCCCACTACACCATGGTCAAGACCACCACCTTTAACGGCATTCAGCACCCGGCAATCTGCACCTTTGAGCCGGAAAACGGGGAGCTGAAGGTGCTGCGCCGATTCGATTATGAGGATTTCAAACGACGGCTTGCTTAGAAGTTTACATCCGAAAAACTCTCTCACCGCAGAGTGCGCAGAGGACGCAGAGAAAAAAAGAAACAGAAAAACCTGAAATTTTGATTTCAGACCTTTCGATTTTCCTCTGTACTCTCTGCGCACTCTGCGGTAAATGCTTTTTGCCTTAAGCAGGAAACTGATAAACGTTCGAAACGTCTAACAACCATCCGAATTGGTGATGTCTATGAAACGCTGGTCGATTAAGAGCTCTGCAAAAATCTACAATCTGCCCAACTGGGGAGAAGACTTCTTCTCCATCAACAAGAAGGGCCATATCTGCGTTCATCCCTCACCGAGTTCCAAGTATTCTATCGACTTGCGGTCTCTGGTCGACGACCTTATCAAGCGCAACATTCAGCCGCCGATCCTGCTGCGATTCATGGACGTACTGCAGGGGCGCATCGCCGCAATCAACCGGGCCTTTAAAAGCGCGATTGCCGAGTACGACTATCCGGCCCAATACCAGACCTTTTTCCCCATCAAGGTCAACCAGCAGCGCCAGGTGGTCGAGGCCATTGCGCACTTCGGCAAAAAGCACAACATGGGCCTGGAAGTCGGCTCCAAGCCGGAGTTGGTAGCGGCTATTTTCTTCGCAACCGGGGAGAAACTGCCGATCATCTGCAACGGCTACAAGGACAACGATTTCATCGAGATGGTCCTGCATGCGACGCGCATCGGTTACGACATAACCATCGTGGTAGAAAAGCTCTTTGAGCTGGAAAAGATCCTGGCCCTTTCGAAGAAGGCCGGCATCATTCCCAAGCTCGGCATTCGGGTCAAGCTTTCCTCCCGCGGTACCGGCAAATGGGCCACCTCCGGCGGTGACGATGCCAAATTCGGCCTGAAGATCTCCGAACTGCTGGCAGCGGTGGAGATCCTGCGGGAGCATGATTTGCTCGATACTGTGAAGCTGCTGCATTTCCATATCGGCAGCCAGATCACCAAGATCGACAAGATCAAGAACGCTTTGATCGAAGGCAGCCGTATCTATGTCGAGATGCGCAAGATGGGAGTCGGTCTTGAGTTTCTCGATATCGGTGGCGGCATGGGAGTCGACTACGACGGTTCCAAATCGAGCGATTTTTCCAGCGCCAATTACACCATCGAGGAATACGCCAACGACGTCGTCTACCAGGTAAAGAATATCTGTGACGAAGCCGGTGTAGTCTGCCCGAACATCATTTCTGAATCGGGACGGGCCACAGTGGCCCACTATTCGGTACTGGTCACCAACATCCTTAACACCAACACCCAGAATGCCCTCCCCGATTTTGACGAAATCCTCGAAGGGGCCGAAAAGCTGTCACCAACGGTGGAAAAACTGGTCGGCATTTACAAGAGTCTCGACCGCCACTCCCTGCGGGTCGATTATCACGATACGGTGCAGTTGATTCAGGAGGCGGTGAGCCTGTTCAACCTCGGTTACCTGAATCTACACGACCGGGCCCTGGCCGAATGGCTGTGCAGTAAAATCTTCATCAAAATCAACGGCATCGTGGAACGTCTTAAAACCGTCCCCGATGAGCTGTTGGAATTTCAGCAGAGCCTGCGACAGACCTATTTCGCCAATTTTTCACTGTTTCAGTCACTGCCCGATTCCTGGGCCATCGACCAGCTGTTTCCCATCGTGCCGATTCAGCGCCTGAACGAGAAGCCGGAGATCATGGCCTCCATCGCCGACATCACCTGCGATTCGGACGGCGAGATCACCAGCTTTGTCGGTGAGCAAGGCCGCACCGAGCATCTGCCCATCCACAAGATCGAAGCGGACGAAGACTACTACATCGGCTTCTTTCTGATCGGTGCCTATCAGGAGATTCTCGGAGACATGCACAACCTGTTCGGCGACACCAACGCCGTCCATGTCAGCTTTAACCGTAAGACCAACTATAAGATCGACACAGTGATCAACGGCGATGCCACCTGGGAAAGCCTCAAATACGTGCAGTACAAAGGACCTGAGATCCTCAAACACGTCCGCGATACCCTTGAAAAGGGCGTTGCCTCGGGCAAGATCAGTTTTGAAGAGACCAGTCAGTTTCTGGCCCTGCTGGATAAGTCGCTGGTTTCCTACACTTATCTTGGCGAATAGTCTCCCTGCAAAAGATCTAACTTTTTAAATAAAAGAGGCGGGATCCTGCAGGAATCCGCCTCTTTTATTGTTTTACCCATTAGTGGACCAACCCTTAACGGTAGGTTTCCCGTAGATAGATCACGTTCGGACGCCCCCTGAAAATACCAAAGGTGGCCCGTCCCTTTGGATCGTCATCGTGGCTACCGTCGCCGTCCCAGTCGAAGCGCAGCCAGTCGAGGGAACTTAAATCAACGGTCACGTCGATAAAGCCATCATCGCCCGGAGCGCTGAACCTCAGGTTGGCGTCGCCGACCAGCAGGGGGCTTAGCAACGAGGCACTGCTGCTGCCGGTGCCGACTGCAATGGGGATATTGGCTGTCACCTGAGTGACACCGTTATTCAGGCTCAGCTGCGTTAGATCCAAGCTGGTGCAGTTATCGTCGCTATTGAGAACAAAGGCGGTTCCGTTGTAATATTCGGCCCTGAGAGGCATGGCCAGATCGAGCAATTCCGAGCCGTAGGCATTATTTAAAATCAAACGCCCCCATCGCATCTCCTTGCCATTATCGAAGCTGATGCCATTGCCAGCCGATGCTTCTCCAAAGCGCACCGGGTTGCTGGTGGCGGCAATAGCATCCCCGTCAACAACGTTAATTTCCAGGCTGATATCGGCATCGTAAGGTGCCATGAAAGCCCCCCGGTCCATCCTCAAACCACTACCGGCGCTGAAAGTCAATAACCCCACACCACCACCGAGCTCGGTCACCGACGGGTCGCCCGCAGGCACTTGAGAGACATCGATACTGCCAGTGGCGGCATCATAACTCTTACCGCTTAACGTACCAGAAGACAGTTTCCACCAGTCACCGGCATAGTTCTGCGTGACTCCATTTTGCAGATTCTGAGCCGTAACGGTAATCACCGGGGCCATTACATAATCAAAGGACTGACCTAGATAGGTAAAGCCGCCGCTATTACAGGCGGTGCCAAACTGCGGGGTATTGGGGCTGGCCAAAAAATGATGGGGGGTGAAACGCCCCACAGGGTCGCTGTTGCCGGTGACATCAAGATCACTGCCAAGGTAGTTAAGCACCTCGGCACCGATAGTGACCGTACCTACTTCACTGTAACTGATGTCATCAACCAGTGCTAGACCACTGCTATAATCAACAGCGCTCAGTGGCCCACCGGTGAGAGTGCCAAGAATACCTGTAGCTGGAGTAAATGGCGCCATAGCCGTCAGAGTGGTGTCTGCAGAGAAATTTTCCGTTACCGTCCCGTCACTGCACACTCCGGCCACTTCGACAAAGAAATCTTCTCCTGCCGCCCAGAAAGGGGCGCCGCTAAAGCTGTTGTTGTCCAAGGGCGTAGTGCCGTCGGTGGTGGCGGCAACCCGCAACCGCTCCGGTGCAACGATGAAACTATCGCTGCCGGTCATAACCAATCCTGCTTCATCACCGCTGCCGGCAAAATAGGCCGACAGGTTTAACCGTCCGGCATCATCGTAACGGATATCCAAGCTACTTTCGGCTTGACTGTCAAAGACCAGATCAACAGGGGTACCGGGGGATGCCCCGTTGATGGTGCTTCCATTTATCTGCAGGGCCTGCGTGCCGCTGGCCGGCTGCTGGTAATCGGACCAGAAATTCACTTGGCGGGTGGTATTGGCAAAGCTGTAATCGCCAATGCAATGCTCGCCGGTGGCGTCAGCCCGCACCGCAGCGATGGTGATATCCGCTTCGGTGGTACAAGCCGTGTGATCGGGCACCTCAAACAGGAAGCCGGCTTCATGGAAAACCAGATCGCAACTTGCGCTGCCCCCACTGTTAACGCATTGTTGCGATTGGGCCGCTGAAGGATTGCCGGTCGCTGCAAGAGTCACGGAACCCGGCGTGGTATGGCGCAGGCGGAATACACCGCTGCCGCCGTTGAGGGTCTGCACATCGCCGCCTACCCAACCGGACGGCGACAGGGTGATGGTAACCGGGTCGGTATAGAGGCTGTTGCAATCCGCATCGGTGCAAGCGCGTACCGTCACCGCCTCGGCGGCACAGGTCAACGCCGAACCGTCGTGGATGATCTCAAAATGATCGATGGTCGTTCCACAGAAAATCTCCGCCCGCAGGCTGCCGTCCAGATTGCGCCCCTGGCTCTGCAATTGGTAGAGGCTATCAATTTGAGTCTGGTCGAGGACCTCGTCGAAAACAATAAATTCATCCAACGGTGCCCGAAAGCCCTCTTCCCCGCCGGATATTTCAAAGGAAGTACCGAGGTAATGCAGGTTGCCCTGCGCCTGCAGAGGGACCTGATCCCGGTAACTGCCGTCGACATACAACAAAGTCGTTCCCCCCTGCCCCAACAGCACCAGATGATGCCAACCATCGGCCAAGGTGCCGAAGCGAAAACTACCGGTGGCAATACTGGAATTGGCCCATCCCCCCCAACGGTAGTTGTTTCGGCTGTCGAGCCATAATAGATCGTGGCCACCGCCGGCCATAGCTCCTAACACATGGTAACGGGAACCATCTACATTGGTGAAAGGCATGCGGAACCAGGTGCTCACCGACCAATCGCCGTTCATGGGCACATCGTTGCCGGTGATAAAAGATTCGGTGGACTGGTCCAGTTCCGCTGCGCGGCCGACCTTTCCGCTTGCTTCGCTGGCCACTCCCCCTTGGGCAACAGCAGCGTGACTACCTTGGGTGTCCACCGCCAGAGCACCGGCGGCGGTATAATTGCATTCATCAAAACGCCATTCCGCCAAAGGAGCAGGCAGCGCACAGGGGTCGGCCTGGTTCATCAGATCGCTGATCTGACTGGTAGACAAGGCACCGGAATAGACCCGCACCTCATCAATAGCGCCATAAAACCGCCGGCCGGACATCTCCCCTCCACCGGTAGCCTTATCGCTACCAATATAGAAGGGATCGCTATTTAGCGGCAGGCTGGCGCTGAAGGGCCGACTGGCGACTTGGCTGCCGTTTAGATAAATCCGCATTTGCCCGGCGGCCCGGGAATAAACAAAGGCAACGTGCTGCCAGACTCCCGGTTGTATCAGGCCGGCAGAGGTTGTAAGGCTGCCACTTCCCCACCACCACATAATGGAACCGTTACTTTGAACGTGGAATTCGTAGTTGGTATCTTTGGAGAGAAAGCTGTACAAGTTGTCATGCCCGGCCACGCTCAGGCTGTCTGGGTGAACCCAGGCCATAACCGTCAGTTCATCGGCAATATCGAAATCGTCGTTGTCAGGCACCTGCAGAAAACCGCTGCCGGCCAAATACACACCATCGCAGACCTTGGCCCGGCCATAGGTCACCGTCCCCTGGCTGGTGCCGGTGTGGCCGTTGCCGCTGCTGTCGGTGACATCGCCTTCCAAGGCGTAGTAGGCGACCAGTTCGATCGGCCCGGACTGGTCGTCATTGTCATAACCCTCAGTAGGCTCGCCGTTGGCCCCCGGACTCCCCAGCTCCACCCAAGGGCCCTTCCCATCAGGGTCGCGGTAAATCCCCTTGGGACTGGAGTGCAGTTGACCCGTTGCGGTGGGATACTTAAAGCTCAAACAATTCGTTGATTGCGCATGATAATCGTTAACCGAAAGGTAATCGACCGCCTGGCCACCCTGATCCCGCAATACAATATCCATCCCGCCATTTTTTTGCAGATTAACGTCCGCACTGTTGACATTGACCCTAATCCAATCTGGATAGATCTCTTGATATAGGATCTCCCCGAAGGAAAGAGAGTAATCGTGGCACCCAGCATTATTATTTTTTGCGCAAAGGCGGAGCGACCAGTTCTCATAAACCGATGAATCCAGGGGCTCCAACAGCCGCACTTCCACCCACGTTTCACTCCCCAGATCATAGATCTCGTTAATGGTCGCCTTATTGACGTAATCAGAACAATCGTCGGCCTGAGCGGGCTGTACCAGGAGACAACACCATACCAATAAGTACGAAGTGAAAAGCCGTATCAGCACTTTGTCGAAATTATCCATGATCCCTCAATAAGGCGAACAGGCTCAAGGTAGGACATCAGTCACCCGGGCGGTCAGTTGCCGAGATATATAATGGGCATCACCATAACTGCCCCATTCGGCCAACGAGCTTATGCGGAACACGGTGAAGCTCCGCCCCCCCTCGTTAAAGGCAGTCGATTCACAGGTAACAGTCACAGTGTATCCGTCTACCTGGAAACTGCCGCTGACGCAAACGCCGCTGTTCAGGTCCCGGTTAATACCCCACTCCAGGCCGCTGCGCGCTGCATGATAAGCTCGCGCCCCCTGCAGAGCCATGACCGTGGTGCGACTCTGTACCCCGGCGGTGAGCACCATGTAACCACCAATGGCAGACAGAACCACCAGAATAAAAATCGCCGTCACCAGCGACATGCCGCCCTGATTACGCAGTGCTCGCATGCCGTTCATGGCGCATTCTCCACATGAATTTGGTGCAGCAGAGTCACCGATTCGCCATCTTCGGTGATCTGCAACCGCAGAGTCACCAACCCGGCGCGCTGAGCGGTGCCGGGCTGATAGGTAAAGTTGCATTGGCTGACGTTGTTGGCCATGAGGGCGGGGGTGCCGCCGGGAGTGTTTGATTGGATTGCCGAAATGCCGTAGCCGGTATAGCGGGTCAGGGTGCCGGCCCCAGTGTCACAAATATAGCTGACCGGCTGGTCAACGATAAAAAACCGTTGAAAGGGGGAGGAACGGGGAAATTGAAAGGGCGGATCAAGGATGACCGAATTGACTGTACTGCCGGCCCCGACTCCGGCACGATTGTCACCGAAATAAGCGTTACCGTTAGTGCCGGCGCCAGAGAGATTATAGACCACAATACTCTGGCCAGGGGTGGGGGCCGTGTCGAGATCGCCCAGCGCTTCGAAATCTGTGTCGAAACCGGTAAAGTCGAGCGTGTTTCCTGGCCCATAAGCCCGGTAGCGACCGCCGTCTACGGTATGCAGCAGTTCCAAAGCGGTACCAGCACCATTGATGCGCACGCTGTTGGGCAGCGCCTGACGAACATCACGCTGCATACGACGCAGTGCAGTCTCCGCGCTGTCGACCAGTCTGGCGCGGCGCGAAAGATCGAGAAAACCCTGAATCGGTTGGACGATGAACATGCCGCCGAGAGCCGCCAGGATGCCGGTCACCACCAGCACAACCACCAGTTCCACCAGGGTGAAACCGCAGGACGTTCTATGGTGTGAAAGCGAATACCGCATGGGGCCTCATTATGGCTGCAGGTAAACAGGTTGAAAACCGCAAACTTTTAATCGTCGACTGCCTTCAATTTATTGACCTGTGTAGCGATTCTTAATAGCTGGTCCGGTAACCGCTCAAGCTCATATTGATACCGGTCGAATGCCTGACGGTGACAGTGATTTTTTTGCTATTGGTGTCACCGATACCGTTCAGGGCAGTGCTGGCGACCGTCACATCGACCGTATAATTATGCAAGCCGTTGATAGCGGTATCGGTCTGATCCCGCGCTCCGTTGTCACTCAGGCCGTTATAGTCATCGACATCGTCAAACAACGCCCGAGTGCTTTCGGTGTCAATACCGTCGGGATCGGCAAAAGGTTTCAGGAGAATTTCTTCCAGGTACGACTCAGCGATGGCCAGCGCCTGATGTTGCAGCATGGGATCGGCGCTGTGAGTTACGGTGTAGTTGATGGCCAGCAACACCCCGCCGAGAGCGATACTCACCACCACAATAGAGATAATCAGTTCGATCAGGGTAAACCCCCGACTTTTACGCAAACGGGAAGATATCATCATGACGCATCCACATAGCCGCTTTCACCGACAATAGTGAAGGAACGACCATCGATAGTTACCGTCACCCCGCCGGGAGTGGCGCGACCAAGAGCATCAAATATTATGCTGAGAGAACTGGGGGAAAGGGTAGTTCCAGACGGCGCCGAACCGGCAAAAGCACCGCTGCCTGCTGGCTGAGACACAGTCCGATTAAAAGCGCTACTATGATCAACACAGGACTGCCGCTGATGCAGAGCATAACTGCCACTGGTAATACTCAACCGCACATCGCAGCCGCTGGCGACCGCCAGCTTCTGAGCATAACGGGCCGCCCCCGCCACCTCGTCATAAAAGCCACGGCTCGTAAAATCGGTGGCATCGAAAAAACGCGGCAAAGCCACCGCCGACAGAATGCCGAGCAAAAGAATAACTGTCACCAATTCGACCAGGGTGAACCCGCGGTTATGGGAGTCAATACGATTCATTATTAACCGACAGCCCTGTTGAACATTGAGAAAAATCTATTCCATGCATAGAACCCGGAGATTCCGTCTCGCAAAGCAAGCTAAAACAGAGGCCCTTTCCTGGGAAAGGGCCTCTTACCAGTGCAAGGTAAACTTTAGGGAGCGGGGGGGATGACGATGGTAGCGATACCTACAAAAGTATCAGTCTCTAAGGAACCGTCCTGGATAACAGTACAGTCCGACGGGGTGCCCAAAACAAGAGGCCCTGGGGTGACAGTGTATCCATCCGGAACCCCACCATCCATCAAAGAGCCAATATCATCACAATTATCAACATCTTCGCCCTTGGCTCCGTTTGATGCAACAAAACCGGCATAATTGATAGCCATCGCCGAACCCATGGCACCAACCACGCCGGACAAAGCGGCTTCCTCGGCTTCTTCCCTTAAATCGATAAACTTCGGTACTGCAACAGCTGCAAGGATTCCCAACACCACAATAACCACCACTAACTCAATTAAAGTAAAACCATTCTGATTCTTCATTTGCTCTCTCCTTTGTTCTCCGAAATCTAGGTTGATAATACGAAGGTTGTCTCGCCCTCTTCGCTTAGGCGGGAATCCATAACCTTCAAAACACACTTACTTTTCAAACAGTCCAGCAATTGACAGACTTCGTGTCTCAGACGCAAAAACTCCGTCTGATGCATGCCAAATATATAACTTTTCCCAGAAGAAAACTCTTTACAGGTCCAGTCTAATTTGCCAGTTTCCATCGATACGGCTCACATGCATCGAGTCGCAATGGTGAGCCGGCCGATTGACCTGCCTCTGCTTGGCGAAGACACAAACGAATGCGCGCCGGACCGGATAATGGGCTTTCAAAGCCAACCACACTGCGCAAACGGTAAATCAGCGCCCCCTGAGCTTGATCGTAGTACCATCGGCCCGGAGCAATCTCATTGGGATCCGCATCCGACCGTTCACCGAGATAGCCATCAGGTTCCAGGCCCGTCTCCGCCTTAAGCAGCGCAACGGGGTTACCGCCCGGCCGGACCTCCGAGCGCACTGATTCTTTTTTGTTTGGCAATACGGATGCCAACAGCACCGCAGCCCGCAAATTGTCCACAGTCGCCTGCACACTGAGACGCTCGGTTTCGACCTGCAGATACCTCACTTTGCGCAGAAACACTCCTATCAGAATCAATACAACACAACTTAATATTCCCCACTCGAACAGTCGCAAGGTCCAGCTTTTGTGGTGTAAAAGGCCTTTGGGTTTCATCAGCCCCCACGCATGACAGTCGCCATATTCCACATGGGCAAGAAAACACCAAGCGCCAGCACCAGCACCATGGCGCCGATAAGTACGATCAGAAGCGGCTCGATGGAGCTTGCCAAACGACTGACATCATATTCAACCTCGCGCTCATAAAACTCGGCAACCTCAACAAGCATGGTATCCACCGAACCGGTCTCTTCACCGACGGCCAGCATCTGCAACACCAGAGGGGTAAACATCTCGCTGGTGGCGGCACTGCGGGTCAGGGTATCGCCCCGTTCGACACTGTGACGCAGACGTCCGAGTCGTTTTTCGACAAAGGCGTTACCTACCGCTTGGGCGGTAAAGGCCAGAGACTGGATGAGCGGCACCCCTGCGCCGTAGCCCATGGCGAACCCCCGGCAAAAGCGGATCAGGGTAGCGCGATGCAGAATGCTGCCGATCACCGGCAAACGTAACTTAAAACGGTCCCAAACCAACCGCCCGTTTTCGGTGCCGAGATAGGCCCGCCAGGCAAACAGGGCTGCCACCCCGGCGAGCACCATGGCCCACCACCAGCTAACGGCAAAGTTGCTCACTCCAAGGATGATTCGAGTCGGCAGCGGCAGAGCCGCACCCGCTCCCTGATAGAGCTTCTCAAAGGCGGGGATCACAAACAGGGTGATAACAGCCATGGCGATGGAGATAGCCACCACCACAAAAGTCGGATAACGCATGGCCGAACGAATCTGGTCGGCGGTCTCCTTCTCCCGGATCAGGTAGCGGGATATCTGCAGAAAGGACTCTTCGAGTTGCCCCGAGCCTTCTCCGACCTGAACCATGCTGGACAGCAGGGGCGGAAAGACTTTGGGATGGCGCCTTAAGGAGCCGGACAGATCCCGGCCGCTCTCCAGGTCCTCGGCCACTGCCTGCAGAGTCGTTGCCATAGCAGGCTTTCTTATCATCTCTGACAAACCGCGCAACGCCCTGAGCATCGGCACCCCGGATTTGATCAGGGTATACATCTGCCGGCAGAAAAGGATCAGGTCATCGATATCCACCCGCCCTTGCCGGGCAGATGCCAGACGCGCAACAACCTGCTCAAAGGGCGACACGCCGGCTTTGAGTTCGTTGATCGCCACCGGAGTCGCCCCGTTGGCCAACAGCTGGTCGGCCGCACCGGCGGCTGAAACAGCTTCCAGACGCCCCTCCAGCAACTGTCCGGAGTGGCTACGGGCTTTGTACGAAAACTGCGCCATCGTCGTTTATTTCATCGTTGGAAAGGGGGTTTGTCAATAAGTCGAGGTCAACATTTGCATCGACCTGGCCGGCGACCCGCAATACCTCTTCCATGCTGGTGATACCGCTCCGAGCATAATCAAAGGCAGCCAGCGTCAGCGGCTTGAAGCCAGGCTGAAGTCGGGCCAGTTCGGCAAAACCGGCAGCATCTCCCCGACGCAGGGCGTCCGCCAACAAGGTATCTATTTCGAGTAATTCAAACACGCCGATACGTCCCTGGTAGCCACTGTTGTGACATTGATGACACCCGGCCCCCCGCTTGAAGGAGAGCTGTCCGGCACCTTGGCCGACAACCTTATCCAACCAGTTACGCATCGACTCATCCAAAGGATCGTCTTCGATGCAAGTGTCACAGATCCGCCGCACCAACCGCTGGGCAAGTATGGCTTGCAGGGCGCTGCCGACCACGAATCCCTCGGCCCCCATATCGAGCAGGCGTAAAGCGGTGCTGACCGCATCGTTGGTGTGCAGGGTCGACAACACCAGGTGACCGGTCATGGCAGCCCGCAGGCCAATCTCGGCGGTTTCCTGATCGCGCATCTCGCCAACCATGACCACGTCCGGATCCTGACGCAGGGCAGCGCGTAGCACGCGGGCAAAAGACAAACCGATCTTTTCGTGGGTCTGCACCTGGTTAACCCGCGGCAAGCGGTATTCCACCGGGTCTTCGACAGTAATGATCTTTTTTTCGCTGCGGTTCAGTTCGTTTAAGGCACCGTACAGGGTAGTCGTCTTACCGCTGCCGGTGGGACCGGTGACCAACAGCAAGCCGTGAGGCCTTCGCACCAGGGATCGGAAGCGATTGAGCAGCTCCTCGGGCATCCCGACCTTCTCCATGCTGAGCAACCCGCCGGATTGATCGAGAAGACGCATAACCACCGATTCTCCGTACTGCAACGGCATGGTGGATAAACGCACATCGATGGAGCGACCCCGTACCTTGATATTAAAGCGGCCGTCCTGCGGCAGGCGTCGCTCAGAAATATCGAGGCCGCTCATCAGCTTGAGACGCGACACCAAGGCGCTGGCAATGCGTTTTTCCTTCATCACCTGCTCATGCAGCATGCCATCTATACGCTGGCGCAGGCGCAGTACCGTTTCGTCCGGCTCGATGTGAATATCCGAAGAACCAACCTGCACCGCATCCTCGAACAGAGAACGCAGCAACCGAACCACCGGCGCATCTTCCAGCTCGGCATCGGACAACAGGTTTTCAAGGTCGAAGGCGCCGTCGGCTAACTCTTCATCAAGTTCACCGGCCAGGTTGATGATCTCATCAGTACGGCGATAGACCGTATCGATGGTCGCCAGCAGGTCGGCCTCGCGCACCACCGCCTGCTGGATCGGCCGTTTCAGCAACTGGCAAAGCTCATCGTAGGAATAAATGTCGGTGGGGTCGGCCATGCCGACCAGCAGGCCGCTGGCATTGTCCTCGAGAACCAGGGCACGATAGCGACGAGCGTGAATCTCTGACAGCGACTGAACCGCCTCAGGGCGATACTGGTAGTGCTTGAGATCGACGAAGGGAACCTTGAGCTGCTGGGCGAGAAATTTCAGAAAGCCGCTCTCGCTAATATAGCCCAGCTCGATCAGAGTATTACCGAGCTTGGTACCGCGTGTTTTCTGGGTGGCCAGCGCGGTCTGCAGCTGATCTTCACTGATAATATCGTGCCCCACCAGCAGTTCGCCGATGCGGATTTTTTTGGGTATCGCCATAAACACTACATCCTGTTGTGATACTTGGAGGGTGCCGGACTTATCATGAACCGACTGCAAAATGTTCTGATCAGCCCGTTAAGCCTGACACCTTCCTGCCTGCAACCCCGGTCAAGGTTGCAATACGGTCAATCTTTGCCGTACATAGTTGTTTAGTGCAGGGCTCAGGCCCCGGCCAGCCAATGCTGCCCGGTAAGCAACGACAGCCTCGCCTGGAGACCCGGCATGTTCGCGAGCGATGCCCAGGCCCATTAGCCAGAGGCCGTTATCCGGCTGGGTAGTGAGCAGCGCCTGATATTCCTGTGCTGCCGCCTGATATTGGCCAATACGCTGGTAAATAGCACCTAACAAGGCATGCAACTGCGGAGCGGCCAGCGGCGACCGCGTTGGAGCGTCCAGCAGGAGGTCACGAGCCTTTTCCAGCGCACCTTGGGTCATCAACAATTCAGCGTAACGCAACCGCATGATCAACTGCGTCGGGTCGAGACGCAAACCTTCAGCCAGGAGATGACCAGCCTCAGCCTGGCGTTGTTCGCGGAGATATTCGCTGACCAACGCCTGTCGGGCCTCCAGATGAGCCGGGTGCAGCTCCAGAGCCTGTAATAATGAAGCGGCACCGTCTTGATTCTGTCCTGCCGCCAGAGCCAGCTGCCCTTGCCGATAAGCCTGTTCAGCCAAATCTTTGGCGGAGGGTTTGACCGTTTTTTGAAACGGTGTCCCGGGAGGCTCTGTCGATGCGGTTTGTTGGGAAACTTCCCTGCCGGGCTTCGGATCGTCCGCTGCCTTATTTGCTACTGAACCGGCCTCCTCTGCATCGGAAGAAAGCTGATTTTCCAGTGTACCCAGAGTCTCTGCAGGAGCTTCCGGGTACAGGTCCAGCAGCAAACGATAACCGGTTCCGAGTGCCTGCATGGTAGCGGAAAAATCCCGAATAGTTACAGACGGCATCGATATCAAGCTAACGGCCAATCCTGTGTCTTCTTGCCTGGTTTGCAGTCCTGCCAGCCAACGACCTTGAGTTACAGTCGGTAACTCGGCAATCTGTCTTACTGCCACCAAGTCGATATGGAGGCTGCGACGATCTTTCGCCAGAGTAAAATGATAAATTGGCGGCCGATCAAAATCAGCTTCAAAGTGAATAAACGAATCGACCTCCCGCAGCCGTATAGCATTGAGAGAAACGGCATCCGACAAGGGCCCAGTGCCGTTTTGGCTGTCCGTTGCCCCCTGCGCTACGGCAGGTTCGTTGTTTGGCGATGGTTTCGCTGAACTATTGTTTGTCAGCGGCGGCAACGCCGTCTTTTCAGAAGCCTGAGACCAGAACAAAAATCCAGCCAGAAGCGCTGCAGCCAAAACACCACCAATCAGCCAAGGCAAGCTTCGCCAGCTTGAGGGATTGACCCGCAGCACAGACACCGACTGTTCTTCGCCCCCCCCTTGTTGGCGTGCTTCCAAGTCCTTCAGCATCTGATTGATCAGACTCATGGTGACGGTTCCCTGTCTTTTTGCGCAGCACCTAGAAAAACATGAAAGATTCGTGCCTACTTAGAAAAAGCGCCTCAATCCCAAAAAGCCGCCGGAGCACACATCTTCCGTATCCCGAGCCGCAGCCACTACCTGGGTGCGACCAACTTGTTCGGCTCCCCGCCCGTAGGTCGCCAGCAACGCCTTGTGCCCCAACACATTAATGAGACGGGGAATACCGCGACTGGACCGGTGGAGCTTTCTCAAAGCAAAGCGGCTGAACAAAGGCTTTTGACAACCTGCCGTCTTCAACCGGTGCGAGACATAGCCACAGGTACCGTCCAGGTCAAAGGGGGATAATCGATAGCTGAAAGCCAAGCGCTGCCGGAGCTGGCGCAAGCCGCGTCCAGCCAGTCGCTCATCAAGTTCCGGCTGACCGAACAGCACGATGTGCAGCAATTTGCGTTTGCTGGTCTCTACGTTACTCAACAAGCGAACCGCCTCCAGTCCGGAATCGGACATGGACTGGGCTTCATCAATACAGAGCACCACACGCCGACCGCTGTCAGCCACACGCAAGAGATGTTCCACGATACGGTTGAGTAGACTATGCAGGTCGGCCCATTGCAACTCGGCTAACCCCAGCTCGGTTGCTACCGCGCGATAGAGATCCAAGGGCTCAAGCAGAGGGTTGGGAAGATAGGCCGTTACGTAGAGATCATCCAGAGCGTCGAGCAGAGTACGGCAGAGCAGAGTCTTGCCGGTGCCGACCTCACCGGTGATCTTGATAAAGCCTTCACCGCCCTGAAGCGCCACCAACAGCACATTGAGGGCCTCCTGATGCTCGGAATAACGGAAAAAGTAGCCGGGATCAGGAGTCAGGGAAAAGGGCAGTTCGGAAAGTCCGAAATGCTCAAGGTACATCAACCCTCCAAGGGAAATTCATCGATTTGACTTACTGTGCCGGCCGGGCAAAAGGGCCACCGCGCCACTCATCATTAAGCTGGCTGCCTAGCCGTTCAAAACTATCCGTGGACTCCTGCAAGGCCTGTCTCCAGGTATCATCGCCGACTACCATAGGGCGCAACAGAATAACCAGTTCACTTTTGCGACTGGTCACTTGGCTGTGACGGAACAAGGAGCCCACACCGGGCAATTGGCCAAGCAACGGGATCCCGGCGGTTTTTTTGCTCGACAGATTCTTCATCAAGCCGCCAATGACAACCACTTGACCGCTTTCGGCGCTGACGATGCTGTCCGACTCCCGCACGGTACTGAATGCCAGAGGCAGGGTCTGTGCCTGACCGGCGACGGTAATGGTCTTCTGTTGGTCGGTCACCTGGCTGATGGTGGGGTGAACATGCAGAGTCACCCGACCGCCGGCATCGATCTGCGGCGTCACATCGAGAGCGATCCCGGAAAAGAAGGGGGTCAGGGTGATATCGGGACTGGTGGTGGTGGCGGTGCCGGTCACCGTATCGCTGGAAATGTCGGTAACAAAAAATTCGTCGGAACCGACTTTGATCACCGCTTTTTGATTGTTGACGGTTGCAATCCGGGGGCTGGAAAGGACCTGCACGTCGCCCTGAGTTTCGAGCAGTTCGATAAAAGCGGCAAAATCGTTGAAAGTCAAAGCGGCGCTGAAAACTCCGCCGAACGCGGAGGCGGTGCTCCCTTCAATCATCTCCGTCGGATTGAGGGGGCTGAGGATACCGCTATTCCCTGCAATATCGGAAACGCCGGAATCGCCGAAGATGGTGCCGCCACCGGTCTGGCTCAAGACTACGTCGCCGCCGGTTAATAGCGACCAGTTAATGCCACTTTGGAAGCCATCGTTGAGCTCGACCTCGAGAATTTTGGCCTCAAGAGTGACCTGTCGCTGCAGATTGCCCTGAATAGCCGAGAGATAATCGGCGACCTGACGCAACTCGGGGGGCAGCGCCCGTACCACCACCACACTGGCCTGAGGCTGAACGATAACCCGCCGGCCGTCCTCCTGACCAACCATGGTCCGCAGCGCCGTAGTCAGTTCCTGCCAGAAATCGTTAATAGACTCGGTACCGACCTCGCTGCCGGAGACAACGGAACGCTCTCTGTTGCCGCTATTGCTCGAACCTGAATCATCGTCATCATCGCTATCGTATTCAGAAACCTGTCCCGAACTGACCCGGGTCTGGGAAGAACCACGTCGTACCAGGTTCAGATAGTTGACATGGAACAGCTGAGTTTGTATTCCGCCCCGCATCACTTGAAAACCCGTTGCGGTCTGGCGGTAATGATAGCCGTAGACGTCGCGCAACACCTCCATAACCTCCGGAATGGTGACATTCTTCAGGGCGAGGCTAACTTCACCCTCTAACCCCGGCTGCACGACCATGTTATAGGGTGTTCCAGTGACCAGGCCCATGAAAAAATCACCGGCCGGGATCTTCTCTGCCGCAACATCAAAACGGGGTTCTTGAACCACCGCAGGTGCCAACTCAGCCTCGGCCCCAAGTTTCGGCAACAGAGCCTCGGCAACCTCGGCGGGGAGTTCTGGAGGCACGGAGGCACCTTGTGGCGGCACCAGGTGTTGTTCAAAGTCGCTGATAGGCTCTTCTGCCCTGGGTCGCTGCGCGCAGGCCGTAAGAAATATCAGGCCCAGCACTAGCGCGCTTCGCCAAAAGGGGACATAAAGATGCTGCATCATAGCTAACGTATCTCCCTGCTCATCTCAGTTGAGCAATTCATATCAATCTTTTTCAGCAACGGCAGTCACTTTAGGTCGTTTGGGCAGAAGCTTCAGCACAAAGTCTCTGCCGCCTCGTCGCAACCGAACCTGGCCCGGCTCAATAGCCACCACTTTTGCACCGCTGATTCGATCTCCCGCCGACAAAGGCCGACCGTTGATTACGGCCACCCGTCGCTGCGGAGCAATCAGGATGGACCCCAGTTGCAAGCCCTTTGACGGAGCGTCTCCTGAAGCAGCCGGTTCAACAAACCGCTGCGGGGGTCGGGTCGGGTCCGGCAAAGAGGCCGTGTTGCCCTTGTCGGCAGGCATCAGCATCGCCAGCATCCCGGCGCAAACAAAGACTGCCACCTGTCTCCTAAACACCGATCCAGTCCTCCTTCAGACTCAGAGTATAGACCGTCACGGTTATCTTCGTCTGCGGGTATTCCTCAACGGATAGCGCCAGGTCCTGCCAGTAAACCTTGCGTGGCAATTGTTCCAACGACCGCAGATAAGCCAAGGCATCTAAATAACTTCCGGTCAGTTCAATGCGCACCCGATGACGATACAGATTACGTTGCCGCACCTTTTCGACTTGCGAATCAACAGCTGGCTGCTTAAGCAGCGGCTCACTTGGAAGATTCTCCAACCGGGTCAGGTTGAGTTGGCGACGACGCGTAAGCATCTCCTCCAGTACTGTTACCATTTGTTGCGGACTGATAAGCTCTCCGGTCAATAATTCCAGGCGCTCATCAAGCCGGTCGATCTCTTCCTCCAACATCACCTTTTGTTGGCGATTGTTTGCATCGGGATCTTGCGCGGCACCCGCAACCATTGCTGCCTCTTGCTGATCAAGAGCGGCAACCGTTGCAACGGCTGAACTAATTTGGGTTTCCAATGCCTGCCGGTGCATAACCATCGGCTCTATCAGCAACACATACCAGAGCAATATCAGCACAGCCAGAAATGAAACAGCGAGCAACAACCGCTCCCGAGGGGCCCGGGCATCCAGCCAGCGGCAAAGATCGCTCACAGAACTCCGCAAAGAAGTCATTGGGCTTCCTCCAGAGTACTACGCAAAATAAAATCGACGGCCTCGTTCCGTTCTTCTGAACGGCTCATAACCAGGCTGGCAAATTCAAGCCCGGCAAAAGAAGCCTGCCGGCTCAGGCGCTGCACGTAGCGAGGCACTAATTCCGCGCGAAGGGCACTTCCTTCAAGCACCAGGGAATGACCTCCTTCGGCCACTGCGATATCTCGCAACCAGACCCCCTCCAGGTCTTCCCGGGCCAGACCTTGCAAGTGTTCAGAAAAACCGGAAAACTGATCAGGGGAGTGATCCGCCAGCAGGGTCAGCAGAGGCAATCGAGCCGCCCTTTCAGCCTTCAGCTGAGCCACCTGGCGGGCCAATGTTTCACTATATTTTCGTGTCGAATGGGTTTGTTGCAGCTCCACAATCCGCTCCTGAGCGGCCTGCTCCTGAACTTTAATGTCAGCTAGATGGCCCTCGGTACGCCATAGTTGCCAACGAACAACGCCATAACCAAGCAACAGGAGTCCAATACCAACACCGACAGCCAGCAGCAGGCGGCATGCTGCAAGGGGCGACGTCCTGACAATAACTGTCGACTGATAAAGGTTGATCTGCTGCGTCATAAACTCACCGTTTCCATACGCAAGGCGGCACCGATGGCCAACAGGCACTGCTCCGGCTGGTCGGGCAGCATCTGGCAGTCAAGCAATTGTGCAACGTCAAGTGGCTGCACCGCCATGCCGAGAGCTTCTCCAAGACTAGACATAAGATCGGTAGAGGAAAACCCCAAAGGAGCCAGTGTCAGGGAGCTGATGGCTGACTGGGAAAAGTTACTGTCAAAAAAGTCCAGAGAACGTTGAATCTCCAAGGCGACCGAATCTACCATATCCTGCCAATAGGGAGCTTCTGGGCGCAAAGCCTCGACACCGATATTGATAGTACGGGCCAGACACAGTTTTCCTGCACGGCAAATAATTATCTGTCCGGAGTCCACGCCAAAATACAACAGCGCCACGCCCCTGTCGGCGTTGGGTAACAAATTAGCTATGTTGCGAAGAACCAATTCAGGGATATCGATAGCCTGCAGTTTCAGTTTAGTTTCTTTAAACAGTGCAACTTTCTGTCGAAGCAGATTCTGCCGAGCCACCACCACATAGGCCGTACGAGCTCCTTCGCGCTGGGTATCGCGCGGCACCTGAAAAACATCGACCACAGCCTCTTCAATGGGAAAGTCGATAAGGTCGCGGATCTGCCATCGAACGGCGTCCCGCAATTCGTTATCCGGAACTTCGGGGGGGCAACCTGTAACATCTGATAATCATCGCCCCCCAGAGAAAAGACTGCGCGAGCGGCTGACAAACCAACTTTTTTTAGCCAATCCTGCAACAGGGAAGCCTGCTCGCCAATCCCACCGGACAAATACTCGCATTCTTTGAGATGTGGAGCGTCATCCCCCTGCGACACAATATGGGCAACGGCAAGACCATCCGGCCCCTGACACACACCGACAATACCCCGTGAAAAAGATAGTTTCTCAGAAAGGAGCTTCATGTTGCTGACGGCCTCGCTTGACCTTAAATGAATCTTGGACGACTCGAAGGATTGATGCTTGGCGACCCGAAAAGACGCGTTAATTAAATTGCTGAAATTCTAGGTGTTTTCATTTCCTTAATCAAGGGAAAAAACAAACCGGAACCCCGCGAAACAATGTCATTTTGTAGGTCTTTTGTAAATTTTTGTCAACAACTTGACCAATGTTCAACGGAAACGAGATCGTCGCACATGAGAATCGGCCATAGCTAGTTCCCGCCCGGACAACCACCATGTTGCATATCCCTCCCCGGCAACATATAATAGGTCGCTGTAATCAAAAGCACTGGCAATCGATATCGATTCCTGATATTGTGCAAAGGCTTTTCTGGCATGGACATTGCTTTTCTTCTGGGAAGCATATTTAGCTTGCCCTGCCAATCAATTGAGAGACAAAGAGTATTTACATGCTTACAACAGATTCCCAATGTTCCACCAGCAAAGGCTCAACCTTCAACCGTCGCACGTTACTTAAGGCCGGCCTGATCGGCTTGGCCGGACTGGCCCTGCCGACTCCCGGCCTTGCTCTACTCACCGGACCCGCCGACAGAGAGCGTAGCCTTTCGCTTTACAACACCCATACCGGCGAAGGCCTGAAATCAGTAGTTTATTGGGCCGACGGTGACTACCTACCCGAGGCCCTCAAGGACATCAATTTCCTGTTGCGGGACCATCGCACAGACCAGGTCAAGCCAATGGACCCAAAGCTTTTCGACCAGCTTTATACCCTCAACACCAAACTCGAAAACCGCAAACCCTTCCAGATCATTTCCGGCTACCGTTCTCCAGAAAGCAATCGCAAGCTCCGACAAGCAAGCAGCGGAGTGGCAAAAAAGAGCTTTCATTTGGCCGGACAGGCTGCCGATATTCGTCTCCCAGGTTGCAACCTATCACAAGTAAGACGGGCAGCCCTTAATTTGCGGGCTGGCGGCGTAGGCTATTACCCAAAGTCAAATTTCATCCATGTTGACACCGGGCCGTGTCGCAGCTGGTAGCACACCCAGACCGCCCCGGTTCAATAAGTTAAAAAGCGAGAGGCCGCTCCCTACAGGGGAGCGGCCTCTCGCTTTTTAAAAAACCATTTTGCGCCGAACCTAACCGGCACCTTTTTTTAATTCGATCAAGATCTGCTTGGCGACGGCTTTGAGGGTTTCAAAAACCCCCTCTCCAGTCAAAGCACAGGCCTTGAACTCAGGAACCATGTTCGGGTTGAGAAAACCCTGCAGTTCGTCAATAGGCGACAAGTTAGGCAGATCAACTTTGTTGTACTGAACCACAAAGGGCAGGTTCTCCAACTGGTAACCATGCTCCTCAAGGTTGTCTTTAAGGTTTTCCATACTTTCTATATTGGCATCAAGACGCTCTTCCTGACAGTCAGCAACAAACACCACGCCATCGACCCCTTTGAGGATCAACTTGCGCGAAGCATCGTAGAAAACCTGCCCGGGAACAGTATAGAGGTGAAAACGAGTTTTAAAGCCGCGAATATCACCCAGAGCCAGCGGAAGAAAATCGAAAAACAGCGTCCGTTCCGTCTCGGTGGCCAACGAAATCATCTTCCCTCGAGCGTCCGGTGCTGTGCGATTGTAGATAGTCTGCAGATTGGTGGTCTTGCCACACAGGCCCGGCCCGTAATAGACAATTTTACAATTGATTTCGCGGGAGGCATAGTTGATGAAGGACATGAGGCTACCCGTCAGCTAAAAAGATTATCGATATCGTCGTCGCTTATTTCGGCGAAAGGATTTTGCGGACCACCTAGTGAACCGACCGACTCCGACTTGCGGGTGAGCTCACCAAAAACGCTCCCTAGAGCATCGCTGGCCTTTTTGACCCGCAGCCGAACCAGACCAAGAGAACTGCGATGATCGAAGATAACCACCAGAATGACTCGACCGGCCACAATGGAGATATGAATATTATCCTTCTCTCCTTCGTGAAAAAGAATAGAAAATTCTTTTTCCCCGATAAGCTTGGCCAGACCGCCAGTGGCAGCGATATTGCCAGCTGTCAATGAGGCGAGGCTGGTCGTATCGAGGTGCTCGGTCTCCCCAGTCGCCGCCATCAACTGCCCATTGCGATCAACTAAAAAAACCGCCTTGGCATTAGATTCGCGCAACAATTTGTCAGCGAGGTTGACGATCTGCTGAAATTCCTCGTCGTACATAACCAGAGAGGCTTGAGATCCGAACATGCCCTATCTCCTATATAGTTTCGATACCAAAGGATTTTATAGCATCAACCTTCTAATCTAGCAAGGACTTTCCAACCGGCGGCCAGCGACCCTCCCACATGAAAAGCCCCCGGCGGAATATTCCGCCGGGGGCCCTTATCTTACCGATTCAACTAATGCTATTTGTTGCTACCACCACAATCGGCTGACATTTCAGACAGCTTACGGTAGAGATCGAAACGCCTCTTGCAATTCAGAGTCGCCTCTTCCATCAACGGGCCGGCCTCTTCAGGCTTAACCTTCTTCAACACCCGATAGCGGTTTTCGCCATAGGCGTATTCGTCGAAGGCGATAGTCGGCTCTTTGCTATCCATCTGCAACGGGTTTTTGCCCTCTTTGACCAAGCGGGGATCAAAGCGGAACAGGGGCCAGTGACCGCAGTCGACGGCCTTCTTGCAGGTGTCGACTGCCGTGGTCATGTCGATGCCGTGAGCTATGCAGTGGCTGTAAGCCAGGATCAACGACGGACCATCGTAGGACTCGGCCTCCATAAAGGCCTTGACCACCTGAGCCGGGTTGGCCAGGGAGACCTGCGCGACATAAATGTTGCCGTAGGTCATGGAGATCATGGCCAGGTCCTTCTTTGCCATGCGCTTGCCGCCGGCGGCAAACTGGGCCACGGCAGCCAGCGGGGTGGCCTTACTGGCCTGGCCACCGGTATTGGAGTAAACCTCGGTATCGAGGACCAGAGCGTTGACGTTACGGCCCGACGCCAGTACGTGGTCGAGGCCACCGTAGCCGATGTCGTAAGCCCAGCCATCACCACCGATCAGCCAGACCGACTTCTCGATCAGGTAGTCAGCTACCGACAGCAGTTGCTTAGCGGTGTCACTGGTGCAGCCTTCGAGGATCGACTTCAGCTTGTTGACCTTCTGGCGATGGATTTCGATGGCCTCTTGGGTCGACTGATCGCCTTCCTTGATCTCGGCCATCAACTGCTTCGCTTCGCCGCACTTGTCGTTGGCGCAGGCCAGCAGTTTGTCGAGCAGTTCGTAAGCGAATGCCTTGAACTTGTCGGCAGCGAGGCGAATGCCGTAACCGAACTCGGCGGTATCCTCGAACAGGGAATTGTTCCAGGAGGGGCCGAGGCCGTCCTTGCGGGTGGTCCAGGGCGTGGTCGGCAGGTTGCCGCCGTAAATGGACGAACAACCAGTAGCGTTGCCCATGATCAGGCGATCGCCGTAAAGCTGGGACAGCAGCTTGACGAAAGGCGTCTCGCCACAGCCGGCGCAGGCGCCGGAGAACTCGAAGGTCGGCTCCAGCAGCTGGCTGCCTTTGACCGTAGCGCGGTTGAGCAGCGCCGGATCGGTTTCAGGCAACTCGAGGAAAAAGTCCCAGTTGGCCGCTTCTTGCTCACGCAGCGGTGCCTGGAATTCCATATTGATGGCCTTGTGCTGCGGATCTTCCTTGCTCTTGGCCGGGCAGTTATGGACACAGGCGCCGCAACCGGTGCAATCCTCGGGCGCCACTTGCAGGGAGTACTTTTTACCCTCCATGCCTTTACCGCGGGCTTCACAGGACTTGAAGGTCTCCGGCGCGCCGGCCAGCTGGTCGGCATCGTAGATCTTCATCCGGATGGTGCCATGAGGGCACATGAAAGAACAGATGCCGCACTGCACGCAGAGCTCAGTGTCCCATACCGGAATATTGTCCGCGATGTTACGCTTTTCGTACTTGGCGGTATCGACGGGAAAGGTACCGTCAGCAGGCATGGCCGACACAGGCAACTCGTCACCAAGCCCGGCGATAATCTTGGCGGTGACGTTCTTGACGAACTCGGGAGCCTCGCCTTCGACCGCTTCCTTCATGGCGATGGCGCTATCGGCCGTAGCCGGTACCGCTACCTGCTCGATGTACTCCAAGGCGGCATCGACTGCCTGGTTGTTCATGGCAACAACCTTCTCGCCGGCCTTGCCGTAGCTCTTTTCGATAGCGGCGCGAATCTCGGCCACTGCCTGATCCTTGTCAATGATGCCGGAGATGGCAAAGAAAGCGGTCTGCATCAGCACGTTGATGCGGGCGCCGAGACCGATTTCGGTACCAAGGCGGACACCATCGACAACATAGAACTTGAGCTCCTTGTCAATGATGGTCTGCTGTACTTCGCGGGGCAATTGTGCCCAAACCTGGTCCTTGTCGTAAGGGCTGTTGAGCAGGAAAGTCGCTCCCTGCTTGGCCTTGCCGAGCATGTCGTATTTCTCGAGGAAGGAGAAGTTGTGACAGGCCACGAAGTCCGCCGCATCGACCAGATAAGGCGAACGGATCGCCTCCTTACCGAAGCGCAGATGGCTGACGGTTACGGTGCCGGCCTTCTTGGAATCGTAGACAAAGTAGGCCTGGACCTTGTTATCGGTGGTGTCACCGATGATCTTGATGGAGTTCTTGTTGGCACCGACGGTACCGTCGGAGCCGAGACCGTAGAACATGGCGGCGTAGCCTTCGCTCGGCACCTTGAAGGTCGGATCGAAGTCGAGGCTGCTACCGGTCACGTCGTCGTTGATGCCGAGGGTGAAGTGGTTCTTCGGCTTGGCCTGGGAAAGATTATCGAACACCGCCTTGACCAAGGTCGGGGTGAACTCCTTGGAACCGAGGCCGTAACGACCGCCGACGATGGTCGGGTATTCGGCCAGCTCGACCAGTCCGTCGCTCATAGCTTCGCCGATGGCAGTGCGAACGTTCTGATAAAGAGGCTCACCGATAGAACCAGGCTCCTTGGTCCGGTCCAGGACGGCAATCTTCTTCACTGAAGCAGGCAACGCCTTGGCCAAGGTCTCGGCCGGCAAAGGCATGAACAGACGGATCTTGAGCAGACCGACTTTCTCACCCTGAGACACCAGATAATCCACCAGTTCATGGGCGGTATCGGTACCGGAACCCATCATGACGATGACCCGTTCGGCGTCGGGAGCACCGACATAGTCGACCAGGTTGTACTGACGACCGGTAAGCTTGGCGAACTTGTCCATCTGCGCCTGGACGATTCCCGGCACCGCTTCGTAGTACTTGTTTACCGTTTCGCGGCCCTGGAAATATACATCCGGATTCTGGGAAGTACCACGAATCTTGGGGCGCTCAGGAGACAGACCGCGCTCACGGTGAGCCTGCACCAGTTCATCACTGATCATGTGGCGCATGTCGTCGAAGCTCAGTTCTTCCACTTTCTGAATCTCGTGAGAAGTACGGAAGCCGTCAAAAAAGTGCAAGAAGGGGACTCTCGACTCCAGGGTCGCCGCCTGGGCGATGAGAGCGAAGTCCATGACCTCTTGCACGTTATTGGAAGCCAGGAACGCCCAACCGGTAGCCCGGCAGGACATAACGTCGGAATGATCGCCAAAAATAGACAGCGCCTGGCAGGCCAGGGCGCGGGCCGAGACGTGGAACACGGTCGGGGTCAGCTCACCGGCAATCTTGTACATGCTCGGGATCATCAGCAGCAGACCCTGCGAAGCGGTAAAGGTAGTGGTCAGAGCACCGGCCTGCAGCGCACCATGGACCGCGCCGGCAGCACCGCCCTCGGATTGCATTTCCACCACATCGGGAACAGTGTCCCAAATGTTCTTTTCTCCGGCCGCACTTTTGAGGTCGGAGACTTCGCCCATATTGGACGAAGGGGTAATGGGATAGATTGCGATAACTTCGTTAGTGGCATGGGCAACGTGTGCCGCTGCCGTGTTACCGTCAGTGCAAATCATCTTGCGTGACATTTGTACCTCCTAAATTTGCTTGTATTTAGAGACTGCTTATAAAATACCGTTTAAAAGTTTTGATCCGTTCCTTCATTGAAAACAAAGGAACCTGGCACTCAGATACCGAAACGGTAAATGATCACCACCCATCCCCTCAAATGGACTGGCGACCTTCCACTGCTCGATTAACTGTTGCCTCATCGACATATTCCAGATCGCTCCCCAAAGGTATGCCGTGAGCCAGTCGGCTCACGTTAATACCAAGGGGACGGATCAGGCCGGCCAAGTAATGCGCCGTTGCCTCGCCTTCAACGCTGAAGTTGGTTGCCAGCAATACTTCCCGGACTGAACCATCAGCAAGGCGAGTCATAAGTTCAGCAATTTTGAGCTGCTCGGGACCGATCCCGTCAAGAGGCGATAAAGCCCCATGCAGCACATGGTAATGACCGCGAAAAGAGCGGCTACGCTCAACAGCGATAAGATCTTGAGGATCTTGCACTACGCAGAGCAATGTTTCATCCCGGGCAGGGTCCGTGCAAACGGGGCAGGGATCCTCCTCGGTGTAATGGAAACAGATTGAACAAAAACGGGTCCGCGCCTTCATCTCCCGAATCGCTTCAGCCAAAGCTTCAGCCTCCGCATCCGGTTGCCGCAATACGAAAAGGGCCAATCGAGTCGCCGTTTTTTTTCCAACCCCCGGAAACTTGGCCAGTTCGGCAACCAGGCGATTAAACGAAGGGTTGATTTTCCAATCTATCATAACTTTTTAGCCCGTTTCAAGATTTTTCAAATAACGTTCTATTATATTTTTTGGATAAAAAAATTTTCTTAACAGCGCCCCCACTCTGCGCTCGCAGGGACAAGGAGCTCAACCTCGATTACAAACCGGGTGAACCAGCGCCCAAGCAGCTAAAGCCCCTCAAACACCGGTCCGCACACCCCGGCAACAGCTATCATCAATCACATAAGACCGGGAATATTCATACCGCCGGTAATCTTGGACATCTCTTCCTGAGCCATGGCCTGACTCTTTTTGATTGCCTCGTTAACAGCGGCCAGCACCAGATCCTGGAGCATTTCGACATCTTCCGGATCGACCACGCTCGGCTCAACCTTGAGATTCACCAACTGCTGAGCGCCGTTGACCGTGGCTGTCACCATACCGCCACCCGCCGAAGCCTCTACCTCACGGGACTGCAGCTCTTCCTGCATACGGGCCATCTTCTGCTGCATCTGCTGGGCCTGCTTCATGATATTTCCAAGACCTTTGGCCATTGTATTCATCCTCCTCGTTACGTTTTACTCAAAACCCTGCGAACCGTCCCTGGCTACAGAAAAGGTTACTCCTGCGGGTTCTCCTTGTCTATCGGCTTAATCTCTATAATTTCTCCACCCAGAATTTCCTGAGCCGCCTGAACGACCGGATGATCCCGAGCCTCTTTCTCCAACTTCTCTCTACGACCCGTTTCCTGCGAACGTCGCTCTTCCGCCAGCGAAGGAGGAACTCGGCCGCCATGACCGTCGTCTACCGCCACAATACGAACATTCAGAGACTGCTGAAAAAAACCTTCAGCCAGCTTCTGAAAGACCGTCGCTGTTTCGCTATCTTTCATCTGTTCCAGATGAAAAGAACCCGATACAAAGCCAACTTCCAGATCAGGAAGAGCAAAACACACAGGCCGCCCATGCTCCAGAATACTGCCGATGCGCGGCCGCTGTTTGCGAATATGCGCTACCAGCTCCGGCCAACCGCCCTGAGCCGCAGCGGAGGACGCTCGCGGCGGCCCGCTCACTGCAGCCGGCTCGACTGCCGTGGGCTCAGCCACAGGCATGACCTTGGCCGGCGGCAGCTCTTCCCCATGAAACGACTGCGGGCTCGCTGCGGACGCCGGGACAGCGACCGGGGCGACAACGGGACCATTACCGGCCAGCCGCCGCTCCAGATCTTCAACCTTACGCAACAAGGCACCGATATCCTTGCCCGGCGGCAGATGGGTCAGTCGCACCAAAGTCATTTCAAGGGCCAAACGCGGAAAGGTGGAGCCAGCCAGCTCAGCCTCGGTCTTGACCAACAGAGTCAGAACCCTCTGCAGATCTTCAACAGACCCCTGATCGGCCAATTGCTGCAATTGAGCCAGCTCATCAACCGTGGTATCCAGCAAATCTCCCGGCTCTTCTACGACCTTGATCAGAACAAGCGCCCGAAAACACTCGACCAACTCCTGACAGAACTGGCGAAATGAATGGCCCAGATCATCAACCCGGCGCACGCTGTCAAGCACCCGACGGCTATCGTGTTCAACGACTCCCTCCACCGTATCGAGCAGCAACCGGCGATCGACCATGCCCAGCAGGCCCTGAATCTCTTCGTCAGCTACCTGGTTGCCGCAAAAGGCAAGAACCTGATCGAGGGTCGACAGCGAATCACGCATACTGCCCTCACCCCGCCGGGCAACCAGCGCCAAAGAACGGTCAGAAATCTCGATTTTTTCAGAGTCTGCAATTTCCCGCAATCGAGTCGTCACTGCCGGCAATGAAATCTTGCGAAAGTCGAAACGCTGACAACGGGACAAAATAGTAATGGGGATTTTATGCGGCTCGGTAGTGGCAAAAATGAACTTGGCGTGATCCGGCGGCTCTTCCAGAGTCTTCAACAGAGCGTTGAAGGCGTTGATGGAAAGCATATGCACTTCATCGATAATGAAAAGCTTAAAGCGGGAATGAGCAGGCAGATAACGGATATTTTCCCGTAACTCTCGGATATCATCCACACCGGTATTCGAGGCGCCGTCGATTTCGAAAACGTCCTGACCCTGGCCTGCGGTGATCTCCACACAAGAGGGGCACTTCTGGCAGGGTTGCGGCGAGAGGCCTTGTTCACAGTTGAGCGCCTTGGCAAAAATCCTTGCCGCCGAAGTTTTACCGACACCACGCGCACCGGTGAACAGAAAGGCGTGATGAACACGCCCGGAATTGATCGCATTGACGAGAGTCCGGCTGACATGCTCCTGACCAACCAGATCCTCAAAACTCTGGGGCCGGTACTTTCGAGCCAGAACCAGATAAGACATTGGGCTCAAAGACCTCCACATCCGAGGGATTTAGCAGCTACAAAAAAGATTGCCGATACAAGTGACAGCCAGGCACCCCCGCGGCACACGGCTGAGGCCGTTACCGCTGCTCCCTCCCGGGCCTGACGGAGTTTACGGCCGTCCGTTGCGCGGGACCCGGCTGTCACTTCTATCGGCAATGGCCAGCGGCCCTTGACTTATAAAACTGGCGGAGAGGGAGGGATTCTCCCACTCTGTCGCCGACTTCACGTCGGCTCCGGCGTAGGCTCCCCTGCACTCGCTGACGCGGGCATCCCTGCCCGCTCTTCTGACATTAGGTCAGCGCTCGTTCCGCTTCGAATCCCTTAAGGACCCGTTGTTGTTTTAAACTGGCGGAGAGGGAGGGATTCGAACCCTCGGTACCTTGCGGTACACACGATTTCCAATCGTGCACCTTCGGCCTCTCGGTCACCTCTCCGCAGGTTGGGCAGAATACAACAAAGGTTTATTGCTGTAAAGCATTTTTGACAGCTTTTTTTAGCCGCGGACAAACTTCGGCATTACAGCCGTAAAAGGACTTTAAAAACACGATTCAACAGGCTCCCGAAACAATACTCGGCAGAAAGACCCTAAACGTTGTCCCGGCGCCAACCTGACTTTCAACCGACATAAAGCCTCCGGTTTGCGCAACAATGCCGTAGGCCGTTGCCAACCCCAGACCGGTACCCTTGCCCTTTTGCTTGGTGGTAAAGAAAGGCTCGAAAATATGCGGCAGCACGTCCTCCGTGATCCCCTGACCTTCGTCGACCAACTCCAGCACCACATACTGACCCGGCTTTGCATCGAGAAATGCCTGAGCTTGCGCGCCATCGAGAAGCAGGTTAGCCGTAGAAATAGTCAACTGCCCCCCCGCCGGCATGGCGTCCCGGGCGTTAACTACCAGATTCAGAATCACCTGTTCCAACCGACCCGCATCCGCCATAATCGGGGCAATGGCCGATCCGGGCGAAACAATCAGTTCAATCTCGGCACCGAGTAATTGCTGCAACATGTCCTTAAGGCTGGCAACAAGCGCATTAACATCCAGCTCGACAGGTTGCAGCCGCTGCCGCCGACTGAGAGCCAACAGCTGATCGGTCAATGCGGCGGCTCGCTCACCCGCCAGATTGATCTGCTCGGCGCAACGGACCTGTTGCGGGTCGACCAGCATGCCCTTCAAGGCATCGCTATAACCGATAATGGCTGTCAAAAAGTTATTAAAATCGTGTGCAAGACCGGCGGCAAGCCGCCCCACAGCTTCCATTTTCTGGGAATGAAGCAACTGATCCGCCAAACCCCGTCGTTCCGTATCGTCAAGGAGGTAGCCGCGGACCTCGATCAGTTCACCCCGGTCATCGAAAATACCCACGGCATTCAGTATCAGATGCAACACTCGTCCATCCGGCGCTTGAGCCTCCAAAGCAACACGGTCTATCTTGCGTTCCTGCCGCAATCGCTCCAACAAGAACTCTCGCCCCCCGGGATCGGTGTGGATATTCCGCATATCCAGACCCAAGGCCTCTTCGACCGAGCCGAAGCCGAATATCCGGGCAAAGGACGGATTACAGGCCAACAACCGACCATCGACCCTTGCAATAAAATCACCGGTCAGATCGTCTTCGAAAAACTGTCGATAGCGCTCCTCGCTCTCTTGCAGGCGGGCCATAGCCTCCTTGCGCTCAGTTATATCAAGGATGGCCCCGACCAACCCTCCCAGGCTTCCGTCAGGCTGATTGAAGGTCGCCTTATGAAATATCACCTCTTTAATGTCGCCATCGGTGAGTTCTAAGGTACTTTCGTAACACTGAACCCCCCCTGACGGAACAGTTCCTGGTCTTTTGCATAATATATGTCGGCCATTTCTTTCGGTGCCAGGTCGTATACCGACTTGCCGACTATCTCCTCCCTGGTACAACCGAGATATTGCTCAAATGTTTTATTACATCCCAAATATCGGCCGGCAGCATCTTTCGAAAACATGGGAACCGGGATGACATCTGCAAGTGTTTTTAAATAGGTATACTGCTGAGATAAACGCATCTGCATCTTCTTGCGCTCGGCAATATTGCAGATCTGCTCCGCCACCAGAAACACTTCGCCCCGCCGGTCGAAAATGGGGAAACAGCGAACCTCGACATGACCGATACGGGGGTTGAATTTTTCCCGCACCAGGGTCTTTCCACTTCGAAAAACCTCCAATACATGACAATCATTACAGGGCCGACCCTGATCAGGATAAAACAGGTTGTAGCAGTGCGCCCCCAAGCGCCGAAGGTGCTCCGGCACATACTCATAACCACCGCGCCAATTGCACATTTCAATTCGTAGATCCCGATTGATCACGGCAAGAAAATCCGGAATCTGCTCAAAAATCTTTGTCAACAACGAGGCGTTCTTCATCACAATCTCCTGCCAGAACTCCGAAGGGCAGACAAGCCCCCCATACACACAAACAGGCTAGCAGTATTTATCAAAACAATCGCTTACTAGTAATAACCGACCCACCCATCCAAAGCAACAGAATGCTTGGAACCCATCCACTCTCAAACAAGCAACCTCTTTTGCGCTTGTAAAATTAAATGCAAAGAAACTAATTGACACAAAGTACCATCTGGAATATATTCCCACACATGGCCGAAAACAATCCAAGCATCAATAACGAAAAAGTTCAGCAGATGGAGGCTATCTGCCGTGACCGGGGACTCAGCCTGACCCACCAGCGGCGGGCACTGCTCCATGCACTGAGTCAACGCACAGATCACCCTACGGCTGACCAGCTCTTTGATGATCTCAAAGAAAATATTCATGGATTGTCTAGAACGACAATCTATCGAATCCTGGAAACCTTTGTCCGGGTCGGCCTGGTGGTCAAGATAAGCAGCCCGCAAGCCAAAGCACGCTTCGACGCCGACACCAGTCGCCACCACCATGTAAGCTGCGTTCAGTGTGGTGCAGTGGCCGACTTGCCCGTTTCTGGTTTCAATCTGCCGAGTTTCCCTGAAAACCACCCTTCGGGTTTTCGGCTTTACGATTACTCCATCACTTTTAGCGGACTTTGTCCCCGCTGCCAACACAGCAGCAAACAATCATCCCAATAAGTCAACATCGACACAGCCGATTTTTACAGGTGGGCAGACTTTATTGCCCGAATGAACTTGTTTGACCAACCATCCATTCAACTTAGGAGGAACGACCATGGCAGAATTAAAAGGGAGCAAAACCGAGCAGAATCTTTTGGAAGCCTTTGCCGGCGAATCTCAGGCACGCAACAAGTACACCTACTTCGCGGCTGTCGCCAAAAAAGAAGGTTATCAGCAGATCGCCGCCCTGTTCGAAGAAACAGCCAACCAGGAAAAAGCCCATGCCAAGCTGCACCTGAAAGCCCTGGAAGGCATCGGCGACACCATTGCAAATCTTAAAGAAGCGGCTGCCGGCGAACACGAGGAATGGACCGAAATGTACCCTCGCATGGCCAAAGAAGCCCGCGAAGAAGGCTTTGTTCAGTTGGCCATCATGTTCGAGGGCATTGGCGCCATTGAGAAAGCCCACCAGGAACGCTACCAGAAACTGCTCGAAGCCGTCGAGGCCGGCACCGTATTCGCCAAACCGGAACCGACTTCCTGGGAATGCCGCAACTGTGGTCACCACCTGATCGACACGGGCAAGGCAGCTGAGCTTTGCGCAGTGTGCAAACATCCCCAGGCCTTCTTTGAGATCACCAAAACTAATTTCTAATCGCTGTTTTATGCGATCAACTCCAGCAGGGCGGACCGACGCAGTCGGCTCGCCCTGCTGCAAAACAAGCGTTGGAAAACATTGAATAATCGTTTATGATAGCAACGGTTAACGAAGATCGAATCTCACCATTAAAAAGGAGAACCCCATGGACAAGTATGTTTGCCTAGTTTGTGGCTATGTTTACGATCCTGAAGTAGGTGACCCCGACAACGACATTGCGCCCGGGACCGCCTTCGCCGACATCCCCGAGGACTGGGTTTGTCCCATTTGCAGCGCCCCCAAAGACCAATTCGATAAAGAATAACTCAGATTCAGTTCGGCCCCTGCGGATCCTTAACGGAACGCAGGGGCCGAATCCGTTTTGATACATTCGTAAAAACTCGCAGGCTGGCTAAGCAAAAATTTCGTCCTACAAGGCTTGGTATTTTTTCAGGGGTGAAGGCATACATCTAGTATGTCGAGGTCCTGAAAAAATGCCGCATCGCAGTAGGGCGGACTTTTTGCGACGCCATCCGTTTCGCGGCTCTGGAAAGGACTCGCAATGAAAGCGCTACAAATCGCCGAAGGCATTTATGACGTCGGTGCCACCGATTGGAATGTCCGTGATTTTCATGGTTACTCTACGGACAAGGGCTCTACCTACAATGCCTTTTTGATTATCGACGAAAAAATTACCCTGATCGACACGGTGAAAGAAGAATTCACCGAGCAGATGATGGAGAAAATCGCTTCGGTGATCGATCCGAAAAAGATTGACTATATCATCAGCAACCACACCGAAATGGACCACTCCGGGGCCCTGCCCCGCGTCGTACATAGAATCGGCAAAGACACACCGGTTTACTGCTCGAAGATGGGCCTGAAAAACCTCTCCGCCCATTTCGGAAACAAGATCAACTTTCGCGCGGTTGCCGACGGTGAAGAGTTGTCTCTTGGCAAACGCACCCTGCAGTTTTTCGAAACCCGCATGATTCATTGGCCGGACAGCATGTTCAGCTATCTCAAAGAGGACAAGATCCTCTTTTCCAGCGACGCATTCGGCCAGCACTATGCTGGCCCAGAGCACTTCGATGACCAGATCGGCGAGGCGATCATGCCCCACGCCAAGAAATATTTCGCCAACATCCTTTGGCTTTTTGCGCCGATGATCAAAGGATTACTGACCAAGTTGAACGGGCTCAACCTGCCCATCGAAATGATCTGCCCCGACCACGGTATTCTCTGGCGCGACAATCCGGCGAAAATCGTAGAAACCTATGCCGAATGGTGCGAACTGCAACCGCAACAGAACAAAGCCCTGGTGATCTACGACAGCATGTGGCACAGCACCGAGGCAATGGCCGATGAAATTGTTGCCGGACTGACCGCCGAAGGCATGGTGGCGAAACCGATGAATCTGCGCCATTGTCATCGCAGCGATGTGGTCACCGAAGCCTTCGATGCCAAAGCTATCGTGGTCGGCTCTCCGACACTTAACAACGGGCTATTTCCGACCGTGGCCGACTTTTTAACCTACCTCAAGGGGCTCAAGCCCAAGAACAAGCAGGCAGCCGCCTTTGGCTCCTACGGCTGGAGCGGCGAAGCCCCCAAGCTGGTGGCCGAACAATTGGCCGGCATGGACCTGGAAATGGTTGAAGACCCGCTGCGAGTACAATACGTTCCAGACCAGGAAGGATGCGAGAGCTGCTATGAATTCGGCCGCCGCATCGCCCAGGCAATGAAGTAAATACTTGTCTCGGAGGCTGTCGGGTTTTCCATGTAACGACAAGAAGGCCGCTCCTGTTTGGGTGCGGCCTTCTTGCTTATGCAACCGACCTAAGCGACCCCTTGACTCCAACGGGCCCTGTTGATACTTTTAAAGAGCGTTGGTGCTGTTCGAATGTAGCGGCGCGACAATCAAAAATCCATGCAACGCCCTAGGGGAGTTTCTAACTGAGAGCCCGGCCACAGCGGGCAACCCTTTGAACCTGATCCGGGTCATTCCGGCGGAGGGAAGCGGCGCGAACTCCGGGGTTTTCTTCGGTCAAGGTCGCCATGCGCGACCTTTTCTTATTATTATGCAAATAGTACTCAACGAACAACCACTGGAAATTACGCCCGACACACGCTTGCACCAATTGCGGGACCGGGTTCAACCCAACGCGGATGTGCTGATCCGAAACGGTCATGCCGAGTCGGGTGATCCGCTATTAGCCGAAGGCGATATTCTGGTCTTTATTGAGCGCGGCCGTATCCCAACCGCTAAAGAACTCGAAGCGCAACTCGTAGCTCGCCATAGTCCCGGAGTCCATAAGCGTCTAAAACAAGCCACGGTCGGCATCGCCGGTCTCGGCGGACTCGGTTCGCCGATAGCGGTGGCACTGGCCCGCAGCGGTATCGGCCGCTTGATTCTGGTGGACTTCGATGTCGTCGAACCGTCCAATCTCAACCGCCAGCAATATTTTGTCGACCAGCTTGGACAGCCCAAGGCCCATGCCCTCAAAGACACCCTGGCCCGTATCAATCCTTACGTGACGGTGGAGGCCCACGTCCTGCGTCTGACCCCAGAAAACGTTTCAGAGTTGTTCAGCGAGGTCGATGTACAGGTCGAGGCCTTCGATGCCGCCGAGCAGAAAGCCATGCTGGTCGAAACCTTTCTCAGCCAATGTCCCGGTAAGCCACTGGTGGCCGGCTCCGGGATGGCAGGGTTTGGCCCGTCCAACAACATTGTTACCCGGCGCGCAGCTGGCAATCTCTATCTGGTTGGTGACGGCGAAACTGCCGCGGCCCCCGGTACCGGCCTGATGGCACCGCGGGTCGGTGTCGCCGCCCATCATCAGGCCAACGCTGTGTTGCGTCTGTTGCTGGGTGAAGAACCGTAATAGAGGAACAATTATGATCACCCTGACCGTAAACGGCCGCCCACAATCGTGTTCTGCCGCAAATATCCACGAACTGCTGCAGGAGCTGCAACTTGCCTGCAGCCAGGTGGCGGTTGAACTCAATCGAAACATCGTACCCCGCGACAACTTTGAACAAACTCCCCTGCGCGATGGCGATGAACTGGAGATCGTCCGTTTCGTCGGCGGCGGCTGAGCATTTTAGAGAAATTATCGAGGAAATTATGGACAAATTGACAATCGCCGGCCGCAGCTTCGCCTCCCGTCTGATGGTCGGGACCGGAAAATTCGCCTCAAATGAACTGATGGCCGCGGCTCTGAACGCCTCCGGCAGCGATATCGTCACCGTCGCCCTGCGTCGCGTCGATATCGACAAGCCCGATGACGATCTGCTGGCCCACATCGACCGCGACAGGTTTCTGCTGCTGCCCAACACCAGCGGCGCCCGAGACGCCGAAGAAGCGGTGCGTCTGGCGCGCCTGGCCCGGGCCGCCGGCTGCGAACCCTGGGTCAAGCTTGAAGTGACCCCCGATCCCTATTACCTGCTGCCCGACCCCATCGAAACCCTTAAGGCGGCGGAGATCCTGGTCAAAGACGGCTTTACCGTGCTGCCCTATATCAACGCCGACCCGGTGCTGGCCAAGCACCTGCAGGAAGTCGGCACCGCGACGGTCATGCCTCTGGGCGCCCCCATCGGCACCAACAAGGGGGTCCGTACCCGGGACAGCATCGCCATTATCATCGAGCAGGCCATCGTGCCGGTGGTGGTCGACGCCGGTCTTGGCGCGCCCTCCCATGCCGCCGAGGCTATGGAGATGGGCGCCGACGCCGTACTGGTCAACACCGCCCTGGCCGTCACCCCCGATCCGGCCCGCATGGCGGCCGCATTCGCTAAAGGAGTTGAGGCCGGACGCGAGGCCTACCTGGCCGGTCTCGGTGCTATCAAAGATCAGGCCGAAGCCTCCAGCCCCTTAACCGGCTTTTTGCGAGATTGATCGTGACCTTTCTAAACGAATTCAATCAATGGACTCCAGAGCGGGTGCAACAGCTGATCGATGCTGCCGGTCCCGCCCAGGTCGAACAGGCCCTGGCCAACGAGCATCTGCGCCTGATGGACCTGGCGGCGCTGCTATCACCAGCCGCCGAAGGCTATCTCGAACAATTGGCCCAAAGAGCCCATCGCCTCACCCAGCAGCGCTTTGGCAAGACCATTCAGCTCTATGCGCCCCTGTACCTGTCTAACCTCTGCTGCAACAGTTGCCTGTACTGCGGTTTTAACGCCGACAACCAGATGGAGCGCCGCACCTTAAGTCTCGACGAAGTGGAAGCCGAAGCCCGCATTCTGCACGAAAGGGGCTTTCGCCACATCCAACTGCTGACCGGCGAAGCGCCCGGCGCGGTCGAAAACGCCTATCTGGCTGCCGCGGTGCAGAAGATACGGCCGTTTTTTTCTTCCATCTCCATTGAAGTCTATCCCATGGACGAATGCGGTTATGCGCAGATGGTCGCCGCCGGTGTCGACAACCTGACCGTCTACCAGGAGACTTATGAGCGCAGCCTCTACGACGAGCTGCACCCCTACGGACCCAAACGGGACTTCGACTGGCGGTTGAACGCCGCCGAAAGGGGAGGATCTGCCGGATTGCGTTCCATCGGCATCGGTGCCCTGCTCGGCCTGAGCGACTGGCGTAAAGAGGGATTTTATGTCGGCCTGCACGCCCGCTACCTGGCCAAGCACTTCTGGCGCAGCCGGATCAATATCTCCTTTCCGCGCCTGCGACCTGCCGACGGCGGGTTCAAACCGCTGGCACCGGTTTCCGATGCGGCACTGGTGCAGCTGATCTGCGTCATGCGCTTGCTGATGCCCGACTCGGCGCTGGTGCTGTCGACCCGGGAGAGTGCCAGCCTGCGTGATCACCTGCTGCCGTTGGGCATCACCCAGATCAGCGCCGGTTCGTCCACCTCGCCAGGGGGCTACGGACAGCAGGCTGAATCGAGTCAACAATTCGCCATCGACGACGACCGAGACGCTGAAGAGATCTGCTCCATGCTGCGGGCCCAGGGATACGATCCGGTATTCAAGGACTGGGATCGGGCGTTTCTCGACAACTCCAATCGCTGACATGCACCGACCGAACCCCATCGACTTCAGTCTCTACCTGATCAGCAGCATGCAGGCCCTGCCGCAAGGCCGGGACCTGCTGCAGGCTATCGAGCAGGCCCTGCAGGGCGGAGTGGATGCGGTACAGTTGCGGGACAAGAATCTACCGACCAGCGAACGCCTGGCTCTAGCAAAGGAGTTACGCACCCTGACCCGCCGTTACCGGGCACGTCTGCTGATCAACGGTTCCGTCGATATCGCTCTGGCCGCCGAAGCCGACGGTGTCCATCTCGGTACCGCCTCACTACCGATTGCCGAAGCACGCAGCCTCCTTGGCCCAAAAAGGTTAATCGGTTACTCCGCCCATGGCCTGGAAGAACTGTCCCTGGTCGCCGAGCAAGGAGCCGACTTCGCAACTTTCAGCCCGGTTTTCTTCACCCCTTCCAAAGCGGCCTACGGCTCCCCTCAAGGACTGGAGCAACTGACCAGGGCCTGCAACACCAGCCCCATGCCGGTCTTTGCTTTGGGAGGCATCAACCTGAGCCGCATCCCAGACGTTCGTCAGGCGGGGGTTCAAGGGATTGCCGTTATCTCTGCAATTCTAGCCAGCAGCGAGCCTCTGCGGGCCGCCCGGACCCTGAAAACCGCTCTTACAGAGAATTAACACCCAGCCCTTTCTGAATCAGCGATTGAAATCACTGCTTTATTCTAAACGCAGTCCTCTTGGCTCCAAGTTCTTGAAAATACTTTTCCCTTTAACGCCAAAGCTCATCTTGCGGAACTTCTCCCAGTCCGATAATATTTAACTACCTGACTCCATTACTTTCCTCGCGGCGCCACAGGAGCCTCCCTTTCCATGGAAATCGTCCTGGTTCTGCTGATTCTGCTGATGGCTGTGGTTCTGTTTGCCAGCGAATGGCTGCCGATAGACCTGACCAGCCTGCTGATTCTACTGGCTCTGGCAACAACCGGACTGGTGTCGGTGGAAGAAGCATTTTCCGGTTTCAGCAACCCTGCTGTTATTACCGTAGCGGCGATGTTTATTATCAGTGCCGGCATCTCCCATACCGGTGCCATGAGTCGGGTCGGCGAACGCATGATCCGCCTGGCCTCTGACAGCGAATCGCGGCTGGTCGCCGTCATCATGGCCACGGTTGCCCTCTTTTCCGCCTTCATCAACAACATCGGCGCTACTGCGGTACTCATGCCGGTTGTCACCGGCATCGCCCGTAAACTCAACACCAGCCCTTCCAAGCTGTTGATGCCTCTCGCCTTCGGCTCTCTTCTCGGGGGCGTCTGCACACTGATCGGTACTCCACCGAATATCCTTATGAACGCCCTGTTGCAACAGTACAGCGGCGAATCCTTTGCCATGTTCGATTTCGCCCCCATCGGCCTGGTAATTGCCGTAAGCGGCATTCTGTATATGGTTTTAGTCGGCCGCAAACTTTTGCCCGTACGCAAGGCCGGCAAGTTAACCGAAGAATATCAGGTTAAGGAATACATCACCGAGGTTGAGATCCTGGCTAAATCGCCCATCATAGGCCAGACCATTGCCCGCAGTCGCCTGACCCAGGATTTCAACCTGAAAATTCGGGCCATTATTCGCGGTCAGCAAAAAATTCCGCAACCGCACGGCAACAGCAAACTGCGAGAGGGAGATGTGCTGTTTCTGGAAGGGAACCCGGAAGGGATTCTGAAGGTGATGAAAGCCAAAGGGCTGGAGTTGATACCGGAGCGGGACAATCCGCCACCGAAGAAGGACACGGAAGAGATGGTCGTGGTCGAAGCGTCACTGACCACCAATAGCGATCTGGTCGGACGCACCCTGAGCCAGGTTAGTTTTCACGAAAGTCACGGTCTTAACGTCCTGGCACTGTGGCGCCAAGGCGCACCAGTGGTTCGGCAAGTCGACAGGGTCATTCTCAAGTTTGGGGATGTTTTGCTGCTGCAAGGGCCCCTCAAGAGGGTTTTGCATCTCGGACGGGGTCACGGCTTTCTGCTGCTGGGCGGCGTGCCACCGGTTCCCTACAGGCCGCGAAGGGCGCCTCTGGCTCTGTTTATTTTAGTGATGGTCATTCTCCTGGCTGCCTTCGGTGGCCTGCCAATCATGCTCGCCGCCAGCCTCGGCGCGGCCTTCATGGTCTTGGCGCGCTGTCTGACCGTGCAGGAAGCCTACGAAAGTGTCGACTGGCGCATTATCCTGCTGATCGCCGGCACCCTGCCCCTCGGGCTGGCCATGGAAAACAGCGGCGCCGCCCAACTGATCTCCGAGCAAGTGCTCAGAGTGGTCGGCCCCTTTGGCCCGTGGGTGGTGCTGGCCGCCTTCTTTTTACTTACATCCATGCTGACCGAGCTTATGAGTCATGCGGCGACAGCAGTTCTCATCGCACCGATCGCCTACCATGCCGCCCTGGAGCTGGGAGTCGATCCCAAACCTTTCTTCATGGCCGTCGCCATCGCTGCTTCCTCCTGCTTCATGACCCCTGTCAGCCACCAATCCAACGCTCTGGTAATGGGACCGGGCGGCTACCGTTTCTTCGACTACACCCGGGTCGGTGCTCCCCTCAATCTGCTGATCTGGATATTCGGCTCTCTGCTGATCCCCCTATTGTTTCCATTCTGAATAAACCGCAACGACGATTCTGGCCCCCAACAACTCATTCCGCACCAGGATTCATCCACCGCTACCAGCATTTAAAGGCAACCAGCGTTGGAGCAAATTCTGAAAATGGCTGGCGGTACGATTTTTAACCCTCTCCATATCAAGAGAGCGAGCTCCCACCAACATCAGGGAGACCATGGCGCAATCGACAATTCCACAGGGATTGATTCGCTTGAATCCTTCTAGATCATTGCAAACGTTCAGGGCAAATCCATGCATGGTAATCCAGCGCCGGGCACCGGCACCGATGGAGGCGAGCTTGCCCTTTTCGGTCCAGATTCCTGTCGCCCCTTCCCGACGCCATGCAACAACATTGAAATCGGCCGCCACTTGGATCAACACTTCTTCGAGGAAACGTAGGTAGTGGTGTAGGTCACGCCGCCGACGGTTCAAATCAATGATGGGATAACCAACCAACTGCCCCGGACAGTGAAACGTCACATCCCCACCACGGTTGACGGCTATCGTCTCCACCTTCGGATCCAGAACGTTGTGCAGGTTTCCGCTTCGCCCAACGGTATAAACGGGGGGATGTTCAAGCAACAGCAGCGTCTCCGGTGCTCGGCCGGCATACACTTCGACAGCTAATCGTTCTTGCAGTGCGTAAGACTCAGCATATGCCAGAGAACCAAGATTTTTAACTTCCAAAGATATTCTCCTTGAACCAAGCACCTACCCCTGAGCAATCTCCGACAATCCTGTCTGACCACCCTATAAACTCTCGGCATAACCAGGCAAAGCATCGTACCAGTCACGGTCTTGGCGAGCATATGTCAGAGCCTCATCCACTTCGTTCTTTAACCGCTGGCGGTCTTTGGGATAGCTACCTGCCAACTGAAGTAAATTGGAAACGTGGTTGGAACGTAAAATAGTTCGTTCGGGTCGCAGATGCCCGAGCATTTCGCGAATTTCCTCCAACATCTCGCCCTGGGTAAGGGGAACAATACCGCGTAGGAAATCATCGTTATGGCGACTGAAGAGAGTCAACAGGGAGAAATATTCGGGCGACAACTCCGTCACCCAGCGGGCTGTCGCCTGAGCATGTTGACGACTGCGTTGCTTCCCGGCGAGACCAAGAATGGCTGTCACGGAAAGTTTGAGCCCGGCCTGACGGGCCTTGCGGCATTGACCCAACATTGCCTGCGCGGTGTAGCCCTTGTTAACCGCCTCCAGGGTAATGGGATCACCGCTTTCAAGGCCGAAATAGAGCAGGCGCAACTTGTGGTCCCGCAATTGCGCCAGATCTTCTGAGCTTTTTCCTGCCAGACTTTGGGGGGAGGCATAACAAGACACCCTGGTGAGTTGCGGGAAGGCTTCGCCCAGGGCAAGAAGTATCTCGGTGAGCCCGGCAACAGGATAAATCAGGGCATCGCCGTCCGCGAGAAAGACTCGTCGAATGCTGGCTCGATGCGCAGCAGGCACAAGGTTGATCTCCCGTACAACCTCTTCCACCGGGCGCAACTGAAAGCGTTTGTTCTTATACATGCCGCAAAAGGTACAACGGTTATGAGAACAACCAATGGTAGCCTGAAAAATCAGACTATTGGCCTCGCTTGGCGGCCGGAAAACTGGCTCATGGTAATGAAAATAAATCATTCTTTAGATCAATCCGATTCACCGGCATCCAGCCGACGCAGATATTCCCGCGCCATACGCGCGGTTTCTGCGGTAGTAGCGGTATCGATAGAGGCAAGAAAATACTGGCGGGCGCTGAGCTGACCCCGCGGCTGGTGAAGCATGGCTTGACCCGCCCCCAGATAAGCATGATCGATCTGCATGCTTGCAGGACGTTCGGCAACAAAGCGCCGAAAGACTTCCAGAGCCTGTTCGTAATGTTTCTGAGCCAGCAAATAATCTCCGATGGCCAAGACCGCTTCCGGTGCTACGGCCAGGCGCTCTGCCTGGCTGTCAAGCCCCAGATAGAGGTGAGCAGCCCGACCATAATGACCGGCCTGCAATTCCTCAAAAAGGATAGACGCCGGGTCCTGTTTCACTGCTCCCCCAGCGAAGGATGGGCGAGAGGGCGGTCCTGAATCAACAGTGTCTCCCTGCCGAATCGCCTGCACTCCCTGCCATCGGTTGAAGCCCCAAGCCATAGCCAAACCGAACACAAAACCACCGATATGGGCTCCATGGGCCACCCCCGAAGCGCGGCCGCCGTTGATCAAAAAGGGAATCAGATTGTCCAGCACCAGATAGAAACCGAGCACCAGGCGGGCGGGAAGATAAAAGGTGTTCATCAATAGGGGGAACAGAAAGACGAAGGTTTTGACCTGGTTGCGGGGAAACCAGAGGAAGTAACAGCCGAGTACGCCGGATATGGCGCCCGAGGCACCGACCAGGGGAATCTGCGAATCGGGTACAAAGAGTGCAAAAAACAGTGTAGCCGCCGCCCCGGCCGCCAGATAACCGAGCAGGTAGCGAACCCGGCCGAGGCGTTGTTCGACGTTATCGCCAAAAATCCACAAAAACAGCATGTTGCCGGCCAGATGCATCCAGCCGCCGTGTAAAAACATCGAACTGAACAGAGTCAGCAGGCTCGCCGAACCGGGCCGAAAACCGTAACGAAATACCACCAGGTCGTAGGCAGAAACCTGTTGCAACACCTGTTCGGCGGAGACATAACCCCGGGCCCCCATGGCCTGCAGATAATCGAGCAGCAAAGGATCGTTCAGGTCCGGACGACTGAAGCTGAGGGGCAGGGTCAAAAATAGAAACACACCGATGTTGATCGCAATCAACAGGTTGTTGATGTAGGGGATGCCAGGAGGGTTGGGGGTATCTCCGTAAGGCAAAAACATGGCGGCTCCTTAACGGGCATGATATAAGTAGTTCTTGTTCGAAAACCTGCCTAGTGTTCATCCGGAGGTTCTGGAAAAACACAAAATGCTGCGATTACCCACCGCAGCCCGGCTTTAATGGTATCACATAGTCTGCTGAAAAGCAGTCCGTTCTCAACCTGCCACATCGACCGCTCATCCGGAGGTTTTTTTGAGCCTGCTATATGCCCTTGATCTGATCGGCACTGCTGCCTTTGCCGCTTCCGGCGCCTGGGCCGGCATTCGTCGCGATATGGACCTGTTTGGCGTAATGGTTTTGGGACTGGTCACCGCCATTGGCGGAGGAACCCTGCGCGACCTGCTGCTGGGCGACACTCCCCCCTTTTGTCTGCAGGATGAAATCTACCTCTACATCGCTATCGGCGTATCTCTGGCAACATTTTTTCTGCATCGCCGCATGGATCTGCTGCGCCACCCGTTGCTCTATTTCGACGCCGTAGGCCTCGGCACCTTTGTCGTCATCGGTACCGAGAAGGCTTTACAATTTGAAACCGGTGCCCTTAGTTCCGTACTGCTAGGAGTGATGACCGCTACCGCCGGCGGCATGATCCGGGACATGCTGGCCAATCAGGTGCCGCTGATTTTGCGCAAAGAGGTCTATGCGTCGGCCTGCCTGGCCGGAGGAGTGCTACTGGTGGCACTGCATCACATCGCAGCACCGCGGCCCGTCGCTTTGCTGTGTTCTGCCGGGCTGGTCATACTGGTGCGGCTACTGGCGATCCGTTTCGATTGGGCTTTGCCCAAGGCTGGGAGCAGGTAATTATTTTGTAGGGAAGGATGGGTCGTGCATCGGGTACTTCTATTGGGATCGCAGAAAACCTACCGGGTCGGCAAGATCCTCTGCGTCACCCGCAACTACCGGGCTCACGCCGCGGAGCTGAACAATGAGCCGCCCGAACAGCCGGTGTTTTTTCTCAAACCGTCCAGCAGCATCATCGGTCAGGGCGAAACAGCGGTAATCCCCCCCTGCAGTCAAAATTGCCAACACGAGGTGGAACTGGCCGTACTGATTGGCAAGTGGGGAAAGAACATTCCTCCGGAAACAGCCATAAGCCATGTTGCCGGCTATGGCATCGCCATCGACCTGACTCTGCGGGACCTGCAGCAGGATCTCAAAGCTAAGGGACTGCCCTGGAGCATGGCCAAGGGCTTCGATACCAGCTGCCCCCTGACCGACTTCCTGCCGGCCTCACAGGTTCCCGACCCTCAGGCCTTGGACCTTTCTCTGTACGTCAACGATGAACTACGCCAGCAGGGCAACAGTTCTGAGATGATCCATTCCATCCCGAACCTGATCAGCGCCGCCTCGGCCCTCTTTAGTCTCGAAGAAGGTGATATCCTGCTAACCGGCACCCCGGCCGGAGTCGGTCGTTTGATCAGCGGCGACCTACTGAAAGCACAAATCTCCCAAATCGGCACTCTGACCATCAATATTCGCTAGGAGTCTGTTTCGCCCCTAACCCGATTAATCCTGCCCCTCCCTTGCCTGCCGGGCACAATTAGCCAGATGATGCGCCAGACGAGTCGGTTCCGGTAAACGGTACCGACCGCCGCATTGCAGGGACAATTGAACGGCGCTTTGGACACTGATCTTATGACCGGGAGATATGTAGAGGGGCTTGACGCCACTACGGGTGGTCAATACCGCACCGATTTCATCTCCGTCAAGGAGCAACGGCACACGATCGCCGCGCTGACCGCCAACAATCCCGTGCTCGCCGCATAAACGGCTCTTGGCGCAACCGACGGTGGGTAGATCGAGCCACAGACCTAGATGGCTGGCCAGCCCTAATCGCCGGGGGTGGGCGATGCCCTGGCCATCGACCAGCACCGCATCGGGGATCTGCTGCAGGCAGCGAAAGGCCTCGAGGACTACCGGCAGTTCCCGAAAGGATAGCAGACCGGGCACATAGGGAAAGGTCGTCCGCCGACAGGCAGTCACTTGCTCAACGACCGTCAGGTCGGGCAGACACAACACCACGACTGCGGCGAAGAACAGCTCACCATGGCGTTGATAAGAAACATCGACCCCAGCCACCGTTTTCAGCAAAGGCGGCAGATCCTCTTGCAGACTGATTTGGCCTGCCAGCCTCTTCTGCAGGGCGATGGCCTCCCGGCTGGACAGGTCCCAACCATGGAGCTCGCTGAAATGCACAGCTTCCCCCTTTAACCTTTAAGACACGCCTCTAAAACCCCGACCAAACAGATTAAATCATGCACCACGAAGAACACAGAGGACACGAAGAAAACCTGTAAATCTTCATCCCTGAATAAATTAGCTCCCCTTCGTGCTCTTCGTGGCCTTCGTCGTAATCATCGTGTTTCCCATTGTCTTAGTCTGAGCGAAAGACAATGCCCAACGGATTATAGCTTGCAACGCAAAGCCTTGGTGCCACAGGCGAACAAAATCTCCACCTTGTTCGGCTTGAACAGTGCCTTGACCACCCCCACACCGAACACCGGATGATCGACCAGATCATTGAGCTTAAAGGAACGTTCCATATTGTAAGGAACAGTCAAACCGGGGTCGGCCTGACCGGCCGTTTCCTGCCACTCCTCCTGCAACGCTTCCCGAAGACGGTCCGCCGCATTGCGCCTGGGTGCTTTCGGCCCCTTTGGCGCGGCCGTGGTGGCTGTTTTTGCAGCTTTTACCTTCCTGGGCGGCCGATAATTATGATCGCCGCCGCAGGTATTACAGCGCACACGAGCCGGTTTTTCTTCAACCATGGCGATAATAGTGTGATTGGTAATTTCCTTGCAGCGGGTGCAGCGAGCGTCAATATGATCTCCGGCTTGTTTCTCTGTATTAACCATAGTTCCTCTTTGTGCAAATGAAAAGCCACAGGAAATGATTTTCCTGCGGCAGCGAATTGTGTTGCTGCGACACCGTGAAACAGCGATAGAAAAGCCCCCGGGAATCCCCGGGGGCCTGGGTGTCTCAGTAGCGTTGGTTTCGACTATTTTTCCAGTAAAGCAGCGTGGGCTGCCGCCAATCGGGCAATGGGCACCCGGTAGGGGGAACAGGAAACGTAGTCGAGTCCGTTGTCGTGGCAGAAGATGACACTGTTGGGTTCACCTCCATGTTCGCCGCAGATACCGAGCTTGATACCCGGCCGGGCCTGGCGACCTTTTTCGCAGCCGATCTTGACCAGCTGACCTACACCTTCCTGATCGAGGACCACAAAGGGATCTTCGGCCAGCACTTCGCGATTAACGTAGAAAGGCAGGAATTTGCCGGCATCGTCGCGAGACAAACCGAAAGTGGTCTGAGTCAGGTCGTTGGTGCCAAAGGAGAAGAATTCGGCCTCGCCGGCAATTTCATCGGCGGTCAAGGCGGCACGGGGCAGCTCGATCATGGTGCCGATCAGATACTCGACCTGAATACCGTAGCGGTTGATCACTTCTTCGACAACGCGCACAGCATTGGCCCGTAGAACTTTGAGCTCGTTGACGTGGCCAACCAGCGGAATCATGATCTCCGGTACGATCTCATACCCCTCATTCTTGACCAACTCGCAAGCCGCTTCCATGATGGCCTGAACCTGCATGTCGTAGATCTCGGGGAAAGTCATGCCCAGGCGGCAACCGCGATGACCGAGCATGGGATTGAATTCGTGGAGGAATTCGGCCTTCTGCTTGAGGAGCTGAGGCTGAACCTGCATTACAGCAGCCAACTCATCGATATCCTTGTCCGTATGAGGCAGGAATTCGTGCAGAGGCGGATCGAGCAGGCGGATGGTGACCGGCAGACCCTTCATCTCACGGAACAGACCGAGGAAATCGCCCTTCTGCATGGGCAGGATCTTGGCCAAGGCCCCCTTGCGGCCTTCGACATCTTCGGACAAAATCATTTCCCGCACGGCCATGATACGGTCATGCTCAAAGAACATGTGCTCGGTACGGCAGAGGCCGATGCCTTCGGCGCCGAATTGACGGGCGACCTGGGCATCCAGAGGCGTATCGGCGTTGGTACGCACCTTGAGACGACGGAACTTGTCGACCCAGCTCATGAGCAGACCGAAATCGCCGGTCAGCTCCGGTTGTACGGTAGGCACCGAACCCTTCATAACCTCGCCGGTAGAACCGTCGAGGGTAACGATGTCGCCTTTTTTGAAGACTTCACCGCTGTTGGTTACAAACTGCTGAGCGGCATAGTCGACTTTGATACCGCCACAACCGGCCACACAGCACTTGCCCATGCCGCGGGCAACTACCGCCGCATGAGAGGTCATACCGCCGCGAGCGGTAAGGATCCCTTCGGCGGCGTGCATGCCGTGAATGTCTTCGGGGCTGGTCTCGATACGCACCAGGATTACCTTCAGGCCGAGCTTTTTGGCCTCTTCGGCATCTTCGGCCGAGAAGACGATTTCGCCTCCGGCAGCGCCGGGAGAAGCCGGCAAACCGGTCGCGATGACATCTTTAACCGCCTTGGGATCGAGAGAGGGATGCAGCAACTGGTCGAGCTGACCGGGAGCAACGCGAAGCACCGCCTCTTTTTCGTCGATCAGGCCTTCCTGAACCATGTCTACAGCAATTTTGATAGCCGCCTTGGCGGTACGCTTGCCGCCACGGGTCTGCAACATGTAAAGTTTGTTTTTCTCGATGGTAAATTCGATGTCCTGCATATCCCGGTAGTGCTTTTCCAGGGTCTGCTGAATATCCATCAACTGCTGGTAGCAGTCGGGCATCACCTCTTCCAGGGACGGCAAAGATCCGTCGCCGCCGGCCTTATTGATAGGCTGCGGGGTACGAATCCCTGCCACCACGTCCTCGCCCTGCGCATTGAGCAGGAATTCACCGAAGAAATGGTTGTCGCCAGTCGAGGGGTTTCGGGTGAAGGCCACGCCGGTAGCGCAGCTGTTGCCCATATTGCCGAAGACCATGGCCTGCACATTGACCGCGGTGCCCCACTCGGCGGGGATGCTGTTAAGCTTGCGGTAGGTAATGGCCCGCGGATTCATCCAAGAACCGAACACGGCATTAATAGCCCCCCACAATTGCTCCTTGGGATCGGTGGGGAACGCACGACCGAGGGTTTCCTTGATTTTATTTTTGAACAGTTCAACCAACTGCTTGAGGTCGTCGGCGGTCAGGTCGGTGTCGAGTTCGACATCGCGTACTTCCTTCATGTGTTCCAGAAGATGTTCCAGTACCGAACCGCTCATCCCCATAACGACATTACTGTACATCTGGATAAAGCGCCGATAAGAGTCGTAGGCGAAGCGAGCGTCACCGCTCTGCTCAATAAGACCCTGTACCGTATCGTCGTTGAGACCGAGATTCAGAACGGTATCCATCATGCCGGGCATGGAGACCCGACCGCCGGAGCGAACGGATAGCAACAGCGGGTTTGCGCTGTCGCCGAACTTCTTATCCATGGCCTTTTCAAGCTGCGTCAGATTCGCTTCAACTTCCGCTTCCAGGCCTTCGGGATAGCACCGATCATTTTTGTAAAACTCGGTGCAAAGCTCGGTCGTCAAGGTGAATCCGGCAGGCACCGGCAAGCCGATAGCGGTCATTTCCGCCAGGTTGGCCCCTTTTCCCCCGAGCAAATTTTTCATCTCCGCAGTGCCCTCAGTTACGCCGGCACCAAAGAAGTAAACATATTTGACCGCCATGAACCTGTCCTCCTGAATATGGGTTAGTCGAGTCTGTTTCCCGACAAAATCTACATTATTATTGGGTCGTTAATCGGCAAGTTTGGAAAAATCGGCCACCTGTTCAAGCAACCGGGCAACTGCCGTCAGCAGCGCCAGACGGTTGGTCTTGACCCGTTCATCGTCGGCCATGACCATGACCCCGTCAAAGAAGGCGTCGACCGGCGCCCGCAGTGCGGCTACGGCCTGCAGGACATCACCATACTCGCCCTTAGCCACCAGTTGCCGGCACTCTTCGGTCGTCTGCTGCACGGCCTCGAAGAGGCCTGTTTCACAATCTGCCTCGAAAAGCGAGGGATCGATCGCAGCATCCACGCCGCCCTTGATTATATTACCAACCCGCTTGAAAGCAACCACCAACTGCTGATAATCATCACGGCTGCGGAAAGCGGCCAGTGCCTCAACGCGGGCCAGAGCTTCACCTGGCTCGTCGAAGGCGATACTGAACACCGCATCGACCACGTCCTGCGGGTGACCCTGGGCCACCAACTGGTGGAAGAAACGCTGACGGATAAAGGTTTCAACATCGGCAGCAACCTCCTCCGCCGGCCGATTCAGCTTGGACTCCAACAAGGCGACGCTTCGTTGGATCAAAGCCGGCAAGGAAAGGTGATAACCCCGCTCCAGCACGATATTCAAAATCCCGAGCGCGCTGCGTCGCAAGGCGTAGGGATCAGCGGTACCGGTGGGTATCAGACCGACTCCGAAACAACCGCAAATGGTATCGATTTTGTCGGCAATGGAGACAAAGGCCCCAACGCTATCCGAGGGCAGTTCGCCACCAGCCTGTATCGGCAGGTAATGTTCGTGAATGGCCAGGGCAATCCGCTCGTCTTCCCCTTCCAGACGGGCGTATTCTCGCCCCATGACCCCTTGCAGCTCAGGAAATTCGTAAACCATGCCCGTTTCCAGATCGCACTTGGCGAGCAAGGCCGCCCGCTCGGTCAGGGCGACAGCCGCTTCATCGAACTGTTTGGCAAGGTCTGCCGCCAACTCTTTAAAGCGCATGACCTTTTCGTAGCTGGTGCCGAGTTTGGCCTGATAAACAACATTTTTCAGAGCATCGAGACGGCTCTCCAGGGAGACCTTGCGGTCTTCGTCCCAGAAAAACATGGCATCGGCCAGACGGGCGCGTAACACCCGCTCATTCCCCCGGCTCACCACCGCCGGATCCTCGACTTTGGTATTGGAAACGGTAATAAAACGCGGTAGCAAAGCCCCATCTTCATCGACCAGAGTGAAGTAGCGCTGGTGTTCGCGCATGGTGGTAATCAGCAACTCGCGGGGCAAAGCCAGGTAGCGCTCTTCAAAAGACCCGGTTACGGCCAGTGGATATTCGACCAGGTAAGTGACTTCGTCAAGCAGCGCCGAATCGGGGTTAAGACGGCCGCCGGCCTGCTGAGCAGCCTGTTCTACACCTTCGGCGATCATGGCACGACGTTTAACGGGATCGGCAATAACAAATTGAGCTTCCGCCGCCGCCAGATATTGCTCGACGTTTTGTACCTCGAAAGCTTCGGGTGCCATGAATCGATGCCCCCGGGAGATCTTACCGCTTTCAAGGTTGCCATAACTGAAAGGCACTACCGCCCCGTCGAACAGAGCAACGATCCAGTGCATAGGCCGGGCAAAACGAATATCGAGATCTTTCCAGCGCATCGACTTACGAAAAGACAGGCTGCCGATCAGGCGCGGCAAAATTTCAGGTAACAGTTCGGCGGTTGGCCGCCCTTCCACTACCTTGGAAAGATGCAGGTATTCGCCTTTATCCGTTTCGACCCGGGACAGGTCTGCGACTTCGACCCCGTTGCTACGGGCAAAACCGAGAGCCGCCTTGGTCGGATTGCCTTCGCTATCGAAAGCCACCTTGACCGACGGCCCGGCCACGTTGAGTTCCTGGCGTTCCTGATGCAGGGACACGCCGCTGACGGCAATAGCCAACCGGCGTGGGGTGGCAAAGGTGCGAAGATCCTCAAAAGCAATGCGGGCTTTCTCGAATTCCTTCGTCAACAGCCGTTTAAGGTCGGCCATGGCGACCGGCAAAAAACCGGCCGGAATCTCTTCGGAACCCAGCTCCAGGAACAGTTCAGCAGACATAGGGGATGCTCCGTCCTTCTTCTACTAAAAGAACAAACCACGGAAAGGTTTGATTCCGTGGTGCAATTAACAAAAAATCCGTCCCGCTACCCTTTAAGGAGCGGGAATCCCATCTTCTCCCGCAGGGCAACATACCCTTCGGCACAGAGACGGGACAGAGTACGAACCCGCCCGATGTAGTGGGCCCGCTCGGTAACCGAAATCACCCCGCGAGCATCGAGCAGATTAAAGGCATGGGATGCCTTGAGTACGAAGTCGTACGCAGGAAAAACCAGTTGTTTTTCTACCAGCCGGGAACATTCCTTTTCGTACATATCGAACGATTTGAACAACATCTCAGTGTCAGCCACCTCGAAATTGTAAGTCGAAAATTCAACTTCGGTCTGATGGTGGACGTCGCCGTACTTGATGCCCGGCGCCCATTCCAGATCGTATACATTATCGACTCCCTGCAGATACATGGCGATCCGCTCGCAGCCGTAGGTAATTTCCGATGACACCGGTTTCAGGTCGATACCGCCCACCTGTTGAAAGTAGGTAAACTGGGTAATCTCCATACCGTCCAACCAGACTTCCCAGCCGAGTCCCCAAGCACCGAGGGTCGGAGATTCCCAGTCGTCCTCGACAAAACGGATGTCGTGCTGGGACGGGCTGATACCGAAGCTTTTCAGGGAATCAAGATAGAGTTCCTGAATGTTCATGGGCGACGGTTTCATGATCACCTGAAACTGGTAATAGTGCTGCAACCGGTTGGGATTTTCACCGTAGCGACCGTCGGTAGGACGCCGCGAAGGCTCGACGTAAGCGACCTTCCAGGGCTCGGGACCGAGGACACGTAAAAAGGTGGCCGGATGGAAAGTACCGGCACCTTTTTCCAGGTCATAAGGCTGTTGAAGGATACACCCCTGGCCGGCCCAGTAATTTTGTAGGGAAAGAATGAGTTCTTGAAATGTCACAATGCCTCCAGGCTTTTGCCGCCGGCCGGAACGTAAGCGGCTCTTAGGCAGCGGGGTTATCAGGGGTGCAAAGGTAGCTTTTTTTACCGGCTCCTGTCAACCCAAATTGGCCCCTGAAAAGCTAGCGAATAGCCGCCACGCGGGCCTTGCCAACCAACATCTGTTCCATGAAGGACAGAGACTTGGGCGGTCGGCTCAAGTGCTGGCGAAGAGCATCGGCCAACACCTTGCCCCCCTCGGTTAAAGTCCGTTCGCTAAACCGGAACCCTTCAAACAGAGTCAGCGGCGATTGCAGAGAGCGGCCCAGGGTTCCGAAGGTCATAACCGAAACCTTCAGGGGAACCGATGGCGAAGCGCAGTCGAGACACAGACAGCCGCCAGCTTTTGCGGAAAAGGCGGCCTGATCTCCGTCAAGGGCAACATTGCAGGCGGCGCAATGCAGAAAATGAGGAGCATAGCCGGCCAGGGCCAGCAGCCGCAACTCAAACAGCAACCGAGCCTCCAGAGACAGTCCTTTCTTTGCCAGATGATCGAGAAAGGCTTGCAGCAGATGAAAAACCTCGGACTGTACCTGTTGCTCTCCAAACAATCCTTCTACCAGCTCGCAACCGTAGGAGGCCAGAGCCAGAGCCCCGATATCCTTGCGCAATCCGCTGCGCAGATCGATAAGTTCGGCCTCTTGCAAGAACACCATGTCGCTGCCGGCCTTATCGGTCCAATGCAAGCGAACCTGAGAAAAGGGTTCAAGGGCGGTACCGAACCGCTTGCGGCTCTTACGGGCGTTGCGGGCAAAACCTTTCAGCAAGCCCTGCTCCAGAGAAAAACAGGTGACAATACGATCTGCGTCTTTGTAATCGAGATGGTGGAGAATAATAGCTTCGGAATTCTGTTGCTGCATAAAACGACCTTCTTACTTTCTTTGTTGCCTGAACTTTCAAGGCGGGCCAGTCGTACGACCTTCACCGAACCGACTTAATGGAGATGGGAGATAAACAGCGTTGCGGTACCGAAATAGATCAGAATGCCGGTAATGTCGTTGGCCGTCTGTACAAAAGGACTCGATGCGATAGCCGGATCGATCCCGACTCGCTTGAAAAAGGTCGGAGCCAGGGCCCCCATGCTGGCCGCCACGGTCATGGCCGAAATCATCGCCAAACCGACGACCAGGCCCAGAAACGGGTTGCCATGCCATATTAAAGCCACCAGCCCGACGGTAATTCCGCAGACGGCACCCATGATAATGCCGACTCGAAGCTCCTTGAGAATAACCTGCCGCAAGGAGGATAAATCGATGCGCCCGGTGGCAAAGCCGCGCACTACAATGGTTGCCGATTGACCGCCAACGTTGCCGCCCATGCCGGTGATAACCGGGATGAAAGTAATCAGGGCAATCACCTCACTGAGAGTGGCTTTAAACTGCCACATCAGATAGCCGGTGATAACACCGCCGAACAGATTGGTAATCAGCCAAGGCAGCCGCAGCTGGGCGACCTTAAAAGATTTATAACCGTACAGCAACTCTTCTTCGCTGGCACCGGCCATCTTGTAAATATCTTCGGTGGCCTCCTCGCGCATGACATCGATAACGTCGTCAACGGTAATCAGGCCGACCAACTTGTTCCATTCATCGACTACCGGAATGGCAAGAATATTGTATTTGGCGACCAACTGCGCCACCTCTTCCTGGTCCTTATCGGTGCGCACATTGATCACATCGGTGACCATCACATCTTTGAGCTGAGTAGCCGGCGAGACGGTCAGCAACTGGCGCAAAGACATGACCCCAACCAGATGGCCATGGGCGTCGGTCACATAGACATAGAAAACCATCTCCACATCTTTGGCCTGCTGCAGATCAGCGATAGCCTGCTGCACGGTAGTTTCCTCGCGCAGGCTGAAGATTTCCGTGGACATGATGCCGCCGGCGGTATCTTCGGCATATTGCAGCAACTGCTCGATCTCTTCCGAATGCTCATCCTGCATGGTGGTGAGGATCTCTTCGGCGATCTCCTCGGGCAGGTTACGGATGATCTCGACGGCATCGTCGTAGGGCATCTCTTGCAGCACTTCGGTGATGGTTTCGCGACCGATCTGCTCCAACAAAAATGCTCCGGTGCTATGTTCCAGCTCCGAAAGCACACTGGCCGCCATTTCGGTATTTTCAATGAGATTGAACAGAATCTGCTGTTCTTTGGGTACCAGGTAAGAAAAAAGGTGGGCAATGTCCGCCGGGTGAGACTTGGCCAGCACTTTGCTCAGGTTGGGGTAGGCTCCGCGCCGGACCAGGCGCCGCACGGTATCAAGGAGCATTTGCAGTTTCTGGTCCATCTGTGACTCTCCTTGACAAGGGTAAGGGACTATAAACGCGTAACTTTAGCACCCACTGTACAATTCTGTCAACGGAGCAGATTTATAAAACAACATCGGCAGCGGTACAGAAAACGGACCGCTGCCGAAAGATTGTAGAAAACCTTCAGAGACCTATAAGCCCTGCGAATTTTTTTACTTACGCTGCCAAACGCCGCTAGCATCCTGCAAGTACCAGCCACGGCGGGCCTGCTGGCGCCAGGACTCGGCAAAGATAGCCTGTACCTCAGCGGCCTTGTCAGGAAAATCATTGGCACGGGCGATTTCTTGATAAAGCCGCAAACGATCGCTGTTTTCTTCGCCGACCAAGCGTTTAGCCTGGCCGCGGGAACGAAGATCCAGACCGGCTAGATCACGAATAGCCAGCAGGCCATCCGCATTGAGACCGACCTGCCCGCCTTGCAACAATGGCTGCAGCGCGGCTTTCCGCTGCTTCATCGCCTCTTTGATCGCACGAATCTCCGGAGTACTGACATTGATGTCCTGAGCGGCATAAACCGTTGTCGGACCCAGCAATCTCAACCAACTACCGACATCGGGAGCGGGCCTGGTTTCGGACGGCGGCTCGGCGGGCTGCCCATTGCGTTCGCCCCAGACCTCATTGACGATACGGTCAGCGGCGTTGCGCACCTCTTCCGCCGGAAAATAGATATTGATGGTAACGCAGGACAGCAGGGCACAGACAGCCGTTATGGAAAAGATCCAGCTGAGCTTCTTCATTGCGTTTCTCCCCTCGACTAGCAGATTAATCTGAACTTACCTAGTGTCCAGTGCGGGTAGTTGTATCAAATAATTCTGAGATATTTTTGGTCCTGCCAAGGCGTCGCCAATGCAGGCCTAGCCATGCGCTAAGTCAAATTGGCGCAACGCAGGCAGGGCCGAAAAGGGCCAGAATTGGAAGATAGAATTAACCGCACGGGGCACTTGTCACTATAAACCCGACTCCGGGCAAAATCAATCGGCCCGCTCGATACGTTGCAACCGTTTGAGCATCTCTGAAAAGGAGATGGTCGATGGCGGGGCGATGATATCTATCTTGGGCGGCAGGACACCACCGTAGACAAGGTAGCGGTCCGTATTCGGGAGAGCGGTGCCTCTCAGATGAAACACGTCCCGATTCAGGTCGCAGGCGATACCGATTTTACGATAGCGATAAAAATCGATAAAGCGATAGATTCCCCTTGATAAGGCTGCCGAAAGGCCGCCCTGACTCAAAATCGACAGATTGCTCAAAGCCTTGACACTGATGTTGCGGCGGCCTTCAAGACGGCTCTCGACAACCGCGGTAAATTTGGCCGGCGTGGTTCCGAACAGTCGCAGATCGCGAACATAACCGTCAACGATGCCATTCATGTCACCGAAGGAGAAAGCCCGGGTCAGCTGGTAGAGGTCGATGGCCTCGAAATCGAGAGCGGCAGTGAGTTGGGGATAGCTGAAATCGGAGATATCGAGGCCTATTTCAGCGATGCGAATGCGACCGCCCAAAGCATCGATACGTGCTTCCCCGGCAGAACTGAGGAGCCCCCCCTGGTAACGGATGCGGCCGAGATCGGCATCGAGTCGACCGGCCATGGACACCAATCCGAGATCGCTTGTCAACCGTTCCAGGTCGACGCCATCGATGGTGAAATGTCCGGTCAGCAACAAGTCTTCCTGATCAGTGCCAAGAAGCAAGTCGGCTACAGCTATACGGCCTTCAGCCACCTGCAACACTACAGGGACCTGAAATCTGAAGCCGTTGCGCTGCGAGACAAAGTGCAGCGGTGTCTCGGCCAATTGTGCCGGCCCCAGTTGCAGCCTCCTGAACCGCAACTCCCCGTTTCTCGGTAAAGAATCAGGCTCCGTCGAGCCCGCCCCAAAGGCGAAGCTGAAGGGCAGCCTGCCCCGCAAATCTTCCAGCAATAAATCAGCTGCGGGCAATTCCAGGGATACCTGGCGGGGCAGAATTTCGCCTTGCAACTGCCAGCCGCCACGGTTATGCACTGTGAAATCGGCCTGCAAACCACCGGAAAGTTTTGCTGCCACCAGGGTCGGTTGACTTTCAGCCAACAGACTCCGAAGCAAATCGGCAGCGGGACCGGCCAATTTTGGCAACAACAATCCCCCGGACAGATGAATTTCGTCGGAAGATATCAGACCGATGCCTTGCAGCGTGGCGATCTTTCCCAACCGAAGGCTCCATTGCTCGGCCTCCAGCCGTCGAGGGACAGAATGCCAGTCCAAGCGAACCTCCACGCGGGTCGGCAAGTGCGCCAACTCGGCATAGTATTGCCCCCAAAGCGCTTCGGCTACCGCAAGGTCTGCCTGCAGCACCGCCCGCAACGGTTGCCCGGCGCGGCCATTCAACTGCCCCCGGACGGCGATCCGGGCACCGGCAAAACCCGACAAACCATCCTCCGACAGCCATTCCAAATCCCGCAGCTCCAGAGCACCGAGCCGGGCCTGCCAGCGTTTGGCCTGCCAGTCGGCGGAGCCGTTCAGAACCACCCCTCCGGATATGTGTCCAGGCCCCTTCAGTTGTGCAGCAGCGTTCACTTTATTGAGACTCAGGCGCCCTTTCTGAAAACGCAGCCGGGTGCTGCCGCTGAGGCTAGCTATATCCAGATTTTCTCCGGCCAAGCGCCGACCCTTGAAACTAATTTGGCCGGTCACGAGCCCACCGGGACCGCCGTTAAGGTGCAATCGGCTTGAGCCGCTATCCAGAGACAAGCCAGCCCAGACCATTCGACGGCTGCCGAGACTGGCCGACATGACCCACTCGCCTGACATTCGGCGCTTCAATACTCCCTTTCCGGAAAACCCGTTCAGACCCTGCAAAGCCTCCGGCCGCAGACGCGGCCCGAGAAGCGGTCGCCAATGAGACCAGTTTGCAGGCAGTATTTGCAGTTCAAGACGCCCTAAACCGCCCTCGGCAATGAGCAGTTCGCGGTCCTTTATCTGCAATCGGGCTTGCCCCATAAATTCTTTACCGGCAGACCGAATATCGGCTCTCAACCGAAGAGGCGCCAGATCCATCAAGTATTTTTTATTCTGGCGAACTCCAGACCGGCCTTTCAGTTCGACCTGAACCCGCACATCTTTTTCCTGAGCGGAAAAATCGGCCTCCATGTTGAAACCACCGGCAATGCCCAGAGCCGGCCCACCGAGCAACTGGGTCTTGAGGCGCCCGGGTTCGGCAACGGGTAAGGACAATTGCCCCTGCAGCACTCCCGCACTCCAGTTAGCGGAAAGCTTGCCGGGATTGTCACCAGCGAGCAGAAAAGTCCCCTGCCCTTGCCAGCCGGCCTTTGCGGCGCCCAGCTTGAAATCAAGCTTACCAAACGGAAGAGTCAACCTGTCTTTTTGAATGAGGGCCGCAGCCAATCTCAGGGAGAACTGTGGCCCTTCCTGTTCGTTCAAGCGGAAAGAGAGTTCAGCATCCCGCAGGGAAAAGTCCCAATCGGCAGGCAGGATTGAAGGCAGCTGCAAGCCGGAACGGAGCCGCTCGTAAGAAGCCCGATCGAAGCGCGTCAAATGGATCCGACCGTTGCCTCCCACAAAACCTTCAGGGGGCACCGACAGGGACAAATCTTCGGCCAGCAGAGGGCGGCCGTCCCAACTGAAATCATGCAAATCCAGATGCAGGCCTTGCTGCCAGTCCGCACCACCGGCCAATTGCAAAGAAATGCCATCGTCTTCCCCCAACACCCCCTGTAACCGGAAGTTGTAAATGCCCTCCTTGCGCAAATCGATTTTCACCTGACGCAGGCTCAGCAACCGTTCGGCCAGGCGGTAGTCGATACGGCCGTTGCGCAACATGAGCCGGCCAATATTAAAAGGGGGATGAGCGGGAAAGCCATTGCCGGAAGGCGGTGAGGAGGTTGGCGCTTGCAGAAACAGAGTCGGAGATTCGATTTCGAGGGCGCTGAGGCGGCCCTGAAGCAAATCTTTCAGTCCCAGTTCGAGGCGCACCTGCGGCACCTCGACTCGATAATAATCGGGTCGCTGCACATGCAGTGTATCGACTTGCAATACACCTTTTTGCCAATTTAAGCGACCGATAGACACCTCGGCCGACAATCTCTCGGCAGCCAGAATGGCCAGGCGAGGACGCAGCAGATCATTGAGCAGGGGCTCGGAAAAAACGTAAAGCCCCGCCACCAACGCCACAAGCAATAGCGCCAGCGTACCCAGGAGATATCGACAGCGAAGCCATTTCATAGGCGAACCGGACCGACAGGCCCTTGCGCACCGACCCGTCAAGGACTTCTCAAGAAGAAAGCAAACCAGTCAAAGCGTTGTGAAGCGCTGATTCATCTAATTGTACAGTGTCCAAAGGGGTCTTGTTGTTGGATTGTTCGACATTTCCGGCCAAGAGACCCTTTTAGTGAGCTTCCCGCCAGTTGCGGCCGGTGCCCACATCCACCAGCAATGGAACCGACAGGCTTGCAGCACCTTCCATCTCTTTCCGCACCAGGGAACGCACTGCATCCAATTCTCCTTCGGGAACATCAAAAACCAGTTCGTCATGAACCTGCAGAACCATGCGGGTCTGGAGCTTCTCCTGCTGTAAACGACGAGAAATGGCGACCATGGCGATCTTGATGATATCGGCGGCGGTGCCTTGAATAGGATAGTTGATGGCATTACGCTCGGCATAGCCCCGCACCGCGCCGTTGCGGCTGTTTATTTCAGCCACCGAGCAACGACGGCCGAAAAGAGTGTTTACATACCCCTGTTGCCGACCTTCTTCCTTTTTCGCCTCCATGAACTCCAACACCTTGGGATAGCGGGCAAAGTAGCTGTCGATATATTCCTGTGCTTCTTTACGGCCGATCCCCAGGGACTTGGCCAGACCGAAAGCACTCATTCCGTAAAGGACACCGAAGTTGATGGTCTTGGCACTGCGGCGCATCTCCGGCGTGACCAGCTCAAGAAAGACACCGAAGATCTCGCTGGCGGTGCGGGTATGGATATCCTCGCCCTGGGCAAAAGACTCCTTGAGGGCCGGCTCATCGGCCATATGGGCCAGAATGCGCAACTCGACCTGCGAGTAGTCGGCGGCCAGCAACAGGTTGCCCTCCGCCGGCACGAAGGCCTCGCGAATCCTCCGTCCCTCTTCGGTGCGGATCGGAATATTCTGCAGGTTCGGCTCACTGGAAGAAAGCCGGCCGGTAGCCGTCACGGCCTGGTTGAAGGAGGTATGAATGCGCCCGGTATCGGGATGGACCAACCTGGGCAAGGCATCGCAGTAGGTACTCTTGAGTTTGGCCAGGGAGCGATACTCGAGGATACGGGCGGCGATATCGTGCTCCTCCGCCAGCTTGGTCAATACTTCCACGTCCGTCGACCAACCGGTTTTGGTCTTTTTACCCCGGGGCAGATCGAGCCGTTCGAAGAGTACCTCGCCAAGCTGTTTAGGCGAAGCGACATTGAAGGGCCCACCGGCTATGCGGTGAATTTCTTCTTCCAGGGTCCGCATTTTGCCTTCCATCTCCTTGGACAGATTGTTGAGGAATTCACTGTCGATGCGAATGCCGGCCCATTCCATATCGGCCAGTACCGCCAGCAGCGGCATTTCGATTTCGTCAAAAAGCTGCTGCTGCCCGGACTCAACCAACTGTGGCGCCAGCTTCTGCTGCAAACGCAAGGTGATATCAGCATCTTCGGTGGCGTAGGTCAGAGCTTTTTCAATCTCGACTTCCTCAAAGCCAATGCGATTACGGCCACTGCCGCAGACCTCGCTGTAGCTGATGGTCCGATAGCCAAGCAGGTCGCCGGCCAGATTATCCAGAGAATGGGACTTGGCCGCCGGATTGGCCAGGTAGGAAGCCAGCATGGTGTCGAAGCTCAAACCGGCCACTTCGAGCCCGGCCCGGCGCAACACCAGCAAATCGTATTTACCGTTCTGAGCCACCTTGACCCGCTTTTCATCTCCCAACAGCGGCTGCAACCTGTCCAAGACCATCTGACAATCGAGCTGCTCAGGGGCGCCGAGGTAACGATGTCCGACAGGGACATACCAACCCTGTTCCGCTTCGATGGCAAAGGACAGACCGACCAGGTCGGCCCGCAGGGGATCGAGAGAGGTGGTTTCCGTATCGAAGGCCACCATTTCGGCTTTCTGCAACGCCGCAAGCATGTCGTTCAGCTCGGCCTCGGTCAACACCAGGCGATAACCTTCGCCACTGGCGCGCTGGTCGCTGGAAAACTCCTGCAGCAACTTATGGAATTCCAGCTCCTTGAACAAGCCGGTTAGCTTCTCCCGGTTTGGCTCGCTGATCATCAGCTGTTCATAGTCGATTTCCAGGTTCAAATCGTCGACCAGGGTGACCAGCTGTTTCGACAACAGGGCCTGCTCACCGAACTGGCGTAGATTCTCCTGGCGTTTCTTGCCCGAGACCTGGTCGATGTTGTCCAACAGATTCTCCACCGAGCCGAAATCCTGGATCAACTGGCGAGCAGTCTTCTCGCCGATACCCGGCACCCCCGGCACGTTGTCGGAACTGTCACCGGCCAGGGCCTGCACCTCGACCACCTTGTCCGGTGTGCCGCCGAAACGCTCGGCGACCTCCTCCAGACCAACCACCTGATCCTTCATGGTATCGAGCAGCCGAATCCGTTCGTCGACAATCTGCATCAGGTCTTTGTCGCCGGTGACAACCGTCACGGCCATCCCCTCGGCCGCGAAACGCCGGGCCAGAGTAGCGATAATGTCATCCGCCTCGTATCCGGCCAGTTCCAGGGCCGGCATATTAAATGCCTGCACCAACTCCTTGATCAGAGGAATCTGCGGCCGCAAGTCCTCGGGCATGGCGGATCGATTGGCCTTGTATTCGGGATAAATCTCTTTACGAAAGGTCGGACCCTTGGCGTCGAAGATGACGGCCAGATGATCGGGCTGTTCCTCCCGTACCACTTTAAGCAGCATATTGGTAAAGCCAAGAACGGCATTGGTCGCCAACCCTTTGGAATTGGACAACTGACGTATAGCGTAATAAGCCCGATAGATATAAGAAGAGCCGTCGATGAGATAAAGGCGCTGAGCCTGGTCGGTCATGTATTCCTCCGGCAAATAATGAAGATACTGGCGCACATTATTCCACAGGCGCAGAAAAATACCAAGCAGCCACACGGCATACAATATTCAAGCTTTTACAACAAAGGGAAAAAGGCTCTTCAATCAGGCGGAAAATCTCTTTCGGCAGTTGCTAAATCTATTGAAGTGCTCGTAAGTCATGGTTTTATTTGCAAGTTAACCAGCAAAATGTTAAAGCTCATGGTTCACGTTCTGTAAATACCAATTAAAAGGGGTTTCATACCTGCACCAAGCAGAAAGCGACCCTATTGCCATTGATCGCTTACTGAAGGGGCCGACACATTGAATTACAGGGTTTTTTGTACCTTATTTCTATTTTCGTTGATGGGTTTGGGGCTCGGAGAAAGCAACTGCGAAGCACAAACGGTTTTTTTCCAGGGAGCTGAGCTGCAATTGGGCAGCGGCTATCGCAGCGCTGAGCTGGACTGGAACATTGCCCACCCCAGCGGCAGTCCCGATGTGCTCTCCGAGCTCGAATGGGATGAATTGGATATATTTCAGACCGAGGCCAAAGGCCAAACCTGGTTCGGTTCGGCAAAATGGCCCAAGCTCTCCCTTTACCTGAAGGGCTCGGCTGCCTACGGCTGGGTTGTCAACGGCGACAACCGGGACAGCGATTACGCCGGCAACAATCGTTCTTCAGAGTTCTCCCGTTCGGAAAACTGTGGCGACGGCGGGAACACCCTTGACCTGAGCATCGCCGCCGGCCCTCAGATCAAACTCTGGCAAGGCAAGCTCGCAATGGCCTTTCTGGTCGGCTGGTCTTACCACGAGCAAAACCTGGAAATCAGCGACGGCCAACAAACGTTGAGAGATGCAGGACTGGCGGCATCCATCGGCGCCAATCCTCCGCCGGCAGTTGGCCCCATCTCTGGTCTCGACAGCAGCTACGATACGAAATGGTGGGGTCCCTGGCTCGGCACCGACCTGACCTGGCAACTGAACGAGCGGGCGACCTTGGGTGGAGCCTTCGCCTGGCACTTCGCCGACTACGAAGCCAAAGCCGACTGGAATCTGCGGGACGACCTGGCCCATCCGGTCAGCTTTCGCCATTATGCCAACGGCCACGGTCTGACCCTGGGGCTGGGACTGGAATACCAGTTGAGCGACACCTGGCTGCTCGAACTCAGCTACGACTACCAGGATTGGCAGGCGGATGACGGAAACAGCTACAGTTATGCCGCCGGTGGTGGCCGCAGCAAGACCCGCCTCAACGAGGTAAACTGGCGCTCCCATTCGACACTGCTCAGCCTGGGCTATCAGTTTTGATGGTGTCGCAAAAAGTCCACTCTACGTCGTTACGGCGTTTTTTCAGGACCTCGACATACTAGATGTATGGCCTATTCCCCTGAAAAACACCAGGACTTGTAGAACGAATTTTAGCTTAGCCATCCATAGTAAGTTTTTGCGAATGCATAAACTAACCGCGCATTTGATATGTACCTGGACAAGAAGCTTATCCTTACGTATTAAAAATTCGGCTTTTTTCTTTTTTAGCCTTCAAGCCATTGATTTAGCAAGTATACTTGATAGGGCAAAACCCAATATTCAATCGGCAACATTCTAACCAGGGGGTTGCGCAGGCCAACCGAGCCCTGAGCGCAGTCGAGTCATCGCCATGCTGGCTAGTGTACACAAATATTTCTGGGTCTGTTACCTGGTGCTGCCGCTCCTATTCGGGGCCGCTATTGGCCATTTAACCGCAGTGAGTACCGATATCTGGCTCGCCAAGCCTTTATCCGGAGCTTGGGAAAAGAGCGCCGCCCCGGCGCCCAAGGCAACCAATCTGCCTTTGAGCGCTTATGAATTGATACTACAACGCAACATATTCGATTCCCGGGGGCCGGCAACCGGCTCTTTGCAGGGGGCCGCTTTAGCCGATTCGGCAGAAGCCACCGCTCGCAGGGCTAACTTGACGCTGTTAGGCACCATGGTTGCAGGTGCTCAATCTTCTGCGCTGCTTTCCGTCGAGCAGGAAACAACCCTGCTGCACCTTGACGAAGAGCTGCCAGGTGGTGGCCGCATCAAACAGATCGACCGAAAGCGGGTTCTGATCAGCTGGCCCGACGGTTCCGAGCAGGAACTGCTCGTCAGCGATGAGGCTCCAACGGTCAGCGCCAAACCGAAAGTCAGCAACGGCCAAGGCGTTCGCGCCGCCGGTGAGAATCGTTGGCTTATCAGCCGCAACGAGATCGAGAAAGCCCGTGCCGACATGAATCAACTGCTCAAGTCGGCGCGCCTTGAACCGAAAATTGTCGGCGGAGTAACTCAAGGGTTTCTGGTCCGTATGGTGCGCTCCAACTCGCTGGTAGCGAAGCTTGGCATCAAACGGGGGGATCTGATCAAAGAGGTCAACGGCGTGCCTCTGGACAGTCCGGAAAAAGCGCTACAGGTATTTCAGCAATTACGGGAAGCGAAAAAGGTTTCCGTCAATCTGCTGCGCAGGGGAGAACCCCTCACCTACAGTTATGAAGTTGATTAATTCGTCAGAGGCTTAACCCGGTTGATCCGGTTATAATTCCTATAAATTTCATTTCCCGCAAAGGGAAGGAGCCCGGTGAAATGTTACTTTCATCATTGAGGCCGAAAGCCGACCGCACCCGACTGCTGCACACGCTGTTACCGCTACTGGCAGCGATGCTCGTGAGCCTTGTGATATTACAGCCTCTGGCGGCCTGCGCCGAGGAGCTGTCTGCTGAAGCATTGCCAGCAACCGAGGGACCGGCCGCTACCCTGGTTGAAGAAGCCCGGGTCAACCCGACTGGCGCCACCTTGATCACCGATGGTCAGATCGTCAAGTACCGCTACTTTGCCCTGCCCAGCCCGCCACGCCTGGTGGTCGACATCTACGATGTCGAACCTGCTTTTACTGAACGGGAGTTCGCCATGCAGGGCGCCTTCAGCCAAATGCGAGTCGGCATTTACCCGGACAAGACCCGGTTTGTCTTCGATGCTCCCCATGCCGTGCCGGAACATACCGTTGTCTCTACTGGCGAGGCCCTGGAAATCCTCTGGAGCACCGTTGACGGTTCAGCAAAGGAAGATCTGGCTATCGACAATGCTGCTAAAACGGACCCCTTTGCCCTGCCTGCGGAAGCCACAGTCAACGGGCCAGCCGCTGCGGTCCGCAGCAGTGCAGTGACCACCAAGCCAACCGAAGGGAGCGATGTCTCTCTGGACTTCACCGACATCGAGCTTGCCGATCTGATTAAAACCATCAGCGAATTGACCGGGCGTAATTTTGTCTACGACGACACTGTTAAAGGCAAGGTCACAGTCATCACCCCGGAAGGCATGTCCCGGGCCGAAGCCTATCAACTCTTTCTGACGGTCCTCAGCGTTAAAGGCTTCACAGTCATCCCTTCAGGCAAGGTCCATAAAATCATTCGCGACAAGGACGCCAAGGAGACCAACCTGCCCCTTTTGGCTGACGGTCGACAAACAAGCGGCGAGCAATTCGTTACCCGCTTGGTACGGCTGCAACATATCGATGCGGAAACCATGGCCAACAGCGTGCTGGCGCCGTTGATCCCCAAAACAGGCAATATCGTTTCTTATCCGCCGGCCAATACCCTGATCATCACCGACAGTGCCGCCAACATTGAGCGCCTGGTAAAAATTATCCGCCGCCTCGACGTACCCAGCTCTGTCGACCGCCTGGAAGTCATTTCTCTGGAATTTGCCAACGCTGAAGAAGTCGCGGAAATCTGCCAGACCGTTCTCAGCCAAACCGGACCCAAGGCATCCTCAGGAAAAAACGGCAAGTCTGCCCAGCAGGGAGCCACCAGCCAGGTGCTGCCCTATCCCCGCACCAATTCGTTGCTGGTAATGGCAAGCGAAGAAGATCTGCAAACGGTCCGCCAGCTGGTCAACCGCCTTGACCAGAAGCCGACCGAGGACCGATCGCCGATCAATGTCTACTACCTGGAGAACGCCGACGCTGAAAAACTGGCGGAAACGCTCACCCATATCGTTGCCGGCAAAAAAGGGGTGGTTCGCAACGGCCGCAGTCAGTCGGGTTCCACCTCCTTGAGTGAAGACCTCAGCATCACCGCCGACAAACCGACCAACGCCCTGATCATCAACGGCAGCCCGGAGGACTACGAACAGGTTCGGGAAATCATTGCCCAACTCGATATCAAACGGAAACAGGTCTATGTCGAAACCCTGATCCTTGAACTTTCCATGGATGCCACCAAACAACTCGGTGCTTCCTTGCAGGGTGCCTTTAAAGTCGGCGATGGAGTCGTAAACATCAGCACCAACCAAGGCCTCGGCCCGGCCTCACTGAGCGATTTCACCGCGTCCGATGACAGTACCTTGCCCAGCGTGCTCGGCCAAGCCATCGACGGCATCCTTCTGGGCGGTCTGTTCAGCCCGATCAGCGTGGAAGGCGCGGACGGCAACGTGATCACCATACCAGCCTTCTCGGCCCTGATCGACCTGTCGAAAACAAACAACGACGTCAACATTCTTTCGGCCCCCCGCCTGCTGACCTCGGACAACGAAGAAGCCGAAATCATCGTCGGCGCCAATGTGCCGATCATCACCGAACGGCTCACCGACACCGGCGGTAGTGACAGTCTGGCCCAGAGTGTTTCCGTGGAGCGGCAGGACGTCGCTCTGACTTTGCGCTTTACTCCGCAGATCACCGAGGGGGACCTGGTGCGGCTCAATGTCTTCCAGGAAATCACCGGCATCGCCCAAAACCAGATCGGCGATGTCGATTCCATCGGCCCGACCCTGACCAAGCGGCTGTTGCGCAATACGGTGCTGGCTGAAGATGGTCAGACCGTGGTCCTTGGCGGCCTGATTCGCAACGACGTTCAGGATATCGAGAGCAAGGTACCGCTGCTCGGCGATATCCCAGTGCTCGGTTGGCTGTTTAAGCACAGCACCAAAATCGAAAGCAAGGTCAACCTGCTGATCTTTATTACTCCGCGCATCATCAAGGACAAGGACGATCTGGCCGCCGTAACCCGCCGGAGCAGCCGAGCCATGGAAGCCTTCCGGCCTGAAGGGGCTCCGCCGCTGATTCCGGCTGAACTGCTCGGCAACGACCTGCTCTATGCTCCCATTGAGAGCAACGATTCGTCGGCGTCGACCCGCTAACCACAAGCAGTTATTTATGAGTATCTGGAAGCCACTCGGCGAAATTCTGCAGCAACAATGCAGCGTCCCGGCCGCAGCTATCGAGCAAGCGCTCACTGCTCAGCAGCAGAGCCAGCTGCGTCTTGGCGAATTGTTGATTCAGGCCAAAGCCATCGACTCAGCTACCTTGGCCAGGGCCCTTGCCCTGCAACTGGATCTCCCTTTTTGCGATCAGATCACCGAGCCGGCCGAAGATGAACTGCTGAAACTTATTCCCATCGCCTTCGCCAAAGAGCACCGCATTTTTCCCATTAAACGCAACAACGGCCGTCTTAAACTGGCAATTGCCGACCCTCTGGACGGCCGCGTCCTTAACGACCTGACCACCCTGACCGGCTGCCAGCCGGATATCGTCGTAGCCAGTGCTGAAGAGATCCTCCAAGCCATCAACCGGGGCTACGAGCAGCACGCCGACAAGGCGCAAAACGTGGCTGAAGAAATCAGCGACAGTGATAGCAGCGACCAGCTCGGCAAGCTGGAACCCGCCGACCTGCTGGACGCCTCCGACGAGGGTCCGATCATCCGCTTCGTCAACAGCATGCTGACCCAGGCCTATAAGGAACGGGCCAGCGATATCCACATCGAACCCTTTGAAACCGACCTGGTGGTTCGCTATCGCATCGACGGCATCCTGTATGAGGTATTGCGGCCGCCAGCCAAGGCCCAGGCAAGCATCAGCAGCCGTATCAAGATTATGGCCAACCTGAATATCGCCGAGAAACGTCTCCCCCAGGATGGTCGTTTCGGGGTACGTATCGCCGGTAAAGATGTGGATGTGCGCGTCTCGACCCTACCCACCGCTTTCGGCGAACGAATCGTGCTGCGTCTGCTGGACAAGTCCACCAACGTTCTGACCCTGGAAGAGATCGGCATGGGCCCCGTGCTTCTGCGGCAGGTTCACAGCATGATTCGCAAGAGTCACGGCATCTTCCTGGTCACCGGCCCGACCGGATCCGGCAAGACCACCACCCTTTATGCCGCCCTTTCCTTGCTCAACAGCCGGGAAAAGAACATCATCACCGTCGAAGATCCGATTGAATATCAGCTCGAAGGGGTTGGTCAGATCCAGGTCAACCCCAAGATCGAACTGACCTTCGCCGCCGGACTGCGTTCGATCCTGCGTCAGGACCCCGACATCATCATGGTGGGCGAGATTCGCGATACGGAGACAGCGGAGATTGCCGTTCAGTCGGCCTTGACCGGCCACATGGTCTTTTCCACCCTGCATACCAACGACGCCGCCGGCGCTCTGACCCGATTGGTGGAAATGGGCATCGAACCGTTTCTTGCAGCGTCCTCCATCGTCGGCGTTCTGGCCCAGCGACTGGTGCGCAATCTCTGTCCCCACTGCCGCGAGACCTACCAACCGAGTCCCGAGCTGTTACGGGAAGCCGGACTGTCGCAGGAACTGCCGACGGGAAGCATGCTTTACCGTGCGGTCGGTTGTGATCAGTGCATGGACATCGGCTACCGGGGCCGCAGCGGCATCTATGAGTTACTGACCATCGATGAAAAAGTGCGTGACCTGTTGCTGCAGAATCAAGACGCCGGCGCTATCAAGCGGGCAAGCCTGGCAGCCGGCATGACCTCGTTGCGCGAAGCCGGGATCGCCAAAGCCCTGGCCGGTGAAACGAGTATCGAGGAAGTCTTGCGCGTCACACAAGAGGAGACCTGATCGTGCCCCGCTTCGAGTACGGCGGATTCGATTCCAGCGGTGCCAAGATAACCGGAACCCTTGAGGCTCCCGGTCGGCGGGCCGCTCTGGAAACCCTGCGCAGCCAGGAGATTTTTGCCACCGAGGTGCAGGAACTCTCCAGCAAAAGCCCCCGCGCCTCTTTCCGCTGGCAGCGCCGACGCATTCCTCTGCTGGAGCTGGCCGCTGCCACTCGTCAGCTGGCAACCCTTCTCGGGGCGGGATTGCCCCTTGATGAGGTATTGGCCTCCGTCGCCGAACAAATCGATCGGCCGGCCCTGGCCCTGGCTTTAAACCGGGCACGTGAAGAGGTCGTACAAGGTTCGTCCTTGTACCAGGCTCTAGAAGCTCAGGGACAAATTTTCTCGCCCCTCTACGTCAACATGGTGAAAGTTGGGGAAAGCAGCGGCACTCTCGACCAGGTACTCACCCAACTGGCCGACTTGCAAGAGAACCAGGCCCGTACCCGTAGTCGCATCAGGGCGGCCCTGACCTACCCCGCTCTTATGGGCCTGGTCGGCAGCGCCGTACTGCTGCTGCTTTTCGTTTTTGTCGTGCCGCAAATCACCCGCATGCTGGACAATCTCGGCATGGAATTGCCTTTGATGACCCGCTTGTTGATCGGGACCGGCAACCTGCTCTCCAGCAGCTGGTGGCTGTTACTGCTGCTGGCCATCCTGGCGGTTATCTTCCTGCGGCGCTACGCCCGCAGCGAAAAGGGTTCTCTGGCCCTGCATCGCCGTGCCCTGCAACTACCCCTTATCGGACGGCTCAACCTTTTTACCGCCACCGCCCGGCTCAGCCGCACCCTGGCAACCCTGCTCCAAAGCGGCGTGCCCCTGCTCACCGCCCTGGACATCGCCCGGGGCCTGATCAGCAACAAAATCCTGCGGCGGGCGCTGGCCGATACCGCCGTCAGTATTCGCGAAGGCGAAGGGCTGGCCGCCCCCCTGCAACGGAGCGGGGTCTTTCCCCGCCTGCTGGTACAAATGGCGGCAGCCGGTGAAAAGAGCGGTCAGCTGGAGAAGATGCTCTTGCGAGCGGCGCAAAGCTATGAACAGCAGGTGGAATTATCCATCGCCGCCCTGCTGCCGTTGCTGGAACCGCTGATGATTCTGGTCATGGGCAGCGTGGTCGGAGTCGTGGTCATGGCTATCCTGCTACCCATCTTTCAAGCCAGCCAGGGCATGGGTTAGCAGCACGTTTAAGGTTTCGGGTATAATTCTAAATAGCAGGCAAGGAGTTGAAATAATGAATCGACATATCGGCAAATGCCAACGGGGATTCACCCTTATCGAAATCCTGGTAGTGGTCACCATTCTCGGCATTCTCGCCGCGATCGTGGTCCCGCGCATCCTCGAACGTCCGGAGCAAGCCCGGCGCACCAAGGCTACCGTAGACATCAAGGGGATTGAAGAGTCCCTCGGTCTGTTTAAGCTCGACAACGGCTTTTACCCCTCCACCGAGCAGGGTCTGCAGGCCCTGGTGGTGAAACCCGAGACGGGACGCATCCCGGGTCGCTATCCGGAGGATGCCTATCTGAAGAAGGTCCCCATCGACCCTTGGGGCAGCCCCTATATCTACCTGTCTCCGGGTGTGCATGATCGATACGATATTATTTCCTATGGCGCCGACGGCGAACCGGGAGGCGAAGGAAACGATGCCGATGTCAATAGCTGGGAGCTGGATTAGTGTTTCGCGCGGCTGTTCCTGACTGCCCATTCTGGCCTTTTGGGGCATTGCATGCGTTAGCAGCGCCTTGACAGCACACAAAATGACTCAGAATTCATTGTCACGCTCAACCACACGGGGCACTGGCCACTCCGGATTCACCCTGATCGAACTGGCGGTGGTCACCCTGCTCATCGCCCTGTTTGCCGGATTGACCGTACCACTGCTTAGCGGTGGAGGAGCAAGGGATTTACGGTCGACGGGTCGCCGCATCAGCGGCATGACACGCTGGTGCTATAACGAAGCCGCTCTTACCGGTCTGGAGCACCGGTTGGTGTTTGATCTACAACGCCAGGTATTTTTCGCTCAACGCCTGGAAGCCGATGGCGAACTGATCACCCTGGCAGGCCCCGGCCGGGAACGGTCACCGGCCGGAGAGGCCAAAATTAAAGACATCAGTATCAGTGGCCGCGGCAAGTTCAGCAGCCAGACGGTAACAACGCGCGTCTTACCCGCCGGCTGGCTGGAGGAAACGGTGATTCACCTGGAAGCGGACAATAAAGCCGAGTCGACTGTGCGCCTGATGCCTCTCACCGGGATCAGCGAAACTTACGACGGCTACCGGGAGTTTTAATAAGAGCGTGAAACGGCCTCGATACAACACTGCCCCAGGGGGATTTACCCTGCTCGAAGTGATGATCGCCCTGGTCATTGTGGCCACCGCGCTGATGGCGTTGCTGTCTTTGGGAAATCGCTCCATCGACGTCCATGATCGCCTGCAGAAGACCACGCGTGCGACCATGCTGGCCCAGTACAAAATGGCCGAATTTGAAAGTTCCGGCTTGCCTGAAGAGAAAGATGCTGAATCCTTTGCAGCACCCTTTGAAAATTATCGCTGGCACTTTACCGTCGCCGAGACACCCCTGCCATCGATTATTGAGGTGAAAGTAATTGTCGCCTGGGGCAACGAACAGAACAATGAGGCGGTCGACCTGACCTCCTTTCTGCTGCAATAAGAGGAAGCCATGACCGACAAAGGCTTTACCCTCATAGAAATGCTCATCGCGGTAACGGTCAGCGCCCTGTTGTTGACCACGACCTATGGTATTGTCAGTTCGGTCAGTCGCACCCGCGACCGCCTCAGCAGCGACGGCGAAAGCTTTCATTTGGCTCGCGTGATTAACGAACGCATGGCGAGGGAGCTGCGCGGCGCCTACTACAGTGCTACATCCGCAAACAGCCTTTTCGCCGGTGGCCAGGACGAGAACGGTGCCACTTTCCTGCAACTGGCGACTACTGCCGCCACCCCCGCTTCCGGCGGCAGCGGCATTGTTGTGGTTCGCTACCGATTAGCCGAAGAGACGGATGGTGAAAAAGTCCTGCTACGGGACGAGTATCCGCTCAATAATCAACCGGCCAGCGAAAGACCGGAAAAACGATTGGCAGCCGGAATTGAAAATCTGCAATTGCGATTTCGCCGTGGAACAGATTGGCAACCGGAATGGCGCAGCTCAGAACAAGCCGGGCTGCCCGATTTGGTGGAGCTCACCTTGACGGTCAAAGGGGCCGACGGATTGTTGCCCTTTTTGACGGCCATTGAGCTGGCCCCCTTACAGAAAAGCCTATGAATCGCCTGCGAGAGGAACAGGGCACGGTCCTTTTATTGGTACTGGTAGTGATTACTTTGCTCACCGCCCTGCTCAGCGATTTCGCTTTCTCGACCCTGGTCGACTTGCGCCTGGCGGAAAGTTTTCGCGATCGAACTAAAGCCTATTATCTGGCGAAGGGCGGGGTTCGTTTCGGCCGTATGCTGTTGCAAGAGGACAACAATGACCATGATAGCCGGGATGAAACCTGGGCCCAGGCCATCAGCGGCTATCCGGTGGGCGACGGCGTCGTCTCCATCAGCATCGAGGATCACGACGGCCGTCTCAACCTCAACCGATTGGTCACCAGCCAGGGCAACACCGATGTTGTGATCAAAGAACGCCTGATTCGCCTTTTTGAAAGGCTGGAAATTAACGAGGGCGCCGATCTGACTGCGGCCCTGATCGACTGGCTCGACCCGGATGACGACCCCGAAGATCTGGGAGCCGAAAAGGATTATTATCTGGGGCTGGCGAACCCTTACCAGGTTAAGAACAGCGCCTTCGACGAGCTGCCGGAACTGCTCAAAGTCCGAGGCTTTTCTCCGGAGATTTATAAACAACTCGCTCCCCATGTCACCATCTGGGGCGACCGGCTGGTTAATGTGAATACGGCCAGCCGAGAGTTGCTGCTGGCTCTGGCCGCCGAAATGGAATCGGAGGCGGCAGACGCTATCATAAACGCCCGTCAGCAGTCGCCCTTAACGGCGATTCGACAGCTCAAGGATCTTCCGGAAATGGAACAAAGCTATGGTTTCATCTTCCGGTACATCAAGGTCAGCAGTTCCAGCTATCGCGTGACGGCCTGGGCCGAGACCGGCGCCGGTATAAGTACCCTGAAGGCCGACATTAAAAAGGACGGAAACCAAATCCTCTATTTTAAGGTTGATTGACCGCTCATGGACAAACGATTTATCGGCATCGACATCGACCGGGGCTGGGTACGGCTGGCCATTGCCGGTCACGACACAGACGGCCCGCACCTCCTCGCGACCGACAAGCGCCCTTGGTCCGACCAGGAGGAGCTGCGTCAAGCTCTGGGCGAATTAACCGGGGACACCCGCATCTACGGCGACCGACTGGCTGCGGCCCTGCCTGCCGCTGCCGGGTTTTCCCGCTGGCTTGATTATCCTTTTGCCGATCCGAAAAAAATCGAGGAGGCCCTCCAGTTCGCTATGGCCGCACAGTTGCCTGTCGCCGATCAGGAGTGCATGATTGTGACCCATTTCCGGCAACCGGAAGATGAAGGCTGCCGGGTGGCCGCCAGCGCCGTGCCGGAAGCGGCAATAGCGGCATTTTTAGAGCCTTTCGAGGCCGAGCAAATCCCCCTGCAGCTACTCGATGTGGCTCCCTTCGCCATGCCGCCGGCTCTGGCCGAGCGTGAGGAAATGGCTATCGTGGTCCTGCTGCGTGAGGAGGAAACCGTTATCGCCCTGTTGCAACAGGGGCATACTGTTGACTATCGACTCTTTTCACAGATTCCCAACGGTCCGGAGCGATCTCCCTGGCTGCTACAGCAGAGCCGCATGTTGCAAGCCCAGCACCGATTAGGCGGGCTCCCCCTCTACCTAATCGGCTCCCAAGCAGACCCGATCCTTGTAGAAGGCTTACGCCAGCTGGGGCAACAAGCGGAAATCCCCGAATGGACGCTGGAAGGCCAACCGGTGGCCGCCGAATTTCTGCCGGCAGTGACTCTGGCCTGGCGTGCCCTGCGCTCTGATCGGGAAGACGGCGGCAACTTCCGCCGCGGCAACTTTGCTCTCAAGGGAGAATGGGCGGCGCTGAAGAAAAAAATGTTGATAGCCGGTGCCATCCTGGCCCTGACCCTGGCCATCGCCGGCGGTTCCGCGTGGCTCGGGTACGCCCACAAAGCGAAACGGGTCGAAGCCCTGCAACAACAGTTAACGACCCTTTTTCGAAACACTCTGCCCAAAGCTCCAACCATCGTTGATATTCCTCTGCAGATGCGTCAGGCCATCGGACAGTTGCGCAACAGGGGGCGACTGCTCGGAGTCGACAGCAACGATTCAGCCCTGGCCGTCTTGCAGGAAATATCTGTTCGTATGCCCAAAGACATCCGCGTGGACATCGGCCACTTTAACTACAGTGCCGACGGTCTGCGCCTGGAAGGCTCCACCGATTCCTACGATAATATCAACCGCATCGCCCGCAACCTGGAACAGTCGCCTCTGTTCAGCGAAGCCCAGATCAGCGACGCCAAGACCAGCATCGACAATAAAGGTATCGATTTTCGGCTCAACCTCACCTTTATCGGGGGGGGCAAACCATGAACCTGAATCAATTCAAACAGCTCAGCCCGCGAGACCGAGTGACACTGTTGGCAGGCGCTTTGATCGTCGTCGTGTTGCTGTTCATCTTCGGCATCGTCGCCCCCTATCGAGCAGCCCTTGAGCGACTCGACAAAAAAATTACCTCGAAACAACGGCAACTGGTTGAAGTTCGCCAACTGAGCCAGGAATACCAGCAATTGCAACAACAGCTCACCGCCAGCGAACAACGGTTGGCTGATAGCGGGGATTTTTCGCTGCTATCCTTCGTTGAAGCAACCAGTATCCGCCTGGCCGGGCGCGACAGCTTGACCGCCATGCGGCCGCAACCTGCTGCCACCCTGGAAGGCTTTCGTGAAGAAGCGGTCGAAGTCAAACTGGAAAAAATTCGCCTTAACCAGCTGGTACAACTCCTGTTTGCAGCCGACAGCGCACCGGCGCCGATGCTGGTCAAATCCATGCGCATCAAGCCACGCTTCGATGACCGCGATCTGCTCGACGTGACGATAACCTTTGCCAGCTATCGGAGGAGTTCATGATCGGCACAACATCTTTGCGGCGGCTATTCGACCAACGCCTCGGCTGGTGGCTGCTGGCTCCGGCACTGCTTATTATCGCCGCACTGATCAGCTTTTACTGGGCCTTTCCCAGTCGTACCTTAAAAGCCCGCCTGGAACTGGAACTTGCTCAGGTCTACGGTTTACAGGCGCAACTTTCACCACCGAAACTACTCTTTCCCCCCGGCCTGTCCTGCAGCCAGCTTGATTTATCCTTTGCCGAACCGTACAACCGTTCTCTGCCTTTACGAAAGGTACGAATCTCGCCCTTGTGGTTTTCATTGCTGGGCGACGCCCCTGGCCTGCGCTTTCGCGCCGACCTGAATGGTGGCACCCTCAACGGAACCTCCCGCCGTAACGGCCAGACTAACCTTCTGGCCGACGGGGTAACCGTACAGGAAACGTTGCAGGTCAATGGTGGAGCGTCACTTCAGGGAGTAATACAGAACAGCCGCTTCAACGGCCGGCTACCGCTACAACTACCGGGCGCTAAAAACCTTGACCTGACCCTCAGCCGGATACGGCTTTCCGGCTTGGAGTCCTATGGTGTAAAAGACGGCAGTCTCGATCTTGGTCAACTGGTATTGCAAGCCGAAGGACAGGACAAGACCCTGCGTTTGAAAAAGCTATCCCTGCAGGGCGGTGTTTTAGAAGGCAGCGGAAAGGGAACCATCATGATCGGGGCATCACCGGCCACCAGCCGGCTCAATCTGACCCTCGAACTGCGGCCCGGGACCGGTCTCGACCCGACATTGAGCGAACTACTATCGTTAATCGGCAGCAGCGCTCCAAATGGCAGCCGCCGCGTGCGCCTGTCAGGCAACCTGCAGCAGCCGACCCTTCGTTAAGCAACTACGACATCCGCACAGATAATGTCCTACACGACCTAAGCGGTTGACATTCCTGCTTGCAATGCTTAGTTTGCCGTTATCCTATTACGGCATTTTCAAGGAGAGGGAAACCTATGAGCGACGAACAGGAAACACCTGAAAACATTCCCCCTGTTTTCGATAGTGCAGACGGCCTGACAGACCCCGAAGAAGGGCATGACGAATTTGAAAACCAGGATGCCCTGGTTTTGGCAAGCGATGCATTGCCGCCAACCCTGCCCATCATCTTGCTGCGACCTCGGCCTGCCTTTCCCGGCACTCTGGTACCCATGGTGCTAAGCGGGAAACAACAGCTGGCCATGGCCCAGCGGGCCTCCGAAAGCCCGACCAAAACCATCGGTTTTGTACTGGCCAAAGACCCGGAAGAACCCGATTCCGAAGAGAATATGTATCAAGTCGGTGTGGTCGGCAAGATCATGAAGGTCTTGCACACGGACGAAAACAGCATTCATCTGCTGATGAACTGCCTGGAGCGGTTCAGTGTCGATGAGGTTCTATCCTCCAAGCAGGGACTGTTTGCCCACGTCACTTACCATTTTGCTACCGAGTTGTCGGTCAACGCCGAGATGCAGGCCTATTCCATGGCCATCATCACCGCCCTCAAGGAGCTGGTGCAGATCAACCCCCTCTACTCGGAGGAGATCAAGCTGTTTCTCAACCGGCAGAGCATGGATGATCCGGGTCGGTTGTCCGACTTCGCCGCCAACCTCACCTCCAGCGACGGGCCGGAGCTACAGCAGATTCTCGAAACCTTCGATGTTCGAAAACGCATCGATAAGGTTTTGGTGCTATTGAAAAAGGAGTTGGAAGTCTCCCGCTTGCAGACCAAGATCTCCAAGCAGATTGAAGCCAAGGTCTCTAAACAACAGCGGGATTTTTTCCTTCGCGAACAGCTCAAAGAAATCAAGAAAGAGCTCGGGTTGGAAAAAGAAGGCAAGACCAGCGAAATCGAAAAATTCCAGAAACGCTTGCAGAAACTGATTCTTACCGAAGAAGCTCAAAAGACCATCGACGAAGAGATCGAAAAACTTCGTCTATTGGATCCGTCCTCACCCGAGTACACCGTTTCCCGGAACTACCTCGACTGGCTGACCATCCTGCCCTGGGGCAAGTACGGCAAGGATTCCTACGACCTGGCCCGGGCCAGAAAAGTTCTCGACCGGGATCATTACGGCCTCAAGGACGTCAAGGACCGGATTCTCGAGTTCATCGCCGTCGGCAAAATGAAGGGCGATATTTCCGGTTCGATCATTTGCCTGGTCGGCCCCCCCGGGGTCGGCAAGACCTCCGTCGGTAAAAGCATCGCCAGTGCCCTGAATCGGTCCTTCTATCGTTTTTCTCTGGGCGGCATGCGGGACGAAGCGGAAATCAAGGGGCATCGCCGAACCTATATCGGCGCCATGCCCGGCCGTTTTATTCAGGCCATGAAAAGTGCCGGCACCGCCAATCCCCTGCTGATGCTGGACGAGATCGACAAGATCGGCGCCTCCTTTCAGGGTGACCCGGCCTCGGCTTTACTCGAAGTCCTCGACCCGGAGCAAAACGCCACCTTCCGCGACCACTACCTGGACGTTCCCTTCGATCTGTCCAACGTGCTGTTCGTAGCTACGGCCAATACCCTCGATACGATTCCGGCTCCCCTTCTCGACCGCATGGAGATCATCCGTCTGTCCGGTTATATCCTCGAGGAAAAACTGGAAATCGCCCGTCGCTACCTGATCCCCAAGGCCTTGAAAAACCACGGCCTGAAAAAGTCCCAGATCACGATACGTAAGGACGCTCTACGTACCATTATCGACGGCTATGCCCGTGAAGCCGGTGTGCGCTCTCTGGAGAATTTGATCAAGAAAATCATGCGCAAAGCGACCATGGCCTTTGCCGAGGGGCAAACGGAGCGCATCACCATCGGCAAACAGAATATTGAGGAATATCTGGGCAAACCGATCTTCACCAAGGAAGAGCTCTTCGAAGGGGTCCCGGGGGTCGTTACCGGGCTGGCCTGGACGGCTATGGGCGGGGCCACCCTGCAAATCGAAGCGACGGCTATGCCGAGCAAAAACAAGGGTTTTAAGCAGACCGGACAACTGGGCAACGTCATGGTCGAGAGCAGTGAGATCGCCTATTCCTATGTGATGGCTCACCTCCAGGAATACGGGATCGATGCGGATTTCTTCGACAAACACTTCATCCACCTGCACGTGCCGGCTGGTGCCACGCCCAAGGACGGCCCTTCGGCCGGGGTTACCATGACCACCGCCCTGCTGTCGATGATCTCCGGAAAACCGGTGGTGAAAAAACTCGGCATGACCGGCGAGCTGACTCTTACCGGCCGCGTACTGCCCATCGGCGGCGTGAAAGAAAAAACCATCGCCGTACGCCGGGCCGGTCTGACCAAGATCATCTTCCCCGAAGAAAACCGTAAAAACTTTGACGAACTGCCCGATTATCTAAAAGAGGGACTCGAAGTCCATTTCGCCCAGGATTACCGGGACGTCTATCGGGTCGCTTTTGGCGAGGTTTGATGGCGGCGCAAAAAATCCCGCCTATGCCTTGTAGGTCGATATTTTTGCTTAGCCATCTCAGCCATGAACGTCTCCCAACATCAACCAAGGAGGAAATACCCCGATTATGACCCCAGAAGAACTTAAAGAGGCCGTACTGGCCCTTGATAACGAAGCCAGAAAAGCCTTTCTTCTCGATGCCCTGCCGGAACTGGCCAAAGACGCTATGCAGGACCAGATGTTTTTGATGCAGCTCTTCCCGATCTTCGTCAACCTGCTCAAGGAGAGCGGCATCGAACTGTCCCAGCTGTTGCAGATGGCCAGCATGTTCGCTCCAGCCGGTGGCGCCGACCAAAACTGATTTGGCCGTTGACGGACCATTACGGACCTGATAACGTAAGCGACCATGTTTACTCTGGATATTCTGCATATACTTTACTATTGGTGGCGCCGGCTCACAGTTTGATCCGGTTCGCGCACCCAGAACGACAGTTCGCCGTGAACCATAAAGGTTTGCGGTCTTTACAACAAGAAAAGCCGCGGCCTTCACTGCCCGCGGCTTTTTTATAACTGCTCTATAACCTGGACCGGGTTATTCATGAGGCATCCGGTCTTACGACGAGGTACCGAACATGCGTGTTCTTTCCGGCATTCAGCCTTCCGGCTCCCTGCACCTGGGCAATTACTTCGGCATGATGAAGAAGATGATCGACTACCAGGAGCATCAGGAGTTGTTCTGCTTCATCGCCAATTACCACGCCATGACCAGTCTCAGCGACGGCAAAGCTCTGGCAACCGGCACCCTGGAGGCAGCCGCCAACTTCCTTGCCCTGGGCCTCGATCCGGAGAAGAGCGTCTTTTGGGTGCAGTCCGACGTTCCCGAAGTACAGGAACTGACCTGGATTCTGTCCAACTTCACTCCCATGGGGTTGCTGGAACGTTGCCACAGCTATAAAGACAAGATCGCCAAGGGGATCGCCGCCAATCATGGCTTGTTCGCCTATCCGGTGCTGATGTCCGCCGATATCCTGCTGTTTCAGAGTGAAACGGTGCCGGTGGGCAAGGACCAGAAACAACACGTCGAAGTCACCCGCGACATCGCCATCAAGTTCAACAACCACTACGGTGATACTTTCACCTTGCCGGACCCGGAGATCGACGACCAGGTGGCCACGGTGCCGGGACTGGACGGCCAGAAGATGAGCAAAAGTTACAAAAACACCATTGATCTGTTTCTCGACGACAAGCCGCTGCGTAAGCAGATTATGCGCATTGTTACCGACCCAACCCCGGTGGAGGAACCTAAAGATCCGGACAATTGCAATGTCTTTCAGATCTATCGGCTGTTTTTGGACAAAGAACAACAGGCGGCCTTGCGCCAGCGGTATCTGGCGGGTGGACTCGGTTACGGAGAGGTCAAGCAGGAGCTGTTTGAGACAGTGCGAGACTTTTTCGCTCCCTACACCGAAAGACGCAAGGAACTGCTGGCCGACAAGGAGGCCTTGCGGAAAATTCTGGCCGATGGAGCGCAGAAGGCCCGCTGGGCCGCTTCGAAAACCCTGCGCAAGGTGCGAAAAAAGACCGGCCTCATTTATTAAGACCGGTCCGGAAGATAGTAAAAAAATAGACGGCTGCCGATAGATACTCGGCAGCCGTCTTTTGTTATAGTGATAGCAGGTACAATGGATACTTTATAGGAGAAACCCTTCGCTGAACCGATGAGGAGGCCCCATGAGCATCTATCGCAAATGGTATTGCACCTGCACCGGCAAACCCGTCGAGCTCGGTTCTGAAGAATTACTCGAAGACGAACCTCTGGAGCCGACCTGCGAAATCTGCGGCGCAACGCCCTCTTCCGATCCCAAAAAGACCATCATCTACCGAGAAATCGAAGACTGGGACGACTGATGGCGTCGCCATCATATAATTCTTTCTGGTTATGCACCTTATTCACGTTGCCCCCAATTTTTCGAAAACCGATGCACTGGGGCAAGTGGACAACCAAATTGAATTTTTACCACGAAGGACACGAAGAACACGAAGAAATACTTATAAAACAAGCTATTGTGGTCTTCTATTGCTTTAGCTTTATCCTTCGTGCACTTCGTGAGCTTCGTGGTTCAAGCTTTCAGGTACTGTTTTTGGGCTAAGGACCTAGTTTTTGAAACAAGAAATCTGTCTCAATCGGTTGCGCTGCTCTGACGGGTGAAAAGCACGAATGCCATGGCCGGCCGTTTGCTGGCCTCGCGCATAGCGAACTGGATGCTTTCGTAATGCCAGCCGGCTGCGGTCCACTCGTTGAGGATCTCTTCCAGAGCTTCGTCCGTCACCAGGCTGGTTTCGACGACCTTGTATTCCACCATCGGTAATTCCCTTCAACATAAGGCCCATATGACTTACAGGTCCTATGAAATTTAAACATCAGAATCGCGCGTTGCCCGGTGTACGGGGAAAAGGGATCACGTCGCGGATGTTCTCCATGCCTGTGACATACATCAGCAACCGCTCAAAGCCGAGGCCGAAACCGGCGTGGGGACAGCTACCCCAGCGGCGACTGTCGAGATACCACCAGAGGTGTTGCGGATCGATGCCGCAGGCCGTCATCTTTCCTTGCAGAACGTCCAGACGCTCTTCCCGCTGGCTGCCGCCGATGATCTCGCCAACCCGGGGCACCAGCAGGTCCATGGCCGCCACCGTCTTGCCGTCGTCATTCTGGCGCATATAAAAAGCTTTGATGTCGGTCGGATAGTCGGTAACAAACAAGGGCCCACCGACCACTTCTTCAGTCAGGTAGCGTTCGTGCTCCGACTGCAGATCCGCCCCCCAGGCCACCGGAAATTCAAAACTGCGGCCGGCCTTTTCGAGCCGCTGCACCGCTTCGCTGTAACTCATCGTCTGAAACTCGGCGGCAGCCAACGCCTCGAGTTTATCAAGCAGCCCCTTTTCAATTCGCTCATTGAAAAAGACAAGATCCTCCCCACACTCCTGCAGGGCAAAGGTCACCAGGTAGCGAAGAAAGTCTTCGGCCAGGGCACAGTCCTCGGCCAGGTCGGCAAAGGCCATCTCCGGCTCAATCATCCAGAATTCAGCCGCATGACGGCTGGTGTTGCTGTTTTCGGCACGGAAGGTCGGACCGAAGGTATAAACATCGGAAAAGGCGCTGGCAAAAAGCTCCCCCTGCAACTGACCACTGACGGTCAGACCGGTCCGGTCGCCGAAAAAGTCCTGACTCCAGTCGATGTTACCCTCACTATGCGGCGGCGCTGAAGCATCGAGAGTGGTGACCCGAAACATCTCGCCGGCTCCTTCGCAATCGTTGGCGGTAATGATTGGTGTATGGACGTAGAGGAAACCTCGTTCACGGAAGAAATTATGAATCGCAAAGGACAAAGCGCTGCGCACGCGAAACACCGCGCCAAAAGCGTTGGCCCGGGGCCGCAGATGGGCAATAGAACGCAAAAAATCGAAGGAATGACGTTTCTTCTGTAGTGGGTAATCGGCGTCGCTGCTCCCTAGCAACCTCACCTGCCGGGCATGCACCTCCCAACGCTGGCCGGCTGCCGGGGACGCGACCAAAGCTCCCTCCACCTCCAGACAAGCGCCGGTACCGCAACGCACCGCTGCCTCATAGTGTTCAAGTTCGGGACTGAGCACCACCTGTAGCGAGGCGAAACAAGAACCGTCATTCAGTGCGATAAAGGCCACCTCCTTGCCGCGCCTCACGGTACGTGCCCAACCACGCACGGTAATTCGATCCCTGGCACCCTCAGCAGCCAAGGCCTCCTTGATGCGGGTACGAGTTTGCCGCCTGCCGATAAAATTATTCATTCCATTCAACTCCTGGTTGCCTGTTCGATCGGTATTCTGTCCAAAAGAACATCATCTATTTATCCCAGGGCACAGAGTAAATCAAAAATGCGGATCAAGTCGAGAAGGTATCACAAAATTCCCGATTGTAATCGCGATTTTCCCGGCGGTGAAGAAACAACTTGAAGACAGATGGTAGCCATTGCTAGCTGTTGCAAATGCTTGCTCTCTGGTTTAATCTGGCAGCGCTAGTGAATGCTTATTTTACCGTTTTTCCTCATCCGGAAAGGATCCTTATGCCTCGAGGAGCTTGTCGCCAGGGCCGGGGACGTGGCCCGCAGGGCGGCGACTTCGGCAATATTCCCCGCTTTATTGAGCCGGTGGTTCTGTTGTTGCTTAAAAAACTCGGCAGCGCTCACGGCTACCAATTAGCCAGTGAGCTTCCCGAGCACAGTCTGACCGGCGCGGTCGTCGATCGCGGCGCTCTCTACAGAACCTTGCGCCAGCTCGAGGTTGGAGGTCACGTGACCTCCGACTGGGATGTGTCAGGTCACGGCCCGGCCAAGCGTCTCTACCGCCTGACTCCGGGCGGTGAAAAATTTCTGCAACAGTGGACTCGGATGATCGAACAAATGGCGGGGGCCATGGGTGATTTCGTCACAAAGGTACGGGATCTCGACCAACAGGGTGATAAAAAATAACAATATCCACACAGCAACAGAATAAAAAAAGGACGGCTCGCAGGCCGTCCTTTTTTTATTCTGTCAACTGTAATACCGCACCAGCCTCGATCACTGTGCGTCACGGCTCTTTTTAATTTAACGCAGCCCCGGTCAAATCCGTCATTTTCTCAGTCTCTAATTGTGATGCTCTCGTAAAAATTTTTGCGGCGCCATCAATTATGCTCGCGCGTCTTGTGAAAGACGATCTCCGGCCACTGTTCGATGGTGTGCCCCAGACGCCATTCGCTGGAGGCAAGGAAGGCCAGCCCCCCCTCGGAGTCTTTGGCCAGGTTCGCCTGGTTTTTCTTCTCGAACTCTTCGAATTTTTTATCGTCATCGCATTCCACCCAACGGGCGGTGGCGTAGTCGATTCCTTCATACAGAGCATCGACACCGTACTCGGTCTGCAGCCGGGACATGATAACATCGAACTGCAGCACTCCGACGGCGCCGAGGATGTAATCGGTATTGATCAACGGCCGAAAGAGCTGCACCGCCCCTTCTTCGGCCAGCTGCTTCAATCCCTTTTCAAGCTGTTTGGTCTTCAAAGGATTCTTCAATCGTACCCGACGGAAGTGCTCAGGCGCAAAGCTGGGAATGCCGGTGAATTTCAAGGCTTCCTTGTCGCTGAAGGTATCCCCGATTTTGATCGTACCGTGGTTATGAATACCGATAATATCTCCGGGGAAGGCTTCCTCGACATTGGTACGATCCTGGGCCATGAAGATAGTGGCATTTGCCAGCGTCACATCCTTACCGATGCGATGGTGTTTGACCTTCATGCCGCGCTTAAAGGTACCCGAGCAGACCCGCAAAAAGGCGATGCGGTCACGATGGGCCGGATCCATGTTAGCCTGAATTTTAAAGACAAATCCGGAGAAAGGATCTTCGTAGGGGGAAACCTCACGAGTCAGTGTCTGGGCAGGGCGAGGTGCCGGCGCCTGCTCGACAAAAGCCTCAAGCATCTCCTCGACCCCAAAGTTGTTGATAGCGCTGCCGAAAAAGACCGGCGTCTGATTGCCTTTGAGGTAGTGTTCCGGGTCGAAGGGATTGGCCGCCCCCTCCAACAATTCGATATCCTCACGCAATTCATCGGCCTGACTACCGAGAAGTTCATCGAGACGCGGATCGGACAGATCGTCAATCACCACCGCATCCTGAGGGCGGGTTTCCTGCCCCGGGGTAAACAGGCTAAGGCGCTTGCGATAGAGATTATAGGTACCCTTGAAACGTTTGCCCATGCCGATCGGCCAGGACAAGGGCGCGCATTCGACCTGTAAGGTTTCTTCGATATCGGCCAGGATATCGAGAGGCTCCAACCCTTCACGGTCCAGTTTGTTGATGAAGGTCATGATCGGCGTGTTGCGCATCCGGCAGACTTCCATCAGCTTTCGGGTCTGGGTCTCGACCCCTTTGGCGTTGTCGATAACCATCAGGGCGCTGTCGACAGCGGTCAGCACCCGGTAGGTATCTTCGGAGAAGTCCTGGTGACCGGGGGTGTCGAGCAGATTGACCTCGTAATCGTTGTAGTTGAACTTCATCACCGAGGAAGTAACCGAAATGCCTCGTTCCTGCTCCATGGACATCCAGTCGCTGGTGGCGTGCCGAGCCGCCTTGCGGGCCTTGACCGCACCAGCCATCTGAATCGCACCGCCGAACAGCAGCAGCTTTTCGGTCAGGGTGGTTTTGCCGGCATCGGGGTGACTAATAATGCCGAACGTGCGCCGGCGGTCAACTTCCTTACGGTGGTTCTTGCTCACTTTACAACCTCTGTTGAAATATTCCGCTGATAAAAAAACCGGGCCAAAAGGCCCGATGAACAGTGGATCATACCGCAAAACAAGGCAAAAGGTCAATGGGTGGAAACAGCCAGCAACGCTATCGCGACCGCCCTTCCCCGGGCGGAAACCGCTTCAGACGTTCCCGATTTCAATAGTGCAATTTGACAGGAGCCCACTTATCAACTAGACATTTAAGTGTCACCAATGAACCTTTCCTATTGCAGCGCAGGGAATTGCACATACTTGACTTGGGAAAATATCATGGTCGTAAAAATGTTTGGCGCCGACTCGGTTCAACCACAAACCCGTCTGCTCTTTTACACCCTCACGGTTCTGTGTTTGGTGTTATTGGGACTGCCAGCCAAAGCCATGACCACCCCAGCCATCAACAACCCGTCCACGGAGGCTCTGCTGAGTCTCAGCATCGAGGAACTGCTGCGCCTCGAGATCACCTCGGCGGCTAAAAAACCACAGGCCATCAGCAATACGGCCGCCGCGATTTTCGTCATCACCCAGGAGGACATCCGCCGCTGCGGGGCCACCAGCATTCCCGAGGTGCTGCGCCTGGCGCCAGGCGTCAATGTGGCGCGTATCGACGGCAATAAATGGGCCATCACCGTCCGCGGCTTTAACGGCCGGTTCGCCAACAAGCTGTTGATCCTCATGGATGGCCGAAGCGTCTACACGCCGCTCTTCTCGGGGGTTTACTGGGACGTGCAGGACACCCTGCTGGAAGATGTCGAACGCATCGAAGTGATCCGCGGCCCGGGCGCCACCCTGTGGGGTGCCAATGCGGTCAACGGCGTGATCAACATCATCACCCGGCACGCGGAAAAGACCCACGGCCTTCTGGTCAAGGGAGGCTACGGTAGCGAGGAACGAGGATTCGGTTCCGTTCGATACGGTGGCCAGGTGGGCGCACAGGGCAACTACCGGGCCTATGTCAAATACTTTAACCGGGATGGTCTCGATGCCATCGGCGGCGGCGAGGCGGCCGATGACTGGAGCGCTTTTCGCGGCGGTTTCCGCTACGACGGCAAACTAAGCTCCAGGGACACCCTGACCGTTCAGGGCGACGCCTACAGCGGATTCGAAGGGCAGACCAACGAAGAATACAGCCTGCTTCCGCCCGAATTTCGCACCGTATCCGATACCGACACCGATTTTTCAGGCGGCAATCTGCTGCTGCGCTGGCAACGGTCCCTTTCCGCTGAATCCAACCTGGCACTGCAGGCCTATTACGATCACACCCGGCGGGATGAAACAGCCCTACTGAAAGAAACCCGCGACACGCTGGATATCGACTTCCAGCACCGATTCCCCCTTGGGCGACGCCAGGAGGTCATCTGGGGCCTGGGCTACCGGGTCAATTGGGACGACATCGATCCGAACGAGCCGTTAATCATCTTTAACGATAACGACGAGACGGATCACATGCTCAGCCTCTTCATCCAGGACGAGATTGCCCTGAAAAACGATTTGTTGAGACTGATTCTCGGCACCAAGCTCGAACACAACGACTACACCGGTTTCGAACTGCAACCCAATGCCCGCCTGATCTGGACCCCCAATAAAAACCACTCCGCCTGGGCCTCCGTGTCCAGGGCGGTGCGTACCCCATCCCGGGTCGAGGAAGACGGCAGGATGTGGCTCTACTTGATGCCGTCAACACCGCCCGGGGTCATCGTCGCCTACGGCAACCGCGATTACGACAGCGAAGAGTTGCTGGCCTGGGAACTCGGTTACCGGGTCATGCCGACCTCGGTGTTTTCCCTGGACCTGGCTTTGTTCCTCAACATCTACGACAATCTGCGCTCTTTCGAGGCCCTGGCTCCTGACTTCTCCACGCTGCCGGAGGGCTACGTAAGAATTCCCGGAATTATTGACAACAAGCTAAAGGCTAAAACCTGGGGCTTCGAGGTGGCCAGCGACTGGCAGGTAGCCGATTTCTGGCGGCTTCAAGCGAGCTACAGCTATCTGCAGATGGATGTCGACACCGGCAGGGGCAGCCACGATACGGACAGCATCGACCTGATGGAGGGGACCAGTCCCAAACACCAGCTTTCCCTGCGCTCGTCGCTGGACCTGCCGCGCCAGGTCGAATTCGATCTCTGGCTGCGCTGCGCGGACGAGCTCGAATCCCTGGACATCAGCGGCTACCTAACCCTGGACCTACGCCTCGGCTGGCAGCCTTGTCCAGGCCTTGAGTTGGCCCTGGTCGGTCAAAATCTGCTGCAAGATAGCCACCAGGAATACGACCCGGAGTTCCAAACTCCGGCCTCAGAAGTGCCTCGCGGTATTTACGGCCACGCGGTCTGGCGCTATTAACCCGGGGCGAACCCATCAGGACAAAACGTGGTACCCAATTTATGAACCATTGCGTTTGGTCTAAACATATAGCGTTCTGGGCGGTTGTAGGGCTGGTTCTCCTCACCATACCGGTCACCGCTCGGGCTCAGTTTGAAAAAGAGCCGGTCATGACGGCCCTGCTGTATAATGTCGCTCGGTTTGTCACCTGGCCGGAAGGCTCCTTTGCAGATCAGGACGCCCCCCTGGTTATTGCCCTGCAGGGCGACGGTCCTCTGCAACAGGCGATCGCCAGCCTCAGCGGCAAACAGATCGAGGGCCGGACCATCATGATTCAGCGCCTGGCGTCAAATCAGCTTCCGGACCGGCATCAACCCTGCCATATCCTGTATATCCCTCAGAGCCCCTCGCAGACCCTAACAAACACCATGGAAGCGGTAGCAGGACAACCTATTCTAACTGTCAGCGATATGCAGGACTTCTCTCGCAAAGGGGGTATTCTTCACCTGGAGGGAGCCCAGAATGTCAGCTTTTCGCTTAACCTGGACAGTGCACAAAAAGCCGGTCTGGTCCTCAGTTCCAAATTGTTTCGTCTGGCCAACCTGGTCATCAAGGACGGGCAGGAAAGGGAGGGACCTTGAACTTGCCGGCAGCGGATATCCGTAACTGGTCCATAAAAAACAAGCTCAAAGCGGTGATTGTTCTTACCAGCCTTGCGGTGCTTCTGGTGCTGTTTCTGGTCTTTGCGGTGAACCAGCGCAACTTTCTGCGCAACTCCCTGTTACAGGAGATGGATGTTCTTTCCCGCAATATCGCTAACAACTGTGCGGCATCGGTTATTTTCAACGATCGTCCCACCGCCGGAGAAACCCTCGAATCTCTGCAAGCCAACCCGCAGGTGATCGCCGGCATCATCTACGATGCGGATGGGCAGGTTTTTTCCAGCTATTACAAGCAGCAGACCAACAACTCGCCCATGCCCTATCCACCTGATTTGCTCCTTAATGCCGGACATCTTTTCTCCGGCCGTCATCTAGACATCGTGCAGGACATCGGCCACGGTCGCGAGCACCTCGGCATTCTGCACCTGCGGACGAATCTGGACAAAATCGAAACGACCCTGATGCGATATATCGGTTTCGGCTTTTTAGGCCTGGGTGGTGCGTTCATTCTCGCCTGGCTGCTTGCCGACCGGCTGCAAGGGATTATTTCAAAACCAATCGAACAGCTGGCAACCGCCATGCGCGCGGTTTCTAAAGAACGGAACTATCGACGACGGGTCAAGATGAACCGTCAAGACGAGCTCGGCAGCCTGATTGAAGATTTCAATGAAATGCTGGTGCAGATCGAGATTCGTGATCAGGAATTGCGCAGCAAACAGAACAGACTCGATTATCTGGCGCACCACGACACCCTCACCGACCTGCCGAACAGGCTTCTATTTCACGACCGTTTACACCATGCCATAACCAAGGCCCGCCGTATGCAGGCAAAACTTGCCTTATTGTTTCTCGACCTCGATCGGTTTAAAACCATCAACGATTCCCTGGGCCATGAAGCGGGGGATCGGCTTCTGCAGGAAGTCGCCAAACGCCTGACCGGCATTATGCGTAAATCGGACACCCTGGCCCGACTCGGTGGCGATGAATTCGTTATCGCTTTGGAGCATAATACCGAAACGCATGAAATTATCACCGTTGCTCAAAAAATTCTCGATACTCTCTCTGCTGCTTATTTCATTAACGCTGAAGAGCTGTATATCACTGTCAGCATCGGCATCAGCCTCTTTCCAGCCAATGGCCTGACAGCTGAAACTCTTATGAAAAATGCCGATGTAGCCATGTACCGGGCCAAAGAAAAAGGCCGTAATAATTTTCAGTTTTTTACTGAAGACATGAACAAACTGGCCAAGGAGACCTTATTTCTGGAAAACAATCTGCGTAAGGCCATTGATAACCAGGAACTGGCCCTTCACTACCAGCCACAGGTGGAGATTGTCAGCGGGCAAATAATCGGCATGGAAGCTCTGGTCCGCTGGCATCATCCAAAGCTGGGAATAATCCCGCCCAACAAATTCATTCCCATGGCCGAAGAAACCGGCTTGATTATCCCTCTCGGCAAATGGGTGATTCACACCGCGTGTCACCAAAACCTGCAATGGCAGAAGGCCGGTCTTTCTCCTGGCAAGGTTGCCGTTAATATATCTCCTCGCCAGTTTCGTCAAAGCGATTTGGTAAAAACAGTCGCGCAGGCCCTGGCTGCTTCGGGCCTGGAAGCGAAATGGTTGGAACTTGAAATCACCGAAAACGTTCTGGTCGATGACCTCACACCAACTATTGCAGTAATGGAAGATCTTAATACCATGGGGGTCAGCCTGGCCATCGACGATTTTGGCACGGGCTATTCTTCATTGAATTACCTGCACCGTTTCCCCCTTTCCAAACTTAAAATCGATCAGTCTTTCGTGCAGAGCATAGGTGAACCGATGGGCAAGCATGCCATTGTTGAAGCCATCATTGCCCTGGCTCGTGCCCTGGACCTGGAAGTTATTGCCGAAGGGATCGAAAACCAGACTCATATTGCTTTTTTGAAAAGACACGGCTGCCGCTACGGGCAAGGGTTTTATTTCAGCAAACCCTTGCCGCAAAAAGCTTTCGAACAGTTTCTGTTGCGAGCTCAGCAGCCGCAACACACACACCCTGAAAATCCCCTTCGTAACTGATCTGCCCAAAAGCAGGCTCCATTCCCCTTTAAAACGGTACTCAACAGCCAATCGACCGGAACAAATTCAGCTCTCGCAGGTCGTTGCGCCTAATCCAAAAACAATTAAAAAACAAAAAAAAGGTTGACAGCCACCGCCGCCACATCCTCTATGAAAATGCGACGGAAAAAATTTGTCTGCCAGTCCTCTATTCTCGCCCCGGCGTTAGCTTCTTTTTATGCAAAAAATGTTTTAACCGCCGTTAAATAGCCACAACGGGAGCGATCTGCAAAACGCCAACGATTTCTCTGCTTCAATAGTATTTTTCTTTGGTAAACAACTCCTTGATATTTTTTGGATTTGTCCAACATGCTTTTAAGTTAATCGCAACGAGGACGAAACTGGCGTGGGTATTGCGTATACACAAAGCAACAGACCGCCACATGAATAAGATTTTGACACCTCTGTTGCCGGCAAGGTGACGCCAGAAAGGAATACCCGAATGAACGCCAAAATTACTCGCAACCTTTTCTTATCGGTCTTGCTACTTATTCTGACCGCTGCTTCAGCCTTTGCCGATACCGGTGACTTCGCTCTAGGTATCAAAGCCAGCACCCTGGGTGCCGGTGCCGAAGGGGTCGTCGGCCTGCTGCCTTCGCTGAATCTGCGAGGCGGTGCCAATGCATTGAGTGTCGATTTTGACATCAATACCAGCGATATCGATTACGATGTAGATGCCGACCTGCTGAATTTTCCGATTATGCTTGACTGGTACCCTTTTAAAAAATCGGGTTTTCGTATCAGTGCCGGAGCCTTGATCAACAAAAATGAAGCCGACATTGAAGCCTCATCCCAAAGCAGCTATACCCTTGATGGCACGACCTATACGGCGGCCCAACTTGGCACTTTAAACGGTAAAGTCGACTTCAACGAAGTAGCGCCCTATGTCGGTATAGGTTGGGGAAATGCCCTCGGCAAAAGCACACGCTGGTCCTTCAGCTGCGATTTCGGCGTGGTTTTCCAAGGCGAGGCCAATGTCGACCTTTCTGCCACCGGCCCGATTGCCTCGGACCCTACCTTTCAAGAAGATTTAGCCCGGGAAAAACGGGAACTGGAAGAGGAATTGGAGGATTACCAATACTATCCTGTCATTGCCCTCGGCATTACCTACAAATTCTAAAACACAGAGGCTCTAAAACAAAAGAGGCCCGGGCGTTTCGCCGAGCCTCTTTTGTTCTGAACGAAGCTCTCAAGTCTTGGCGGCCAGGACATAGCCTTATCAATCTTGGCAACAGAATAAGACAACAAAGTCTATTTATTGCGGTCAACAGACCAGACGGTTGCGGCCACTCTCCTTGGCCTGAAAAAGCAGGGTGTCGGCTTCATTGATCATCGCTTCGAGACTGGCACCCGGCTCCTTTGTAAGACCGATACTGACGGTCAAACGAATCGCCTCCGTACTGCCGGGAACCTCGAGGGAAGACAGCTCCAGGGTTCGTCGAATCGATTCGCAACACACGGCGGCATCCTCGCTGCCCTGGGGCAACAAGGCACAGAATTCCTCCCCGCCCATTCGAACGATAACAGCCTCGGCAGGCAGAGATTTCCGCAATACGCCAGCCACGTGCTGGATAGCCAGGTCTCCTGCGTCATGACCGAATCGGTCGTTGATTTTTTTGAAATGGTCGATATCGAACATGGCACAAGCCAGGGCCGCCCCTGTCTCGGCAGCCTGCTGCCAGACCCGAACGCCATTATCGAAAAGATGGCGCCGATTGGGGAGCCCAGTCATGAAATCGGTAACCGAAGCCGACCGAATGGCGGCAATATTTTCCAGGTTTTCGATATTCTGGCTGACCCGGCAGTAAAACTCCTCGGTGAGAAATGACTGCTTGATCATGAAATCGTTGGCACCGCATTTAAGGAAGCGCGCCGCCATGACATTGTCGCCCCGGGCCGATATGCCGATAATCGCCATATCGTCCTTGGACCATTGTTTACGCAAGTTCTGGGTTAGTTCAAAGCCATCCATATTCGGCATGTGAAAGTCAGTAATCACCAGCTTGATCTGCGGATGCTCCTCCATAACTTGCAAAGCCTCACGCCCATCAGAAGCTTCAAAAACCTTATACCTGTGGATGCGCAAGAGAGCCGCAATGGTTTCCCGGGGCAAGGCCGAATCGTCGACTATCAGCACCTCGGTCTGGGGATTACGTTCCAGGCGTCTCAACAGGGCCACCAGGTAATCCAGACTCTGCACCCCTTCTTTCAGGACATAATCGACAACCTTTTTCCCCCAGATCTGGTCGCGGACTTCCTTGCTGACCACGCTGGTAAAGACAATGACCGGGATATCGTACCCAACCAGTTGATCAACAATTTCTCCTTGCGGTGCATCGGGCAGATTAAAATTGACGATAGCTGCCACAAAATCGCTGGCATCGTCCTTGACCAACGTAATAGCCTCGGCCATGGTCGTTACCCAACGCACCTTGGCGCCGGTTTCGAGGGCCAGTTTGTTTTTAAGCATTCGGCCGAAAAAACTGGAGTCTTCAACCACGAGAATTTTTTTCATCTTGTCTCCTGCTATGATGCGGTAAGGTCCGGTTACTTTTTTTCGCTTCGGCCTTTGCAGGTGAGTATTGAGAACCACAAACACCATGCTGACCGCCCTTCACCTCGAGGATTCCTCTTAGGGACGCCTTTTAGTGCAAAAGCTGGTCCAACAATATATAACAGCCACCCACATTGCCCCACTTGACGAAATCCAGGAAAGCATCCTTCGCTAACCCCCTCAATTCGCCAGACGGGGGTAGAAGCTTCATCTCCATGAGGATCTACACTAAAATCCCTAGGTTTAAGCCAAAACTGTGGCATGCCCCACCGGAAAGGTCACCATTTGTGTGGCATGCCACGCCTTTAGGGTTAAGGATGAAAAGGGTGTAAAGGTCCACCATATTTTCGAAGTTTCCGAGCTTTCTCTCAGCCAGTTGGACGGATGGCTTCCCCCTTCACCCAACAGACCCGCCCTGGTCTGGAGCGATCATTTTTTCAACCTGATTCGCCTGATGAAATGGTGACGGCATAGCGCTCTTGATTGTACAACCGCAGGGAGTTACCATCAGGGGATCAGCAGTTTCAAAACCTTTCCCTTTACATGCTGGAATCATGTCGAAATCTGTTTCTTATCTGATACCCGTGGGGGCCGTTTGCGTCGAACAGGAAGTCAAACGAAGTCGTTTTATTGCCCGACTCGGACGAGCTGCCGACCGCCCGGCGGCGATGGACTTTCTCCATACCGCCCGCAGAGCTGATAGCTTAGCCCAGCACCACTGTTGGGCCTTTATTGCCGGCAACCCGGCAAAAAGCGATGTTCTCGGCATGAGCGATGACGGCGAACCGGCCGGCACCGCTGGCCGACCGATACTCAGCGCCTTGCAATACAGCGGCCTCGGCGAAATAGTTGCCGTGGTCAGTCGTTACTTCGGGGGCATCAAGCTCGGCACCGGCGGTTTGGTGCGAGCCTACAGCGGCGCGGTCCAACAAGCCCTGGGGGAACTGATCAAAGAACCCTTCGTCGAACGGATCGACAACCTGATCAGCCTGCCCTTTGCTCTCGAAGATCCGGTCCGACGCTTGCTGAGCGAACTGCAAGTGGATATCACTCAGGCAGATTATAGCCATGAAGTCACCCTGACGGTGGCCATAGCCAGCGGCCAGCTTGTCGAATTGGAAGAAAGACTTTCCAATTGCTGCCAGGGACGTTTCAGAATGCGACGGGCAAAACAAACCACTATAGATAATAGCGGAAGCTAGCTCCCATCAGTCTGAGCTGCCGATTCTGCGGGGTGCGTTTTTCTGGTAAAATATCTAAGGAGCGAGTCTTTCTGACGAAATAACAGGATTATTGCACAGGAAGAGAGGATACAAGGCGAATGCGAGGGAGAGACCAAAAGTATTCAACCACGAAGCTTTCGCGGCCATTATCAAAACAGAGCATGCTCTGTCTGGCCCTGCTCCTGGCAGGACTACTTGCTTCTCCGCACACAAGCCATAGTGAAATCCACAGCTATGAGGATGAACACGGCACCGACATATTTGTCGACGACGCTTACCTTTCCCCCACGGAGCGCCAGGACCTGCAGAAAAAAGTCCTGGAATCTGAAAAAGCCAAACGTAAATCTCTAACGACTTCAGTGAAAGTTTACGGCAACCAGGTCGTGGTGCCGGTAGAAATCAGCGACGGCCAGCGCCAGGTCAGCGCCCGCTTGTTGCTCGATACGGGTGCGTCACAAACCGTCTTCCATCACCATGTCGTGGCGCCCCTGCGAACTAAACATCTCGGGAAGGGCTGGTCACGACTTGCAGGGGGGCAGCTTATCCCTACCGACAGGGTCCGTTTGGAGGTCTTGACTGTCGGCCCCTATACCTGGGAAGCTCCTGCCGTCTCCTTGATCGAACTCAGCGGCCCGGACGCTCCCTTCGACGGTCTGCTGGGCATGGATTTTCTCAGGCAGCACCAGTACCGCATCGATTTTCAACAGCAGGTCATTCACTGGCAGTCTTCTAATTGATTGCCGGCATCTGGCCACGACCTTATTTTTAGGATAAAGTTTAAAAACCCCCAGTTACAACAACGTTCGTAAAAGAGGCCCTATAGGGAAGGGGCGCCTCATGCCGAAACTGCCGTCCAACATTGATGTAAACGACCTTTATTACCGGCTGTTCAGCCATTTGCCCGATTGTCTGGTGGTGATTGACCGGCAACACCGTGTTGTCCTGTCCAACTGGCGCGGCGGTTTTGAAGATGTTCCTGTTGATAAACGGGAGGGCATGCCCCCCTGTGCCGCTATCTTTCATCCGGATGATGACATCCCCTTTAACACCTGCCCGGCCACTGAGGTCTTTCGTAGCGGCCGGACGACCAATCGCGAATTCCACACCTCCCCTATCGGCACCTTCGAGTGCCGCGCCTTTCCAATTTTTGACCAGACCGGAGACGAGGTCATCTACGTCGCTCTGCAGATTAGCAACGTTTCCGAGCGCAAAGAATTGGAAAAACAGCTCACCCTCTGTCAGAGGATGGAAACCGTCTCCTGCATGGCGGCCGGTCTGGTCCACGACTTCAACAACCTGCTCACCGTAGTCGGCGGTTTTGGCCGCATTCTGCACCAGGCCCAAACCGAACCTAATCTGCAACAGGCCGCGCAGGCCATTCTGGATGCCGAACAGCGCGCTAGAGCCCTTTTAGATCGGCTGATGATGATCGGCGAGGGCCATCACGACCAAGCCGTGGAACTTAATCTCAATAACCTGATCGGCGATCTGGAAAGGCTGCTGCGAAGCATGCTCGAACCAAAGGTCGAGCTCGACATCCAACTCGATCCGGCCCTGACATCCATTCATGGCAAGGCCGACGAACTGGAACAGGTCATCCTTAACCTGGCGATAAATGGCCGCGATGCCATGACCCATGGCGGGCGACTGACCATTTCCACGGCCAACCAACTACTGCCATGGGGCATCGACAGTACCGGCAGCATCCTCCCTCCCGGCCCCTACGTGGTGCTGACCGTTACCGACACCGGGCACGGCATGGATGAAACCACTCGGGAGAAAATCTTCGAACCCTTCTTCACCAACCAGAAGAGCCACAAAGGAACCGGCCTCGGCATGACGGTCGTCTTCAGTATCGTCAAACGCCACCTCGGTCACATCTCGGTTGCCAGTAGCCCGGACGGCGGCACCACCTTCGAGATCTATCTGCCTCACAACGATAAAAACCCGCCAGCAGACCTTTGATCACTACCCCGTTTCATCTGCTCAATCCGCCGCACCCTTCACTGGAGCGGTCGGGTCCCCGATCACCTTGCGCAGTACCAGCACCTGCAAAAAAAACGGCACGCTGTAAGTCGCAGCAAAAGTCGCTTCGGCAGGGCCGAAAAACTGGGCGCTGAAGGCTAGGATCAGGATGTAATTGGGGAACAAAGTACAAACCAGAGCCGTGGCGCGAAATTCCGGCTTGGTACCACGGAATAGCAGCGGCCCGGCGAGCAAAACCACCGTTACCAGCAGGGTTCCTGCCGCCATTGCCTCCAGTGCCAGGGCGGCATTGTGCAGAAAGTAATGGGAGTAGCGGGAGAAAACCCCGAGGTTGGTCAAGGCCACCGCCAGCAAGGACAACGGGTAGCTGCGCTGCAGCAACCAGTCGGCGGGGCGCGGCAACCAGCGAATGCAGGCCCGGCCGGCCAGCGCCGGAACAAAAACCATCAACGCCAGCATTTGAATCATGGCCCCGACCCCCACCTGCAGGTACTGCCCGACCAATCCGGACACCAGGGGTGGCAAGGTAAATGGCATCAACAGGGAGGAGAGGATCACCACCGCCGCCGTCAGGCCCACATCGGCTTGAAACAGGCGCGCAAAGAAGGGCGCCAGCACCGCCGTAGAAGCTCCGGCCACCAGCAAGGCTGCCAACCGGTAGTCCGGCCAGCAATAGTGATAGAGGGCGAAAGCCGCCACCGGCAACAGCAGACACTTGACCGTCAACAGACGTAGAGTGTCGAGAGGGGCGTTCCTGGCACAACGGAATACCTGACCTAAGTCAACCGCCAAAAAGGACAGAAACAGCAGAAACATCACACAAGCCATGGGCACCGTCTTGAACGGCGCCGCCAGTTCCGGCAGTAGAATGCCAAGTAACATGGTGGCGTAAGTAATAACTAGCAATAGAGCGTCTTGCTTACGAAACATAGTCCTCTCGATTGAAGAGTTCAGGTTATTTCAAAACAGCCGGCAAGGAATGACTCGGTACTATGCAGTCAACTCTCAGCAAAGGCAAGAACTAACTAGCACCGCAAAAGTAGCATTTCGCCTTGCTCAACACCTGGCTGGCTTGGTACTTTTCCTAGAAAGGCCGTCCCTAAACTTCTACTCGAAGGTCCTCGCAATTCTGTTCCAACCGATCCCCAAGCCAACCTGTCAACGAATGGCTGGTTCAATAAGAGCTTTGCCATCTGATATCGCCGCAAACCCTTGACATTTACCATCTGAATGATCAAGCTGTTGACAGCTAAATGACTGACAAACAATTACCTAGCAACCAGATATCAGTTCACACGAGGGACATGTGAATCACAGCGCTCTAGCCACAACCGACCAGGAAGCAACGGAACAGGATTGCCTGGCTCTATACGACGAACAGGACCGGCAATTAATGAAGCTGGCGTCGGCCGCAAAAAACCGGAGCATTGACCGGGCAGAAGAGATTCTACGTTTTGCAGAAACAGCGGGATGGAAGCGAATCGGCATAGCCCATTGCGTTGCCGTGGCAAAAGAAGCGGCCCTTCTCGAGCAACGCCTTGGACAGACCCTTGACATAACACGGGTCGACTGCAAGGTTTGCCGCATCCCGGCCGATGCCCTGGTACCAGGTGATCGCGGCACCTCCTGCAATCCGATTGGCCAGGCCATTCTGCTGGCTGAAAAGGGTACCGAACTCAACATTGCCATGGGCCTGTGCCTTGGACATGACCTGCTGTTCTCCAAGCACTCCAAGGCGCCGGCAACTACCTTGGTGGTAAAAGACCGGGTTCATAGACACAATCCCATCGCCGCACTAAAGTAAAGAGTAAGTGTTTTTATCCAATTTTTTTCAGGAGGAAAAATGAAGACCTGGCAAATCTTTGCCGCTGTTTTGCTATCAGCTACCCTGTCTGTGGGTAATGCTCAAGCCGACACCCGCGGCGTTAAACGCTTCGCTTGCATCGAAATGCGCTGGCTGGTACCCGATGGAAGCGAAACCGTCAGCATAGAATTTGTCCAAAGAGGAGAATCCTTTGCCCGGCTGACTATCAGCCCGCAAGAACGCTTTCGGCAGTTTAATTTCTCTACCGATGCAATCCTCGCCGAAGGACGGATGCGCTTGCACCTAGACAAGGAACAAAATAAGGGGATTCTCAATCTCGACAGCCTCAGCTATCGTTGTTACGGACCTGCGGAACAAGCCTTTTCCGGTCCTCTAATGGAATTCGATCTGCCGGTAAAGCCCTAAAGTATAATGCTCTATCTTTGTCATTAAAAAGGCCGGTCCAACCTGGTGGTTGAACCGGCCTTTTTCTTAAGACAGCTCGCCTTATTTATTAAATAGCCCCTTGAGTTTTTCCTTGGCGGCCTCAACTTCTCCAGCGGCTTTTTCTCCCACCTGCTCTACAGCTTTTTGACCAATTTGCTCGGCCCCGCCCTGCAGATCCTGCAGACCCTTGCTAAGCACACCGCTCACATCCGGAGAGGAAATCTTGCCGTAGAGGGCGGCAAAAATTTCACGGGCGGCCTCTGCCGGAGAAACACCGTCCTTTTTCTGACCGACATTAGTCAATTTAATCTCCGGTAATTTGGCACTGATTTCCTGGCCCGCGAGGCCTTTCACAGCCAGATGCACCTGGCCATCACGAATAACCAGTTCACGGATCAAAAGCTTTTTACTACTCTCGCCGCTGTCGGCAGAAGCCTTAGAGCTTCCTCCCCCTGCCTCCTTGGCAATATTTCTTTGCAACGCCTTGAAATTATCGCTTCCGGCACCCTTTTCGTAATAGATATCCGGCCCGACGACTTCAATACGTTCAATAATGATCGTTTCGCCGGTCAAGGACTTCTCATCGACATCGACATAAATCGACTTGACGGCCACGGCATGAGGAGAATTGAACCCCTTCGGGTTACCGAGCAGAAATTTCTGCAAGGTAACCTGACCGGACAAGAGGCTCACATCGACATCCCCCAGGCGCAATTCGGTGCCGGTAATCTTCGGACCCTGGGTGTTGACAGCCTTTTTGATGAGCGGTCCAAGATTGGACAGACCAAAAATCACCACCACTGCGGCAAGAACAACGACCGCAGCAATAAAAAACCACAGCTTTTTCATAATGACGAATCTCCTTGTTGATACCGATTGGTGGGCCCTGTTGCGTAACCCACGGGCGAGCATTACGGACTTGCTCTTTTAACAAAACTTGTTTAGCAAGAAAGCACCAAACCTGAAGCCATGGCGCTTGGACAAAACAACCCAGGCAGCCGCCCTGCCAGGTGACGATCTATTCATCTATACCTTATCCTCTTTGACAGCGTAAATCAATTGGCGGATCATAATGTCTACTGCAGCCAGAAGCGCTATCGGCTCCATCAACAAAATCTTGTACTCAACCAAACACTACGGCTCGGCGATAAGCGTTGCCCAGTCTGTTATCCGCCACCCTTTCGTGTCATAATAAACGGTCATTATTCTTTCAGTCTCTCATTACAGGATGTTGTCATGGTCAAAGCTGTTTTCTGGGATAACGACGGAGTCTTGGTCGACACCGAACATCTCTACTTTGAGGCCAGTCGCGATGCCTTGCGACAAGTCGACATTGAGCTGAGCATAGAACAATTCGCCCACATAAGCCTCGGCCTTGGGAAAAGCTCCCTCTGCCTCGCCTCCGAGCAAGGCGTCAGCGACAGAACCCTGGAGACTTTGCGGCAGCACATAAACCAACGCTACGCCGAACTGTTGCAAAACGGCGCCGCCCCCATGGCCGGCGCTTCGGAAACCCTGCAAGCCCTTCACGGCAAGGTTGCCATGGCCATCGTAACCAGCTCCAGACGAGAGCATTTTGATCTCATCCATCAAAACAATGGTCTTTTGGGGTTTTTCGATTTTATTTTGACGCGAGAAGACTATCAATACAGCAAACCCAACCCCGAGCCCTATCTTAAGGCACTAAAGATCAGCGGCCTGCAAGCCGAGGAATGTCTGGTGATTGAAGATACTCGCCGCGGATTTGAAGCCGCCCGGCAAGCCGGCCTGCGTTGCGTGGTCTTGCCCAACCGATTGACCCCTAACAACGAATTCAACGGTGCTTTTCAAGTCATCCGCAAACTACAGGAAGTCCCCCCCTGGTTCTGGGAGAAATCTCTTCCGCGCCGCTTCCGCTGCCCCCTGGCTAAACTTCCGGTACAGTCGGAAAAAAGCCAAAGAGGTTTACATTTTTCCATGAAAGAACTAATATTCTCCAATAGTTGATATCCTGGCAACAAAGATTCTTCCCTCAGTAACAGGCGGTCATAATCGTGGACAACACCACTGCCAAAAACAACGACCTTGTCCCTTTCCACGCTCGGCACAACCTGTTAATGCTGGTTTTGCTATTCACTATCTTTCTGGCTTTCTGTTTTCTGCTGGTTCAGAACTTCCGTGTAAAAACAAAAACGGAACAACAGGTGCTGCAGAATCATTTTTCTGAGCGGGCCAAATCCATCGACGGTCTACTTGGGAATATCCGTAGCCAGGTGCGCACCCTGCAACTCGGTGCGGAAGCCGATCTGGCCAACCGAGCCCGACACCAGGGCCAGCCAGTCCCATTGGCCTTTGGTGAGTTGAACGACAACTCTGAAGGCAACTATTTCCATCTGGACGACTTCCGTCCTCTGTTCAGCGAGGAAATGGTCGGCAACCTGACAGGCATGGGCAGTATCGAGAAGCGCAGTCCTGATTTTTATCGGGAAATGCATATGGCTCTCGATCTTAATCACCGCTTTCATGCTATTCACGAAAACTTCACCGACCTTGCCTGGGTTTACTACCTCTCCAAGAACGATTTCATCAATATTTACCCTTGGGTCTCGGCCGCTGATTTTCGTTATAGTTCCCGGCTGAAAGAGCACGATTTTTACCAGCTCGGTTTGCCGGAGCAGAACCCCACCCGACAGACATTCTGGACCCAAGCTTATCTCGATGAATATGGGAAAGGGCTGATGACCACCTGCTCGGCTCCGGTCTATGATGGAAAGCGCTTTCTGGGCATCGTCGCCATCGACCTGACCACCGAGTACTTTTCCTCTTTGGTTAAAGACTTCGAGACCGACTCTGGCTCACTGCTGCTAACCAACAAGGAACAGCAGGTTCTGGCACATCCGAATCTCATCAATACCGCCAGCGCAAGCCCCCCCACCTTACAAGAAACCTTACCGGACCAATTACTAGAGGCAGGGACCGATCTTGAATCTCTTCCGGCCTGGCAACTCAACAAACTCGGTTCCTGGTCCGTATTGCGTGCCCCTTGGAAAACGCACCGTGGCAAATTGTTTTTTATCAGCAGCGGCCATCCTTGCCCAAGGCCTTCGTCGCCCATCTGGGTGGCGGAGCGCTGACTGCCTTGCTGATGTTGCTTGGCATGATCAGCACCATGGCCTTTCTTAATCACTGGCATATTGTCTGGCCATCGGAACAGATGCTCCGTTTTATTAACGCCCTTGATCGGCGCAAAGCCCCGCTAATTGATTCCCGCATCCCCGTTGTATGGCGGCCCCACTTCGCCAATATCGAAAAGATCTTTCGCGACAACCAGGCCCTGGCCGAAGAGAACCGACAGCAAATCGAAATGCTTGATCAGCGAGTCAAGGAACGAACTATCGAACTGGAGCGTCTGAACCTGGCTTTACGCGAAGAGATCGAAGAGCGTTCCAAAGCTGAAGGAGCTCTGCGACTGGTGAACCAGAAGATGCAGGAACTTTCTCTGGTCGATGGCTTAACCGGCATACCCAATCATCGAAAATTCGATGAATACCTGAATTTTTGTTGGAGCCAGATGTTGCGGGAGCAGTCGCCTATTTCGATCATCATGTGTGACATCACCTACTTAAAGCAGTTCAACGACACCTATGGTCATCAAGCCGGAGACCGTTGTCTGCAAGAAATTGCACAAGCCATTCAGGCATCGCTGCAACGGCCTACCGATATGGTCGCTCGCTACGGCGGCGAAGAGTTTTTCATTTTGCTGCCCGGTACCGACCACGCCGGCGCCAAACGGGTGGCAACCAGCATTCAACAGACTCTCGCCAACCTGCAAATCCCCCATTCCGGCCCCTTGTCCGACTCCTGCGTGCGCTTCAGCCTGGGCATGGCAACTTCGATACCGACCCATGGCGGCTCTCCCGAATCGTTGATGGAAGCTGCCGATCAATCCTTGTTTCGGGCCAAGGAAACCGGCCGCAACCGGGTTGTCGCTCTGCCCGTCAAACGCTGACCCCAGTTCCTTTTGGAGAGTTTTCGATGAATGTCAGTACCGTCAACCAGATGCGGGCTATGGACCGCGCCGCCATTGAGCAATATGGCATTGCGGAAGAATTGTTGATGGAAAACGCCGGTCAGGCGGCCTGCACCGTTCTTCAGAGCATGGCCCCCATCGCCGGACGACGCGTATTGATTTTTTGCGGTCTCGGCAACAATGGTGGCGACGGACTGGTATTGGCCCGCAAGCTTCACTCTCTGTCCGCCAAGGTTCAGGTCTATCTGCTGGGGGATCCAAACCGATTCACCGGCGCGGCGCGACTCAACCTTGACATCGTCCGCCGTCTGCCCCTGAATATGAGCCAGCTCAACGCCTGCGACACTCTGGCTGATGAATTAACCGACTGCGATACGGTTGTCGACGCCCTTTTCGGCACCGGCCTGAGCCGCGAAATCAGCGGTTTGCAGGAACAGGTCATCGAGCTGATCAACAACAGCGGAAAACCGGTATTGAGCCTCGACATCCCTTCCGGTGTGGATGGAGACACAGGCCAGATATTGGGAACAGCTGTTCAGGCCACAGCCACCGTAACTTTCGGCCTGCCTAAAATCGGCAACCTGCTCTATCCCGGCTTTGCCCTTTGCGGCACCTTGCATGTCAGCCACATTTCCTTTCCTCTGGCCCTGACCGAGGACAAACAACTGCAGGTAGCGATCAACCATCCGCCCCCCCTGCCACCCCGGGATGTTACCGGCCACAAAGGCAGCTTTGGCCAGGCCCTGTTCATCGCCGGTGCCGCCAGCTACTTGGGTGCGCCGCGCTTCGCCGCCCTGTCCTTTCTCAAGGCCGGGGGCGGCTACAGCCGACTGGCGACACCAGAGACTATCGTCCCCTATTTGTCCATGCAGGCAGGCGAGGTGGTCTTTGTGCCTCAATTGACGACCCATTCCGGAAGTATCGCCCTGAGCAACCGCGCTGCCCTGCTTGAACTTGCCGCCAGCCAGGATTTCGCGGTGATCGGTCCCGGCCTCTCCCTGGACCCTCAAAGCCAACAATTGGTTTGCGAATTAGTAGCTACCCTCGATATTCCACTATTGATCGACGCTGACGGCATAAGCGCCCTCTGCGCCAAACCGGAAATTCTGCAACAGAGAACCGCACCGACGGTACTCACCCCCCATCTCGGTGAAATGGCCCGGCTGACCGGTTACAGCATTACCGAAATCGAACAGGATAAAATCGGCATATTGCGACAGGCGGCAGCCAAACTGCAGGCGGTCATCGTCCTCAAAGGCCCTCATACCCTTATCGGAACCCCAGACGGCCAGATCTTCATCAACCTGTCCGGCAATAGCGGCATGGGCTCTGCCGGCACCGGTGACACCTTAACGGGGACCATTGCCGCCGCGTTCTGTCTCGGCCTTCCCTTTGTTGACGCCGTTTGTAAAGGGGTATTGCTGCACGGCCTGGCTGGCGATCTGGCCGCCGAGGCTCTTGGTGAGGACGGCATGACCGCCGGGGATATTCTCGATTACCTTCCGACGGCTTTGCAGATGGAACGCAACGGTCTTCCGGCCTCCCTGGCCCTTCGATATAGCGGCCCCCTGCCAGTCTGAATCCAATCATTGTTCCGTTTTCCCATTACACTCCCTGCGTTTGGCGGCAATTACAGGGGCGGTAAAAGGCGTGAGGCGTAATCCAAAAATATTGCCCATGTACCTGAACCGAAGTGTTACCTATATATACGAACCGTACCTGGCAGCCATTTTTTGCCTACTTTTTGTTGGCTTGAACAAAAAGCAGGGCGACTGGCGGACCGCGACCCGCTGGCCTTGCTCTATCGATGGCAACTAATCACAACCCGCTTCATTCCGAAAAACAAAAAGGCCGATGGCAACACAACAGTCGCCACCGGCCCTTTTGAATCAACTTGCAACATGGTCAATAGGCATGATCATCCGCGGTCACCTCTTCGACAGTGACCGGCGCTCGGAAGATTCGATACGTCCAGATCTTATAAGCAATGACAATGGGCACGAAAACAAAAGCCACCACAGTCATGATTCCCAAGGTATAAGGACTCGACGACGAATTAAAGATGGTCAGACTCGACGCCGTATCAAGGCTGGAAGGAATCAGGTTGGGGAACAACCCAACCAGGGCGGTCGCTACCACCAGTAGAATAGTGGCACAGGAGGCGGCGAAAGCCTTAAGCAACTTGCCGCGGCCGAGCATGATACGCACCACGATCAATTCCAGGGCCGTCAACAGCGGCACCGCCCACAATGCTGGCTGAGCATAGTAATTGTCATACAGGAGGGTAGCCTTAGCAGTCGCGGCCAGGAAGACAACGGCGATCAGCAGCACCACCGGCCAAAGCATTTTGGCGGTGCGCCGGGCGCGCTCTTTGAGCTCCCCGGTCGTCTTGACCGACAGGTAGAGGGCACCGTGCTGCAGAAATAGCCCGACGAAGAGCAAACCGGTGAGCAGGCCGTAAGGATTGAGCAGGCCGATCAACGAGCCGTGATAGCCGGAGGCATCCATGGCCAGGCCGCCGAAGATATTGCCAAAGGCGACTCCAAACAGCAGGGCCGGCAAAAAGCTGCAGACTAAAATAGCAATGTCCCAGCCCTTCTTCCAACCGAGGCCGTCCATCTTGCCACGGAACTCAAAGGAGACACCGCGCACGATGAGCGAAAAGAGCAGAATCAGCAGGGCGCTGTAGAGATAGCTGAACATCAGGGCATAGGTAGTGGGAAAGGCGGCAAAAGTGGCGCCGCCGGCAGTAATCAGCCACACCTCGTTGCCATCCCATACCGGCCCGAAGGTATTGATCACCACCCGCTTTTCCGCATCGTTACGGGCGACAAAGTTCATTAACATGCCGGCGCCGAGGACAAAACCATCGAGCATGAAATAGACCGCCCACAATACTCCCCAGAGCACGAACCAGGTAATTTGCAGCTCCATGTTACGCCTCCTTCAGTATCGGTTGGGCCGCCGGGCTTTCTTCAGGACCCTTGCGGGAAAACTTGAACAAAAGATAGATATCGATAAACCCAAGGGCACTGTACAGCAGGGTGAAGCCGATCAGGGAAACCACCACCTGGGTGGCATTGATGGCGGTGGACACGCCCTCCGAAGTACGCATCACGCCATAGACCAACCAAGGCTGACGTCCGACCTCGGCGACCAGCCAGCCAAGCTGAATGGTCAGATAGGGTATAGGGATGAAGTAAATCAACAGACGCAGAAACAGCCGCTGCTTGTCCAGGGTGCCGCGCCAGACAAAGAACGCTGCCAGAACCGAGGCCAGAACCATCAGGCCACCCAACCCGACCATGGCTCTAAAGCTGAGAAATACTGGCAGAATGGGTGGCCGATCCTCCCGGGGAATGTCATTAAGCCCGACAACCTCGGCATCGAGATCTCGATAAGCCAAGTAACTAAGCACTCCCGGCACATAGGCAGCTTCGACGACGTTGCGCTCCTGCTCGGCATCGGGCCAGGCAAGCAAATGAATGCCGGCGTTGGTGCCTGTTTCCCAGTGAGCTTCCATAGCCGCCAGTTTGGCCGGCTGGTAGCGGGCCACCACCTCGGCCTGATAATCGCCGGTCAACAGCGACAGGGCGATAGCGACCAAACCAAAGTACGCGCCCATGCGAAAGGAGCGGCGGAAGAATTCCGGTTTACTGCCCCGCAACAGGTGCCAGGCAGAAATGCCCATAACGAAAAAGGCCCCCACGGTATAGCAGGAAACCACCGTATGGTAAAACTTCCATACTCCGTAGGGATTGGTAAACATGGCGCCAAAATCGACCATCTCGGCACGGCCGTTGCGCAGCACATAGCCGACAGGATTCTGCATCCAGCCATTGGCCAGCAGAATCCACAGTGCCGACAGATTGCTGGAGATCGCCACTATCCAGATCGACAGCAGGTGAACCTTTTTCGAGACCTTGTCCCAGCCAAAGGCCCAGACACCGATAAAGACCGATTCGAGAAAAAAGGCCGCCGTCGCCTCAATGGCCAGCGGCGCGCCGAAGATGTCGCCGACATAGCGGGAATACTCGGCCCAGTTCATGCCGAACTGAAATTCCAGAGTGATGCCGGTAACAATTCCAAGAGCGAAGTTGATCAGGAACAACTTGCCCCAGAACTTTGCCATACGCTTGTACATCTCGTCGCCGGTGCGCACATAGCGGGTCTCCATCCAGGCCACCAGCAGTACCAGCCCCAGAGTCAGGGGCACAAAAATAAAATGAAACATACTGGTCACGGCGAACTGTAACCGGCTCAACGCCACCACATCCATAGCAATCCCTCCTTGCACAAAACGGTTGAGGTTGACACATTCCGCAGCGGTCCGACGGGTACAGAACCGCTTCTTCGGCAAACCTTAACAGAAAACAATTACCTTTTCAGTAACAAATTTCTTCAAAGACCCCGATAATGACCGAAATCATGGTAGCTGCGGCTATATTACAGGAAAGCATTAACCAGTTTGACGGACTGTTTTGATGGCTCTGGTACAATTTACGATATGCCAAGACGCAGCAAGAATTGAGAACAGGCAGCTCTTGACTCCAGAAAGAGAAAAATATAAGGTTCTTTAGTTTTAATTTTTTAACTAACAGAAACAGGTTGCCGCAGGTTCAGATCCTCACCAAAGCAACCAGCGAAAAAATTAACTGACGCATAACAGCGCACACATTTACGGAGCTTGACTATGCAAGTCTTCGAAACCCTGATAAAAAGCCGCATCAGCTGCCGCAACTTTTCCAGTCAGGAGCTGAAACAGGAGGAAATCAAAACCCTTATCGATGCCGCAACCTGGGTTCCGAGCGGTTCCAACAATCAGCCCTGGCATTTTGTAGTGATCACAGGTCAGGACAAGCTGCGCTCCTATTCGGATGCGGCTAAAACGGCTTGGCTGGCGACATTGGAAGACAACCCCCACATGCACCAATACGAAGAGTATATTCGCGATCCGGATTACAATATTTTTTACAATGCCCCTGCACTGGTCATTGTCTACGGCAACCGGGAGTCTTATTGGCATGTGTACGACTGCAGTATGGTCGCCTATAACTTGCACCTGCTGGCCGAAGAAAAAGGCCTGGGCTGCTGCTGGATCGGTTTTGCCCACAACATTCTGGCAGAACCGGCGGTGAAAAGGGGGCTGGGAGTTCCAGAGCAATACGAGCTGGTCGCGCCGGTTATTCTCGGTCACCCCGCTCAAGCAAGAAGCAGCGAAAGCAATCCCAATCCCCGCAAGAATTTTTATATCAATTGGCTCTAGGTGTGCCCTTATATGGTTTAGTCGTAAAATAGTCGGTCCCCCCTGGAATGTTTCCAAGGGGGACCGTTATCGTTTGGCATTGATTGTTAAGCGGCCAGACTAACGAGCATCCGGCCAGGCAAGACGTAAACCAAGCAGCACCAGCACACTGCCGGCCATCTGGCCCAGACGCCCCCCGACAGCAGGTTTTTCCCGCAGCCACCCCCCGATCCAGCCGGAGCAGAATCCGACCAGACCGAAACAGACCATGGTCAAGACCACGAACAGTGTGCCGAGCAACAACATCTGCAGGACCAGGGAACCGCGCTGCGGATCAAGAAACTGGGGAAAGAAGGCGAGAAAAAACACCGCCACCTTCGGGTTGAGAATATTGGCCAGAATACTCTGCCAAAAGATCGTCCGACCTTGCAAGGGCTTTAACCCGCCTCCCCCGGCCAATTCGGTTTTGCTGCGAAACATGCGGATGCCGAGATAGATGAGATACAGGGCACCGGCATATTTGACCAATTGAAAAGCCCGAGCCGAGGACGCCAGCAACGCCGAAAGGCCGACCACTGCGAAGAAGATATGCACAAAATTGCCGAGGCTGAAACCGGCGGCGGCAGCCAGGGCGGCCTTGCGCCCCTGGGCCACGCCACGAGTCATGACATAGATGATGTCGGGCCCCGGAGTGAAGATCAGCACCACCGAGGTCACCGAAAACAGCATCAACTGAGTTACCGATATCAATTCATACCCTCCTGTGCCGAACTCACTCTTGGTTCCATCCAAAAAGCCCCGAATAAACAGTACCGAAGTTTCTGATTTGGAAACGAGCAATTTTTCGCAAGGTCAAGGAAGTCAAGCGGTTGCACGGAGGCGTAGTTTTCTACGCCGCACACGCAAACGCGCAGACTGACGAAGAGATTGCGGAAAAGGGCCGTTTCCAGGCAGAAACTAGCTGGCTTTACGCTCCATCGCAATCCGATAGTTCACCAAATCAGCAACGGTCATTACCGGCAAATAGCGCCGCTTGGCAAAATCGACTATCTCCGGCAGACGCGCCATGGTCCCGTCGGGATTGGTCACTTCGCAAAGCACGCCACAAGGCTTGAGTCCCGCCAGGCGCATCAGATCCACGGTCGCTTCCGTATGACCTTCCCGTTCCAGCACCCCACCGGGGCGAGCCCGAAGAGGAAACACATGGCCGGGCCGGCAAAGATCGGCCGGCTTGGCATCGTCGGCGATGGCTGCCTTGACGGTGGTTACCCGATCGGCGGCGGATACCCCGGTGGTCACACCCTCAGCCGCTTCGATGGTGACGGTAAAGGCGGTCTCGTAAGCACTGGAGTTGTCCTCGACCATCATCGGCAGTTCCAGTTGGCGAACCTTCTCATCGGGCAGACAGAGACAGACGATACCGCTGCATTCGCGAATCAACAGGGCCATCTGCGCCTCGGTCAAGGACTCGGCAGCGTAGATCAGGTCGCCTTCATTTTCACGGTCTTCGTTGTCGGAAACCAACACACCACGGCCGGCACGCAGGGCCTCCAGGGCCCGCTCTACCCGCTGGATTGAATCGCCGAACTGACTTAACAAGGATTGACTCATGGGAACACCCTTCTTCCATTCAGGAAAAAATCAGAATCAGGGCGTGAACAGGCAAAAAGCAGGGGCCGGGGAGAACATGGCGGGTTGCTGGCTGCCCCATTCTCTTTCGTCCGGACTATAACCGTCGGCTCTGGAATCACACCAGATCTGCTGACCTCCTTTAACGACAAAAGGAGCGCTCGCGGGCTCCCCAGAGCAACCTGGGATACCGCCGGTGGGGACTCGCACCCCGCCCTGAGAATAAGCGAGTGAACTGTAGAACGTCCAAGGGCCCGTTGTCAACCACCATTCTATTATTGTAAAGATGGGTGGCAGACAATAAAAAAGGCAGTCGCCTCGCAAAAGACAACTGCCCCGAAAACTCTGGTGGGTTTCCGAGTCGGAAACGAGGGATTTTTCGTCGTGGCAAGAAAATCAAGGGATTGCGCGGAGGCGTACATCATCGGTACGCCGTACAAGCAAGCCCGCGGATTGACGCCGCCACGGCGGAAAAGCACCGTTTCCGGACGGAAACTAGCTGTTAGCGCATATACGAGCAGCAATAATCGGTGGGCTCTTTAACCTTGGCGACGAAAAAGGAGCCGGCCGGAACCACAAAAGCCTCGCCTCCCTTGAAGGTCTTCCATTCGTTGTCGCCGGCCACCTGCACCTCAAGTTCACCGCTCAAAATTTCCATAGTCTCCTGAGCATCGGCGTTAAAACGGTATTCGCCGGGCAACATCATGCCTAGGGTCTTTTCCGTGCCATCCTCAAAGCGGACAGTGCGACTAGTGACCATTCCGTCGAAATAGACATTGGCTTTCTTGATTACCGAAACATTTTTGAATTCACCCACTGGAATCTCCTTGATCGATGACTTTTATCCATGGCTTTGGCCATGGATTATACCCAACTTAAAAAACAACTTGATTGTTATTTGGTTATCTATTGTTCACTCTTCCACACTCACCGCGGCCAATCCCAGAATTTCCAACAGATCGCTACGACCAGGACTCTTGGCAACCAGAAGTTCCTTGCGGGACTTGGGCAATCTTTTGATCCGCAACTCGGCCCTCAATGCCAGGCTACGGCACCCCACTTCGCAATCATAGACCAACTCCAGGGATTTACAACTGCGGGTAAACTTGCCGCCGCGACTGGAACGGCCACGATGTTCGCTGATCCGGCGTGAGAGATCCGTAGTAATCCCTGTATACAGGGCGTTACGTTCGTTGCGCAATAAATAAAGAAACCAGCGCTGCATATCCAGGGTCAATTCGTTTCAGCCGACACTCTTCAAGAAGCCACTTGCAAATGAGATTCGGCCAGGGCCGTGGCCAGCTGATCGGGGCAACTGGTGCCCTTGGCACCACATTCAATCCCACGCAAGCGTTCGATGACCTCGCTCACTGGCTGGCCTGCAACCAGAGCGGCCACACCCTGAGCATTGCCGTGACAGCCACCGGAAAAGTAAACATTTTTTACCCGTTCACCTTCAAGTTCTATCGTGATGGCACTGGCACAGGTACCGTGAGTCTGATAGTCAATCTTCATGCTCAGTCCATTTCAAGCGAAGACGCCCCTGTGGCATTAACCGCCATAAAACAGCCGCGGCAGCCACAACACCAGATCGGGACAATAGGTCAGCAACAACAGGATTGCGATCTGAATCACCAGAAAAGGCAATACCGACCGGGCGACGTAAATCAGATCACGGTGAGCCACGGCGCCGGAAATATAGAGGCTGACACCCAGGGGCGGCGTGCAGTAGCCAATGCCGAGATTCAAGGTCATCAGCAGACCAAAATGCAGGGTATCGATGCCGAACTGCGCCAGCAGCGGCAAAAAGATCGGTGTCAGAATCAGGGTGGCAGAGATGATATCCATGAACATGCCGATCAACAACAGCAGGATATTTACCGCCAGCAAAAAGACCCAGGGGCTGTGAATCTTGGCCACCACCAGCTTGGCCACCAGATTGGGAATCTGCTGAAAAGTCAAATACTCGCCGAACACAGAGGCTCCGGCCACTATCACCAACAGGCTGGCCGAGGTGACTGCCGAGGAGACCACCACCTGCTTGACGTCCCGCACGCGCATATCTTTGTGAATGACGATTTCGACGAAAAAGGCATAGAAACAGGCCACCACCGCCGCTTCGTTGGCGGTAAACAGCCCGGAATAGATGCCGCCGAAAATCAGTACCGGCAACAGCAACGCCCAGGCGCTCTCCTTCAGCACTGCCAGCAATTCCTGCAACGACACCCTCTTAGAGGTGCGGGTGTTGCGGCGCCGACAGAAGAACCAGGCGTAGAGGGACATGGCGGCCATGATCAGCAACCCGGGCACGAACCCGGTCAAAAACAGTGCCTCCAGCGAATCGTTGGAAATCATCGAATAGAGGATCATGGAGATGGAGGGCGGGATAACTACCCCCAACACCGGAGCGGTGGTCATGATGCCGACGCTGAAGGAATGGTCGTACTCATGCTCAATGAGGGCCGGGATCATGAAACCGCCGATGGCCACCACCGTGGCCACCGTGGAACCGGAGATGGCTCCGAAAAAACCGCAGGCCAGAACCCCGGCCATGGCCAATCCGCCAGGCAGAAAACCCACCAGGGCATTGGCGGTCTTTATCAGCTTTTCAACGATGCTGCCGGTGGTCATGATATTGCCGCAGAGGACGAAAAAGAGCACCACGATAAGGGCGAACTTGTCCATGCTGCGATACAGCACCTCGACCACGATCTGCGGATCGATGCCGGCCAGGCTCAGCCCGACCAGACCGGTGAAAAACAATGCCATGAAAACCGGAACGGTGGTTGCCAAAGCACCGACCAACAAGGCAAAAACAATTAAATAACTGATATCCATAAAAGGTACTGTTCCCGTAAAGCAATAACTGTATCTGGGTTTTCACCAAGCTCTAGTGATGGCCCGCCACGGTCAAAATCTTTCACCACGGAGGACACAGAGGAATTCCGCAAAATCAACAGTCTTCTCTGTGACCTCTAGTGGGCGGAGCAAACGGATGGTAAACAGAATTTGAGCCAAACGTAAAACCGGAAACCATATTCAAGCTATTCAGCCGGAAGGCCACGCCAATCCTCAATTAACACCAGCAAGGTGCGCAAAATAAGCATCACCCCCATCAGGGGCAGCACCGCATAAAAGAACCACTCGGGAATCTCCAGAGTAGCGGTACGGGCGAAAGGATCGTTCCAGGCCGATACGGTCATGGTCCAACCATAGCGCACCATAAAGACGGCAAAAATCAGCACCGCCAGATGACTGAAAGCCGTTAAAGGCTTTTTCAGCCCCTTCACCATCTGCGGCAAAGCGTCGATTCGAATCAGTGCCCGCTTGCGCACCGCCGCACTACAACCAATGTAAGTGGTAAAAAAGATGACCTTTTTCACCACTTCATCGGACCAATAGAGGCTAATCGGTGTCAATTTGCGCAACACCACATTGGCCATGGCGACCAGCAAGGCCACTGCTACCGCGATAAAAAGGGACCAGTCCTCGACAAAACCGAGAGACCGGTCCACACGTTTGAGCATTTTCTGCATCATTTCAGATCTTTCCGCCAACTTCAGTTACCGAGGCGCTGCTGCACCTTCTGCAGGTACTCGACACCAATCTTTTCACCCCAAACTTTATAAACCGGTGCACTCATCTCAATCAGCTTCTGCCGATCGGTCTCGGCCAGCTGAAAAAATTCGACTCCCTTGGCTTCTGCCGCGGCAATCTGCTCCTGTTGTTGATCGCGAGTACGGGCTCTACTGGCAGCACTCTCTTCAGCGATGGCTTCCATCAGGATCTGTTGCAGGTCAGCTGGCAGACGCTCAAACCAGGCCTTGTTCATCAGGTGAATAAACAACCCCTGAGCATAATCGATCTGAGTCAGGTAACGAGCCACTTCAAACTTGCGGGTCAAGTTGCAAACGATGGGAGTGTGATCAAGACCATTAATAACACCGGTCTGCAGCGCTTGAGGCACATCACCCCAGGGCATAACGGTGAACTTTAATCCCCAGGCCTTGTAGATATCCGCATTAACCGGCGCCTGTGCGATACGGAAGTTAACCTTGCGAGCATCCTCCAGGTTGCGCACCGGCTCCTTGGTCGCCCAGCCGTAAGAACCGTAACCGGTCACGTCGACAACTTTCAACCCCTGGCCCAAAGCGCTGTTGCTGAATTCGCTGAACAACTCCGGGTCGTTGCGGAAGGCATCCAATTTGTCGAAACTGTCGACCACGAAGGGCAGGTTGACAATGCCCAGGGTGTCGGCCACGTTCGCCGCCGCCACCGAAGAACAGAGCATGCCCTGAATCGCTCCGAGTTTGAGCTTACTGAGCACGGCCTTTTCCTGACCGAGCTGGGACAGGGGCCGGAAATCGACATAGAGCCGACCGCCGGAACGCTCCCAGACTTTGTCCCGCAGGCGATAACCGAAGGAGACCCCTTCGATAGCCGGGTGGGAAACATTGGACAACAGGTAAGTATATTCAGCACCGCTTGGATCAAATTTGGGTTGCCAAGCCGCCAAAGGATCCTGCTTAGCCGCCTTTTCAGCGGCGGCTGGCTTGGCCGGCTCCTGTACCTTCTCTTCGCTTTTCTTTTCGCCCGGACATCCAACCAAAGCCGCAACCATCAGCAGCCCGCCCAACAGGATACATAGTCGTTTCATTGTCTAATCCCCCTAGTAACGAAGTTAACTGAAATCGTCGATGACCTGAACGACCCTCGTCGAAATATTAAATCCTCACAAACTCAACCGTTTAGCACTATCGCAGGAGAATAACGACCGGCCGGCCGCCGGTCAAGGTTTATATTAGAAAGCGGATGCACGGAAGACCCGCAATCAATCAGTCCCCAGAGCATCCCGGACTCGCGTTAAATAATCCTGCCCGATCTTTTGCGCCCAACTATCGTAGACCGGCTGCGAAAGCTTGATGAGTTGCTGACGATCGGCCGGGGCAAGTTGAAAGACCTGAACCCCGCGATTTTGTGCTGCGACAAGCTCCTGTTCCTGCTGATCCCGGGTCAGAGCCCGTGCCTTGGCGCTTTCTTCTTTGATGGCCTGCAACAGGATGGCTTGCAGATCGTCCGGCAAACCTTCCAGCCAGCGTTTATTGAGCAAATGGATATAGAGTCCTTGAGCATAGTCGAGCCGGGTGAAATTATTGGCGAAGTTGAACTTTTTGGTGATACTGCAAACGATAGGAGTATGGTCGAGACCGGTGACCACACCGGTTTGCAGAGCCTGAGGCACATCGGGCCAGGGCATAACCGTAAATTTAAGATCCCAAGCCTTGTAACTGTCGATATTTACCGGCGCCTGAGCTACTCGAAAATTGACCCGCCGAGCCTCTTCAAGAGTTCGAACCGGCTCCTTGGTAGCCCAGCCATAGGTGCCGTATCCGGTAAAGTCCACCGCAAGGATACCCTGTCCGGCAGCAGCATCGCGGAAATCATCGAATAATGCAGGGGTATTTCGGAAAGTTTCAAGTTTTTCAAAGCTGTCGACGACAAAGGGCAAATTCACCACGCCGAGCTTGTCGGCTACGTTAACGGCCGCTACAGACGAACAGAGCATGCCTTGCACCGCACCAAGTTTGAGCTTCTTGATGACATCTTTTTCCCCTCCCAGTTGGGCCATGGGGCGAAAGTCGACGTACAAACGACCGCCAGAGCGCTTCCAGACCTTGTCGCGGATATGGTAACCGACGGCAATCCCCTCAATGGCCGGGTGGTCGACATTGGAAAGGATATAGGTATAGTCAGCTCCCTTCGGATCAAAAGAGGGTTGCCAGGCCGCCAAGGGGTCTTTCGCTACTTCCTTCGCCGCCGGTGGCGCTTCCTGTTTAGCCGACAGATCCGTTTCTTGCTTGCAGCCTGTCAAACCGCACAACACCACCAACAATCCCAGCCCCACCATCAACATCTGCCGAAAGCACTTCATTCCCACCTCCATCGATTTAAGTACAACTATTGCCACGTCATTGTGGAACAGCGCCTGGCAGCATAAAACAGCCGCCGTTATCCAGTAAAGAACATTTCATCTTTGCTTGCTGCAACCACCACCCAAGTTCGACACCACAGGGCCTATGCGCAGCTTCCTTCTGTTTAATAGCTATGCTAGCATGGGCTCTATGCAAGCCCATCGCGAGGATTTTTTCGACACCCATGTGCATCTCGACCGCCTGCCTGACGAGCTCGATCCGGCCACAGAGATCGGCTGTGCCCAGCGAAAAGGCATCGGTCGTTTTCTGCTGCCCGGCATCGAGCCGCAAAACTGGCCGGGGTTACTGGAAATAGCCACTACCCTTCCCGGCTGCCTGACGGCTCCCGGGGTTCACCCCCTGGCAGCCCACCTGTGGAACGACGACATCGCGAGCCAACTCAGGACGCTGGTCGACCGGCCACAGGTAGTCGCCATCGGGGAGATCGGCCTCGACGGCCACCTTGAGCACCCGGTGGCCGAAATCCAGGAACAGGCCCTGCGCGGCCAGTTGCGCCTGGCCCGGCAGGCTGGACTTCCGGTGCTGCTGCACTGCCGAAAGGCCAACGGCAGGCTGCTGGATATTCTGCGCCAAGAACAGGCAGCCGATTATGGCGGCATCTGGCACGCCTTTTCCGGCAGTCAGGAAACTGCCCTTGCCGCTATTAAATTAAATTTTGCCATCGCCTTCGGCGGCCCTCTGACCTGGCCCGACGCCCGCCGTGGGCCCGAAGTGCTAAAAGCCCTGCCTGCCGAATGGATCGTACTGGAGAGCGACGCGCCGGATCTGGCTCCGCACCCACATCGCGGCGAGACGAACAGACCGTCCTATCTCAGCCTGGTTGCCGAACGGGTTGCAAACTTGCGGGGCTGGAGCCTGGCGGAAACTGCTAGCATTACCACGGCCAACGCCTGCCGGGTACTAAGATTGAAGTGAGCGCATTGTTTGTCGATAATCTTAACCCTGCCAGGAGGCATAAGACCTTAAGGCAACAAGCCTTACACCACGAAGGACACGAAGATCACGAAGGAACCCAGCCCCGTCAATAGGCAGGTTGGGCCCTCTTCGTGTACTTCGTGCTCTTCGTGGTAAGAATGCCTTGTTTTTAACAAACTGATCGCTAGACTTTCGCAAGAGCTTAAGGCCTATACATTCCAAGCAATTTCCGCAATACAGCAAGATTTCGATAGTATTAATCCACACAAGGAGCCAGCTTTACAGATATGGAACATCACCGCTTTGAACGTCTAGAACTGCTGGTCGGCAGCGACGGCCTGCAACGGTTAAAAAATGCCTCCGTGGCCGTAGTCGGGGTCGGAGGGGTCGGCAGCTACACCGTCGAGGCCCTGGCCCGGGCCGGCATCGGCCGTCTCACTTTGATCGATTTCGACCGTATTGCCCTCAGCAACATCAATCGCCAGATCCATGCCCTGGAGCAGACCGTCGGCCAAACCAAGGTGGAAGCTATGGCAAAGCGCTGCCTGTCTATTAATCCGGAAATCGAAGTTCGGCCCATCGAGGCCTTTTTCAGCGCCGACACCTCTGCCGAACTGCTGGACGGCGGCTACGACTACCTGTGCGACTGCATCGACAGCATTACCGCCAAGCTGCACCTGATTGAAAGCTGCATGAACAGTTCCATCCCCGTCATCTCGGCCATGGGCGCAGCCAACAAGCTCGACCCTACCCTGATCCGGGTCGGCGACCTGGCCCGCACCCAGAAGTGCCGCATGGCGCGCATCATGCGCAAAGAACTGGGCCGAAGGGGCATCCGCCGGGGGGTGAAGGTGGTCTACTCCCTGGAAGAATTCCGTCCCCTCGCCGCAGAGATGCCGCAAGGGGATGGCACAGACGACGACCATCGGCCACGCGTCACCCTCGGCAGCTCTTCCTACATTCCGCCCATATTCGGCCTGACCATGGCCGGCGAAGTGATTCAAGAACTGCTCGGCGGGGATCAGACGTGACCGCCACCTTTGCCTGGCAATGCGGATTTCTGGCGTTGATAGGCCTGCTGGCCGGATTCATCAATGTTCTGGCCGGCGGGGGTTCCTTGTTGACCCTGCCGACGTTGATCTTTCTCGGCCTGCCCGCGGCCACCGCCAACGGCACCAACCGCATTGCTATTCTCAGCCAGAACATCTTTGCCGCCTCCTCCTTTCGTCGTCACGGCGTACTTCCTCTTCGCCTCGCCCTGCTCTGCACCGTCCCGGCCCTGGCAGGCAGTTATTTTGGCGCCAACCTGGCCATAACCATCGACGAGCAACTCTTCCAGCGCCTGCTGGCCGTCATCATGATCGGTGTCCTGGTTTTTAACACCCTCGACCCCATGAAACGCTGGCGCTGCGCAGAGCTACATCTCAATCGCTGGCGCATTGCCGCATTGCTGCTCTGTTTTTTTGCCATCGGCGTTTATGGCGGTTTCGTTCAGGCCGGTGTGGGCTTTCTGATCATCAGCGCCCTGCTGGCCCAAGGCCTTGACCTGGTACGAATCAATGCGATCAAGGTATTCGTTGTCGGCATTTTCACTCTCGTCGCCCTGGCGGTCTTCATTCAACACCAGCAAGTCAACTTCGGTCTTGGTCTGGCCCTGGCCGCCGGAAACTCCATCGGCGGCACCATCGCCACCCGCATGGCGATAAACAAAGGGCACGATTGGATTAAAAATGTCGTCTCCCTTACCATCTTATGCTTTGCCATCAAACTACTGCTTGCCTAATTCGTTCAGCACCCTTCAAATTCACTCGTAAAAACAAGGCAGTAACAAAAAATTATTCCCCACCGACCTTTGCATTCCCAACATCTCTGGTATAATCGACAACAATTTGACCAATCGACACTTACGACCGCCAAAAAACTATAATCTTTTTTAGAACGATATTTGATATTTTTCACCAAACAGGGGAGCGCAGCTCAAACCATTCCCTCCAGGTGACATTGGGGACAAATATCAAAACCGTGAAACACCCGGAAAAACACTGAAGAAAAAAACATCCTGTCAACCAAGAGGAAGGGGCATAGCCAATAATTTTAAACCCTTCCACCCCTTGCCGGATGACACCTGTTGATATCCGGCGTACTGACATTGGCCCCTGGACATACCGGAGACAGCATAACAACTGTTCTATTTTGGCGCTTTTTGTATTTTTTGCGCACATTTTGCACCAGCAGCCTTTTTGAAAAACATGGAACTTTGGCGTCTTTTTGACAAAATACCCTAGGGTTTCAAGTAGATATGCCCATTGCAACAATTCTGGGCACATGGCACCGAAATTGCCCTTGTTAAAACAGCTGTTTATTTATAAAATGCAAAGCAATCTTTTCCCGAAAGGAGGTGCGCTACCCAAACAGGCAAACTCCGTAAAATGACCAACCGGTTCCCGTGTCACACCCCGGCCGGGAACCCGCGACTTTTGGTATGAACTGATCTCGACTAGCTGCCGTACCCGGGAAAAAGATGCCCCCCAAGCTCTTTTTCTGGTAGTTCAGCAGAACAGTTCCCCACCCGAGAGTCGGCAAAGAGAGAAAAAGATGGAGGTTTTTGGACCGGACTTCGAAAGAAGTTCTGCAGGCGACCCATCCCACCGCTTGCACATTCGACAAACCGTGTATATCTATGTAATCAGGAGGCTACACAAGATGAGATTTACTAAGATTTCTGTACTGGCCCTTTTGGCGGCCATGATGTTCTTCGCATCCACCGCATCCGCAGCCATCGTAATCGGCGGCGCAGACGGCTGGTCCTTCAGCACCGACGGTATGGTTAACCTGTTCGCCACCTATCAGAGCGCCGACGATACCCCTGCCGGTGTCAATACTGGCTACGCCATTGACCAGGACGGTTTCCGTATCAAAAACGGTTTCTTGCCGAACATCCTGGCCTTCAACATCAAAGCCCCGACCATGAAGGGCCTGGACATGGGCGCCCGCGTTGGCTTCTACCCCGGGTCCGCCCACGAAAATGGCAAGAACGCCCGTTTCGACAGCCAAATCGACCTGCGTGAAGTCTTCTTCACCATCGACGGCGACTTCGGTCAATTCATGATCGGTAAAGGCCTGAGCTTGTTCATGGGCCAGAACCTGCTTACCGAGCAAACCCTGATGGGCGCCGGCCGCCTCGGCACCGCCCTCAACGCCGGACTGGGTGTAACCCTCGGCCGCATCGGCTACGGCTACCTCTACCCCAACTTCAATGCCCAGATTCGCTATACCACCCCCGACATGGGCGGTTTTAAGGCAGCTGTTGCCCTCTATGACCCTAGCGTTATCAATGGTGGCGGCGGCGGACAAAATGCCGATGGCACCCTGGTTACCACTGTGTCTGCCAGCGAAACCAAACTTCCCCGCGTGGAAGGTGAACTGTCCTACGCCGGTACCTACGGCAACGGCAACACCCTCAAGCTTTACACCAACGGCATGTGGCAAGAAGCCGACTTCACTACCGCATTAGCAGATGGCACTGACGACGTCACCGCATGGGGCGTCAGCGGCGGCTTCGTAACCGGCATGGGTGGATTCGAACTGTCCGGCTCCATATTCACCGGTGAAGCCCTCGGTACTGCCACCATGCTTGACACCGACTCCCTTGACGCAGCCGGCGAAGAACGCGAAACCTGGGGCTACATCGCCCAGCTGACCTACACCATGGCCAACGAAGGCAAGACCAAGTTCGGTGTCAGCTACGGCGCCAACGAAATGGACGAAACCGACGCTGATAAAACCGATCGACTAGATAACGACGCTGCCTTCCTCGAGTCCCAGTCCATGCTGACCTTCATGGTCACCCAGGACATCACCTCCAACCTCAAGCTCGTAGGCGAAATCAGCTTCTTGGAGCATGAGTGGCAGAACGGCAAAGACTGGAACGCTGAAATGTTCTCCGTCGGCACCTTCTTCCTCTGGTAAACAACACTGCTGATATTTGAAGCAGAAGGGGACTTGCAAGCAGGAAATCAGCTGTTACCATGAAACCATGCTTACTGTAATTCCGACAGTTTGAATCAAAAGTCTCGAACGAAAGGATGACCATCATGCGTAAACTGGTTGCACTGACAACATTGGTTCTGGCCCTCGCGGCATTTGGTTGCACGCCAGCCAAAAAGATGCCCAGCGACAAGACCCTGATCAAATGCACGACCTGCGGTGTGGAATTTACCGTAGAGGAAGGCATGAGCGCTTATGAGTCGGCCCACGGACATTAATAAGGCTGACCTATAAGGTGTTTATCAAGCGGGCCGGGAAACCGGCCCGCTTTTTATGTCGATACCATCCCTGAAATAACCAAAAACTGTTTGACCTGCAACGGGTTCAACCTTATTATCTTGTAGTTGTCTGATCGCTACCTATTTCAATTCAATCGAAGGAGACCTCAATGGGGCGCAAGGCTGTTTTTGGCAAGTGTAAGGCGCTGTACGGGCGCACGATTCTGGCCGCTGTTCTGGCTCTGATCCTTTCTGGCTGCGGAGCCACCCTGCTGGGTGGCAACAAGGCTGAAATCAGCTCTGTTATCTGGAAGCACCGCGACCAATTTGTACGCATTGAATCTCAAGACCGCGGCAATACCACGCCCCCTGCCAATGATCACCCGGCGAATCTCTCCACCGAACAAATTCAGAACATGCTCGGCTCGCTGAATGTGCAATTTGAGGGCAATGAAAAGCCAGTGTCAGTCTTCACCTTCAAGGAACTGGAGATTCTGGGCGAAGCTATTAGTAGTGGCCTGGCCCAGGCCGGTCCCCGCGAAGATGTGACCTTCGCCATTACCGGCATTCACCGTGATTTTATCTCTTTCAACTCAGACCGTGCCGTCTCCACCTATCGCGTCTTTGTTGAAAATGGTCAGTTCAACCTGATTATCGGCACCCTGCATGAAGAGTACATTGAAAACACCGAACGCCGCCTGTACCCCCTCGTCCCCGGAACTCGTAAATACACTCCGCCGAATCCTCGAAGAATAATCAAGACCTGGCAGGTAATGCCCGAGGCGGGCCTGGAAACAAAAACCATCGACGGCCGCGAGCGCCACGACTGGCTGGTACTGAATACCGACCCGGAACTCTGGAAATCCGCCATGGCTGAGAAAAAGGAAGCCAAGGAAACCGCCAAGGAAGCCTTCCGCGAAGCCAGCCAAGTACGAGAAGAAAGCGCACAGCTTGAAGTTGAACAACAGAAGCTGCGTAGCGAATTGCAGGAAATGAAGCAAACCATCGAGCAGATGAAGCAGGCTCCCGCAGCCAGCGCACCTGCCCCTGTTGCCGCCCCTGCACCTGCCGCACCGGCCGGTATAGATAAGATCGAGCAGCGCCTGCAGATTCTGCAGCGACTGAAGTCCAAGGGCCTGATCAACGAGCAGGAATTCCGCGCCAAGAAGCAGGAAATCCTCGACAGCATCTGATCGTCTTCATCGAGCAATTGAGATCAAGGAAAAGGGGGCTTTTGCCCCCTTTTCTGTATTAAACTTGTCTTGTCCTGCACCGATCTTAAGTTTCCTCAATCCTTCGAAAGCCGGCGAACTGATGCAATTGGACTATCAAATTGAATTTTTACCACGAAGATCACGAAGTCCACGAAGGACAAAACCATAAGGGCTTGTTTTGTTGGCACTTCTTCGTGATCTTCGTGTCCTTCGTGGTTCAAGCTTTTAGATTCAGCTTTTTTGCCACAAGGGCCTAAAAGCACAAAAAGGTCGAAGAGGAAATCTAATCGTTCTCCGCGGTAAATTGCCTAGACCTTCAACAGGAATCAACCCATGGGCTACAGAAATCTCTCCGAATGCGTGTACGATCTGGAAAAAACCGGCCAACTGATCCGCATCGACACCGAGCTCGACGCCAATCTGGAGATCGCCGCCGTACAGCGCCGGGTCTATCAATCTGGCGGCCCGGCCCTGCTCTTTACCCGGGTCAAAGGCTGCTCTTTCCCCATGCTCGGAAATCTGTTCGGCACCCTGGAGAGAACTCGGTTTCTATTTCGCGACACCCTGCCAGCGGTTCTGCACCTTCTGTCCCTGAAAACCGACCCAATGCGGCTGATGAAATCCCCGGCAGCTTGGCCCGGGACCCTGCGAGGCACCCTCAACCTGCTGCCTCGCAAAGTATCCAGGGGGCCGGCACTCGACTGCCAAACCCGCATTGAGAATCTACCCCAGCTCGTATCGTGGCCCAAGGACGGCGGGCCCTTTATCACCCTGCCACAGGTCTATTCGGAAAGCGTCAGCCGACCCGGTTGGCGCCATTCCAATCTCGGCATGTATCGCGTGCAACTGGCCGGCAACCAATACCGCCCCAACGAAGAGGTCGGCCTCCACTACCAGATCCACCGCGGCATCGGCTGCCACCACACCGAAGCCTTGGAGCAAGGCAAGCCTTTCCGCGTCAACATCTTCATTGGCGGTCCGCCGGCCCTGACCATGGCAGCGGTCATGCCCCTGCCCGAAGGCATGCCGGAGCTCTGCTTTGCCGGCCTGCTCGGTGGACGGCGAGTTCCGCTGATCTGTCAGCCCGGCCAACTGCCGGTGCCTGCCGAGGTCGACTTCTGTATCAGCGGCACGGTAATCCCGAACAAGACCCTGCCGGAAGGACCCTTTGGCGACCATCTAGGCTACTACAGCCTGCAGCATGATTTTCCGGTCCTGGCAGTGGACCGGGTCACGCATCGGCGCGGCGCCATCTGGCCCTTTACCAGCGTCGGTCGACCGCCCCAGGAAGACAGCACCTTCGGCGCCTTTATTCACGAACTGACCGGACCGCTGATCCCTGAATTAGTGCCCGGCGTAAAAGCGGTACATGCCGTCGACGCCGCAGGTGTCCATCCGCTGTTGCTGGCCATCGGCAGCGAACGTTATGCTCCCTTCGCCGAACAGCAGGCCCCGCAGGAGCTATTGACCCAGGCCAGCGCCCTGCTTGGAACCGGCCAACTTTCCCTTGCCAAATACCTGTTCATCGTAGCCGGTCAGGACAACCCACAGCTGGACATTCATGATGTGCCGGCTTTTTTCAGTCACCTGCTGGAACGGGTGGACTGGCAACGGGATCTGCACTTTCACACCCGCACTACCATCGATACTCTGGACTATTCCGGCAGCGGGTTTCAGCAAGGCTCCAAGCTGGTGATCGCAGCAACAGGTCCGGTGCAGCGGCAATTGCCTTGCGAACTGCCTGGAGACCTCTTTCTTCCGGCCGGGTTCCGCAAGCCGCGTATCGTGCTGCCCGGAGTTCTGGTTATTGAGGCCCCAGCCCACCACGCCCCTCGCGGCGAGGCCGATACAGCAGCACAGTCCTTTTGCAACGCAATCGACCCGGAGCAAAGTATCAATGGTTTTCCGCTGATCGTATTGACGGATGACAGCGACTGGACCGCCCGGAATCTGAACAACTTTCTCTGGGCCACCTTTACCCGCTCCGATCCGGCTGTCGACAGTTACGGTATCGGCGCGCATACAGTCTCTAAACATTGGGGTTGTAGCGGATCATTGGTGATCGATGCTCGGCGCAAGGGACATCATGCGCCGGCACTGGAAGATGATCCAGTGATTGAAAAGAAGGTGGATGCTCTTGGGGCGCCCGGTGGACCGCTGCATGGGGTTATTTGACGTTATTCGGTATGCCCGATGCCGTCAAACCATAAACCATAAACCATAAACCATGAACCATGAACCATGAACCATGAACGGCGGGTCGCGGCCCGCCAACCGCCATACTTTTTGTCCAAGCCAACAAAAAGTATGCAAAAAATGGCTGCCACTGCGTGGGGCATGCTGTCACGAATGTTCGGAGAAGGCTAACAAACCTTGAGACATCTCACCGAGTCTTCAATTTCTTTGGCCGGCCCCTCTTCCGAAAGCTGGTTACTAAAACGATCGATCTGTTTCTCTTACCAATAGTGGTCGAAGGGGCTGTTGGGTTTTAAAACCAACAACGCATATGCAATGTCATCAGGCCTCCTTCTGCTGTTCCCGCCTGTGCGCTGGCCAATCACAGGGGAGGTAACCAGGAAGCGAGTTCCCTTTTTAGGTTTCTACGCAGGGGAATCGACACTGCAACTTTCGCGGAGTGGTCGAAGGGGCTGCTGGGCTTTAAAGTCAACAACAACTGAAACCACGGCAATAAAATCGCCGTTGCCTTCTCCCTCCCCCTTGGGTAAGATGTCGCGGTTATCATAAATCAACATGGCTTTCGCCGTGCCTCGAGGATAGAACCATGAAAATCATCGACAACAAACACAGCCTGTGGTCCGCTATCGGCAATACGCCGCTGGTGGAACTGAGCCAGATGCACGACAACCCCAAGGTTCGGATTCTTGCTAAGCTGGAAGGCAACAATCCAGGCGGCAGCGTTAAGGATCGGCCTGCCAGCTTTATGCTGCAAAAAGCTGAGGAATCGGGAGCTTTGCGACCGGGTAAAATCATTCTCGAGCCGACCTCCGGAAATACCGGTATCGCTCTGGCCATGATCGGTGCCGCCAAGGGTTACCGGGTAAAATTGGTCATGCCCGGCTGCGTCAGCAGCGAACGGCGGGCGGTGCTTGAGGCCTACGGTGCAGAAGTGATTTTGTCGCCAGCGGCCGAAGCGACAGATGGGGCCATCCGCATGGCGCACCGGGTTCTTGCCGAAGAACCGGACAAGTATTACATGCCAAACCAGTACGCCAACGAGAACAACCCCCTTTCCCACTATTACACCACCGGTCCGGAAATTTACGCCCAGACCGAGGGCAAGATCGACATGTTCGTCGCCGGCATGGGCACCTCCGGCACCCTGATGGGCATGACCCGCTACCTCAAGGAAAAGGATGCGCGCATTCAAGTGATCGGCGTCGAACCAATTCTGGGTCACAAGGTGCAGGGCCTGAAAAACATGAAAGAAGCCATTGTCCCTGCCATCTATAAAGAATCGCAACTTGACGGCAAAATCGTCATCGACGACGAAACGGCCTTTGAAACAGCCCGTCAACTGGCCGTCAAAGAAGGCGTTTTTGCCGGCATGTCGAGCGGTGCGGCGGTAGCCGGGGCTCTGCACATGGCAAAGCAACTGGATCAAGGGACTATTGTCACCCTGCTGCCTGACCGGGGCGACCGCTACCTGAGCACCACCCTGTTCCGCTCCACCTGCGCCTGCTGCCCGCCCTGATTCAGGCTTTAGAGCAGCAACTGTCTTTCAGCAATATTTCTTTAAGCCCAAAGCTTTCACCACGAAGGACACGAAGAGCACGAAGGTAACCACAAGACCGGCTTGCCTTTTCTTCGTGTGCTTCGTGATCTTCGTGGTAAATATCTGCCCCTCCCCCTAACTCTTCGAATCAACACTGCCCCCACCAACCAACATTGACGGTCATGCAAAAATTTCGACCTCCAAGGCTTGGTGTTTTTTCAGGGACGAAGGCATATCTCTAGTATGTCAAGGCCCAGAAAAAACTCCCTAACGCCGCAAGGCGGACTTTTTGCGACGCCAACAGCATTATTTTCCGCAACAACCAACAACCCGATTGACAAACATCTCGACTAGTTAGATAATTCGTTCACCTAACTAACTAATAAGGTGGCATCCGCTATGACCAAAAAAAAGAGAATGAGTGACATCATCGAAACCGTCGGTCAAGCACTGGTCAACGCCAAGGTAGAAAAATTGCGCAAAATCGGCGCTCCCGAAATCAACCTGACCCAGTTTCAGTACATCAGCGTCATCAACCAGAACGGTGACCTGAGCTTTACCGGCCTGGCCCAGGTCCTGAATCTGAGCAAACCGGCGGTCACCTCGATTATCAACAAGTTGATCGAGCAGGGCTACGTCTACAAACGCCAATCGGAAAAAGACCGGCGAGTTTACCACATTCATCTGACCGAAGAAGGCAAGCAGGTGGCCGACGCTTATGAAGAGTCGCGGCGGGAATACGTCGAGGGCATTCACGGACGCCTGACCGATAGCGAATTCAATCGGTTGCTTGAATTGATGGAAAAGGCTCTGCACTGATACTTTTTTGATTTTATTAGCTTGGCAGACTGCCAAAGCCCCCCCTGAAAGGATAGCTCGCCATGGCCAGTCCACCGAAGTTCAAAACGGCAGTGCCAATTTTCTTCAGCCGCCCTGGACGCTCTTTCTTTCTGGCAGCTTGCCTTCTGGTTCTGCTGCTCGTCGCTCTTCCGGCGGCCGCCGCCCCTCTGCGCATCGGCGTCGTCCTGGATGGCCCCTGGGCCGGAAACGCCCCGCTGCTGGATCTGTTCAAGTCAGAGGTTATTGCCCTGACCAGCGGCGAATTCCCGGTCAACTTTCCTGACGACAAAACAATCACCGCCGACTGGACCATGAGCGGGGTTAAAAGAGTGGCCGACAAGCTGTTAAAGGATCCGGAAGTCGACCTGCTATTAGCCATCGGCGTTCTGACATCTCATGATCTGGCCCATCGCGGGCCGCTTCCCAAACCGACGGTGGCACCCTTCACTGTTGACCGCGCCATCCAAGGCTATCCGTTGCAGCAATCGGCCAGCGGAGTCCGCAATTTTTGTTATCTGGCCCCACCCTCACCGATACTTCGGGACATGCAGGTATTTGGCGAGCTTCTGCCCTTTCAGCGCCTGGCGGTCTTGACTAATCGCCCTTACCTCGATGCCATCCCCGCCCTCACCGATGAACTCGCTGCCAACCTGGCCGGAAAAGGCATCGCAATGACCTCTGTCGCCGTCGATTATTCAGCGCAGGCTGCCCTTGCGGCGCTGCCGAAAGATATCGATGCGGTTTACGTCACCCCCCTGTTGCGCCTGCCACAGACTGAACTTCAGATATTGATAGATGGACTCAAGGCCCGGGGATTGCCGAGCTTTTCCTATTTCGGCCATAGCGAAGTGCAGCAGGGCATCTTGGCCGGCGCCGCGCCGAAGTCGGATTTTCCGCGCCTGGCCCGGCGCACCGCCCTGACCATCCAAAGCATCCTGCTGGGCAAAGACCCGGGCAAGCTGCCGGTCTTTTTTTCCCAGGAAGACCGTCTGAGCATCAACATGCGCACCGCCCGAGCCATCGGATTTTCCCCGACCTGGGAGCAGCTTATTGAGGCGGAACTGATCGCTGAAGAAACCAATGGTCCGACCCGGATATTGACCTTGGCGGAAACCGTCAATGAGGCCATGAAACTTAATCTCGACCTGGCGGCAGCCGATCGTCGCATCGCCGCCGGCGAAGCCGAGGTCCGCAAGGCTCGGGCCGCACTGCTGCCTCAGTTGGCGGTTGTCGCTAACGGTCTGCTCCTCGATGAAGATCGAGCGGAAGCCAGCTTCGGCAGACAGGCCGAACGGTCGGTAACCGGGACGCTGGTATTGGAACAATCCCTCTATTCGGAAGCACGGCGGACCAATTACCATGTGCAGGGACAACAGCAGGAGGCCAGGCTGCAGGAACGCCGGCAACTGCGCCTCGATATCGTCCAGGCTGCCGCCACCGGCTATCTCAACGTGCTGCGCGCCAAGACTCTGCAAACGATCCAGTCCAATAATCTGCAAGTGACCCGGTCAAATCTGACCTTGGCCCGTCGTCGCCAGACGGTGGGATTTAGCGGGCCCGCCGAAGTCTACCGTTGGGAGAGCCAGCTGGCACGGGACCGCAAAGCAGTCGTACAGGCAGCAACCCAGCGCTCCCTGGCTGAAATCGCCCTCAACCGCCTGCTGCAACGCCCTGCGGAAGAGGCCTTCACCACGGCGGAAATCGATCTTGGAGCCCCCGAGTTTCTGGTTTCCAATCAACGCCTCGCACCATACCTGTCCACACCGGCTGCCTTTACCCGCTATCGTGACTTCATGGTCGAGGAAGGGTTGACCGAAATCCCGGAGTTGAAGCGTATCGACCGGGCTATCGATGCTCAAGAACGTATCCGTCTGGCAGCTCGGCGGTCATTCTGGACCCCGGAAGTCTCCCTTCGAGCCGACCTCAGCGAACAACTCTACGAGGGGGGTGCAGGGGTTGACTCACCTTTCTCCGACATCCTTCTGCCCATCGAGATACCCCAGGCTAACGACACCGACTGGAGTGTCGGTCTCAATCTGACATTGCCGCTATTCACCAGCGGAGCCCGTACTGGGGAGTTGCAGCAGGCCAATGAAGAACTGGCACGGCTTTATCTCGAACGTCAGGCATTCTCAGACCGTTTTGAGCAGCGAATCCGCTCGGCATTACAGCGCGCACGGGCCTCTCACACGATTATCGGCTTATCGAGTCAAGGGGCGACAGCCGCCCGCAAAAACCTCGATTTAGTGACGGATGCCTATTCCCGAGGCCTGGTATCGGTTATCGAATTGATCGATGCCCAAAATGCCGCGCTGGTCGCCGATAGCCTGGCGGCCAGCGCAGTCTATGACTTTTTTATCGATCTGATGGAAGTACAGCGCGCCGTCGGTCGCTTCGATTTTTTCCTCGGCCCTCAACAGAGGGAAGACTGGTTTGGTCGCCTGGAAGAATTTTGGCGACGAAATGACACTGCAGCCCCTTGAACCAACAAAAAATGTTTAGCAAGTACTTATAGGAATGGCTAAGTAAAAATTTTTCCCTACAAGGCGTAGTGGTTTTTCAGGGGTGAAGGCATACATAGAGTATGTCAAAGTCCTGAAAAAACGCTGCAACGCAGTAGGGGGAGATTTTTTCGACGCCATCAAGGAGACATACCTCATGATAAGCCGCAACCTGCTGGCGTTACTGCTGCCCCTGTGTCTGCTCGCCTGCGGAAGTGAACCCGCCCAGCAGCCGGAGCTAATCCGGCCGATCCGTTATCAGAAAGTCAAACCGGGAAGCAGCCTGCTGAAACGGACCTTTTCCGGCATGGCCCAGGCGGGCGTGGAATCACGGCTCAGTTTTCGGGTCTCCGGTGCCGTAGAAGAAGTGGCGGTCCAGGTTGGAGATAAGGTCAAAAAAGGTCAACTGATCGCCCGCCTCGATGCCACCGACTATCGGCTTCAGGTACAGGAGGCGCAGGCGGCCCTGGCCAATGCGCGAGCCCAGGCCCGCAACGCCGAAGCGAATTACGAGCGGGTGAGGGGGCTGTACGAAAACCGCAACGCTTCCCGCAACGATCTGGATGCTGCCCGGGCCGCCAACGAATCGGCCGAGGCGCAGGTTCGGGCCAGCAAGACACGCCTGGAACTGGCCCGTTCCCAACAGGCCTATACCCGACTTACCGCCCCCAGCGCCGGCGCCATCGCCAGCGTTCCCATCGAGATCAACGAAAACATCGCCGCTGGCCAGATGGTGGCGCTGCTGACCTCCGGTGCCCTAACCGAGGTCGGTTGCACCGTACCGGAGAGCCTTATCACCCAGATCAAACAGAAGATGTCCGTCGAAGTTTTCTTTGACGCTTTGCCCGAACGGAAGTTTTCGGCCACGGTGACCGAAGTCGGCGTCGCGGCCACCGGCCAGGGGACCACCTTTCCAGTCACCGTACGACTTGAGAAAAGCTCGGGGATGATCCGTCCCGGCATGGCAGCGACCATTATTTTCCTCTTGCCTAAAGCCGGCAACAACAACCCGGTTCTCGTAGTTCCAGAAGCTATCGGTGAAGATCGCAAGGGGCGCTTCGCCTTTGTGGTCGAATCCGGCAAGGACGGGTTGGGGATCATTCATCGGCGGGCCGTTACGGTGGGCGAACTGACCTCGGAGGGTCTGGAAGTTCTCAGCGGACTGCAAGACTCTGATCTGGTCGTTACCGCCGGTATCAGTCGCATTCACGAAGGACAACAGGTTCAAATTCTCGCCGGCAACGAGGTACAGCCATGAATCTGACCCGCTCCGCTCTGGAAAAAAACCGGGTAACTCTGGTCGCCCTGCTGGTTGTCGCCCTGGCCGGTCTGTTCTATTTTTCCACCCTGCCCCGTGCCGAAGATCCCGGTTTCGTGGTGCGAGTGGCCCAGGTGCTGACGTATTTCCCCGGAGCCAGCCCCGAGCGGGTTGAGCAACTGGTTACCGACAAGCTGGAAAAGGTCATACAGGAAATCCCCCAGATCGACTACATCGAAAGCGAATCGAAACCGGGCGTTTCGGTCATCTGGGTCAACATCCTTGAGCGTCACAAAGAGATGCGCCCTATCTGGGACGACCTGCGACGCAAGGTTACCCGGGCTACCGGCGAACTTCCCGACGAAGTGGTCGGCCCCTTTGTCAACGATGAGTTCGGCGACATCTTCGGTATTATCGTCGCCATCAGTGGGGAAGATTTCAGCTATGCCGAACTCAAGGAAATGGCTGACGATTGCCGCAATGATCTATTGCTGAATCCACACATCGCCAAGGTCGACATTCAGGGTATTCAGCAGGAACGGATTTTTGTCGAATATCAAAACGCCCGACTGGCGGAACTTGGACTATCCCCCTTTCAGCTCAAAGGCATTCTTGAAGCCCGCAACATCATTATTCCCGGTGGCGAAATCTTTACCGACCGGGAACAGATCGTCCTTGAGCCGACCGGCAACTTTGATTCGGTGGCCGACCTCAAGCGTACGGTCATCACCTTGCCCGGCCGGGATGGAGTCGTCTACCTGGAAGACATTGTCGACATTCGGCGCGACTATATCGACCCGCCGACCAGCCGAGTCCACTACAAAGGTAAACCGGCCTTAACCCTGGCCCTTAACCTGCGCGAAGGTGGCGACATGCTGGCCCTTGGCGATGACGTCAAACGGGCTCTGGAACGCTTCCGCCAGGCATATCCCGTGGGCGTCGATTTCGACATCGTGGCCTTTCAGCCCGAGCACGTGAAACGCAAAGTCGACGAGTTTGTCACCAACCTGCTGCAGGCCATGGTCATCGTGCTGGTGGTGATGCTTATTTTTCTTGGGTTGCGCACCGGCCTGGCGGTATCCAGCCTGATTCCCATGGCAATGATCATGGCTTTACTGGTGATGGGCCTGCTCGGCATCGGCATCGACCAGATGTCCCTGGCAGCCATGATCATCGCCCTGGGCATGCTGGTCGACAACGCCATCGTCATGTCCGAATCGGTCATGGTTTTGATGGGCGAGGGCAAATCGGCCGTCGAAGCGGCCATCGAGTCGGCTCAGGAGTTGAAAATTCCCCTGCTGACCTCCTCCCTGACCACGGCCGCGGCGTTTCTACCCATCTATCTGGCCAAATCATCGACGGGAGAATACACTGCCCCGCTGTTTAAGGTGGTCACCATCACCCTGCTCTCGTCCTGGCTCCTGTCGCTGACCATGACCCCGCTCTTTTGCGTCTATTTCATTCGGGTCAAGAAGAACACCGAACAGGGCAGCTACAACAATACCTTTTATCGCCGCTATCGCGGTTTCTTACTTTTCATACTACGCAACCGGTTGCTTACCCTGGTCACTGTACTCCTGATTTTTATGGTGGCCATGGCCAGCTTCCGTTTTGTGCCGAAGATGTTCTTTCCGCCCCACAACAAACCGATCTTCAGCGCCGAACTGCGCCTGCCCGTCGGCACCCCGTTGAAACGCATGGAAGCGGTGGTACAGCAAATCGAAGACTTCATGCAGGCAGAAATGATGGCCGATCCGAAACAGGACAAGGAAGGCCTGGTCAGTTGGGTCAGTTACATCGGCTCCGGTGCTCCCCGCTATATGCTGCCCTACTCCCCCGAGGCACCAAGCCCCGAATACACCTATATGCTCATCAACGGCAGCAGCCGCGATCACAACCTGGCCGAGATGATTCCGCGCCTGGAACGCTACTGCCTGAACAATTTTCCCGATCTGACACCCAAGATTCGCCCGCTGATTCTCGGCCCACCCATCGAAAATCCCGTGGAAGTGCGACTTTCGGGCAAGGATACCGACCGCCTTTTCGATCTGGCACAACAGACCAAGGAGCAATTGGCCAATATTCCCGGCAGCCGCAATATCACTGACAACTGGGGCGCCCGGACTAAAAAGCTGGTAGTACAGATCAATCAGCCACGGGCGTTGCGGGCCGGTCTTACCAGTCGGGACATCGCCGTATCGCTGCAGACGATTCTGAGCGGGATTCAAACCACCGAATATCGCGAAGAGGACGAGTTGATTCCCGTCACTCTGCGCTCAGTAGCAGCAGATCGCAAAGACATCGGCAAACTGGAAAGCCATAACATCTACGTGCAGCAGACCGGCCAATCGGTGCCTTTGAAACAGGTAGCCGACATCAATATCGCCTGGCAGCCGGGAAAAATCATCCGCCGCGACCGGGTTCGGACCATTACCGTGCAATCCAACATCGACAGCGGCGCCAATGCCATCGCCATCGGTCAGCAAATCGATGGCTGGCTCAAAGAGCAAAGCCGCAATTGGCCCTTTGGCGACAAATACCAACTCGGAGGCGAGATCGAAACCTCCGGGAAAGCCAATAAATCGATCGCTGTCAATCTGCCCTTGACCACATTACTGATCTTGTTGCTGCTGGTTGGACAGTTCAACTCGCTGCGCCGACCGCTGATCATTCTACTGACCATCCCCCTGGGCATGATTGGAGTAACCTTCGGCCTCCTGGTAACCGGCTCCTACTTTGGCTTTATGACCCTGCTGGGCATCATTGCTCTGTGCGGTATCGTCATCAACAACGCCATTGTCCTGATCGATCGCATCAATATTGAAATCGACGAGCACGGCCAAGACCCGGCCACAGCAATTCTTGAATCGGCCCAGCGCCGCCTGCGGCCGATTCTGCTCACCACAGCCACCACCATGGGCGGCCTTTTGCCCCTGTGGCTGAGCGGCGGGCCCATGTGGGAGCCGATGGCTATCTCCATCATCTTTGGTCTGCTGTTTGCCACCATTCTGACCCTTGGCCTGGTACCGGTACTCTACAGCCTCTTATTCCGGGTCAACTTTCGTAACTTTACCTATCGGTCGCCCGACGGCCGGATCTGATTTGGTGCGATTCCCTTTTAGGTATCCATAAAAGAGATTTCCGAAACGACAGGGCCCCGGCAACAGCCGGGGCCCTGTTCTCATAAGGAGCAATCTCATTCAGAAGGTTAGTCTCCCTTTCAGCGGGAACCACAGAGGACAACATATCGGCATTTCATATACGGTGTTGGTTTTAAACCCAGCAGCCCCTTCGACCACTGTTGGCAAGAAAAGCAGACCGAGCGTTTTAGCAATAACCTTTGAAGGAAGGGCCGCCCAAAGAAATTGCTGCTACCGTAAATGGCAGCAGGGCTATTAGCCTTCTCCTTACCTACGCGAACGCATGCTCCACGCAGTGGCAGCCACTTTTTGCCTACTTTTTGTTGGCTTGGACAAAAAGTAGGGCGGCTGGCGGGCCGCCACCCGCCGGTTCTGTCAGCCAGGTCCCTGATCATCAACCAAAGCCTCAAAACCGGCAATCACATCAAACAACTCTTCCGTCACGCTGTTCTGGCGCAGAGCGTGATAATCCGCGCGAAAGTCCGCACGCATCTCTTCAATGTTTTTCTCGGCCCGTTGCATAGCCGCCAACCGCGCCGCGTTCTCCGCCGCCAGGGACCCGGCAAAGGCTCCAAACAACGAGACAAAAAGATACTCGGCGATCAAAGCGGCAAACAGGGGCTGCCAGGGTGGAGAGTAGAGAGGAAGACAACGACCCGGCCACCGTTGGCCGCTCATGGTGGCGAGCCACTGATCATCGGGGGGCAGCAAATCAACCTGCAGCCGTTCATAATGAGTCGCCCTGGCTGGCGCATTATGAAACAGCAGCAAACGGGTTTCGCCGTGCTGGCTGCGCCTGGCTTCAAAACGTAGCAGCACCTCCTGCACAGCCCCGGTGATGGCCTGGGCCGAGGTGGGAAGACGAAAGACTTCCTCCGCCTCTTCTAGACGCTGAGCAAGCCCTGCGGCCACCTTTTCACCCACCGCCCAAACCGTGCAGCGATCATCCTCCCGACGCCTCTGGCGATAAACCGTTTCGACCCCGTCGAGTACCAACTCATTGAAACGGCCGACCATCCCCTGATCCGAACCAAAAACCAGCAACACCGTCTGACGGGGAATTTTAATCGACCCAACCAACGGTCGATCACGCAAAACGGCTTGCAAACCCATTTCCACGGTCCGGTAATAATCGTCCAGAGAACGTAGCGACCGTTCATATTGATGAATATTAACCGCTGCCATGGTCTTCATGGTACGCACCACGGTATAAAGATCGTCGGCGCTGCGAATGCGCCGATGCAGCTCAAGCAGGGCCTGACTCATAGTATTTCCTTCAGGGAATCAGCGGCAATCTTCTGCAAGGCTCGCAGATCATCTTCTTCGAGTTTTTCGCCCCCCTCGATTCGGGCCGAAATCTCCGGCAGCAGCGCCAACGCCTCGCAAACCTGGTTTTCGGCCCGGGCCATGTCCGATTCGGCAATTTCATCGAATAGACCACAATTGACCGCATGCAAAACCATCACCTGCTCAACGGCGGTTCGCGACGCACACTGGCCCTGTTTAAGCACGGCCCGTACCCGCCGACCGCGGTTCAACAGCTGGCGGGTCGCATCATCAAGCCGGGTCCCGAAGCGGGAAAAAGCTTCCAACTCCGTAAACTGGGCGTAGGCCAGACGCAAATCACCGACCACCGCGCGATAAGCGGGCAGTTGAGCTTTGCCGCCAACCCGTGAGACCGAGCGGGTAATATCGACGGCCGGCAGCTGCCCCTTCTGAAAAAGTCCGGGGGACAGATAGATCTGACCGTCGGTGATGGAAATCAGGTTGGTGGGGATATAGGCGGCAAGGTTCTGTGCTTCGGTTTCGATGATCGGTAAGGCCGTCAGGGAACCGCCTCCACCCTGCTCCTTGAGGCGGGTGGCCCGTTCCAGCAATCGAGAATGGATATAGAAGATGTCACCGGGGAAGGCTTCCCGGCCAGGGGGCCGGCGCAAAAGCAGGGACAGCTCGCGATAGGCCCGGGCATGACGGGTCAAGTCATCGTAGACCACCAGAACATCCCGCCCCTGCTCCATAAAATATTCGGCAATGGTCGTCGCGGCATAGGGGGCAATATATTGCTGCCCCGGAGGGTCGTCCCCCTCGGCAACCACCACCACGGTATAATCCATTGCCCCCTTTTCCCGCAACTGCGCTACCACGGAAGCGACACTGGACGCCCGCTGGCCGATAGCGCAATAAACGCACAACACCCCTTTGTCGTGCTGATTAATGATAGTATCGACAGCCACGGCCGTCTTGCCGGTCTGGCGATCACCGAGAATTAGCTCGCGCTGACCGCGACCGATGGGAACCAGGGCATCGATCACCTTGATGCCGGTAAACAACGGTTCGGACACCGGCAGCCGCTCCATGATCGCCGGCGCCGATCGTTCCAACGGTCTCCGCTCATGATAGGGGAGAGGGCCAGCTCCGTCCCGGGCCTGCCCGAGAGGATCGACTACCCGGCCGAGGAGCCCCTCACCCACCGCCACATCGAGCACCCGGTCGGTTCGGACCACCTCGTCACCAGCATGCAAGGCATCGTAATCACCGAGCATTGCCACCCCGATCCCCCGGCTGTCGATATCAAAAGCCAGCCCCAACACGCCACCGGGAAAAGCCAGCAGCTCTTCGCTGCGAACCGTATCGAGACCTTGAACCCTGGCAATACCACGGCCGACATAGACTATTTTCCCTACCTGCTGCAATAACAACTGCGGCCCCATAGTGGCCATGGTCTGGCGGAGAACTTGGAGAGTTTCATCCAGCAGAATGCTGTAACTGCTCATCAACTCCTCCCGGTATCCCCTGCAGCAGCCTCTATCTCTTCGAATTGCCTGTCGACCTGCTGCTCCAGTTCATTAAAGTAACTGTCCACTCCCCAGGATAATTTCAAGCCGCCAAAGATCAGTTCGATGCCGAGGGGCATCTCTTCTTCGGTACGATAGCTGATAATCAACTCCTGGCCGAGGACCCTGCGCAGTTCGTTTTCGAGATTGCGACGGATATCTTCGCCCAGAGCTACCGCGCTTCGCACAAGAATTCCGGATTTTTCCGCAGCCACACGACAGTTCGCCTGCTGGGTCTCGCCCAAGGCCGAGAAACGGGCGATAAAACGCTCTGCCAACAGGGTAGTCAGATCGCAACCGGTTAGATCGTCGAGGGATTTACGGGCAATTTGCAATACCTCGCTACCAATGCGTTTTTTCAGTTCAGCCATGAACATCTGCCGGTCCCGACAGACGGAAGCCTTCCAGGCCTTCGCCAGTTCGGAGGCTTCAGTACGCCCTTGATCAATGAGTTGCTGACGGTGCAAAGCAGCTTCTTCCGCAGCCTGGCGCAGACCTTCAGCCCGTCCTTCTTCGAGCTCCCGATTGAGGCGCTGATATTCGGCGGCCTCTTTTCTGGCTGTTTCCTGCTCTTGATGGGCCTCCTGCAACCGGCTTTCGATTCGGGCTTCACGATGATCCATTGCCTGGATGATCGGCCCGTAAAGGAACCGTTTCAACAACCAGATCAGCAGCAGGAAGTTGACCGCTTGGGCTGCGACGGTGAACCAGTCGATGAGCATGGGCTAGCCTCCCGCCGACTGGCCGAGAAAGTGCTGCCAAAAGGGGTTGGCAAAGATGAGAATCATGGCCACGACAAAACAGTAAATGGCCGTCGACTCGACCATCGCCAGCCCGACAAACAGGGTGCGGGTGATGGTGTTGGCTTCATCAGGCTGCTGAGCCAGGGCACTAAGGGCCTGAGCCAGAGCCCGCCCTTCACCAAGAGCCGGGCCGATGGCGCCGATGGCAATACACAATCCGGCCGAGACGATTGAGGAAACGGCCACCCATCCGAGACTATCCATGTGAACCTCCTTGTCCGGCACCCTCCCGAACCAGTTGCACCTTAGCTGCCGCGGCAATATAGACCGCTGCCAAAATGGCAAAGATATATGCTTGAATGACGCCGGTAATCAGCCCGAGTAATTGCATGACCACCGGAAAAAACAATGGCGTTACCGACAGCAGAATGCCAGCAATCATGCTGCCGCTCATGATGTTGCCGAACAGTCGCACCGCCAGAGCCAGAGTACGGGACAGTTCGCCGAGGATATTGAAGGGCAGCATAAAGATCGAGGGCTGGATATACAGCCCGAAAAAGCCGCGCAAGCCCCGCCGCCGAATCCCCCACCAGGGCACAGCTACAAAAACGCTGATCGCCAGGGCCGCGGTAGTCGACAAAGAGCCTGTGGGCGGCCGATAGCCCGGAACCACCGCCAGCAAATTTGCAAAAAGCACAAAGACAAACAGGGTGCCGAGAAAGGGCAGAAACTCCCTGGGTGGAGACAAGCCCATGTCGGCAATCTGCTGCTCGATCCCAGAGACAAGCACTTCCAGCAGGTTCTGCCAGCGGCTGAGTTTTCCGTCATCCCGCAAACGCCGGGTCACCAGCACTGAACCGACTGTCAGCAAAAGCATATTCAGCCAGGTCAGAACAATAGTGATGTTGAGCTTGGCGAAACCTGTCTGCCAGAGGATGATGCTGTCGGGGCTGAGTTCCATCACGTATCCTGTTTGTCGTCACGAACCGGTGGCGCTGTTTGCGTCCGCTTAGCAAACAACCACAACTGACGGGACAGCATAAAACCAGCGCCGGCAGCCAATAAATCCTTAGTGCCCCCGGCCGCCAGCAGATAGAATCCGGCCAGTACCAGTGTTAACCGAAACAGCAGACTCAAAGCGTAGAAACGGTAGGGCGAACGGACTCTGGGTAATCGGCGAACGGTCAACCACAGCCCGGCAAAAAAAATTGCTCCCAATGCTGCCCCGGCCGCCAGTGCCATACCTAATCCTGTCAAGTCAGTCCCGGTCATTTCGATCCTCCTCTTGCGGTTCATCACGATCCCTGGTGATTTCACTGCGCTCTCGGCTCACCCAAACCCAGGCATTGAGGCAGCCAAGGGCCATTCCGATTACCAACAGCATCAGGGTCCAGGAATAGGGGCCCGGCCAGCGCCGGTCGATCCAGACGCCCAGGGCCGTCAGGCTCACCGTCGGGACAGCCACCGACCAGCCGACCAGGCCGAACATGCCGAGTCCGAACCAGGACGGTCGCTCTCCCTGTTGTCTTGCCCTTAGAAATCTACTGCGCCGGGCAACCAGACGGCGACGAAACTGTTCCTCTGCCAGGGGCTTCCCCCCCCGACGTCTTGGTTGCTCATCAGGACTCATTTCAACTCCATGAAACGCCGCAAGAAATCGGCTTCCAACCGGGTCATGGCCGACCGGACCATGCGCTGCTGATCGTCCAGGACCCCAAAACGTTCATCGACGATATTCAGTAAATCTTCCAGGCTTGGCCCAAACACAGCATTGCGCACCGAAACGGTAACCTGGGCACCGTATTTAACCAGCACTCCCTGGTCGATGGCGACAAACCCTTCAACACCCTCCTGTTGCTCCACAAAATAGAGCAGCCCTGCCACCAGGGGGGCAACAAAATCGATGTGCCGTGGGCGCAAGCAGAAAGAGCCGTTTTGTCCTTCGGCCGTCAGGCTGGAAATTTCCCGTTCCAGCAACACCTCAGTCGGTATCAGAACCTTAAGATTCATGGTTCCGCCTGTTGAGATTGTTCCATCTCCTGCAAGCGCCGGGCAGCCTCGTCTATCCCGCCAATCATGAACAACAGCTGTTCCGGTGCTTCGTTGAATTCATCATTAAGAATCCGTTCGCAACCGCTCAAAGCCTCTTCCAGGGCGACGCTGCGACCGTCGAGACCGGTGAACTGTTCGGTGGTATAAAAGGGCTGGGTAAAAAACCGCTCCAGGCGCCGCGCCTGCAACACGGTTCGGCGGTCTTCCCAGGACAATTCCTCAAAACCAAGCATGGCAATGATATCTTTCAGCTCTTCGTATCCGGCCAAGGTCTGTCGCACGGCTCGCGCAATCTCATAGTGCCGCTCTCCCACCACGGTTGGGGTCAGCATCTTGGAACCGGAGTTCAGTAGATCCACAGCGGGATAAAGACCCTCCCCGGCCCGTTTACGGGAGAGAACGATGGATGCCGAAAGGTGGGAAAAAGTGTGCACCGCAGCCGGATCAGTAAAATCATCCGCCGGCACATAAACTGCCTGGATCGAGGTGATGGCGCCCCGCCGGGTGTTACCGATACGCTCCTGCAGTTCAGCCAGTTCGGTCGCCAGCGTTGGCTGATAACCGAGCCGCGAAGGCATCAGACCGAGCATACCCGACAGCTCCATCCCTGCCTGAATAAAACGGAAGATATTATCCACCAGCAGCAACACGTCCTGGCCGAGATCGTCGCGGAAGTACTCGGCCATGGTTACCGCCGCCAGACCGACCCGAAAACGGGCGCCGGGCGGTTCGTTCATCTGGCCGAAGACCATCACCGTATTGTCCAACACTTCGGATTCCTGCATCTGCCGATACAGTTCTTCCCCCTCCCGACAGCGTTCGCCAATGCCGCAGAAGATCGACACGCCTTCGTGCTGGCCGACCATGTTGTGAATCAGTTCGGTGATCAATACCGTCTTGCCCACCCCGGCGCCACCGAACAGACCGGCCTTGCCGCCCCGCTCCAGGGGGCCAAAACATCGATAGCCTTGATGCCGGTAGAGAATATTTCCGTTTTGGTGGCCCGTTCGGCCAGGGCGAGGGGGCGCCCGTGTACCGAGCGTCGAATACAGTTGGCCGGTTCTTCCCCGCAATCGATTGGCTGGCCGAAAACGTTGAATACCCGTCCCAGGACGCCTTTGCCCACCGGCGCGGTCAGGGGAAGCCCCGTTGCTGTTACCTTGGATCCCAGGGCCAGACCATGAGTCGTGGTAAGGGCCGTACCCCGCACCAGGTTATCCGTCAGGTGAAGTGCCACTTCGAGAACGATCTGTTCCCCGTCTCCTGCCAACAGCAATGAATTGAGGGCCGGCAAATTCTTCTCGAAAAGAACATCTACCACTCCACCTCGAATCGCGACGACCTGGCCGCAGCAGGTTTGATCCCCGGTCATGGCCTGTTCCTTCTTTGCTGCAAGTGATGATCTGATGACGACTCGGTAAAAAATGGTTGCAGACAACTTAAAAGAGACAACTGAATCAGCTAACGATTCAACCATTTCAATTCTATCAGGCCAGGCCAAAAAGCAAGTCGTGACACCTGACCGACGGCAGTGACCTTGGCGGTCAACCGGAGGCGGGTTTATTCATACCGAACAAGAGAACGTACAGGCTTAAAAAATCCATCGCCCCCTTGAGGGAACAATCCAAACGTGCTACGTTGGCAACGCTTTTTAACGCTATTGCCAGGAGAGCAGGATGACAAATACACCACAAACCATGATTCTCGGTAGCGGTCGTGCCGTACCGGAGAAAATTCTTACTAACGCCGATCTGGAAAAAATAGTCGACACCAACGATCAATGGATTGTTGAGCGGACCGGAATTCGTGAGCGGCATATTGCCGAAAAGGGTGCCCCCCTTTCCGAACTGGCCGCTGAAGCGGCCCGCAAGGCCATTGAAGACGCCGGACTCGAAGCGAAAGATATAGATCTGATCATTCTCGCTACCGTCACTGGCGATATGAAATTTCCGGCTACAGCCTGCTTCATTCAAGAACTGATAGGCGCCAAAAACGCTGCGGCCTTCGACATCTCTGCGGCCTGCTCCGGTTTCATTTATGCTTTACAAATCGCCGACGGCATGTTGCGCAGCCAAACCTACCGTCATGCCTTGGTGATTGGAGCAGAAATTCTGACCTCAATGGTCGATTGGGAGGATCGCAATACCTGCGTGTTGTTCGGAGACGGAGCCGGAGCTGTCGTTCTCGGACCAAGCCAGGACGAACGCGGCATTATCTCTACCCACCTTGGCAGCAACGGGGCCCACCACAACCTGCTGTACAATGCCGGTTGCGGTTGCATCAACATGCCGACAGTGGAAAACGTACAGCAAAAGATTCACACCCTGCACATGGAAGGCAAAGAAGTTTTTCGCCATGCGGTGGTTGCCATGAGCAAAGCGATTAAAAACGCTCTTAAGCAAGCCGATATGACCAGCGATCAGCTCGATCTGGTTATCTCTCACCAAGCCAACCTGCGCATCATCGAGGCTCTGGCCAAGCGACTTAAGATCAGCAGCGAACAGACCTATGTCAATGTCGATCGATATGGCAACACATCTGCCGCCTCCATACCTATCGCCCTCGACGAAGCCCGACGCAACGGTGTGGTTAAAGAAGGATCTTTGGTCGGCCTGGTCGCTTTCGGGGCCGGTTTCACCTGGGCCGGCGGAATTATTCGGCTCTGATTTAGTACCCGTTTTAAGCTAGACGCTCAAAAAGAAAGCCCTTTGCCAACCAGGCAAAGGGCTTTCTTTTTTGCTAAATCTGGTTATGCACTTTGCTCAAATTGAAATTTCACACCCTTCCCTCTCTACAACAGAATAATCAGAAGCATTCGGTCCACGGAAAACACGGTATGGTTTGAGACTTTTTCAGTGTGTTCCGTGTATTCCGTGGACCAGGAAGGGTTTTCTGTGAGCAGTCCCCTAGAGGCAAATGCACAACCAGATTTCTCAAATAAAAACTTCTGGCAAAACTCTCACCCACCCCACTAAAAAAGGAGCCGGTGCAAAGCACCGACTCCCTAAAGATAAACCACGGGGAGTAATCCCCGCTATTCAGCTTTTATTAGAAAGGCATGGGCCACAGACCCAGAACGGCAAAAGCCGGGATCATCAAACCGATGAATGCCCAGATGATCAGCGAGTAAGCCAGCAGCTTGGCGCTGAACTTGCCGTAGCAGACCAGGAATACTTCCAGAGTCAGAACGGTGTAACCTACAGAGCAGAGAGAGAAGTAGGTGAACTGACCTTCGGGTCCACGGAACAGGAAAATAAAGAAGAAGGAGATGATCATGGCGACCAAGCTGACGTTACCGACAGCTTTCAAGTCTTCCAAACCGGCCAGCAGGGCATAAGCCACAGTACAGTACAACAGACCATGAGCAAACAACAGTGCGCTAACCGCGCCATTACCATCGATACCATGCAGGAATGCACTTACGACAACGCAGGCACCTACGAAAGCAGTAACGGCTCCGGTGCCTTTGGCATCACCGTGTCCCAGGTACAGAAAGGCTACGGGCAACCACATCGACATGATAAGGATAAGTGTTGGTGCTGTTAAGTTCATTTCGTCTTTCCTCCCATACAGTTGTTAAATAAATACAGCGCTCCTAATCCAATACAACGGCAGACCCTGACCGATACCGACTATCCAACCGCCTCCTGCCGCCTACCGTCCCCTGACCGTTCGCCCTCCCAAGCGGCAGATCAAATAAAGACTAAAGAGACAGCAACGGTCCGAAAAACGACACCGGACAAAAGCAGCAAACCATCCGTCCAATCGCAAAAGCGATCAATAAACAACACAGAAAAGGGGCTTGTTTATCTTCCGCAAACATCGCAGGTTTATATCCTGTACCCGGTAAGGACACCACCTGCACCCCAACAAAAGGATGTTACTGCCATTAATACTGCTGGCCTGCTTTGAACATTTCGAGCAGCCGACGCCTCAAGCACCGCACCAGATTGCACCCCACGTGACGCAACACCCAAACGATTACTCCCTATCGGGACCAACTTGGAGGTTACGCTTTTCCACTGGCAGGTAACTTTTCGACTCCGGCCTACCGAAAATAAACCATTGTTTTATGTGCTCGGAATATCGATGCCACAACCACCAAAAAAAAGCAAGCGGTTAATTCACATTGTTCCCTCTTCTTGCCGAAGAAATAAACCACATTTTCACAAAATTGCAAGCGCGCAATCCTGTTGCACACCGCCTAAACCTGGAGCGCAATGTAACGGCCGGCAGGTCTGCCCCTGCCTGAAAGCCCTTATCAGTCAGTTCGCAACACCGTAAACATATCAATACAATATGTATTTCCCCCCTCTTTCAGCCCCTCTTTTCCCAGCTGCTGACTTGTTTATCCTTTAGACATCTCACTTCAACCCTCAACACAAAACCACAACAGAAGTTCTCCCAATGAAACAACGGCATAAAGAAACGATAAGACATTGTTTCATTGCTTTGCCAGCGAACCAAGATCTGCATCCTTTGGCGGCCATCTTTTACTTGCCAACCAGACAATAAATAAAACGATTCTGGTATTAATTTAAACAAAGCCTTAAGGCAGCGACGTCCCCTATTATTCGGGCTATCCAACAGCCTCCCGAAGTACAGCATTTTTTGTTTGCAGCTTTGCCATTTGCCTGATATACGGGCTATGTTATAGTTTCACCTGAATTTATTATTTTTTATGGAGGTTTAGTTCAGCATGAAAATATTTATTTTTACCGCACTCACGGTCATCGCCCTATGCGGATGCGCCATGTTCACCTCCTGGAAGGCCATTCCGCCTCCGGGGGGCTGTGACCAGTGCCACACGGTGCCCATCAGCGCTAATTGGACCGTTGCCTACACCCCTGCCACCCTAAGCGACGAAAGCGGCAAGTATTCATGGCAGACGGAAGAATCTATCCTGCCGGAACAGGAATCACCCATGCAGCAACAAAAAGTTTCCGGGGAACCCTGTTTTCGTTGCCACCGCGGACCGAGCAAGGCGCACACGGAACGCATGGGCCGCTACCACCACTAACACCATCATCTGATTTCATAAAAAGGGCCCTCCTTCCGGCAGGGTCCTTTTTACTTTCACCAACCCGGGACTCTCATCGCAGGATAATTCGATGCCCATTGTCCGCCACACCAAGATCATTGCCACCGTCGGTCCGGCCTCACAGTCGGAAGAGCAACTGTTAAAGCTGATGGAAGCCGGTGCCGACATTTTTCGTCTGAATTTTTCTCACGGTGATCACGCCAGCAAAAAACTGGTTATTGAACGCATTCGGCGCCTTTCGCAACAACGGCAACGGGCAGTGGCCATCATCGGAGACCTGCAGGGTCCGAAAATACGTATCGGAAACCTTGTAAACGATGGGATAATTCTCGCCGATGGCCAGGAAATCATTCTTTCGACCAGAGAACTGGTGAACGACCGGCAGCGAATTCCGGTTCTTTTTGACGGGCTGGCCAAAGAGGTCGAGCCCGGGCAACCCATTCTCCTCGACGACGGACTGATTGAGCTGGAGGTTCTCGACACGACCTCCAACGAGGTTCGATGCAAAGTTCGCAGCGGCGGCCTCTTGAAAAGCCGCAAGGGTGTCAATTTACCCGAAACCCGTCTTTCCCTACCGGCCTTCACCGAGCAGGACCGAAAAGACATCGCCTTTGCCATCGGCGCAGACCTCGACTATCTTGCCCTGTCCTTTGTTCGCACTTCTCGGGACGTGCAGTCGCTGAAAAGCCATCTCTCCAGCCTGGGAGCCGACCTGCCGATCATCGCCAAGATCGAAAAACCCCAAGCTTTGGCTGATTTCACAGGGATTCTTGAAGTGTCCGATGGCATCATGGTGGCCCGAGGCGACCTGGGGGTTGAAATCGGTCCGGAACAGGTTCCGCTGATCCAGAAGCAGATTATCCGTCAGTGCCGCGAAGCGGGAAAACCGGTGATTACCGCCACCCAGATGCTCGAAAGCATGGTCACCCAGCCGAGACCGACACGGGCTGAAGCTTCCGATGTGGCCAACGCAATTCTCGACGGGAGCGACGCGATCATGCTCTCTGCGGAAACAGCTGTAGGGCAATACCCTGCAGAGGCCGTTGCTTTTATGAACCGCATGGCACAAAGGGTTGAAAATGACCTTACACTGCACGATACGATCTTCAACTTCTATCCCGCCGACAGTGGCTCAAGCAGCCTGTCCGATGCTATAGGGGAAGCCGCCTGCCGTACCGCGACCAGCATTGAGGCAACGGCCATTCTGGCCTTCACCCAGACTGGCGCCACCGCCGCCCGAGTGGCCCGCTACCGTCCGAGCAAGCCCATTTACGCCATTACCCCCTCGCGCAGCGTACGCCGCAGACTGACCCTTTATGCCGGGGTTCGCTCCCTGCAAGTCGATTTCCAGGGAGACACCGAGGCCCAAATCCGCTCACTGGAAAAAGCCGTTCTTGAGGCGGGCGTGCTGAAGCGAGGCGATCTGGTGATCATCACCATGGGCAGCCCTTTGGCCGCCCACGGCACCACCAATCTGATGAAAGTTCATCGACTGGGCAGCAGCTCTCACGAACCGGCCGATTGAGGACATCTTGACCCCGCACCCCCTGCTGGCTTATGCTCCACTTCTCAAACGACAGAGAAAGGCAGACCATGAGCAAAAAAGCGATCATCCTCTACAGCGGCGGGCTCGACTCGACCACCTGCCTGGCCATTGCCCAGAGCGAAGGCTTTGCTCCTTACACCATGAGCTTCGATTACGGTCAACGGCATACCGTGGAACTGGCCAAGGCCGCTCAATACGCCCCCCAGCTCGGCGCCGTGGAGCATCAGCTGGTGAATATCGATCTGCGCCGTATCGGCGGCAGCGCACTGACCTCCGACCTGGATGTCCCCAAGAACATTGTCGACGATGGCATCCCCGTTACCTATGTACCGGCCCGCAACACCATCTTTCTCTCCTTTGCCCTGGCCTGGGCGGAGGTTCTCGGGGCCTTTGACATTTTTATCGGCGTCAACGCCCTCGACTATTCGGGCTATCCGGACTGTCGACCGGAATATATCGCCGCCTATGAAACCATGGCCAACCTGGCCACCAAGGCCGGCGTCGAAGGCGAGGGGCGTTACCGCATTCACACCCCGTTGATCGATCTTACCAAAGCCGAAATTATCCGCAGGGGCCTCGATCTGGGTGTCGACTACGCCCTGACCCATTCCTGTTACGATCCGACGCCGGACGGCCAGGCTTGCGGCGCCTGCGATTCCTGCCGTTTGCGACTCAAGGGCTTTCGCGAAGCCGGCATCGAAGATCCCGTACCCTACGTTCAGAAAGAGCAATAGACCATGAACACCATGCGCGACATGCAGATGGAGCGGGACACCCGCAATATCCCCATCGACAAGGTAGGCGTTAAAGACGTCAACTATCCCATCGTGGTGATGGATAAAAACAAGGACCAGCAGCACACCGTGGCCCGCATCAACATGTACGTGGATCTGCCCCACCACTTCAAGGGCACCCACATGAGCCGCTTCATTGAGATTCTCAACCAGTACCGCGGCGAAATCACCATGCGAAATATGGGCAGCATCCTGCAGGACATGAAAGACCGCCTGGAGGCGAGCTGTGCCCATCTGGAAATGGAATTCCCCTATTTCATCGAAAAGGAAGCCCCGGTCTCAAAAGCCCGCAGCCTGATGGAATACCGCTGCCGACTGAGCGGCACACTCGATGATCACAAGGATTTTGTGCTCGGCGTCGAAGTGCCGATGACCTCCCTCTGTCCCTGCTCTAAAGAGATCAGCGAACGCGGCGCTCACAACCAGCGCAGCGCGGTGCGGGTCGAGATTCGCTCGGACAAATTCGTCTGGATTGAGGACTTGATTTCCTGGATCGAAGACTGTGGCAGCGCTCCGGTCTATTCTCTGCTCAAACGGGAAGACGAAAAAGCCGTCACCGAACAGGCCTACGACAACCCCATGTTCGTCGAGGATATTGTGCGCGCGGTCACCGAAAAGCTCAAGAGCGTCGAGAGCATCCTGTGGTTCCGGGTCGAATGCGAGAACTTCGAATCGATCCACAACCATTCGGCCTACGCCCTGGTCGAACATCCTTCGGCCTATCCCGTCCCTCTCGACACTCCGGACGAAAACTGACCCCCCCATGGCCAACCAGGTGCTGGGAATATTTGCCAAACAACCTGTCGCCGGCCGGGTCAAGACCCGGCTTTGCCCGCCCCTGAGCCACCAACAGGCGGCAGAACTTTACCGCATCTGCCTGCAGGAAACGGTCTCTGCCATGGCCAGGGCGCCGGCCGAACTGGTGCTTTTTTTTGATGGTGATGAGGCTTTTTTTGTTGAAACCTTCCCCGGCCTGCGCCTTATTCCTCAAAGTAACGGCGGACTGGGGCAACGCCTCGACCGCGCCTTCGTCCAGCTCTTTGCCGAAGGATGCGATGCCGCAGCCCTGATCGGCTCCGACAGTCCGGACCTGCCCATCCCCTGATCTGCGCTGCCTTTGCCGCGCTCAACGACTGCGACCTGGCCGTCGCGCCGGCCCGGGACGGCGGTTATGTGCTCATCGCCCAGAGCAACCACAACCCCGGCCTGTTTTCCGACATGCCCTGGAGCAGTGCGGACCTCTGGAAGGCCACCCGGCAACGGGCGGAACAGCTCGGCCTGTACTACCACGAGCTTGATACCTGGGAAGATCTCGACGACCTCGCCAGCTTGTTGCGTCTGTGCCGACGCGCCCCCGATTCTCCTACGGCTCAAATGGCTGGCCGCATTTTTGCACCTTTCCCTACTCATTCCACTTGAGCCCAACACCCGATACTGACAGCCCCAAAACTTTTGCCCGGCAGCCCCCCCCTGCAAGGCAGTTGACTTGCTCCGCCAGAATGGCCGATAATCATGCTCGATTTCAGGAGTTTGGCGAGAACATGAGCCGGCCAGAGGATTTCCCCGTCGGCTCATGGAAAACCGACAGATTTCTAGCCAATCATTTAAAGGAGGAACACCTTGGAACTGATTTTCAATGCCGGCCCAGTAGTCAAGCTGGTCATGTTGATACTCGCCTACTTTTCCGTGGTCTCCTGGGCCATCATTTTCTTCAAATTTCGCGTTATCCACCGTGCCACCCGCGACTCCGCGCAATTTCAGAATTTTTTCTGGGCTAAAAAACGCTTTGATACCATCAACCAGGGATTGAAAAACTACAAACATTCACCCCTGACCGTGCTGTTTCGCGAGGGATATCAGGAACTTCTGCGCAATCAGAGCGATCGGAATGTCGACGAAGAAAACCTCTTTACCACCGATCTGGGCCAGAGCGAAAATGTGGGCCGCGCCTTGCGCCGCGCCACCACCCTGGAGCGGCAGCGTCTGGAAAAATTTCTGACCTTTCTGGCCACCACCGGCTCCACGGCCCCTTTCATCGGCCTGTTTGGTACCGTCTGGGGCATCATGGACTCTTTTCAAGGCATTGGCCAGACCGGCAGCGCTTCACTGGCGGTCGTCGCTCCCGGCATCTCCGAGGCCCTGATCGCTACCGCAATCGGCCTGGTAGCTGCGATCCCTGCGGTCGTCGGCTATAACCACTTCGTCAACAAGGTCAACCTGTTGACGGGTGAAATGGACAACTTCAGCCAGGAATTCCTCAATATCGTCGAACGCATGCTGCGGAGGGGATAGATGGAAGTCGGTCAACGGGACGGCAGCAGCCGCAGCACCCTGTCGCAAATCAACGTCACCCCCTTCGTGGACGTCATGCTGGTGCTTCTGATCATCTTCATGGTCACGGCACCGATGCTTGAACAGGGGGTCGAGGTCAACCTGCCGGAGGTAGCCGATTCTCCCGGACTGGAAGCCAGCAAGGAACCACTGATCGTTACTGTCACTCGCAGCGGTGCCCTTTCCATCGGCCAAACCAAGGTAGAAAACGTGGCAAAGCTGATGCCGGTTCTAAAGCAGATTCTTAAAACCCGCAAAGAGAAGGAGGTCTTTCTGGAAGCCGACCGCGACGTTCCCTACGGCAAGGTGGTGCAGGTCATGGCCGCCATCAAGGGAGCCGGAATCAACAAGCTCGGCATGGTATCGCAGCCGCCCGAGTCGCCGGCCAAACGCTAGATTTCCAGAATCGCCATGGTTGAAAATCACTTTCAACGTCGGGGCTCAGACTTTCATCCCGACCCTAAACTCGGCCGACTGGTTCTGCTTTCGCTGATCCTGCATCTGGTATTGGTGTTGGTTTTCTCCGGCGCTCTCAGTCACCACTCCCCACCACCGAAGCGCCCTGTCTATTACGTCGACCTCACCCAACTTCCGGTAGCCAATCCTCGTGCCGGTCGCCCCGATGGACAGAGCGGGGCTCCCAAGGCCACCCCCAAAAAAGCTCCGACACCCGCGAAAAAAACAGTTAATAAGACAGTGGCCACGGCCAAAAAGGCTGTAACGCCAACGCCGGCCAAGAAAGCTGTAACGACCAAAAAATCGGCGGCCCGCAAAACCGTAGCGAAGAAAGATTCGGTCGCTACAAAATCTGCCGCCGCCAGTCAGGCCAAAGCCGACAGCAATGCCAGTTACCAGACAGCCATGAGCGCCGTGGAGAAGATACGCCGCAAACAAGAGATGGCGGCCCTCAAGGAAAAGCTCGCTGCCATGGCCAGCCACGACAGTCGAACCGGGAGCTCAAGCGGCGGCGGTTCAGCCGGCGGCACTTCATCCGCTCCCCTTGGCATGCCCGACGGAACCGGAGATCAAGCCGGGGTCAGCCAGGAGCTTTGGCTGCAAGAACGGTTGACCAAAAACTGGAGCCTGTCCAAATATCAGGTCGTGCGCCGCGATCTGGAAGCGCGGGTGGCTATTACCTACAATGCCCAGGGTGCTCTGACCGGCAAGACGTTTAAAAAATCATCCGGGGACAAACTCTTTGACGACTCGGTTACCCGGGCCATTCTCAAGAGTCGGCAACTGGAATTCCAACCTGGCAGAAACCTTGAAGTGGTTGTTATCTTTAACCTCAAAGACCTGATGGATTAAACCGATGCGCCTTTTCGCCTTGTTCAGCCTGCTGTTTCTGCTCTTGGCCGCACCAGCGGCAGCCGACATAGAGATCAGCGCCCCCGGCCAGCAGACCATCCCGCTCGCAGCCACCAAACTGTTGGCCCAGGGAATGGTTCCGGCGCAAATCGTCGACGACTTTGACCAGACCCTGAACGATGATTTGCTGTTGTCCGGGCTGTTCAGGCTGGTTGCGCCTGACTCCTTTCTGTCCGATGCTCGCAGAATCGGCCTCAAAAGCAACCAGGTCGATTTCGGCCAATGGCGACTGTTGGGGGCCGAGGTGGTGGTTAAAGGCACCTGTCGCCTGCAGAATGGCAAACTGGTCGTCGAAACCCGCTTGTTCGATGTCGCTCACCGGCGACTACTGACCGGGCGTCGCTATGTCGGCTCTCAAAACGATGTGCGTCGTATGGCCCATCGTTTTGCCGATCAAATATTAAAAAGCCTGACAGGTACCGAGGGACCCTTTAACAGCCGCATCGCCTACATCAGCAATCAAAGCGGCCATAAAGAACTGTACCTGATGGACGTTGACGGCCGCAATGGAGTGCGCCTCACCAATCACCGCTCCATCGTACTCAATCCCGACTTTTCCCCGACCAGTAAAGAGCTGCTGTTCACCTCTTACCGGGCCGGGAACCCCGACCTGTATCGCAAAGAAATCTATTCGGGACGGGAAGCCAGCCTCTCTGCCCGTAAAGGACTCAATATTGCCGGCCGTTTTCGCCCCGATGGCCGGGAAATTGCTCTGACATTATCCAAAGAGGGTAACTCCGACCTGCACCTACTGGGAACCGACGGCAGTCACAACCGGCAGGTGACCAAACATTGGAGCATCGATGTCGACCCGAGCTGGAGCCCTGCCGGTGACAAACTGGCCTTTGTCTCCGACCGCCAGGGCAATCCACAGATCTTTATCCTCGACATCTTTTCCAAACAGGTCAAGCGACTGCCCACCGCCGGCAAGTACAACGCCACCCCGGCCTGGAGCCCTAAAGGGGACCGCATCGCCTTTAGCCGCCTGGAACAAGGCCGTTTTGATATTTACACCGTCGCCCCGGACGGCAGCGACGAACGCCGGTTGACCTTTGGACCAGGCAACAACGAGCACCCGCGCTGGAGCCCCGACGGCCGCTTTATCGTCTATTCATCCAACCAGAGCGGGGCCAAGGCTATCTACATCATGCGCGCCGATGGCAGCGGCGCCACACGCATTTCACCGGCGGGTGGCGATTGCAGCCATCCTGCCTGGTCGGGCCGCTGGTAAGCATTAATCCATTCACAATACCTGCGTAGGATGGCTAAGCAAAAATTTCGTACTGCAAGGCTTTGTGGTTTTTCAGGGGCGAAGGCATACATCAGGTATGTCGAGGTCGTGAAAAAACGCCGTAACGCGGCAGGGCGGACTTTTTGCGACGCCATCAAAGATTGTCTTTCAAATTTGTTTCTGTATAATGAAACCGTTTAAAGGAGGCCAATAATGGCTTTCCCTTATACACAACAATCAAATCACAAAGGAGCGGATCAAAATGAAATCTATTTCTAAAACAAGCATGTTGCAATGGGTCTTGCTGCTCGCCGCCACTATTCTGCTCAGCGCAGGCTGCGCCAAGAAACCAGCCGCTACCACCACCGCGGTTCCGGACACTACCGTCACTGAAGAAATGGGACAAGACACCATGCAAACCGGTGGCATCGATGAGATGGCCATGGGCGAAAGCACCATTGAAGAAGGGGCTTCGGAATTTGGTGTTGCCACTGCAGCGGTCCCTGCCCTGCAGACCATCTCTTTCGAATTTGACCAATATACTCTAAGTGCCGCTGCTCAAGATGTTCTGGTCAGCAACGCCGCTTACATGCAGGCCAACCCCGGACAAAAGGTCCGCATTGAAGGCTATTGCGACGAACGGGGTTCCGACGAATACAACTTGGCTCTCGGCCAACGACGAGCTCTGGCCGCCAAAAACTTCCTGGTATCTCTCGGCATCGACCCGCTGCTTCTCTCGGTCATTTCCTACGGCGAGGAGCTGCCCCTCGATCCTTCAAACACCGAGGAAGCCTATGCTCTTAACCGGCGGGCCGAATTCAAAGTCGAACGCTGATTAACTCTGTCTGACATCGGCCGCAGAGCGAATTGCCTGCGGCCGAACTAATTTAAGGAGAAGTGACCGTGATCATATGCAAAAGACTCTTGCCGATACTGGCATTGGTCGCACTGCTGGCCGGCTGTATCCCCACCCAACGGCAGCTGACCATGGAACGGGACCTGGAAGAGATGAAGCGGCGGCTGGCCGCCTCGGAGCGCGCTTTAGCCAGCCAGCAAAGCCGCCGCGGCGACGAAACCAGCAATCGCCTGGAAGCTCTCAGTCGACGGCAGGCCGAACTGCAGGCCAGTCTCGACGCCTTGCGACTCGAGCAGCAGGCCCTTAACGGTCGCCTGGCCGATCTGTCTCAAGCCGATAACGAATTGCGGGACGAGCTATCCTTGGTTCGCGACGATCTCGGTCTGAAAATCTCCGCCATTGAAGATCAATTATCCAAACCTGACGCGAAAAAACAAAACCCATCAACGGCACCGGTTGCAGAATCCCCCGAAGACCTTTATCGCCGTGCCGTCGCCATGATTCGCAGCGAAAAACGCTATGCAGAAGGACGGGATCTGTTACAGCGCTTTTTGCAACAGCAACCCCAGCATTCCCTGAGCATCAATGCCAGCTACTGGGTCGGCGAAGCCTATTACGGCGAAAAAAAATATGAGAATGCCATTCTGCAATTTCAGGATGTCATCGATAAAAACAGCGACCACCCCAAAGCTGCGGCCGCCCAACTGAAACAGGGCATTACCTTTCAGACCCTGGGAGATAATCAAAGCGCTAAAGCCATCTTCAGCAAACTGGTCGAAACCTTTCCACTTTCGGCCGAGGCTAAAGAGGCTAAGAGACGCCTGGCTGCGATGTAACAATTGCTGACCTATTAATAGCCAAAGCTTTCACCAGAGAGGTCACAGAGGATTTCTAAAAATTCCATAGATTTACTCTGTGTTCTCCAGTGAGCAAAGCGAACGGGTGGTAAAAAGAGTTTTGCTGCACACAAAAAGGGCGGTCATTTGACCGCCCTTTTCTTTGCTGTATTTCTCTTGTCATACGGCTCAAGCAGTCGTCTCGTACCAACCGGAGTGAGCCGGAACAAAGACATTATCCACAATATGAATCACGCCATTGCTGCACTCGATATCCCCTTGGACAATGTGAGCATTATCGATCATGATCTCGTTTTCATCGAGATAGACCGATAAACTCTTGCCGCATTCTGTGATCAGAGTGAAGATGTTTCTCGCATCTAAGGTCGCCTGCAAATTGATGCCGCTGACCAGATGATACTCGAGCTTGGTTTTAAGCTTGTCGATATCTTTGAGCAGTTCATCCATGTTTCGCTTGGAGAAAGCTTCTTCGTTGGGAGCAAAGAAGGTAAAAGGCCCGGCAGCCTTAAGGCGCTCGGCAAAACCGGCTGCCTCGATAACTTTCGCGAGAGTTTTCAACGAATCATTAGCCGCGATGGTTTCCATGATATCCGACATTCCCTACCCCTTTCAGCAAAAAGTCTCCCCAGAGTTACCTGCCTGAAATTCCCATTATTATTAATGATAACTATCTACCAATAATAGTTCCACCGTAAAAAAAATCCAGCTAAAAGTGAGATTTTACAGCCATTCCCTACCTGAACTTTTTACAGAGGGTTAACGGCCACCTTGAATCAACAGGTGGGCTGCCCCTTTACCATCCTCCCTGTCATTAAGTAATAAAATAACAGCAGGATGCTTTCCGGGGCGTTCCAGTAAAGCAAAATCAAGGATGTAGGCATCAACTCCGGGAAAAGGTTCTTCTAGCAACAGCCTGTTGTCCTGGGGCACAACGCGTACAATCCGGTCTTGGCCGGAAGGCTTGCCCACCAGAGGTAAGCCGGCACTACGACCGCGCCGCACCGTATAGACCGAACCGTCCCCGGCAACAGCCTTGCGCGAAGGCAGAGCATGATATTCCTCCCGCACCAAATCTTCCTTTGAAAACCCAGAGCGGTATTGGGGATTTTCCAATGAAACAGCCACTTGGGGTCCTGAAAAGTCTCCCAGATCCTGAAGCAGCAGTCCTCCAGGAAGAGGCCGACCGTGCTTTCGATCCACCAATTGCAGCCGGCCCTGTTTGTCATTGCCAAGGGCCAGCCGTTGATCTAACGGGGTAGTGGCATAAATGGTGCCCCCCCAGTCCAGAGGCTTGTCGCCAACTGTCCATTCGCCTGCCTGCTGACCGAGACCCAACACCGGCCCCTTAAAAGGCGTGTAAGGACCGCGCTTCTGCAACGCTGCCTGCTGGCCGCTCAAACGCAGATAGCCGCTCAGATCAGCAACCAGGGGCTTCATGTCGGCAGCGAGCAACCAGGCATGGAGTTTGGAATCGGTTCCCTGGTAGATTCCCTGCACGTCTTCCGCCCACAAAACTGCCAACTCTCGGGTACCATCATCATCCAGATCGGCAGCATCCAGATGCAGAGCCCGCTTGGTTCCTAATTCCGGGCTGAATTCTCCAACCGATTCCAGACCGAACTCCCCCAAACGATAGTGCACCAGTTTTTCATCGTAAAGCAGCCCCAGTTGCAACCCCTTGATTTCCTCGCCAGCCAGCAGAGCCAAGTTGCGAGGCTGGCCGGAGAGAGCTAGCGGACCGTACAAGGGACCGGTTACGGATTCCCGCCGAACCACAGTAGTTGCGCCCGATGGCACTGGGGTTACAGCCGCAGAAGGCACCGTAGTAGCAGCTACGGCTACCGGTTGAACAACTGCAGGGGGCACCATTTGCGAAACAACCGGCTCTTTGACTTCGACAGCCGAGGGTAAGGCCTGAACACTTCGGCGTTCAAAGGCAATAATGGCCCCATCCTCGGCCCGCCGCAAAGCCAGTATCTCATTGCCGTCGGTGATGCGAAGGTCAAGCATTAGACCTGATTTGGCAACCGCTTTCGCTTCGACCGGCAAGACGGTATAACCCTCGCTCAACAGATCCTCCAGCAGATCCTGAACCAACGGAGACATGAGTGGATCGGCAAGGGAACTGCGCAAAAGCACCTGTTTTTCTCCTTGCCAGCCCTGCAAAGACCGCTCAATATTCGGCCAATCACCGGCAAAGCCAGTCATCGGCATCAACAAAATTGCCACAAAACAGCAGATCGCTTTTCTGAATCGCTTCATGGTAAGTCCTTTTCAACAACCCGTGGTCATCCATCTTAAAGCTACGGGGCGCCCTAAGGACACCCCGCATAAAACACTTATCGATGGCTGCTTAATAAGACCAGGCCAGAGTTAAGGTATTGACGAAGGCGGTATCATCGCCGTATTGATCTTCAATTCCGTCGCCAGGAATGAAGGTCGAGAAAAGATAATCAATGCTGAAGTTTTTCGATATAGCGTAGAGCAACTGCAAATCGAAAGTTGTGCCAGCATAGTCGTCAACATCTGCACCAAGATTGTCCGTTTCATCGTACCAGATGAAGAACGCCTGGGTCTTGTACATCAGCTTCGGCACCAAAGCCGAAAGATCACCTCGGGTACCCACAGCAATCAATTTCTGACCGGGATTATCGCCACTGCTGCCGTTGCCATTCCCGCCGTAGCGATTGCCTGTGGTAGCCCCCCCTGGCGTATAAGAATAGAGGGTAGCGCCGTAACTCTGCCGCATATCAGAACCCAGAACATTGCCATCCATGCCGATCAAGCCGCTGTACATTGCGATATCACCGACACCAACCCAACCATCGACATCATTGTCAGTATCATCGTCATCGCCCTGGGTATAGCGAAATGCGACGTAAGGATTAAAGGCTTTATTAATGGTCATTTCCAGACCGGCGAACATGGCCCAGGAGGAGATATCTTTACCGTCATCAAATTCGCCATCGGCTGCAACTACTTCGAAATAGGGCTTGAACCAGCCAGCCTGGCCGGTGATTTCAAGACCGTAGTAGTGAATCTGGGCATGTTTAGAATCGTTATCACTATAAGCATAAATGGGGCTTACAGAGAATTTCAGGGTATCACGCTCGGCATCAGCGTTGCCGAAGAAAGCGTTCTGCGGCAGAGCAGTACTTTCACCGCCCAAATCCTGGACCAGCTTAAGGGTGTAGACACGCCAGTCATCTTCAGTGGAACTGCCCCATTCAGGAGATGGCGCGGTACTAATTGGTTGGCGATTCTGCACTGTGATATAAAGAGCCTCATAGCTAGTTTGCTGAGACAACTTGCCACGGAAACCAATAAAGGGGTGATCGTCGCCGAACAGCAAGCCACCGGTTTTGATATCCAGTGCCCGAACGTCCCACCCAGTCTCCAATTCCAGTTGCGGTAAAAAGGTATAAAGCAATTCAACCCGCTCGATACCAAACTCACCTCCGCTGTTTGGCTGATCCTCCTTCTCTGCGAATTTATAGAAAGAACGATCGGCAGTATCCTTCTCGTACAAAACGTCAGCCTCAGCGATCATCTTTACCGACCACTTATCGCCTTTAGCCTTCCAACCGAGTCGGAATTCACCACGGATGTGCTCGCCGTCAGTTAAGCCGCCTTCATTGCCGATCGGCGCATCATGTTCACTACTCTGAAAATCAAAGTCCGTGTAAACGGTCGGCTTCACTTTGGCCGTACCAAAAAACTCGATTTCCGCCCATGCCGGTGCAACCAATAACATTAATGCCACAGTTGCCAATAAAATCCTGATCCCCGGTTGCTTCATCCCCATCTCCTTCAATTAAATGTTTAGCCAAGACCGAGCCAGCCTTAAAAATGGCTGCAGGCCAAAGTGAAAGCTATTCTTTGTAACAGGATTAAAACCGTAGGTCAACTGAACAAAACAGCGTTCTACAGGCGCCGAGAACCATTTCCTTAGAATAGCTGTTAACTATGAAAATTTTGTCCCAATAAAAAAGGCTCCGGAAAACCGGAGCCTTTTGAGTCATTCTTCAGATTTAAATCAGCGGGCCAAGGGAAAGACCAACAACTGACTATCGCCACCCTCGCCGAATACGGAACCGGTTTCGGTTGCCACGAACAGCACCCGGTCACCGGCCACGGCCAGCCCTTGCAGGGGCACTTCCAGTTCTTCGCCAAGGGTGCCCTTAACGAACATGCCGTCGCGCTTTTTCAAAACCGCCAGCCAGCTTTTTTTGACCCCGGCGCCAATTCCAGGTGCCGCAAGCAGAGAACTGTCGGAAGCCACAGAGAGTAGTTCCAGCTTACCATCACCGTCGAGATCGGCTGCCACCGGTGCTACCTCAAAGGCAGCAAAGTTCGTCTCGGTTTCCCTGGCATTGGGGTCTTCGTCAAACAGGAAGCGGGACAGGGTGCCCCCCATCATCTTGGGCGAACGATAGAGCTTTTTTGTTCCCGAATAGACATACATCAGTCCATCACGAACAAAGATCGTTTCCGGCTTCCCGTCATTGGTCAAGTCAGCCATCAGGCTGCCGACCACAGTAAAACGATGGGGAAGCTTAAAGTCCAAAGCACCAAGCGAGACCTTATCGCCCTTGAGGACGGCTTTTTTAATCCGGGTGCCCCAAACCAGACTACGATCAAAGTCTTGGGCTAAAAGCAATTCCTTCCGGCCGTCACCGTCCCGATCGAAGCTGCCCAAAAACTTGCCCATGGACTCTTCCACTGCGTTCAAGCTTCCATTGTCATATGCATAGATGGCGGAACTGACCTTGGGGGCTTGCCAGCCGGTCACGGCCAGGTAAAGCTTGTCGGCTGCCGGTTGCCACCAACTTAAGGAGGCCACCTGGGCCATATCGGCCAGCTGCAGTTCAGCCTGCTGTTGCAGCTTTTCGCCAACAACAAACACCTTAATGGACTTGCCATCACTGGCGGCCACCAGCAACTGCTCCCCATGCTGCACAAAATCGGACGCAACCGCAGGGAATCCGATAGACCCGGTGGTTTTAAAACCGGGGAAGGTAGCCTCGTACCGTACGGTGCCAATGGGCGCCGCAGGGGCCGCCTCAAGACGATAGGGCACAGCAGCGACAGGTGCCTGCTGCAAAGGTGCTGAAACAGCCGCTTGTTTCACAGTCGGCGAGGAGTAAGAATGCAGCAGGCGATAAGCGCTGTCGCGCACACTCAGTCCGTGGCCATCAAGGATTACCAGTAGATCGGCACTGCCCGCAGCTGCCGCTGGCTTAGCGGGTCTGGCAGCTTGCGCAGCGGCATAGTCTTGCCATTCCAAACCCGGCAGAGCTCCGGTCAGATCGGCATAAAAGGCTTCGCCGCGGCCGGTATAATCAAGAAAAGAGGCACGCAGATTGACAAAACGGCGAATGACATCGCCGCGAGCCACTTGCGCGGCACCACTGACCGCACGGGCCTGGGAATAACCGGCCTTGATCTGGGTAACCTGAAGCACGGCCTTGCGCACATCAAGAGAACCAAGCACTTCGCCGGTGACTGGATGGGTGATCTTCTCGCCCGGCTGTACCACGGCAAAAAGGTCACCAACAGCGATACCCTTGCTCGCATCGAGATCGATAAGAAACTCACCCTGGACAGGCAGGACAACATAACCGGAAACCTCTTTAAAGTCCTGGGCAAGCTCCTCCAGCGTACCGGCGAATACCGGAGCGGCCATCAACAGCAGCGAACAGGCTGCCAGCAACATGAATCGTTTAATCATCAAAACTTACCTCCACGAATAAATTCTTCTATTGAGTCGATCTGTCTCCAGAATTCAGGTGATCTAGACATCTATTATCGAGCTTGGTGATCCATGGCAGATGACGTTTTTGAAGGCACATAGACACATACCAACAAAACACCCCCCACCATCGCTAACCAAGAAAAATAGGGCCGGGCAAAAGCCCGGCCCTATAAGTATCACAACCTACAAACTTCAGGCAATCTTAGAACTTGAAGCGCAGGCGAGCATCAGTACGGAAGATGTCATCAGCGTCGTCGCCAGTGACAAGCTCGTCCAGAAGGTCGCCAGCGATCAGGTAACCAGCGTTGATGTCAGCGGTGAGGCCCTTCATGATGGTATAGCTTACACCGGCTACGAATTCGTGACCGATTTCATCTTCGCCGGCAATGTCTTCTTCGGTGTTGTGCCAGAAGTACTTGCCCCATACCTTGGTCTTGGCGTTGAGTTTGTGAGCCACGCCACCGTAGATGATCTTGTAACCTTTGTCGAAAACGTAGGTAGCCTGGCTGAAGGAGTTGTCATCAGCATAGTTGTCGAAGATGATTACAGAACCGAGAACCGAGGTGGAGATGTCGATGTGGTCGAAGTTGTCAAGGTCGCCATCGGAGTCATTGTCGTCACCGGGGGTGAACAGACCACCGAGGGTGTAGGTGGTCTTGTCAACCTTGTAATCAGCCTGAGCGTGCAGCAGGTAGGACTGGCGATCTAGGTCGTCGGTAGCAGAGTCGGTTTTAACTTCACCGGTCTGGTAGATAGCGGTGCCCATAGCGGACAGGTCGCCCCAAGAGGCGTTGCCGGAGAGGCCGAGCCAGAGGGTGCTGTCGCGGGTAACGGTCACGCCCGGATCATCAACGGTACCATCAGCAAGATAGGTACGGCCGACAAACTGATCGTCGCCCTGGTTGCGGAAATGAGCGAAAGCGTTAACGGCACCGTTGTCGAACTTGTAGGTGGCGTCGGCGCTATAGATTTCACCGTTTTCGCTGCTGTCAGAGTTGCCGGCACCTGAGTTTATATCATCCCAGTCGGTACGCCACCAGCCGAGGGAGTATTTCCAGGCACCTTCAGCGCGGGTCCACTTCACGCCAGCGGCGTTGTCGCTCCAGAGCAGCATGTTGTAGCCAACGGGCTGCAGGCCAACGCTGACGCGGGAAGCGGGGTCGAAGGGCAGTTGAATATCGGTGTAGGCCCAACGCAGTTCGATCTCACCGGTCTTATCGCCGCCATTAACAGCCGCGCCGCTGCCGAACTTTTCGCTGCCAATCTCGAGGCCAAGCACTGCTTTGACCTTCTTTTCGTCGTCGGAAACGACCAGGTGGGTACGGTACTTGACTTCGGCGAACATATCCGCGTCATCTTTGTTTTTCTTGGGGCTGGGAACGCTGTCGGCATTGGTATAACCGTCAATACCAAAGTAAGACTTGTTGTCTTTGGAGGTACGCTTGGACCAATCGCCCTGGGTGCTGTAAGACGCGCGGTGGTTAAAATCGCCGTGCCACTCGGCATTGAAGGCCAGGGCGGGAGCCGCCATAGCCAGGGCGATAAAGATCGCCAAAACCAGTTTCATCTGTTTCACAGGTCTGTCTCCTTCCATCTTGGAAAAAATAAAAATGAACATGCTGCCGAAGCAGCCGGGGCCAGACCACATTGGCCTGCATATACCCCGTATCCTCCTGTACTGCCTAACGCAGTAAATTAGTTGCGCGCCATTATCGTGCTGATCGTTTTTAGACTTTCGCACAGAGATCAACTGTGCAAAACCACACAAACGCAGGGATTCTATTCAACAACAGTGCCAAAAGTCTAAAATTACTGAGAGCGTTGTTGACAGCGGAGTTTAGCGCTATTTATTTTTTTACACAACCGAAAACTGTACGTCCTGCGACACAGGGTTGTGTTTTTTTTGCCACAAACGCCTTCGCTTTTAAATTTGGTTCGGTGGCGGTTGTGCCATGAACACATCTCAATTCGATATTAGACGAGAGATCATCTTGACCGGATTCGGCTTTCGACAATAAAGGCCCAAGCCTTTGTGGTCAAGACAAAAATGAAATTGGCTTTCATTTTCCCTTGCGGCGCAACTAGACAATAGCACCCAACGGGATGCTGGTGACTTTTGAAACAGTGGCACGATAGAACATGAATGTTAGGGTGGGGTTAAAATTTTGTGATTTCCATCATTGGGCGGGTTTGCAATGGTGGGGGCTTCATAAACCTTGCAGCCAGCTGCCGGCAAGGGTTCAAAGAAGTTGATTGCCGAGAGGCTCAAGAAAAAGCAAGACCGCCGGGTCGCGTCCCGTCAGACGCCTTCCTTTTTGTTTTGGCGCCAACGAAAAGGAAGAAAAGGGTGCCTTGCCACTGCGTGGAGCATGCTGTCACGGGGATGAGGAGAAGACTATCAATTCTGGTGCCATCCTACGGTGGCATAACTTTCTTTGAGCGGCCCTTCTTTCGAAGGTTATTGCTAAAACGCTCAGTTCGTTTCTCTTGCCAACAGTGGTCGAAGGGGCTGCTGGGTTTAAAAACCGAACGTACTGTCGTCCACTGGCAGGAAGCCGAGCTAACGAAGCAGGGAAAGATTTAGTCTTGAATATTTTCCCGGGGAGTCGGACAGGGCATGGTACCCTCGTCAGAAGTCGGCGTTTCTGCAGCCGCTGGCGGCTGCAGAGCGGCTATCTTTTCTTGCAATTCTTCGGGTTTGAGACGCAGTCCGTCATGAACGATGCGGAATTGCTGATCGATGATCACAAGACGGGGAATCAGGTAGACCTGGTAGGCACGATGGGCCTGACCGTCATCGAGCAACGGTACCATCGGCATAACAAAATCTTTGCTTTTCAAAAACTTACGGACGCTGCGACGGTTTTCTTGGAGAAACACATCGACCAAGACCACGCCCTGTTCTTTCAGCCGGGGCCCCATTTTCAACAGGTCGGCACTTTGTCCAACACAATCGGGACACCAGGTGGTGCCAAGCTTCAAAATAATGATCTGGCCTTTAAAGTCGGACAGCTTGACTTCATTGCCTTCGAGATCGGAAAGTTTAAAATCCGGAGCCTCACTACCAACCTGCAGATAGGCCAGGGATTGCCCTGCAAAACTGAGCAGTAAAAAAGCAGAAAGAATCAGCAGTCTAATTTTTTTCATTGTCATCCCCTCGGGCGAAAACCCCGCCGCACTGGTTGGATAGTAGCTCTCCTGACGCAACACAAACCGTTTTCACATCTAAAACTTATGGGCAAGGTCTATCTAATACAGTATTGAAACACCGGCCCTGGCGTCAAGTCGAATCCCTCTAAGACGGCCATCTCAAGTCCCAAAATGTTGACTTTTAAGCGGCGACAGCATAATTATAACCTTCTCAACCGTTGTTGGCTCACAATATTCCCAATAACCACTCTGTTAGACAAGTCATATCGACCCTGGAAGGAATCTCTCTTTGCCCGACAAGAACTTCAATTTTCCCTTGGGGATCTCCCCCTGGGTCAGCGAAAGAGAAAAGAGCCGCCGCTTATGCGAAGGCTTTAACTTTTCCCTGTTGGAACAATCGACGGATTCTTATCGTTTCACCGCCATGGCGGATCCCGGCCGCATTGAGAACCTTTTTCGTTCCTTTGCCAGCGTTCTTAAAGAAGAAGCTTTTTTTATTCTGGAATTTTACCGGGAGGAACAGAGTTCCACCACGGATGAACAACCGACGCCGACCTTGTATTATTCTCCCTACCTGCCAACAGAAGAGATTCTGACCACCATCGCTCCCTACCTGCCGCGCCTGATTCACGATGGGTTTGTCGGTTTCGGGCTGGCCAATAATCACAACGGCATGGAACTCTTCTATTCGGAAGAGAAGCTGTTGACCTGCTTCACAGAGAACCATATCCGGATCGCGGACCTGTTCCACGGCCAGGGCCTGTCTTTCTCTCCCGAGCTGCTGCTGACTTCGGATCTGGGGCACGACCACCTGTCGCTTCTTTGCCATCCTCGCCACCTGCTGCCTGCGCCTCTGAATCAGTTACCGGATAGCGAACTGGACTATCTCTGTTTCTGCGAAGAGCTGGCCGACCTGCTCGATATGTATCCGGTGGATGAAGGGCTGTCCTTTTTTCTTTCCCGACGGGAACAGGAATCGATCAAAAAGTGCCTGAAACAGCACCCTGAATTTGCCTGCTTTGCCGAGGAAGATTTTGGCGAACTGCTGCTGAGCTGGCATGATTTTGTTCAAGAATGTGAAACCGGCTTTGACGGCGACCTGGATGAATATCACCAGTGCCTGAAGTTGCGGGACATCATCCAGTATGTGATTGAAGGTGTCGCCTCGGCGCTGCACGACAAGCTTGCGGATATCGTTGCCGAGCCGGACAATCGTTTTCGCAACAGCCTGTCCGATTGCCGCAAGCGTCTCGACCCCCCCAACAATATCTCCTTGCGGGCCGACCGTTTCTGGTATCGGGGCATGGTCCTTAAACAAGGCACTTATTTACGCCGCGACCTGATCCGCTCCGGCTGGTATAATCCCTGACAGTTACTTCATTTGCTCCTCTTTTCGGGGAAAGGGCGCAACAATCCAGCCTGCCGTTTAACTTTATTCTGGACGCAGATAAAATCCGATGCTTCGCATTCGCAGATCACTCACCCCAAAAAAACCTTTTCTAAAAATTATTGTCCTATCTGCGTTTATCTGCGTCCATCTGCGTCCCATTCGCCTTGATTTTTCCGCCATGTGTCACGAATGGAGTCGAATACAACACCCATGATTGCCATCATTGCCGCCGTAGCGGCGGAAACAGCCCTGCTACGCCAGTCCCTGTCACCCTGCGAAGTGCGCCGCTGTGGCGCCAGAGAACTCTTTCTCGGCTCCCTGTTCGACCAGAAAGTGGCCCTACTGCACAGCGGCATCGGCAAAATAAACGCGGCATCGGCCGTCACCGCCCTGCTGGAAACATTTAAACCCGAGGCCGTCATCGTCACCGGCTGCGCTGGTGCTTATCCGGACAGCGGTCTGGAAGTGGGGGATCTTGTCCTGGCCAGCGAAGAGATTCTTGCCGACGAGGGAGTCCTTACGCCACAAGGGTTTATCGATTTTGCCGCTCTGGGATTCCCGCTGCTGGAGCATGGCGGGCCGCTCATGGAACAGCGCTTCCTTGCCGACCCGCAACTATTAGCCGAGGCCCTGCCACTCATCGAAACCGCCGCCATTAAAGCTGGCGCCAGGCTGGCAACCGGACCGTTGGTTACTGTCTCGACCTGTTCGGGAACCGACCAGGCCGCCCGGGCCATGGTTCAGCGAACCGCTGGCATCGGCGAAAATATGGAGGGGGCAGCCGTGGCACAAATCTGCCGCCTGTACGAAGTGCCTTTCCTCGAGCTGCGCGGCATCTCCAATCGAGTGGAAAATCGCAACCTCGAACGCTGGGACCTGCCGGCAGGTGCCAAAATCGCCCAAAGAGCTCTGATGGCCTACCTGAAAGGCTGCCACCCTCCGCAGGAATCCGCATGATCGGATCCCTGTCCCTCGGCTATTCACCCTGCCCTAACGATACTTTTCTCTTTTATGCCCTGGCCCACGGCATCGTTTCCTTGCCTGGCCTGGAAAGACCTCCACTGCTGACCGACGTTGAAACCCTCAACGGGTTGGTACGAAACGTTCGTCTTTCCATCAGCAAAATCTCCTGCCACGCCCTTGGCCATGTGCGTCATGATTATGCCTTGCTTCGCAGCGGTGCCGCCCTGGGTCGTGGTTGCGGGCCGTTGCTGGTAGCCCCTCGCGATTTTGATCCGGTTACCCTTTCCACCAGCCGTATCGCCATTCCCGGCAACCTGACCACAGCCAGCCTGCTTTTACGTCTGTGGCAACCGAACTGTCGCAATCTGATCGTTTTGCCCTTCGACCGCATTATACCGGCGATTTGCACCGGGCAGGTCGATGCCGGCCTGATCATCCACGAAGAACGTTTCACCTTTGCACAGCACGGGCTCAAAGAGCTTGTCGACCTCGGTTGCTGGTGGCAGAAATTGACAGGGCTGCCCCTGCCCTTGGGAGCCATTGTCGCTCAGCGGCAATTGGGCAGCGAGAAGATCACCAGCATCGAAAAGGCTATCGCGGCCAGCCTTCTCTATGCCCAAAACAACCCTGGCGAACCTGTAGCCTACATTCAGCAACATGCCCAGGAACTAACTGCCGGGGCCATCGAGCAGCATATTGCCCTTTACGTTAATGATTTTACCCAAAACATGGGTGAGGAAGGGTTGGCAGCGATTGAAGAGTTGCTCGGACGCGCAGCAAAAGCTGAACTAATCCCGCCACAAGAGGGGCCTTTGTTAATCAAGGAGAGGGACGAATAACCTTTCCATCGACAGAACTTGCTTAACTATGCACAAAAAAAGCGGCCCTCACGGGACCGCTTTTTTTGTGCATAGCTGAAAACTAAACTATTTGATGACCTTGAGGTGGCTACCCCTGTCCGGTACGGGGGCAGCTTCCGCAACTTCGCAAAGCTCAGTCGAAGGAGACTCTTCCAAAAGGGGCTCTTCTTCCAGGGATGGCAAGGTGCCATCATCGATCATCTGCTGCAGAGAATTGGCGATTGTCAGGCATTGCTTCATGCAAACCCGCTGCACCGGGCAACTGGAACAATCGGCTTCGCCGCCGGCAACCCGCAAAGAATGAATGACCAGAGCAACGCTCTCCGGTTGATTGAGGGGGAGAAAAAACATTAACTGACTCCTGTAGCAATAGTATTTCGGTTTATATGACTGCTGATACCTTATAGGAAACAGCCGACAAAATGTAAGCCCCCCCCTGTTACGTCTTCTCAAACAACTGTATTTTGCTTCTATCCTAAAAGGTTGCCTCTAGAGCTTTCGGTCGGCGGCCGCAGCGAACTGACGCAGTTTTTCCATGACAATCGCAAAATCTGACGGCCGCAGGGATTGGGGGCCATCGCAAGAGGCCGTTTCGGGACTATTATGCACCTCGACCAGCAAACCGTCACAACCGGCCGCCACCGCTGCATAGCACATGGAAGGCACCAAACTGGCGTGCCCGGTGGAGTGGGACGGATCGATCACCACCGGCAGGTGAGTCTGCTCTTTGAGTACCGGTACGGCGGAAATATCGAGAGTGTTGCGAGTGGCCGTTTCAAAAGTACGAATCCCCCGCTCGCAGAGGATGACCCGGCGGTTTCCTTCGGACAGAATATATTCGGCACTCATCAGAAACTCCTTGATGGTGGTCGCCATGCCCCGCTTGAGCAATACCGGTTTGTCCTGCTGGCCTAACAGCTTGAGCAGAGGGAAGTTCTGCACGTTACGCGCTCCAACCTGCAGAATATCGGCATAACGGGCTACCAGCTCCACATCCCGCGGATTGACCACCTCGGTAACGATGGGCAGGCCTGTTTCCTGGCGGGCCAGGTCGAGGAGCCGAAGACCCTCTTCTTCCAGCCCCTGAAAGGCATAAGGGCTGGTACGGGGCTTAAAGGCTCCGCCCCGGAGTACGGTAGCGCCTGCGGCCTTGACCGCCCGGGCGGTCTCGATCAACTGCTCTTCCCCTTCGACGGAACAGGGGCCCGCCATCACCACCAGTTGCTCGCCACCGATGGTCAATCCGGGTGCCAACTCGATAATACTCGGCTCGGGACAGACTTCGCGGCTGGCCAATTTATAAGGCTGCAGAATCGGCATCACATTTTCGACACCGTCCATCGACTCCAGGGATTGCAGCACCGCTTTGCCGCGCTCATCCCCTACGGCACCGATAACATTGCAGGTTGCACCGTGAATGACGTGGGGCTTGTAGCCAAGATCGCGAATGCGCTGCTTGACTGCCAGCAACTGCTCCCGGCTGGCCCCGTGCTTCATGACGATAATCATCTTTGTATCCTCCTGGTGAGCGCCGTCAAGTCGGAACGACTTCGAGACGCGAGCTGTGGCTTTCCGTTCAACTCGACCACGCCCTTTTCGCCTGAAAAACAAAAAGAAAACCACGGGGCCGGAGTTCGGTCTGCCCGTGGTTTGTGTTAATCGGTTGATTGACGACTGTCAGTTACGTCAACGGACCTTCACCCTGGGCAGACGGCCTAAAAAAGAAGCCGCACCAAAAGTAAAACCCGTTAAAAAAGTCGTAACGAAACTGCATGCCGATACTCCGAAAATAAACTCTTTCTGATCTTCTATCAGAATCATCACCAAATAGCAAGAGCTACCCTACCCGCCTTTCGCAGGTCCACGACAAGCCAGGCAGGTTTCCGGGCGGAAACTAACTGGAATAGAGACTCTGGGTAAAGCTATCCAGCCAGTGGTGTACGTCATGGCGCCGAATCTCGTTGCGCAGCAACTTCATCCGCCGCAGACGCTCTCCGGATTCCATGACATAGGCCTGATATATGGCATCGGCCGTACTTTCGATATCATAGGGGTTCACCAGCAAAGCTCCCTTGCGTAGCTGATCCGCCGCTCCGGCGAATTCGCTGAGAATCAGAACGCCGTTGTTCTCCACCGAACTGGCGCAATATTCCTTGGCAACCAGATTCATACCGTCTCGCAGAGGGGTGATAAGGGCTATCTCCGAGGTCCGATAACGGGCCAGCAATTGAGTGCGGCCAAGGGTGCGATAAACATAGTATATAGGATTCCATTCGGGCTGTCCGAAGCGGGCGTTAATGCGACCGGCCAGCTGATCGAGGGTTTCCTTGAGATTCTGATAATCGGGCACCAGGGTTCGGCTCGGCACCACCAACTGCATCAGGCTGATATTGGTAATTAGCTCGGGGTACTTCTCCAGCGCCCGCTCAAAAGCCAGGAATCGCTCGGGAATCCCCTTGGTATAATCGAGGCGGTCGACCCCCAGCATCAATTGCCGACCACGCAGATTTTCATGCAGGTACCAGGCGGCATCTTCGACTTCTTTGGACCGGGCACCATTATCGAATTCATCGAAATCGATACTGATGGGAAAATGCCCGACCCGCACCGTGCGTCCTTCGAACTGCAACACATCGTAGTGCCTCTTGCGACTGACCACTTCGACCTCGCTCAGCAAAGAGGTTGCGGTATTAACAAAATTGCGGCGGTCACGCTGGGTCTGAAAACCGAGCAGGTCATAAGCCAGCAGCGAGCGGATCAATTGATCCTTCCAGGGCAAGCGACGAAAGAGATCCGGAGCCGGAAAAGGGATGTGCAGGAAATATCCCAGGGGCTGAGGCATCTTCAGGGCCCGCAACTGATCTCCCACCCCGATCAATTGATAATCGTGAACCCAGATCAGGTCATCTGCTTTAGCATGTTCGGTCACGACCTGCGCGAAGCGCCGGTTGACATCGAGATAAACCTGCCAGTTGTCGTAGGAAAATCGGCAGAATCCGAGCAGATCGTGAAACAGCGGCCACAAAGCCTCGTTGGAAAACCCCCGGTAATACCTCTCCACCTCATCGGCTGAAAGAGGCACCGCCGCCAGAGAATAACCGTTGTCTTGGGCGAAGCGGTCCAACAATTGCCCCAGCGGAGCCTCTTCATCACAACCAGGCCAACCGATCCATAAACCTTTCTGCTGCCGCATAACCGGGGCCAGAGCAGTCACCAAGCCACCACTGCCGGGAATAATTTGCCATTTATCTGCCTGCCTCTCAATGACCACCGGCAAGCGATTCGATACAACCAGCAAACGTCTTTGTTGCTCTTGGAGCATATGGTTATCTCCTGTTTAGTCCAGCCCAACGATACAAACTGTGAACTACAAACCAAGTTCCATGCGGCCCTGAGTACCGTTTTGTAAACCCAGCAGCATGGTCAAATATTCCCGCAAATGGCGAGTGATAAGAAAATTTTCGCCAACGAAGCGCTGTGCCCGCTGGCCCATTTCCTTGAGCAATTCACGGCGATGAAGCAAATACCGAATACGCAATGCAGCCCCCTCGGGAGTCCGCACCAGAAAACCGGTGTAGTGATTAAAAACCTGCAGTCGAATACCGCCGGTGTCTCCGCCGATCACCGGTTTCCCCTTCCACATGGCTTCAGCCACGGTAAGCCCGAAACCTTCGCGAATCGATTTCTGCAGCACAATATCGGCGGTCCTCTGCAAGGCGTTAATCGTATGATGAGCATCGGCGGGCAATAGCAAAACCTGAATTCTCGGATCATCCGCCGCTGCCTGGCGTACTTCCTCCAGCACCGCCTCGCCTTCGGGATCATCGCTGGCACCGCCTCCGGCCAGCACCAGCTGCAAAGGGGTCAGCTTCCCGGCCAGCTGGCAGGCCTGCACCACACCCAACGGATCTTTGAAGCGATCATATCGGGAAACTTGCAACATCAGCGGCAGAGCCGGATCAAGATTGAAACGCTCGCGAACGGTTTGCAGTTCCGCCAGAGGCAGATCACGATTCTTTTCGCTCAGAGGGTCGATACTTGGCGCAACGATGTACTGGGGATGGGGCAAGGGCTGAGCAAACTGGGGGATGGAAAAAATGCTGGCATCGTAGGGGATAACCCACTGCCGCAGATATTTCCATACCGGTCGATAGGGATGACTGGCGTCTATGTGACAACGCCACAACCAGCGCCCACGGCGTGCGGGGCAGTGACTCAGCAACGGGGCCGGCTGGGGGTCGTGAATAACGACAAAGTCGGCCTCCTCCAGGGTACCGCGCAGATTCTCTGCATTAGCGGCGTTGATCTTTTCATACTCTGCCAGCAACTTCTTCGGGATGGGACTGCCCATACCCTGCAGACCGTTATGAAAGCCCTTGGTACATTCATAAAAATCCGGGCTACCATTGATCACCTCCCAACTGGCATCGATGCCAAGGGCCCGCTTGAGAGGAATCAACTTCTGCAGGATTTCCGCCACCCCGCCCCCTTCGCGGGTCGAGTTGACATGCACGACTTTAGCGCCCTTAAGGGGCGCCGCCAATTGCTGGAGATGATGAATCACCTCACGGCCAGTCACTTCGGCGTAGCGATCAAGCAACCCGCTATCGTTTTTATTAGAAGCACTCATTGAACAGCCTCCTCAAAAAACGTCTGAAAAAGATCAGTGACAATCTGACGAAGGCTTTGCAGCGAGGCAAAATAGGGATCGACACCACATAACCGCTCACGCAGAGGCTGATATTCGGCACCGAAACTGGCCAGCCAGGCACTGAAATCATCGCACCGCTCGGCAGTGCGGTTGCGGGCATCGATGAAATGGTAATACACGCTACCCGTGGACAGGTGTGCCAGATAAGGGATCAAGTCGACCGGCTGAGCGAAGCGTAAACCGCTATCGAAGACCACGATCTGCGAGCGCAAGAAATGAAACTGCTGATCGTTTTTAGCCCAAGGCACCATCTCGCATTGATCGAGTCTCTCTTCAAGAACCTCGACCAGCTCTTGGCGAAGAGCTTCCTGATCGGCAAAATCGGTGGGCAGCACCATACTCAGCCGTTCGGCCAGAGTCTTGTCGTGCAAACCGTGATAAGCCCAAGACGCGAAATCGTTGTTATATTCCGGTTCATCGAAACGGGGCTGCAGAAGGCGTCCCCAGAGGTGGTGCTCAATACTCTCCAGCGGGATACGTTGAAGGATATCGCAAAACTCCCGCAGATTCTGTGCCTTAAGGCCCGTGGCCAGAGAGATAAGGGCGCAATCCCGCACAGCAAAGGGTGTTGCCTCGGCGGGATCGGTAGCGCGTTCGCTCATGGTTATCCTCCTGATGCGGCGGTCATCCGGAAAAACCAATGGAGATTTCAGTTACTTTAGAATAACACACGGCTTCGAATAGACAAAAGACGCGGCAAACCAACTTGGCAAAAACAACGATTTTTGCTTGACAGGTACGGGGAGTTTCATTTATAACCGTGGCTCAACTTGCCCAGGTAGCTCAGTCGGTAGAGCAGAGGACTGAAAATCCTCGTGTCGGCAGTTCGATTCTGTCCCTGGGCACCAGAAAGTTCAAGGGGTTACGGCTTTTGCTGTGACCCCTTTTTCTTTCTCTGTGTAATTCCTGTGTGATCCCGACAGACCAAACCCTTATTTATTATTGATATCTTCGTTCACAGCGGCAGGCATTAGTTCTGGCGAGCCAATAGTCGGGCCACAGGTGTGGCGAAACCCGCCCCACAAGTGGGGCACATGGGGTATCCATGGCAACAGAATGACGTGGCGCCTTCCTTGGAATGGGAATTGACGAGTTTAGCAAATCATTTTTTCAGCAAAAGGCCATCACAACCTTAAGACGGATGGCAATAAACAGGACAAGCCGTCAAAAAACAGCAAATCAATATGTAATTCTGGTCCTTTAGATGCTTTTCTTAAACCTGCTACAGTTCCTTTATCCCCACCAGAAGCTCCTTCAAATCTTCCTTTTTAACACTTTCACATTTTTGCTTCCTCAATCCGTTAAGATTGTCACGGTTTGTGCATTAATCGTTATTACAAACGGCAATACCGGGTAGATATTTGGGTAAAGCCCAAGTTTTTAGCGCGACAGACTGTCAAACATTGATTCTATGTCAGGATAATGACCAGCTTACCGGCGTTATTTTGAATAGCGCAGTTCTTATCTTTTATACGGAGCGAAAGCAATGATGGAAGACAGACCCAGCCAAGAGATTTTGCTGGAAAGCGGTACCAATGAAATGGAGATCCTTGAGTTTTATCTGGGAGAACAGTCCTTTGGCATCAACGTCCAGAAACTGCGGGAGATTATTCAATACGAACCCGAAAAGACGACCACTCTGCCGGAGAGCAAGCCGTCGGTCATGGGAACTTATCTGGTGCGAGGTCAGTCCATTTCTTTAATCGACTTGAACAAACACCTCAACCCTCAACAGCCTGATGGCGAGGACCCGAAGCGACCTGTCGTACTGGTCTGCCAGTTCAACCAAAAGATAACGGGCTTTATGGTGGATGACGTCAACCAGATCCACCGTATCAGCTGGGAAGATGTCCGGCCGATGGCCCCATTTATCGATAAGTTCCGGCCCCGTTTCACCGGCAGCATTAATGTCGGCAGCAAGGAAATCCTGATCGTCGACCTGGAGCACATCCTGACCGAACTCGATCCTGAACTGAGCAAGGTCTTTGCAGGCACGGCCACTGAAAAGCAGGACACTACAGCAGAAGGCTTAAGTAAAGCCGAGCAGCGCCAGCAGGTCAAACTCATGCTGGCCGAAGATTCATCTATTATTCGCACCGGCATTCAGCGGGTATTGACCAATTCGGGCTACACCCAGCTGACGACCTTCGTTGATGGTGAAGAATGCTACCAAGCGTTGAAAAAAATCCACGGGCAGGTCGACTCGGAAGAGGAATTCCTGCAGCAACTGAATATACTTATTACCGACATCGAAATGCCGAAAATGGACGGCATGGCTCTATGTCGCAGGGTTCGCGAGGAACTGGGCCTGAAAAATCTCAAGGTCATCATGTTCTCCTCGCTGATTACCGAACAGATGGCCGCCAAGTGCGCTTCGATTGGGGCAAACGGCTCTATCAGCAAGCCGCAGATTCCAGAACTGGTGGAGATGGTTGATCAATTCTGTCTCTAGGATTATTGCGGCCGTTCTGCGCTAACCATTTAACTCTAAAGCTTTTTCAACGTTCGACCGATCAGATTAATAACAGACATCAATACAGCCCCTACACCTTTTGGGCGTGCTGCTTTCCCTCCTAAGCGGCACGCCCTTTTTTTACCTGGTCTGAACGAAGTCCACTTCCCCTTGCCTGAACTTCTCACCCCCTCTATACTCACTTCGCCTGTTGTCACTGATTACAATATCCGGTGCATCTTTCACTTTGATGCTCTCGCAAGAAAGAGAAAAGGAGTCTCGCCATGAGCGACTCGAATCCTCTGATCCAGATGGACACATCCCTGGGTGAAATCATTCTTGAGCTAAACGCTGCCAAGGCTCCCATTTCCGTGGCTAACTTTATCGCCTACGCCAAGGCAGGCCACTACGATGGAACTATTTTCCACCGGGTGATCAAGGAATTCATGATCCAGGGTGGCGGCCTGACCCCGGATCTGGCGGAAAAACCCTTGGGTGAGCCTATTAAAAACGAAGCAACCAACAAACTCAGGAACAAAACGGGCACCATCGCCATGGCCCGCACCTCGGAGGTGGACAGCGCTCAGGCCCAGTTTTTCATCAATACAGCCGACAATAAATCGCTGGATCATGCCGGATCGAAACCGGAAGTCTACGGTTATGCGGTTTTTGGCGAAGTGGTCGACGGCATGGATGTGGTCTACACCATCGAACAGGTAGCCACCAACGCCGTCGAAGAGCATCAGGACCTGCCGGTAGAAACGGTGACCATCGAAAAGGTCACGGTAATCGACTGATGTTTCTGGGGTTGCCATAACATAGCCACCTCCACAGTTTCGGTTATACTTTCAACAAGAGCATTATGCGTTGAAGACTGCGTTATTTTGTGGAGGCGCTATGAAATATCGGTTAGCTATCGCCCTGCTTCTGCTGTCGCCGTCGCTGGCCGCGGCTATCTGCCAACCCGATGAAGGCATGACCAAAGATGAGGTTTTTGCCGAATGCGGCCCCCCCGATTATGCGGAGGTGGTTCGAGGCGCAGAGTTCAACTCTGCCATCCCCTTAAGCACCAACGATGCCGTACTTCTAAACGACAACCACCCGATGGTCCTTTGGCAGTACGATCTTTTTGACAGCAAGGACAGCCGTATTATCATGTTTCGCAATGGTCTGGTGGTTCGATGCTGCCTGCCTGAAACCGACTGACGTCTTCCTCCCTGCACTATTATCTCCAACGAAAACCCACATTATTACCACCCGTTCGCCAGCTCACTAGAGAACCCAGAGAAAACCTGTTGAGCTAATGGAATTTCTCTGTGTCCTCCGTGTTCTCTGTGGTGAAGGCATTTGATTTTGTGAGGGCATTGACCTGAAACAGGGGAATATCAAGTCAACGAAATTCAATTTTATAGTAGAGGTCGACGCCGCTTTCGGTGCCGGTCTTCGACTCGACTTCCCAGTGTTCTCCAAGGCTGTAGCGCATACGAAACTCACTGGATTCGGTGAACAGGGACTGACCGTAACCGACATAGAGATCAGGACTCAGATATTTACCGATGGTCAGCATCGAGGTGGACACATCGTCATCACCCGCTTCGAAACCGAGCACGTCGACCCCCAGTTGACGCTTGAGCTGATCCTGTAGAACCACCGATTCCCCCTGAGAAAGGAGGGCTCCGGCTGCTGTCATCAGCAGATCGGCATCGCCGCTTGTTTTAGCCACGGGTCGACCGAGAACGATATAAGCCAGTCGATCATTATTGCCCATGGGCGGCTCGGAGTAGAGTTCGAGTTTGGGGGCGCGGGGAGTCCCGGCAACCCGCACCCCGGCCTTGACCTTGCCCACGGTGCGCAGGGCAAGGATATCGAAGGTCGGGTCCTGGACCGGCCCACCGCTAAACAGAAGATGTCCTCGCTCAATATTGAGCTTGGCGCCGTAGGCACTATAAGCCCCCTCTGCAACGCTGATCCGCCCTGTTCCGGTAGGTTCCTTACCCGGAGCTACCTGCAACTTCATTTTTCCTTCCAGGCGCGCGTCAAGGCCGGCGGCTTTAACCAACACATGTTCACCCAGGACCAAGTCGATATTGGCATTCACGGCTAACGGAGCTTTTTTCCTGGTCGTTTCGCTCGTCGTATTTACCAGAACCACATCTTCGCTGACTTTCACTGCCGAGGAAGCCTCCAGCTTCCGCAGCAAAAACTCATTTAAGGCGACCTGGCCATCGATTCGCAACCCAGACGGAGTGCCTTCAAGTCGCAAGTCCGGGTCGATCTGCGCCTGCAGCTCCGGCAGATCGAGGGCTTGAAATTTTTCACCCACAAGCCTGGCCTGGTATTCGGCGATACGCCAATCCTTCAGACGCAGAAAGCCGCGGCCCCGCAACTGGCCCGGCCCGGAATGCACTACAAACTCTGACAATCCTAGTCGGTCATCGTTAAATTCCAGCGTGGCACCCAGGTCTTTAAGCTCGATGCCGGCTGCAGGCAGATACCCCCCCGCTTCGGCCAGTTTCAGCCGTCCGGAAAAGACCGGTTGGTGCCATTTGCCACCGGCGGTCAAATCGACAGCCAGACTACCGCGGCTTTCCTGGATCACCCCCGGCAGCAACAGAGCCACCAGCCCCTGTTCCCGCATCTGACCGGTGAACCGAGCGGAAAGACTGCCGCCCGGGTCAGGGGCCAGCGGCAAACGAGCCGGCACCGGCAGGAGAAACTTGCCATCGAGTCGACCGTATTCCTCCAGCACCAAAGACATCTCACCGCTTAGCTGCACGTCCTGCCAGTCCCACGAAGCGGTGGCCGATCGCAACTCGAAGGAGAGCAGGCCGGCTGGGGTCTTCCCGGCGATGCGGCCGCCGGCGATTTCCGTTTGGCCAGTGATCCCGATCTGCCCCCCGGGAGCCCAGCTCCCTTGACTGCTGCCGGAGGCCCGTCCCTCAACCTCCATCCCTGCCGGCAAGTTGGCCAGCCACGGTTGCAATTCCAGAGCTTGCCAGTCCAATTGCCATTCGCCCCGTTGCGGCAAGGCCAAAGCAGGAGGCTCAACCGATCGAACCTTGGCTCTAAAGCGGCCACCCACGGCCAGCTCGGTAACCACATCTCCCTGCAGGCCGTTACGATTCCAGGTCAACTGACTGCTCAATCGGCGTAAATCCACCGTTGCCGCATCCTGATCCAAGCGTCCGGTCAGATCAAGCTGGGCCGTCACCTCCCGCTGCCCGTCAACCAGCCATTTCAACCCGGTATGTCCGGAAGACCGTCCTGTGATGCGGATGGCCTTCTGCCAGAGATTGCCCCGGGCCAGATTTAATTCACGCCACTGGGCATCCAGTCGTCCGGAGAAGGGCTGCAGTCGCAGATCGGCCGCTGCTTTCAGTTCCTCGTTTCCGACTCCCTTGAGAGTCATATCCTTTAGCTGCACAACAGAATCCGACAGGATCAAGGGCAGCGGATTGGCCAGCTTCAAAGGACCGATGGCGTCCTGCAGAGACAGTCGTTGCAGGGCACCTTGCCAACTCCCTGCGCTATACCCTCCCGCCAGGGAAAATTCGAGCCGTGTGCTGGGTTTCAGTTCCACTGTCGCCGCCAGACGGTGCTTTTCAGGCAGGCCGGCCCCCTGAATCGTCACATCGGCAATCGGTAGACCGGTACTTTGCAAACCTTTCAGAGCGAGGGACAGGGTCGCCTCATCGCGCCCTGCTTGGCGGGCAAAATCAAATTCAACACCAGTCAGACTGTGCCCACCATAGCGCAACCGTCTACCGTGACCGCGCACGACTCCGGCCAGCTGCTGATCACGCCAACGCAACCACCCGCTTCCCTGCAACGCCCCCGCCGCATCGGGTAGCAGGCTGGCCAGATCGTTGGCACGAAACCTAACATCGAGCCGATCGCTCAGCACGCCTTTGGCACTCAGTGAGACGCCCTGCCCCTGCAATTCAAGAGCGGCCAGCTCCAGAACGGAACCCTGCATCCGGCCGTCCACAGAACCCTTCAGCTGATAGCCGCGCAGGGTACTTTCCAGCAACTGGCCACGCACACCTGCCTCGAAAGGACCTTCCGCCGGTTGCCGCCAGTAGCCTTCCACCTCTAAACCGACAGATCCCGGCCAGTCCGATTGAACAACCGCTGGATCGAGTCCTTTGGCGGTTAAATTGCCACGCAGGTCCAGGAAAGGCTGCCAACCAACGGTCAGACTACCACCTATCGTGCCTTTAAGGGCCTGCACTTGCAATTGCGGAAAAGCAATCTGCTTAAGGTTGCCGGAAAACGGTCCAACCAGTTGCAACTCCTGCCAGCCCGGTCCGTTGTTGCTGAGCTCAACTTCGCCCCGATAATCATCCAATCCACCGGCCAGCTGCAACGTGCCGCTGAGGTCGCTGGCCATTCCCGCAAGTTCCGCCAGATCCCAGTGAGCGAGGTCCGCCTGTAGCTCCAGTTGAAGCGTTTCAGCTGCATAGTGCAATTTGGAACTGCCCGTCACCCTGCCCGCCCGGTCCGGCTGAGCCAGTTCAAAAGCGGTCAAAGCCAGCGTTTCCGAATTCAGCTGGAGTCCGCTGGACAGCGTCAGCTTACCGGTCGGGGCACTAACAGCCGTCAGCTGCAGCTGACCTTGTAGGGATTCTGCAGCTGCACCAGGCTTTACTTGCAGGGATAACTGCAAACGGGCCTCGTCACCTGCCAGGTCAGCCATTTTGACGGCGGCATCCAGAGTCACGCGAGGTCTTAGCCAATCAGCCTCCAGGCCCGCCTTCAAGGTGCCCTGCGGCGCGATCAGTTCCAAGGCGGTCAGCTTCAAGCGGCGCCCCGTCCAGCGCAGACGCCCCGTGAACCGCTCCAAAACAAGAGGCGGTTGTTCCGGTCGCCGCCATTGAGCCGCCGCCAGATGCAGTTGACGCAGTTCAACCCGCAGCCACTTCAACCAGTCAGGCCGTTCCGGCCAGTTCAGAGATAATACCTTCCCCGGTTCTGCCGGCGGGGCCTCTCCGGCAACCGTATGAAGAACCACTCCCTGCACTGAAGCCGCCGTAATCAGCAGCTTGCCGCGCAACAACGCCGTTGGCCGCCAGACCACCTGCAAGGATTCGATGGCCAGTGACCCGTCCGGCCATTCAACCTGCACCTCTTGCAGGCGCAGATCGTCGCATAGACGCCCCTCAATCTGCCCCACGATCAATGGCAGGGAGCTGCGTCGGACCAGTTCGGCGCTCACCCAACGGGCCCCGCTGGTCGTAGCCAGCAGCCAATAGCCGGTCGCCACGGTCAAACAGACCACCAGCAGCAAACCGGCAAGAGCATATTTCCAATAGCGTTTCACCATCCAAACCCTATACTCAAATGAACCCGGTAACCGGGATCGGCAACACCTACCTGGCGAGCCAAGTCAAGGCGGACCGGCCCGACAGGGGTATAGCGGCGAATACCGAGCCCCACTCCTTGTTGCAAATCCATAGAAGCAAAAGCATTAAAAGCGTTGCCAACATCATAAAAGAGTGCCGCCCCCCACTTCTCGCCCAGGGCCCGCTCCAGCTCGACACTGCCCACCAGCAGATGCTTGCCGCCGATCACCTCTCCCTCTTCATCCTCCGGCCCCAGGGATTGATACGCATAGCCCCGAACACTCTGATCTCCACCGGCAAAGAATCGAAGCGAAGCGGGAACATCCACCAAAGGCTCGTTCTGGGCTGTATATCCCCCTCAACCCGGGAGAAAAGGGTCATACGAGCCGGCAGAGGCAGCAACAGATTACCGGCAGCAAGAACCTGCACCAGGCCGGTATCGGAACCGAGCCACTGATGGCCGCCGCGAACCTCAAACTCGTACTGATGGCCTTTTCGAGGTCGCACCAAGTCCCGATAACGCCGCCGGGAATAGCGCACCCCCGGCAGGATCATTCGAGACGTATCGGTAACATCGCCAACAGTAGACTTTTCCTGGAACAACTGTACATACAAAGAGCCTTTACGGCCGCGGCCAAGGTCCCGCATTCGCTCAATCTCAACGGTTATTTTTTCCGTATCGAAGGTATCGTTCTCTTCATTCTCGTAGCCGGCTCGCAAAGCCGTCGCATTATGCTGATTCTCGTCATCGGGAATTATATAGGAGGCTATAACCGCCTGCCTTATCTGCGAGAGATTGAGCTGCAGATTCAAGGCGTGCCCTTGTTCAAAAATATTGAAATGGTCGAAAGACAGGGAAAGGCGGGCACCGGTGTCAGTACCGTAACCGATGCCTGGGCGCAAACGCATGGTTGCCCCCGGAGTCAGGGCAATACCGACGGGAATCATTTCATCGACCATTTTCGATCGATCGGGCAATACGCGAATCTCTTCAAAACGGTCGGCATCGAGAAGATTAAGCTGAGTGTCGCCAAGGCGAGCGTAGGAAAAGACGTCTCCAGCATCAAAGGCCAGGTAACGCCGCAAAAAGGATTCGGGATATTGATCGGCACCGGTAAAGGTTACCGCACCGAACCGGTAACGGGGGCCGGTCTGCAACAGCAACTCGACGTCTGCTGTTGCCCGGTCAACATCAAGGCGAATTTCATGCACTGTGTAGTCGGCATCGAGATAACCAAGGTCCTGCGCCCGTCGCTTGAGAGCGGCCTTGCCTTCCTCGTAAACGCCCTGATGGAGCACATCTCCCTGTTTTAAGGGAAACTCCTCCAGAAGAGCCACCAGTTTGCCATTGTGTGTTCCACTGCCGGAGAGATCGATCTGCAGACGTGCCAACCGAATGGCCGGCCCCAGTTCGATGCGGATCTTGAGTACATAACTGGTCGGATCGACTTCCCGCAACTCTGTTTCGATGCTTGGCCGGTAATAGCCAAAGGGCTGCAAAGCCTTGTTCGCCGTCGCCGGTACCTGGTCGACAAAACGCTGTAGCCAGCGCTGGTCGACGGCCCCATCCCGCAACAAATTGGGCGGCGGCACCAAGGCAGCGGCCAAATTCTCCCGCAACACTCCATCGACGCCTTCAAATTCAAAGGTCAATGGCCCTGCGGCCCGTACCGTTCCGCAAGGGGCCACAACGATAAGTGTCAGGAACAACCAGAAAAGCAGTAGGTTAGGCTTGAAAACAGAAGCAAGCATACGGTCCCCATAAAAAACAAAGAGCATGCTTTGATTTTAGACGGGGCAGGTTCGCTTGAAAAGGAAATAGATCAATGGATGTTGTGATTTCTTTTGGGGCAAACCGGTAATCGGATTGGACGCAGTGCCCGTACACATAAAAATAATCACTTGTGCCCGGACAATTCCCTGGCCTTATCAGCAGCACTCCTGATAGCGATAGACGCCATGAAAAGCGCCGCCTCTGCCGACCTCGGTAGTCCGAACCGTCACTGACCGATAGTTTGCGAGATCCTCCAGAGCAAGACGCTGGTGCTGTTTGACCAACCCCGTCACGGTAACTACCGGTTCAGCCGACACCTGACCTGAAAAGACGAGACACAGGGACAACAGGCAGAATACGCTCCGAAAATACCACCCAGGCTTCATCACAAGCTCTCTTCCTTAAAAAAAAGGGGCAGGCTCACACGATTCAATCACCACGGAGAGCCTGCCCCTTTGTACCCATTTTATCAACACGCCGGCATGTCAACGCGTCGCATTAAATCAGAGTTACTGGCATTCGCTGGAACGCTGATTGAGGCGCGGGCCCACGTAGATCAAACCGAGAAACTTTTCCGGATCGGCCTTCAGCTCGTCCACGGCCTGTTTCAAAGTGGTGCGCACCAACCGTTCACTGCCGGCCATTCCGGCACTGAAGACCAGAGCCACCGGTGTATCGGCGGCATAGGTGCGATCGAACCGGGGTTTCAGTTCCTGAAATTCCTTCAACCCCATAAAAATAGCCAGGGTATCGCCGCTCTCGGCTACCGCTTCAAGCAACTGGGGATGTTCTTTCAGTCCGCTCGGCATGGTGATCACGATAGATCCCCCGGCGCCAATGTCGCGCTGAATCATGGCATTGGCCGCGTTGAAAGAGCTCAAAGCCGGTACCGTCTCCAATTCATCGTCGCTGAAGTAGTGACGAATCCACCGGGAGCTGCCATAGATGAGCGGGTCGCCCCAATCGATAAAGGCCACGTTCTTGCCTTCATCGAGGGCTTGACGAATCTTGACCACGCCGACTTTTCGTTCGTCATCAACCTGTTTCGCCAGTTCCTTGGCGCTGAGTTCGGGGTGGGCCTTGCGGTAGATATGCTTGATGAGTTGCAACGGATCGAACAGGTTCGGCTTATTGCCCAGGTAGTGGGAAAAACGCTTGGCGATATCGGCCGGAGCCACCAGCACGTCGGCACGGGCCAGGGCGCTGAGGGCCTCCAGGGTGAGCAGATCGGTATCGCCGGGGCCGACCCCGATGATGGATATCTTGGCCTGCGGTTTCAAGTCGATGATTTCGATGCGATCGACGGCCAATACGTCCCGATCGTCAACCAGCTCTTCGGGAACGATAATCCGGTATTTGCCGCCGCGCTGCCCTTCGAGGGGCTTGCCGTCGGCACTTTCGGCCAACATGATCCGCCGCCCCTTGAAAGACTGGAACAGCTCGCCGAAGGAGAAGAGGGCCCGGTAACCGTCCGGTGCCGAGATCATCACCGCCTTGGTCAACTCATCGCCGACACCGACAGATTCCAGCACCTTGGCCAGGGAAACCCCTTTGTAGAGATGCAGACCGTGGTAGCCCATATGCAGGCCGACGACCTTCTTCCACATCTTCATTTGAGGATAGTCTTTAAGGCTCGAGAGCTTAAGTTCCTTAGCCACCAGGCCGGTGACTTGAATTTGACCTGATTCAAGCTTTACCGAACGATCGGACTTGAGCTTCGGGTAAAGGTCGAGAACCTCGATACGGGTAACCCCTTCCAAACAACGATCGGTGTAGAAATCCCCCCGAATCAGCAGCTTGGGCAGCTGGGCCGGGCGGGCGTACTGTTCTAGAGCGCTCTTGTATATTTCCGGGCCATGGCATTTCTGGCAACGGGCCTCGGTCATCATCGGCTTAACCGGCGCAGCGGCAAAAGCAATGGCATATTCAGTCCCATTGCTGTAATAGACCTCGCCCCAGGACAGAACCACCTGCTTGCCGGAAGCACCGGTCACGCGGATAGCCAGCTCAATCCCCTTGCCAGTAGGTTGATCCTGAGTGATGACTTCAGCCATATCCAGCAAGGTACGGAGTGGCACCGCCTGATGCAAGTAGACCCCGTGGAACTGCCGGTTACGGTCCACCTCGTTGAGCTGAATCTCCACCGACTGAAAACGGGACAGCTCGGCAACGGTCAGCTTGAGAGGATTAGTCACATCACCGGTAATGGTCAGCACCGGATCGGCAGAGGCTCCATGGTTTGCCATGGCCAAGGCGCTGCCGCAGAGCAGCAACCAGATCAGCGGGATGCCAAACAGCTGAGCGAATCGTCTCATTGCTATTGTCCTCCGTTGCGAATCTTGCGAATTTTCGGAAAGTACCAGAGCATCAGCAAACACAGCACTGTGTTGCCGATCAAAATCAACCACAGGCCAGGGTCCTTTTTGACGGTAATCTGGAGCGGCGGCAGTTCATCAACACCGGGTTTGCCGGCCATGCCGAGATGCAGGGTGTAGCCTTGCCAGTAGAGGGGTTCAAGAATGGCAATCGGGTGCTGTTCGACCTTGGCGCCCGTTTTCAACTCCAGGGTTGCGGTACACTGGCGCATTTTGCCTTCCAGCTCCGGTTCCTGCCAATAATCGTAGCGCCGCTCAAGCAGAGTGACTTGCAGGTCGTCGAGGCTTACCTCCTCGCCTACCACCGCCAGAAGCCGCTCTTTACTGCCGGTAAATTCCGTCAGGGCATGTCCTCCGATAATAAACAGAAAACAAAAATGCATGATCGAGGGGGCCAGCAGCAAGAGAAAGAGACTTCGGCGATGATGTTGCCGCCGTTCCCATAAAAAGCGGACCCGATCCAGGGTACAGGCCAGAGTATTGGCAAAAAGCAGGGCAAGCAAACCGAAAAGGGTGAAGATCCACCAGCTGTGGACGTCACTACGTGTCCCCAGCCAGGCGGGAAAGAGCTTGGTATTCAGTTCGCCGAAGACGGGCATGACCTTGGCGTAAAGACTGCCGACAAACAGATTCAGGGTGAGCAGGACGAGCAGCCAGAGGGTCAGGCGAATGCCAGACAGAGCCTTCCACAATCGATTAATCATGGCTTTCCTCCGTCAGTTCGGGATTACGGCAGGCTCCGGGGACCGCGCCATGGGGCAATTCACCGTGCACCTGCTCCTGGGCGGTCACGTGCGCCTTGCCTCTGCCGGAACCTTTACCGGAAACCTTAGCGGGATTAAGCACAGTGAGGTGAGCCGCTACCTGCAGAGCGTAGGCGACTAACAGCACCACAAGCCCGCTGGAAAAAGCCCAGCGGGCCTTTTTACGAAGATCGAAAGAGCTGTCGAAATGAGTATGAAGATAGCCGCAATAGAGGCACCAGATGGCCGCCGATTGCAGATGCCGTTCGCCCCAGTGGAAAAGGCTGGCCCAGCCGAGATAACTCCAGACGGCGCCGACCACCTGGGCCAGGCTGTAAAGGATAAAGCCCCAGATAGCCAACTCATTGAACAGCAGATCATCATTGGGCTTGCGCAGCTGCCGCCAGGCGAACCAGCCGCTGGCCAGAAACAAAGCAACGGCCAGCACCTCCAGGCAAAAGAACATCGGCGACGACCAGGTAGCGGTAAAGGGACCGGGCGGTGGAATATTAACCGGCAAGGCCAGGGTCGTTGCTATGGTCAAAGTCGTCAGCCAACTCATAGAAGCAGCATCCTGCAATCGCCCGCGCATCAGGCAGATCAGCCCCACCAGGGCTAGAGCCCAGGGCAGAAAGAGGGCACCGTTGAACACCCCATCGAGAGAAAATATTCCCCAACTCCAGCAGCGACTGACTTGACTTGCCGTATGGCCGGCGAAACCGAGCCCCAGCAGCCAGCAGCTAAAGCGGTGGCGTTTCAGCAAATGAAAGAAAAGGCTGCCGGCATAGGTACCGGCAGCCACATTGAATAACACAGAGGAGGCAGTTGCAATGGTCATGCTTCAATCCCCTTGCGGAGGGAAAGTATAAGGCTGTCCTGGATTACTGCTTTCTGTCCAGGACAGCCCAAATCAAAGGATTAATAGGTGAGACTCAGACCGGCCAGAAAGGTACGTCCAGGCGTGAGGAATCCTTCTTCGTGATAAAACTTATCCGTGATATTACTAACTTCGACAAATACTTTCCCGTCCACGTCCCATTTGCGGCCAAGGTTCTGCTCGAGCCGGGCGTTGAGCAGAAAGAAATCCGGTCCCTGCTTCCAGTTGTCGTCATTGTCCTCAAAATACTGCCGTTGGGTGTAGGAGGCCTGGGTGCTTGCGGTCAAACCAAAACCAAAGCGGTAACGCAGGTCAAGATTCGCACGGTGACGGGGCCGTCCTTCCAGTTCACGACCGTTCCATTCGTCATCGGTTCTCTGTTCGGTTTCCAGATAAGTATAGTTGAATCCCATCCAGAAATTGTCGGTCACGTCCGCACCTAAAGTGGCCTCGATGCCTTGCGTGTGTGCCTGGCCAATGTTGGTATAATAACTTGCCCCTTTGGGCCCGACCTTATCGATCAAATCCTTGATATCGTTGTAGAAAAAAGCCACCGAACCGCTGACCCTGTCGTTGAAGATGTGAGTCACACCGATTTCATAGCTTTGAGTTTCCTGGGGGTCGAGATTGGGATTGCCACCGCTCACATCGCTAAACAACTGCTTGAGATGGGGGAAGCTGATCTTCTTGGCCATGGAGCCGTGCAGAGTGGTATTTTCCGACAGGGTCACCACCGCCCCGATCTGGGGATTGAAGGCATGGGCGCTGCCCGGCACCGGCTGATCATTGGCTTCGCGGGGATCAAAGTAGTCATAACTGGCACCTAGGGTCAAAGCCAGCCAGTCATTAGGTTTAATTTCGTCCTCGATGCCGAACGTATAGGTATCGGCACTGTATTCACCAACGTCTTCCCAAGGACCGCCACTCTTGGGGATTTCGCTCTGTTCGCAGTCATCGCGTACAAAGCTCAGGCCAACCTTGAGGAAGCTCAAAGGACCGAAATCCATAAATGTCTGCAGATCGCCACCGACTGTATAATTGTCGTAGGTGGAAGCAAGCCAGAAGTGCTTGTGGTCTGCAGTGAAGGTCAGATCTTCCTCAACCAAACTATCTTTATGGTCGACATAATAACCCCGGGCCTTGACCCGTAGCCAGTCGGTAAATTGTTTTTCCCCAACCAGGCTGACATGCCACTGCTCCCACTCATTGAAGCGCCAACTGCGATTGGGCACACCCTTGGGGTTGTTGTGATAGTCGAAGGTCAGATAGAGGCTGGTATCTTGATCCGGCTGCCAGCCGAGCTTGGCATTGATAGTGCGCTTCATATATTCGCTACCGTCGCGCTTACCGCCGTCCTCCACAAACGGGTTTCCATCAACAGTGTGTTCCCCGATAAACATCGGATCGCTGTCAAAGTCATTGGACAGGCGATAACCGTCGGACTGGCGAAAACTCGTGGTCAGCCAATAGCTAAACTTGCCGAGAGTCGCACCTGTATTGAAGATGTAATTTTGAGTGGCGTAGTTACCCCAGGAAGCAATAACCTCGGCTGTAGGCTTGGCCCCGGCCGTCTTGGTTACAATATTGATAACCCCGCCAAAAGTATTGGCGCCGTAAAGGACCGAAGAGGCCCCCTTGGTCACCGTGATCTTGGCGACTGCATCGACCGGAAGCTGGGACAAATCCAGTTCGCGGTAATACTGCTCATACAGAGGCACACCGTCGATCAACACCTTCAAATCGCTCTGCTCGAAGCCACGTACGCTGACGTAACTCTGGCCTTTGCCGCCGACTGCTACATTGACACCGGGCAACAGCTCCAGAGCCTCGGCTACAGTCTGGGCTCCTCGCTGTTTGATATCCTCAGCGGTCACCTCGGTAACGGTGGTAGCCAGATTGACCACCTGCTGTTCGCCGGTAACAATAACCTCACCGAGCGAAAACACCTCGCTGTCCGCTGCAAAACCGGGCATTGCCGGCAGCATTGCCAACAGGCACATCCAGACCAGCGGTCTAAACAACCTTGCACTCATAATAAATCCTCCTGAAAATGTCCCATCGTTTTCAATACACCCAAATTCCATAAAAAAATGCGCTGACGGGTCTCCCCGCCAGCGCACCATATACCTTGGAATACGCGTTCGCAGGTCGACTCCTTTCCAAATACGGGAGGCGCCACCGTTTCCGGGGGCACCCATCGTTCAAGGTGGCTTAGCTATGGCCTTAGCCGGCCTTGAATCGGAGTGGACTTTATGTTAACGGGCTAAAAAACCCTCTTTCATTAAACTTCAAGCTCTCGTTGTATAGCAAAGGGAATAGCGATTGGCAAGTAAAAATGTTGGGATTTGTCAATTTTGTGACAATCGAACGGTTTGGCGCGGTTGTTATATAATTGGAATACGCAGACTGAACTGATGGGGACAGACCATTGACCACAAACGGGGAGGAACGAATGAAGAGAACCATCGCTCACCTGATAATCCTGTTGCTGGGCATGCTATTGCTAACCGTGGGTTGTCAATCGACGCGACCAACCACCAGGCAGCTGCTGCAAGAGGATTATATGCACATGACGGATGCCGAACTGCTTATCTACTACCAACAATTGGTTGAAGGGGTTGAAGAACCACGCTCAGGCGGTGGCGGTTTCGGTTTTGGACTGGGAGTCGGGATCGGCGTAGGCAGCAGTAGCTCGGTGGGCCTTGGAGCCAGCAAGGGGCCGGAGCGGGAATATACAACGGAAGCCCTGCAGCAACGCCGCGACCAGGTTCGCCTGGAACTGGCCCGTCGCGGCCTGGAGCCAACTACTTTATACTGAATTTCTGCAATATTTCGTCCGGGGCCTGGTCGTACCGGGAGAACTCCATGCTGAAAGTACCGCGTCCCTGCGTGGCACTGCGCAGTTCGGTCATATAATCGAACATCTCTGTCAGGGGCACCTGGGCCTGGATGACCTCCATCTCCCCGCGGCTCTCCATACCATCGATGCGACCACGCTTCTGCTGCAGGGAACCGAGGACCTTGCCGGCGCTTTCCCTTGGTACCATCAGTTCCAAGGCCATGATCGGCTCAAGCAGGGTCGGTTGCCCCTGGCGGGCGGCCACTGCCAGCCCCCGCTGGGCGGCTGCCAACAGGCCGGCTTCGGTGGTGGTACTTGCCTCGTAAGGTGCTTCGGCCACCTCAATCCGCAGATCGGTCAGGGGATAGCCCGCCTGAACCCCGGCGGCGCAACCCTGCTCCAGGCTGGCCTCCAAAGCCTGCCGCCACTCCAGGGGCAAGCCGTGCTCTTCTTCTTGCGGCAGAACCACTATCAGGCCTTCTCCCCTGGCAAGCGGCTCCAGACGCAATAGAACTTCGCCGCTTTGTAATTTTCCCTCGGCTTCACGATGAAAAACTTCCCGATGCTCCACAACCTTGCACAGGGTCTCCCGGTAAACAACCTGGGGACGGCCGGTAATGACCTCGACCCCAAACTCCCGGGATAGACGCTGGGTCAGGATATCCAGGTGCAACTGGCCCATGCCGGCCAGAATGAGCTGACCGGTTCCTGCATCCTCCCGAACACGAAAGGTCGGGTCTTCCCATTGAAGTTTTTCCAAAGCGGGCAACAACTTCTCCCGGTCATCGATGCGCTTGGGTTCCACCGCCAGGGAGACAACAGGCTCAGGGACGCTCAAGCCTTCCAGCACCAGCGGTTCCTGTTCAGCACTCAACGTGTCCCCGGTCAAAACATCTTTGAGCCCTACGGCAGAGGCAATATCGCCGGCCCTCGCCGCCTCGATTCGCTCCCGCTTATGCGCATGCATGCGAAACAGGCGGGCTATCTTCTCCTTCTGCCCACGAGCGCCGTTGAACAGCTCTTGTCCGGCATGCACGGTGCCGGAATAAACCCGCAGATAAGTCAGCTTACGCCCGGCATCGGAAAACACTTTAAAGGCCAGAGCGCAGAGGGGCCCGTCAGGGTCACAACTTAAAAACCGCTCTTGCAGGCCGTCCCCTTCCACCAGAGCCCGCACCGGAGGCGCTTCCAGCGGCGAGGGCAAAAAAGCTACGACGGCATCGAGCAGCGGCTGAATCCCCTTGTTGCGCAAAGCCGAACCGAGCAGCACCGGGAACAGCTGACATTCCAATACGCCACGACGCAGGGCCGCCCGTAGACGGGACGAATCGACGGTACGCCCATCGAGAAAATCGTTAAGAATCTGGTCATCGAAATCGGCCGCCGCCTCGATGAGAACTTCGCGGGCTGACCGCACTTCTTCCAGACGTTCGGCGGGTATGGCTTCGGCCGTCACTGTCAGCCCCTGGTCGGCTTCACTGAAAAGCAGGCATTGTTCACCAATCAGGTCGATGACGCCGGCAAAGTCGCCCTCTTCCCCCAGAGGCAGCTGCAGCAAGACGGGGCGGGCGTCAAAACGCTTGACGATCTGCTCCAGCACCCGTCGGTAATCGGCACCGATACGATCCATTTTATTGATCAGGCAAAGACGGGGCACACGATAGCGATCGGCCTGATGCCAGACCGATTCACTTTGCGACTGCACCCCTTCCACCGCACTGAAGACGGTCACGGCACCGTCGAGTACTCGCAGGGAACGTTCGACTTCGATAGTAAAGTCGATATGACCGGGAGTGTCGATGAGGTTGATCCAGCAGTCCCGCCAGCGGCAGCTGGTGGTGGTGGCGGTGATGGTGATACCCCGCTCCTGCTCCTGCTCCATCCAGTCCATGACCGCGGCCCCATCATGCACCTCGCCCATCTTGTGGCTCTTGCCCGTATAGTAGAGGACCCGTTCGGAGACCGTGGTCTTACCGGCATCAATGTGGGAAATAATACCGATATTGCGGATTGCCTGAAGTGGCGGATGGTCCATGGTCGGTCACCTCCAGAGAATGTTTTACGGTACACAAAACCCGTCTATCTCATCATTCTGGTAATGCACTTTCGCTAGGTGCTACTCAACATGCGTTCAGTAATGGTTGTGGCCGGCTTAGCTTGTAGGACCGAACCAGCTAGGCGCAATATGGCTTTTTAGCATCTGTGTTTTCGGGTTTTAAAACCCAGCAAAACATGGGCACCAAGGTCGAAAGAGACTGGAACCGATGACCTCTGCAGCGAACCTTCAAAGAAAAGAGCGTTGCAATGAAACGTCATCGTGAAAGAACGATCTAAGGGTGGTTGCTTCCTCCCTACTTGACTCTCTACTGCCCCACGCAGTGGCAGGCATTTTTTGCTTCCTTTTTGTTGCCGTCTGGACAAAAAGGAAGGCGTCTGGCGGGACGCGACCCGCCAGTTTAGCATTTGACTTTCAAATAATCGGACACCTTAACTCTGCTGCCGTAGCGGCAGGGAAAAGCGTTGACCATCATAGGCAAATTCCACTCCGTCGGGAAGTTTAGCCGTATCCCGGCGATGTGCAACTTCGTGACAGATATGAGTTAAAACGGTGCGCCGGGCACCGAGCCGAGCCGCTACGGAAATTGCTTCATCGATAGTAAAGTGGGTGGGGTGGGCGCGAAAGCGCAGGCCGTCGATGATCAGCAGTTCAAGCTGCTGCAGGCGGGCCATGACCGCTTCGGAAATGCCGTTGCAATCCGTCACATAGGCAAAAGGACCGATACGGTAACCGCAAGAAGTGCCAGGACCGTGCTGCAACGGCAGTGGTTCAACGGGTAGGCCACAAAGCGAAAAATCGCCTTCCAGGTTCCAGGGCACCAGCCGTGGCCGGAACTTGGATGCCACTTCACCGCCAAAAATGTAACGAAAATTACGGCGAATCAGATCCATGGTCGACGGCAAGCCATAAATGGGGATAGCGGTGCCGCCAGAGGTCATATTAAAAGCCCGCAGATCGTCGATGCCGTGCACATGGTCGGCATGGGCGTGGGTGTAGAGCACCGCATCGACATGATCAACCCCCTCGCGCAGGGCCTGTTGGCGAAAGTCGGTGGTGGTGTCGATGACGATTTGCTGACCGCGATAGCTGATCAGGGCACTGCAGCGGGTGCGGCAGTCGTGCGGATCGGTTGAACGACAGACGTCGCAAGAACAGCCGAGCATCGGCACCCCGGTACTGGTACCCGATCCGAGTATGGTAACCTCCATACAGGCTGTTTCCATGCTTCGCTCCCTGGCATTGATAAATGGTATCAACCAGTGCCAAGATAGCATTATCACACGAATTCTGGCAAATAATTATCCGCGGCTAAAACATTGAAACAGGCCTCGTAAGGGGCTACAATGGTGCCTATAAATGCGTTTCCAAATCCACTCCCCTTTTTTAGAGAGGAATGCTTCATGAACATTAACGTCATCCACGGTGCCGCACTGAAACAGGCCACCCCCTGCCTGGTCCTGGGGGTAGCGACCGACCAATTAACTGCACCGTTGTTACAAAAAATAGACAAAGCCCTCGACGGAGCTCTTAGCCGGGCAACCTCCGCCCAGGAATTCTCCGGCGAAGCCCAGCAGACCCTGCTGCTGCATGGCAACCGGCAACTGGCTGCCGAACGAATTCTACTCATCGGTCTCGGCAAGGAAAAAGACATTACCCTGGAAACCCTGCGCAAAGCGGGCGCCACGACAATCAATCAGCTGCGACAAAGACGACTGACGGATTTCAGCTGGATTCCCGCGGACAGCCCCCTGCACGGCCTTGAGGTTGAGGCTATGACCAGCGCCTGGGTCGAGGGACTGATTCTGGCAGACTATCGCTTCGAACAATATCGCAGCCCCGACCCGAAGCGCTCACCTTCCTTACAGCAACTCACGGTACTGACGGAGCGAAAAAAAGAGCAGGCGGCCACAGAAACCGCCGTCCGTCGCGCCGAAAGCCTCTGCCGCGGAGTCATCCTGTCCCGTGACCTGGTCAATGAACCGGGAAACGTTAAATCCCCCATCTTTCTAGCTGAACAAGCGCAAGCCATCGCGGCAGAGGTCGGCCTGGAATGTACGGTGCTGGACCGGCAAGCCCTCGAAAAGGAGGGTTGCGGTGCATTACTCGGTGTGGCCCAGGGAAGCGTTCGCGAACCACGACTGATCGTGCTGCACTATCGGGGCGCCGGCGATGAGCGTCCCGTTGCCCTGGTCGGCAAGGGAGTGGTCTTCGACTCCGGCGGCATCTCCCTCAAGCCGGGCGAGAAAATGGACCAGATGAAAATGGACATGGCCGGAGGCGCGACCGTACTCGGCACGATGCTGGCGGCCGCCCTGCTGAAACTACCGGTTAACCTGGTCGGTATCGTGCCGGCGGTGGAGAATATGCCTTCCGGCAGCGCCATTCGCCCAGGAGATATCCTTACCTCCATGGCCGGCCGCACCATCGAAGTACTCAATACAGATGCCGAAGGCCGGCTTATTTTAGCCGATGCACTAACTTATGCCAAACGCTTCAATCCGCGGGAAGTTATTGATTTAGCGACCTTGACCGGTGCCTGCATCATCGCCCTTGGCCACCATGCGGCGGCTGTTCTAGGTAACCATAACGGCCTGCTGCGTCAGTTGCAGAAAGCCGGCGAAACCAGTGGCGAGCGCTGCTGGCAACTGCCCCTGTGGGATGAATATGCCGAACAGCTGAAAAGCGAAGTTGCCGACCTGAAAAATATCGGCGGCCGACCGGCAGGCACTATTACAGCGGCCGCTTTTCTGCAGCACTTCGCCAAAGACTACCGATGGGCTCACCTGGACATCGCCGGAACGGCCTGGCAGGAAAAAGGCTCGGACTATCGACCGGCCGGCGGCACCGGCTTCGGCGTGCGTTTGCTCATCGAGCACCTGACCCGGAGCCTGGACTAGACCAGCCAAGCTAAGCCAGGAGCTACCGATAGACAGGCGGCGCCTAATCCTTGACATCCTCAGGGCCTGTTGCTAGTTTACACTGTTAGTGAAATTTCTATAGCCCTTGGGCTTTTACTGCAAATTACGCAACAATCCAACTGGATACGGGCCGCTTTTCCATGAAGGTTCTGGTTTCTGACATATTTTCCGCCGAAGGACTGGCGGTGTTTGAAGAAGCCGCTGGCATCGAACTCGATTACCGGCCGGGCATCTCTTCCGAAGAACTGTTGCAGGCGGTGCAAAATGCCGAAGCCCTAGTAGTACGCGGCGGCACCCAGATCACTGCCGAAGTGCTCGATGCAGCACCCTGTTTGCGGGTTGTGGGGCGGGCTGGCATCGGCATCGAAAACCTGGACCTGGAGACGGCCAATCGCAAGGGGGTCATTGTGATGAACACCCCCTTTGGCAGCACCACGACCGCCGCAGAACATTCCATTGCCATGCTGATGGCTCTGAGTCGGCAGATCCCTGAAGCGAACCGTTCGACCAAGGAAGGCCACTGGGAAAACCAGCGCTTTCTCGGTGTGGAAATCAACGGCAAAACCCTCGGAGTCGTCGGCGCCGGCAAAATCGGCAGCCTGGTTATTGAACAGGCCCTGGGTTTAAAGATGCGGGTTATCGTATACGACCCCTACCTGGCCGAAGACGTGATTACCAAAAAGGGTGCGGAAGCCGTTGATTTTGACACCCTGCTCAGGCGCTCCGACTTTATCTCGCTGCATGTTCCACTGACCGCGGAAACAGTCAATCTGTTTGACGAAGAAGCCCTGGCGCGAGTTAAACCAGGCTGCCGCATCATTAATTGCGCTGTCGGCGGCCTGATCGATGAAACCGCCCTGGCCGCCGCCATCGAAAAAAAGCAAGTGGCCGGCGCGGCCTTGGATGCCTTTGCCAATGAGCCTCCCAAGGCCGACAACCCGTTGCTGGCCATGGAACAGGTCATCTGTACCCCACACCTGCGCACAGCCACCGTTGATGCCCAGATCAACGTGACGGTTCAGGTCGCCCGGCAGATTGTCGATTTTCTACAGAAGGGCATCGTCGCCAACGCGCTTAATATGCCCTCGATCAATGCTGAACGGCTCAGCGAAATTCGTCCCTATTTAGACTTGGCTGAGCGTCTTGGTAAATTTCAGGCTCAGCGAGGGATCAAAGGGCTGCAACAAATCACTATTGAATATTCCGGAGGCGTGACTGAACATCCGTCCCGGCCTTTAACCAATGCCCTGCTCAAGGGTTTGCTGGAACCGATTGTCGGCCCTTCAGTCAACCACGTTAACGCCCCCCACTTGGCGCGGGAACGAGGCATCCAGGTCGTGGAACGAAGTTGCGACATGTCCCTGGAATTCGCCAACCTGATTCGGCTGACCGTGGTCGGTAGCGATGGCGAAAGTTCAGTGAGCGGCTCCCTGTTTGGCGACCAGGACTACCGCATCGTCCGGGTCGACGACCACCACGTAGAGGCCGTTCCCGACGGCCATATTCTGGTTATGCACAATCAAGACTGCCCGGGGGTGATCGGCTTCATCGGGCAAGTCTTTGGGGAGTCAGGCATCAACATCGCCATGATGGGCTTATCACGCCGCAAGATTCAGGGCAGGGCCATCTCTTTGATTACCGTGGACAGCAAGATTCCCGAAGAGGTATTACAAAGACTTCGCTCCAACCCACATATCATTTCGGCAGTACAGGTCAATCTCTGATTCGCCGACTCCATCCACACAACCAAATGACTGAAAACACCGCCCCGGGCGGAATCAATTATAAAGGAAGATAAACATTGACCGTTACGCAGCAAACCATTTCGGAAGCCATGCTCCCAAAAGGGGTAAAAGACTTCCTGCCGATTAAGGCGGCTAAAATAGAGCAACTCAAGCAAACCCTGCATGAGGTTTTTCACCGCTGGGCCTTTCGCCCCGTCATTCCGCCTTCACTGGAATTTCTCCACGTCCTGGAAAAAGGCCTGGGAGAAGGGCTGCGGGAAAAGACCTTCCGTTTCGACGACCGTCAAGACGGTAAGCTGGTGGCCTTTTCGCCGGACATTACACCGCAAGTGGCTCGCATTGTTGCCACCCGCATGCAACATGCACCACTGCCTCAGCGCCTCTGCTACAGCGGTCAGGTACTGCGCCACGCCGAACAGCAAGCCGGCAAGGATCGGGAAATTTTTCAGGCCGGCGTCGAACTCATCGGCCTTGACGGCCCAGAGGCCGATGCGGAAATGATCGCCATGGCCGTCGAATGTCTGCAGGCCCTCGGCGCCGAAGAATTTACCATCGATATCGGCCAAGTGGAATTTTTTCGCGGCGTGATGGCCGACCTGCCCCTCTCCCCGGAGCAGGCCCGCCAACTGCAATGCGCCATCGGCCGCAAGGACAATTCCGGCCTGATGGAATTATTGCAGGAGCTGAGCCTAAACGACCGTGAAAAACAAGCCATTCTGGCCCTGCCCCGGCTGTTCGGCGGCAGAGAAGTTCTCGATCGGGCGGAAGAAGCCGTTATCAATGACCGCTCCCGGACGGCCCTGGACAATCTGAAACAAGTATTGGAAGTGCTCGAGGTCTACGGCGTTGAAAAACACATCACCTTTGATCTCGGCGAACTGCGCGGCGTTGATTACCACACCGGCATTACTTTTCAGGGTTTTCTCAGCGGCCTGGGCCAAGCGGTCTGCTCCGGCGGTCGCTACGACAACCTGACCGCCCGCTACGGCCTGCCGGCTCCGGCAACGGGCTTTGCTTTTAACCTGCTGCACCTGCTGAACGCCTTCGACAAACAACTGGAGAAAAGCGCGGCTAAATATGCCGACGTGCTGATCTTCCAGACCGGCAGCAACAAACAACCGGCCCAACTCGCCGCCCAATCCCTGCGCCAGAAAGGCTACTCGGTCGCCCGGGACATCATCGAAAGGCAACTGGAAGACAGCATTCAGTATGCCCACAAAATGAATTACCGCTTTGTCATGGTAGTCGGCGAACCGGATGAAACAGTCCGACTCATCCAACTTGCCGACGACAATGAGCAACAAATACCCTATCGGTCCCTGCTGGCCGAGGGCTTTTGTCTGTAATCAGGAGATTTTAAAGAATATGGCTAATGTAGTGATCGTAGGCTCCCAATGGGGCGATGAAGGTAAAGGCAAGGTCGTTGACATCTACACTGAGCATGCCGACCAGGTAGTCCGCTTTCAGGGCGGCAACAATGCCGGCCACACCTTGGTGGTGGGCGATGAAAAGACCGTTTTGCACCTGATCCCTTCAGGCATCCTGCACAAAGGCAAGCGCTGCCTGATCGGTAATGGCGTAGTCCTTGACCCTCAGGTCTTCCTGCAGGAAATCAAACAATTAAAGCAGAAGGGCTACCTGCAGGACGACTCTCAGCTGGTCATCGACGGCAACGCCCATATCATCATGCCTTACCACAAGGCCATCGATGTCGCCCGGGAAAAAAAGTCGGGCGCGCGCAAAATCGGCACTACCGGGCGCGGCATCGGTCCGACCTACGAGGACAAGATCGGCCGGCGCGGTATTCGGGTCGCCGACCTGGTGAATCCCGAGATCTTTGCCCGCAAGGTTAAAGAGTTTCTGCCGGAGAAAAACTTTCTGCTTGAGCAATACCTCGGCGTCGCCCCCCTCGATGAAACCGCTATCCTCGAAGAGTACAATGCCTACGGCCAAACCCTGGCCAAGTACATGGGCAATATCTCCTTATTGGTCAACAACAGCATTACAGAGGGCCGCAAGGTACTCTTCGAAGGAGCCCAGGGCTGCCTGCTCGACATTGACCACGGCACCTACCCCTACGTGACGTCCTCTTCCACTATTTCAGGTAGCGCCTGCATCGGCGCCGGAGTGGGCCCACGTTTCCTCGACCAGGTGATCGGCATCTCCAAAGCCTATGTCACCCGGGTCGGAGAAGGCCCCTTCCCTACCGAACTACATGATGAAATGGGCCAGAAACTGCGCGAAGCAGGCAACGAATTCGGATCCACCACCGGCCGGCCCCGGCGCTGCGGCTGGTTCGATGCCGTGGCTCTGCGCTATGCAGTGCGCGCCAGCGGCATGACCGGGTTGGCTATTACCAAGATGGACGTACTCAACGAGTTGGAAACCATCAAACTCTGTACCGCCTATGCCTATCGGGGTGAACTGCTGGAAGACTTTCCCAACGACCTCGAAATCCTCAAGGAATGCACCCCGGTCTACGAGGAAGTCGAAGGTTGGCAGAGTGACCTCTGCGACGCAACCAGCTACGAAGAACTGCCGGAAAAAGCCAAGGCGTATTTGAAAAAACTGGAAGAGGTCAGCGGCTGTCCGATCATTCTGGTTTCGGTCGGCCCCCGGCGCGATCAGACCATCCAATTGAGCAACCCTTTTCAGGCCTGAACCGCAGTCAAAGAATTGCGATTTAACAGCCATTCCAGCTAGCATTTGCGGCGTCTGCTGTTAGAATATTCCAAGCCCTGAAAAAATTTAAAAAAAGGGGTTGACTCTTTCGGGCTGATTCAGTATAAATGCATTCCGTTGTGAGCAAGAGCCGCTAGCTCAGTTGGTAGAGCATCTGACTTTTAATCAGATGGTCGTAGGTTCGATCCCTACGCGGCTCACCAGATAAGTCCCTATCGTCTAGCCTGGCCCAGGACACCGCCCTTTCACGGCGGCGACGGGGGTTCGAATCCCCCTGGGGACGCCATAACAGACAGCCCCATTACCCATGGTAATGGGGCTGTTGCTTTTTCTACCCGCCAAACCCAATCACCTTCTTCGAGAGTCCGGTTATGCCAACAGACAACAATCTGGTAGAAATCTTCAGCGATGGTGCCTGTTCGGGAAATCCCGGCCCAGGAGGCTACGGCACCCTGTTACGCGCAGGATCCAAGACCAGGGAACTGTCCGGCTTCGACCCCGACACTACCAACAACCGTATGGAGCTAATTGCTGCCATCGTTGGCCTCGAAGCCCTGAAGCGGCCCTGCCGAGTACGCCTGACCACCGACTCCCAGTATGTCTACAAAGGCATCACCGAATGGATTAACGGCTGGATCAAAAAAGGCTGGAAGAACTCCAAAAAGGATCCCGTCGCCAATCGTGACCTCTGGGAACGACTCCAGGCGGCCTGCGCACCCCATGAAATCGAGTGGTGCTGGGTCCGCGGCCACAACGGCCATCTCGAAAACGAACGCTGCGACGAGCTGGCCCGCAACGCCATCACTTCAGGCCAAAGCTAGTCCAAACCAATCCCCGCCCCTTGGCTATGCCAATATTTTATGCTATTGTTTTAGCCTTACTGGTGTCTTTTCAAAGGCTTGTCCTTGCGACAACCTTTATTGGACGACCCACTGTCGCCGGCAGCGATTCCGGCATTTCATTTCTCGCACTGCAATGAGTTGCCCATGCCTATGGAGGTCCTTCCCATATCGACGGTCACTACCCCGGGTAGTGAATTGATGCCGCCCGCCGAGAGCCTGTTATCTCTCGGTCTGTACGGTGCCATGGCCATCGGGCTGATCGCTTTTTTGCTGATTGCTTGTCGTCTGATCGGCCAGAAAACCCACTCAAAATTCAAGGACCAGCCCTACGAATCGGGAGTTGACCCTACCGGGCCGGCACAACCGGGCCGACCGGTGCCCTTCTATCTCGTTGCCATCTTTTTCATCGTCTTTGATGTGGAGGTGGTCTTTATCTCTTCCTGGGCGGTGGCCTACGACCTGCTCGGCTGGAGCGGTTTTCTACAAATCCTGTTCTTTATCGTCATCCTCTTCCTTGGCCTGGTATACCTGTGGGCTGAAGGAGCCCTTGACTGGAGCCCATCCCGGCAACGACGTAGCGTCACCAAGGAGGGCCGATGAGCGGCGAGCTGCCTGACAATATTCTTCTGACCACTCTCGACGACGCCATCAACTGGGGCCGCAAAAACAGTCTCTGGCCAATGTTTTTCGGCCTGTCCTGCTGTTTCGTTGAGATGATGACCAGCATGACGCCCCGCTTCGACCTGGCCCGCTTCGGTGCCGAAGTCATGCGCGGTTCGCCCCGCGAAGCGGACCTGATGGTTATCGCTGGTACCCCCTTTAAGAAGATGGCTCCGGCCATCCTGCGTGTTTACGAGCAGATGGCCAACCCCAAATGGGTCATCGCCATGGGCAGCTGCGCCAATTCCGGCGGCATGTACGACGTCTACAGCGTTATGCAGGGCATTAACCAGATTCTGCCGGTCGATGTTTATATTCCCGGCTGTCCACCCCGTCCGGAGGCTTTTCTTCAGGGGCTGCAGCTGCTGCAGGACAAGATTGCCCGAAACGAGCGACCGGCCCGGCCGGTTCTCGGCCTGCAAGGTGGCAGCGAGGGCACCACTGCGCCGATCTTTGTTGACGGCCTGAGCAAGAGCCGTGATCCAAGGGGACCGGGCTACGGCAACAGCCCGCTGCGGGGCAGCTCCATGCAGCAACCGGCTTTCTGGGGACAGCGCAGCGACAACATGTGGCGCCCGGAGCAGCCAAAAGTCAGCTTTCCCGAGGGCAGCGACAATCTTCAAGAGCAGCTGACGAAACGCTTCGGCGAACAGGTACTGATCGATGATCAGGCCAAGGACATGCCGACCCTGCAGGTGTCCGCCGAGCATGCTCCCGAACTGCTGCGCTATTTAAAGCATGAAGCGCCGCAACCCTATCAACGCCTGGAAGACCTGACCGCCGTCGACGAGAGCGCCAGAGCCAAGCGACCTGAACATGACTATACCCTGACCTACCATCTGTTGTCTTTTGACCAACCCGGTTATCTACGGGTCAAGGTGCCGCTGACGGGAGAGGAGCCTGAAGCCCCCTCCATCACCGAATTGTGGCCGGTGGCCGACTGGTACGAGCGGGAAGCCTACGATATGTTCGGCATCCGATTTAACGGCCATCCCAACCTGCGCCGCATCCTCATGCCGGACAACTGGTCGGGTCATCCCCTGCGCAAGGATCAGCCCTTTCGCGCCACAGAGATGGCCCCCTTCACGCGCGAAGATATCGCCGCTATTGAACCGCGCCCGGCTGAGGACTACTTCAAAGGCCGACTGCTCGCCGACGGCGAGCAGACCATGCTCCTCAACCTGGGACCGCAACATCCCGGCACTCATGGCGTTTTACGGCTGATTCTTAAGTTGGCCGGTGAAGAGGTGGTCGACCTCGATGCCGATCTTGGCTACCACCACCGCGGTGCCGAAAAGATTGCTGAACGCCAGCACTGGGCCCAGTTTATCCCCTATACCGACCGCATCGACTACCTGGCCGGCTCCCTCAACAATCTGGCCTATCTGCACAGCGTCGAAACCATGCTTGGCATCGAGGTACCGCCCCGTGCCCGCTACGTGCGCATTCTGTTGAGCGAACTGTTCCGCATTTCCAGTCATCTGGTGTGGCTCGGCTCTTTTGCCCACGATGTAGGCGCCATGACTCCAGTGTTCTACGCCTTCGAAATTCGTGAGCGGATTTTCGATATCGTCGAACTGATCACCGGCGGCCGCATGCACCCGGCCTGGTTCCGCATCGGTGGCCTGCCCGCCGACCTGCCCGATGGCTGGCAAGCCACGGTGGCTACCTTCAGCACCGACTTCCACAAACATATCGATGAATTCGACCGTCTCCTCAGCGACGGGCCGATCTTCCGCGCCCGAACCGAAGGAGTCGGTGTCATCAGTCGCGAAGACGCCAAGGACTGGGGCTTCACCGGCCCCAACCTACGGGCCACGGGACTTGCCTGGGATCTGCGCCAGACCATGCCCTACGGTGGTTATGAAGATTTCGACTTCGATATCGCCACCGCCGAGGGCGGCGACTGCTACGCCCGCTACCGGGTGCGCCTTGAAGAGTTACGCCAAAGCCTGAAAATCGTTCGTCAGGCTGTTGAACGGATGCCCGGAGGGCGTTGGATGAACGATTCCTACCGCCACTCCTATCCCCAACGGGAGGACGGTCTAAAGGATATCGACAGCTTGATTCACCACTTTGTTAATGTCTCGCGGGGTCCGACCCCGCCGGTCGGGGAATGCTACCGCGCTGTCGAATCGAGTAAAGGCGAATGCGGCTACTATGCGGTCAGCGACGGTACCAGCATCCCCTACCGGATGCGTATTCGCACCCCGTCCTTTGCCCACATTCAGGCCATGCCCCTGCTCAGCCGCGGAAGCCTGATTTCCGATTTGATCACCAACCTCGGCTCGGTCGATTTTGTACTGGCCGATTTGGACCGCTGATATGTCAGAGCTACTGTCTCCTGAAGAAATTACCGAGCTGAAACGGCAGATCGCTGCCGTACACGAACCCCGCGAACTGATTGTCGAGGTTCTGCAAGCCGTGCAAAAACAGAACGGTTGGGTGTCCGACGCGGGCATTGAACTTGCCGCCGAACTGCTCGGCTTGTCGCCTTTGCAGGTCGACGAGGTTGCAACCTTCTACGATAAAATCTACCGTTCCCCGGTGGGGAGCAAGGTTATCCACGTCTGCGACTCCATCTGCTGCTGGACCCGCGGAGCAGAAATGGTTTATGGCCACCTGCAACAGGCTCTCGATATCGCTCCCGGTGAAACCACCAGCGACGGCATCTTCACCCTGCTGCCGACCTGCTGCCTTGGCGCCTGCGGAAATGCGCCCTCTATGCGTATCGGTGACCGCCTGTACAGCTCGCTGACCATAGAACGAATCGATGCCATTCTGGACGAAGAACGTCAGGAGGCCCTGAAATGAGCCAACTGCTCTTCAAAAACCGCCGTCCCGACCACACGGTACTGCTCGATGAATATCGACAGAACGGTGGCTACCAAGGCCTGGAAAAAGCTTTACGTGAAATGCAGCCGGCCCAGATCCGCGACGAAGTCAAGGCGTCAGGACTGCGCGGCCGGGGCGGGGCCGGTTTCTCCACCGGCCTGAAATGGTCATTTTTCCCCTTCGATGCCGAAGGTGACAAATATCTGGTCTGCAACGGCGACGAAATGGAGCCGGGTACCTTCAAGGACCGCCAACTCCTTGAAGCCGACCCCCATCAACTCGTTGAGGGCATGGCTCTCTCCGCCTACGCCCTCAACATCAACACTGGCTATATTTTTCTGCGCTACGCCTACAATCAGTGCTACACCAACCTGCTACAAGCCATTGCCGATGCTAAACAGGCTGGATTGCTCGGCCGTAACATCCTCGGCAGCGAGTTTTCTTTTGAACTGCACGTCCACCGTAGCGCCGGTCGTTACATTTGCGGCGAAGAGACCGCCCTCCTCAACGGCCTGGAAGGCAAGCGGCCCAATCCCCGCTCTAAACCGCCTTTTCCGGCCATTAAGGGGCTATTCGCCAAACCAACGGTTCTCAACAACATCGAAACCCTGGCTAATATCCCGCATATTATAAACGGCGGGGCCCAGTGGTTTTCCGACTTGGCTCTCACCGAAGAAGGCGCCGGCACCAAGCTCTACGGCCTGGCGGGCCATCTCAATAACCCCGGCTGCGTTGAACTGCCCATGGGGATAACCCTCGGTGAATTGGTTGAAGAGCATGGTGGAGGCGTCTGGTTGGGGCGCAAGTTCAAAGCCTGTCTCCCCGGTGGAGCTTCGACCCCTTATCTGACTGCGGACCATTTCGATGTGGCCATGGACTACAATCCCTTGGAGGCCGTTAAGACCCGTCTCGGCACCGGCGGCCTGGTCGTTTTCGATGACCAGACCTGCATGGTGGCAGCAACCCTTAATTTAATGCGCTTCTTCGCCCGGGAGAGCTGCGGCTGGTGCACCCCCTGCCGGGACGGCCTGCCCATGGTCTGCTGGGTGTTGGAAAAAATCGAAAGCGGCCAAGGTACTGTCGACGATGTAACGATGCTGAAGGAGTTGCTAGGTCACATCAACGGCCGTTCCTTCTGCGCATTGGCCCTTGGCGCCATGGGTCCGGTGGACGGCTTGCTGCGACTTTTTGAGGAAGAAGTGCTCGACCACGTTAAAAAAGGTCGCTGTCCCTTGCAGAAGAGCTGAAAAGAGCGAATAAGCAAGAGCAAATGGATTTTTGATTGAACTTCTTGCCTGCCCCCACGGCATTGAAAGGAATGCGGCTGCCATGCCGACTCTGATTATCGACAACCAGAGCGTGACCGTGCCGGAAGGGACCAACGTCCTGGAGGCTGCCCAACAGCTCGGCATCGTTGTGCCCCACTTCTGTTACCACGAGGCCCTTGGCGCCGTCGGCGCCTGCCGGCTGTGTGCCATGCTGTTTATTGACGGCCCTGTCAAGGGTATTCAAATGGCCTGCATGGTCCCGGCAAAAGACGACATGGTGGTATCTACCGAGGCCCCCGAGGCGATCGCTTATCGAGGCCAAGTCATCGAATGGTTGATGCTCAACCATCCCCATGACTGTCCCGTCTGTGACGAGGGCGGTGAATGCCAGCTACAGGACATGACCATCGCCAGCGGACACAGTGTCCGGCGTTATACCGGCAAAAAACGCACCTACCAGAACCAGGATCTGGGATCTTTTATCTCCCACGAGATGAATCGCTGCATTCAATGCTACCGTTGCGTACGCACTTATCAGGATTACTGCGGCGGCACCGACTACGGCGTTCTCGGGTCCAACCAACGCCTCTATTTCGGCCGCTTTCAGGACGGCCCGCTGGAGAGCCCCTTTGCCGGTAACCTGGTGGACGTCTGCCCGACGGGAGTGTTGACCAATAAACCCTACCGCTTTACATCCCGCTTCTGGGATTTGCAGGAAGCCCCCTCGGTTTGCCCTCACTGTTCCCTCGGCTGCGCAACGATACCCGGTGCCAGGTTTCGGGAATTGCAGCGAATCCGCTCCGGCAACAACCCTGAAGTCAACGGCTGCTTCATTTGCGACCGGGGACGCTTCGGCTACGACTACGTCAACCACCCGGATCGCCCACGGACCCCCCTGTTGCACGGTGAAGAACTACCGTGGAACGAAGCCATTGAGACCCTGCTGCAGCGCCTGAGAGAACTGATCGATCGTCACGGTCGCGACTCTGTCGCTCTGCTCGGTTCCGGCCGTTCCAGCCTGGAAGCCAATTATCTATTAGGTTGCCTGAGCAAGCAACTCGGGTGCACCGCCCCGGTTTACGGCAGTCACGCCGGCCGCGACCGGGCCGCCCGCGCCGCCGCTGACCTGCCCGTTGAGTTGAGTGCCAGTCTCGCCGATGTACGCAACAGCGACCTGTTGGTGCTGACGGGGGCTGACCCGCTGGCCGAAGGCCCCATGCTCGCAGTGGCCATTCGTCAGGCGGTTCGCAATGGTGGCCGGGTAATGATCTGCGATCCACGGCCGGTTGAACTGCCCTGCAGCGCAGAATATCTGCCCTGCCAGCCGCAAGAGCTTCCCCAGTTGCTCAGCGTCCTGTCTCAGGGCGGAGCCCTGCCGGATAAATTTCAGCCCCTGGCAGAGGCCTTGCAGCAGGCCCAGCGTCCCGTATTAATTGGCGCAAGCGATCTGCTCGGCGCCACGGGCAACACCGCCCTGTTGGCTGCAGCGCAAACAATGAACAGCACGGAACGTCCCTGCCGGGCCATGGTTCTGCTGCCGGAAGCCAACAGCTTTGGCGCCGCCCTGCTGGCCGCCGACGGCCCGGATTTTGAGCAACTGCTCGAAGGCATGGCTTCGGGCCGGATCAAGGCCCTGCTCTGTCTGGAGGCCGACCCCCTGGCCGATTGCCCCGATCGACAGCTTTTGCTGCAAGGCCTGGAAAAACTCGATTTCTTAGCAGTCCTCGACCATTTGCCCAGCCTCACCGCGGAAAAGGCCGATCTGCTGCTGCCCACTACAGCTCTGTCCGAAGGGACCGGCACCCTGATCAACAACGAAGGTCGCATGCAGACCTTCACCAAGGTCTTTAACCCCGGCGAGCCTTTGCGCATCAGCAGCCAGGGAAGTCATCCGCCTCGTAGTTTTTCATCGGTCACTCCCGGCGCCTTGCCCTGCCAGGCCTGGGCGATACTGGCCGAACTCTGCGACCTGCCGGTTGATCTCACTAAGATTCGACGGAAACTGGCAGCATCGGAATCGCGACTGGCCGAACTACCGAATCTACTGGCTGAGGGACCTGGACAACGGATTCAAACCGGAGGCAAGACGCTGCCCCAGCTGCCCTCGGTGGCTACCGACCAGGTCGATTCCCTGCAGCTGTTGGTTTGCGAAACATTATACGGCTCCGAATCCTTGAGCGCTCTTTCGGCGCCCCTTGATCCGGTCCGTTCGCAACCTTATCTGCTGCTTCACCAGCTTGACGCAACCAGGCTTGGCATCGCCAACGATGACCTGGTTCTCCTTAGCGCCGGCGACGCGCAGCTGACCCTGCCGGCCCGGCTCAGCGACCGTATGGCCGCAGGCATAATCATCGTGCCGCACCTGCGCAACACCGAACTGGATATTTTTTATCCCGGCCGACAGCCACTGCCCTGCAGGGTAGAGAAAGTGAGCGCGCCATGACCGATCTCCTGCTCACCGGGCTGTTGATACTGATCAAGCTCGGCATGGTCCTCGCCGTTCTGCTGACTATGGCCGCCTACCTGGTGCTGGCCGAGCGTAAAATTCTGGCACGCATGCAACGTCGCTACGGCCCCAACCGGGTCGGCTTCGGCGGCATGATGCAGCCCTTGGCGGACCTGATCAAACTACTCACCAAAGAAGACTTTTTGCCGGCCCAAGCCGATAAATGGCTCTTTCTGCTGGCGCCGGGCCTGGCCGCGGTGACTGCCCTGCTGGCCTTTGCCGTGGTGCCCTTTGGGCCCCCGCTGGAACTGTTCGGCCGCCAAATTCCGATGGTGGTCTGCGACCTCAATGTCGGTATCCTCTACTTTTTTGGTCTCTCTTCTCTGGCGGTCTATGGCGTCGCCCTCGGCGGCTGGGCCTCGGGTTCTAAATATTCCCTGCTCGGCGCTCTGCGTGCCATGGGTCAGATGCTCTCCTACGAATTGGCCATGGGCCTATCCATCATACCCGTGATTCTCATGGCCCGGTCCTTCTCCCTGACGGAGATCGTGGAGGCGCAAGCATCGCTGCCCTTTGCCTTAACCAACCCGCTGGCGTTCGGCATCTTCTTCATCGCTGCTCTGGCCGAATCGAAGCGTACCCCCTTCGACCTGCCTGAGGCTGAGAACGAACTGGTGGCCGGCTTTCATACCGAGTATTCGGGCATGCGCTTCGGCCTATTCTTCGTAGGGGAATACATCAATATGGTGGTACTCGGCGCCATCGTTACCAGTCTTTTTCTCGGTGGCTGGCACGGTCCGCTGTTGCCGCCCATCGTCTGGTTTTTCGGCAAAGTGCTAGCCGTAGCCTTCACCTTCATCTGGATTCGCGGCACCATGCCGCGTTTGCGCTACGACCAACTGATGGCCTTCGGCTGGAAAGCCCTGGTGCCCCTGGCCCTGGTCAATTTGCTGGCCACCGGCGGCATACTTCTCTGGCTTGGAGGTGCATCATGAACCTTTGGCGAAACATCAAAGGCACCTTCCAACCCTTCTGGGTCACCTTACGCTATCTGTTTAAGCGGCCGGTGACGATCTCCTATCCGGAGCAGAAACGCACCCCGCCGCCCCGCTACCGTGCGCGAATGATCCTCACCCGCGATCCGGAAGGTGAAGAGCGCTGTGTGGCCTGCCATCTGTGCAGCGCCGCCTGTCCCGTCGACTGCATCTCCATGCAGGCAGCCGAACGGGAAAACGGACGACGCCATGCAGCCTGGTTTCGCATCAACTTCGCCCGCTGTATCTATTGCGGTCTTTGTGCCGAAGCTTGTCCGACATTAGCAATCCAGATGAGCCCCGAGTACGAACTGAGCAATCGCGATCCCCTGAAACTGGTCTGGGAAAAAGAGGATCTGCTCGTCGATCACGGCGGCAAGGATCCCGACTACAACTTTTACCACCACAGCGGAATCGGCGTTGTCGCCCCCCGCGGCGGTAATGACGACGAACTTCCACCGGTCAACATCAAAACCAACTTGCCCTGAGCGAGGAAGCAACTATGGCAAGCTTACTTTTTTATTTACTGGCTGCGACAGCCCTGCTGGCTACCTTGCTCTGCATCACCCGCAGAAGCCCGGTACATGCTGTCATCTTCCTCATCAATGCCTTCTTTGCCCTGGCGCTGATGTTTTACCTGCTCGGCGCGCCTCTCATTGCCGCCTGGGAGGTGATCGTCTATGCCGGCGCGATCATGGTGTTGTTTCTGTTTGTTATTATGACTCTGGAGCTCAGCCCCGGATCGCAGAGACCGGCACTTAATCGCCGTCAGGTGGCACCGGCACTGTTATTGTTTTTACTGCTGCTGGTCTCCGCTGGCCTGATTCTTACTATTGACCCGGCAGGCCAGGCCGGGGTGCCGCTTTACTATGCGTCACCGCGCAGTTTCGGCGCCGCCCTGTTCAGCCGCTACGGCCTGGCGGTTAAAATCGTTTCTTTCCAGTTGCTCTTTGCGACCACCGGCGCCTACTATCTCGGCCGGCGCCGTAAAGTCCGACAAGGGGAGGAGTCGTCATGATCGTACCCTTAAACCACATTTTACTGGTCGCTGCGGCACTCTTTTTCATGGGCCTGTCCTGCACCTTGATGCGGCGCAATCTGGTTATGATTCTTATCGGCGTGGAAATTATGTTAAATGCTGCCGGCCTGGTATTGGTCGCAGGTTCAGCCTTCTGGCAACAACTGGACGGTCAATTGATGGTCATGTTGATCATGGGCGTGACCGCCGCCGAAGTGGCTGTCGCCCTGGCTATGGTGGTCTATCTGCACAGCCGCACTGGCTCTATCGACGTCAACACCTTCAAGGATCTACAGGGATGAGCGACGCGCTGATTGGTCTTATCGTACTGCTGCCCCTCTGTGGGGCCGGCCTGATCATACTCGGCGGCCGTTGCTGGCCAAGACGAGTTACCGAACTGCTGGCGGTACTGGCAGTGGCCTCTGCGACTATGGCCAGCGCCCTGGCCTGGCCTCTGGCGAGTGGCGACGGCACCACTCTGGAACTTTTCAATTGGCTGCAAAGCGGGTCGTTACAAATTTCTGTCGCTTTCCATTTTGATCGGCTCGCGGCCTGCATGTGTCTCATGGTGACCGGCGTAGCCACCCTTATCCACATCTACGCTATCGCTTATCTGCACAACGAACCGGCGGTCAGCCGTTTCTTTGCGCTGCTCAACCTGTTCGTCTTTGCCATGCTGACCCTGTTGCTGGCTGACAATCTCTTGCTGTTGCTGCTTGGCTGGGAAGGGGTCGGGTTCTGTTCCTACGCCCTGATCGGCTACTGGTATCAGAAAGACGCCAATGCCAGCGCCGGCCGCAAGGCATTTCTGGTAACCCGCAGTGCCGACCTGTTTTTGCTGGTTGCCATCCTCTGGCTGTTTCAGTTGACCGGCACTCTGAATATGGCGGCAATTAACGCTCAGGCTTCGACCCTGCCGATGGCTACCGTTACCGCTCTTGGCCTGCTGCTGCTGGCCGGAGCCTGCGGCAAGTCGGCTCAGCTGCCCTTCATGACCTGGCTGCCCGATGCCATGGCCGGACCGACTCCGGTTTCCGCCCTGATCCATGCGGCAACCATGGTTACAGCGGGCGTTTATCTGCTCTGTCGGCTCTTTCCCCTGCTTAGCCTGTCAGCAACAGCCATGACTGCGGTAGCCACCGTCGGCGCTATTACCGCCCTGTACGGTGCCGCCTGCGCTCTTGCCCAGAGGGATCTGAAACGGTTATTAGCCTACTCAACCATGAGCCAGGTCGGCTATATGTTTCTTGCGGTGGGAGCCGGTACGGTCAGCGGCGCCCTGTTTCACCTGCTGGTTCACGCTTTCTTCAAGGCTCTATTGTTTATGGCGGCCGGCTGTGTCATTCACCTGGCGGGAGGCGAGCAGAAACTCGCCTACCTGCAAGGAGTGGCAAGGCGTTACCCCCTGCTGCTATGGCCCCTGCTCGCTGGCGGACTGTGCCTTGCCGGCGTGCCTTTAACCGGCGGTTTTTTTTCCAAGGATGCCATTTTGATGGCCACCTTCATGGCCGGCGGAAAATACTATCTGTTACTCGGTGGCTTGGGATTACTGGCAGCACTGCTCACCGCCCTGTACAGTTTTCGACTGCTTTATGTGTTGTGCGGAAGCCGCCAACCTGCTGCCGTCTCCCACACGCTACCGATCAGCATGCTCTGGCCACTCCTGCCCCTGGCCCTGCTTGGTCTTGGCGGCGGCCTGCTCAATCTTCCGCCCATGTGGGGAGGAAACTTGCGCCTGCAACACCTTTTAGAAACCATCGACACCAGCGTACATCCCCACCTGAGCGCAGAACTTATTTTGGCCGCTACGGCAGCATTGCTGGTGCTTACCGCCTGGCTGTGGAGCCGTTATCGGTACTGGCAAAGCCCCGCCTTGCGCCCGGCCGGCCGAGGGGAAGCATTTTTCTTGCGAGGCGGCGATGCGGACCGTTGGCAGGAAGAGCTGCTGCAGCGACCTTTCCGCACCCTGGCTACAGGCTGGCGCCAATTCGACGAAGAATTCCTCGGCGGCCTTTACCGCGGAGCGGCCCTTCTGTGCCTGCAGAGCGGCCAGCAACTGCGTCGACTGACCAGCGGCCAATTGCCCCATTACCTGGCCGCCATGGCCCTGGGCCTTTGCGCCCTGTTCGGCTGGCTGCTGTTGCAGCTGCTGCAACCTTAAAAACGACCATTGCCATTGGATACAATGATGACCGGTAACTGCCCCTTACCTTTACTCACCCTGATGCTGACCTTGCCCCTCGGCACGGCAGCCCTGTGCCTGCTCTTCAGACAACGTCCGGCTGTCGCCCGTAGTCTGGCCCTGGCCGGCACCCTTGCGGTACTACTGATCGCCATCGGTTGCTTCGTGCTGCTTCCGGCAGAACCGGGCTGGCTGTTACTGGAAGACTACCGCTGGATCTCCGCTTTGGGAATTAGCATTCACCTCGGCATCGATGGCCTAGCCCTGCTGATGATTTTATTGACGGCTTTTCTTTCAGTACTGGCGGTGTGGCTCTCTTGGAATGAAGCGGACCGACCGGCTAGCTACTTCGCCCTGCTGCTACTGGTGGAAACCGGGGTATTGGGCGTATTCATGGCCCTTGACCTGGTACTGTTCTACATTTGCTGGGAGCTGATGCTTATTCCGCTGTTCTTTTTGATCGGCATCTGGGGACAAAAAGGCGGCATCGCTGCAGCGATGAAGTTTTTCCTCTTCTCCCTCGCCGGAAGTTTGCTGATGCTGCTGGCCATCGTTGCGCTCTATGTCTTGCACGGCCAGCAAACCGGCGATTACAGTTTCGCCCTGGCCGCTCTACAGCACACCGATCTGCCAGCGGGACTCGAGCCTTGGTTGTTTGCCGCCTTTGCCCTGGCCTTCCTGATTAAGGTCCCAATGGTGCCACTACATAGCTGGCAGGCCGATGCATACAGTGCTGCTCCGGCGGCCTGCAGCCTGTTGCTGGCCGGCATCCTGGCCAAGACCGGCATCTACGGTCTGGTACGATTTGCCCTGCCGCTTTTTCCAAACACCGCCCAGAGTGCCCTGCCATTGCTGGCGACCCTGGCCCTGGTCGGTATTCTCTACGGCGGCTGGATCGCCAGCGCCCAACGGGATCTTAAACGGTTGGTAGCCTATTCTTCCCTGGCCCACCTCGGATTTATTGTCCTCGGCCTCAGCGCCTGGACCACTACTGCTGTAGAGGGGGCCCTGCTGCAGATGGTCAACCATGGTCTGACCACCGCCGCCCTGTTTATCCTTATCGCTCTGATCGAAAAGCGTGCCGGCAGCCGGCACCTTGACGAATTGGGCGGTTTATGGAGCCGGGTGCCGCGACTCTCGGCCTTGCTACTGTTTTTTGGGCTGGCCGCCCTTGGCCTGCCCGGACTCAACAACTTTGTCGGTGAAATTCTGATTCTGCTCGGAACCTTCAGCGTACGCCCCCTCTCGGCAATCCTTGCGGCGTCCGGCCTGCTGCTGGCCGCCATCTACATGTTGCGCCTGCTACAGGGCGTGATTTGGGGTCCCACCAAAGATGAGCACGCCTGGTCCGATCTGGCTCGAGGCGAATGGTTACTGCTGGTCCCTCTGGTTTTACTTGTACTGTGGTTGGGGCTCTATCCTGAAACCTTTCTTGAACCGCTACGGGGTCCAGCTCAGGTGTTGCTGAATAGCGCTGCCCCTCTGAGTCTGAACGGAGGGTTGCCGTGACTGCACCGGAACTGATTGCCCTGCTGCCGCTATTGATTCTTGCCCTCGGTGCCACTGCCTTGCTCATGCTGGCCCGTGGCTCCATCAGCCGCAGCTGGCCCCTGGTTGTCGGGGCGCTTCTGGCCCTATGCGCAGCTGTCAGCGCCCAGCTGATCCCCTCCTGCATAACCGACATTGGCGGCATGTATACTGCCGGACCTTACGCCCGCTTTTTCATCACCTTTTGGTCTTTGGCTACCGCAGCCACCTTGATTTCTTCCGGTTCCTATCTTTCCCGGCGCCAGTTGCCCAGCGGAGAGTACAGCGCCCTGCTGTTATTTGCCGCAACCGGTATGGGGTTGCTATCCTCTGCAATCTCCCTGAGCGGTATTTTTTTAGCGTTGGAAGCCTTCACCCTGGTTTTTTACGTACTCGTTGCCTTTAACAAGAACTGTCCCCTCGGTTCCGAAGCCGGTCTCAAGTATCTGGTCCCCGGAGGGGTGGCGGCCGGCCTGTTGGCCTTTGGCATGGCTCTGCTTTATGCTGCCAGCGGCAGTTTTCAATTACCCGCTGCCACCGCAGCCTTACTGCCTGGTGCCCCCATGCAATCGGTGGCCCTTGCCGGCATGACCCTGCTCTTGGGTGCCTTTGCTTTCAAACTGTCTCTGGCCCCCTTTCATTTCTGGACCCCGGATGTTTATCAAGGCGCTCCTGCTCCAATTACGGGCCTGCTTGCCAGCGGCAGCAAGGGAGCTGTTACCGCTGCTTTGCTGACCTTGACTGCAACCTTGCCCGCAGCTCCAACTGCATTTAAACCGATGCTGATGGTCCTGGCCCTGCTCTCCATGGTTGTTGGCACCCTTTGCGCCCTGGCCCAAAACAACGTCAAGCGGATGCTGGCCTATTCTTCTGTGGTCCATATGGGGTTTGTGCTCACCGGCCTGCTCTGTTTGAACCACACCGGGCGCAGCGCGGCGCTCTTCTACCTGGTGGGTTACAGCATTGTCACCTTGGGCATCTTTGCCGTCATCACCTCCTTCTCAGGCGATAAGGAACCGCAGCAACTATCCGACTATCGCGGCTTGGCCCAACACCATCCCCTGCGCGCTGTGGCTTTGACCGTCCTCCTGCTTGCTTTGGCCGGACTGCCGCCGACGGTAGGCTTTATGGGCAAATTGACGATATTTTCCGCCGCTCTGGATGCAGGCTACCCTTTGCTGGCGGTAATCGGCATTCTGGCATCGGTGGCCTCGATCTATTTTTACCTGCAACCCGTCATCCAGATGTACATGAACCCGCCCGGTTCAACAGAAAGAATTAAGGGGCATGCAGGGGAATATATTATCATCGCCCTGTGCCTGGGCTTGACCTTGGCCTTCGGTTTGCTTCCGAATCCCCTGCTGGAAATCATTGCCCGTTTCACTCCCTGATGGAGCGTTAACATGGTGAACAACCAGACAATGGAAGAAAAAATCATCCAGTTTTTATCGGCCGACACCTTTGCCGTGGCCGGTGCTTCGACCAACCGCGATAAATACGGCAACAAAATCTTGCGCTGCTATCAACAACATGGTCGCCGAGTTATCCCCGTCAACCCCAAGGCTGACATGATCGAAGGATTACCCTGTGCAGCGAGCGTGACCGAGTTGCCATCCGAGGTCCAAAGTCTGTCTATCATCACACCACCAAAGATCACCGAACAGATTGTCGAGCAAGCCATCCTGCGCGGCATAAAAAACATCTGGATGCAACCAGGCGCCCAGAGTCCTGCGGCGATCAGTCGCTGTGAAGAAGCCGACATCAACGTCATTGCCGACGGCAGTTGTCTGCTGGTGGTTCTCGGTTACCACGAAACCTGATCCGAGGTTATTCAACCTGCCTCCTCCTCACAGCTTTTTTCCTGTACGGCCGTTTCCACCCCGGTCTCAAATCCCTCGGTGATTCAGTGCCCTACATTAGCCCTTGCATACCGTTGTATTGCATGCTATACAACGGCAAATCAGCAGTATGTTCAAACGGTGTTTTGTAGACCTTTTTGTCACTGCGGCCTATGCCTCTTGCCGCCAACAAGGAAGTTGACCGAGCTACCATGGCAAACAAGGATAGAGAGGTCAGAAGACAAGTCGTCACCGACATCAAGGCCAAGAACTCCGTCTGGAAAAAGCAGCTGTGCGATACCTTTCAGGATCTGCGCATTATTCCTGAACGCTTCACCGGCAAGCTGGTCATCTCCTTCAAGGAGGGGGGCATCAGCTTCGTCGAAAAAACCGAAACATTTAAATAGACAAGTGTTTAACCGGTCTTACCGGATGAACACAGGACAGGTTTCCGAGCAGAAAACGAGAGATTTTTCGTCGTGGCAAGAAAATCAAGGGCTTGCGCGGAGGCGTACATCGGTACGCCGCCCCATTCCGCAGGACAGCGGAATGGAACAGCCTACGGCTGCCGATAGGCAAGGGCCATGGAAGGCCCGAGTCACAAGGAAGTTCGAAGATTGACGCCGCCATGGCGAAAAAGAGCCGTTTACCGACGGAAACCAGACTAGCGCCTATTTCGTCCTCTGCCCATGGCAGACTTAACGAAACCCGCTCTGCAAAGCCGACCTGAAGGTCAGTGCGCAGATGCGGGTTTTTTTCGTTCCAGTCCATTACACTCCTGAAATGTGAATTAGCAATGAATCCTTTTGTTATCTATGGAGCCGGCTGCCAGGGAGTGGCCTTGCTCCGTCTATTAGCCCAAAGCCCGAGTTCGCCTTCCGTTCACTGCTTTATCGACAGTCACCCGGCAAAGCAAGGTCAAACCCTGGATGGTTGCCCGGTTTATGCCCCTGACTATCTGCTCGAACTAAGGGAAAAAGACCCCCGTGTTGCGGTTGCTGCTGGCGGTCACTATTCGGTTATACGGCGTCTTCTGGAGAAACTCGGCTTTGAGGAAAACACCCATTTCTACGATGCCACACCGCGACCCTTAAAGTATGGCGAAACAATTCCAGAGTTTTCCGAGCTTCACGACCAAGTCCGTCGGCATACACTTCTTAGTGAAGATCGCCTTGGTATTCTTTATCAACTTGCCTGCCAGGCCAACCATGTTCCTGGTGATGCCGTTGAAGTAGGCGTTTACAAAGGCGGTACGGCTCTGCTCATGGCAACAGCTCTTAAAAACAGCACCCAACAAATTCACCTATTTGACACCTTTTGCGGAATGCCTGCGGCCAAACCCGACGTCGACCTGCACAGGGCGGGGGATTTCTCAGATACCACGGCAGAGTCCGTTTCCAGCTTATTGCAAAACTTCAACAATATCCATCTTCACCCCGGTCTGTTTCCCGACAGCTTGCCTCGTGACTGGCATAACCACCGGTTCAGTCTAGTTCATATCGATGTAGACATTTTTTCGTCGACCCTCGCTTGCTGCCGGTATTTTTATCCTCGGCTAAACCCCGGAGGAGTAATGGTCATAGACGATTACGGCTTCCCTTCTTGCCCTGGCGTGCGTAAGGCCGTGGACGAGTATTTTAACAACTGCGATCAGCGCCCCCTCTATCTTCCAACAGGACAAGCTTTGATATACCAATGCCAACCAAATGCCTGCAACTGCCATAAACCGTAAAAAAACCGAAAATAAATATTCTTTGGTTCGTTTGGCCCGGTTAGGATTTATCCTTCTTGCCGGAGACTTCTGTCACATTTAACAAGGAGAATATCCCATGAAGATCTGTTTCCCCGTAGCCGTTGATAACGGAATCAACAGTGAACTTTTCAGCCACTTTGCCTCTGCTCCCAAATTTCTGATCATTGATACCGAAAACAGCGACATTGAATCGGTCGATAACTGCGACATCAAAGACCCCATGAAAGGCTGCGACCCTTTTGCCGCCCTGCAAAAGAAAAACCTTGACGCCATCATCGTCGACGCTATTGGTGATGCCATTCACCAAACCATGAACATGTGCGGCTTCCGAGTCTTTACCGCCACCGGCAGCAGACTGCAACAACTGACTGAGGCCTTTAAAAACGAGGAACTGGAAGAAATAGAACCTTTCTACAGCCAGGAGGCAGGCCGTTGTGGCGACGAAGAAGACGGTTGCGGCCATGACCACCACGCGGAAGAGGAAGTCGGTGAAATTAAAGAAACACCTGGCAACTGTGTACTTCAGGGCGGCAGCGGTTGCGCAGACCATGACAGCGATTCCTGCTCCGGCCATTGAATCCAACTGGAGCAACCTGTCAATGGTTATTTTTAGGTATTTTTGGTTGTTTACGGTAAATTATGTCCGTTAGTGTTATTTTTGTCTTGTGAAATCGGCCAGGGGTTTGCTATAAGAGCATTTCAAATGATGTTTTATTTTATAAGAATCTATCAAATAAGGCAGTCGCCTCCAGGCGGCTGCCTTACAGATGGCGCCCATTTCGTCCTCTGCATCGGCAGACCCAACGAAACCCGCAACGAACCCTTTCAAGGCCCAGGTGCGGGTTTTTTCAATCCATGGCCGGTCAGTATCGGCGTACTTGTTCATCGGCTATGCCCAGGAGGCAAAAAGAGTCATGTCCATTCCGGAAATTCTACGCCTGGAGTCTCAGTTGCGAGATGAACCCAGCCAGAAAGGGAAGTCTTCCTCCGGGCGGCGACGTTCCCCCGAGACAGACCTTTCGGCTGCAACGATCTCAACCCGTAAACGTATCATTGCCTCCACCATGCAAAAAATGGAATTCATTAACGGTACCTTTACCGGCAAACTGATTATCTCCTTCAAAGAGGGCGGTGTCAGCTACATCGAAAAGATCGAACAGTTCAAGTAACCTAAGAGCATAAAGAAAACCCCACAACTGATTATACGAAGCGCTCATTTCGTCCTCTGCCCCGGCAGACCTAACGAAACCCGCATTGATTACCTGACACACAGGTATTGATGCGGGTTTTTTTATTAGCACCCAGGAGGATATCGGACTTAACGGATCGAAACGAAATATCGACTGTTCGAGGTCAGACTTTCAAAAGTTTTCTGAAATATGAACCAACAGGCGATTTTGCAGCGTTTCAGGGCCAACCCGACAACCTCCTAGCATAAAGCAAGAGGGATTAAATCAATGGTGGAAATCATAGACGTTGAGCAGGCCGTCGGCCGGGTTCTATTTCACGATATCACCCGCATCGTGCCGGGGGAGTTTAAGGGGCGGGCATTCAAGAAGGGCCATCATATCACCCCTGCGGATGTACCGAAGCTTAAAGAAGTCGGCAAGGACCGTATCTACGTGCTCAATCTGGAAGAGGGTTACGTCCACGAAGACGATGCTGCCAGGCGTATCGCCAATGCTATCTGCGGACCGCACCTTTACTTTGGTGAACCAAATCAAGGAAAAATTGAGCTCATCGCCGATTGCAACGGCCTGCTTAAGGTTGACGCTAAACTACTGCAGCAACTCAACTCCTTACCCGATATAACCATCGCCACCCTGCACGGCAGCCAGCAGGTAGAGGCTGGGAAAACTGTCGCCGGGACCCGAATCATTCCTCTATTCACAGAAGAAAAGCACCTTCTTCAGCTCGAAGAACATTGCCGAAACCGTCCGCCTGTTGTTTCCGTTAAACCCTTCAAGTCTCTAAAAGTGGGCCTCATCACCACCGGCAACGAAATCTATTACGGACGCATCCCGGATAGTTTCGGGCCGCGGGTGAAAAGCAAGTTTGAAGCCTGGGGCAGTGAAGTCTTTTGCCAACACATAGTACCCGACCGGGTACCGGACATGGTCGCCGCCATCAACCGGGTGCTGGACGATGGCGCCGAGATGGTCGTTCTTACCGGCGGCATGTCCGTTGACCCGGATGATCTGACTCCTGCCGGGATTCGGGCCAGTGGAGCCAAAGTAATCAGCTACGGCGCACCGACCTATCCCGGGGCCATGTTTATGCTCGCCGAACTGGATGGAGTGCCGATGGTCGGCTTGCCGGGCTGCGCCATGTACCACAAGGCGACCATCGTCGAGCTGATCATCCCCCGCCTGCTGGCAGGGGAGACCGTTACGCGAGAAGAAATAGTTGCCCTCGGTCATGGAGGGATCTGCGCCAGCTGCAAGGAATGTCGCTACCCCGATTGCGGTTTCGGAAAATAATTATTTTCTGTAGAGGCGGCCCGAGGTACCAGCTCGAATCGCCCCTGCATATTTGCAAATGGGGGGCAGCCGAATGGTCGGCTGCATGAAACCCTACAACCCAAAGAGGAGGAACAGAGAGATGGGATTGGTCAAGAAAATACTCAAGGTTAACGGCGTCGAACGACATGTAGTCGTTAATCAGGACGCCCTGCTGTCCGACGTGATCCGCAAGCAACTTCAACTGACCGGCACCAAGGTCGGTTGCGGCACCGGCACCTGTGGTGCCTGCAACGTGATCCTGAACGGCAAGCTGGTGCGTACCTGCGTCACCCGCATGAAGCGAGTCGAAAACTGGTCCGAAATCACCACCGTCGAAGGTATCGGCACCCCGCAGAATCTGCACCCCATTCAGAAAGCCATCATCAAGCACGGTGCCCTGCAATGCGGTTTCTGTACCCCGGGTTTCGTCGTCTCCATCAAGGCGCTGCTTGATGTGAATCCCAACCCGGACCGCCAGGACGTACGCGACTGGTTCACCAAGTACAAGAACGCCTGCCGCTGCGTCGGTTACATGTCCCTCGTCGACGCGGCGATGGATGCCGCCAAGGTCCTGCGCGGTGACATGGATGAATCTGTGCTTGAGTACAAAGACATCAGCAACGGCAGCCTTTACGGCACCCGCTACCCCCGTCCAACCTCCGTGGCAAAGGTCTGCGGTCTGTGGGATTTCGGTGCGGACAAGCGCGAACAGCTGCCTGAAGGCACCCTGTTCTGCTCGCTGGTCTACGCCGACGTAGCGCATGCCAATATCAACGGCGTCGACACCAGCGAAGCCGAAAAGATGCCTGGCGTGGTCAAGATTGTTACCGCCAAAGACATCCAAGGCAAGAACCGCATCACCGGTCTGATCACCTTCCCGACCAATAAAGGCGACGGCTGGGAGCGCCCCATCCTCTGTGACAAGAAAGTTTTCCAGTACGGTGACGCCATCGCCATCGTCTGCGCCCAGACTCAGGCCCAGGCCGATGAGGCTGCAAAAGCGGTCAAACTCGACCTCGAAGTACTGCCCCACTACATGAACGCCATGGCCGCCATTGCCGAGGATGCTATTGAAATCCACCCCGGCACTCCCAATCTCTACTTCACCCAGGGTCTGAAAAAGGGTGAAGAGACCGCACCGATCATGGAAAAAGCCGCTCATGTGGTCGAGGGCGAGTACTATCTCGGTCGCCAGCCGCAGATGCCTCTCGAATCCGACATCGGCTTCGCTTATACCAACGAAGACGGCAAAGTTGTTGTCTGCTCCAAATCCATCGCAATTCAACTGCATGTAGCGATGATCGCGCCGGGCCTCGGCCTGGACCCTGAAAACCTGGTCGTTGTGCAGAATCCCTGCGGTTCCTCCTTCGGCTACAAGTTCTGCCCCAGTAACGAAGCCCTGGTCGCTGCTGCCACCATGGCCACCGGCGTACCTTGCTACCTTGAGTACAGCTGGGCTCAGCTGCAATTCTACACCGGCAAACGCTCCCCCTTCTGGTTCAAGGCCAAGCTGGCGGCCGATGAAAACGGCAAGTTCCTGGCCACCGAAACCGAATGGTATGTCGACCACGGTCCCTACTCCGAATTCGGCGATCTGCTGACCATCCGTGGCATGCAGTACGCTTTCGCCGGCTACGACATCGCCAATATGCGCGGTGAAGGCCATACGGTTGCCACCAACCACTGCTGGGGCGCGCCCTTCCGCGCTTACGGTTCACCGCAGTCCTTCTTCGCCTCCGAATCGCTGATCGACGAGCTGGCTAAAAAGATGGGGAAGGATCCCTTCGAACTGCGCGAACTGAACTGTTACCGCGAAGGCGCCACCACCCCGACCCAACAGACTCCGGAAGTCTTCGTCTTCCCGAAACAGTTCGAAGCCCTGCGTCCCAAGTATGAGCGGGCTAAGCAACTGGCCGAGATGAATTCCACCGAAACCAAAAAACGCGGCGTCGGCGTCTCCCTCGGCATCTATGGTTGCGGCCTCGACGGTCCCGACACCTCCGAAGCCTGGGCCGAACTGCTGCCCAACAACGAAGTCATGATCGGCAACAGCTGGCAGGATCATGGTCAGGGCGCAGACATCGGCACTCTCACCTTCGCCCATGAAACCCTTAAACCGCTGGGCCTGAAACCAGAACAGATCAACCTGTGCATGAACGATTCCAGCATGACCCCTAACTCCGGACCATCCGGTGGCAGCCGCCACAATCTGGTGACCGGTAACGCCATCCGCGTAGCCTGCGAAATGCTCCTTGAAGGCATGAAGAAAGCCGACGGCAGCTACCGCAGCTACGACGAAATGCAGACCGATGGTATCGACACCAAATATCTGGGTAAGTGGACCACGCCTTGTACCGATTGCGACGTCGAAACAGGCGCGGGCGACCCGTTCTGCGTTTACATGTACGGTCTGTTCCTGTCCGAGGTAGAAGTCGACATCACCACCGGTAAGACCAAGGTTATCAAGATGACCCACGTCGCCGATGTCGGCACCATCACCAACCAGTTGGCTGTTGACGGTCAGATTTACGGTGGCTTGGCCCAGGGCATCGGTCTGGCTCTGACCGAGGACTTCGAACACATCCAGAAACACTCCAACATGATCGGTGCTGGATTCCCGTTCTGCAACGACATCACCGACGATCTGGAAATCATCTATGTCTGCGAGCCTCGTGAGCACGGCGCCTTCGGTGCCGGCGGCGTTGGCGAGTTGCCGCTGACCGCTCCCCACTGCGCCATCATCAACGCTATCGATGACGCCTGCGGCGCCCGTATCCGTCACCTTCCGGCCTATCCGGAGAAGGTACTGGCGGCTCTCAACTCGAAGAAAAAGGCCTTCGATGTGGCCGATGCCATTGCCCTTGGTTACACCTCTGACGCGGTCGATTCCGTTCCGCCGAAGCCTGAGGATGTCATCAACGCTTTGGCTGAAATGGAAACTGAAAAAGTGTAAGACTGCAAATTCTCCGGCGGTGTCGGCGATCCATTCCGGGAGTCGCCGGCACCACCTCTGACCGGAGATCATGATGCTGGAGAGTCGCTATTCAGGCGGCTCTCCAGTATCTATCAATCTGATTCACTGCCGTTTTCGCCCAACATATAATCCCCTAAATCCGTAGCTAAGAAAGAGGGAATCGATGGAAAAGGAACAACGCATCGCATGGGAGGCTAAGTGTACCCAGGATGAGCAACCCGCCTGCAGCAGCGCCTGTCCGCTGCATGTCGACGTTCGCCAATTCATGCGGCATCTCGCCGACGGCGACACCAAGGGCGCTTACCAAACCCTGAAAAAGACCTTGCCCTTTCCCGGCATTCTAGGACGCATCTGCGACCACCCCTGCGAAATGGCCTGCAAGCGTGGAGAGGCTGGCGAAGCTCTGGCCATCGGCGCCCTGGAGCGTTACTGCGTGGAGCAATACGGCGGTCCAGATCCAGCCAAGCCCCTGCCGCGAAAAACCAAAAAGGTCGCGGTACTCGGTGCCGGAATGGCCGGACTCACAGCGGCTCTCGACCTGCTCAACAAAGGCTTACAGGTCACCATTTACGAACAGGAGCAACAATTAGGCAGCGCCCTGCGCAGCTATCCTGAAAATATTTTGCCGGCGACGGTGATCGATGCCGAATTGACCGTACTGACCGCTCTTCGTGCCAAATTCCAATTGGGCACGCCTTGCGACGTGGCCGCCTATAGCAGTCTCTGCGAAACCTTCGACGCTGTTTTTGTCGATGGCCAGGCCACTGCAACCTGGACGTTGCCCCTGCAAAAAGAGGCCGATGGCCGAATCGTAATCAACGCTCTTACCGGCGCCACCCGACAGGACGGAGTCTTTGCCGGGGGCAACCCAGACCCGAGCCAGGGCTATTCTCCGCTTAAGGAAGCCTATGCCGGCCGCAAGGGAGCCCTGTCCATCGAACGCTTTCTACAAAAGGCCGTCGTCGATTACAACCGGGAAAAGGAAGGCCCCTATACAACCCTTCTGCACACCAACCTGAACGGCATCGAGCCCAGCTCTCGATCCCTGACGAATCAACCCACGGACGAAACAATACATACCGAGGCCAGCCGCTGCATCCAGTGCGAATGCCTCGAATGCGTCAAACATTGCCAATATCTGCAAAAGTACAAAAAGTATCCCAAACCCTACATTCGCCAGGTTTTTAATAATGAACTGGTTATGCATGGCGCTGCACACAGTAAAAATAAATTCGTCAATTCCTGTTCCCTCTGCGGCCTTTGCCAAGAGGTCTGCCCCAACGATCTGTTCATGGGCGAAGTTTGCCATAGTTCTCGCCAGACCATGGTTCGAGAAAATTTCATGCCGCCTTCGGCTCATGAATTTGCCCTGCAGGACCTGGAATTCAGCCGCAGCGAGGTGTTCAGCCTGGTTCGGCACGCCCCCGGCTATACTGAAAGCGCCTATCTATATTTCCCTAGCTGCCAGCTCTGCTCCAGCAGCCCTGCGGAAGTGATCGAATCCTATAGCTTCCTGCGCGAAAACCTCGACGGTGGCGTCGGGTTGATGTTGGCCTGCTGCGGAGCTCCTGCCTATTGGGGTGGACGCAAGGAGCTCTTTACCGAAATCATCGACGAACTGCGCCAGCAATGGCGGGACATGGGCTTCCCCCAGATAATCAGTGCCTGCAGTTCCTGTCAGCAGATGTTCCAGGAGCATCTGCCCGAAATTCCGCTCAAGTCTCTATGGCAAATTCTGGAGATGCCGAAGGTCAAAAATGCCTTACCGACCACAAAGCTGCCAGCCAAAACGGTGGCAATCGTCGATCCCTGTGCCGCCCGCCAGGACCCAAAGACTCGGGAGAACGTACGCCGAACCGTCACGGAACGGGGGCTGACCATCGAAGAGTTGGATCACAGTGGCGCCATGACTCAATGTTGCGGTTACGGAGGCCTGGTGTTCAACGCCAACCTTGACCTGACCGATGAACAATTGCGCTGTCGGGTGGAAGAGAGCGATCACGACTATCTGGCCTACTGTGCCCTGTGTCGCGACCAGATGGCCTCCGCCGGGAAACCGACTGCCCATCTTATCGAACTGCTGTTCGGCGAAAACGACAACGGGGATCCCTGGCAACGGAGCTGGCTGTCCTGGTCCGAACGCCGGGAAAATCGAACCCGGGTGAAGGAAATTCTCGGCCGTCATTTATGGGGCGAAGAGCCTCCCGTACCGGAAGGTTATCAGGAAATGATTCTGCATCTCGACGACGAAGTGCAACGGACCGTGGATCGTCGACGCATCCTGCTTGACGACATCCGCCAGGTTATCGACCAATCGGAAACCGAAGGGCGCCGTCTCATCAACAAGGACAATGGCCGTCGCCTGGCCAACCGCTCTCTCGGCAAGGTCACCTTCTGGGTCGAATATACCCCGCGGGGAAGCGGTTTCCAGGTCTTTAATGCCTACAGCCATCGCATGAACGTTACCGGAGTTAAATAATGATATCCCTAGAAGAAGCCCAGCAATGGGCCTGTGATGCCTGCGGCAAGCCGCTGGTGATGCGAGAGGTGGTCTTTCTCTATCTGAACGGCACCTTCCATGTCGACTTACCAGCCTGTTCGGAATGTGACTTTGTGTTCATCAACGAAGAGTTGGCCACAGGAAAAATGGCCGAAGTCGAAGGTATCCTTGAAGACAAGTAGTTTATCCGGTGGTGCCGCCTGCCCATTGGCGGCACCGCGCCTTTATGAAACCGACATCCTGCGCCGAGCTGCCGGCAATACCCTGCGGCCCGGAGGGCTGACCCTGCTGCAGGAAGGCTTGCAACGGGTTAATTGGCCCGCGGGAACGCGAGTGCTGGATATCGGCTGCGGCACCGGCACCACAGCTGCCTATCTACGCCAGACCCAGAGCCTGCAGGCCATTGGCCTCGACCTGTCCGAGCAACTTCTTGCTGAAGGGGCCGCAGCAAATCCCGGTCTGCCCCTGATTCGCAGCCGGGCCGAAAAATTGCCTATCGCTGACGGCTCGCTGGACGGTATGACTTGCGAATGCGTGCTGTCGCTGGTCAATGATCCGCTCGGAACTTTGCGGGAGTTTTCCCGGGTGCTGAAGGACGGCGGACAGCTGCTCTTTAGCGATATTTACCGGCGCAGAAACATTACGAACCAGGAACTGCCGGACAATTGTTGCTTTGCGGGAGCGACCAGCCGTGAGCGTTTACTGGACTGGCTGCACAAAGCCGGGTTCACGGTGCAGCTGTGGCAGGACCGGTCCCACCTGCTGGCCGAACTAGCGGCCCGCCTGGCATGGCAGAACGGATCCTTGATCGAGTTCTGGAGCCAGTTTGCCGCCAACGGTGACGGCCGGCCCATGCAACAAGCGGTGAAGGCCATGAGGCCCGGCTACTGTCTGGTGGTTGCCGCCAAACAAGGTTGAAACTATCTTGGCCGGCAATCCAGATAACCAATTGCCATCATCACAGAGGAATGCCATGAGCAATGAACTGTTTCGCATGATGGAACTGGTGCAGAAGGGCTACTACTGCAGCCAGATCCTGCTGAATCTCGGACTCGACAACTGCGGTCGCAACAACCCTGACCTGATCCGCACTATGGCAGGCCTGGCCCACGGCGCCGGATTCGGTGAAGGGACCTGCGGCGCATTAACCGGCGGCACTTGCTTGCTGGCCTTCTACGCCGCCAAAGGCCTCGACCAGGAAGAGGAACACCTAGACTTCATGACCATGCGCCAACGCCTAGCCGAATGGTTCTACGATACCGTTGGCGAACAGTACGGAGGTATCGACTGTACCACGATTCTGGACGACGATCCCGACCCCCGACTGCGTTGTGGCCAGATCGTAGCCGGTGTGTACGGCGAAGTGAAGCGGCTGCTGGAGGAACACGGTTTCGATCTGACGGAGGGTCGCGATGCCTGAACAGCATACCTTTGCAACGGAAACTGCCAGCCTCTGCCCGATTTGCCTGCAACGTGTCCCGGCTCATCGTCAGATAGTCGATGAACAGGTCGATCTCCTCAAGTTCTGTCCGGAGCACGGTGAATTCCGTACCCTGATCTGGCACGGTCCACCCCTGCTCAGCGACTGGAACCGGCCGAAAATTCCTTCGCAGCCGCCAGTCTGCCTCACCGAAAGCGAAGGGGGCTGTCCCTACGACTGCGGTCTTTGCCCCAACCATGGCCAGCACTCCTGTTCGGTTTTGCTGGAGATCACCGCCCGTTGCAATCTGAGTTGCCCGGTATGCTTCGCTGCCAGCAGCACCCAGGCACCTCCTGACCCGACCCTGGCGGCTATCGACCGCTGGTACAAAACCGCTAAAAGGGCCAGTGGCACCGGCATTGTTATTCAACTATCCGGCGGCGAACCGACGGTACGGGAAGACCTGCCGGCGATCATCGAGATGGGTCGCCGCCACGGCTTTGCTTTCATTCAGCTAAACAGCAACGGCCTGCGCCTTGCCCAGGAACCCGGTTACGCTAAACGTTTGAAAGAGGCCGGGTTAAACAATGTGTTTCTGCAGTTCGACGGCACCGAAGACACCATCCTGCGTACCCTGCGTGGCCGGGATCTGCTCAAAGAAAAAATCCTGGCTATCGATCATTGCGTAGACAGCGGCCTCGGTGTGGTGCTGGTACCGACGGTAGTACCCGGAGTCAACGACGACAACCTCGGTGCGATCCTTGACTTCGCCCTGGACTGGGCTCCCGGGGTGCGTGGGGTACACTTTCAGCCGATCAGCTATTTTGGCCGTTTCCCCAAAGCTCCTGCCGATGACGACCGCATCACCCTGCCGCAGATAATGCGCGGCATCGAGGAGCAGACCAAGGGCCGCATGAGGCGAGAACATTTTGCCCCACCGGGCTGCGAACATTCCCACTGCTCCTTCCACGGCAACTTCCTGGTCGAGGAGAACGGCAACCTGCGGGCGCTGACCAAAGCGGGCGACTGCGGCTGCAATAAACCGAAACCCGCCTCCGAGGGCGCGGAAAAATCAAAGGAGTTTCTAGCCCAACAGTGGGCTGCTCCGGCTCAGCCTAAACCTTCCTCTGCTGCCGACAACGAATTTGATGCCTTTATCGAGCGGGTCCGCAGCCATACTTTTGCCGTTTCCGCCATGGCCTTTCAGGATGCTTGGAACATCGACTTGGAAAGGGCACGCAGTTGCTGTATCCATGTCATGAGCGTAGAGGAGACCCTGGTGCCCTTCTGCCTCTACAACCTGACCGCAGCCAGCGGAAAACCTCTCTACCGTGGAGGCCACCATGCAGGTTAGCCCGCTTCACATCTGGATAGCCGCCGAACTGGACCAGGCAGCGAATGCCGAACTTGATCTGGCATCTCTTCGCACCCTACAGCTCGAACGCCTTAACCAGACCCTGGCTCACGCCAGCACCAACAGCCCCTTTTACAAAAAGCAACTACAGAACCGGCAAGCTTGCACTCTGACTTCACTGCAGGATTTGGCTGACCTACCCTTCACCAGTGCCGACGACCTGCGGCAGGAGGGCCTGCAAATGCTCGGCGTATCGCAGGGCGCTATCGAACGGGTGGTCACTCTGGAAAGTTCCGGAACCACCGGAGCCGCCAAACGCCTTTATTTCACCGGAGAAGAGCTAGGCCGCACACAGGCATTTTTCCGCCTCGGCATGTGTCCTTATCTCGACCCCGGGGACCGGGTGCTGATCCTGTTGCCCGGAGAGCTGCCAGCCAGTGCCGGCAATCTGCTGGCCACCGCCCTGCAACCCTTGGGCGTGGAATGCCAGATCGAAGGGATCGTCACGGATCCCGGACGTTGCGCCGCCCTGCTGGCAGAAGAAAATTTCGCCTGCGTGGTAGGTATTCCTGTCCAGGTGTTATCCGTACTGCGCCACCCTAACGCATCGCGCATCGCCCGCGGGCGCATCAAGTCGGTGTTTTTGACCTCCGATTACGTCCCTTCGGCGTTGGTCGCCGATATTCAACAACAGTGGGGCTGCCCGGCCCTCAATCACTACGGTATGACCGAACTGGCTTTAACCGGCGGTGTCGAATGCCAGGCTCTGGACGGCTATCACCTGCGGGAACCTGACCTTTTCTTCGAGGTGGTCGATCCCGTCCACGGCCACCCTCTGACCGCCGGTGAAACCGGTGAGGTAGTGGTTACCACCCTGACCCGCAAAGGTCTGCCACTGATCCGCTATCGAACCGGCGACTTGGCCCGCTTTGTGGACGAACCCTGCCCCTGCGGCAGCAACCTGCCGCGACTGAGCAAACTACAGGGCCGAATCGCCCAACACCTGAGCATCGGTGCCGGCCAGCAGCTCGGCATTCCGCTCCTCGACGAGACACTGTTCATGATCCCCGGGCTGATCAACTACCAGGCGGTGCTGTCTCTTGAGCAGGGCGTCAATTGTCTGAGCGTTAGCGTCGAAACTGCAGCAGGCAGCGGACCGCCCACCCTGCGGGAGGCTGACCAGCGCCTACAGGAACTGGCGCCGATCCACACCGCCGCAGAGGCCGGCACCCTGCGGTTGCTACCGACCAGGCTCTGCTCTAAACCACTGCCCGTTTCAGCCACCGTCAAACGTTCCATCATCGATCAAAGAAAGGATCATTAGCCTTGCGAAACCTGATTGAGACCCTGTGCCAGCAGCTGGAAACCGGCGAAGATCTGGTGGTGGCCACCATTCTCAGCAGCAGCGGTTCAGCACCCCGCACTGCCGGCACCAAGATGATCATTTGCGCTAACGGCGACATCTTCGGCACCATCGGCGGCGGGCTGGTCGAGGCCCGTGCTCAAAAGATCGCACCAGAGGTCTATGCCAATCGCCAATCACAGCGCTACGTTTTTGATATGACCGGTGACCTGGCCGCTACCATGGACATGATCTGCGGTGGCGAGGTTGAAGTCCTGCTGGAACACATCCCCGCCAACCCGGAAAACCTGGGTCTGTTTCAAGCCTGGCGCAAAGCCCTGCACAGTGGACGGGAGTGTCTGCTGGTGACGCCGTTAAAACGCACCGATGGCCAGAAGTCTCTGCAGCGCTGCCTGTTGCAAACCGATACCATCAGCGATGCTCCGGGTGCTTTATCGCCAGAGGAAGCCGAAGCCCTTTGGCTGCAAAGTAAAAATTTGCGCTACCCACGGATCATTTCCCTGCCCGGGGGAAACTTCTACATTGAGCCCTGCTACGTTCCGGCCACCCTCTACCTGTTCGGCGCCGGTCATGTCTGCCGTCCTACTGCGGAACTGGCGAATATGGTTGGCTTTAACACGGTGGTCCTCGATGATCGGGCTGAATTTGCCAGCAGGGAACGTTTTCCCAAGGCCAACGAAATTCACGTGGTCCCATCCTACGACGACTGCATGCTCGACCTGCCTATCAACCGCTACAGCTATCTGGTCATTGTCAGCCGCGGACATCGCCACGATCAGGACTTGCTACGCCAGGCCCTGCGCACCGACGCCGGATACATCGGCATGATCGGAAGCCGTAGCAAACGGGACAAGATCTACCGCAACCTTATGGCAGAGGGTGTCAGTCAACAGGCCCTAGACCAGGTCTATTCCCCCATCGGTCTGGCCATCAAGGCGGAAACCCCGGAGGAAATCGCAGTCAGCATCGTCGGCGAATTGATCCAGGCTCGAGCCAACAATCAGGAGAAGCATGACTGAAGCGACTGCCGCCATCATACTGTCCGCCGGTTTTTCGCGGCGCATGGGTGGTTTCAAGCCGTTGCTGCCCCTGGGGGACAAGACCGCTCTGGAGAGGACGGTCGGGCTGTTTCAACGGGCTGGTGTCGCCCATCTGCAAGTTGTCACCGGGCACCGGGCCGAGGAACTGCAACCGCTGTTGCAACAATTACAGGTTCAGGAAACCTTCAACCAGAAGTATCAGGAAGGGATGTTCAGCTCGGTACAATGTGCCCTTCAGGCCATGCCGGACCATATCGATGCCTTTTTTCTGCAACCCGTCGATATGCCCCTGGTACGGGACCATACCTTGCCGCAGCTACTGCGAGCCCGTCAAAGGAGTGGCCGGGGCATCATCCACCCGCTGTTTTTCGGCAAGCGAGGTCACCCGCCGCTGATCAGCACCCGCTACCGGGAAACTATCCTGAACGGAGACGGAAACGGCGGGCTCAAGACCCTGTTGCTCCCCTATGCGGAAGATATATTGGAGCTCGAGGTGGCCGATGAGCATACTGTCCTCGATATGGACACCCCAGCCGATTACAACTACTTATGTCACCGCTGGCGCAACTACCAACTCCCTTCTCCACGGGAGTGTGAACATCTGATGATTCATAAATTCTCCTGTACAAAACGGATCATCGACCACTGCCAGCAAGTGGCGCAGGTAGCTGACCGGCTGGCAGAGACGGTCAACGAATCCGGCGGCAATGTGGATTGCGAGCTGCTGCACGCCGCAGCATTGCTCCACGACTGTCGACGCAGCCAGCCCCATCACGCCGCCGTTGGAGCTGTGGAACTGTGCCGGCTGGGCTTCCCCCGGATTGCCGAACTGGTCCAACAGCATATGGACCTGGAGCCACAACAAACAGTGCATCCGACCGCTGCGGAAATCCTCTACCTGGCCGACAAACTGGTCGCCGAGAACCGTTGTGTTTCTCTGGAAGAGCGATTCGCGCCGAAGCTCAAATGCTTTGCCGATCAACCCGGTCCTCTTGCGGCAACCAGGCAACGACTGGCCGCTGCCCAAAAAATACAGCATAAAATTTACCAACTCACCGGCAACCCCATTGAACAACTGATCAACCCTCTGCCATCGACCGCAGCGAAAGGATAACACGCCATGACACCCCCAACGCTTGAAGAGGACCAATGCACCCTCTACCTGATCCGTCACGGCGACTGCCGGCGAGATGAAGTCAAGCGCTATATCGGCCAGGTTGACCTGCCTCTCAACGCCAAGGGCCGTGCGCAGGCCCGAGCCCTGCGCAAACATATGGCAGAAGTCCCCTTCCGGCGAATCTACGCCAGCGACCTCAAACGTTGCCTGGAAACAGCCCGCATCATCGCCGGACCACAGGGGAAAAGCATTCGCAGACAGCCGCAGCTACGGGAAATCAAACTCGGCTACTGGGATGGGCGGCCACAGGCCAAGATCCGCCAGTACCACCCTGAGGAGTACAGGCAGCGGGGCGAGAACCTTATAGACTTCCGCCCGCCCGGCGGCGAAAGCTTCGCCGACCTGCAGGCTCGGGTCATACCGGCCTTTCGCGAACTCATCAACCACGAACAAGGCACGGTGCTGCTTATCGCTCATGCCGGGGTCAACCGCGCCATCCTCTGCGACCTTTTAAGCCGCCCCCTTGACGAACTGTTCGCTCTGCCGCAACCCTTCGGCTGCCTCAACATCATTGAACGTCGCGGTGCTGCGTTGGAAGTGAAGGCTGTCAATCTGGCTGTCGCTTCCCCACCAGAACCTATTGTAAGTTCGGAGGTTTTCTCATGAAATATTTAACCACTCGATGTTTTTGCAGCCTGTTACTCCTGCCCCTGATGTTAGCGCTCCTACCCTGCACCGCCACAGCCGGAAACCGCACCCCCCTGCCGATCTGCGCTGCCATGAGCCTGAAAGACGCCGTAACTGCCCTACAGCAAATCTATGAAGAACGACACCCGGAGATTGGGTTGGAGATTAATTTCGCCTCCTCGGGGGCCTTGCAGAAACAGATCGAACAAGGAGCCCCGTCTGAGGTCTTTCTGTCTGCCGGTCAGAAGCAGATGAACGCCTTGGAGGTCCAGGGGCTGATAGTCAAGGAGAGCCGTTGCGACCTGCTCGGCAACACCCTGGTGTTGGTGGTAGCTAAAGAGAAACAACAGCAAATCAAGGATTTTGGCGACCTGCAAGAACACGCTGACAGCTTTGCAATCGGCCATCCCGAATCGGTGCCCGCCGGGCGTTATGGCAAGCAAACCCTGGTCAGCCTCGAACTCTGGCGGCCCTTGGAGAAACGCCTGGTACTGGCTAAAAATGTTCGCGCCGTACTGGCCTACGTCGATTCGGGTAATGCCGACGCCGGCCTGGTCTACCGTACCGATACCCTGAAACTGCGTAGCGCGATGATTGCGGCAGAGGCGCCGGTGAAGAGCCATGCTCCCATCATCTACCCGGCAGCCTTGATCGCAGAAGGTAAGCATCCGGCCGAGGCCCGGCAGTTCCTCGAATTCTTGAAGAGTGTCGAGGCCGGCGAAATCTTCGCCCGCTACCGGTTCCTGCCGCTGCAGAGCCAGGTCATCTCAGGACAACCCGACTGAAGAATAGAATGTGTTATGCCTTTGGCTCCAGTAGAAAGAGCGTTACCGGAAAAAACCCAAATACTCTTTTTACCGCCCGTTCGCTTCGCTCACTAGAGAACACAGAGAGAGCCTATTGTCTTTGATTAAGTTCCTCTGTGTCCTCTGTGGTGATAGCTTTTGCTCTTGATCTGCCAACAACCTGAGCCAAAGGAATAACCAGGAAATAAAAATGAGTCCGCAACAAGGGAATACGAGATGAGTGAACCGATCCTGCTGTCGCTGAAAGTGGCGCTGATTGCCGTGGCCATCGATATGATATTGGCCACACTGCTGGCTCGCGTGCTGGCACGACGCACCTTCCCCGGCAAGAACTTGCTCGAATCCTGCATCATCCTTCCCATGGTACTGCCACCCACGGTACTCGGTTATGGCCTGCTGATTCTGCTCGGCAAACGCGGACTGCTCGGTCGTCTGTTGCTCGACAGCTTCGACTGGCAGATCGTCTTCACCTGGTGGGCAGCCATCATTGCCGCAGCGGTAGTTTCCTTTCCCCTTATGTACCAGAGCGCCAAGGCGGCTTTTGCCAGTGTCGACGCCTCCTTGGAACAAGCAGCCCGAACCCTCGGCAGCAACGAAGGGCGGGTCTTTCTAAAAGTTACCCTGCCCCTGGCATATCCCGGCCTTCTCGCCGGTCTGGTGCTGTCCTTCGCCCGCGCTCTGGGTGAATTCGGCGCCACCCTGATGGTGGCCGGCAACATCCCCGGCAAAACCCAGACCATTCCCCTGGCCATCTACTTCGCTGTGGAAACCGGCGACAACATCATGGCCCGCAACCTGGTGCTGATCATCACCGCGCTTTCCATTACAGCCCTGTTCTGGCTCAACCTCTGGTCACGCAAAAAGATCGAGGTTTGGCAACAAGGAGGCAATTCCAGTGCTCAACGCATCCATACGTAAGGAACTGCCCGCTTTCGCCATCGATATCGACCTGCGGTTCGGCAATGGCATCCTGGTGCTGTTCGGCCCTTCTGGGTCGGGCAAAAGCACTATCCTTAATTGTCTGGCCGGCCTGCGCAAACCGTCTGGCGGACGCATCGCCCTTGGCGAGCGGATCTTTTTCTGCCAGCAACAGGGAATCAACGTACCGGCCCGATTTCGGCGCATCGGCTACGTTTTTCAGGATTATGCCTTGTTCCCTCATATGACGGTCAAGGATAACGTGCTGTTCGGATTGCCCCCCGGTCGACACCGCTGCAAAAAGAAACACGGCTACCGGATGAGTGTCCGCGAGACCCTTGACACCCTGAAGATCACGCATCTGCAGAACCGCTTCCCGGCTCAGCTCTCGGGTGGAGAGCGACAACGGGTAGCACTGGCCCGGGCGCTCATGGTGGAGCCTGACTTGCTCCTCCTCGACGAACCGCTATCGGCCCTCGACAACCAGATTCGCCAGACCTTACAAAAAGAACTTAAACAATTGCAGCGTACCTGGCAGATTCCCTTTGTGCTGGTCACTCATTGCCATCACGAACTAGAGGCCTTGGCTGACCAGGTTATCTATCTCGAGGCCGGACGACCGGCTTTGCAGCCCACCTGGAAACAACCGCTGATCAAAGGAGAGACACAAGTAATCTCGGCCTGAACTGAAACAGGAGAATGACATGGACGTTTTGAAACAAGCCCTGGACAAGTTAACTTCCGTTTGTGCCGTGCACGATGTCGACCTGAGCTTGCCGGTGACAGTACGCTGCTTGACTCCCGACGAGGCCATCGGCGCCGAGGCCTCCTCTGAATTTGTCATCAAAAAGGGCAAAGAAAGGGTCATCGAAGCCCACTTCGACGGCGCGGGAGGTCAAGCCTTTACTGACCATCCTAGCGACTGGCAGGGCAGCCTCGACGAGTTGATGCAACTCGATCTAACCGATACGGGACAGCGGGCAATCGTTACTGCCGGCCTCAATGCCGTTTTACGTCGACTTGACCGGGTAACGGGCACCATTCACTGTCGCAACGATGAACCGAGTCGTTGCGGAGAGGAATTTACCAACCAGCTGTATGAGCGGTTCGGCATTGTTGATTACGGCCTCATAGGCCTGCAGCCGGCCATTCTAGAGGCCATGGGCGACGGGTTCGGTACCGCCCGCCTACGAGTTCTCGACCTCAACGAGGACAATATCGGCGAGAAACGCTTCGGCGTCACTGTCTGGGACGGGGAAAAGGATCTGAAACGATTGGTCGACTGGTGCGAAATTGGCGTCGCCACCGGCTCTTCGGTGGTCAACGGTTCGATAAACGACTTGCTAAAACAGTTTCAAGCCGCGGGCAAACCGCTGATTTTTTTCGGAAATACTATTTCCGGTGTTGCCGCCCTTCTCGATCTGCCGCGGCTCTGCCCCTATGGTCGCTGATCAATGATTGCCGACGGTGACTGCATTGCCTTGTTCAATTCTCCAACAAGGGTGATGAAGGCGGAAAAGCACCTGCGTCGCGCAGGACTGCTCTGCCGGCTGATTCCCGCACCACGGCAAGTGGCGGATGGTTGCGCTCTGGCGTTGCGCTTTAGCGCTTCTGATCAGCCGGCCATCCTTAAAGAACTGGCTGTGGCGAACCTTTCACCAAGGCGCCTGTACGTTAAACAACAGGGGCTACTATGTGCCCAGGAACTGTTAAGCGAAGACTGATAGCGGAGGTCTCTCAGATGACCATCTATCTCGACAACGCCGCCACCACCTTTCCCAAACCCGAAAGTGTTTACACCACCCTCGATCAGACCTGTCGCAGACTCGCCATCAGCCCTGGTCGTGGCAGCTACAGTCTGGCCTTGGAAGCGGGGCGGTTGGTTTACGAGGTGCGGGAAACGGTAGCCGAATTTTTCAATATACCTGATCCGGCCCGAGTGATATTCACCGCCAATGCCACCGAGGCCATCAACCTCGGCCTGTTCGGTCTGCTGCAAGCTGGCGACCGAGTGGTCAGCACGACGATGGAACACAACGCCGTCAGTCGACCACTGCATGCCCTGGCAAGCCGCGGTGTCGAGGTCGTGCGGGTGCCCGCCGATGCAACCGGGCAGGTGTCAGCATCTGCCATTCACGAAGCCGCTACCGATGGCGGAAAAACCGCCCGACTGGTGGTCCTCAGCCACTGTTCCAATGTCACCGGAAGCATTCAGCCCGTCGAGGAAATCGGCCCCTGGTGCCGACAACACGGCATACTGTTCATGGTCGACGCCGCCCAAAGCGCCGGACTGCTCCCCATCGATGTTCGACGCATGGGTATCGACCTGCTCGCCGCTGCTGGTCACAAGGGGCTGTTCGGACCGACCGGTACCGGATTTCTCTACTTGGCTGAAGGACTACATCCGATGCCTCTGGTTTACGGTGGCACCGGCGGCAATTCATCCTCTCCCTTGATGCCGGATGAACTGCCCGAACGCCTGGAATGCGGAACCCTCAACACTCCGGCCTTGGCCGGTTTGCAGGCCGGCATCGAATTTGTACGCAGCCAGGGTCTAGAGCAAATTTTCAGGCACAAGAACGCTTTGCTGACACAGCTTAAAGACGGGCTCCAATCTATGCCCGCTCTTCACCTGCATGGCCCCGACTGTTCCGACCTTCAGGGTGGCGTGTTGTCCTTCACTGTGGCAGGTCACGATCCTTCTGAAATCGGCTTTCTGCTCGATGTGGAACACGGTATCTGCATCCGCACCGGCTTGCACTGTGCTCCCGATGCCCACCGCAGCATAGGCACCCTACCCGCCGGAACCCTGCGAGTGAGTCCAGGGGCATTCAATACGGCCGCAGACATCGACGCATTGCTCAACGCCCTGGACAGGATTTTTTGCGCCAATCCAACCGTATCGGCCTGATGTCCAAAAAACCAAACAGGAGAAAACAAATGCATATGCGAGGGGAAATATGGATCCTTTCATTGCTGCTCTTCTGCATCAGCCCGATACTGGCGCCGAGCAAAGCAGGGGCTAGTGAAAAAACAACCCTGAGCATTTCCGCCGGTGTCGGTCTCAAAGACGCGCTCTATGCCATTCAACGGGCCTACGGACAACAACGACCTGAGGTTGCTATTGAGTTCAATTTTGCCGCCTCGGGCCTTTTGCGCAAACAGATCGAGCAGGGGGCGCCAGTCGATCTGTTTCTTGCTCCCGGCCGTCAGCATCTACAAGCTCTTCTCGATGGTGGTTTTACCGATGGGACCCATAGCTGCGCCCTGCTCGGCAATAAACTGGTCCTCGTCGTGTCCCAGGAAAAAAAGCGTCAAATCGGAGGGTTCGCCGATTTGATTGAGCAAGCTGAAACGATCGCTATCGGCATGCCGCAGATGGTCCCGGTCGGTCGTTACGCTCAGCAGACCCTGAGCCACCTTGGCCTGTGGGAATCCCTGTTGCCGCGCATGGTCTACGGCAAAAGCGTCCGCCAGGTCCTGGCCTATGTCGATTCGGGAAACGCCGATGCCGGCCTGATATTCTCCTCCGATACCCGATTGCTTACAAGTGCCGCAGTCGCGACCGTCGCCCCCGACAACAGTCACGCTCCCATCATCTTCTCCATGGCGGCCATGCTCAACAGCCGTCACCCAAAAGCCCTGGCGGATTTCACGGCTTATCTGCAAAGCCGACAGGCCGCCGCCATTTTTGCCAGCCAGGGATTCAACTCCCTGATTTCGCCTGAATAATCCGAGTCCTTCACTAATATTTTAAACCTGGTTCTTTATCCTCCTTATACTTTTCAGATCAAAACTGAAAGATCTTCCACGTTGACATCCTGAGCCCGGTTGATTACTGTCGGCTGGCCCGAAACTGTATCTGCTGAAAATTGAATTATCGAAGAAGGTCTTTTAAGGGAGGATTGTTGCCGGACTCGGCCAAGCCACCGAGCCGGTAATAAAAACTGCCTTCACAAGCAGGATAAACTTATGGAAAAGATGTTTGAGTTCGTCGTCCCTGGCGAAATTGTGTCTTTGTATAATCACGGCACCCATGTGGTGGAGATATCGCTGTTTCTTGACGATAGGCACACCCTTGAGCCCCATTCTGCTATCTTGAGCCACGAAGAAGCCCAAAAGAGGATAATCGAATTGCGGCGCCGGCAGGATTTGACTTCCAACTGAAGCCATCTAGACCAGACAGAAATTACAAAAGCCCAACCTGGGAATACAGGCGGGCCTTTTGGTTCTATTCATTCCAAAGATCGGCCGGCGTAATCCTCTAACTTGAGGCGAGCTCAGGAAATGTGCTCTCTTGCAATAAAACGGGGCTACCCCGGCAACATCCGCCCCGGGAAATTCTTTTAGTCGCTTGCGACAACCCGATTTCTACCACTGTTTTTGGCCTGATACAAGCGCTGGTCGGCCACCTTGATTATCTGATCGATATCGAAACCTGCGCCTTCGCTGGTGGATACACCGGAGCTCACCGTAATATCCACTTTTTGGCCATCGGGAAGGGATATATCGCTTACCTCTATCATCTGACGGAGTTTCTCGATCAGAGTCGCCGCACTTTTTAAGCTGGTCTCCGGCAACAGGATGGCGAATTCTTCGCCACCGATGCGGCCGAAAATATCATTGCTTCTTATGCTGGCTGAAATTCTCGCCGAAAAGGTCTGCAAGACCACATCGCCCGCAGGGTGCCCGTATCGGTCATTGACCGCCTTGAACCGGTCTAAATCCAGCATGGCCAGGCTCAAGTGATGCCCATAACGCTTACAACGGTCGATCTCTTCTTCCAGCCTCTGGAAAAAGGCCTTCCGGTTTCGGATACCGGTGAGGCTGTCTGTGGTGGCCAGTTTTGCCATTTCAGCCAAGAGCCGCTGCTGCTCCTGTTCTGCCTGCTTGCGGGAAGAAATGTCTCGAACGGCCGCCACCCGAACCTGCTGCCCTTGATATTCAAAGGTTCTGGCATGGATTTCTGCCGGAAACACTGTACCGTCTTTTTTTTCACAATCGATCTCATAAGGCCCGTCTGAGCCATTCCTGATATTAGCGACGACCTTTTCCCGGTTTTCGGGGGCGACAAAATCGGCTGACCTTTTCCCGACCATTTCATCGGGCAGATAGCCGAACATGCGGGACAAGGACTCGTTAACTTCAAGAATGAAACCGTCTTTTGCGATGAGGATACCTTCGAAAGCCGCCTGCGAGAGTCTTTTAAATTTTTCTTCGCTTTCCCGCAACCGGTTCTCGACCTCTTTGCGAACGCTGATTTCCCCGACCAGTTTTTTGTTCCAAAGCAACACGACCAGCAGAATCATCCCTACTGAAGTGCCGGCCATCAAGCCCCACTTCAGAAGGTCGGTTTTCTTCAAGCCGTGCTCATAACGGACGGAAAGCCAGCGGTTCCAAATGGCAGCCTTTTCTTCGGTGGTAAAGGTCGCCAGGGTTTTATTGATGATCCCCACCAGTTCCGGCCAGTCGTTACGAATCCCCATGGCATTATCATGACTGCCAAAAGGACTGGGGGAAGCCACCTTGATGTTGGCGTACCCTTTATTTTGAATCAGATAACTGCCAACCGCCAGGTTGCCGATGTAGGCATCGACCTCCCCCACGGCCAAAGCCTGAAGGCATCTGGATACCGCATTGTCTCCATCGATAACCTTCAACTTGATAGCAGGGTATTGCTCCATCAGCAGGCCCTGCATGACGTACCCCTCAGGTACCGAAACGGTTTTCCCCTTGAGGTCGTTGATTCCGCCAATAAAGGGAGAATCCGTCCGGGTAAATATCACCCAGGGCAGAAAAAGATATTCGTCGCTGAAGAGCATATACTCCTGGCGCTCCGCGGTAATCATAGCCGTGGGCACCATATCGACCAATTGTTGCTTTTTTAAAGCCTCAAGCGCTTCCTTCCAGCTGACTTCGGAACCCAAAACATAGCGATAGCGGATACCGTGCCGCTTGAAGATGCTCTCCAGGTAGTCGATGGCGATGCCCTTGACTTCCCCATCAATCATCATAAAGGGTGGCCAGCTGCCAACCCGAACCTGAACTTCATGGTCCTGTGCCAACCAGGAGATTTCTGCTTCAGATAACTGAATCGAAAGTGATTGAGTATTTTTTTGATCAGCCCAAACCTGAGCCGGCAAGTAATCGTTGGAAATTGCTAAGCCCAGCACCATCAAGACGCACAATACAATTACCGATATGGATATCTTTTTGACTGACTTTTTAATGACAACGTTAAAATTCATAAAATGACAAACCCACAATATTAAATTAAAAAGATTAATACCTATAAAACAACTATCTAAAACTAAAATTTGTATCGTGCAACATTTCCTAGTGATTTAGTATTATACCCCATAATTTATTATATTTTCGATAGTTAGGAATTTTTATTTTTGTAGTCTGCCCAATACCTGGGCAAGCTACAACACTATACTTGTTGTTCATTCAATCATGAGACAAGGCTGAGATAGTGTCTTCAGCGAGCACTCAGCAAAAAGAACAGATTTGTAAAATGAACATCTAACAACAGAACTGTACCTTTGAACTTATTGATTTTTCCCCGACCAAAAGGTAGAGTCGCAGCAGTGCCCATCCCTCTTCCAAGAAAGGCGAAACAATGTCTTTGCCCTTTTCCTTTCTATGGCCCTGCACAGGTCTGCTTGAACCGCAATATTTGACGGCAGGCGTGTCTCCAACCAATTTTCTATTAAACTGCGCTATGCACACTGGCAGCAACGACTCTCCAAGCACCGTGCAGCCTCTGCGTATCCTGGCCTTTGGAGACAGCCTGGTGGCCGGCTTTGCCCTATCGCGCAAGGCAGGCTTTACAGTACAGCTGGAAAAGGCCTTGATCGCCGCAGGCTTTACAGCCGAGGTAATCAACGCAGGGATTCCAGGCGATACCAGTGCCGGCGGCCGGTCCCGCCTGGGGCAGGCTCTTGACCTGCAACCGGACCTGGTATTGCTCGAATTCGGGGCCAACGACAACCTTCTCGGTGTACCGCCAACAGAACTGGAAACCAACCTCGAAGAAATAATTCTACGCCTCCGAGAAAGCGGCATCCCGGTGCTACTGACAGGCATCAAGCCTCTACGCAACCTGGGTACAGACTACCAGGCCGAATTCTCTGAAGTCTTTTCCCGCCTGGCCGATAAACACCAGGTGCCCTTCTACGCCGACTTTCTCGACGGCGTAGCCGGTCGCCCGGAACTCAATAAAGCGGACGGAATCCACCCCAACCCCAAGGGGGTCAAAGAGATTGTACGCCGGCTGTCACCACTGGTAATCGAGACCTTGAAGGGTCTGGCAAAAGCCCGCCCTTGACAGCAAAAAACAACGCGATATCGTTATCTTATCCGCAACAAACACGACTATTTCAGACACCTGCAAAGAGCTCTGAATGGTCTAACACGGGAGGTACGATCATGCGAAAAGCCATTGCTATCCTGACCCTGTCTTGCCTGATTCTGGCGGGCTGCGCCCCCAGCATGGGACCGAAAGAAACTGGCGGCGCTATCGTTGGAGCCGGAGCCGGAGCCTTACTCGGATCGCAGATCGGTAGCGGTTCCGGCCAGATCGTGGCTGTGGCCATCGGCACCCTGGCCGGGGCGCTGGCCGGGCAAGAAGTGGGCAAATCCCTCGACCGGGCCGACCGGCTGGCCATGGAACGCAACGCTCAGTATGCCCTGGAATATACCCGCACCAACCAAGCCACCGGTTGGCGCAACCCCGACAGCGGCAATTACGGCAATGTCATGCCCGTCGAAACCTATCAGACCAGCAGCGGTCAATACTGCCGCGAATATGTGCAAACGGTGGTCATCGGAGGTCAACAGCAACAGGCTTACGGCACCGCCTGCCGACAGCCGGATGGCAGCTGGAAAATCACCCGCTGACAGCTTCTGAATCCCCCAGTCCCGGGGGAACGCGACCAAGGGTTGGCCGAAATGGCAGGACCCCGGTTTTCAGCGATTGACGAGACGATCTCCCATGACCTGCAGTGCAAACCATGCTACAGCGACACCGGCAACGCTTACTGTCGACGACAGTCGAGCAGAGCCGCTATCATTGACCATCTCCGGCCGGCTCGATCTGGTTGGCACCACAGAGCTGTGGCAAACCGCTTGCGAACTGATCGAACACCGCCGCCCCCGGCAACTGCGACTCCGGGCGGCGAATATCGACTATTGCGACGGCACCGGTATCGGTCTGCTGGTCGAAATGGAGCGCCTTACGGTACGATACGGCGGCAGTTTCGAACTGGAAGGCCTGCGCGACGAATTTGCTAAACTGCGAGAACAATTCGTCCTGAGCGACCTTGCCGAACTGCCGAGCTCCCGTCCCAGGCCTTGCTGCCTGCCGGAAGCCACCGGCATGGCGGTCGTTAAAACCTGGCAGGCACTACGGGCCCTGATCGCCTTTACAGGTGAATTGAGCATCGCACTGCTGGCAGCGTTGCGGTGCCCCCGGTCCGTCCGCTGGCGAGATGTCTGGCTGATTGCCGAAAAAGCCGGGGCGGACGCCCTGCCCATCGTCGCCCTGCTGAGCTTTCTGGTCGGTCTTATCATGGCCTTTCAGGCCGCCATTCCCATGCGCCAATTCGGCACCGAGATTTACGTCGCCAACCTGATCGGCCTGGCGACCCTGCGCGAACTCGGGCCGTTGATGACCGCCATCATTCTGGCTGGACGCTCCGCCTCGGCCTTTGCCGCTGAAATCGGCACCATGAAGGTTAACGAGGAGATCGACGCCCTGACCACCATGGGCCTGGCACCGGTTCCCTTTCTGGTGGTCACCCGGGTACTGGCGGCGCTGTTTGTCACACCGCTGCTGACCCTGTTTGCCGATCTGCTTGGCCTGGCTGGGGGCTCGGTCGTCCTGTTGTCACTCAACTATCCACTGGTAACCTACATACATCAGGTTCAGTCCGCTGTCGGTATGGGCGACTGCCTCGGCGGACTGGCTAAATCCCTGGTATTTGGAATCATTATCGCCGCTATCGGCTGCCTGCACGGGTTGCGAACAGGCCGCGGCGCCAGCGCCGTCGGTGATGCCGCAACTCGGGCGGTGGTCAGCGGCATCGTATTAATCGTCATAGGCGACGGTATCTTTTCTGTGCTTTACTACTATCTGGGCATTTAACTGTATGGAACCGGCTGTCACGCCAATAATTGAAGTCCAGGGATTGACCGCCGCTTACGGCGAGGAATCGATTCTCGATAATCTTTCTTTCACCGTCGGCCGCGGTGAAGTATTCGTCATCCTTGGCGGTTCAGGTTGCGGCAAAAGCACCCTGCTTAAACACTTGATCGGTCTCTACCGACCGGCGAAGGGGAACATTTTCATCGACGGCGAAGATCTGGTATCCAGCTTTGGAGAGTCCCGCCAGGCCCTGCTCCGCAAAATCGGCGTAATGTACCAGAACGGCGCCCTGTTCGGCTCCATGACTCTGTTGGAAAATCTCTGCCTACCCCTGGAAGAATTTACAGAACTGCCGGAGACAGCCCGCAACCTGATCGCCACTATGAATCTGTCGCTGGTCGGGCTCGCCGACTATCATCACTACTATCCCGCTGAAATCAGCGGCGGCATGCGCAAACGCGCGGCCATCGCTCGAGCCATGGTATTGGGACCGCAGATTCTTTTTCTCGATGAACCGTCGGCGGGACTCGACCCCATCACCTCGGCGGAAATGGATGAGTTAATTTTGAGGCTGGCCGGCAGCTTGGGCATGACCATTGTCGTCGTCAGCCATGAACTGCCAAGCATTCGCGCCATCGCCGACCGGGTGATCATGCTCGACAAAGAGACCAAGGGAATTTCCGCCAGGGGAACACCGCAACAACTGGCCCACAGTACCATCCCCCAGGTGCGGCAATTTTTTGCCCGGCAGGCGGGGAACTGAAAAATGAAGCAGCATTCGCATCGGATGAATAAACGCAGGGGAAGGCTTTTGCCATGAGTGAACGTGCCAATTACTTCAAAATCGGCCTGTTCGTGTTGTGCGGCGCGGTGATTGCCGTGGTGGGTTTGCTGGCCCTCGGCGCCGGGTCGCTTCTGCAAAAAAAATTCTTCGCCGAATCATACTTCGAGGAGTCGGTACAAGGGCTCGATATCGGCTCGCCCATCAAGTTCCGTGGGGTGCAGATCGGTCGGGTCGAAACCATTACCCTTGTCGGATCCGAATACTCCACGAATAAACGCTATGTGCTGGTTCGCTTCTCCCTCTATCGGGACGCCGTCGGCGCCCTGAGCCAGGCGGCGGTAAAGCGTTTCGTCGACAGTGAAGTGGAGAAGGGCCTGCGGGTACGCCTGGCTTTTCAGGGGGTCACCGGGGCGGCTTACCTCGAAGCGGACTACCTCGAAGCCGAGCGAGCTCCCTGGTTGAGCATCGACTGGCAACCGGACTATCCCTTTTTGCCCTCAGCTCCGAGCACTATCACCCGCTATAGCGAAGCCATCGATGGAATCCTGAAAAATATCGAACAGATTGATATCCAGTCCATCGCCTCCGGTCTGGAAAAGGCCCTGACGGCAATGAACGGGTTCATGGAGAAAGCCCAAGTAGGCGAAATCGGCCAGCAGACCGTCCAGTTGATGAGCGAGCTGCGCGCCACCAACCGGCGCCTGGAACGGATGGTGAGCAAAGCCGAAACCCCCGTCGATACCCTTCTGCAGGAGTTGCCGAAGACAGTGCAGAACCTCAACCGGTTGACGATGCAGCTCAATGCCCTGGCCGGTGATCTGCCGGAAAGCATCACCCCCCTCGGCAGTACCCTGCGCCGCCTTAATGGCATGCTGGCCGCCGAGCAACAGACCATTGAAGAGACCTTGGACAATATTCAACAAGTGTCCGAAAATCTGCGCGACATCACCGACGACGCACGCCGCTACCCGGCTCAGATGTTGCTCGGTGCCCCGCCACCCCCTGTGGAGCCTTAAACAATGTTCAGCATCCGCTACCGACATCTGCCCTGGCTGATTTTACCGGCGTTATTCCTGCTGATTGGCTGCCTGCGCCTGGAAAAGCCCTATCCGCAGAAGAACTCCTATCGCCTTGAAGCCCCCCCTGAAACCATAACCCAACAGCTCCTGTCGAACCGGATCCTGCAGATGAGTAAATTTGACAGTGCCCCGGCCTATCGCAGCAAGGGATTCATCTATCGTACCGGTGAACAGACCTGGCAGTCTGACTATTACCACCAATTCTTTACCTCGCCGGCAGGCATGATCACTGAACAGTGTCGACGTTGGTTGCAGGAAACCGGTCTCTTCAATCAGATCAATCAGAGCGGCTACCCGCCGCCTACCGATCTGTTGCAGGGGCGTATCGTCGCCCTCTACGGCGATTACCGCCCCGGGCATCAACCCATGGCAGTACTGGAACTGCGGCTGACTCTTATCAACGAAACCTCAAGTCCCGCCCAAACCGTCCTCGACAGACCCTATCGCCGCAGCCTCCCCCTGGCGGACAATAATCCGACCACACTGGTAAACGCCTGGAGTGAGGCACTCACAGAGATCCTCCGTGAATTCGCCATGCAGGTACAACAGAAACCAACACCCTGAGACCCTTCGCTATTCAATAAGGAATTCGGTAAAGACACACAGCTTTCTTGACAGCCACTGTGGCTATTTTAGGATTAAGAGAGAAACCAAGAAAAGTCCGCCTTTTGCCCCTTGTGGAGGAAGCCATGAAACGGATTTTGAAAGATGCCGTCCGCATTGCCCAATCCGACCCGCACTTGGCCACCTTTGAGATCAGTGTCCAGGGAAACGAGCTACATCTATCCAAGGGAGGCGAAAGTTTTGCCCGCCTGCTGCCGGCCCAGAAGGAGCATCATTGGCGAATGGAATATTTTCACCAGGCGGACCGCTGGGAGCATATTGATTTCAGCGGGACCTTGGAAGAATGTCTGGCCTTTCTGGCTGAGAACACCCATTACCTGTTCTGGGAGGGGTAAAATTCGCAAAAAAAAGGGGGGGGCTCCATTCATGGCCAATAGCAAAAGAGCAAAGGAGCGGTCTGTACTCCCGGCCGATATCCGCCGCAGACCTTAGCCGGTCTCCGTCCCAAGTAAGACGGCCAGCCAGCGGGTCTCATCACGACTCTCTAGAGCGATTTTAGCGGTCATCGTCAAAGGCACCGACAACAGCATGCCCACCGGACCGAGCAACCAACCCCAAAACAGCAACGAGAGAAAAACCACCAGGGTCGAAAGGCCGAGTCCCCGGCCGAGAAATCGCGGTTCGAGCATGCTGCCGATCAGCAGATTGATGACCACATAGCCGACCGCCACCAACAAGGCCCGCAAAGGACCGAGCTGCACCAGGGTCAGCAGCACAGCAGGAAGACCGGCAATCACCGAACCGATATTGGGTACAAAATTAAGGGCAAAAGCCAACAGCCCCCAGAGCAGGGGCAGGTCGACGCCGAGGATAGTGACCATGACCGTGACCAGCACGCCAGTAGCGAGACTGACGAGAGTCTTGATAAACATGTAATGTTTAACGTTGCTGATGAAAAATTCAAAGCGCCCCAAAGAGGAATCGCTTCCCAAAATCGCGCGCAATTTGACTGGAAAGCTGGACGCCTCCAGAAGCATGAAGACCACCGTCATCAATACCAGAAAGCCGTTGGTTAACATATTGCCCAGCGCATTGAGAAGAGTGGCAACCAGGCCCATTGCGGCTGCGGGATCGAGCAATTCGGTCACAACCGAGGTCGAAATATTGAGACCCAGTTTCTGAAGCCAGCCGACGGCCATAGTAGTCAACTCGCGGAGCTTCGCCTCATATTCCGGCAGACTGCCGCTAAGATCCCGCACTGAAGTACCGATCAGTACCGCCATCAGCAAACCGAACAGTAAAACCACCAGGATGACCATCAACAGTGCCAACCAGGTCGGCAGCCCTTTGCGCTGCAACCAGGTCATCGGAGACGTACTGATAATGGCGATAAAGGCCGCCAGCAGAAAGGGCACCAGAATGGCCTTGGCGGCCTGCAGTCCGGCCAGCACCAGCACCAGGGCGGCCAGGGTAACAAGAATCTGCGCAGCTCCTACTTGACGATTAGTCATAAAGAATTCGCTCCCGGAAATGAACGTGGAGAGAGAAAACACCTCATCGGACGAATCCGAAGACGCCCCCCTCTCCCTGCCAACACCAACCAGCCTACAAAGACAATAAGAGATATTAATCTTTTTGCCGGTACTCTGCAACCGGCCCCCTCAACGAATCTGATTTCTGCGAGCCTGCTATAATGTTCCCATGAAAAGCCGTGATCGTCTTCGCCAGCTCATCGCTCAGGAAGCCGCCCGCCTCATGTACGAGGAACAGATTCGGGAGTATCGCACCGCCAAGCGCAAGGCAGCGCGCCGCTTCGGCCCGGAGCAAAGTCTAAGCCTCGGCAACCACCTGCCTTCCAATGCGGAGATCCGCCAGGAATTGATGAGACTGCTCGACCTGCATGAAGAGCAATTACGCCCCGAGCGACTGCTGCAGCTGCGCCTTCTGGCCCTGAAATATCTCGAACTGATGGCGGCCTTTCGCCCCTACCTGGTCGGCTCGGTCCTTTCCGGCTGCGTCACCGAACGCAGCGACATCGACATTCATCTTTTTGCCGAGAGCCCGGAAGAAGTCGCCAACTTCCTGAAGGCGGAAGGCATATCCTTCGAGGAGAAACTGGTCACCGTCCGCCAAGGAGGGGAATCCCGCGACTATATCCATTTCTACCTGGAGGACCAAGGAATAGAGATCGAATGTTCCGTCTATGCAACCCGGGATCGCCACCGCGTGCCGCGCAGCAGCATCACCGGCAAACCGATGGAACGGGCTGACACCAAAAAGCTGCGCCGCTTGATCGCCGCCGCCCTGCCTCCTCCGGTCAGCAGTTCGCCGAAAAACTAACTCCCGCCGGCTAGCATCGTCGATAGAGCACATGACGAAACGAGCCGTAATCCCGATCACTGATCACCTGCCACTGGCTGAGATCAAAAGCTGGGAAGTAAGTATCGCCCGTATAGGCCCCCTTGACCCAGGAAATACTCATAAGATCGGCCAAAGGCAAAGCATCTCGATAGATACCGACACCACCGGCGAAAAAGATCTTTTCTCCATAATTTTCCGCCAACTGCACAGCGCTTGGCAGATTCGGACAAATCTCAATCCCCGGAGTCTTCGACAGGTGACGACTAACAACGATAGTTCGGCGATCGGGCAAAGGGCGACCAATAGACGCAAAGGTGTGACGCCCCATGATCAGGGTATGAGCACTGGTCAAATCACGAAACAGACGCAGCTCTTCGGGAATCTGCCAGGGGATCTCCCCGGCGGCCCCGATCAGGAACTGCTCGGTCATGGCGACAATAATTATTTTACTGGATTTGATCATCGGAAGTAGATAATCCGCAATGCAAGCGTTTTCGACTCTAAATTGCTGAAATAACAACCGTCAGCATAGCATGTCGGTTGACCTACAGCCAGTTTTACGGCTAAATCAACAGGACACCTTTTGATTTTTATAGGCGTCCCGCCCAAAAGATTCTACCGAAAGACCGGCATGACAATTTCTTTACAAACCTTTTACTTCCTGATGACCATTGAATCGCCTTGACATGATCTACTTATCACAGAGAGTCGAACCTTTTAGGTCCCCATCCCAAAAAAGGAGCATGTCATGCGAAGAAATTTCCGGTCCCTGTTGCTTGTGCTTTTACTATTGAGCCTGGCCAGTATCAGCCAGGCCGCCTCACTGGTCAACTGCCAGGTCGAACTCGATCGCCGGGTCCTGCTGGCCGGTCCGACCCAGAAAACCGTCATTAAAATCGCTCTCGATGCCCCGCTGATGCCTCGGATCGAAGACCGATCGCCGGTAAACCTGGCCCTGGTCCTCGATCGATCCGGCTCCATGAGTGGCAATAAGATCGCCAAAGCCCGCGAAGCGGCTATCGAAGCCCTCCACCGCCTGGGAGCCAAGGACCTGTTCGCATTGGTCGCCTACGATCACGGGGTCAAGACCCTGGTTCCGGCCCAACGGATCCGACATAGCGAAGGAATTGAAGCGCAGATTCGCCGAATTCGGCCGGGGGGCAACACCGCCCTGTTCGGCGCCGTCAGTCAGGGTGCCGCGGAGGTGCGCAAACACAGCGACTCGAATTACGTTCATCGGGTAGTGCTGCTATCGGACGGTCTGGCCAATGTCGGCCCCAGCAGTCCCGCCGATTTGGCTCGACTTGGGGCGGCACTCCTTAAGGAAGGCATCTCCGTCACCACAGTGGGAGTCGGCACTGACTTCAACGAAGACCTTATGACCCAACTGGCTGAACGCAGCGACGGCAACCACTATTTTGTCGAATCGAGCCGTGATCTGCCACGCATCTTTGCCGCCGAACTGGGTGACGTGCTCAGCGTGGTGGCCCGAAAGGTGATTATTGAGATCGATTGCCCACCCGGGGTCAAGCCTTTACGTATCATCGGCCGCGAAGGACGCATCAAAGGACAAAAAGTTGAGGTTCGGATGAACCAGATTTACGGTGGCCAGCAAAAGTATGCACTGGTCGAAGTCGAAGTACCTGTTTCTCAACCCGGCCAGCATCTTGACCTGGCCCGCGTCGACTGTCGTTACCAGAATGCCCTGACCGATACTCATGAATCATCGACCACCATGGCCCGCACCCGCTTCAGCCAACGCCCCGAAGAGGTTCGCCAAGCAGCCAGTAAAGAAGTACAAAAAGCGGTAGTGGAAAACGAAATGGCCGTCACCCGCGACGAGGCCCTAAACCTCTATAATGCCGGACGCAAGGATGAGGCAGCCCGCGCTCTGCGACAAAAAAGCGATGCTCTGCGGGAGCAGAACACCGAGCTCGGTTTTTCGGACCTGGCCGAAGAAGCCGGACAACTGCAAGACGAAGCCGCCGAGTTTGAAGCGGACCGACTCGATAAAACCCGGAAAAAGGAACTCCGTTCGGAAAGCTTCAAAGTACGTAAACAACAAAAAGCCTACTGACCCCAATCGGGGAGCTGATCAGGTCGTTACCGGCCCGGTCAGCTCCCTGGCAATACCCGACACCTGATGGTACATTGAAGTAAACCACCCGACCTCCGGGTGGCCCGGGAAGTCCTGATGAAGGAAGCATTGCCCATGAAACGAAGTCATTGGATCATCGGCGCCTGGCTGTTACTGCTGATTCCAACCCTGCTGATCGGCGCTCTGGCGTTGCGACTCTTACGCAACGAACAGAACCTTCTGGCCGAGAACACCCTCAATGCCACCCGGCAGCGGACCGCCACCATCGCTGAAAACATCGACTTGACGGTGGCCGAACTCAAGGACAGCCTGCTCGACAGCTTAAGCGAACTTCCTTCCGACGATCTTGAACAACATTTGGAAAACTGGCGACTTGGCAACCCCCTGGTGCGCAACGTTTTCATCTGGAACAAAGACGGCCTGATATTACCCGACCCCAAAGCGCCTCCCAGTGCTGAAGCAGGGGATTTTACACTCCGCTATCAGGCCCTGTTTGCCGGCCGCGTTCCCTGGCAAAGACCTCAACCCGATGGACCGCAGGTCGCATCGCCTTCTTCTACTGGCGGCAAAAGCACGACCTATTCTCCCCGCCGGGAGCTGCGACAATTGGCCCAGCAGTTGAATCCAAAGCCAGAAATAGCAAAGGGAGTATCCGGTTGGCTGCCCTGGTTCTGGGAGGATGGTCTTTACCTCCTCGGCTGGCAGGAAGAGGTTGAAACTGGTCGACGTTTTGGCTTGGAAATCGAGATGATCGCCTTGCTTTCCCGCTTGATTACAAGTCTGCCCGAACCTTCATCTGGAGAAATCTACGCCTTGATCGATGGGCAGGGACGCATCGTTCATCGCACCGGTGCGGGCGAACTTTCCGCCGACACGCCCCCCTTTGTCACTTTGCCCGTCGGCTCCCATCTGCCCCATTGGCAACTGCGCATCTATGCTTTGAATGGTCTTGACCCTGCCGGCGACCGTGGACTGTTGGTCCTTTCTACCCTGCTGGTCGGTTGTTTTATGGCCGCTATGTTATTCGGCGGCTCTCTGCTGTTGTGGCAAGCCTACCGCCACATGCGTGACGCCCGGCGCAAAACCTCCTTCGTCTCCAATGTTTCTCACGAATTGAAAACCCCCCTGACGACCATTCGTATGTATGCCGAACTGCTTGATGAAGGCCGCATTGAAGAGACGGAAAAGCGAAGCCGTTATCTACAGGTCATTGTTTCCGAAAGTCAGCGCCTGACCCGTCTGGTCAACAATGTTCTCGACTTCAGTCGTCTGGAACAAAAACGCAAACATTATCATCTGACCCCCCTGCTTCTCGTCGAAGTGCTCGGGCAGGTTCTTGATGGTCAAGCCGAGCGCTTACGTCAGGCAGGTCTGGAACTTACCTACCACAAGCCGGTCCGGCCGCTGACTGTTAAGGCCGATCGCGATGCCCTGGAACAAATCTTCCTCAATTTGATCGACAACGCGATCAAATATGCCGCAAAAGGGGGCGAACTGGTTGTCGAACTTCAACAGAATGAAAAGACCGCCGAAGCTCTGTTCATGGATTCCGGTCCCGGCATCCCAACATCCCAGCAGAAACGCATTTTTCAACAATTCGAGCGCGTCAACAACAACTTGACCTGCAACCAACCGGGCTGCGGCCTCGGTCTTAGTATTGCCCGAAGATTGCTACAAGATATGCAAGGATCGCTTCACTACCGTCAGAGAGATGGTGGCGGTGCCTGCTTCATCGTACAACTGCCATTGATCAAGGAAGGCTAAAGAAATTGAAAGGAAGGGATCATGGAACGAACCCGCATTCTGGTAGCGGAAGACGATCTGCATATTCGCGAGGGACTCATTGATATACTCGAGGGGGAAGGCTATCAGGTGCTGGCCGCGGCAGACGGTGACGCCGCCCTGTCGCTCAGTGAAACCCATAACTTTGATCTGGCGCTGCTCGACATCATGATGCCGGGACGCAACGGGTACGATGTCTGCCGGGAGCTGCGCCTTCAGCATCCCCACCTGGCCATCATCATGCTTACTGCCAAAGGAGAAGAGATTGACAAGGTGCTCGGCCTGGAGCTGGGCGCCGACGACTATATCACCAAGCCCTTTGGCGTCCATGAACTACGAGCCCGCATCGCGGCCGTGCTCCGACGCAGTCAGCGCACAATTCAAGAAAACGAAGCGGTTTTGCCCTCAACTCTGGTTATGGGGTCGGCCACCATCGACCGCAAGACCTATCGTGGAAACCTTAAGGAACGTACCTTTAAACTCACTGCCCGGGAAATGAAACTCCTCGAAGCCTTCTACCGCCACCCCGACGAAGCCCTGCAACGCCACACCCTGCTCAATCTGGCCTGGGGCATCGACTATCAGGGCACCACCCGCACCCTCGACCAGCATATCGCCCAACTGCGAAAAAAAATTGAAACTGACCCGTCCACCCCGCAGGTCATCACCACCGTGCATGGTATCGGTTATCGCTATGTGCCGTAAGGTAAAGCTAGTGATGGGTGGTCAGTAAAACCTTTTCCCCCTGTGTCGCAGCAGGAGCGAAGTGGATGGTACCCGAAGGGCAAGCAGCGAACTTGAATTAGTTTGAGGGTTTTAAACCCAGCAGCCCTTTGGACCACTATTGTCAAAAGAAACAAACCGACCGTTTCAGCAATCACCTTTCGGAAGAGGGGCCGCTCAAAGAAATTGCTACACCTTTAAGATAGCCAGCCGTTTTTAGCCTTCTCCTTGCCTGCGGGAACGCATGCTCCACGCAGTGGGAAGGCACTTTTTGCTTCCTTTTTGTTGCCGCCTGGACAAAAAGGAAGGCGTCTGGCGGGACGCGACCCGCCGGTGTTAATCAAGCCATTTTTTGCAAAACCTTTAAGAAAACAAAACTTAGCCGGTCCCGCCCGGCCGGGCGTATTACTTTTCTTTCGTCGGTACAAAGAAAAGTAATCAAAAGAAAACGGCCCCATCGTTTGCCCGCCTATGGCGGGTTCCCTCAGGGGTTAAAAACCGTAAATCGTGAGGCGTAAAGCTTAATTCTTAAAACCCGATGCCGCTACCACCCCTGTGACACAGCCGGAGCGAAAGATATTGTCATCCCTTCATCTTCTTCCCCACCGCCGCCAGATAGATGACAAACGCCTCTTCCGGATCAAGACACAACAAGGTGTTTATTTCATCGTCATCGAACGCCGCCACCGCGCAGACTCCGGCATCAATGGCCTCAGCAGCCAGGTACAGGTTCTGGCAAACATGACCGGCATCGAGATGCAAATAACGATAGCCCCGTTCCTGGTAGCGCCAGGTCATCCGATAGGGCACCGCGATCCAGACAAAGGTCACCGCGCTTCTCATAATAAACCGCTGACCAAAACAGGCCGCGGCCAAACGACCGGCAATATTGCTGAGGGTTGAAATCAATTCCAACTGGTGATCCAGTGCCAGATACCGATAAAGCCCTGACTCCAAACCCTCAACCCGGTTAACCAGAAGGATAGTCTCTAAAGCGTGACGAGCACCAGCCGAAGGTACCGTACGCAAGGTCATCTGCTGGTCGTAAGCCACTTTGACCCCTTGAGTGCACCACAACAGGTGTGATAACTCTTCCAGAGCCAGTGGTTTTTCGGCGTATTCCCTCAGGCTGCTGCGCTGGGTGATAAGCAGGCGTATATCAACCGGTTCGATGGCCAGGCTCCCGGGATGGGGCAGCTCAATCTTTGGGTTAACAGGCTCGGCGGGCCAACTGAGGGGCGGCTGGGGCAAATGCATCTGCTGGTCACTGACGCCCATATTTTTGTGCTTGGTCTTTTCCATGAAGTCACGGCCGCTGTTTTTTTCCACAATTGCCTCCTGTTTTCCAGCTAGAACAATCTAACGTTTTATCCATTATAGAAACTCCTGTGGATCTCGGCAAAGGACACTTGTCGAATAGCTGACGCCTGCTAGAATTAGCAGGTAACAATCACAGGGAGTTTTGTGACTTGGGGAACAACTCATGGCATTTTAAGACAAACAGTCCAAGCTGCCTGATTCGATCAGTTCCAATAACCCACCAGCCTAAAGGAGCATATCATGGCCCAAGATTCTCACATCATTATGGGGATTCATGTCGATGACCGGATCAAAAAAGCATCGGATATCCAGGAACAGCTCACCGCCTACGGCTGTAATATCAAAACCCGCATCGGATTGCATGAGGTGACCGGCAGTTTCTGCGCCGGCTATGGGCTGATTCTGTTGGAGCTGGTAGGAGGGAAAAAAGCTGCCGACGAACTGGCTGGCAAACTCAATGCCCTTGAAGGCGTGGAGGTTAAACTGATGACTTTCGACCACGCTTAGGGTTTTTAAGCCAACGGTCGGCATTGAGCCTATGCCCAACAACCAGAAAGGCCCCCGAAATATCGGGGGCCTTTCTGGTTGTTCTGATCGACAAACTTGTTATTGTTTTTTCGGCACCTTGCCGTACACCAGAGACCAGTGCCGCAAGGAGCGCGGCATATGACTGCCAATCGCACCGACCACTAAGGCAATCCACAAAAGTTCTACGCAAAAGGCTGGCCACAAGTGCAACAGGACAATCGGCAGCATATGACTGAAAGCCATCAAGCCCCGTCCCTCATGCGGCCAACGCAAGCTGTGGTGGAGCTCTGTGCCAACAAGACCAAGCCCTGTAATTACCACTAACCAGGCATAGCAATGAACCGCGGGCAAAGGCGCCTGAAATGTTGCGCCACCAAGAAGAACCCCGATCACGCCGATATGGCCGGTACGCAACAGAATATCGAGCGCCCGCGACCAACCAGGACGTTTAGCCTGGGGTGAACCGACTTTCTCTTCAACGGTCATGTTCTTCATCTTTCTCACCCAAAAACTTGGCGGTAATATTACTCATAATCTGGCAGCTTTATTGGTAAAACAAGCCCCTGCTTCGCCTAAGAACGGAGCAGGGGCTTGTTTTACCAAAGGACCAAGAAACGAGTGGGACTTTTCACAAGGAAAAGTCCCACTTTTCAACCGTTCTTAAATCTAGAATCAACGCCCCCTCTCGGGGAGATTGATCCGATCAGCATGTTTCGATATTACTCGTCGCGCTCGTAGTCAACGATACGTGCTGCAACGGTCTTGATGCTGAGCAGGTCGGAGTAGTTGATGTTGTTGCCCAGGTAGTTGTTGCCATCGGTACCGCAACCGAGGGTCAGTGAAGGCGGCAGCTTGTTGTAGATGAGACCAACGGAGCCGTGTACCGCAGGCTGGTTGAGGAGCAGACGGTTAGCCGGGATTTCCATGGCGAACTTGTCGAGAATTTCCTCGTCCTGAGCGTGGACAACGGCGGTGTGACCGGCGCCGCCCCACAGAAGCTGCTTTTTAGCTTCGTCGATAGCGGTGTCGGTGTCCTTGAAGCAGATGTAGCCGAGAACCGGGGAGAGCTTCTCATGGCTGAACCAGTCTTCCTCACCGATGCAGGTCAGGGGCACCAGCAGCAGCTTGGCGTCTTCGGGAATCTCGATACCGGCCAGCTTGGCAATGGCCTGGGGAGACTTACCGACGATCTGCATAGCAGGAACGCCGCGTTCCTTGTCGAACATGACGGCTTCGAGCTGGGCTTTTTCTTCCGGCTTAACCAGGTAGGCGCCGCGCTCGATCAGAAGCTTAACGGCTTCGTCGCAGGTGGCCTGGTCGTCGAAGATCATCGACTGGTCGGAGGAGCAGATGGTGCCGTTGTCGAAGGTCTTGGAAGCGATAACGTTGTTAACCGCAACGCTGAGGTTAGCGGATTTGGAGACGAAAACCGGGGTGTTACCGGCGCCGACGCCGATGGCGGGGTGGCCGGAGCTGTAAGCAGACTTAACCATAGCGTTACCGCCGGTGGCAAGAATCAGGTTTACGTCGGGATGGTTGAACAGCATGCCGGTAGCTTCGATGGAAGGAGTATCGATCCACTGAATGCAGTTTGCAGGAGCGCCGGCGGCAACAGCTGCGTCGCGCATGAGCTCAGCAGCTTTAACGCTGCACTTTTGAGCGCGGGGATGACAAGCGAAAATGATGGTGTTACGAGTCTTCATGGCGATCAAAGACTTGAACATGACGGTAGAGGTCGGGTTGGTGGTCGGAGTAGCGGCCGCCAGTACACCGAAAGGCTCGGCAACATACTTGACGCCTTCTTTTTCCTCGATAACGCCAACGGACTTCTTGTCTTTGAAGTACTCGTAAACGATGTGAGCGCCGAGGTGGTTCTTGATGGCTTTGTGATCAGCCCGGCCGATGCCGGTTTCTTCAACGGCCATTTCGCCGAGCATGACTTCGTTAGCTACGCTGACCTCATCCATAGCCGCGGTAATCTTGTCGACCTGCTCCTGGGTGAAGGTCTTGAACTCGTCAGCAGCCGCCCGAGCATTGGCCACCAATTGATCGATCATTGCCTGTGCCATACCTAATTCCTCCTAGTTCTTGTGTTGTTGAAGCTTTGCGCTTAACCCGATTGCCAAAAAGTGCCTACGAGATAGAGCAACAATTAAAAAAAAGAGACAGGGGAGCATGCACGTCTTGCGTCCTTACGGCCGCAGATGCAATATCCTCCGACTCCTTTCCAAATACGGGAGGCGCCACCGTTTCCAGTGAAACCCACAGCCCACCTCCCCATAGCGTCAAGCCTTAGGGAAGACAGGTCAGAGCCGAACCCGCCTGCTTGCCTTAAATGTGCTACAAACAATCACTACATTTAATGCTCGTTAGGCGATATTCCATAATTTGTACCACACACATTTATACCAAACCGACTTCTCTCGCGCAAGAAAAATAATTGTTATTCTCAGCCTTAAGCAGGCCTCTCCCTACACCTGCCGAGGCCTGCTTTTAGGCATTAAAACAGGGTTTTCTAATGCGTTTTTACTGCACGGATCAAACTCAGCACTAGCATCAAAATCACCGACTATAAAAAAAGCGCGCCGGTCAGGAGGGAAAAACCGCGCGCGCAAAAAAATTCTTAGACTGATTTGTTAGTGATCTAGCTTTGATTTTAGTCTACCACCGCCGACATCCTTTGCAAGAGACTTTCAAGGGCGTTTTGTCCAGTTGGGCAGCATAGGTTTATGCTCGACCTGAGCAACAGTCAGACGAATGATGAAACGGGCACCCAATTCCCCGTTCTGCACTTCGATATCACCATGGTGATGCTCGATGATTCGATGGACAATAGATAATCCCAGGCCTGTGCCATCCTGACGTGTGGTAAAAAAGGGATTGAAAATGTTCCTCATCACTGAGGGCTCAATTCCGCCGCCCGTATCCTCCACCTCCAAGGCTACCGCCGGTTCGCCACGAAGGTGCGCAGAATAGGCCCTGACGGTCAATGTGCCACCTGATGCCATGGCCTGACGCGCATTGCCAACCAGGTTCAGCATCACCTGACGTAACTTCTGTTCGTCTCCTTGAATCGGTGGTAAATTATCAAGAATTTCCTTCTGCAAAGAGATTTCCGCCCTCTGCAAGGCCTCCGCCTCCAAAACCAAAACCTCTTCAAGGATCTCGACCAAATGGCAATCGACTAAACAGAGCATCTGCTTTTTGGAAAAGGCCAGAATATTGCCCAGCATCTCTTCCATGCGCCGCACTTCCCGAACAATGATCTGACTGTATTCTCCCGACTTGCTGTTCGCAGGCAACAACCCCGCCAGACGATTGGCGTAACCACCGACGGACACGAGAGGATTGCGCAGCTCATGAGTCACCGAAGCGGCTGTCTCACCCAAAGCCGCCATTTTTTCCCCCTGAATCATCTGCTCCTGGGTTTCACCCAGATGGCGATGAGACTCTTCCAGGCGCTGCATTAACAAGCTGTTTTCCATCGCTTGAGCTGCCTGATTGGCAAACAGTTCAAGAAAACGCCGCCGCTCCGGCGCAATCTCTATGCTGCTGCCCGGAGAATCGACAAGCAACACACCAAGCACTTTGCCGTGACCAATCAGGGGAGCGCAAGCACAATGCCCGACACTGAATAGTTTTTTCAAATCAGCAAAGGAAGGGGTCGTTTGTTCATAGTCTGAAACCAGCACGACCCTTTCCTGCAACACAGCCTGGACCAGAGGATGCTCACTTTGCTCCAGCGACAGACGTTGTTTGCACACCTGACGGCAAAAGGGGTCCTGTCGTTGTACCGAACGTACCGCCTTGGTGACCCGTGGTTTATCCCAGGCGCCGAGCCCCTTGGACGACGGCAAAACAGCACTGGCTTCCGCGCGGCTGACCCCCAGCATCCCTTGCAGAAAACCGCTCCGTTCATTGACCAGAAAGAGCATGGCCCGCTCAAAACCGGCTCCATTTTCAACGGTGGCGGCCGATAGCACCAAATGCATCAGCTCATCAAGGTGCAGGGTACTGTGCATGGCCCGAGAAACACGGTAAAGTAGAGAAATATCCTGCAACTCCGTGGCTTTTTCCTGAGAAAGTTCCGCCAATTTTTCGACCGCCGCCAGGCGTTCCATGGCCTGGGCAATCTGTTCTGCAATAAGCACCAGCATACCTTGCGCAGCCTGATCGGTAGCCAAAGCCAGGGGGCTGGCATGAGCCTGTTCGACAATGGTGAACACCCCCCAGGTGTGCTGCTGAAACACCAGCGGAACCGATGCAGCAGCAGCCGGCAATAGCTCGCTATGCTCAACCGCCACACAGGACTGCTGCTTGAAAACAACCTTACCGTCGGCAACAACGCGCGCTGCAAGCTCTTCTTCGATGGCCAGCAAGGGGGTTCGCAACCCCTGCCAGGCCTTAGGAATTCGAACCGTCCGCTCACCAAGCAGGGTATTGCCGTAGATCGGCCGCAAAACAACACAAAACGCTTCCGCATGGCGCTCCACGATCCGACTGGCCGCCTGCAGAATCTCCTCCACCGTGCCAGCCTTATTCAGCGAGCGACCAAGGGCGGAAATCAGAGCCAACTGCGCCATGCGTCGCCGCTCACCTGCGGCAACCTGACGTCGCTGCAACAAACCGCTCACCTGCAGTGCGATTGTTTGACATAATTTTTCAAAAGAATGGGAGGATTGGAAATCGGAAGGGAGGGAAAGGTTCAGAACACCATGCAGCCGCAGGTGATCGAATAGAGGAACGGACAACTTTTGGTCTTGACGCACCAAACAACGACTGGCCAGAGCCTCGGCCGGACCATCTTCGACTTTGCAGCAGCAGGGCCGAAAGAGATACGGACCGGAGGCCGTAAGCCGTTCAACAAACTGCCGCGGCCGGTCGTCACAGAGTAACAGCTCGGACCCCTTAAGTCCGAACGTACTCACAAGCAGATGCAGTATATCCTTGCAGGCTCTCGAGAAGTCGGGTTCAGCCCTGTTGGCAATGCGCACCACATCACAGATAACGGCACAGCAATCAAGGCTCATAGCACCCTTCTTTAGTTGCCGAATACAAAGATCGACCTGGCAATAGCAGCCAGATCAACCTATCTTTTCTTTACGTTCCTGCTCGGTTTTACAGTCGATACAGAGTTCCGTTACCGGACGGGCCTTCAGGCGAGCGGCACCGATCGGTTCCTCGCAGCACTCGCAAGTGCCGAAGGTACCGTTTTCGATGCGAGCCAGAGCATCTCGAATCTTCATGATCAACCGACGTTCACGGTCTCTGATCCGCAACTCGAAATTGCGATCCGACTCTAAGGACGCCCGATCGGTAGGATCGGGGAAATTACCACCTTCGTCGGTCATCTCGGAAACCGTTTTGCCGGCCTCCTGAAGCAATTGTTCCAATTGAGATTCCAGAATCTTTTTAAATTCTTCAACCTGTGCTTGTTCCATACCAGTACTCCCTTACCAACATTAAGAAGGGGTAAATGTAAAAGAAAACCTATTTCAAGTCAACTAAAATGGCCGCGTTCAGGCATGCCCCTCAGCTACCGGCCAAAAACTGCTGACAGAGGATAAGCAAGGAAAAAACAACAGCAAACCAGCAGACAATGATGTTGCCATTATGGCACGGCGGGGCTTCAACCAACCCCTTCACCTCGTCACTGACCAAACCACTTGGGATCCGTTGCAACAGACTCTCAAACAGTGCCGCTACACCGCCATAGGCATTTGTCACCAGCAGAAAGGACTCACCGACCCACAGAGTGACGAACAGCCGTTTGCGCAAACAAACAGCTTCAACTTCGGTCAAATCAGCAAAAAGCATCCGCCGTCGCCGACCGATACGGCAGACGGTAATCCCTTCCTCGTCGAGCTCAATACGCCGCAATAGGTTGTCCGCCAACAAACCCGCCAGCAGCACCACCACACCGCCTACAAAGAGGATCTTACCGGTTGGCTGTCCCTGCAACAGGGATACGACCAACAAGGCAAGCTGGACCAGCAACAGAAATCCGAGGGGCAACAGCAAGGCCCGGCGTATCGTAAAGCTCATTCGCTCTGTCATCGATGTCATCCATTTTTCATCAAGGCCAATAAACCGGACGCCATATCTGCAAAAGATCAGGCGTTGCGCAGATAGGTACCACTCTTGCCGCCATGTTTTTCCATCAAGCGGATGGCGTGAATCTCCATTCCCTTATCGACAGCCTTGCACATATCGTAAATGGTTAAAGCTGCGCCTGAAACGGCTGTCAATGCTTCCATTTCAACGCCGGTATTTCCGGTAACACGAACACGCGCTTCAATTTCGACTCGCCCCTCTCCCGGATGGGGAAAAAAATCGATGGCAATGGAAGTCAACAACAGGGGATGGCAAAGGGGGATCAACTCGGGGGTCTTCTTGGCCGCCATGATGCCGGCTAAACGCGCCACCGCCAGCACATCGCCCTTGGAAAAATCTCCATCGAGGATCCGGCCCAGGGTCGACTCCTGCATGCGTACTTCACCGCGGGCAATGGCCAGCCTCTGAGTCGGGGTTTTGTCTCCGACCTCCACCATAATCGCCTTGCCTTCTTCGTCAAAGTGGGTCAATTGATCGCTCATCTCTTCTCCTTATCTGAAAGAAACCTTCCCCTTCCACTCACTGCAAAGAGGGAACTCCTTTTGTTTGAAAAACATTTACCTCGCCGGCGAACCTGATAAATCATTCGCCGATCAGTCAAAAATCCCATCCAGAACCTGTTGCACATTCGCCACCCCGCTTAGCTTCAACCCTGGTGGCGCTTCAAGGTTCTTCAGGTTGCCAGCAGGCAGGCAACAGCGTTCAAACCCGAGCCGAGCGGCCTCCATAACCCGTAATTCCGGCCGGGAAACGGCTCGTACTTCGCCGGCTAAGCCAACCTCTCCAAAGAGAATCAGGCGGGACGGAACCGGACGGTTAAGGTGACTCGAGGCCAGGGCCGCTACAATGCCGAGGTCGACAGCCGGTTCATCGAGGCGAACGCCCCCGGCAACGTTGAGAAAAATATCTTGAGCCGTTAAAGGAAGACCGATTTTCTTTTCCAGAACGGCTACCAGCAACGAAACGCGATTATGGTCTATACCGATGGCGGTGCGCCGTGGAGTACCGAAGGAGGTACTGGAAACCAGAGCCTGTAATTCCACCAGAATCGGTCGGCTCCCCTCAAGGGACGGCACCACCACGCTACCCGCCGAGTCCTCGGGTCGCTCGGCGAGAAACAGTTCCGAAGGATTGGAGACCTCGACAAGTCCCCGTTCCTGCATCTCAAACACACCGATTTCATTGGTCGAGCCGAAACGGTTCTTGACAGCCCGCAAAATCCTATAGGGGTGGCCGGCGTCGCCTTCAAAGTACAAAACCGTATCGACCATGTGCTCAAGCATGCGCGGCCCGGCGATGGCCCCACCTTTGGTGACGTGGCCGGCGATAAAGGTCGAGACCCCCTGCCCCTTGGCCAACAGCATCAGTCGACCGGCGCATTCACGCACTTGGGCGACGCTGCCGGGAGCCGATTCGAGGGCGGCGGTAAAAATGGTCTGAATGGAATCGACGACCAGAAAACGAGGCTTCAGCTCCTCGACCCGTTCGAGAATAGCTTCCAGGGAGGTTTCGGCGCAGATGAACAAGTCGCTTGCTTCGACTCCGAGCCGAGCCCCGCGCAATTTTACCTGTCGAGCTGATTCCTCGGCGGTAACATATAAAACGGAATCACTGGCGGCAAGGCGATTGGCCGCCTGCAGCAGCAGAGTCGACTTGCCAATTCCCGGGTCACCGCCAATCAGCACCAGTGAACCAGGCACCACGCCGCCACCGAGCACCCGGTCGAATTCACCGATGCCACAGCAACTGCGATCCTCTTCGGCAGCAGCAACATCAGCAATACGTTGGGCTGGAGCTGCTGCCGAAACAGACCGGCCCTTGCCAGACGGAGCACCACGCAGCTCTTCGGTCAAGGTATTCCACTGACCGCAATCCGGACAACGACCAAGCCATTTGGGGCTCTGGTAGCCGCACTGCTGACAGCTATAGATGGTTTTCTGCTTCACATCCATCTCCCCGGGAGGGTATCGAGCTTAACGGGCCGAAATAAAACTGGCTGTTCGAGGGCAGGTATTCGAGAATTTGAGCGCGAATAGCAGGGCTATTTGTCGAAAATTATCGGAAACATGGACCGGTCAGGCAATTTTGCAATCGGGTCATGGTAAGTCTTGCCCCTCATGATAACGGACCATTCTAGGTCCTTTAACCGGACGCTGTCAACGACTGCAGAGGCCTGGCGCTGGACGCATCCGGTATCGGTCTGCTAAAATAGGCATTTGCAGCCCAGACCGGCACTTCGAATAAACTGTTAAAGGATCACCAACCATCATGTTAGAAAACCGCATAATTCGCATTATTGAGGGCATTGTCGGAGAGCAGCACGTCTCCACCGCCGACACCGACCGACTGTGTTACTCCTACGATGCCACCCAACGCCAGCATCGCCCCGATGCGGTGGTCTGGCCGAGCAACGCCAAAGAAATCAGCCTGCTGTTGAAAATGGCTAATGCCGAAGGGATTCCCGTCTACCCACGGGGCGCCGGCAGCGGTTTCACCGGTGGCAGCCTGCCGATCCATGGCGGTTTGGCTCTCGTACTGACCCGCCTCGATGCGATTCTGCGTATCGATGAGGAAAACCTGATAGCGGAAGTCGAGCCCGGGGTGGTAACCCGTCAGCTGCAAAAAGCGGTCGAAGCCCTTGGTTTGTTTTATCCTCCCGATCCCGCTTCGTTGAAATTCAGCACCTTGGGCGGCAACGTCGCCGAATGTGCCGGCGGCCCTCGCTGTGTCAAGTACGGTGTTACCAAAGATTACGTTCTCGGACTGGAAGTGGTCACCCCCCAGGGAGACATTATCCGTACCGGTGGCGAAACCATGAAAGGCGTGGTCGGCTACGATCTGACCAAACTGCTGGTTGGCAGCGAGGGGACCCTCGGCGTAATCACCAAAATCATCCTCAAGCTGTTGCCCTTGCCTGCAGCCAAAAAAACGATGCTTGTACTGTTCGATTCCATCGACGGTGCCGCCCAAGCCGTAGCCGCCATCATTGGCGGCAAAATTATCCCCACCACCCTGGAATTTATGGATGGCACCACCATCGACTGCGTACGGCGGAACACCGACCTGGAATTGCCGCAGGCGGCCCGGGCGGTGCTGATCATCGAGGTCGATGGCGATTCGGCCCTCATCGAAAAACAGGCTGAAACGATTCTAAAGCTGGTAAATCCTCTCGGCGTGGTCAACACCTGGGTAGCGGCCAACAGCGAAGAGAGCGAAGCGATCTGGCAAGTGCGCCGCAGCGTATCACCGAGCATGCGAAAGGTTAACCCGGACAAGTTCAACGAGGATATCTGCGTGCCTCGCAGCCGCCTGCCGGAAATGATCCGCACCATTGAAGCGATCAGCGACAAACTACAGATTCCCATTGTCAACTTCGGCCATGCCGGCGACGGCAATATCCACGTCAACATCATGGTCGACACAGCCGAACCGGGCCAGGAACAGAAAGCCAAACAGGCCATCGAAGAGATCTTCGCCGCCACTCTCAAACTGGGCGGCACCATGAGCGGCGAACACGGTGTCGGCGTGACCAAGGCACCTTATATTCCCATGGAACTGGACCCGGCCGCTGTTGCCTATATGAAGGCTATCAAGAAGGCCCTCGACCCCAACAACATCCTCAACCCCGGCAAGATCTTTCTGCAGGACTGAAAAGATCCAGGCCGTTGCGAAATACTATGAAACGATTAGACCGACATAAAACCCTCGCCGATTATCGCCAGCAGATGGATCAATGCGTCAAATGCGGGGTCTGCCGAGCCCACTGCCCGGTTTTTGGCGAAGAAGGCCGCGAGGCGGTTGTGGCCCGCGGCAAGGTCACTCTGGCCCATGCTCTGCTCAACAAAGAGATAGAGCCTGATCCGCTGCTAAGCGAAAACTTTTCCAAATGCCTGCAATGCGGCAAATGCGTCCGTCGCTGTCCCACGCAGGTACCGGTGGATGACATCGTGCTGGCCGCCCGTCGGGAAATCGTCGCTCGTCGCGGCCAATCCCTGTTTGGGCGCAGCCTGACATCCCTGTTGCGCCGGCCACGCCTGATGCATCTATTGGCAGGCAGCGCTCGCCGCGCCGCTCGCCTGCTGTTTCGACGGGTACCGCAGAAAAGCGGCTTGCGACTGCGCTTTCCGGCCCCCTTTATCGACCGCCAACGCAGCCTGCCAGCATTGGCAAAAAGGCCCTTTCGCCGCCGCCATCCCGAGTTCATTGCCGGTCAGCCGGACCAGCCAATAATCGCTTTGTTCACCGGCTGCATGGTCAACTACCTGTATCCGGAAATCGGCGAAGGAGCTTTAAAAGCCCTGGCCGCCCTCGGCTTTAACGTGATTATCCCCAAAGACCAGGGCTGCTGCGGCCTACCTGCCCTCTCCGCAGGGGACGGCACCAGCGCCAGCGAACTGGCGGCCCGAAACCTGCGGGCCTTTGGCGAACACCAGCCGGACCAGATCGTCACTCTTTGCGCCTCCTGCCATAGCGGTCTGACCCACCACTTCAAGGACCTCGGCCCCGACTACGAGGCCTTGGCGGAGCGGGTCGTCGATATCAACGACCTGCTCGTCAGCCAGGGGCTGGAAGAAGTTCTGCAGCAATTACCGCAAGCAACCCAAAAGCCGAAGGTCACAGTGCATACACCCTGCCATCTGCGCAACAGCGGTCTCGACGAACCACCCAAAAAATTATTGGCCGCTCTACCGACTATCGAACTGGTGAAGATGAACAAGGCCAACGCCTGCTGCGGCCTGGGCGGCACCTTCTCCGTCCATCACTACCAAACCAGTCGTCAACTCGGTGCGGCAAAGGCCAACGCGGTCAAAGAAAGCGGCGCCGATCTGGTAGCCACAGCCTGTCCCGGCTGCATCATGCAGTTGCAGGACAGCCTCGATCAGGCGGATTTGCCGCAGCGAGCCTGTCATGTGCTGGAGTTGGTTGGAGAGGCGCTGGAGGAGAAATCGTAATACCGGCGGCGCCCAAAGACGTGGGAGGGGCTTTAGGTTTTACGTTTTACGCCTCACGATTTACGGTTTTCAACCCCTGAGAGTGCCGCCGAACGCAGGGATTTTAATCCGGAGAAGAAAGACGTCTGAGCGTAGCGAATCTCGTCTTTCCCGGATTAAAATTTCCGAAGTGAGGGGACCCGCCAGAGGCGGGCCAACGGTGGGGCCGCTTTCTTTTGCTTACTTTTCTTTCGTCGGTACAAAGAAAAGTAAGCCGCCCGGCCGGGCGGAACCGGCCGACTTTAAAGGCTGGTGTGGATCACTTCTCCAATCACAGGAGGCAATACAATGAAACTTTTTTTGATTGGGCTATTACTGCTTGCTGCAACAGGCACCGCCCTGGCAGTTTACCGCAGCCAGAGCATTACCTATTCCGGAGGCGGCGCGGGAGCCGTCGTTTTCAGCGGCGAACACCATTCGCAACCCTGCTCGAATTGCCACAACCCGGAGGTCTTTCCCCAGATGCAGCAGGGCGCAACACCCATCACCATGAAAGCCATCGGCGATGGCAAACTTTGCGGAAGTTGCCACAATGGCAGCCAGGCTTTTACCAGTCAGGGCAATTGCCAGCGCTGCCATGACCAGCCATAAGCCAAAGAATCGGCAACCCGTACAAACGAGAACGGGGCGCCAGTTGGCGCCCCGTTTGTTTTTTAAACGATGATTAGAGATAGCATTAACCGCCGATGCCATGCATGCGGCGTTTGCCCTGCCGAAATTTGTCTTCGCCGATGTGATGCCGCTTGGGCTTGGCACAGGCGGCAGTTCGCAACAACGCCTCCAGCTCCTCATCGGAGGCCTGATGACGCAGTGCATCGCGCATATCGAGTTCTTCGGTGGAAAAGAGACAGGGACGTACGCGACCATCAGCCGTAAGACGCATGCGGTTGCACTCGCCGCAGAAGTGATCGGAGATGGCCGGAATCACACCGATCCGTCCCGGGCTGTCGGGATAATGAAACATGCGAGCCGGACCACTCGGTCCCTGGCGCAGCAAGGGGATCAGCTTAGCAACCTTGCCTAATTCTTCGAGGATCGCTGTCGCCGGAAACATATGCTCGGGGGTAAAATCGAGTCCGCCACTGACCGGCATGAACTCGATAAAACGTATTTCCCAGGGATTTTCCAGCGCCAGGCGGGCAAAATCACCGATTTCATCGTCATTGACCCCTTTAAGAGGCACCATGTTCACCTTAAGGGGAGTCAGGCCGGCCGCATCGGCCTCGTACAATCCAGCCAACACCTTGTTCAGTCCCGGACGGCGGGTAATATAGGTAAAGCGGTCCTCACGCAACGAGTCCAGGCTGACATTAACCCGGGAGAGTCCGGCTCGGCGCAGATCGGCAGCCATTTCCGCCAGCAACAGCCCGTTGGTGGTCAGGGTGATTTCCGGCCTTGTCGGCAAAGCCCCCAGCTCCCGGATAAAATCGACGATACCCCGACGCACCAGAGGTTCGCCGCCGGTCACTCGAATCTTTTTTACTCCGCAGCGGGTAGCGGCATGGGCAACCCGCAGCAACTCCTCATAGGAGAGAACATCCACGTGACCGATGGCATCGACTCCGTCGGCCGGCATACAATAGCGGCAACGCAAATTACATCGATCAGTAACAGAGAGTCGTAGATACTCTATCTTGCGCCCGAAAGTGTCTTTCACGGCGGCTCCTCGCGATTACAGGATAACGTTGTTTTACAAATCAAAACTCAGAATATCACCTTTTCTGGTCGGGGAGCAACCTTCTTGTGCAACGACAGTTTTGCTTCGGGCCTTGTAACAACAGGTACCGGCGTGATAATTTCTCTTTTCCGCACAACAAAAGATTCAAAGCAATCAGTGAAATCCGGGTGCGGAATCTCGCAACAGGCGAGCAATATCAACCATCAGTCAGCTTGGAGAACCATCGAATGAGTAAAGCCCTAGGACTTCTTTCCGGCGGCCTCGACAGCATGTTGGCCGCTATGGCCCTCAAACGGCAAGGAGTCGATGTCACCGGAATCGTCTATGTCACACCCTTTTTCGGCGCTGAACGAGCCCGGATAGCCGCGCGTCAAATCGGTATTCCACTGATCGTCAAGGACATCAGTGATATTCATCTGGAAATGTTGAAAGCCCCCCGCTATGGCTACGGTCGCAATCTTAATCCCTGCATCGACTGCCATGCCATGATGTTCCGCATCGCCGGCGAAATGATAAAACAAGGAGACTTCGACTTTCTCTTTTCCGGCGAGGTCCTTGGCCAACGTCCCATGAGTCAGAACGCCAACGCCCTCAAGGCCGTAGCCAAGCACGCCGGTTGCGGCGACCTGATTCTGCGCCCTTTGAGCGCTAAGCTTCTTCCCATCACCCCCGTCGAGGAGCAAGGCCTGGTCGATCGCGAGCAACTGCTCGATATCCAGGGGCGCAGCCGACGTCCGCAGGAAGCCCTGGCCCGTGAGTGGGGGCTCAAGGACTACCCGAGTTCCGGCGGCGGCTGTCTGCTCACGGAGAAATCCTTCACCAACCGCCTGCGGGACCTTCTCACCCATCAGCCCGACTGTACCCCGCGGGATGTCGAACTGCTCAAGGCCGGCCGCCAGTACCGTTTGTCGCCCAAGGCCAAACTGACCCTGGGCCGAAACCTCCAGACCAACGAAAAAATTCAGGAACTGGCTACCAGCGGACACACCCTGATGCGCGCCGCCAACTTCAGCGGCCCCACCGGCCTGGTTAGCGGCCAGGCTGCTGAGCAAGATATTCCAGTAGCTGCGGCTATTGTGGCGGCCTATGGCAAGGGACAAAAAGAGACGCAGGTCAAAGTGCTCTGCACCCGGGGTGATGAGCGCTGGCAGGTGGAGGTAGCGCCCATGGGGCGGGAGGAAATCGAAGAGTATCTTGTGCCCTGACCCCAGCCGTATTGTTCTTTAGAGACTATTAAACACTCAACACCGCGGGGTTGCGGCCCCGCCCGACGCCCTACTCTTTTTTCGCGCCAAAAAAGAGTAGGCAGAAAAAGGCGCCCCGGCTCCTTGCCCTGCGGGTACCCTGCGCTGCGTCACAGGGGGTGGGAGGGGCACCAGATTTTACGTATTACGCTTTACGCCTTACGCTTTACGCCTTACGGTTTTAAACCCCTGTGAGTGCCGCCGAACAGAGGGATTTTAATCCGGACCAGAAAGACGTCTGAGCGCAGCGAATCTCGTCTTTCCCGGATTAAAATCCCGAAGTAAGGGAATCCGCCGCAGGCGGACAAACGGTGGGGTCGCTTTCTTTTGATTACTTTTCTTTCGTCGATACAAAGAAAAGTAATCCGCCCGACCGGGCGGAACCGGTCGAATTGTTAATGACTCATCAGCAGAAACTTGACACGAACCGCACCAAACTATTACATAATCCGACAAAACGTAAACACTAATCTGTGGGCTTGAAAGAACCGCCCAAACCCAAAATACAGGAGACGCTTAGCATGAGCGACGAAGGCCGCAAAATCATCTACTCGATGATCCGCGTCAGCAAACACCACAACAAAAAACCTATTCTCAAGGACATTTCCCTGTCCTATTTCTATGGCGCCAAGATCGGCGTGCTCGGCCTTAACGGCTCGGGTAAGAGTTCCCTTTTGCGCATCCTGGCCGGAGTCGATCAGGATTTTCAGGGCGAAACCATCCTCTCCCCCGGCCATACCGTCGGTTTTCTCGAGCAGGAACCGCAGCTCGAAGCTGGAAAAACCGTGCGCCAGATCGTCGAGGAAGGGGTCCAGTCGGTGGTCGACCTGGTCAACGAATTCAACGACATCAACATGAAATTCGCCGAACCGATGTCCGACGACGAGATGAACGATCTCATCGCCCGCCAGGCAGAGGTCCAGGAACAACTCGACCATCTTGACGCCTGGGACCTGGACAGCCGTCTCGAGCAGGCCATGGACGCCCTGCGCTGCCCTCCCGGCGATACGGTGGTCGATGTTCTGTCCGGCGGTGAAAAGCGCCGCGTGGCCCTGTGCCGCCTGTTGCTGCAAAAGCCCGACATCCTGCTCCTTGACGAACCGACCAACCACCTCGACGCCGAAACCGTCGCCTGGCTCGAACAGCACCTGCAGCGCTACGCCGGCACCGTCATCGCCGTCACCCATGATCGTTACTTCCTCGACAATGTAGCCGGCTGGATTCTGGAGCTCGATCGCGGCCAGGGCATCCCCTGGAAAGGCAACTACTCCTCCTGGCTGGAACAAAAACAAAATCGCCTGCAACAAGAGGAAAAACAGGAGAGCGCCCGCCAAAAAACCCTGCAGCGGGAGCTGGAGTGGATTCGCATGTCCCCCAAAGGCCGTCATGCCAAGGGGCAGGCGCGCATCAACTCCTACGAGGAACTACTTAAACAACAGGGTGCGGAGAAAGAACGGGAGTTGGAGCTGTTTATCCCACCGGGCCCCCGCCTCGGCGACATCGTTATTGAAGCCGACGGCGTTGCCAAAGGCTACGGTGACCGGCTGTTGGTCGAAAACATGACCTTCCGCCTGCCCCCCGGGGGCATCGTCGGCATCATTGGCCCCAACGGCGCTGGCAAGACCACCCTGTTCCGCATGATCACCGATCAGGAGCAACCTGACGGCGGCACTATTCGCGTAGGCGATACGGTCAAGCTGGCCTACGTCGACCAGAGTCGCGAAGCCCTTGACCCGGAGAAAACGATCTTTGAAGAGATCAGCGACGGCCAGGAGATGATCGAACTCGGCAACCGCACCATGAACAGCCGCGCCTACGTGTCCCGCTTCAACTTCGGCGGCGATCAGCAGCAGAAAAAGGTTGGCGTCCTCTCCGGTGGCGAGCGTAATCGGGTGCATCTGGCCAAAATGCTGCGCAGTGAATCGAATGTGCTCCTTCTTGACGAACCGACCAACGATCTCGATGTCAACACCATGCGCGCCCTCGAAGAGGCCCTGGAAAACTACGCTGGCTGCGCAGTAATCATCAGCCATGATCGCTGGTTTCTCGACCGCATCGCCACCCATATTCTGGCCTTTGAAGGAGACAGCCAGACTGTCTGGTTCGAGGGCAATTGGTCCGAGTACGAAGAAGACCGTAAAAAGCGCCTCGGTGCCGCCGCCGACCAACCCCACCGCATCAAGTACCGGCACCTGACTCGCGACTAGGACCCGACCTCCGACTTGCTTCCTCTTGCAGAGGTCATTGCCTCTGCAAGAGGAAGCATTCACCACTGCCTCACCTACCAAAACACTATTTTTCTTTTCTCTTAATCTTCTCCCTCCCCCACTACGCCCTTCTTTGCATAAACCACCTGCCTGAAAAAGCCATCCCACAGCTCTAAGCATTTGTTTTTCCACGAACATTACTACACAAGCACATCAGAATTATATTAAATGAAGTTTTTTTGATTATTTTTCTTTTTTGCTTGACATGTTTTTTTTAATTGGAATATAACTAGGTTCTACATTTAATTAGATTGCTTTTTAGTTTTTAACTAATTAAATACTTTTCCGAAAAGAGCAAACCCGTAGTAATGCGGGGACGCAAAACCATGGATCCTTCATCAAAGGACTGCCAGGTTGCCGAAGAAATGTCAGGCTCACTAAATGGCCCATCTTCGGATTGAAGATGGGCTTTTAACTTTTAGCGTCTTTAACGTCATTAAGTGGCCGCAAGCCATCTTTACTGGCATTGATAAATGTTGTGTCTGCCAGCCGTTCGGCACCTGGCGGAACGTTTGACCATAACACTAATTGTTCCCGCCGGGCGGCGGGAACGGAATCTTTACAAGGGAGGTTTGGCATGGCAGGAAAAATTCGGCAGATGATCGATCAGATTCTGAACCAGAGGGCCAAAGATAACCCCATGCTCGAGAGAGTCATAAAAACCAAACTGATGCTCAAAGGCGTCAATCCGAAAAAATATACCCTGGAATCCCCTGACGATCCCGTGATCATCCAAAAACTCGAACGCATGATGCATTTGTTTCAATAACTTGTTCAAACAATTATCAAGGAGACCACCATGCACATCAAAACCGCTCTTTCGAACAAGGATTCCGCAGAAGCCAGTGTGAAAGAACTCGCTGACGAGTTGGCCGCCCTTGACCCGAAACTGGTTCTGTTTTTCGCCTCGACCAAATATTCCCCTGATACTATTTGCGGACTCATGCAGAACGCCTTTCCGACAAGTGAAGTTTTCGGCTGTTCCACGGCCGGAGAAATTGTCAGTGGCCAGATGTTGAACAACTCCATCGTGGCCATGGCTTTCTCAGCGGAAGCCATTAAGGATCTGGATATCCAGATCGTAGAAAACCTTCAGGACGAGCAAGCTCTGACCAGCGCCTTCGGTGCCTTTGAGAATCACTTCAAAACCCCGATGACCGAGATTGATCCTTCTGAACATGTAGGCATTATCCTCATCGATGGCCTTTCCGGAGCCGAAGAAGGTTTTATCGAAAGCGTCGGCGATCTGACCAATGTCACCTTCATCGGGGGCTCGGCAGGGGACGACCTGCAATTTGCAGCGACCCATGTCTATGCCAACGGCAAAAACTACCAGAATGCCGCGATCCTCGCATTACTCAAGCCAGGAGTCGATTTCACGTTCATCAAAACCCAAAGTTTTCGCGATCTTGGCAAACCTCTCGAGGTTACCAAAGCCGATGAACTCAACAGGGAGGTCCTTGAGTTCAACGGTCAACCCGCAGCCGCCAGTTATGCCGCCGCCATCGGCACCTCGATTGAAAAAGCTCCCGAGCACTTCATCCAAAATCCCATTGGCCTGGTCATTGATGACGAACCCTATGTTCGCAGCCCGCAACAGATCAAGGGTTCCAGCATTCTATTCTATTGCAGCGTCATGGAGGGGATGGAACTCTCCCTGCTGGAGTCCACCGACATGATTAAAGACACCCGGCTGGCTATCCAACAGGCCGCGGAAGAATTGGGCGGGGTTTCCGGCATCGTCAACTTCAACTGCATTCTGAGAACTCTGGAGCTGACCGACAAGAATTTAACCAAAGAATACGGCAATCTGTTCGGAGCGGTCCCGACCATCGGCTTCAGCACCTATGGCGAACAGTATCTTGGTCATATCAACCAGACTGCCACCATGTTGGTGTTCAAATAGGACATCACCAACCAAGGAAAGGAACCGGAAAACCGGTTCAACAGAAGCACGCCAGCGCGATGACCCCAATGCATGGGCCTTGGTTTTCAGTCATCTCCGGCTAAAAACGGCAAAAAGCGATTGTTTGTTGATTGCCGCTTGCCTTATGTGAAGGTTTTGTCATGTCCCAACAATCCATACAAAGCTTTATTCCCGAGGAAATCGACAGTGGTCTGAAGGGCAACCTGTCGTTAACCAACATTACCAACCTTTTGCAATTTCTTTCCTTGAGTTCCAAAAAAGGATTGATCGAGCTAGACCGCCATCCCGACAACAAAGAGGGCAGAATCTATTTTGTTGGTGAAGAACTGGTTTCGGCTCAGTCGGGCACGCTGACAGGTATTGAAGGGTTTGCCGATCTGCTGAGTTGGGAACAGGGCACCTTCCATTTTTTGCCCGACATCGGGTGTATCGACAAAACCATCGGCCTTAACGTGCAGCATGCAATTCTAGAGGCGGCCACACTGCTTGACCATCAGGCAAATGAAAAGGCCATGAGCCAAAATAGCGAAGTTGAAGAAAGGGGTTTTTCAATGGAACCGACAGAACGGGATTCAAGTGAAGTCATGAACAGCTTATTGGAAGTTCCCGGCGTAGATGCCGTGGTCGTTGTCGGCCGAGACGGTTTTGTTATTGAATCAGCAGGCAGCAGCTCCAGGGTAAACATCGAAGAACTTGGAGCCTCTCTCGCCCATTCTATAAACGGCATCGAAGAAATGGGGGGCGAATTGAACGTCAACAATTTCCAGGACATGTTCATCGAGTATGGACGGGCAGTCATTATGTGTCGCCCGGTTGGCGACGCCGTGGCAGCCATTATCACGCCAGATGCGTCTAAACTGGGAGTAATCCGCCATAAAACGAAAAAGCTCTTCGTCGAACTCGGCCAATCATTCTAGGAGGTCTTTGCAATGGCGTTGAAAACTGAATTTACCATGAACAATGAAACCAATCGCCGCGCCTTGAACGGCCACGAAGTGGTAATGCACTCGCACCACTACCTGGCGCTGATCACCAAGCTTGTTGAGGACCTCGAAGACCTGGGCGGGCCGCAAATTCTCTGCGAGGTGGTTGAAGAGAACATGCGAAATATTCTCAACGATTATTTCCAGGAGAATTCCCTATCCTCCGCCGAGGAGCGTTACCGCGCTGGCGAGGACTATTTTTCCACCTTCGGTCTGGGCAAAATGCACATCACCGGGGACGAAAAGGGGGGAGAAGTCCGGCTCACCAGCAGCCATATCGATGAAGGCTGGACTATGAAATGGGGTCCGCACAGCAAGCCGGTTAACCATCTCACCCGCGGCTTTATTTCCGCCATTTTTTCTGCAGCCTTCAACAAGCCGCCCAAAAGTTACGCCATCGACGAAACGGCAAGCATTGTAACCGGCGAACAAGAAAGCAAATTCATTGTAACGGCTTTGTAATAAGGGAGGACATTTTTCATGACCGTAATGCGTGATACCGTCGTAAAGGCCTTGGCTAAAGTCCACGTCCAGAGCGACGAAAACGGGTTGATCCCCGAATATGAGGTTTTGGTGAACCTGCTGCCGGTTTCGCTTCTGAATACCTTTTCAGAACGAATGATGGAAGCGGCACCTCCCGAACGAAAAGACGAAGTGGAAGCCGGGTTGGTCCGGGCCGCCTATGAGTGCGGCTACCATACCGGTTGCGGCATCATCACTTCGGAAATTTTCAGTGATGTTGTCATGCCGATGGTAACTGAGGATGAAAAAGATATCCTGCGTGGCGCTTATGCCGCCTTCACCGCCTGGGGCTGGGCAAAATCAGGAATAGTTCAACTCAAAGAAGCAGAAAAGATGACCATTCGCGCCTTTGATTACTATGAGGCGGACAGTGGCGGCAAGGGTTTGCGAGGCTTCATGCTCCGGGGCCTGAGCCAGGCCTTCTTCGATCTGGCCTATGCTGAGCCGTACCCTGACGGCATGGATACGTATCTATGCCGCCAAACCAAAGGCATTGAAGTCGGTGATTCTTATGGCGAATTCGTGGTGGTTAAAAAATAACGTCACAACCGGAAAACGATCCGTAACTCTACACCCGACCTGACTTCGGAGAGAGAACCAAAACGGTACCGATAACTAAACCCGCAGTCGATAAGCCACGAAATGGACTCACTGGATAAACAACCTGTTGCAGATGCCCTGACTTCGGCGGTTGAAATACAATGGAGCGGCATCCTGCGCGCCATGGTTGCCGAAGAACAGTGCGGCATGGTCGTCCTGTGTAACGGACGCATCGCCTGGGCGGTCAGCGATAATCAAACGGAAGACTTACCTTTTTTTCTGGAGCAAATCGCCCGGGTCCCTAAAGACAGGCTCAGAGAAATCGTGAACCAACAGAACGCGCCGGGCAAATCGAAAAAACTCGGTCCGGTTCTGGAGGCAGCGGGGCTAATCACCCCTGACATCTTCCGCGAATGCCTGTTGGCACATATACGCAGCGCTCTTGCTTCGATTCTGGAAAACCCCTTGCTGGTTGCCCAAACCAGCAAGGCAGCGATTGCCGCAGATGGCGGCTTGACCTTTTCTCTGGGGGACGCTCTCGGCAGCGACGAGAAGGAATCGGCCGCTGCCATCGCCCCAACCACCTCATCGGTTACGGAAGGGGTTTCCAGGGATTGCAACGGCGAGATCCTGGAAAACCTCGCCCTGTTGTCGGGCTACATGTATTCCTTTATCGCCAACATCTCCGGGAAACTGCTGGCTTTTCATGAGGCCGAACACGCAGAGGAGCAAGAGGATTCGGTCTTTACCACCGTCGCCGACTGGATTTCGATCTCGCTGAAAACGGCCAGTACTCTCGGCATGGGGCCGACCCAGGTGGCCTTCATGGAAGGTGCCGGTCAATCGCTGCTGGTTCAGGCAACCGACTCCGAACGAAAGCATTTCCTGGCAGTGGCTTTTAACGAAGAGGGTAGGCTGGGGGTGGTAAAAGCCAAGATCGCCGGGATGATCCCAACGGTCCAAACATTCACGGAAAAGCGGTAAACTGGGGAGAACACCATGGCAAACATCATTTCTATCGTAAGTTCCAAGGGGGGAGCCGGTAAGACAACCGTCGCTTTGAATCTGGCCGTCGCCCTGGCGGAAGGACAGGAACCGACACTCCTGATCGACTTGGACCCTCTGGGTGGCGTCGGTTTTTCCCTCGCCCGCAGCGATACAGAATGGCAAGGCCTTACAGAATACCTCATGGACCTTACCTCAATTGACGAGGTGGTCATTCCAACCAAACTGCAGCACCTGTCGATTCTGCCACGAGGATCGCTGGACCCTCTGGACGTTGGACTTTATGAACAGCTTCTCCACTCTTCCGGCACGTTGCAGAAAATTCTAGCCGCCGTGGAAGACCGATTCCGTTACATCATCATCGACACACCCTCAGGCCTGGGCCAGATCACCAGGATGGCCCTTTCTGTCACTACCTATGCCGTCCTACCGTTACAGGCTGAACCGTTGGCTTTACGAACCATCTCCCAGACCCTGCGGGTGTTACAACACGTCAAGGAAAACGAGAATCCCGATCTGGAATTGCTGGGCATCCTGGCCAACATGGTTCAACTGAAAAACGACGTCTCTTTTACCATTATGAATACCGTCTGGGCTTCTTTGGAGGGGGTACTGGAAACCTACATGCCGCGATCCGAAACCTTCACTCTGGCCAGTGAAAAAGGGTTGCCCATCGCCTTTCTAGCGGGTAAATACCCCGCTGAAGCGATCCGGTTCGAGAGTCTGGCCACCGAAATCAAGAGCATCATTCACAACCTGGGTGGTGTTTCAGGAGAAACCGATGAGAGACCAGAGCGTGCCCTTGTATGACCTTGAACAAGCGCAACAGATCCTGACCAGGTTAACCCCTGTTACGCCTGGACAAACCCAGGCACCGATTCTGCCGGAAGCCGGATCGTCTTTCGTGCGTCTATCCCTCTCCTCCCTCGCCATTGAAACGCAGCCTAAAAGTAACCCGACCCCGCAGGCTGCCGGGGCGGAACCGGAAGGCAAATTAGAGTTGCCGCCCCATTTCAACACCTGGGAGGATTGCATCTCCTGGTGCATGGAGGTAACCCGATCGGAAGCCGCTTTTGTTGTCGACTCCCAAGGTTTTATCATCGCCAGTCGAGGACGCATCCCCGGCCGTGGAATCGAATGTACCGGAGCCGAACTGGTCTGCGCTGTCGAACTACTGGAACGAATGGATCCCGATTCGGGCAACCTGACCTGGGTAGACTTTGATTTTGACCGTCGGCGACTTGTCGGGTTCATCGCTCCCAAGGAGGAGGGTGAGTTTTATATCGTCGGCCTCCTTGCTCCGGAACCGGCCTACTATAGCCATAAACAGGCGATCACAAGCCAGATTATCGAAAGCTTGCCCGGCATCGACTGAGCAATATTGGCTTTCTTCTCCCGCGGCGGGCCGCTTGCCGCGGGAGTCTTTTTCCTCAGAATTGCGACTTAAAGGAGTCACCCGTGAGACTGTGACTCTAGCATGCCCGCGCTGGGCGACTGCGTTCAGCGTCCTGCAAACAGCCGTTTTCCCCTTGCATTTTCCTCCTCATTAGATTAATGTGCCGCCCCAGTTGGTCATCCTGCCCGGCTGCGGCCGGAACGCATTAACCCTAGCGAGCTGTTCCCTCCCCCGGTAGTCAGCCGTACACATCCCCAGTCAGCTTGATGAAGAAACAAATCCGGCACCATTGCCACGTCGACAGCCCTGCGACCTGGATCAAGTACCGTAAAGGGCTATGCAACGACTGCCGCGCGGTCTGCTGCAGCCTGCCTGTGGAAGTACGCGTTGAAGATCTGGTGCGCATGGAACTCATCGATGCTTTTGAAGCCGAAGAACCGGCAAAGCAGCTTGCCAAGCGCCTGAAAAAAGAAGGCCTGATCGATCATTTCAACTTCAAGCACGAAATCTTCACCCTCGCCCGAAGGGCTAATGACGACTGCATCTTTCTGGACCAGATCAGTCGCCGCTGCACTATCTACGCACGGCGTCCAGCTACCTGCCGCAACCACCCACAGGTCGGTCCTCGACCCGGCTACTGCGCCTACCAGCAACAGGCCGTTCGATAGCAACAAGCTCTCTTCTGCAGGTAAACCTTGTTCTTCCCGCACCGTCTAAAATAATAAGATGGCGACGAGCGCCGTCCGGAACAAGGAGGCGATCATGAGACACATTGTTTTGGCATGCCTGCTGCCAGTTGCCTGCCTGCTATGGGTCGGAACCGCCAAGGCGCAGTTGGCCGAGATGGAACAGCGGGCAATGAGCGACACCTTTCAGTACGCCCTGGAAAACAATCCCACCGATCAAGCCGCCGACTGGCTGAACCCCGACACCGAACATGCCGGCGCCGTGGTACCGGTGCGAACCTTCACCAACGCCCAGGGCCAACCCTGCCGGGAATTCATCACCACTATCACCGTCGGCGGCGAACAACAGCAGGGCTACGGCACCGCCTGCCGCCAGCCGGACGGCACCTGGCAGATCGTCAACGACGAGCCAGCTCCCCAAGTAACCAAGGTGGTCAACCGCCCCGTTTACGTGGTCCAGCCCGCTGAGCGCTACTACGTCTACCCCCACGCCTATTACAACCCCTATCGCATCTACTTCAGCTTCAGCTGGTTGTTTCACGGCGGGCGGTTGCATGTCGGAAACTATTACTCCGATGTCTCTCGGTGGCATCACCCCTATTATCGGCATCCACACAAATATCGTCACTACAAACCATTGCCTCACCACCGTTGGTACCGCCGAGAGCACATTAGACGCTCCTGGAACCGACCCAAGACCATATACCGCGACCGGCACATCTATCGTGATAGAGGACGGCTTGAGCGAAACATTGATCGTCGTGACGGCCGTAGCGAAAGGCGTTTTGATCGGAATCGCAACCGCAGCGAGCAACGGATATACCGTCGATGAAGTACTTGATCCCCCCAGGGTTGCACAACATTCATTATGAGAGTACATTGAATTAAGAGGCCGTCGGCCGGCGGCCTGCAGCCCTGCCGGAGCGTTCCGGCAGATGAAATGACCTACTGCAACCAGCGAAAGGGAGGAGCATGAACCTCAAAGACTATTTCGACAATACCGAAGGCACCGGTATTCTCGCCACTGCCGACGGTCAGGGCAAGGTCGACGCGGCTATTTATGCCCGACCCCAGGTTCAGGACGACGGTTCGATCAGCTTTATCATGCTCGACCGACTCAGCCATCACAACCTACAGACCAATCCGCACGCTGCATTTTTGTTTCTCGAGGCCGGCGGACGCTACCAGGGGGTGAGATTGTTTCTGGAAAAACTCAAGGAAGACACCGACCCGGAGCTGATTGCCCAATATTCGCGCCGTTGCCCAGTTCCTGAAGGCGATCCCGTAAAAGAACAGAAGTTTCTGGTTACCTTCAGAGTCAATCGTATGCTTAAGGTTCTCGGCGGAGACTCCCCCGAGGTTTCCATGGGCTGAATCAGCAACAGAACCAGTAAAAAGCCGGTTGTCGGAAGGGACAACCGGCTTTTTATAAGAGAGGGGCAGGATTCTGTGTAAATGCACAGTCACCAGAGGAGGTCTCGCCCTGCATTTTATACGCTGTGGCACGTGGTGCTATAAAGCGCAAAAGAGTAGATTAGCACCAGATACACGGAATATAAAAAAACAGTTCGTGTTTCACAGTTCCAAACCTCCATCTTTTGGCGCGCCTATTCCCTCCTGAATGGCGCGCCCTTTTTTTATCCTGATCGCGCAGCCAGCTACCCTGCACATCACTCCTTTTCCCCGACAAATGAGCGTACCGAGTGGCGAAACAGGTCCTCGGCGATACGCCGCAACTTCGGTGAGCATTCGGCCTGGCGAAAGTCGCGTCCGGCAGCGAATCGCTGCCAGAAGGGAGGCATCTGGTCCAGACGCTGAGCCATGCCGCCGTCCGCATCGGAGTTAATCCAGTACATGCGCTGAATCCCGGAGTTGATGATCCGAGTCAGGCACATGGGACAAGGTTCGGTGGACGTGAACAGAATCAGGTCGCCGCATCGGCGCGGATCGTTATTGGATTTTCCGCCACCCTTCTTTTGCAACCGATCCTCGTAGCGGTTGAGCAGATCCATTTCGGCATGCATGTCACTGCGAAAGTAGGGGCTGTACTGCCGATTGCGCCCCCGCTCCACGACTTCGCCGGTCTTGCCGTCCACCAGGCAGGCACCAATCCCGCCCGAACCGGCCTTGAGACTGACAATGGCATCCTTGACCACCACCAAGCCAAAGACGTCGTCCCGAAAACGCTTATCGGGCACATAGGCGACGATGCGCGCCTCAAGCTCGGCGATGCTCTGCTGCAGCGGCGGCTCGTCGGCCAAACCTCCGCCGGCTAGCAGCAGAGCGCTGAAGAGAAAACTGACTAAAAGAACTTTCTGCATGGTTCGTCTCCTGACAGGTGGATGGAATTATCAAGGCGCGCAATGCAGAAAGGTATATATCGGCTTCCATTTGCCGGTCAACAATGTTGTAAATTCGGGATGGTTTCAGGCGCTATTCCGAATCAGGGCTCATCCTCTTCCCCATGGATCAGTTCAGACTCATGGCGCAGGTATTCATCGGTCTCCTTGCGGGCTTGTTCCAGGTGCCCCGGGTGGCTCTTTCTGTACATGTCTTCCGGCATGTGACCGGTGAGCCAGCTCGGATTCATGGGATAAACCTCGGGGCTGAAGATCACCGAATAGAGGTGCCAAATCAGAATGGCCAAAGTCGCCAGCCAGGCCTCCCAGAAATGAATGACCAAAGCCACGTCCAACACGCCCTTGGGGATAAAGGTCGAGAGCCAATTGTCAAACCAGAGCATCCAACCGCTCAGGACCATGACCGCCGAACCCCACACCAGAGCCCAGTATTCGGCCTTCTCCACGTAGTTGAAGCGTCCGCTGCAGAGCGGTTTCTCACCCCGGCCCAGGTAGTAGAGGATCTGCCGGCCGAATGAGAGAAAGTCTGTCCACCGCGGCCACATGTCCCGGAGGAATCGGCGGCCCCGATGAGTGAACAGATAGCCCGCATGCCATACCACGCTGACGCAGAACAGCACCGCGGCAATCCTGTGAGCCAGACGACGGACCGCAAAGCCCCCTTCCCAACCGAAAAACCAGCGAGCGATAATGCCTTGATCGTAACGTAAGGCAAAACCTGACAGGACCAGAACGATAAAGGCTATGGTCAGCAGCATATGCTGCCAGACTTCATTGGGAGTCATGCGCTGAATCTGCGGTCGCCGGTCGATGACTTCTTTGAACTGCCGGCCAAGATCGAGCAGCCAATGCACGACCATGAGACCGATGATCACGACAATGGCGATCTGGTAGATGAGGGTTACGATCTCCGCCGCCGGGGTGTGCAGCCCGGTTCCGCCGACCCCGTGAATAGGCGTTCCGGCCATGGCCTCGCTGATGCCTGGATGGCACTCGCCGCAGGTCTGGCGCAGATTTCCGGGACTGACGGTAGAGGCCGGGTCGCTGCTTGGCAGGACCCGGTGGGCCCCATGACAGGATGCGCAATTGGCGACCCGGGTATCTCCGGCCTTGCTCTTGAGGCCATGGTAGGAGTCGACGAAGGAAACAAGTCGCCCATTCGGCAGGCCGTACTTCTCGTTGAGCACCTCCGAGTCGTGGCAACGGGCGCAAGTTACCTCCGCCACCCGCCGCGGCGACACCGGGGAGCGGGGATCGTCGGGGGAGAGGATGCCGTGTTCGCCGTGACAGTCGGTACAGACCGGGGAATCGGTCTGACCGTTGGCTACCAGTCGACCGTGAATCCCTTCGCGATAATCCTGCTCGATACCCTTGTGGCACTGACCGCAGGTGTTTGGAATATTGAAGTGGTTAACCGTTGAATCGGCGAAACTCGGCGCCAGTATGCGATGGGCCGAGCCTTCGGAAGAATGACAGTCGCCGCAGGAGGCGGCGACAAAGGTTCCTCCCCGGGTCGCCTGGCCGTGAATGCTGGACTCGTACACCTGGACCGGACGGTCGAGAAGGATCTCGTATTTGCGGGTGATGTCCAGGTTTTCATGGCAACCGCTGCAGGTTCGCGGCAGATTGGCCGGATGGACCGCCGACTCCTTGTTTTCGGGTGCCAGGATTCCATGAGTGCCATGACAGGCGGCACAATCGGGAATATCCTTATTGACACCGTCTGCCCGAGCGCGGCCGTGAAACTGGTATTTTTTGGCTGCCCCACTGTGACAACTGCGGCAGCCCTGGTCGCCGGCCCGGAAACCCGGCTCTGGCCGATGAGGCAGAGTGCCCCGGTCCTGATGACAGGCCAGGCAATCGAAACCGGCATGCACCGAGGCCACTTTGCCCTCGGCCGCCTTGGGATGGCAACCCCTGCAGGTCTCACTGGAGATCGGCTCGGCCCGGACCCGGTCAAGGGCACCGGTCGACAACACCGCAAACAGCACCATCGCGACCAGTAACCCGATTGTAAAGTGGCGCCTAAGCCATCTCATGATTTTCTCCAGCTTGATCGTCAACCGGTGGCTGGAAAAAAGGGGCAGAATCTTCTGCCCCCTCTTCTCTCTGCCGACCCGGTCGGTTATTTACGATGGAACTTTTTTGCCTTCTCGGCCGCCCAAGCTTTATCGCGGCTGGCGTGACAGGAAAGACAGGCATATTCGACGGTCACGAAGCCCTTGGCAACGCTCGATTTCTTGCCTTTTTCTTCGATCTCCTTGAACATTTCGGCATCGGCGGCCGGATCGATCTTAAAGAGATGGGTCCGCACATCGCCGGTATAACTGGTCACAGAGATAGCCGACTTGCTCGCCTTGGGCATATGGCAATCGATGCAGCGCGTTCCCTGCCGGCCGTGACGCTCTTTGGCGTGGCTCTTGGCGATGCCGGGATGACACTTGGCGCAATTGTCTTTGGCCAGGATCGCCCTTTCATGGGGATTGTGGCAATCGATGCAGGCCAGGTTCTTATGAACTCCCGCCTTCAGCTCGTTGATCTGTTCGTGATGGCGCACAAAACCGCCCTTGGCCGGAGGCTCAGGTCCCATGCCGCCGCGCTGGTGGCACTTGCCGCAGGATTCGGCGCTGAGATCGACCTTGATGGTCGCCTTGGAGGGGCGCTTAAGATGATCGCCGCCGGGGCCGTGACACTCTTCGCAGCCGATACCGTCTTCCGCCCAAGTGCCGATCATCCCCTTCATACCGTACTGGTGACCTTCCGGACTGTAGTTCGTCATGTGGCAGGGCCCGCACTTGTACGGCTTCTTTTCCCCTTTGTGATAGAAGGACCAGCTGCCGTCTTCCAGGTTGTACTGGGTTTTGGCTTCGGAGCCGTCCTTGGCGCTGGTGATGATGTAGCCCTGCTTGTCGATGTACCGAACCTTCTTGGTCGCACCACCGATCACGTAACTGATGTCGTCCCAACTGTAGCCTGGAGGCAGCGGCAATTTGGAAAAACGCGCCTTTTCAGAGCTACGAATCTTCCACGGATGACCGCTGGCCTGCCATTGATTGTACTGTTCCGCATGGCAGGTGAAGCACTTGTCCGAACCGACGTAATCGGTGGCCATGGCAGGAACGGCCAATCCCAGCACCAGCAGAATCAAAAGGATCTGTTTCATGGTATCCTCCCCGGCTGAAGGCGAATTTTCCCGACATTTCAACACTAACAGCAGGGTGCGCTAATTCAAGTGCCCACCTTTGAAATCACGCTCCAGTTAACACCTTTTTCAGGGGCCGGCATAAAACCCTTTAAATTCCTATGGTAAAATTCCCTTCTGCTGTCCTGTGGTCTGATTTTTTGCCCGGCTTAAGGGAGTACAGCCGGCTATTTTTCGTTATGGACCGTTGGTCGGCGCCCCTTAAAAAATATGCAATTCTTTAAGACGCTTTTACATCAATCGGTTTCCATTGACCTTCAGCTCGCCTCGTTCAAATACCGCCTTGCCGTGAAACTTGCCCTCACTGCGTTCGATAAATTGCTGACCGATCAGGCCTTCGAGCTGTTGTTCGACCCGTTGACCGGCCCGGGCCGCGATTTCTTCATCGGTCGGCAGAGAAAATCCCTGCTGCCGATAGGCATTTTTTATCTGCTGAGAAATCATGCTGGTCAGAAGGGTTCTAACCAGCTTTTCGTCCGCCGTCACTTGCGCCTGGCCTTCCAATTGTTGCACTAGGGCGGGCATGTTTCCCGGCTCCAGATCTTCATTGCCGTGAAACTTTAAGCGCAGCTTCCCGGAGAAATCTCCCTCGGGAGTGGCAATATGTACTTTGCGCAGCTCGATCTCCGGCGAGCCTTTGATCATGCCGCTCAACAGGCGCATATAAACCTGCATCATATAAAGACCCATGGACTCCGGATCGAAGGATTCCTGCTCATAGACCCCCAGCGCATCCCGCTGATACTGGCTGAGAACCTCACCGTCGAGACCGCGCATGGCCAGTTCCAGCTCGCCGGGACCATAGCCGGCATCGTCAACCTCGACCTTGGCAACCTTAAGAGTCTGCAAGTATTCGACGGTCGAACCGTTTTGCGATGCCTGAGAGTCGATGGCAACACCTTCAACCCGCACCTTTTTCCGTCCCTTGCCCGCCGCGTCAAAATCGACCTCCAGCGGCCCGAAGCTCGATTTATAATTGCCCAGGTAGACCATGGGAAAGGCCTCGTACAGGTCGAAGTCGACCTGCGCTCCGTCCCACTGCAGGCTGCCTTCATCATCCTTCATCTTCAGGGAGGCGATCTCCAAGTTTCCGGCCAGTTCCGTTAGATCCATGGAGAACTCCGTGTCGCTCTGCAAACCGCCCCAGTGGATGGTGAGCTGTTCTTCCTCGAGGGTCTTTTCAAGCCCCGGAACCAGCAACCGGTCGCGGCCCCGGCCACTCAGGCTGATAGTGGCCACATCCGTTATTGCACCAAGCCAGGGCAGTTTGGACAGCAGATCCTCTTCCCCGGCAGTCGCCGCCACCAGCCGTGTTTCGATGTGGGCCAACTTCGGCGCCAGGCTGAAGCTTCCGCCACCAACCGGCAGCGGACCGTTGCAGATACGGTGCTCTAAAGTCAGTTGCAGTGTTTTTGTCTCGATCTCTCCCTCGTCCCCGGCGGATCCCGGCACGCTGAACTCTATGAGGGTCCGCCCTTTGGACGACAAAAAACCTCGTTGGTAGCTTTCACTGGTCATTTGAACCGGCCCCCACTTTTCGAATCGGGCGAGGTGCTCCCGATAGTGTTTCTCGACCTGACCACCGACCAGATAGGTGGCGCCGGCCCAACCGGCGATGCCGAGCAGGACAATCACAAGAATAATGACAAATTTTTTCATGGTTCCTCCTGGGATAATCTAGAAGCCGATAGCCTGACCGCAGAAAATGACAGGTTTCCAATGTTACCATTTTATAGACGACATGGGCAGATCAATTCTTTCAGCTTCCGGCGCCCCCTTGCCCGGCATCGCCCCCTTGCTTTAGACTTGAATAAGTAACTACTGTTTGCACTCTCTATGCCGGAGGCTTATGAAAAGAGACACTTACGAACAATCGACCACAGCTGCGGGCTGGAATTTCGACAACAGCTACGCCCGCTTACCGAAAGACCTCTACGTCCGCCTCAATCCGACCCCGGTAGAGGCGCCCAAGCTGGCGCTTTTCAACCGGCCCCTGGCCGAAAGCCTGGGTCTGGACGCCGAGACCCTGGCCGGACAGGAGGGCAGCGCCCTCTTTTCCGGCAACCGTCTGCCGACAGGTGCCGAACCGCTGGCCCAGGCCTACGCCGGCCACCAATTCGGCCATTTCGCCATGCTTGGCGACGGCCGAGCGCACCTGCTGGGAGAGCAGCTCACCCCTGACGGCTCGCGCTTCGACATTCAGCTCAAAGGCTCGGGGCGGACGCCCTTTTCCCGCAACGGCGACGGCCGCGCCGCCCTTGGCCCCATGCTGCGCGAATACCTCATCAGTGAAGCGATGTACGGCCTCGGCATCCCCACCACTCGCAGCCTCGCTGTAGTAACCACCGGCCAGCCGGTCTATCGCCAAACCCCGCTGCAAGGCGCCATTCTCACCCGGGTGGCGGCCAGCCACATCCGGGTCGGCACCTTTGAATATCTCGCTTCCCGACATAACTGGGAAGCCGTCCGCACCCTGGCCGAGTACACCATGGGCCGCCACTTCCCCGAGCTGCTGAAAACCGAGCAGCCGTTCCTGGCCTTCCTGTTCGCCGTCCTCGACCGGCAGGCCGCGCTGGTCGCCCGCTGGCTGCAGGTCGGTTTTATCCACGGAGTCATGAACACCGATAACGTAGCCCTGTGCGGCGAGAGCATCGATTACGGACCCTGCGCCTTCATGGACAGCTACGATCCCGCCACCGTGTTCAGCTCCATCGACCATGGCGGCCGCTACGCCTACGGCCGGCAGCCGGCCATCGCCCAGTGGAACCTGGGCCGCTTCGCCGAAACCCTGCTGCCGTTGCTGCACGACGAAGAAGATAAAGCCCTCGAGCTGGCCAACGAAGCCATCAGCGCCTACCCGCAAATCTTCCGGCGCCACTGGCTGACGGGTATGCGGGCCAAGCTGGGATTGTTCAATAAAGAAGAGGATGATTCGGAACTGCTGACCGATCTGTTGTCCTGTATGGAAAGATGTAATGCGGACTACACCAACACCCTGCGCGACCTGGCCCTGGAGACTTTTCCCGGTGAGACAATCTTTCAGGATGAGGAGTTCCAACGATGGCACCAACGCTGGCAAGCGCGGCTGGGACGGCAAGGGGAGAATATCCAAGAATCCCGCAGTCTGATGCTGGCCCACAACCCGGCGGTCATCCCCCGCAACCATCGGGTCGAAGAGGCCCTGACCGCCGCCGAAGAAGGGGACTACTCGGTGCTGAGGCGGTTATTGGAGGTGCTGGCCAGCCCCTACGAGGACCGGCCCGAACACGATGCCTATCGCCAGCCGCCGCCCGCCTCGGCCTGTGTCTACAAGACTTTTTGCGGCACCTGACGCCAAATTTGCTACTGAGCAATGAAGACGTTGTCCTGCAATTCTTCTCCCAATTTTGTGTTGCGGCGAACAATGTCCGCCAGCCGGGTTTGTTCCAATTCGTCAAGTAAATCGGGATCGGAGGTAAAAAAGGGATCGTTTCGATACCAGAAGCGGTCCCCGTCGCGCAGGCGGATAAATTGCTCCAGAATGATCGTTCTAAAGGTTTCCCCCACCATGGCTCCCGGCATGTGGTCCTCTGCCAGGCCGACAATCCAGGGGTCCATATCCCTGGTATCGCCGTAGGTGCTCTGTAACAACTCCTGCACCTGGGGGGCGATGGTGATATCGGAGAACTCTCGTGCCTGCTTCAGACGGTACGCCTTGCGCAGGTTGTTGTAGTCAGCTATTCCATGATCCCTGCCGCGCTGCATGTTGAGAGAAGCCAGGTCGAAGCCCCCCTCTCCCGGTTCGCCGAACAGAAAATTGCGGATGCCGTCGACCACCTTGGTGTCTACTTCCTGTGCCACCTGGGTGGCCAAACCGTGCAGGATAGCTGAGATCCCGCCGCCCTGATGAACAAGGGTGGGGTTGAAGAACGCGTCCTTGAGGGAGGTATCGATCAGTTCCTGATCCGCGCGGTTAACCCGCAGCAGGGTCGGTGACAGCATGCTGTGGCCGAAACGATACGCCACCGTCGAAAACTCGTTGGCGATACCTGGATTCACGTCCGGATCGTAGCCCCGGTAGGGCGGCAGCGCCCCCGGGCCGAGCAGCAGAGGCAAGAACTCCCGGTAGGTAATGATCTGCAATTGGGCGCCGACGATTTTGCGGGCCCGCTGGTAAATCTGCTCATCGGTCTGGGTGGGCCAAGCGACGGCGATTTCATCACAAAGCCGGTTATGCTCACGGACAAACAGGGTATGCACAGCGGTCAGAGCGATCTGCTCATTGGCCCTTACATCGCCGGCCAGAAAGAGTTTCGGGTCCGGACCACCGGCATTGTCGAGGCCGTCGGTATTGAAGGGAAGGAACTGCCCGCCGCCAGAGGTCGCCAGCTTCCCCCCCTCGAAGGTGCGCAAGGCGTCCGCCCGTTCCTGATCCGAGCCATAGACGTTGGAAGCGTCGATATAAGCGGTTATCAGGTTGAGTTGCTGTCGTGGAGAACGTTTCGTGGCGCCTCCGTCATGCATAGCGCGATTCATGACGATGTACTTCTCCCCTTCCGAATAGGGGTCGAAATACGGGTCTCCGACAGGCACCGGGATATAAAAGGACTCCAGGGGATAGGCCTCCGGCGTGAGATCGAGATCATGATCGATAAATTGTCCCCACAGCCAGAAAAAATCGCTGACCCCGGCACGGTTAAGAATGCTCTCTTCTCCCTGTGCCGCCAGTATATTACTGATCAGTCGGGGACTGCTGCGATCTTCCCCTGCGGGAATTTCCCCCCAATCCCCATAGTCTTCATCGGCCATTCGCAGCAGGGGTACGCCGGCACTGCCATACTCCCGATTTTGCAGATTATTATCGCTGCCGTCGATGGTCCTGACCTCATAATCGACGGTTCCGGTTGCTGCCCGATTGGAAAACATCAGGGCAGCCAGTATCAGTGGGATTCCCAGTACCAGCAGGATTCCGATTTCTCTTCTCATGATGCCTCCTCACCCTGGGCATTCGTTTTAGGAATTAAGGGTTTCGCAACCTCCTGATTCATCCATACTACTCCTATACTACTTCATCTTTATCACCCCAGGCCCTCACAGCAACCAGCTTTAATATTAAATTCAGACCAGATTCTAACGAGTTCTGTAATTCGGGGTGAAAAGGACCACGCCGCCCATCGCTGCGCGGAGCAGTCCCTCTCGGGTTAGCGCTATTCAAATGCCAGTACTTAGCCAACATCCCAGCAACCTGCCCAGGTCCCCGCAGGCACTATATTCAAACATTCATATTGTAATATGTATTCCGATGTGGTAATTTCTCTCCATCATTAACTTTCAGCTCGTTTTCGGAGGGAGCCATGAATATTCAATACCAGACCAAGAACACCTGTGCCCGCCTGATCGATATAAACATCGAAGGTGACATCGTGACCAGGGTATACTTTTCCGGCGGTTGTTCCGGCAATGCCCAGGGAGTCAGTGCCCTGGTTAAAAATCGCCCGATAGCCGAAGTCATCGAGTTACTAGGCGGCATCGATTGCGGCGGCAAGGGGACCAGTTGTCCCGACCAACTGGCCCAGGCCCTACAGCAAAAAGTTGCCTGATCGACCTGTCGTACGGCAACCCAACCGCTGTAGCAAAAAAACCGTCCCTGCAAGGACGGTTTTTTTGTGTTTTAAGATACAGAGAACTTTAAAAAGGCGCCCTGCTGGTCAAGGCCCTTCTTGGCGCCTTTGCGTGAGGTAAGGTTCTCTTGTTTTGACCTGGGGGGTGTAATTTAACGCCAGGTGACCTGTTCGGAAACCACAACTCCACTTTCGGCCATCTCCCGCATGGCGGCCTCCACCGGCGAGATGCCGCCGAACTGCTCGGCGTTCAGGTAGTTAGTGGTCCTTGCTCCACAAAGGGAAAGGTCCACCACCACTTGCAGTTTTTCGGAGGGGATTTTGTTGCGGGTGGCCACGGCAGAGACGCGCAGGCAGCTGTTGAGGGTGCAGCCGCCCATGACCAGGGTGCGGATGCCGTTCTCGGGCAGGGCTTCGAGCCATTCGCCGTAGCCGTTGCTTTCGGGCATGAAGAGATTGTTGCTCGGTTTGAGGAAATAGGGTTGGTCGTTATCGAGGATGGGCACCAGCGCCTCGTCCCAGGGGTAACTTTCCGGGCCGAAGGGACAGCGGCTGAACATGGTCTCGACCCGGCCGTAAACGGCGTCCAGGAGGCGGGCGCAATTGTCGAAAGCCAGCCGGATCGGCATCGCTTCCATATCGCCGATGGGACCGAGCCGCCACAGCCAGTCCCCAGCGGTGAAGGAACGTTGGGGATCGATGAGCAGCAGGGCCGTTTCAGAGGAGCAGACACAATACCCCCCCACGGCCGAACGTTGCAGGGCCTCGTCATAATCGCCGGCCCGCTCGCTGCTGACGATTTCCTGCAGCAAACCGGCCGTCCCTGCCAGGCCGGTACCGGCCCAAAGCACCTCTTCATCTGGCGGCAACTCAACCTCATTGCGGGACTGGCCGCCACCGTATAACTGCTTCGCCCCCAGTGGTCCCCGTCGCAGGACCTGGCCGTACACGCCTTGCGGGTCGCTATTCACCTCTTCCAGACAGGCGACGAACGATTCCTGATCCAGGGCGGAGCGGATGGTCAGGTAGTCCAGCAGGGCATAAAGGTGGGCCTGAGGCCCCTGCCAACCGAGTTCTATCGCTGCGTGGAACAGGTTCTCCCGGGTGAGTTTGCCGTTCCGATCTTTATCCAACGCCTCGAATAGTTCGATAAATTCACTCATGACCTCTCCGGCTGGATGAGACTGGTGGTCTGAAAAGCGCGGCATTCAGGATAAACTGCTTCCGAAATCCACTTCACGCCTGTCAGACATTGTCGCTATGGCGCTTGCCTGAACGGAGACAGTCTACACTCCACTCACCGCCCCCTGCCACAAAAAGATAAAAAAACAGGAAACAATACAGTATGGCCAGTTCGCCCCCGTTGAGAATGGGCCAGAATCCCTTCTGCCCGTGAGCGATAAAGTAGGCAAATGCCATCAAGCCGGAGAGCAAAAAAGCAATCGGGCGGGTTGCCAAGCCGATTAGAAGCAGGAAACCACCGAACAATTCCAATACTCCAGCCACCCCGGACAGAGAGAAGAGTTCAAATGCATACCGCTGCGGGGCAGGAAAACCAAACAGTTTCTGGCCACCGTGCTGCATAAAGAGCAAGGCAACCACGATGCGGACAACGCTCAGAATCCGCGGCCTCATGGTATCCAAAAAACGCACCATTTACATCCTCCCATTAATAAGGCTGGTATGCGAAGCTAAGTGCCCTCTGATAACAGGCGACAGGGCGGCCTTTAAATCGCCAATTGATGCGTCGTGCTCGTCCCCGAAATAGATCTGAGCCTTTTGCCGCAACACCTTCAATCTATCTTTATCCAACTTTATTTCCATGGTTACCTTTCCTGATAACGCGAAGAGGCTGCCACCGCTGGCTTGCCGCTTACCCCGCGAAGTTCACTCGGAAACATGTTCCATTGACGGTCTCCACCTCCAGAGCGCCCCCCAGCTGGTTGACCAGTGCCGAGACCAGCTGCAGTCCGAGAGTTTTCGCCTGGCGATGGTCGAATTCCGCCGGCAATCCTATGCCGTCATCGACTACCTTCAGTTCGATCTGACCGTTCTCGCTCTGCAACGAGACCGTTACCTGCCCGCTGCAGCCGTCGGCAAAGGCATGCTTGTAGGCATTGGAGAGAAGTTCCGTGACCAAAAGACCGCAGGGGACCACTTTTTCGATATCGAGTGGCACATTTTCCACCACCAGCCGGCAATCGACCTCTTGCTTCGGTGACTGAAAGCTCTTTTCCAGCTGTCCGACCAGATTCTCCATATACTTTTTGATACTGATCTCGGACAGGTTTTTCGACTGGTAGAGCTGCTCGTGGGCCAAGGCCATGGAGCAGATACGGCTCTGGCTTTCAAGGAAGCAGGCTTGCAACTCCGGATCGCTGAACCTCTGCGCCTGCAAAAACAGCAGGCTCGACACCACCTGCAGATTATTCTTCACTCGATGGTGAATTTCTTGCAGCAGAACCTCTTTTTCCGCCAGCGAAGCCCTAAGCAGTTCCTCGCTACGCTTGCGCTCGGTAATATCGAGCAGGGAAGCCACCCCGGTGGGCAGCCCCTGGTATTCCATGACCCCGGCCGAAATCAGCACGCAGCGCTGTTCGCCGCCTTTGGTCAGGTAGCTGATCTCGTACTGGCCGGAGACGGTTTTTCCGGACAGCCGTTCCAGGCCGTTGTTTCGGATCTGCTCCCGGACTTCGCCCTGGGCCCATTCCCAGAATTTCATCCGGTACAATTCCTCGGCGCTATAGCCCAACAACTGCTCCATGGCTGGATTGACATAGACGAACCGATCTTCCTGGTAGATGGTGATAGGCACCGATGAAGTCTCCGCCAGCACGCGGAACTTTTCTTCGCTCTCCCTCAAGGCGCGCATCGCTTCGAGCTGATCGGTTATATTTTCAATGAAGCTCTCGAATTCATCGGCCCGGCCGTCTCCGTTCATTATCCGCCTGGAGTGGACCCGGCAGGTGACGAGGCTACCGTCCTTACAGTAGAAGAGATTATTGAAAACATACCACGAGTCGCTGGAGAGTATGTTCTCCACCAGAGGCGCCCGCGTAGACGGCTCGGGGAACAGAGCGTCCTGAATGTTGGAAAGGTTGACGCTCTCCAGCAGCTCTTGCACGGAATCGTACCCCAGGATGGAAGCGAACGCCGGATTGGCGTTGAGCAGTTCCCCTTCTCGCGTGGAGCGAGTGATGCCGAAGGGGGCGTGCTCGACGATGGTGCGATATTTGTGCTCCGATTCCCTGAGCGCCTCTTCGGTCTGCCTGCGCTCGGTGATATCGACGAGCAGGTTGACGGCCCCTTCCGTTTCGCCTGCGGTATCCGCCAGCAGTTCGGGGTAAACGATCACGTTGGACCTGGTGCCGTCGGGGTGCTCGACAATGATTTCCTTTCCCTGGCAGGCTTGACCGGTTTTCAGAGTAAGAGCCATGGGGCATTGGTCGTGGTCCATCGGCGGGCCATCGAGATAACGCAACATATGGGAGCCGCACCAGAGATCACTGCCGAGCCTGGGCTCGCGCTGCCAGAATTCCTGCGCCCTGCGATTGAAAAAGGTGATGCGACCCTCGGCATCGGTAGTGTAAGCCGCGATAGGCAACATCTCCATCAACTGGCGATATTGTTCCTCTCTGCGCCAAAGCGCTTCCTCAGCCGCTTTACGCTCACTGATATCAATAACAAAAGCGAACCTGAATTCCCGACCGTCATAATTGACATAGTTGCTGCGAACCTCCACCGGATAAAGACGTCCGTCCTTGGCTTTGTGGCAGCGTTCAAAGCGCCGGACTTTATCCTTTTTCAAGCTGATCCAGGACTCGACCACATCTTCACCAGAAAAATCGGGATCTATGTCGGGCAACGACATGCCGACCAGTTCTTCACGGCAATAGCCCAGAGAGGCACAAGCGGCATTGTTGGCGTAAGTGATTTGTCCTTCCGGCGTTATCCAGAATGCCTGCTCCGCCGTGTTATCCACTGCAAATTGGTTCAGGCGCAAGGCCTGCTCTTCCTGTTTACGCTTACTGATATCCGTAACAAAAACACAACTGTATTCCTGGCCGTCATAATTGACGTAATTGCCGCGAACCTCCACCGGGTAGATACGTCCATCCTTGGCCCGGTGAAGACTTTCAAAACGCATCGACCCCTCTTCTTTTAATTGTCGCCAATAATCGACGGCTTTGTCAGCGGTAACATTCGGGTCGATTTCCCATATCGGCATGCCCTCGAGTTCTTCACGACTGTAATCCAGGGCGGTGCATGCTGCCTCGTTGACATAAAGAAATCGGCCTTCGGGGGACATCCAGAAAGCCTGGTCGTCGGTATTTTCCACGGTGAATTGGGTGAGATGCAGCACGCGCTCGGTTTGCTTGCCTTCACTGATATCCCGAACCACGCAGAAAAGAACCTCTTTCCCCTTCCAGGTGACCGGTTTATGGGTGACGGCCACATCCAGCATCTGACCGCCCTTGCGCCGAAAGCGCGTTTCGAATCGCTCCCCCAGCCATTTCCTTGTCGCGTACATGTGTTCAATTTCTTCCCGCGACCAGACAACGTCCCAGTCCCAGACCTTCTGCCGGCGGACTTCTTCCAGACTGTAGCCGAGCATTTCGGCAAAAGCATTATTGGCGTATAGGACCCCCGCGGTTTCGACATTCATAATGACGATACCATCGATGAAATGTGCCAAAAAGGCCAACGGCAGGTCCTCTTCGGTTGTTTCGACCAATTCTGTTGCGACCGGGACCTCACCGCGTGACAAAGAGACCGTGAAGCCATGTTCCTGCAACAATGTCCGCGCCGCCTGCTGGTCCTGATCGCTTCCTTCAATGTACAAAACCATTTGTGCCACCACCTTGTCTTTCGGCCCCTAAATACAAAAAACCACCCGCGCCTTATAAACGCCGGGTGGTTTCGTCTGTCGTTTCAACCTTCTGCCGAATCATCGCCCTACCTGAAGAGAATCATGCAAACAGAAAAATCCTTTATAAAATAGATTTTAATCTACAATCTAATGCTCTCTCCGTCAAGGATTAAAGAAAGGTAAAGGACTGAATAATCACCTTTTCTTAACCGCCCTGCCCCAGGTACGCTGCCACCTGACGGAAATAACTGTCGAGGTCGCTGTCGACGAAATAGCGGTTGGGAGTCGGCGGCAGTGCCACAGATCCTTGATTGACGATCAAGGTCGGAGCTTGGGTGCTGTAGGGCAGATGGGAGGCAGGGACAACCTGCAGGCTTGAGCCGAGCACCAGCAGCATGTCGCAATCCGCCACCAACTGTTCCGCCTCGGGGTAGCGGTCGACCGACTCGCCGAAAAAAACGATGTCGGGTTTGATCAGGCCGCCGCAGGCGGCGCAGCGGGCTACGGGAGAGGCAGGATCGACGGTCATGGCCTCTTCCCAACGGGCGTAGCTGAAATTATCGAAGACCTTGTCGCAACTCAAACAGACGGCAGAGCGGTAGGAACCGTGCAACTCGACCACCTTGCGACTGCCGGCCTGCTGGTGGAGAAAATCGATGTTTTGGGTGATGACCCCGCCCAAGCGACCGACCCGCTCCAGTTCGGCAAGGAAACGATGGGTGAGGGTTGGCTTAATGTCTTTCACCGTAGAGACAAAGTCCCGGGAAAACTCATAAAAATAGCGGGGCTCGCGCTGAAACCAACCGACATCGAAAACCTTTTCCGGATCGTAACGGCGGGTTACGTACAACCCGCGAGGTCCACGAAAATCTGGAATTCCGGCAGCAGTGGAAGCCCCGGCTCCAGTCAAAGCGACGATATTGGCGGAGCTCTGCAGAAGCGCAGCACATTCGGTGGGGGACAGGGTTTGGGGGGTCGGCATTAACAAGCTCCCTAGGGAATTGCAGTGAAATCAGCGGCCCAACCCTGGTTTCACGCTAAAACTGAATTTTTGCGAACTTCGCGGCTTCGCGTGAGACCGGTTTAGAGGATTGTCGCAGCACCCTCACCTGGGACCGAAACAAAACTCCAACATACGCTCACAGAATCGGTCCGTCAACAATCGCTGGCCAGCGCCCCCCGGTTGCTGTTAGAATCAGGCATTAAAATTATTTTCTTGCTGTGATTCCAGCTACCTGCCACAGACACAGGCCTGGGGGGCGTCATGGACCACCACAACCTGCCGAACCTTCTGGAGCGCATGGATCCGGGGATCGTGCTGTTCGACAACGATTTTCGGGTGCATCACGTCAATCAAGCGCTGATGCAGATCTTTACCGAGACCTCCCGGAAGGAAATCTTCGACCAGAGCCTGCTGCAGATGCACCAGGGACCGCCCGCCGAGCGGATGCAGGAGCTGGTGGGTCTGATGCGCGATTCGTCCCGCCAGGTGTCCTTTTCCATCAAGCGCATGAGCGGGGGCCCCCGAGACCTGTTTCTGTTGCTCAAGTTGATGCCGCTGCTCGACCGTACGCTGGACAATTCCCTGCACTGCTGCCTGGTCTACGACATCACTACGCTGATCGCCAACCCCCAGCGCCGCTTTATCAAAGTGCCGGTCACCGCCGGCGGCGAAATCCAACTTTTGGACCCGGAGGAGATCCTCTTTATCAAAGCGGAGAACGTCTATTCCCAGGTGGCCATCGAGGAAGGCGAGTTTTTCTGCGACCTGTCCTTGGGAGTGCTGGAGGCGGGACTTAACCAGGAACGTTTCTTTCGCATTCACCGCAGCTACCTGGTGAACCTCGACCGGGTAGAAAAGGTGATCCGGGAAGGCAACACCGTAACCTTGCTGATGGCCGGCAACGCCTGTCGCCTGCCGGTAAGCCGCAATCGGGCGAAGGACTTTCTTGTGCGGGTCGGCCTAAAGTAGGCTTCACCTTTTGTACCTGCCGTAAATTTGATACATCCACAACAACTTATCGAGAGGCTGGCTAAGTAGAAATTTCGTCCACCAAGGCCCGGTGTTTTTTCGGGGGTGAAGGCATACACCTAAGTATGTCGAGATCCTGAAAAAACACCGTAACGCCATAGGGCGGATTTTTACGAAGCCATCAAAATTACCGTTCACCAGCTTATCGCACCGTTTACCAACGGACCATTGCTTTCCGGCATCTTAATCCTTTAGCATGGCCGGCAAGCCTGAATGTCCGTTTCCAATTTGCTTCGTTCGCAAAAACTCATAGGATGGCTAAGGATAAATTTTGTCCACCAAGGCTGGGTACTTTTTCGGGGGCGAAGACATACATCTCGTATGTCGAGCTTCTGAAAAAATGCCATAACGCCAAAGACAGCCTTTTTTCGACGCCATCAATTTTGGAGGAGCCGCCATGCCCGTAAAACAAGATCATCGCAGCGTCGATCCCGCTGCGATTGCCATGTTGCAGATCGCTGACCAGAACGAAATTGATAACGTCTGGGAGCGCTTGGAAAAACAACAACCCCAGTGCGGCTACGGCCAGCTCGGCACCTGCTGCCGTATCTGTACCCAGGGCCCCTGTCGCATCGATCCTTTGGGTGAAGGCCCGACCCAGGGCGTGTGCGGTGCTACCGCCGACACCATGGTCGCCCGTAATCTGGCGCGGATGGCGGCGGTCGGTTCTTCAGCTCACTCGGACCACGGCCGCAAGGTGGCCCTGCTGCTTAAAGCGGTGGCAACCGGTGAAAACACCGACTATGAGATCGTCAACGAAGAAAAGTTGCAGGGCGTGGCCGCCAAGCTCGGCATTGCCGCTGACGGCCTGACGACTCTGGAACTGGCCGACAAGGTGGCCGACGCCGCTCTGGACTGTTTCGGTTCCCAGACCGAGGCGCCGATCCAGTTTGCCGCCTCTTACATGCCGGAACGACTTCAGAAACAGCTGGGGAATGCAGAAGCGACTTTGAAGAGCGCCACCGGCGCCCGCATCGGCCTGATGCCCCGGGGCATCGACCGCGAGTCGGTAGATATCCTGCACCGCACCCACTTCGGCTGCGACGCCGATCCCCTCTCCCTGGTGGCGCAGACCGTACGCTGCTCCCTGGGCGACGGCTGGGGCGGTTCCCTGATCGCTACCGAGCTGCAGGACGTACTGTTCGGTGCGCCGCAGATCCGTACCATCAAAGCCAACCTCGGCGTTCTCGACAAAGAAATGGTCAACATTATCGTCCACGGCCACGAGCCGGTTCTGTCGGAAAAAGTAGTCGAACTGGCCCGTTCGGCGAAAATGAACGAGGCAGCAAAAAAAGTTGGTGCCGCTGGCATCAACGTGGCCGGTCTGTGCTGTACCGGCAACGAGATTCTCATGCGCCAGGGGGTCGGCGTAGCCGGCAACCTTCTGCACAGCGAACTGGCCATCATGACCGGCGCCGTCGAAGCGCTGGTGGTCGACGTGCAATGTATCTTCCCCTCGCTGGCCGATCTTTCTTCCTGCTACCACACCCAGTTCATTACCACCAGCGAGCAGGTCAACATCCCCGGCGCGACCCATATCCAGTTTGAAGAACACGACGCCAACCAGATCGCCGAGCAGATCGTGCAGAAGGCCATCGACGCCTACCCCAACCGCAACGCGGCCAAGGTGTATATACCTGAGCAGACCGCCGAAGCAGTGGTCGGTTTCACCGTAGAACAGATCCTCGGCGCCCTCGGAGGCAGCCCGGCGCCCCTGGTGGAGGTCATCGCCAACGGCACCATCAAAGGCGTGGTCGGCATCGTCGGCTGCAACAACGTCAAGGTCAAGCAAGACCTGTTTCATCAGGAACTGACCCGCGAGCTGATCAAGCGAGACATTCTGGTCATCGGCACTGGCTGCTGGGCCATCGCCGCCGCCAAAGACGGACTGATGAACCTGGACGCCCAAGAGCTGGCCGGTTCGGGCCTGAAGGCCGTATGCCAGTCCCTCGGCATTCCGCCGGTGCTGCACATGGGCTCCTGCGTCGACTGTTCACGGATGCTGGTCCTGGCCGGCGCCATCGCCGATCACCTCGGCGTGGACATCTCGGCCTTGCCCCTGGCCGGTTCGGCTCCCGAATGGACCACCGAGAAAGCGGTGGCTATCGGCTCCTATTTCGTCGGTTCCGGCCTGCCGGTTCACCTGTGGCCAGCCCCGCCGATCCTCGGTAGCCCGGCAGTGACCGGTATCCTCACCGAAGGCTCCAAGGACCTTCTCGGCGGCTACTTCTTCGTCGAAGAGGACCCGGCCGCCACCGCTGAGCAAATGCTGGCGATCATCAATGAAAAGCGCGCCGGTCTCGGTATTTAATCAGGAGCTATGTCCATGAAACAACCCAACGGTTTCCGCGTCGTGGTCACAGGCAAGGGCGGGGTCGGCAAAACGACCCTTACGGCCTGCCTGTCTCGACTGCTCAGCGAAAGGGGCATCAACGTCCTGGCCGCCGACGAAGATCCGCAGATGAACCTGCCCTACGCCCTTGGTCTGCCGCTGGAAAAAGCGGCCGCCATCGTACCCCTCAATCGTAATCACGATTACATCGAGGAGAAAACCGGCGTACGTCCGGGTAAATCTTTCGGCAGCATGTTCCGCCTCAACCCCCGGGTCGACGATGTGGTGAAACGCTTCGGCGTGCAGGTCGACGAGAATCTCAACCTGCTGGTGATGGGCACCGTGGTGCAAGCCGCCGCCGGCTGCCTCTGTTCGGAGAACGTGCTTCTCGACTCGGTGATGAGCCATCTTTCCTTGCGGGAAGGCGAGGCTATCCTGCTCGACACCCAGGCCGGCGTGGAACACTTCGGCCGCGCCCTCGCCGAGGGCTTCTCCCAATGCCTGGTCGTTACCGACACCTCCTTCAACGCCCTGGCGGTAGCCCGCCACGCCGCCGAACTGGCCCGTCAGTCGGGTATCGGCCGCATTCACCTGGTGGTCAACCGGCGCAAGGAAGATGGCAGTCGCAAGCTGACCGAACTCCTTGAACTGACCGGCACCGATCTCTCCAACCTCTTCGACGGCGTACATAGCTTGCCTCTAGAGCCGCGTTTCGAGGAGTTGGAGCCGAATGTGACGCGCATTTTGCAGGAAGAGAGCGGCTACGTATCCGGTCTTATTGCCATAGCCGAGGAAATGCTGGCCTTTGAGAACGACCGCGGAAACGCTTCGTAAATAAGGAGAACCCGATGAAGAAGATCTTTGTCGATTACAAGAAATGCGTAGCCTGCAAAGGCTGCGAGATCGCTTGTGCCATTCAGCAACACCCCAGCCACAGTCTGTACGCCTTGGTTGGCGATAAGAAGACCCAGGTCAACGTGAGGGTCCTGGGAGTGGAGCACGAGGCCTTTCCCGTCTCCTGCCGTCACTGTGATCCGGCCATGTGCCTGGACGCCTGCCCCTCCGGCGCCATCACACGCGACCCGCAGACCGCAGCAGTGGTTCTCAATCCTGATCTCTGTAAAGCCTGCGCCATGTGCGCCATGGTCTGCCCCTTTGACGCCGTCTCCTTCAAACAGACCCACCGCGCTCGCTACGACCGCACCGTGGCTTACAAATGCGATCTCTGCCACGAACGGCTGCAGGAAGGGCTCAACCCGGCCTGTGTCGACGCTTGCCATTCCAACGCCCTGGTCTTCAAGGAATCGGACGAACTGAGCAACCAGCGGGCGGTGCAGAACCTCAAGGTTTACCTCCTCGGCGAGGAAGGCGAGCCACCGCTGTTCTCTCTCTACCGCGAGCTACGGCGCAAGGAATTCGCCCGCCGCCGGAGCGACAAGCCATGAAGGTCGTCACCGTTGGCACCGGCATGGCCTCGGCCGATTTCGTCCAGCAATTGCGCACCGAAGGCTTTGACGGCGAAATCGTCATGATCAGCGACGAGCCCTATGCGCCCTATTCGCCCTGCGTGATTCCCTTTTACCTGGCCGGCGATCCGCTGGAGAGCGTGTTCTGGAAAGGGCAGGATTTTTACCAACGTCAGCAAATCACCCCCCTGCTGGAGCACCGGGTGGTGGAGGTCGACCGCGAACAGCGGCTGGTGCGCACCGAACAGGGCGCCAGCGAATCCTACGACCGGCTGTTCTACGCCGCCGGCAGCCGCAGCTGGTGTCCCCAGCCCGACTGGCTGCAGACCGAAGGGGTGTTCGGATTCAAGACCCTGACCGACATGGTGGCCATCGATCGCTATATCCGCCAGCAACGCATAGAGCGGGCGGTAGTCTTCGGCGGTGGCTTCATCGGCGTCGATGCCGCCCTGGCCCTGCATCATCGCGGCATCGAAGTGACTATAGTGCATCGCAACAACCGCCTGCTGTCACAGATGACCGATGTCGAAGGAGGCCAGTTCGCCACCGAACGCCTGGCAAACAAGGCCGGGCTCGATGTACGCCTGCACGCCACTGTCGACAGCCTCACCATTGACGCCGGCCAGTTGCGTGGCATCACCCTGAACGATGGCACCACTCTGGATACGGCCATGCTCATCGTCACTACCGGCGTGACTCCCAACTCGGCACCACTGACCGGCACCGACGATGGCGTATCGGTGAGCGCTGAATTGCTTACTGAAGCTGGCATTTATGCTGCTGGCGACGTGGCCCTGACCCGCCATTTGGTGAGCGATGCCCCCGGCCTCTACGCCACCTATCCCAACGCTCAACAGCAGGCCCGGGTAGCGGCCCGACATCTGGTTCACGGCACGGGTCATTACGATGGTTCTCTCAATACGAACGTGCTGCAAAAACACATCGATTTCCCGATCATCTCCGTCGGCGTTTTCGAGGGTGAAGCTGTGACCTGGCGTCAGGGCGACCTGTTTCGGCGGGCTTATCTGCAGGAGGGCCGCATCAACGGCTATATCCTCATCGGCGACACGCGCAACGCCGGCCACATTCACCATCTCTATGTGACCCGGGAACCCGTCGCTCACAACATCGCCGAGATTCTTGCCGACCGTCGCGGCGTCAGTCACTACCGTAACCTGATGCAGTTGCAGACCCCCGTCACGGTTTAAAAAGAAATATTTTCATTTATTGACGTTCAATATTTGAAGAGTTACCCTTTAGTGCAACTCAACGAAACCAACCGCAGGAGGAAACCATGCATATACCTGATTCGATGCTGCAGGGCGCTATCTGCCCCGCCACCCTGACCCTGGGCGCTGCCGGGCTGTCTACCGCCGTGGTTGCGGCCGTCCGCTCCACTGCCAAACCGAATGCGACCCGCTTCGCCGGTGTGGCGGCGTTGATCTTTGCTGGCCAAATGATGAATTTCGCCATCCCCGGCGGCACCTCCGGCCACCTGCTCGGCGGTGTACTGGCAGCAGCCTTGCTCGGTGTCCCCTTTGGCGTACTGGCCATGACCCTGGTACTGGCGGTACAAGCGCTGCTCTTCGGAGACGGCGGCATGCTCGCCCTGGGTGCCAACGTGGTCAACATGGCCCTGTTCGGAGTCGGTATCGGCGGCCTGTTTCACCGCCCCGCTCTCGGCAAAATCAGCCAGGCGGCCCTGCTGGCCACCGGTGCTTGGCTGTCGGTGCTGGTAGCTGCCCTGGCCGCCAGTTTCGAGATGGCCGTCTCGGCCAACCTGTTTTTCTCCAACGTAGTGACCGCCATGCTCGGCAGCCACCTCTGGATCGGTCTCGGCGAAGGCATCATTACCGCCGCTGCCTGGCTGGCTCTGGCTCCGGCCCTCAAAGAAGGAAAAGGCCGCCAGGCCCTGCTGGCCCCGCTACTGATCGCCTGTGTTACGGCCCTGCTTTTCAGCCCGCTGGCCAGCAGCTTGCCCGACGGACTGGAGAAAGCCGCCGCTCAACTGCAGCTGCTGACCAACGGCAGCAGCTGGTTGGCCCCCCTGGCTGAATACCGACTTCCCGGAGTAAGCGGCGAAGCTTTGAGCACCGGCCTGGCCGGCCTGCTCGGCACCTTGGCAACCTTTGCCGGCGCCTGGTTGCTACGTCGTGGGGTGACTAGCAACGAAGCCTGATTGACTCCGCCCAAACAAGTAAAAGAGGCCCGCACCTTTCGGTGGGGGCCTCTTTTTTTATATGAGATCCGGTCCTAAAAGCCGGACGCGGCGACGACCAACGACAGCTTTTTGTCGCAGCGGTGTTGATTTTAAACCTAACAGCCCCTTCGACCAATATTGCTAAAAGAAGCGCACTAAGAACTTTAACGACCAGCTTGCGGAAGAAGGGTCTGATTAAGAAATTACCGTCACAGTGGTCTGAAAAGAGGAGAAGCCTAGTCCGACCCCTCAAGGTTAAACTCCGACCACACATCCCGTGCAGCAATTGCAAAACCAAGCCCTTCGGTACCTTCGATGATCATGCTGTTGACCCCGAGGAGCCGACCCCGGCTATCGATGAGGGGCCCGCCGCTATTGCCCGGGTTGATGGGGGCATCGGTCTGAATCAGCAGGCCGTCGCCGTAGCGGCGGTATCCGGAAACGATACCGCCAGTCACCGTGTGCCGCAGGCCTGACGGGCAACCCACCGTATAGACCTTGCTTCCCTGATCAAGGGGCTGAAAGTTCGGTCGGATCGGGGTCGCGGACTCTGGAGTCCGGTCCTGCAGAGTCAGCAGGGCCAGGTCAAATTTATCGCTGAAGGTTACGGCGGAAATATCGTATTCAGTACCGTCGGCCAAAACTACCTGAAGATCGGATAAGGGGGAATAATAGTCGATATTGCGCAACTGCCCCTGCAACCTGTCCTTGAGAGCCTGATACTTGTCGTACCGGGTCTGACGGCTCTGCAGGATCTGCGTATAACGGGGCCGTAAATCGGGATCCTGCACCTGGGCCAACTCCCTCTCCATGCGATCCAGAATTTTCTTTTCCGCTTTCAGCTCCCCTTCCAACTTGCCGATTTTGCTGCGCAACTGGTCCAGCTGTTTCTCGTCGAACTCCACCACGTGGCGGTTGGTGACGATCCGTCCCCGGGCATCGACAAAAAAGCCCGAACCGCTGCCCCAGGGGGTGCGGATGAATACCGTGGCGTTGCGGGCTTGCTGAATAGAGCTGGAAACGGGTTTCGACGTTATTCGTTCAGTAGGCGCGGGAGCCGTTTCCGTCCCGAGCTCGTCCAAATTCGCAGAAGCAAAGGGTTCACCGGCTAAAGCATTCGGCCCCTGCTCCTTCGGCAGCTTAATTTCTGACACCGCAGGTTCGGACGCTTTCCGGCCCCGCAATATCCCCCCAGCCGTCAACCCGACAATCAGGGCGAGGCTGACCAAAAACCAAACCTTATTCCCACCGCTTCGAGCTGGCTCAGAAACGGGGGCCTCGGTCTCCTGCAGCCGCTGCTGCCTTTGGGCATACTTGGCAAAGACCAGCCCGCAGGCCTGACAAGACTCCGCTTCTTCCTGATCGAATCCGCAATGGGGGCAGCGCATCTACACGACTCCTGTTCAAGAATACTATTCCAAAAGACCCACGGTGGCAGACCTGGCACTAAAGGTTAGCCAACTATCATTGATCCGTCAACGATTAACCAAACCCTTGGTTACGGGGAAGCCAAGCTTTGGATTTAGCCCTTTCCCGGCAAAATCAGCTATGCTGAAACTAGGAGACAATGATGTTTATGTAAATTATCGTCCCGCCTGACCAGTTCCCGGGGGATGCCATGGCCGAACTCAAACAGTGCCGCCGCTGCCGCAAGACCCTGCATATCGACCACTTCGTCGATAGCAGCGGCCTACGTAATCCGCGGGGGCATTATTGCCAGCTTTGCCATTTGAAGCGGCTCGATGAACGGCACCGGGCGGCCCTGAAACGGGAACTGATCACCATCAAAAAGCTGCGGATCATCTACGGCAAGCACTGGCGGCACTATGCGGCGCCGGAATTCTTTCACGCCAGCCTGCACGATGAACGGGATTTTTGTCCCTATTGCGGCACCTGGTTTGACGAGATCACCCCCGGCACCTTCAACAACTCACTGTTGCACCTCGACCATATGGACCCTCTGGACAAGGGCGGCGAAAACTCGATCCGTAACGTGGTGGTCTGTTGCGGCCCCTGTAATATTCGAAAGGGCAAGCGCTTATTCCTTGACTGGCTGGCGATGCTGGAGCCCAAATACCGCAAGCTGGCCCGCGCCATCTATCGCCACAAACACGGCCATCCGCCTGAAGGTTTTATCGAAGGACACAGCACCAAACGTGGCTGGCCCTATCTGGAGTTGACACTCTATAAACCGGTTGCGGAGTTGCAAAAGCTCTTTCCAAAGCCTGTCGTCGCTGTCCCTTCCCGCAAACGACCGCCGGCAAGCACGGCAAAACGCAATAAGACCGGCGCCGGCCGAGCAAACAAGTCGTAACAAGCTGACCAGAACCGGCCACCGACTTAGCCGCTCGCCAAACCACCTATAAAACCGATATCTGACGGATTCCGGGGAAAATATGGATGCTGAAACGTCCTCAAAAGTCAAAGGCCAGCTCTTTATAAAGAGCCGGCCCTTGCCTGTCAGTTATGAGATGCAGCCCCAGGCCCTTGAACATGCCTGACATACAAATGCTACGGCTATTGCCCCTAAGTAGCCGACAACATGGACCGAAGGCAGCACCCGAAAGGACACCTCGTTCGAATGCACGAAAACGGACGCGCCCCCAACGGCTTCGACCGCTATCTTCACGCCAGTGAGGACGAGGATCGCCAACCAGATCCGGCGATTTTTCGGCAGCTTAAACAAACTGCAGGCGCAGAAGAAGACCACCGCCGCGGTGGCCACCCCGGAAAGCCCGCCGTACCTTGCAAGCTCCGGTGCAATCAACAGATAGATCGGACCGGGCAAACCGCAGGCCAGGGCGCAGACCAACCAGAAAAAGCGATATTCGGCCGCCTCCACGGCCCAACCTGCAACGCCGAAGACCAGCAGGTTCCACCCTAGGTGACTGCCGGAAAAATGCACCAGAGGCGCGGTGAAAAGCCGCCACCAATCTCCGCCCAGGACCGCCTGCCGGTCATAAACCAGCGCATCCGTCAAAAACGGGCAGAGGGTGGCCAGCAGCGAAGCCCCGACCAGCAAGCAGGTCAGCAGGGGCAGTCGAAACTTCAATCTTTACAGCCGCGCCGCAGCGCCCAGCCCCCCAGGCCGAGAACCAACAGGGCGTATCCCGCCCCCAGGCTGCCGCCGCCGGTGTACCCGGCCCGGTGTTTAACCACGTACTCTTCGGGCCGCTGCTTGACCTTTTCCTTGAAGCGCTCCAACTGATCCTTCAGATTCACCACCAGCTGGTCGGCAGCCAGGCTGAAACCTTCCGCCGAGTCGATCCGCAATTGCTCGGAGAGGTTCACCGGGGTCGCCGAGCCCTTGACATGGCTGGTGCCGGGGGCGCGGAACAGCATCTTGCGGCTGGCGATGTCGTACACCGCTGCGTCCATCATGGTGCTGGTGTCGTTCTTCTCCCCCTTCACCAGGTAGGCGCCGACGATGGTCCAGTACGACAGCGACAGCAGCCCTTCGTCGGTATGCTGCACCTGGTCAAAGGAAAGCAGGGCGATCACGTCAACACCGTACATGGTGCGGATCTGATCGAGATTGGTGAAGCTGCCCTCCCGCACCAGGTAGGCCGAAGGGATCAGCTCGATCTCCTTGACGAAAGACAGCGCCCGGAACTCGGCGGCGATCCGCTCCATCAGCGCCATCTTGTCGGTTTCGCTCAGGTCGGCGGCCCGGCTCCCCCTGGATGTACTCGGCACAAAGGCCACTCCCACCCGCAACGGCAGGTTCAGGTAGGGCACGCTCGGCTCCACGACCACCTCTTTTTTCGGATAGAGGTAATCGACCACGCTGCTCGTGTACCTGGTCTGCCTCTGCCCTAAGGTTCCGAGGCAGCCCGCCAGGAAAAGAACCAGCAACACCAGGGTGATCCAGCCGATCTTGTAAGCCAGTAACCGCATGTTTCCCTCCATTTCGCCATTTCGTTTATTCACCGTTGAAAACCCGAAACTCCGCCGGCCTTCACAGCCGAAGCCGAATGCAACCGTAGTTTTTCTATTTATAACCGATATCACAGGATATTTTAAAAGGATATGCAGGTCTTCACAAAACTAAAAACCGGTGGCCAAATGCACCCCACTGTGGCATCATAACAGGATACTAATGGAGTTTTATTAGAAATCCGCTTTTGGGAGGGAAGAATGGCCAACACCGGTCTCAGCAAGTCGCTGATCCTCAAAGGCCTGCAGTGCCAAAAGGCGCTGTGGCTGACCAAGAATCCCCCTGATTTCGAGCTGCCGCCCAAGCCTGATCTCGAAGCCCTTTTCAGGACCGGCACCGAGGTCGGCATCCTCGCCCAACAGCTCTTTCCCGGCGGGGTCGAAGTGCCCTACGAGGGTCTGTCCTTCGGCGAGCAGCTCACCCGCACCAAGCAACTCATCGACAGCGGCGCCGAGGTCATTTACGAGGCCTCCTTTTCCTTCTCCGCTATCTTCGTCAAGGTCGACATCCTGGTGCGTGACGGCGACGCCTGGCAGATCCATGAAGTGAAGATGGGCACCAGCGTCAAGGACGTCAATCTCGACGACGTTGCCGTGCAGCACTATGTCCTCAACGGTTGCGGCCTGAGTGTTTCCAAGTCCTTTCTGGTGCACATCAACAACCAATACGTGCGCCAGGGCGACATCGAGGTCGACAAGCTCTTCACCGGCGAGGAGATCACTCCGCAGGTGCTTGCCCGCCTGCAGAGCATGCCCGAGGTGGTGCAAGAGCTGCGCTCCACCCTGCGCGAGAGCGCCGAGCCGAGTATCGATATAGGCCCCCACTGCAAAGATCCCTACGAATGCGATTTTATCCCCTACTGCTGGCGACACATCCCCGAGGATTCCATCTTCGATCTGCGCGGCCGGGGGACCGACAAGTTTAAACTCTACAACCAGGGCATCGTGCGCCTAGCAGACGTGCCTCTCGATGAGCTCAACGGCGCCCAGCGCTTCCAGGCCGAGGCAACCCTTGAACAAAAAGATGTTACCGACCGCGAAGCGGTAAGGGAATTTCTCGGCAGCCTCTGGTATCCCCTCTGCCATCTCGACTTCGAGACCTTCGACACTCCGATCCCACCCTTCGACGGGGTGCGTCCCTACCAAAAAGTCCCCTTCCAGTATTCGCTGCATATTCAAAAGGAAGTGGGCGCCGAGCCGGAGCATTGCGAATACCTGGCCCAACCCAACGTCGATCCGCGCCGTGAACTGATCGAACAACTCCTGACTACCATCCCCGAAGACGCCTGCATCCTGACCTATAACCAGGCTTTCGAAAAGGGCGTACTGCGAGAACTCGCCAAGCTGTTCCCGGATCTGGCCGAGGCCATCGAGGTGCGGCTGGCCAACGTGCGCGACCTGATGGCGCCCTTCAAGCGGCGTGACGTCTATCGCTGGCCGATGCGCGGCTCCTATTCGATCAAAGAGGTGCTTCCGGCCTTGGTGCCGGAGCTGTCCTATACAGGGATGGAGATCGCCGACGGCATGGCGGCGATGCAGGCGTATCGGGAGATGTGTGCGTTGGAGGCGGGGGAGAAATTGGATCGGTTGCGGGCGGCAATGCTGGACTATTGCCGGTTGGATACTTTGGCGATGGTGAAGATCTTGAAGGTGTTAGTTGCAACAGAGGGGTTTTCCTCATGCTAATGAGTCAGGTGTCCCCCGAATCCCCCCCCATGCTAATGAGTCAGGTGTCCCCCGAATCCCCCCCAGAAGTCGATCTCAAAACCCTCGCCTTAGGCAACTATGAAGATCTCATTAACCGGGTTGACCTCACAGAAGACTACCAGGTGGTGGTGCGTTTCGTCCGGGATGCAGATTCCGAAAAGAAGTTCGTGGTGCGGCAGGATACCTTCGTCGCTTGTCTGCGATCCGAAAAGCAGCAAGTGGCCCTCAGCGACGAGGCGGAGACACCATTTGTAGACCGAGTATTTACGGGAAAACGTTTGCCCTCTCTTGAGGATGTCTATACGGATTTTCTGACCGGGGAGAAGTAGGCGACATCCGCCGCTTGGACATGGTGGGATAGAGCCTAACGCCATTAAGCAAGAACGTCCCCGATATATTAACTAATCCCTATCGACGAAGGTCGTTAACTAATATGGAATTAAGGAGAAAAGATGACTGCCGAAATTGCTATCTTAAATAAGACAGGAATTGCCTTGGCTGCAGATAGTGCCGTCACTATAGGTGATGGGTCAAAAACATATAACACTGCCAACAAAGTTTTTATGTTGTCAAAATTCCATCCGGTTGGCGTAATGATATTTGGTGGTGCAGAATTGAGTGGTTGCCCATGGGAAACAATTATTAAGATTTTCAGGAAAGACTTAGGGGAGAAGTCTTTTAATACCATAAGAGAATATGCAGACTCATTCATAAGCTTTATTGAGAACAGTAAAATAATTAGTATTGAGCAACAAAATAAATATTTTGGAAGATATGTTGTAGATTTTTTTCGTTCAATAAGAGATCAGATTATTGGATTGATTGACTCAGAAATTGAGAATCATGGAAAAATTGATGAGAAATCAATAAAAGAAATAGTTTCGCGTGTTATTGATTACTTTTACAATGACTGGAGAGATGTGCCCGACTTAGAAAGTATAGAGACAGGTTATTGTGAAAAGCTTATGGTTGAAAAATCCGAAACAATAGAGCAGATTTACTCTGGCATATTTCAGAACATACCAATGTCGGCCAATTCAAGAAAAAGATTAAAATACATTGCTGTATCAATTGTTTGCAAAGACAGGCACTCACCTTGGCATTCCGGTGTTGTATTTGCTGGATATGGAAACAATGAAATATACCCAAACCTTTGCTCGCTAACTGTTGATGGAATATTTGATGACAGGTTGAAATATAGCATTGACAAAACCTCATCCATAGATGATGAGAATGATGCCACTATAATCCCTTTTGCCCAAGACGAGATGGTAAAAACATTTATGGAAGGTATGGACCCAAATTACAAATCTACCGCATTAGGCTTTATATCAACAGTTCTTGAAAAGCTACCAAAAAAGTTTTTAGAAAATGTGAAGCTCCATGATGAGGAAGATGGGGCAGAGATTGAAAAATCTATGAACGAGTTGTCATTACGAATATTTGAGTCATTTCGAGATGAAATGCGAGAGTATGCTCAAGACAAACATATTCAGCCTGTCATGCAGGCAGTAAGTTCCCTGCCCAAAGATGAGTTGGCAAAGGTAGCAGAATCCCTTGTAAACATTACATCCTTTAAAAGAAAAGTAACGCTTGATGTTGAATCAGTTGGCGGACCTATTGATGTTGCGGTAATATCAAAAGGTGACGGATTTGTCTGGGTCAAAAGAAAACACTATTTTTCACCAGAACTTAATCATACCTTTTTTGCCAATTACTATAAATAAACGAAAGAGGGGACCCTTTAATGAAAAAGAAAAAAAGTGTTGAGATCACATCAATTGAGCAATTTGAGGAAATATATCTGCCCGAAGAAAGGGAGCGACGCCACTCGAACATTACACCCTACCAGCATGGTGTTGCCCTGGCTACACAGGCGATAGAGAAATTTCAATCTGTTCTCAAATAACCTCAAAACCACGGAAACATTCCATATTCCCTAGGAGGAGTTCTGGCGCGAGTTCCGGTGAGTTCCGTATACACCATACACATTAGAAAAACCCGGCGAGGGCTTCGGGGACGTTGTTTATTAGTTGATTACTTTTTCCCGAGGCTTGCAAGCTCACCCCGCTAGCGGGGCGCAGGGTCGCGCAGGGGAGGGGCTCGGGGACGTTCTTGCTTTATTGCATTAGGAGGCGAGGCGGGTCAGGCCTGTAAGAATGAAAGCTTGACTGAATAGGACAGGCACCTGCGGAGCCAGGCCCGCTCAATTCTACTATCTCGCCGCCCACCCCGGTTTGCTATCCAGCACTTTTTCCTTCCTTCTTCCTTTTTTCAACGATAAACTTTCAAACTGAAGACAAAGCAAACCCTCCAAAACAAAGGCCGTTTTTGCTATGTCAAACAACCAGCCTTCTTCACGAAAACCCAAGTGCTCCAGGCGGATGCTATTCGCCCTGTTGTCGCTGTTACTGCTCGCCGGACTCGGCTGGCTGGGGCTGCGGACTATCGGCGTCGTTACTCTGGAAACTCACGAAGGCTATTTCGGCCCGGCCCTGTCGCCGGACGGTCGCAGCATCTGGTTATTTCAGCGCAACGCCAGCGGCTTGGCGGTGGGCATGGGCTGGGAGTTCTTCTCTCCGCCGGCGCGGGTCTTTCTGCGCCGGGACGAATTGACCCTGCGCCGCTACGACCGGGATAGCGGACAGGTGGAAACCCTGCTGCGCTGGCCGTCTACGCCGCTGGTGGGTAAAAAACTGCATCACTATCGAGGGCGCATCCTGGGGATTCCGACAGCCAGAATCAGCCTGCCGCAAGGCGGCCCGCCGGAATACGCGGCTAAGATGACCCATATTCGGCAGCCACGCTCGCAGGGGTGGAGCATCAGCGGCACCTGGGACGGGCCGGACAGCGCCTTACCGGACTGGAAGGAAAACGGCCACGGCACGGCCGGCTTGAGCGAGCCGGTGGTCGTCGGAGAGCTGGAGGTGATGGTGATGCGCGGCGAGGAGGGATTTAACGCCGCCATTGTGCTGCTCGACCACGACCGCCGGCAGGCCGAGGTGCTGGTTCGCAACGACGATTACAAGGACCTTTACCCGGAAGGAGCTCAATTCGACGCCTTGCTGGAGTTTTCCCGCAAGCAGGACATAGATCGGCTCAACGAGATGCGCCGCACCCGTCAAGAGCTGGTGACGGCCTTTCGGGCCCAGGGGATGAACGAAGGAGCTGCCCTGCTGGCAGCGGGCAAAGAGATGGCCCGTCTGGGCTGGTGGCCGACCCCGGCGGCGGTTACGGCCCGCGAGGTTTCCGCGTTTCCGGACCATCTGCGGGTTTTCACCATCGACCCCATGGAACTGCGGGTGGGCCTCTTTGCCGACCTCAAGGAAGCCATGGACCACCCTGGCGAGCCCGTTGAGCGCCGCGGCCGCTATGTGCGACACCGTGATTACTCCACCAGCGAAGAACTTAACGCCTTTCTGGAGACCAAGCCCGAGGAGTTCGGCGTGCAGGTCGAGGACCGAAAATGGCACATGCTCCTCATTCCCCCCCGCCCTGCCAGCCGTTAAAGGGCGATTTGCTGAGATATGGTGATAGGGCCCGTAATCTTTTTCACGGGACCACTTGCTTAAAACACCAACCTCCTATATATTGATTTCTCTATATATGGAAAGGAGGTCGCAGTGGAATTTTTCTTGATTATCGGCTTTTTCGTCGTCTGGTTCGTGCTCAACCGCTGGGTTTTGCCCAAGCTCGGCGTGCACACCTGACTTTCTGATTCTTGCAGCCTCCCCGTGCGGGAGGAGAAAAAGAACGAGTCGGATGAAGATAAAAAAGGCGCCTGAGCAGGGCGCCTTTTTTCGTTGACCGGCTTGCTAGAGGGATGGTAGGTTCTTGCAATTCGTTTATCGCTATATTTCTATAGTTCGATACCTGCATGGAGGGCCGACTTATGCGAAATATCTTCACCAGTTTGACCTTGTTGTTTTTGTTCAGTGTGCTTTCGGTTACTGCGGCGCATGCCGCCGACCGTTATTTCCCCTATGTGCTGGCAGCACAGGAAGCCGCTCAAGTCGCTGACAAAGTGGACGGTGTGAAGCAGGCCCTGACCGGCTCCGGGTTCGAGATTGTCGGCGAATATTCCCCCTATGCGGGCGCGCACATTCTGGTTGTCACCAACGCCGCTTTGCAAAAGGCCGCCGGCGCTTCCGATTTCGGCGGATACGGCGCGGGGGTACGGGTGGCTCTGACCCAGATAAACGACCAGGTGCAAACCGCCTATGCCAATCCCCTCTACATGCAGCACATTTATCGTATGAAAGGTGAGCTGTCCGGAGTGGCAGCCGCCCTGGAAAAAACCCTCGGTAAGCAGCAAGACTTCGGCATGGAAAAAGGCATGACCGCCAAAAAGCTGGGCAAATATCACTACATGATGGCCATGCCCTATTTCGACGACCAGATCGAACTGGTCGCCGGCGTCGATCATCAAAGCACTCTCGGCATGGTGGAAAGAGGTCTCGCCGCCAGCAAAGGGGTAAACAAGGTTTATCGTATCGATATCCCGGGCAAAGAAGAATCGGTGTTCGGCGTGGCGATTGTCGAAGGCAAGGGCGCCGACCAAACGGTGATGGCCGCCACCGATACCGGCGAGTTGCGCCATACCCCGCATTTGCCTTACGAACTGCTGGTCTCCGGCGACAAGGTTTATATCCTGCACGGCAAATTCCGCATCGCGCAAAGCTTCCCGGACCTGGGCATGGGGACTTTTATGAAAATTTCCGGCGCGCCCAACGCCATCGAAGAGACCATCAAAGAAGCCATCCAATAAATTTGCCTGGCTCAGACGGTTGACAAAGTCCTCGCCCCGGGCGGGGACTTTGTGTTTTTGGTGGCGGAAATTTGTGAATGGGGATCCCCATTTGTTTCGTCTGCCCTCTCCTTGTCCTCTCTTTCCAAGCTTGAGTCCACCTTGTACTGGCGGGAAAAGGATGAGATTATGTCGAAGCTATTCACCAGATTCCATTATTTCAGGAGAAACCCTTATGTGTGTATCCGATCCGGCCAGCATGACCTTGCAGGCTATCGAGCAACGTCGCAGTATCCGTTCCTTTATGGATCACCCCGTTTCCGAAGAGGATCTGCTGACTATTCTGCGTGCCGCCAACCAGGCGCCGTCGGCCCATAATCAGCAGTCGTGGAGGTTTGTTGTCATTCGCGGGCAGCGCAAAAAAGAACTAGTCGATCTGGTGAAAGCCAAGGCCGGTGAATTTCCCAAGGCGGCGTCCGTTTTGCTGCGCATGGCGGCTCGCAGCATTCACTCCGCCCCGGTGGTGGTTGTGGTAGCCAATACCGGGGAGTTGATCAGCCACGGCACGGAATTGTTTCAGATTGAAAGGGATCAGGCCCTCGATTTTTTCAAGACCATGGAGATTCAGAGTTCGGCGGCAGCCATCCAGAACCTGCTGGTGGCGGCAACTTCTCTTGGCCTGGCCACGGTTTGGCTAGGCATCCTGTTTCTTATCAAGGACGATGTGCTGCGCCTGATGGGGGAGCAAGCCGGGGAGTTTATGGCCGTTATTCCCGTCGGATATGCGGCCAAGCCCGGTAAGGCGCCTAAGAAGATCGATTTTGAAATGATGGTCGAATGGATGGATTGAATGAGTGCGGGATTCAGGAACGTTGCTAGGCCCGCTTAGGAGGACACGGAACCAATCCCCGGTCAATTTAATGATGAGGTTCCGGTCTCTTCCAGATGCATTGCCCATCCCGATAAACCTCCCGAACCCGATGGAAGGGTACACTGCGAACACCGCCGTCGAGGTCGTAAAGCTCGAACATGAAATGGTCCCCTTTAAGCAAATGGAGCGCCGAAAAGGGCACCAGGATAATCCGGTCCTCGACCCGGTCGTAATAGCCGATCTTGAACTCGGCGGCGGAGAACTCCCGGTCCCATTGGATACGATGAAGCAGGTCCTGAATCGGTTGCATCTTCGTCGCCCTTCCTTTTAGAATTTTCTGGTTAAGAACTTGACGCAAGTTGCTAACCTGTCAAGATCAGAAACCTTGACCACGGAAGACACAGAATACACTGAAAAAACATCACCCATTCTGTGCTTTCCGTGTTTTCCGTGGACAGGGTCTTTGAGTCTGGTTTGTTACGGCTTTTTCCTGAAACAAAGCGCATAACCTGGTACCAATTTTACCACCCGGGAATCGAAAACCGCAGACAAAGGTGCTGCCTTGCCGCCGCGCTATAACATCGCGCCCTCGGAAACGGCCCCGATAAAGCCAGGACAAACCCTTGTCTGACGCAAAGCCGCAAAAACGCCAAGAACTGCAAAACCTTTTTTCAGGGTTTACTTTGCGTCTTTGCGGCTTGAGCGACTGCAAGGAGCGGGCGTGAGATAGAGGTCTTTGTTTTAACAGGCTTAAAACCTGCCTCACGCTCGTTCGCTAACGCTCACTTAAGCCGCAAAGTCGCAAAGAAATTCAGGGCAGAACCGTGGCAATTTTTCTATAGGGGTTGGGACCCGGGAAGGGACAGGGTATAATCCTGCTTATGACGATGGAAAAACGCTCCAACATAGCCCTGGTGGGCATGCCCGGATCGGGCAAGAGCACCGTCGGTTTGATTCTGGCGGAAGAGTTGTCACGGGATTTTGTGGACACAGACTCGCTCATTGAATCGTCGCAAGGTCGAAAACTGCAGCATATTGTCGATATGGACGGATACGCGGAACTCCGAAGGATCGAAGAGAACATTCTTCTTGATCTGCATGTACAGAATCACATCATCGCCACGGGCGGCAGTGTCGTTTATAGCCAACGGGGGATGACTCACCTTCAGTCCATCAGCATCATCGTCTTTCTCAATGTAGAATTGAGTGACCTCAGGTCGCGGATTCATAACTATGACTCCCGCGGCATCGCAAAACGTCCAGAGCAGAGTTTTGAGGACCTCTTTCGTGAACGATTCGAGCTCTACACCCGGTATGCCGACATCACCATCGACGGTGCGGGACTGTCCAAGGAAGAGGTCTGTAACAGAGTCCTCCAGGCAATAAAAAACTAGCACCTTCTGCCTTCGGGGGCGGCTCCCGGAGCATTTAATCGAAGGAAGCGTCAATGGAATATTTTCTTTGGTCTTTGGCTGTGCTGCTGGTGTTGTCGGGCATAGTCGGACTGATAGTGCCCGCCCTGCCAGGCTCTCCCTTGCTGTTTGCCGGTTTGTTCTGTGCGGCCTGGGCGGAAGATTTTGTCTATGTGAGTTGGGGGACCCTGACCCTGCTGGGCTTCCTGACGATTCTGGCCTGGTTGGCCGATTTTGTTGCCGGAGCCTTTGGCGCCAAGCGATTCGGGGCTTCCAACCGGGCGATGGTCGGTGCCGCCATCGGCGCGCTGGTCGGTATGTTTTTCAGCCTGCCGGGCCTCTTACTGGGCCCTTTCATCGGCGCTATGGCCTTTGAACTCACCGCCCGGGCCGACCTGCAGGCGGCTAGCCGGGCCGGTGTCGGTGCGTTTCTTGGTCTGGTTTTGGGCACTGCCGCCAAAATGGCCCTGGCCTTTGCCATGATCGGGATTTTTTTGGCGGTCCGGCTGTTTTGAAGCAGGACCCTATTTAACTCGGGGCGCCCTCGCCACCTTGTTGCCCGATCTATTTTTCATCTAAAATTTCCTGCCGCTTCTCTTCTGAAAACCCATCCACATATTGGATCATTCCTCGCAGTGTATTGCCAAGAAAGTACCGCTCGCGGGCGCGGATATCCGGTGGCAGTTGCGCGACATTCCAGTAAATCTCATCATTTTCCATGAGCCAGGCCGACAGCCTTTCTTCCCTCTGTAACGGCTCGGCCGAGGCGGTTTCGGTCACTCCACGAACCCAGAGCAGAAGCTGGCGACGAGCGATTTGTAAATGCTCCAGGGCCGCATCAGTGAGGCCGTAGTGGCCGAAGACCATTCGGCGCGGCGTCAGGGCAATCATCCGGTCAAGGGAGCCGAGGGCCACCTCCAGAAGAAATCGCGGCGGGGTGGCCGGGCGCATATAGATTCCTTGCGGCACTTCGCAGCGAACCCCTGCGGCCTCACCGGCAAAGAGCAGATCGTAAATCAAATAGCAGCAATGGTGCTGGGCATGTCCAGGGGTGAGAAAGGTCCGCACGCCGGTCTTGCCGATGTGCTCTTCAAAGGTGATCCGGTCCGCCGGGACAGGAAGAATTTCCCCATACCTTTCGGCGAGCTTTCCCAACACTTTTTTTGAACCCTGCCAGAGCTTTTCCGGCGACGCCAGATGCTGGACCCCCCGGGATGGCAGACCACCCTGGCTTCGGGAAATTCACGCAGCAGGGCTCCCGTTCCGCCGGCATGATCGATATGGATGTGGGTCAGCAGAACGTAGTCAAGCCGCTCGACTTTGTGCCGGCGAAGCTCGCTGACCAGATGGGGGATAGTGGAGAGCGGCCCGGGGTCGACCAGCAGGGTGAACTGCTCCTCCCGGTAGAGCCAGGCGCTGATGAATTGGCGAAAACCTTCGAGGCCCGGCTGGTCAAGGTCGATACAGACAAGGTTTTCCATGGCGCTTCCTTGAAGAATGGTTGGGAAGGCCATGATAAGTTAAATGGGGGAAGGGGAAAAGCGCTTTGTCCGTCAAGTGTCCCCGAAGCTTATATTCTGATGCGATGTGTTAGTTGCTTACCCAGAAGAAAAAATCTTGATCTCCCGGGTAAGCAACCGTTTGCCAAGAAAGTGCTGTCAGAATGAGGCGCCTATGGACAGGTAGGCGCTATATTGCTTGCTTTCTACTTCATGATCGATCGAGTGGTCCCACACTCCCCCGAAATATGCATCCGAACGCCCCTCAGACTCTATCTTCATCGCTTCAAAATCGGTTTCCAGATACCAGTGCCGGTTGAAGTTATAGCGTGCGCTCAGGCGAAAAAACAGGGCATCACCGTCCCAGTTATGATCGGCAATATTGACCTTGTTCCGCAGAAGGTGTTGGTCTTCGTCCTGAAAATCAACAAAGGGAGCATAGGCCAGGCCGATTTCCATTTGAAACTTCTCCGCTACATCCATCTCCATGCTCAGTTCAAGATAGGGGATATGATACTCCGCCTCGTAGTCCAGCACCAAACCTGAAACCCGATCATGGGGGGTCGTCGGGGAGGATGGATACCACTGGTCAAGGTCCGAAACTTCAAACTCGAATTTCTGGTATTTGTAACCTAGCCCCGCGAAATATAAAAACCGGATATCTGAGTTGGCTACACCATTTGCACTGTTCTGACCGTAATATCCTTGCCAAAACATATATGAGATTTTGCCCTCAAGCAGCAGTGCGTCCATGTCCGTATCGGATTCAGAGTAGATATCCAGACTGCCAGGGCTGAGCCAATCCGAGTCTTCCATCTTCCCGGTGTCATCGGTGAAGTTGGTGGCGGCACTGGCCATCAATTGCCAGCGTTCGGCAAAATCGGCAGAAACCGTCCCTTTGACCATAATTGCATCGAGGGGGAATTCTAATTCACTGATCGGGAAATGAAATTCAGTAGCGCCGCCTGCATCGATCGCCGTGCCGCCGATCTGGTATTGGGTATCTCCGGTTAGATAACCGGTTCCGATGGACACGCTGACTCGTGCTTCTGCATCGGAAAACGGAATAAAGACCAAACAGCAGATTACCGCGATCAACTTGGCTGGGTTTGTGAACATAGACTTCGGGCCTCCTTGAAAAAATAGTTTCATTTGAAAAGCGGGCAGAAAATTCCCGCCATAAGCATTTGGGGGGGTTGAAAAGTGTTATAGGGTGGAAGGAATGTTTCTATTCAGAAGGTCAGACATTTTCCTCACCAAGCACTCTCTTCTCTGTGCGGGCATTTCAAACGGGAATTCTTCAGCCGTCAGCATTACCCAGCCTAAAGTTCTTGATTAACAAGAGGAGGCTGACTTTCAGCTTGGCATATTTTCAAAAGAGGAATCTAATGTCAATAGGTTTATTGATTTGGTAGTTCTTGGAAATAAGGGCTGCCATTCTTAAAATATATGTCCGAATGTCACTTGCTAAGGCTCGGCACCTGCTCTTTGTAGCGGGCAAGATACATCCCGGCGACCTCCTCGGGCCGAGGAAAGCCTAAAACCTTTGCGAACCCCAGAACGAATCCCCGTACGTAAACCGCCACTGGTAGACGATCAAACATCTCTTTCTCGATCTGCTCTAGTCTCATCTGGCTGACCTTGGTCCGGTTGGCAATATCCCGCAGGGTGAGTCCTGAACTTTCCCGTATGTCTCGTAGGAATTTTCCAATCGATTCGTTGGGCGAGAGCTGCTTGAGGCATTCTTCCAGATTAGCGGCAAGAAAAGCCGACGGCTTTGCGCCAGGCCCGGAGATTCGATTAACGATCCTTCCGTAGGCGGTTTCCAACTTTTTAAGATTTTCCTTGCATTCAGAGTCGTCCAGCAGGCCATAGGTGGCCAAGGCGCCCTCGGCGTATATCGCTTTCTTGTTTCGCCAGGCGCGCTCCACTTCTCCCAGACTCGCGTCCGTTTCGATTCCCAACAGCTGGCAATCCTCCACAGTTAGATCATTCGTCGGCATCCTCAATCTCTCCTTTCTTCAACAGGGAGCGCGTAATCTCCCTTATCCTTTTGGAAAATTGGCTTTGCGGGAACGCCTCCAGCACCGGGCATTTCATCCTGACAGCATTGCGTACCAGGTTGTCACTGGGTATGGCGCCGAGAAATTCGGCCGAGATACCAAAATAATCCCGATAGGCGGAGGCTATCCCTTGCCCCAGCTCCAGATCTTTCTTCTGTTCCACCTGATTGACAATCAACTTCGGCCCATGGGTCGAAACCTGTTCAGCTATGACGGCGCCTGATTCGGGGTCCATCGTGATGATGTGCGACAGTAATTCCTTGGGGGAACTGATACCTCGCACCACCTTCTCCTCGATCGCCTGGCTGACTACTCGGGTGGCTCCTGCTCGCTTGATGGCCTGTTTCAGGCCCCGAAAATAGGCTGCTTTGAGAAAGTGATAGGTATTTTCCATAGAAGTTGGAGCAGGAACAGCCACCACGATCCGCTGGTGAGCGGCAAGGTAAAAATCGAGAACATTGTAGCTGGAGCCTGCTCCTAGGTCGATCAGGACATGATCCAGCTCCAGCGTAGCGAGCTGCCGGATGACTTTCTCTTTCAGAGCAAATTTCGGATTGGCCATGTCGAGCTGAGCACGGCCGCTGCTGATCAGCCATAGGTTGGGAATCGGGGAGGGAAGAAGCAAGTCGCAAATGGAAGGGACCGCACGGGAAAAAAGGTCGGTCAGGGAGATGGAGGGAGAAGGCATGCCCAGAATGGTATGCTGGTTGGCAGCTCCCAGGTCGGCATCAAAAATCGCACACTTCTTTCCCTGCTGAGCCAGGGCAATGGCCAGGTTGGCCGTGACGACCGACTTTCCTACTCCCCCTTTGCCGCTGCCTATAGCCCAGATTCGAGGGCGACTGTTTGGTGAACTTTGTTCGCGCAAAGCTTCTTCCTTTCCGAGGACGCCTACTGTTCGGATTAGACGTTTCTTGCATAAGCAATGCCGGTATCGGGCAATGAGCTGCAGGAGGAAGTGGTGCCCAGGCTCCGGTCGAACTCGGGAGGAGGTCTCCAGAGGCGGTAAAAAAGGCGGTTTTAATGAAGCCATAATAGGTTCGTGCTGAACCCGACGGCTATACGGATTCTGCAAAATCTTTTATAAGACCAGGATTATAATTGCTTATTCTATAAAAATTTCAAGGTGTTGAATACTCTGTCAGGCCGTAAATTGTCATCGAATCTGGGCAGAATGACAGAAATTGGTCAGCCAACAGCCTCCTAGAAATTTAAAATCTCTTTTAAAACGCTGCAGGCATCTTTCCTGACAACAAGGGCGCTGCCGCTATTTTTTCGGACAGCTCCCCAAGATGATAAGGTTGGGATTTCGGTGTAAAGCCTGATACTCTGCACTCTTACGAAAAGGTATGCTCCTTGCAAATCTTTAATACAATAACGACTGCTGAGCCAGTCTTTTTTTTGAACGAAGACCGCAAAGACCTATACCCCTAACTCGCGTAAGGAATACCCAGATGAAAACGGTTAGAGTCTTATTTACTATCGCCCTGTTGGCTTTAATGACTACCCATTCCTTTGCCAAGGACATCGATGAAACCACGGAGAACCATCAACGGATTACAAAAAGATTTGTCCAGATCCTGAATGAACAGTGGGGAATCGACAAAGAAAAGGTCTCGGGAGAAAGTTATTTCTTGAGGGATTTTGGCGCAGACTCCCTGGATGTCATAGAGCTGGTTATGGCCCTTGAAGAAGATTTTGATATTGAGATTTATGATGCGGAGTGGGAAAAAATAACCACCGTCAACTCGGTGATAGAGTTAATCATCGACAAAGAAGACCGCCGCTATTATCGGCTGTACTAGATTGTTTTCGCGAAGGATGCGCAAAGGGGTATATTTTGTCATCTGCTCGAAGAACAGCCGGGAAGTTGTCAACCTTAACTAATCGAAGGAGAATAACATGAGGATTCTTATTGGTATCCTGTTCACCATCTGCTTCAGTCAAATTGCCCTTGCTGATACTACCTATGTCTGTACCCAAGACGGTATGGAACGCAAAATCGAAGTAGCTTACCTGGGCACAGATAAGGTCCCCTGTGAAGTCCGCTATACCAAGAACGGTGACACCCAGATACTGTGGACGGCCCAGGCCGAGGAAGGCTACTGCGAAGCCAAAGCCGCTGAATTCGTCGAGAAACAGCGAGGCTGGGGCTGGGAATGTGTTGAAAGTGCAGCAGTCATGAGTGAACCACCGGAGATGGCCGAACCGACCCCCCCGCTGGTGCCTGAAGAGCAGGGCCTCGAATAATCGTCTGGATGTTGCTGAACAACTTGAGAATCAAAAGAGGCGACGGACTCCGGCTCCTGCCGGGCGATCCGTCGCCTCTTCTTTTTAACCATGCCACATAACCTGGTCAGCGAATCCGCAACCAGGTGCCGAGGCTTTTTATTTCACGAGCCGCAAGGCATAGGGAACCTTGAAGTCCTTGCCGCTGGAACAGGCGATCGCGCCCATGATACAGAAGATCAGATGACAAATCGCCAGGGCGAAGAGTACCAGGACACCGATCAAAATCATGGTCAAGAGCAAGCCGGCGGCATAACCGATGAGCGCTGTAATCGACCAGTTCAACGCCTCTTTCGCCTGGCTTACAACATAGGGATCGTCTTTTTTAACCAGGTAAAACACCAGACCGGGGATAAAACCGAAAAATATGGTACCGATCCAGATAAGCAGGGCCATATTTTTGGATTCCTGGTCAACCGTCACATCCATTTTTTCTTCCATGAACTATCTCCTTTTCAACCGGTTTACGCACGCCCCCTGGCTAGAGGGTTCCGTGCTAACACCCAAACGACCGACATCGACAGGCAAGGCCGGCCTAATAAAAATTTCCTGCAAAACAGACCTCCTTGCTAAATATATGCTAATCGACCAAGGAACTCAACTCGCAAAACTTCCCTTGACTGCCAAAATACCGTCAAATCTTAACGTATTATTTCCATTTATTTGCGACCCACTGGCCATCTTCAGCGGCGAGCTTTCGGCACTTAACTCAAAAAAACACCTGCGGCAGCGAAAATTTCTATCGTCAGCCTCGCCCTAATATCCTAATATAATACGATTTTATGTGAATATCTCTAACTCCCCTGGCCGTTAACAGGTGCCTAAGTGCCAAACCATCATTGACTTGTATTAATTGGCACAAAACCTGTAATACAACCTGACAGTGTTTTTTGGCAACAGGCTGGAAGAGAGTGTTCCGAAATATTATATATTTTCAGATGGTTACTAAGTTCATCAAGCGAAAGAAGAGGAGGCCCCATGCAAACCAAGGTTTTTGAACGTACCGAACTTGTCGATACCGAAATCAGTACCAGCGCCTACAATGCCATCATCGGCATGACCTTGTTGATCGGCTTTGCCATTAACTTTGCAATGGTGAAATATATCCCAGCGCAGACCATCGCCAGCATTAATCCGTTGATGCTGTTTATCGGCTATATCGTCTGCTGTTTTACCGGTGTGGCGCTCTTTACCAAATCGGACAGCCCTCCCGTAAGTTTTTTGGGCTATCTGTTGGTGGTAACCCCTTTTGGGCTGATTATCAATCTGGCGGTGAGCCGGGTTAGCCCTGCCGTGGTCATCAACGCAATCCAGGCGACGGCCTGCATCACCTTTATCATGATGCTGCTCGGCACCATGTATCCGGCTTTTTTCAAAAGCATTGCGCGGGGTTTGTTTATCGCCCTGATCTGCACCATTGTGGTCGAGATGGTGATGGTCTTTATCTTTAACGTTCACCATACGATTCTGGACTGGATCGTAGTGCTGATTTTCTCTGGATATATCGGCTACGATTGGGCCCGGGCGAACAGCATTCCCAGGACCGTGGATAATGCCATCGATTCTGCGGCAGCCCTGTACATGGATATCATCATTTTGTTTCTAAGGCTGCTGCGCATCCTGGCCCGCAGATAACGGATCAGCCACGCTTCTCCGCCCTTCGTCGTCCAGAACGGCCGATGTAAAAAAGCAAAAAGGCTCTCCCCATGGGGAAGAGCCTTTTTGCTTTTCGGATGGGCGCAAAGATTATTGCAAACACTGCAGCAAGCCCATGGCCCACTGACACGCCCCGCAGGGCTCTTCCTGGGTGTAACAATCCTGCTCGAAATCATCTTCCTGCAACAGGTCGCAGGGAGCCACGGCACAGTTGCAGCAATAGGGATAGTCGAACTCATGCACATTTTCGCGGAAACCGCGAAAGGCCTGATCGTTCCAGATATCAAGCAGCGGCCGGTCGCTGACATTGCCGAATACCTTGGGCTTGACCAGCCGGTCCCAGTCGCTGATGAAACAGCGGAACTGATGCCAGAGAAAATAACAGGGGTGGACCGAACCATCCCAAGAGATAAAGGCCCCGCCGTCTTCGACAAAATCGCATTTCCGTTCGTAGCGGGGGACCGCAGCGGGCAGTTTCAACTCGACGCCCAGACTCTTGGCCAGTTCTTCCGCCTCGGCGAACAGGGCCTGCATCTGTCCGGCGTGGTCGGCGCTGCGCTTCATCAGACGCGGCATATCGAGAAAGACGTCCTTGCTCCGTGCCTCGGCCCGCAACTCATCAACTACCTCCATCATCCGAGCGATTTTGGGGTCGATCGTCGGCACAAAGCGGCCCAGTTCCCAGCGGGGATCGTAATCCTTCACATCCAGCCCCAGGCTGTTAACCTTGTCTCTCCAGCGGGTAAAGATCTCTACGGCGGCATCGGTGGAATTGTCGTAAGCGACCTCATCAACATAGGCGCCGTCGTAAACCAGTGCCTGGGTGACGAGCATAAAATCGGCTCCCCTGGCAGCAACCCAGCGCAGGGTGTCCAGAAGCTGTTGCTTGTTTTCCTGCATCAGCACGAACTCGACCCCGACTTTCAGGCGGGTGTCGGGTTGACGCTTGCGGGCGGCAGCCAGATAGGCGAAGGCCTGCTCCATATCGCTGAGGTCTTCCCCTTCGCGCACTTTGCTGAAGGTATCGGGCTTGACCCCGTCTACCGACAAACAGAGGCGATCGAGGCCGGAGGCAACCAGATCCCGGGCCCAGCGCTCATCGAGCAGCAGGCCGTTGGACTGAAAACCGATCCAGGACTGTTCAGGCATAACGCGCCGGGCGCGGTGGATAAAGCCGAGCAGGTGGGGGTGCATCAGTGCTTCGCCGATTCCGTTGAGCAACAGGGCCTCCAGACGGGGAAAGACCGGCTCGAGGGCACTGAAGGTCGCATCGGTCATATCGGCATCGATAATGTTGCTGTCCGCGGCCTGCTTGACGCACATGGGGCAACGCAAATTGCAAAAGGTGGTGGTTTCAACAAACAACTTGCTCGGATAGTCTCTTAGCGGCGCCGGCAGAGCGGCGGGTTGCAAGGAGGGTTGCGAACTCATAAGTGCTCCGAATCTGTAGAGGGATTACTTTTTATAAGGAAAACTCGGAGGCCTTTCAGGGGCCTCGTTGCGACAAACCGGGGCACCCTATCACAAAAATCCCGAACTGGACACCCTCAACAGGGGCGCTTAGCGTATACATTGATAAAGGCAAACAACCGGCATGTGAGAGCCCTTCCATCCATTGCGCTCAAGCTTCTGCCTGGTATAATTTAAGAACCTCAAAAGCAAAAGAGGTTTCCATAAAAGGAGGAGGACATTATGCCAGTCTCTGATCCGCCGGGCCCGTTAGGGAAAATCCTATCTATCTAAAAGTTCACACTACTTGGATTGCAGAAATCGGGTAATCCAAAAAAGGTTCCCACGACGGGAACACTCAAAGAGATATGCGAACGCAAAACGCCCCGAAGAACCTTCGGGGCGTTTTGATCTTTAAACTCTTATGACAAAGCCTGGAAGCAACTTTTTCAGACTCCGATAGCCGGACGAACCGCGCACGTCACTGATCCAGCCTGAACCCGTCACCGGCATACTGAATGTTGGCGGCATCGTCGTTGCGGGGCGGCGATACGGCATAGACGCCATTGCAAACGGGGCAATTGCCTACGTGGGTTTCCAACACGAAAGGCGCACCGCACCCCTGGCAAAAGGTCTCAAGGCCCCCACCGGGAATCGGCCGCTGCCGCACGGCGCCGTCATGGGCCTGGGCTACAAATTCCACCAACTCCCGCCCTTCGGCAAAAGGTCCACTTGTTCCACCCTGTGCGCAACTTCCTCCACATCCTGCCATATTGAAGTCTCCTGTAAATAAGTGGTTTTTTGTTTCGACCACTCTAACAATCTTCACCGGAGGCTTACCTGACATGGATCAAGAAAAGTATGTTTATGAGCCCATTCGGGAGTCTGCGTAATTAAGAGGCCCCGGCAAAGACCAACTCGATCCAACGATCTCAGGAGAAAAGCCCGTCACTCCAAATTTCTTCCAGGTCAGAGAGGGTTTTGACATTCACCGCCTAAACAAGAATCATTCAGAATAAAAGCGGAACAACGTAGCTATTTGACGTACGCCCTGGCCTCACATATGCTTTTATGGCTGCACTTGTCGTTGAGAACCGTTTCTGAATAGACCCGAGTTAACTTGAGAATTCAAAGGAGGAACCTGCCATGAAGCCGGTACGCATCGCCATTGTTATTCTCATATTGCTGCTGGTTTCTCTGGCCGTTGTCTTTTTTTGGCCGGGGAAATCATCGGAACCTCCTTCCATTTCGGAGTTGGGAATCCCTCCGGCGGCCCCCCTGAAAACCGAACCGGAAATTCGTTATCCCCTTCCAGAAACACAACCCGCCTTAACGGAGGCAGAAGAACCGATCATGCCGCCTTTGCCCGCTCTGGGAGACAGCGATGCCTTCACCAAGGATCTGCTGGCACAACTCTTTGGCGAATCGGCGCGAAAACAACTGCTGGCACCCCAGCAATTTATCCGGCGCCTGGTGCTGATCATCGATGCCCTGCCCCGAAACGACTTGCCCAGACAGCACTTGCCGGTGCGTCCGCCGGGCGGCCGCTTTGAAACAGCGACAAAAGAGGGCGTGGAAGTTATCGCGCCGGCAAACTTTTCCCGCTATATTCCCTATGTTGAACTGGCGGAAGCGGTGTCTGCCGACCAACTGTCCAAGGCTTACCTGCGGATCTATCCATTGATGGAAGAGGCCTTCCGTGAAATGGGCTACCCCAACGGTTATTTTCACGACCGGATGATCGCGGTATTAGATCATTTGCTGGCGACCCCGGAAATCAAGGGGCCGATTCCTCTAGTGAAACATATCACCCAGTACCGGTATGCCGATCCAAAGCTGGAATCCCTCTCGGAGGGGCAAAAAATCCTGCTTCGAATGGGTTCGGAAAATGCTGGCAGGGTCAAGTCCGTATTGCAAAAACTCCGTGAGCAACTGGTCGGACCACAGTCAGAGGACTGAAACGAAGAAAAGTCAGGAAATGGGCTGAGGAAAAAAAAGGGGGACAGGCAATTACAGCGCCTGTCCCCCTTTTTTCTATTGTGATCGGCAGAAGGTCTACCTTCCGCAACATTTCTTGTATTTCTTTTCGCTGCCACAGCTGCAGGGATCGTTACGCCCGATCTTAACGTTGCTGACTACCGGCGCTTTGACCATGGTGCCGTCGAAAAAAAGCCATTGCTTCTTTTCGCGTTTAAATTGGGCGCGTTCGTGGTGGCTGTGGACTCCGTCCTTGTCGCGAAAACGGGCGACAAACTCGACCACGCCTTCTTTATCCTCCGGGCCGCCATCGGTCGTTGCAATAATCTCCAGGCCTTTCCATTCGGATTTCTCGGCCCATTCCCTGGTCGTCTTGTGATCGTAGCCTTCGCGATTATCGGGATGGGTACTTTCATAAAGAAAGTCGATCTCGACCTTTTCGTGGGCGGAGTAACGGGCCCGCATCAGTTGTTCGGCCGTTTCGGCCAATTGCTTTCCGGTAATGACCGGTTCGCAGCAGGTAGCGTAGTCATTGCCGCTACCGCAGGGACAGCTGTTCATGGTGATTCTCCTTCAGGGATCGGATTCGAAAGTAAGCCGAAGTCTATTCAGCGCTGAACAGAGTGTCAAGGGCGTTTTGGGAAGGCGGGCGTGCAGTGTTTCACAAGTCTTGTAGGAACAATCGGAAATAGATTGCATAAACAGCGTGCTCAGAAACCCTCCAACGGGACGAAGTCTGAACAACGGGTCTCGCCACTGACAGCGTAACGCTTAAGATAAAACCCGCTAGATATCAAAAGGACCCGTCTTGGTCCGACTTGACAAGGTTAAAAAGCCACAGGCTCAGGATCCTTTTTCACCAGGAAAATCGAACAGGGCATCTTACGGACCAACTCCCTATTGGTTCGACCAAAAAGAAAATGCTCCAAGTGCCACTCTTCATGAGACAAAAGGACGAGCAAATCAATGTTTTCCTCTTCGACAACCTTGACAATTTCCTTGGTAGGCTCACCTGTTACGATCATTTCCCGGATCGGGAGACCGGCCGTTTTTTCTTGAGCAATAATCCGGTCCAGGTCCTTTTTCGCTTCCTGCAGCAGTTTTTTGTAGTCCTCCTCCAGCGAAAAAATTGGCAGGCTCCACCCTTTGGTGCCAAAGGGGTTGTGCTCAACATGAAGGATGAAAAGTTCCGCGTTGTATTGGCGGGCCAGTGAAATCCCGTAATGAACGGTTTTCTGACAGGACTTGGTCGACCTGCTTACAACAAGGATTCGATCTATCTTGGCCATAGTTTGCCTCCCCGCACGATACTAGAAATATCCTGAATTTCAGGGAACCGGTTTTGCTTTCAGCTCCGCTTGACGGCCTTGGAGCAGATGCATAGCACCCAGAGCATCGGGAACTGTCGGCAGACTGGCAACGACTTCCCGCCGGTTTCCCTGGAGAAATTCCAGGGCCTGTTGCCACGCAACCTTTTCCACCGGGGTGCCGTGATGCCCCCCCGGGATCTCCCGATAGAAATAGGAACTCTGCAAGGCCCTTAGTTGTTTGACCAGTGCCCTGCACTGCCTGGTGATTTTGCGATCCTTTGCACCGCTAACGATCCACACCGGCATGGAGAGCGTGTTCGGATAGCTTTTTTTCCCGCGTTGGATAGCCGGGCAAAGCAACAAGAGACCGGCATAAGCTGAAGGGTTCCTGCCGGCTTCCCACAGCACGATATTGCCACCGCCTGAGGCTCCCGCCAGATAGATGCCCTCGGGAGCATACTTGTCTTTTAGATGTTTCAACAAACCTGCAAATTCGGCATCCCGGGGGCAGACATAAACCCATCCCCAGCGATTCATAAGGTTTCTCAACCGTGCAAAGCTACCCCGTTCCCATAGAAGGTCCATGCCCTGCTCTTCTTTGCCTGCTGACCCATGCATATAGATGAGAATATTCGGATGGTCCCTGCGTTCTTCCGGCTCCTGCACCCTGTAGATGCGCGTCCTGTTGCCGGGGTCGCTATAAGTCTCTGTGCGGTCTGCTGGAAAACCGTGCGGATTTAATTCAATTTTTCCGAACACACCCGTGGAGCACCACAGCATCGATACGGCCATAAGCCAAAAAATCAAAAAACAATGCCTGAACATGGATTACGCTCCCGCCTCTGATTTTCTTGCTAACTGCGCTTCAGCATCCTCATTTTTATTGTGGCCTTAATTCCCTTTTATCAGCGCAGACCTTCCTGTCAACCTGGCGTCAGGATATCGATTCTTCTATTCCAGGCTTGCGCCAAGTTAGCCGCAACGTTACTATCCAAGCGTCCATTTTTCCCAATTGATGAGGTATCAAGGTGGAAGTAGCCATCATTGGCGGTGGAGCGGCCGGTTTCTTTGCAGCAATTTCCGTAAAGGAAAACTATCCGGACGCCACCGTTGTCATTTTCGAAAAATCCAAAAACATTCTGGCCAAGGTCAAAATTTCCGGTGGGGGCCGGTGCAACCTGACCAACGGTTGTGAAAGCATCAAGGAACTGGCCGTAGCCTATCCCCGGGGTGGTAACGCTTTAAAGAGGGCCTTTCGAATCTTTAACAACCACGATGCGATGCGCTGGTTCGAGGAACGCAATGTACCCCTGGTCATTCAGGAGGATAATTGCGTCTTCCCCCTATCCCAGGATTCGCAAAGCATCATCGATTGCTTTTTGCAGCAAGCCAGCCGATTTAACATCCATATCGAGCTCGAAAGAGGCATAAAAGGCATCGAAAAAGCTGGTGACAAGCTGAAATTGAGCTTTATCGGCGGGAAAGTGCTACCTCGAACCTTTAACAAGGTGATCGTCGCAACGGGAGGCTCTCCGCAACGGGCCGGTCTGGAATGGCTGGAGAAATTGGGGCACAGAATCGCCGATCCAGTACCCTCCTTATTCACCTTCAAAATGCCGGATGAAACGATTACCGAGTTGATGGGCATCGTGGTGAAACCCACCCTGGTGAGCATCCAGGGAACCAAACTTAAATCCGAAGGCCCCTTACTGATTACCCACTGGGGCATGAGCGGTCCGGTCATCTTGAAGCTATCGGCACTTGGAGCGCGATTACTGAGTGAAAAGCACTACGACTTTAAGATTCAGGTAAACTGGACGAATGTGCGCAACCAGGATCTGGTCGTTTCTGAATTGAAAAGGGTTGTGACGGAGCATCCAAAAAAGATCTTGTCCAACCTCCGCCCCTACAATCTACCTGAAAGACTCTGGGGTTACCTGCTGGCAAAGAGCAATCTGCCGCCGAGTAAAAAGTGGGGAGAGCTAGGCAAGACCGGTTTAAACAGGCTGGTCGACTTGCTCACCAATGATACCTACTCGGTAAGGGGGCAGACCCAATTCCGGGAGGAGTTCGTCACCTGTGGCGGGGTCAGTCTGGAGAGCATCGACTTCAAAACAATGCAGAGCAAGGTGTGCAAAAATCTGTATTTTGCCGGAGAGGTGATGGACATCGACGGCATCACCGGAGGCTATAACTTTCAGGCCGCCTGGACCACTGCATTCATCGCGGCTAAATTAAACTAGCCAACACCAACAACCTGCTTGAAAATGCCATTTATGCACGCAGAAAACAAAGATTGCCTGAATTTACCCCTCTGCCGGGAATGTGGTGGGCGTTGCTGTCAGGCCAGTCCCGGGATTTGGGTCGACCCGGAGCGCTTTTTCGCCATCTTTTTCGCGGGGCAACGTTTGACGCTTGAGCAACTGCGCAGCCGATTGCCGGCATTGAATTTGGTTCTATGGGAAAAGTCCGGCGTGCCGATGCCCGCACCCCGGTTCTTGTCTTCAGGATGCGCCTTTCTCGGGACCGATGGCTGTCGTTTGTCGATTTCAGAACGCCCTTGTCAGTGTCTGGCATTGATTCCTGACCGGAAGACCCTGAATCAAGAAGAAGGCTGCCTTTGCCAGCTTCCAGAAGAGTTCAGCCGGCCTGAGGCCAGGAATCGCTGGCAAAAATATTGGCTGATGGGTTAACCATGTTCTGCAGACACGATATACTTCGAAAAGAAGCGGGGCCCGCCTACAGACCCTTTTCTCTGTTCCTTAATCCATGGAGGCCTTGATGTTTCGTGATTTTGTGAACAATTTCATTCTCACCCCCTGGCGCCTTGATGTGATGCCGCACCTGGAAAACCTCAGGCACTCCGGTGTTTTTTGGAGCCTCATGGCTGTTCTTGTAGTGGGATTATTGATCTATCGGACCGTGCGCAAAAAATAGCCGGTGATCGGATAGCAAGATTGGACAAGAGCCGACAGATCGGGTAATAGTAAGCCGTCTATTACTCAAGTCATCAAAGGAGAAACAACATGGCTAAAGCAAGCGCCCGGCACATTCTGGTGTCCACCGAGGAAGAATGTCTTACCCTGAAAACCCAGATCGAAGGGGGCGAAGACTTCGCTGCCGTCGCCAAGCAGCACTCCAAGTGCCCCTCCGGAAAACAGGGTGGCGCGCTGGGCGAATTTCGTCCGGGACAGATGGTCCGCGAATTCGACGAAGTGGTTTTTTCCGGTGAAGTCGGCAAGGTTCTCGGCCCGGTCAAGACCCAGTTCGGTTACCACCTGATCGAGATTACTGACCGCACGGGCTGAGGTATTACTAGGTTCGCGATACTTTTTGTAAACGAGGATCCGCTCAGACCGAGGTCCTCATGACACAGTAATTCTCTTTGCAACAGATTGACAATAAAAAGCGGGGCCGTGACCGGCCCCGCTTTTTATTTACGAAATATACAATAAACTCTAGCCTTTGCCACGCCGTCGGCGGTAGGCGCCTAATCCCACCAAGCCTGCACCCAACAGCAGCAGGGTAGAGGGTTCGGGGGCTGGGATAGCGCCGCTCTGGGCATCGTGGGAGAAAGGCGCAGCGACATCCACCACGCCTTTGCCGTTTTTTAAAAAATCTAGGTGATAAAGATCAAAGTGGATCTCATAACCCTCAGCCAAACCACTCACATCCACATCGAAGGCCCGATAATAAAAATCGGAACCTTCAACAAGTCCCCCGGGGTTATCCGCAACATTGTATGCTGCGCATTGAAGAGCAGGGTCAAAAGCAAACTCAAACTCGTAGTAGTAGGTATCAAAAATACCATGGGGACCCAAATCCTTAAAGGCTTCAGCCAACGGCGGAGTCCCATAGTCCATGTCGGCCGTCACGTCAATTTCGTAGATTGCACTTCCGTCAAAAAAAGAGAAGGACCCAAGGCCATCGCTGCCTTCAGCTAGCTTAGGGGTGACTGCCATCGAGATATAAAATTTATCCCCCAGGCTCACAGCAGACGGCTTATCATCACCAGCGAGGTTAAGCAGAGTATACAGGGTAAAGTTATCTCCGGTGGAAACAACGTTTTCAACGTCAGGAGCATCATCATAAACGCCGCCGGAAATATCCAACTGCAAGGTCGGAATAGCCAAGGCAGAGGCTGCCCAGAACAGGCAAGCAACTGTCATTAGGCTGATCAATATTCTTTTCATGTTTCCCTCACTAGCTCATCCGGGGATAAATTCATCTATCATCTACATTATAGAAATCGATATCCCTTCATTAATTTGCAGAGATTGTACCAAGATATAAATGACTGGAATCATTAACATTATAACCCTTAACATCTTATCAACCTGGCAATGTAAGCTTTTTCGACATAAAACACATCACAAACAAAGTCCGTCGGTTGCGACTAAGCGTAAAGGGTTTCTGAAGAGCACGGTCGGTAAGGTCCGGCGTCAACTGAAAACTCATGGTGCCAACTCAGTGGCGCTTTTTCCCCTGATTTTTTGACGGCTTGGCAACCTTTTGAAACTCGGGTTCATAGCCGATGGTGAAACTGTCGGTAGCCGTATTGCGCAGACTCAGGAAATGAGCATTGTTTTTATCAAAGGGGCAGACGGGCTGGATGCAGGGTTCAAAACCGAAGCGTTTATAGAAACCGGGTTTACCCAACACGTACAGGGGCTGTTTTTTGATAGGTTCTTGCCTTAAGGCAAAACGCAGCAGTTCCGAGCCGACTCCTTGCCTCTGAAAGTCGGGAGCCACGGCCATGGGTGCCAGATGCAGGCCGCAAACCCCGCTGCCATGATAGGCATTTGTAAAAGCGATATAGGCGATGACTTTATTGGTGTGAATACAGACCCATTCTTGAACCGGCTTGCCGTTGGAATGAAGGGCTTCGATCAGGTCGGATTCGTAGTTGCTGCCTGGGAAGGCGCTGCGCAAAAGGGCGTAGACCTTGGGGCGGAATTCTTCGGTGACTTTGCGTATTTTCATGATCGGAGTTCCTGGAGAACTGTTGTTGGCATGAACTTGCGGAGTTGTCGTTTCAGGTTTCAGCAGACCTCGACAAACCTTAAAATCGGCGGGTCACGGCCCGCCAGCCGTCCTGCTTTTTGTCCAAGCCAACAAAAAGTAGGCAAAAAATGGCTGCCACTGCGTGGGGCATGCGATCACGCAGGAAAGGAGAAGGCTAACCCCCCTTGAGCTATCCTGCAGCGACAGCACTTTCTTTGTGCGGCCCCTTTTCCGACAGTTGGTTGCTAAAACGATCGGTCTGTTTCTCTAACCAACATTGATCGAAGGGGCTGCTGGGTTTAAAACCAACCCCACATCTGAGACGTAGCACATGGCCGGTGGCTAGCCGAGACCGGTGAACTTGGACTTGTTGTGAACACACGCTAGTTTGTAGCAATAAACAACTAGTGGCCATCCGGGAACTTCGGGTGGCCACCGCGCCGTTTTCATATGGAAAACGAGCAATTTTTTCCAAGGTCAAGGAAATCAAACGCTTGCACGGAGGCGTAGATGTCTACGCCGCACACGCAAGCGTGCTGATTGACGCTGAGATTGGGGAAAAGGGCCGTTTTCGGATGAAAACCAACTAGCAAAGCTTCAACTGACCATCATTTTCGGATTCAAAATCAACGTCTTCCTCGACCAGGCTCGGTTCCAAACGGAGCGCTGCCAGCGAAACAGGAGCGACCGGCTCTGCGACTTCCTCTTCCGGCACTGCTCCCTGATCCCGATCTGCTCCCGCTGCCTGCACACCCTCTTCAGCAGCCCGCTTGGCCAGCTTGTCGCAACGTTCATTAAAGGGATGTCCGGCATGGCCTCGTACCCATTCCCAGTGAATCTTATGTTGCCGAGAAAGGGCCAAAAGCTGTTGCCAGAGGTCCTGGTTGGCCAGAGCGCCCGGTGTCTCGAGGCGACCATCGCGAACCCAGCCGTCAATCCAGTCGCTCATGCCCCGCACCAGGTACTGGGAATCGCTGTACAATCGAACCGTCTGCGGTTTATTCAGGGCTTCCAGACCTCGTATCGCGGCGATCAACTCCATACGCTGCGACGTCGCCACGGGTTCAAAGCCGCTGAGCTCCTTTTCATGCTCGCCATAGCGCAGGACCACACCGTAGCCCCCCGGTCCCGAGTCCCGACCCGAGCCGTCGCTGTAGATTTCCACCACCCCCGGTGGCGGCGGAGTGAAGACAATCTCCAGAGCTTCGAATTCCAACTGCCGCAGCAGAGGGATCAAGTCCGTCAGATTCGGCGACTGTCGCTCCAATTCGACCAGAGAGCTTTCAAGGGGCACGTCATCTCTGAGGGTTGCCAGGGTTTTGGACAACCGAGCCTGATCGGCGTGAGCTTGTAAATTTTCCCGACGTTTTCTGCCGTTCACGAGATTGGTCCACTTAAGGACATCTTCCAGGCTGCCGAAGCGCTGCACCAGCTCCGCGGCGGTTTTCTCGCCGATGCCGGGAACACCCGGGATATTGTCCGAGGTGTCTCCAGCCAGGCCCAAAACATCGGCGACCAGTTCGGGGGGGACCCCGAAACGTTCCAGAACCTCCTTCGGTCCGGATCGCGTATCCTTCATGGTGTCGAGCAGGAAAATTTTATCATCAACAATCTGCATCAAATCCTTGTCGCCGGTGACCACCGTGACCTCGATGCCTTCGGCGGCGTAGCGGCGGGCCAAAGTGGCAATAACATCGTCTGCCTCGAATCCGGGCGCTTCCAGGGATGGAATCTGCAAAGCCTGCAAAACCTGCCGGATCGCAGCAATCTGCGGCGGAAGGTCTTCGGGCATGGCCTCCCGATGTGCTTTATATTCGGGATAGATTTCCCGGCGGAAAGTTTCTTCTCTGGGCCTATCAAAGACCACAGCCAGGTAATCGGGGCGGTGTTCCTGCAACAGTCCCAGCAGCATGCGCGTAAAACCGTAAACGGCATTGGTTGGCGTACCATCGGCGGTGGCAACATCGCGGATACCGTAGTAGGCACGATAGATATAACTGGAACCATCCAATAAATAGAGTTGGGGCGATTCGTTCACAAGTTCTCCGAAGATGGATCTTTTTCGAGGGATTATACGACTGATTGACCTGGAACAGCATCGCACATCCCGCACGTGGCGCAAAATCTTTTTCCCAAACAGCTCCGAGAAAATAGAACGGCTCTTTCGAAAACCGTATAGTTTGCCAAGTCTGCCATTGCTACCGCAGCGAATTTGAGGCACTATCATCAACAGTAGATTCCGCACAGGCTGACTAGCTGAATCCCCTTTCGGGCGGTCGCACATAACACTCTAATAACCGCAGGGCATATTCCCTATGACAAACAACGACATCATGCGTCGCATTCGCTATATCTTTGACTTTAACGATTCTAAAATGATGGATCTTTTTGCCGCCGCCGGACAACAGGTCACACGGGAACAGGTCAGCGCCTGGCTAAAGCGGGAAGAAGACCCAGGTTATGAAAAGTGCCGTGACCGCCAGCTAGCCATTTTTCTCAACGGTTTGATCATCGACAAGCGGGGCAAAAGGGAAGGGCCGCAGCCCGAACCCGAGAGGCGCCTTAACAACAACATTATTTTTATGAAGTTGAAAATCGCCTTAAACTTGAAAGCTGAAGAGGTGTTGGAAGTTCTGAGATTGGCTGAGTTTTGTATCAGCAAGCACGAATTGAGCGCATTTTTCCGCAGGCCGGGCCATAAGCAATATCGTGACTGCCAGGATCAGATTCTGCGTAATTTTCTCAAGGGTATGCAGCTTAAATATCGCGACAACCTTGATGTAAAGACTCCGCAGAAATGATTTGTTCTGCCAGCTAAGGAAGCTAAATCATGGACTCAATAATGATTCATAAAGCCGTGTATTCACTGATCGCCATGGTGGCCATACATCTTCTGTTTCATCTGCTCAAGCGCTATGCAAAGCAAACCCAATATAAGTACAGCATTCGCAAATCCCGCTATTTCACCATCAAGCGCCTGCTCACCATAATCTCATGGCTGTTGAGCTTGGCAGTGTTGCTACTGATCTGGAATGTTGATCTGAAGCATGTATGGGTTTCCGCCACGGGCGTTCTGGCGCTGATTGCCGTCGCTTTCGTAGCTGTCTGGAGCCTGGTGGGCAATATTCTGGCCGGGGTTATTATCTATTTTACCTCCCCTTTTAAAATCGAAGATTGTATCGAAATCATGCCGGACGAAATACGGGGCACGGTGCTAGCTATCAACACCTTCTATACCGTGCTTATGACCGAAGACCATAACTACATCAATGTTCCCAATACCCTGTTGTTTCAGAAATATATTAAAGTGATAAAAACACCTTTGAACAAGACACAGGCGATACCAGAAGAAACAACAGACATACAGAAACACTAACAGAAGCAAGAGGTTAACATGGCTGATTCCACATCAAACAAGAGCGCCGAGCAACGGGACCGCCTGGTCGCTGAGATGCGCCGGGAACAACAGGCCCGACAGGCAGGATACCGGGAACAGGCGTTAAAACTTTTTCCTCCGGTGTGCGGCCGTTGCAGCCGTGAGTTCGAGGGCAAAAACCTCCGCGAACTCACTGTGCACCACATCGACCACAACCACGATAATAATCCTCCCGACGGCAGCAACTGGGAACTGCTCTGCATCTATTGCCACGATCACGAGCATACCCGTGGGGTGCAGGAGGATCGCAGCACCGAAGGTCCCACCGCTCAAATCGACCGCCCCTCTCTGGGACACTCCCCCTTCGCGGCACTGGCAGATAAGTTCAAATAACCAGGATCGTTTAGACGGTGGTGCCCGCCTCTAAAAACCAAAGCAGAACAGGACCATGTCGCTACCATCCTTCACGAATTTCATACCATCGAATCGACGGCTGATCCTGTGGCTGGCAGCCGGCCACTTGATGTGGAGCTGCGCGGTCTTTGGTCTCTGGTGGTGCGGGCAGCTGGTCGAACTGCCTGGTTCCTTGTGGTCCGGGGGATTTATCGCCCTGCAACTTTTTGCCGCAGCTCAGTTGCTCCTGCCTGTCCTGCTGCTGCAACCGGAAAAGCGGGACCGCTTTTTTTATCTTTTTTGGGCCGTCACCCTGCTTCTAAGTATCTGGCTGATCAACCAGCTGTCTCCGGTTGGCGGCTGGCAGTCACTACTAGCAGCTGTCAAATCGAGTCACCTGTTATTGGTAGCGACCCTCATCGGAGCGGCACTGGCCCGCTATGTCCAGCGTTTATGGGAGATTGTACCGGTGTGCATCGTGATGACACTGGCCGACCTTGGCAGCTGGCTCGGCGGACCGACCGCAGGCTTCAGCCGGGAGATCCAACACTATTACCTGGCCCCCGAAGGCCCCCCGCCACTCATCGACATGTTCCTGGTTAAACTGGTCATTCCCGGTCCTGCCGGGTTAGCTCCGGTTTTCGGCATCTCGGACTGGATTATGGTGGCTTTCTTTGCTATCGTCGCCCATCGGTACGCAATCAACGACAACCTGATCGGGTCACCCGGCGAGACGCTGGCGCGGCAGATAAGGATATGCCGCTATCTGCCCGTCTCGGTGGTCGCTTTGTTCGTTGCCATCGTGCTGGCGCATGCCACCGGTCTCTTTATCCCGGCATTACCGCTGATGGCCCTGGTCATGTTCCTCTGGTACGCCGTCCGCCTTTTGCTGCGACAGCGCCCTGATAAAGCAGACGATTTTTGAAGAGACACATCGCCACAACGCTACTGGAGAATGAGAAATGGAACTTGACCTGGATCTACTGGAAAAACTGATAAGTGATCGAACAGATGACATCGAAAAAATCGTATCCGGAACCGGATACCTTCCCAGAACCGTGATCGGTGTCGGCACCTTTCTGCTCGACCATGATGGCAACCTCGACCTGCTCACCGCTAAACAGCAGGTCACCTTCGAGAAGTTTCTCAAGCCGTTGCTGGAAAAACTCTCTGGTAAGTAGTTCAAGGAAGTCCCGATGGCAAAAAAGTCGCCACGCAATGGCACTGGACTGGTGTATTCCTCCGAGTTTGGTCAAATGTGTCCCCACTGCAACCAGCCAAAAGGGAAATGTCTTTGCCAGAAAAAAACATCTCCTTCTAAAGGCGACGGTATCGTCCGCTTGATGCGAGAGACCAAAGGACGCAAAGGCAAAGGAGTCACCTTGATCACAGGCTTACCATTAGATGCTGAGGAACTTAAAAAGCTTGCAAAAAACCTTAAACAAAAGTGTGGAAGCGGGGGCAGTGTTAAAAAGGGCATCATAGAAATTCAGGGGGACCACCGGGATGGGCTGGAAAAAGAATTAACCGGGCTTGGCTATAAAGTTAAGAGAGCCGGCGGCTAACAAGTTTCTGCTCACATTCGGCCCTGTCGGCAGCGCAAGAAGCAAGCAAAGGGACAGCCCCTTTTGAATAAATCATGACTCAACAACATCGCATAGTCCGCCCCGGCCGGACCCAGGGGACAATTCTGGCCGAATCGGGCGAACGACTTACGCCTCCCGAGAATTGGGCCTTCCTGCCTGCCGGAGATGCGGCCATCACCCGAAGCGTAAAAGCCAAGGGAACGACCTGGGTGGTACAGGTGCGCAAAGGCAAGAGAACGATTTCTCAGGGAATCTGGGCCGAAGAAGCGCATATTGTGGCATCCCGGGAGGAGGTCGCGGCCAAGAGGGCCACTCCTGAATATGCCAGGACCCGACAACGGGACCGGGCTCGGCGAGAGGCCAAACAACAGGTCTATGTAGCTGAGTTTTTTACGGAAATTATCCGGTTTCTCGATTTTCATCCAAGATATGAGTTTGAAGCCCAGCAGTTGAGCAAAAAAATTACCGCTCACGCAACCCCCGTCGGCAGCGGCACGGTGGCTCGAACTGAACGAATCCCCTTGGACAAACGGGCTGAGGCCGCTGTGATCGCCTGGATGCGCCACCAGACCACGGCCTACGATTCCATGAGCATCCCACGAATCAAGGGCAAAAGAAGAGAGGTTCGTCGACAGCTTGCCGCCAAATCGGTCGAGGTTCTACAAGCCTATCGACAGGGGCTGGATACCGCTGAAAACTGCCCCCTGCAAAGGGCCTTGCTCAAACAACCATAGACGGGTGTCGGACCTGGCGGGTCGAAACGAAAGGGAGCACTACCCGGTCCTGGATAGTCCAGAAAAAACGGGTCTGCAGATTGCTGCAGACCCGTTACTTTTTAGCAAAACCAGCTTGTTCATTCGCGCTATTAATCGCGCAGATGCTTGCCGGCAGAATGGATGCCGAGGGAGTAGCGGTGGGGTCCCGGTACGCCCGAGGAGATAATGGCGATCTTGTCGCCAGGCCGGATCAGAGCATCCAGAGACGTCGCCTTGTTATTGATGAACACCCCCTCGATCTTTTCCAAAGGCAGGTCCAGTTTCTCGGCCAGATCGAAACCGGTGCAGCCCTCGGGGGAATGTACATATCTTCATACGAGGCCAGCCCCCGATTACGGCGGATGGTATGCAGCGAACCGAACATGCGGACATGGGTATTGGGTGTATTACTCATCGGCAGTGATCTCCCTTGCTCTTTTCAGCCGGGCCAGGCGCACCCGACCCGTTACGCAACAATGGTTTACCTTAAGCAAACAGGCACGCGCCCACTTGTATACAATAAAAAGCCCACACGTTCATGTCAAATGAATTAAATTGATCTCGGCTATCACTTCCGGCGATACCCCCTGCCCACCGACCGCTTTGGCGAGGACTTCCATTCAGGGTTCTGCATATCCCGCCCCCCAATCGCACATGAGATCGAGGATCGGCTTGATGCTCCGCCCCCTAGCGGTCAGGGAATATTCCACCTTGGGCGGTACCTGGGGATAAACCTCGCGATGGACAAGACCGTCCCGTTCCAGTTCCCGCAGCTGCTGGGTAAGCATCTTACGACTGGTGTCGGCAAACTGGCGTTGCAGTTCAGAAAATCGCATGGTCTGCAGCGCCAAGTGGTAAAGGATGGCGGACTTCCATTTGCCGCCGATGACCGCCAGAGTCACGTCGATGCCGCATTTGTATTGTTTGTCGCGAAACACCAGCGTTTTTTTTACTTCGAGATTCGGCTTCATAATCTCTCTGCCCCCAATAGTTCCCTAAAGGTGCCTATGTATCCAAAAGGTTCATTATTGACTGCAGTAACCCTATGGTTGAAAGTAGCAAAAATGGATAACAAAAGCAACCTGAGACAGGTAGGAAGTTTTTCGCAAAGGAGAAAAATCATGCGAACCCTTTTCGACGCGACAACCATCAACTCCATGAACCTGAAAAACCGCCTGGTCCGCAGTGCCACCTGGGAAAACATGGCTGATGCGACCGGCCATATGACTGAGCCACTGTTCAAGGTTTACGAGGAGCTCGCCCGGGGCGGGACAGGAATGATCATCACCGGCTACGCCTTTCCCCTGCAGGCGGAACGCCCCAACCCCGGCATGATGGGCATCTATGACGACAGCTTCATCGAGGACTACCGGCCCCTTACCGACATGGTGCATCAACATGACAGCCGGATTGTATTACAGATTGCCTACGGTGGCTCGCAAACCAATTACCAACCGGAGGGAAGGGAGATCTGGGGCCCTTCGGCGGTGGCCGATTTGCTGTTCAAGGTGATGCCTCAGGAAATGTCCCGAGACAACATCCGAACCCTGACCAAGGCTATCGGTGAGGCCGCCGCGCGAGCCAAGGCAGCCGGATTTGACGGGGTACAGTTTCATGGCGCCCACGGCTACCTGTTCAGCCAATTTCTGTGCCCCTACTATAATCGCCGTACAGACGAGTACGGCGGGTCGATTGAAAACCGGGCGCGAATCATCCTGGAAGCGTATGACGAAGTACGCAGTCAGGTGGGCGCTGACTTCCCGGTACTGATCAAACTCAATGCCGAGGATAACATCGAAAACGGTGCGACTTTCGAAGACTGCCGCTATGTCTGCCATCAACTGGCCACACGGGGCATTGACGCCATCGAGCTTAGCTGCGGTACCATGGCTGCCGGCAGACTCGGCCCCTGTCGCACCCGGATCGATGCACCGGAAAAGGAGGCTTACAACGCCGAACATGCGGCAAAACTCGCCGAAGAACTCGATATCCCCATCCTGCTGGTAGGCGGTTTACGTTCGCCCGAGGTGATGGAACAGCTGTTGGAAACGACAGCCATCGAGTACTTCTCCCTGGCACGACCCCTCCTGGCGGAACCGAATCTGGTACAACGCTGGCAAGCAGGCGATCGCCGCCCGGCTCGCTGCATCTCCTGCAACGGTTGCTTTCGCCCTAATCCCGCCGGCAATCTCTGCGTGCTTGATTCAGAGTCGGAGTGAAGTCCTGCATAGCCGACTCTTTGGTTGAAAAAGCTCCTCAGTTGTGAGGGGCTTTTTTACATTGGAGACACAAGCGGGAGTTCAAGTGCCTGGATATTGCGTTCCCTACGGCTTCTTCCAGTATCCATGGCAAAAGCAACCAGAGACTATCCCGCCAATGCTGCCTTGAAAGAAAGCATAGTACTTTCATTCCCAAATGATTTAAGCTAAGGGAACCATCACTAAAAATGATACCGAATCAGGGACAATCACTATGGATCTGGGTTCTTTGCGTATCTTCCTCGCAGTAGTTGAAGAGGGCAGTGTCTCCCGCGCCGCCGAGCGCCTGCACTATGTGCAGTCCAACGTGACCACTCGCCTGCGCCGCCTGGAGGAAGATCTTGGCACCAACCTCTTTGTTCGCACCGGTCGCGGCATGGTACCGACCAGCGCCGGCAAGAGACTGCAGGGCTATGCCCGGCAGATCCTGCGCACTGTCGAGGAAGCGCGCTTGGCGGTGAGCGGCTCCGCCCAGCCACAGGGACCGCTGGCTATCGGTGCCATCGACACGGTGGCTGCTGTGCACCTGCCACAAGTACTGGCTCGCTACCACAGCCAATACCCCAAGGTAGCCATCGGTTTGCAGACCGGTGCCAGCCAGGAATTGGTGCGACAGGTGCTTAACTACGATATTGAAGGCGCTTTTGTCGGCGGCCCCGTGGCGAACAGTGAAATTGTGCAGACGGAGGTATGCGTTGAGGAGATGGTTCTGGTGACAGCACCGGACCAACCGACGCCCGCGATGGGAAGTTTTGACACCATCCTGGTGTTTCGCCCAGGCTGCTCCTGTCGCAACCGCCTGGAGCAATGGCTGCGGGAGGAAGGGCTGACCCCTATCAAACTCATGGAATTCGGCACCCTCGACGCCATTCTCGGCTGCGTTGGTGCCGGCATGGGCATCAGCATGCTGCCACGCTCTTTCGTCGAACGAGGTCCCTTTGCCTCAATGGTTCGAATCCATCAGGTAGCGGAGCCATTTTCTCGCGTACCGACCATGTTCATCCGCCGCAAGGACATGGCAGCCTCCCCAGCCCTCAGCGCTCTCATCGGGCTATTTCAAACCGAACGCAGCGTAGCAGGTGACTCGGCTTGAACCGTCCTCAGCCGGTTCGGTTGCCGCGGCGATCGAACAGAGTCAATTCCCAGAGATCGTCCTGCACATCGTAGCGAATAATGTACAAACCAGCGTCGTCTCCCCGCACCTTAAAATAACGGTGCTCCGGGTCCAGCCAGCGATCGGCAATCTCCACCACGGCAACCTGCCGACGACCGAGAAACAGTCGCCTGGGCTGCTCTTGGCCCCGATAACCTTCGTAGCACTCGACGCGGATCTTCATGGCTAAATACTCTCGGTGTTTTCAGCAGCGATCGAGACGTTGCAGACCCGCGGCTTCTGCCCACCTCACCGCACGCCTGTATTCGGCCCGGCTCGTTGATCGATCGAGAGGCGGATAGCGATCAGCCCGGTAACAGGGTCGGTACTGATCCATGAGATTGAGGTAGGTGTTGCGGGACAACTGTTCGGCGATAAAGGACAAGACGCGGTCGCTGCCGGCCAGGTTCTCCGGCAGCACCAGATGGCGGAGCAGCAGGCCGCGCTGGGCGATGCCTTGATCATCAAGAACCAGGTCTCCAACCTGGCGATGCATTTCCCGCACCGCCTTTCGATTGACCTCGGCATAATCGGCCACCCCCAATAGCGGTTGGGCAACCTTTGAATCGGCAAACTTCATGTCCGGCATGTAGATGTCGACCACCCCGTCAAGCAGAGCCAGGGCCTCGGGGCTGTCGTAGCCACCCGTGTTGTAGACCAGGGGCAGCCGCAAGCCCTTGCGGATTGCCAGGAAAAGAGCCGCCAGCAACGGTGCGAGCACATGACTCGGCGACACCAGGTTGATATTGTGACAACCCAAGCCCTGCAGCTCCAGCATCATCGCCGCGAGTTCGGTGGCGGTGACCTCACGGCCCCGGTCTTCCTGGCTGATATCCCAGTTCTGGCAAAACACGCAACGCAGATTACAGCGGCTGAAGAACAGGGTGCCGCTGCCCCGGCGGCCGACCAACACCTGTTCTTCGCCGTGGTGAGGACCGTAACTGGCCACAGCGGCCCGCCGACCACTGCGGCAGCGAGCGCCGCGAGGCGACTGCAAGCGATTAACTCGACAGTAGTTAGGACACAGCTCGCATCGAACCAGATGTTCATGAGCCCGGCGAACTCGCTCGGCCAGTTCGCCGCTATGATAAAGAGACAGGTAAGCGGGAGTAAAAGGCTCGCTCATAGCAGAATCGCTCAATCGACACGCACGAAATCGAAACGATCGTTCAAGGCGCGGGTAATAAGGCCGACACCGCAACGGTCTCCAATCGTTTCGATGGCAATTACCGCATCGGGGTCGTCAAAATCGATGGTTGCCGAATGGCCAAGATCGATCAGTTCATCAAGGATATAGGCATCCAGTGCCTGTTCGATGTCCGGGGAGATGATCTGTCCTTTCAGGCCGCGCCGTTCCAGGCGAACATGAAAGCGGCACTCGGCCAGACGGGCGATCCAGGGACGCAGAGCCATGCAGAGCTTAGCCAGAAAATCGTCGACCTCAAAGGTAAAAACCCGCTCCAGGGGCACCACCCGAGACACATCCTGGAAGGCGATACACTGCTCGCTGCGCTTTTGGCAAATAGCCTCACAGAATAGCTCCACATCGTCTACCTGCCCCAGAGCCACACCATGAAACCCGGTTTTGTGAAACTCACCGTAATGGGCGAGCTCCCCTAACAGGTGTCCATAACGCCCCTTATGAGCCATGGTGACCAGCACGTTGAATTTCCACATAATGACCTCCCCAAAATGAGTTTAACGAAGAGGAAAGAAATCTCAACCGATCCCGGATTGGAATCGCTCTTGCCAAGAGGCACCTGTCTGTTATCTGGTTATTAAAGAAGTAAATTGGAGGAGGAGAGATGGCCAGCGAGTATCGGCGTAAATGTCTGGCGAAGATTCACATCGCCAAAAAGGAACTGGGACTGAGTGAGGAGGATTACCGCAGCCTGATTGAGGCCACGGTACCCGGCAAGAACTCGGCAGCCGACCTCGACGACGGCCAGTTGCAACAGCTCCTCGACCGATTTTACACTCTGGGCTGGCGACCACGGCTGCCCCGGAACCGGGAGCGACCGCTGCCGGCCACAGTCTGGAAGGCCCGTAAACTGTGGTTACAACTCTACGAACTGGGAGCAGTGCAAAATCCGCAGTGGACTGCCCTGGCCCGCTTTGCCAAACGCATGACCGGGGTGGGCGACCTGCGCCGCCTGACCGGTAAACACGCTGCGATTGTGATCGAAGCGCTTAAACAGTGGTTGGAACGAGCCGGAGGAGAGACGGAATAATCGATTGTGCTTGTTTCGAGGTAAAGATAAGGTCAGCAAAAAGCTCTCACCACGAAGGACACGAAGGGAAAAAACCGGACCTTTAAAGGTTGAAGTTTCTTCGTGATCTTCGTGTCCTTCGTGGTAAAAAACGCAGGTTTTTAACTCTTCAGCCGATTTCCTTACCAATGGAAAACGCCTGTCCCAGATACTCTCCCGCGCCATGATAGGTACGAATCACCGGGGTAAAGATCATCGGCCGCACCTTTTCGATATCGGGCACACCGCTTTCGGACAACACTGCCGGATCGGCCTTGACGTCGACGATCTCGCCGATGAACTGGGTGTGGCCGCCGACCTCCACCGTCTGCTGCAAGCGGCATTCGACGATCAGCGGGAACTCCTCCACATAGGGGGCGTCGATCAGATCGCTCTTGACTGCTGTGAGACCGGCGGCGGCGAATTTGTCGCCATCCCGACCTGAGGCCATGCCGCAAAAGTCCGCCTGCCGAGCAAAAGGCTCGGTGGCGACGTTCACGGTAAAGGCGCCCCGTTGGATAATACTGTCGTGAGTGTAGGTGGCAGGACGCAGGGAGATCGCCACGCAGGGTGGCTTGGAACAGCAGATGCCGCCCCAGGCGATGGTGGCCAGATTCGGCTGGCCCGCCTGGTCGTAGGACCCGACCAGCCATACCGGCGACGGCTGGGCGAGGGTTTTGATGCCGAGAGATACTTTTTTCATCGCTTTGCTCCTTTATTATGGTTTGTCGCCAGCTGCCTGTAACGCCATGGCCTGATCGAGAGGCAGGCCGCCGACGCCGATATTTTCCCGGGGCGTCTCATCGATAAAGACCACGAACTTGGCCGCCGGAATGCCCGTGGCTTCGGCGGCGGCAGCCGTGAGGCGAGAAATAAGCTGTTCTTTAACGTCTTTCCCCTGGGGGGAGATGGCGAGGGTAATGACCGGCATAGCGAATCTCCTTAAACGATAAAGCCAACGAAAAATGACGCATTCCCAAAACTTGATGCATGGCTAAGTAAAATTTTCGTCCTAGAAGGCTTGGTGTCTTTTCAGGGGCGAAAGCATACAACCCGTAGGTCGAGATCCTGAAAATACCGTAACGCGGCAGGGCGAACTTTGTGCGACGCCATCAAATTAGCGCCGATCGGCCAGCAATACCGCCCGCAGCGGTGCCGGATGACCTTCGGCGGTTTTACGCGGATCGTCCGGGTCGAGGAAGTCGGCTAAAGACTCACTTTTAATCCACTCGGTGCGCCGCTGCTCCTCGGAACTGGTCCAGGTCTGGTCGATACAGCGGATATTGTCGAATCCGGCCCGCTCAAGCCAGCCCTTCAAGCAGGCAATGGTGGGCAGAAAAAAAACGTTGTGCATCTTGGCGTAGCGCTTGGGCGGGCAGAAAGCCCATTCTCCCTCACCTTCGACAATCAGGGTCTCCAGCACCAGTTCGCCACCGCGAACCAGTAAACCGGCGAGTTGCTTGAGAGCATCGATGGGAGCCCGCTGATGGGACAACACGCCCATGTGAAAAATGCTGTCGAAACAGTCGGTCATGGCCGGCAGTTCTTCGAGCTTGAGAGGCCAACAGTCCACGCTCGGTTCACCGATCAGGCGCTGCAACAGCAGGTATTGGCAGTAAAAAGGGGCATAGGGCTCCAGACCGAGGGCCAGGCGTGGGCGGCTGGCGGCCATACGAAACAGGTAATAGCCGCAGCTGCTGCCAACGTCGAGAATTCGCCGGCCCGCCAAGGGAGCGATCTGATCCTTGATCCGGTTCCACTTCAGATTCGAGCGCCACTCGCTGTCGATCTCCACGCCGAAGATGTTGAAGGGGCCCTTGCGCCAGTGCCGAAACTCCATAAGAATCTCGCGTAATTCTTCTCTTTGCTGGGAACTAAGATCATCGCCAGCACCGATGCGAATCGCATCGGCATCCAGGTCAATTTCGCTTTCGGCTATCTGTGGCAGCCTTTCAAGCAGGGGCAGCAATCGCCGGGCATTGCCGTCGACCTGAGAAATAAAACGTTCCTTTTCCGCCAGCAGAGCCTCAATCTCCTGTTTCCAGGCACCCCAGCCGAGGGCATCGAGTTCGTTCAGCAAAGCCATCAGACAAGCTCCTTGCAGGCCAGAAAAGAGGCGAAATTGAACCACTTGAACCACAGATCGAGTTGCCGAAAGCCGGCCTGGCGCAGGCGCGCCTCATGGGCCTCAATGGTCTCCGGGATAAGAACGTCTTCCAGGGCCTCTCGTTTCTGGCTGATCTCCAGCTCGGAATAACCCCGTTCCCGCTTGAATCGGTAGTAAAAGTCCTGCTGCAGGGCGTCCAGTGCCGGGTCGGGATGCACCACCTTTTCCGTCAATAACAGCACGCCGCCGGGACGCAAAGCCCGGTAGATTCTGTCAATCAATGCTTGCCGCTCCCCCTGCGGCAAAAACTGCAAGGTCAGGGTGATAACCACCACCGAAGCCTCCTGTAACGGCTGGCTACAGATATCGCCACAAATCAACTCGATGGCCCCCTTGGGCGACACCCCCGCCAGGCGCTGCGCATAGATATCCAGCATCGGCTGGGAATTATCCAGAGCCAGCATATGGAAATCACTACCGGCCATTTCTTCACACAACTGCATGCCGAAATTTCCGGTGGAACAACCGAGATCGTAGATAGTGCTGCCGGGACGGTAAAAGTGGCCTGCCAATTGTGCCAAGCGGCCGCTCAGTTCCCCATAACCGGGCACTGAGCGGGTGATCATATCGTCAAACACGGACGCTACCTGTTCGTTAAACTCAAAAGGGGCCGGCCCCCGTGAGCCGGTATAGATGTCATCTTTGGCCATTCTCTTCGCCTTATTGCTGATAAATACACAGAGCTGTGGTAAACCGCTGGCGATTATAGCAGAAGTTGCCTCCTCTCACAGTTCTTTTGCTGTAAAAAACCCTTTATCCTTTCCTCCGATATGATAGAATTTTTTAAGTCTATCGGGCTTGACGGGCCTAACCGAAAAGCTTGACCGGTCAGGCGGTTTTACAGCTGGCTCATGGTAAGCTCGAAAGCCTTCTGGCCATACAATCTGTCCTTTCGACCAATCAAGCACCCAAGGAGACCATTATGCAACGATCTGTTTTGTTCATTTTATTAAGCACCTTACTGACACTGCTGCTGGCCGGTCCTGTACTCGCCCGTGGCGGCAACGGCCAGGGCGGCGGGCAAGGCAAGGACAACCTCAACAGCAACCGCCAGTCAGACGAAGACGCCACCCGCGGTCTGGAGCGTGCGGCCGAACGTCGCTCGGAGCAAGCTGCAGAACATGCCCAAAGCGAGAAGCACCAAGACATGGACCGCGACCATGATCGCGATCGCGAGCACATGAAAAAGCATGACCACGAAGGACGCATGGACGATGACCATGGCAAGGCAAAGATGAAAGACAAAAGCAAAGAAAAGGGAGAGAAGGTCGCCAAAGAGAAAAAAATGAAGGCTAAGGATAAGGGCGACAAGGAGATGAAAAAACAGGGTGACGACCTGGAAAAAAAGACGAAAAAGAAAAAACGCTGGTATTGGCCTTTTGGTGAAGATGAATAAATCAATATTGCGAAAAATTTTTATAAAAGAGGGAGTGCCCATGGGCACTCCCTCTTTTTTTCAGCTGCGTTGTTGAATGTAAACCCAGCAGCACCTTCGACCAATGATAGCAAGAGACGCAGACCGAACGTTTCAGCAATAACCTGTTAGAAATCCGAGCGTTGTTTACTGCTTTTCGCCATAGAAATGTTCGAGCAACTTTTCATATGGCGTCATATTGTCAATGCCCTTATGTGGCTTGACCGTGTTGTAGAAATTGATGAAGCGCAGCAGGCTGATTTGTCTATTTTTCCGGTTCTGAAATGTCTCCTGCTGGTGCCACATTTCCATGATGGTACGGATCACGCGCTCGGCTTTACCGTTGGTCTGAGGTCGATTGATTCGCGTGAACTTTTGACCAATACCCAGTTCGGAGCAGGTTTTCACAAAAGCGTGTTCGTTGGTGCCTTTGAACTCTTTGCCGTTGTCTGAATACGTGCATTCGATGGTGTAAGGGCACTCATCAGCAATCTGACGCAGGAAAATCTCAGAACTGTATTGTGTCTTATCCGGGAAGATCCCAGCATAGAGTTCCCGGGAAAAGTCATCTATGGCGACAAACAGATACTCTCTGGGCAGTGTCTGATCTTCGCCTTTGATCAACGGGAGACGCTTGCTGTCGAAATGAACCAGCTCTCCCGGATACGACTTGTTGTAGCGCCTAGCTTCACGTTTGCGCTTTTTTTCCAGTTCACGCTCGACCTTGGCCAGACGCTTTAGGCCATATTTAAGACTTCGAAAGCGATCGTTAACGCTGCGTCGCGGAACAAATTCCTGCTTCCTGGCCCTGGCAAGTGTTTTGTAGATCGTCGGTCGGGAAACTCGAAAAACTTCTGCCAAGCGACTCACTTTGTATTCGCCTGTCTGCCATAACTGCCAGATCTTCTGACGGTCATGGGGCGTTAACCGTATGCGTTTGTGCATGACCATGTTTACCAAATCCTCCCTGCGCTATTATCGGATTTAGTAAACAACGCGTCAATTTCTTACAAATAACCTTTGGAAGAAGGGCCGCCCAAAGAAATTGCTGCCACGGTAAGATATTCAAAAAAATTTTAGCCTTCTCCTGACCATCCGTAACGCATGCCCCACGCAGTGGTAAGGCACTTTTTGCTTCCTTTTTGTTGCCGCCTGGACAAAAAGAAGGGGGTCTGGCGGGACGCGACCCGCCGGTCTTATCTTTCAAAAGTTACCGCAATGCTCCAACCAGCAGACCACCTTACAGATAAGGCGAAAACAGCTTGGCAAAATTATCCCGCAAGCGACTCACCACCGGAAGACCATCCACTTGCTCCTGAGTGACTTCCCGAGCAACCCCACAGGCCGAATCAACATGCTCCGTCAAATCTGCCACCAGCCTGGCATCAAAAACCTCCAAATTAAACTCAAAGTTAAGCCGCAGGCTGCGAGGATCCAGATTAGCCGAGCCGACCAAAGCATACTGGTCATCGACCAGCAACAGCTTGCTGTGCACAAAAGGAGGTGGCTGGTAATAAATTCGGCAGCCGTGCTCCAGCAATTCACTGAAATAGGCCCGTGAGGCCCAGGCGACATAGGGTAGATTATTTTTAGCCGGCAGCAGGATATCCACCTCAACACCGCGCAGGGCGGCAGCATTGAGGGCTGCGACCAGAGTACGGTCGGGAATAAAGTAGGGGGTCATGATACGCAGGCGATGCCTGGCGCAGCCGATGGCACCAAGAATTATCCACCGTAGTTTTTCAAAATCCTCGTTGGGGCCGGCGCTGACACCCCGACAGAAGGCCGTACCGCCGGGCAAAGGCGGTGGAGTGCTAATCGGAGGCGGAACCTCGCCGGTGGCAAAATACCAGTCTTCCATGAAGGCTTCGAGCATCTGCCCCACCACCGGACCCTCGATACCGAAGTGCACATCGATAGCCTGTTTGCGGGTGGGCCTAGCAGCCAGGTGGCGATCGCTGATATTCATTCCGCCGGTAAAGCCTCGCCAGTTATCGATGATCAGCAGCTTGCGGTGATTGCGCAGGTTGAAATGCAGCCCGCGGCCGGAAAGGGCCGGGGGCAAAAAGCGGCCAATGGCTACGGCGCTGCCCTTGAAGAGACGACGAGCCACCGGAAAGGAGTAACGCTCGCCAAGACCATCCACCAAAACCCGGACATCAAGTCCCCGATCTGCCGCCTGCTTGAGAGCTTCGACAAAAGCCTTCCCGGTATCGTCGGTATCAAAAATATAGCTGGCCAGATAGACCGAATCGCGGGCGCTGGCGATCGCCTCAAGCATAGCCGGGAACGTCTGCTCGCCGTTATGCAAAGCCACCACCCGGTTACCGGGCAGCAGTGGCCGGCGGGTTACGGCATCGGCCAGCGACACTAAAGCCGCATACCCCTCCCCGCCGAAGGCAATAGATCGCCCCTGGCGCAGGGACCAGGAACAGAAACCGGCTTCAGCAGCCCCGCTGAAAGGCAGCTTTGCCTGCCAATCGCGAGCCCGCGTACGAATGCGGTTTATGCCAACCAACCAGTAACCCAGAGGGCCTAATCCCGGGAGGACACAACAGAAGACCACCCAGCCGAAGGCCGCGCGGGGATCCCGCTTGTGCAGCAGCACATGACCGACAGCGAGTAAAGAGAGTGCCGCCAAAGCGGCGAGGAGCAGTGCTTCCAGCAACGGACCTCCTCACAAAAGATGAAACCGGAAAGATCAGCGACGCAGGTTGGTAGCACAACGGGGACAAGTCAACATACTGGTGGAGGGGACCTTATGACCGCAGGTAGGGCAGTTGAACCAATAGCGGCAATACTTACACTGCTGTTCGGAAAGCCCCTGTTTTTTCTTGCACTTGGGGCATTTACGATACATCTTGCGATTTTCCATATAGTCGGCGAACAGCAGGCCACAGCTCGGACAGGCCTCGGCATCGCGGCGACGAATTTCCGCCCCGCAATTGGGTTGCGGGCAGACAAAGACCGTCTTGCAGGCACTACACCAGTATTTACCTTTTTTTTCTTCTTTGCAGACGGGGCATTTATCCATAATTCGACTCATTTTTCATAGGCTGCTATAAAACACCGGTCGACTTCAACCTCGTAAAGTTGAGGTCGACCGGCAGGAAAACAATTAAATTATCTTCTTGAACATCTTCGGACCGGCTTTACACACCGTACAGGGCACCTGCGGTTCGGCTTCGAGAGTGTTGCCGCAGATCAGGCAAACGTAGTAATCGACCGACGGGCTGCCGTCGAGGTTGTCCATCATTTTCTGGTAGAGATTGGCATGGACTTCCTCGACCTCATTGGCATAGCGAAAACTGCGCTCGGCGGCAGCAAAACCAGCGGAGGCCGCCGCTTCGATCATCGGCGGATACATCTCCTTGAACTCATGGGTCTCGCCGCTGACCGCTTCTTTGAGATTATCGAGGGTCTTACCGATGCCATCAAGGGCTCGAAGGTGAGCAAGGGCATGCACCGTTTCCGCTTCGGCGGCAGCCCGAAACAGCTTGGCCGCCTGAGGATACCCCTCTTTGTCAGCCTGCTCGGCAAAAGCCAGATATTTACGATTGGCTTGAGATTCACCGGCAAAAGCATCCAGCAAGTCTTTTTCCGTTTGGCTGTTGGTCAAATCGGCCATGCTCACTACCTCCCTATTGTGTAATAAATTTGACTAGTTAGAGATTCTTTCAGCTTTTATTTTAACCATTATGCTCCTAATGTCAACGGTTGCATTAAAGTCTGCCAGCGATCATTGATCCTGGCAAGCCTTCTCGACACTTTCGGTCTTGCCGATCAAGACCAGCAGATCACTGTCCTTGATCACATGGCTTGGCGACGGCAGAGTGCTGAATTCGCTGGTCAACACATCCTTGATTCCAATAATGGTAACGCCGAACTTGCGACGCAGATCGAGATCTATGAGTGTCTTGCCGATAAAATAAGCCGGCGGTGCCACCTCGGTGATAGAATAGTCCTCCGCCACTGGAATGAACTCGAGGATATTGGAACTCGACAGACCGTGAGCGATCTTGATGGCCGTGTCCTTCTCGGGAAAGATGATGTCGGTAGCGCCAACCTTCTCCAGAATGCGGCCGTGATCCTCGTCCACCGCTTTAACCAGAATGCGGCGCACATTCATCTCCTTGAGGTGCAATACCACCAAGGTCGACAGATGCGACCGTTCGCCAGTGGAAATGATCACCCCATCCATTTCGCCAATCCCCTGGCTTTTGAGAAATTCTTTGCTGGTGGCGTCACCAATCACGGCGTAGGAGGCGTAATTCTTAATGCGCTGAACCTTGTCCCGGTCCAGATCGACGGCGACAACTTCGTGGCCATCCTCGTACAGCGTTTTTGCCACGTGAAAGCCAAAGTTTCCCAAGCCGACAACACAAAACCGTTTCATAAGGATTTCTCCTTCGCTAATAACAGGTCGATGGTACCAGCCAACGACCAATAGACAGATATCGATTTACTGATGTCCCTATTCAGGGGCACCAGAGATCGGAAGTCAAACCGTCAACCGATCATGATGTTTTCTTCCGCATACTGCACGGCATCTTCGCGGGAACGATAGAGCATGGCGAAGGCCACTGTCAGCAAGCCAACCCGGCCGACGAACATCAGCAGAATAATCAGCATTTTACCCAGAGGCACCAGTTTGGCCGTGGCTCCCAGAGACAGTCCGACGGTGGCAAAAGCCGATACCGCCTCAAAGGTGTATTCGAGAAACACTCCGCGACTGGCACTGGCCGATAACCCATGCAGTTGCACCGCCAGCAGAGCAAAGACCGCCACGGCCAGAAACAGCAGCGCGGTCATCACCAGGGTAAGGACCTTGGAGGCCGCCGCTTCGGGAAGAGTCCGGCGGTGAACATTGGTATGGGGGTTACCCTTAAGGCGACTGTAGAGCACGATAACAAACAGGGCCAGGCTGGTGGTCTTGATGCCGCCGCCGCAGGAACCGGGCGAAGCGCCGACGAACATCAGAAACATTATCATAAAGAGGGTCGGCACCTCTAACAGATTGAGGTCGATGCTGTTGAAGCCGGCAGTACGGGCGGTGACGGACTGGAACAGGGCGGTCCACAAACTTTCACCGGCTCCCATGCTGGATAAAGAGGTCGGCCATTCAAGTAAACCGATGAGGATCGCGCCTCCTACGATAAGCAGACCACTGGTCAAAAAAACCAGTCGCGAGTGAAGAGACAGGCGTCGCCGGCCTTTGCGCTGCTTGGCCAGGTCGATCATCTCTTTCATGACCAGAAAACCGAGGCCGCCGAGCACAATCAGGCCGATGATGGTCAGGTTGACCAGGGGATTATTGCGATAACCCACCAGACTGTCGGAAAAAAGCGAAAAGCCGGCGTTGCAGAAGGCCGAAACAGAGTGGAACAGGGCATAATAGAGGCCCTTGATCAGCCCCATCTCAGGAACAAAGGCAAAAGCCAACAACACTGTGCCGGCGCCCTCGATAAGCAAGGTCAAAAAAAACACGCCGCGAATCAGGTCGCGCATGGAGTCGACCGGACTGTGCAACAGGGTCTCCTGAATCAGCCAACGATCTCGAATACCGACCCCCACACCAAGGTAGAAAAACAGGTAGACAGAGAAGGTGGTAATACCCAGGCCACCGATCTGAATCAGCAACAACACCACCAACTGGCCGAACAGGGTCAGCTTGGTTGCGGTGTCGACCACGATCAGGCCGGTGACGCACTGAGCCGAAGTTGCCGTAAACAGCGCGTCGAGAAAGGATAAGGGCTCGCCGTTGGCGGCAATGGGCAAAGACAAGGCCATCGCTCCGAGCACAATTGCCAGCCCATAATAGAAGATCAGCGCCTGGCCCGGCGGCAGATTTTTTATTCCCTTTGGGAGTTTGCTCATGGATAGGTCCCCTTCGATCTGAGCCAAATGCTAGCGCCGGTGCCTGGACAAAGCAAGAGAAAACGCCTCTCGCTACCGCAAGCACGGGCCAGCCGTTCCTACAAATTTATGAGCTGGAATGGTTAAGCAAAAATTGCGTCCTGCAAAGCGCAGTGGTTTTTCAGGGGGAAGACATGCTTGGGCTTGTCGAAGTCCTGAAAAAGGGCTGTAACGCCGCAGGGCGGACTTTTTACGCCACCATCAGAGATTGAGATAAGGACGCAGATAACGTCCGGTAAAAGAGGCTGTATTACGCGCAACCTCCTCCGGTGTTCCGGAGGCGACGATCTGACCGCCGCGGCTGCCCCCTTCGGGACCCAGGTCGATAAGATGATCGGCGGTCTTGATCACATCAAGGTTGTGCTCGATGATCACCACCGTATTACCGGTTTCGACCAGGCGCTGCAACACATCCAGCAGCTTTTGAATATCGGCGAAATGAAGACCGGTCGTCGGTTCATCCAGGATGTAAATAGTGCGCCCGGTGGCCCGCTTGCCGAGCTCTTTAGCTAACTTGACCCGCTGGGCCTCACCGCCGGACAGGGTCGTGGCGCTCTGGCCGAGCTTGATATAACCAAGGCCGACGTCCCGTACCATCTCCAATTTATTGCGAATCCGCGGAATGTTCTCGAAAAACTTCAGCGCCTGATTGACGGTCATATCGAGAACCTCGGCGATATTCTGCCCCTTGTAACGCACCTCCAGGGTCTCCCGGTTGTAGCGCGCCCCCTTACAGACCTCGCACTGCACATAGACATCAGGCAGAAAGTGCATCTCGATCTTGAGAATGCCTTCACCCTGGCAGGCCTCACAGCGACCTCCTTTGACGTTGAAAGAAAAACGCCCCGCCTTATACCCCCGCAGCTTGGCTTCGGGTAATTGGGTGAACTGATCACGGATATCGGTAAACAGGCCGGTATAGGTCGCCGGATTGGAGCGAGGGGTGCGACCGATGGGGGACTGGTCGATATCGACCACCTTGTCGAGAAGTTCGACGCCAAGGATTTCATCGACCTTGCCGGCCTTCTCCCGGGAACGATACAGGCGCTGGGAAAGAGTTTTGAACAGGGTATCGATAACCAGGGTCGATTTGCCCGAGCCGGAGACCCCGGTGACGCAGGTCATCACCCCGAGAGGGATGTTCGCATCGACCCCTTGCAGGTTGTTTTCCCGAGCCCCGCGAATCTGCAACATGCGCTCGCTGGTGCGCCGTTCTGCCGGCAGGGGAATAGTCAGGGAACCGGACAGGTAGCGGCCGGTGAGGGATGCCGGATCGTCCAGAATCTCCCGGGGCGTACCCTGGGACACTACGTGACCACCGTGCACCCCGGCCCCCGGACCCATGTCGATGACCTGATCCGCTTCGAGAATGGTCTCTTCATCGTGCTCCACCACCAATACCGTGTTGCCGAGATCCCGCAACCGCTTGAGGGTTTCGAGCAGCCGCCGGTTATCCCGCTGATGGAGACCGATGGACGGCTCGTCGAGGATATACAGCACTCCCACCAGAGACGACCCGACCTGGGTCGCCAGCCGGATGCGCTGGCCCTCGCCGCCGGAGAGGGTGCCGGAAGAGCGATCAAGGCTCAGGTAATCGAGACCGACATAGCTCAGAAAGGAGAGTCGCTCACGAATTTCCTTGAGAATCCGGCGGCCTATCTCCAGCTCCTTATCGGCCAATTGCAACTCGGAAAAATACTGCTCCGCTTCGAGGATGGAGAAGGCGCAGATCTCCTGAATGTTTTTGCCACCGACCCGCACGAACAACGACTCCTTGCGCAACCGGGCACCGTTGCAGGTCGGACAAGGCATGACGTTCATGAAGTGACCGAGATTCTCCCGCACCCGGTCCGAATCGGTCTCGTGGTAGCGCCGTTCAAGGTTGGGGATCACCCCCTCGAACACCTTGTCGTAAAAGTGCCGGCGCCCCCCCTGGTCAAAAAAGAAGCGCACCTCTTCCTTGCCCGAACCGTGCATCAAAATTTTGCGCAAACGCTCTGGCAATTCGCGAAAAGGGGTGTTGATATCGAATTTATAGTGGTCGGCCAGGGCCTCGAGCAGCTGATGATAATAGAACCCTGTGCGGGTCTCCCAGGGAGCGATGGCCCCCTCGCGCAAGGACAGGTCGGGATTGGGAACCACCTCTTCGGCGTCGAAGTAAAGACGGGTGCCGAGACCGGCGCAATCGGGACAGGCGCCGTAGGGATTGTTGAAGGAAAACATCCGCGGCGTGATCTCCGGATAGGAGATGCCGCACTCGGCGCAGGAATGCTGTTCCGAATAGAGAGAACTTTCGCCGCCGGGTTCTTCGACCCGCACGACGCCATCGGCCAATCGCAGAGCGGTCTCCAGGGAATCGGCCAGGCGCCCCTCGATGCCTTCCTTGACCACCAGACGGTCGACGACCACCTCCAGAGTGTGCTTCTTGTTCTTGTCGAGGACGATCTTCTCGCCCAGTTCGTACATCTCACCGTCGATGCGAATCCGCACGAAGCCTTCGGCCTGCAACTGACGTAGTTCCTTGCGGTATTCACCTTTGCGGCCGCGAACAATCGGCGCCAACAGCAACAGGCGGGTCTTTTCCGGCAACTTCATGATGCGGTCGACCATCTGCTGCACGGTCCAGGAGGCGATCTCTTCGCCGCAACTATGGCAATGAATACGACCGACCCGGGCGAAGAGAAGCCGCAGATAGTCGTAGATTTCGGTGACCGTGCCGACCGTCGAACGGGGGTTTTTGGAGGTGGTCTTCTGCTCGATGGAAATCGCCGGCGACAGCCCCTCGATGCTTTCCACATCGGGTTTGTCCATCTGCTCGAGAAACTGTCGGGCGTATGCGGAAAGGCTCTCCACATAACGGCGCTGGCCCTCGGCATAGAGGGTATCGAAGGCCAGGGTGCTCTTGCCCGAACCCGACACTCCGGTGATAACCACCAACTTGTCGCGGGGGATCTCCAGGTCGATATGCTGCAGGTTGTGCTCGTTGGCACCCTTGATAACGATCTTGTCAGCCATGCTCGATTCGGTTCCGTATTTTTTGAAGGGATAGTAACTGGTAAGGTTCAGCTAGCGCCGTCATAAAGACGGCAACGGATTACTTTAGCATGGCGTTGGAGGGCATTGCAATTCAAGCGGAGAAGGGTGGGTTGCTCTGCCAAGTCGAGGAAGTTAAAACAGAAGCAGACCTATAAACCATACAAAGGTTCTACAATACCGACGGGTCGCGTCCCGTCAGACGCCTTACTTTTGTCCAAGCCAACAAAAGTAAGCAAAAATGGCTGCCACTGCGTGGAGCATGCTGTCACGGATGTAAGGAGGAGGCTAAAACTTTTGGCCGTTCTACAGAAACAGCGCTTTCTTTGGGCGGCCCCTCTTTCGGAAGTTGATTGCTCAAACTCTCGGTCCGTTTCTCTTCCCATCATTGGTCGAAGGTGCTGCTGGGTTTTAAAACCAAAACCGCATATGAACGTTGCTACGTCACACGCTGCCATCTGCTGTCGGCCCGGCGCAGTTATGAAGCCATTTGGCAAGCCAGGGTTACCGCCGCCAGCAAGCTGGCGCTACTGGCCCTGCCGCTGCCGGCCAGGTCGTAGGCGGTACCGTGATCGACGGAGGTGCGGATGATGGGCAGGCCGAGGGTCACGTTGACCCCGTCGTCGAAATGGAGCAGCTTGAGAGGTATCAACCCCTGGTCGTGATACATGCAGATCACCGCGTCGTAAGCACCCTGCACGGCAAAGTGAAATAATGCGTCGGCGCTGTGGGGGCCGCTGGCATCGATGCCCTGCTGACGGGCTGACTCGATGGCCGGAGCAATAAGGCGCTGTTCCTCGTCACCGAACTGTCCTCCCTCACCAGCGTGGGGATTAAGGGCCAGTACCGCCAGGCGGGGAGAATCGAGACTGAAAAAACGCCGCAGGGCGACAGCGCTGATCTGCACAGTCGACAGAATCTCTTCAGGGGTCAGGGCCATAGGGACGGCGCTATAGGGCAGATGGGTGGTCACCAGACACACCCGCAACCGGCTACCGGCCAGCATCATCACTACCTTTTCCACGCCACAGCGGGCAGCGAGCAGTTCGGTATGACCGGGAGCTTCACAGCCTGCAGCCCGCAGGGCCTGTTTATTGACCGGCGCCGTCACCATCCCTGCCGCCTCGCCCGACAGGCAGTGATCGCAGGCCCATTCGATATAGCGGATCATAGCCTGACCACAGGCCAGGTCCGGTGCACCGTAAACCAAATCAGCAGCAGGCAGCTCAGACAGTTTTTTGAGCAGCAGGCTCCGTTCACCGCAGAGCAACCGATGACTGGCCAACGCCTGTGGGCCATCATCGGCCAGAGCCTCAACCGTCACTTCGGCTCCAAAGATGGCCGCCGCCCGCTGCAACACCGCACCATCACCGGCCACCAGCAGCGGCCGCTGGACGTCGGAAAAATTGTCCTCCAGCCAGGCCTTCATAATGATTTCCGGTCCGACTCCCGTCGGATCGCCCATGGTGATGATGATCGGTTGTTTCATTTATTCTCCTCGACTTACAAAATATGAGGTTCTAGTATACTTTTCTGCTGCTTCCGGCTCAATAATCAAGTCGAGCCATTTCGCCCGTCCAAGCGGGTTATTTTTTATGCTTTTGCGATCTTTCTTCCCCTGTGACACAGCCGGAGCGAAGTGGACGTTTTGCGAACAAGGCGGAAAACCTGTCTGAGCGTCAGCGAGTTTTTTCCGCGCGTAAAAAGAGTAGGGCGTCGCGCGGGGATGCAATCCCGCGGTCTGATTCTTTGTACAGCTCCCTCGAAAAACCAAACCTCCAAAAACCTTAGAGTCGGCCGGTTCCGCCCGGCCAGGCGTCTTACTTTTCTTGACGACCAAGAAAAGTAAGCAAAAGAAGGTCGCCCCACCGTTGGCCCCTGCGGGGTTCCCTCTCTACGGGAGTTTTAATCCGGGAAAGACGAGATTCGCTGCGCTCAGACGTCTTTCTTTTCCGGATTAAAATCCCTGCGTTCGGCGGCACTCACAGGGGTTTAAAACCTGAAAGGCGTAACAAGTGAGGTGTAACGAGTGAGCAGGGCCTTTCCCACTAGTTTTTAACAATAAAAAACCCGCCGGCGAACCGGCGGGTTAGTAGAAAAAGCGTAAAACGATGCTTAGAGCTTAATCTCGATATGAGCATCCTTCTTCAGATTGTCCACCCAGCCTTCAATAGCCACCTTCCGTTTCTGCTCGATAAGCAACTGGCTGATCTGTTCCTTGACCGATTCGAAATCGGGAACCTTACCGGGGTTCATCTCATCCAAACGCAGGATATGCAGCCCCTGGGGAGTGTCGACCACCTCGCTATACTGCCCGGGCATCAGGCCGGCGACAGCGGAGGCAAAGGGATCTGTCAGTTCACCTTTGCCGAACTGACCCATGGGGCCGCCTTCAGCCCCCTTGTCTCCCTCATAAGCCGCCAGCACCTGGTCGAAGTCTTCGCCGGCACGGAGGCGCAATAGAGCTTCCTGACTCAGCGCACGCAAGGCGCTGCGTTGATCGGCAGCCATATTGGCCGGTATCGCGAAACTGATACGACTCAGGCGAAAGAAGGGATCCTCGCGATAATCCTCGATATGCTCCCGGTAATAGTTTCGCGTCTCCTGGTTGGTCACCTCGATTTTATCGCGGATTTCCCGACCGACCAGTTTGAACTCGAGCAGCTGGCGACGCAATTTGGTGCGATAACTCTCCATGGTCAGACCTTGGGTCTGCAAGGCCAATTCCAGCTGGCTTCGGTCGATATTATTCTGGCGCTCAACGTCCTGAATGGCCCGCTCGACTTCTTCGTCGCCAACGCTCATCCCGAGCTGCTTGACCCGCTGCTCGACCAAGGTTTCCTGAACCATCTTGTCCAGAACCATAAGACGCTCTGCGGTAGCTATGCTCGCGGCAGCCTCGGCTCCGAGCTCTTCGGCAATCCGTTCATCCAGTTGCAAAGTGGTAATGATCTCGTCGTTGACAACGGCAGCAATACGGCTAACCACTTCGGCCTGGGCCGGCAAGGCATGCAAAAGCAAGCAGACGGCCAGCGACAGAATAAAACCTTTCATAACGTCAGTTCCTCACTTACAGGTTGATGAATCGTTCTTACAACAGGGTCCAATCGACCTCGATAGTTGCTTGGCCTCGCAAACTCTGCAGCCAATTTCGATAGGCTTCCTCTTCCTTTTCGGCTCGTAAACGGGTCGCAATCTCATCCTGAACCTGTTCCAAAGTCAAATGTTGTGCAGAGCGTCGCTCTTCGACCAAAAACAGATGGTACCCGTATTCACTTTTGACCAGCTCGCTGATGCGACCGATAGGCAATTCAAAAACCACCGCATCAAAGGCGTCGGGCATCTGACCGCGACCGAAAAAACCGAGATCGCCACCTTGCTCGGCATCGGGTGAGATAGAAAAACGACGGGCCGCTTCAGCAAAATCGAGCCCTTGGCGTATCTGACCAAGAACCTGTTGACCTTCGGCTTCCTTGGCCAGGGTAATCTGTCGAGCCCGAACCTGCTGTGGCCGGTCGAATTCTTGCCGATGTTTTCGAAAGTAGTCCCCGACAGCCTTTGGGCTGATGACAATATCGCCATAGGCCAGGCGACTGATAGTCTCTTCGATACGCCGATTTTCCAGCAACTGCCGGCGCCAGATCGCCTCGGTCAGCTTCCGCTCTTGAAGCATTCCCTCGAAATCGTCCGGCGCATAATCCTTACGGTGTTCAGCGACTACCGCTTCCTGCTGGGCGGCGGTCAGATTAATACCGGCCCGATCGGCGGCTGACAGAATCAGCTCGCGATTGATTTTCTGGGCCAGAAAGGAACGCTTGAGTTCCATTCGGGTTTCCTCGGCCACGATGTCCCGGGCGGTCAGATGACGGGAGAAGTCTGCTTCGAACCGATCAAAGGAAATAATCCTCTCGTTCACCCGTACCAGTACGGAGGATGCAGGCTCGTCCTGCTTTCGACAGGCGCTCAATAGAGCAAATATTAACCAGACCAAAAGGAAAAGACGCAGGGTAACGCCGCAACGAGTCTTCAAGGGCTTCTCTTTTCGAATACACTCCGGGGGGGCTGTCAACACAAGCTATCATGTAGCACAGCTAAAGAAAGCCTTGCAATGCTTTTTTGGCGGTGGCCAACAGCGCTTCACCGGCCTGTCGACCGCAGCGCAAGGCCAGCCGATAATCGGGACTGAAGGTAAAGGGACTGCCTTCCGGGCGCACCAGGGCGAGAATCTGCTCCGGTGCCACCGGAGTATCGGCGCGAAAGGCGAAGACCAGCTGACGACCGTCGTATTCGGCCTGCTCGATGCGCAACCGTTTCATCAACACCCGCAACTTCATCACTTCCAGCAACAATGTAGCTGGCTCCGGTAACGTGCCGTAGCGATCCCGTAATTCGTCAGCGGCCAGATAAAGAGCCTCCTCGTCATCAGCGGCGGCAAGTTTTTTATAGAACACCAGCCGCTGGTTAGGATCAGGCAAGTACTTCTCCGGCAGAAAGGCCGACAGGCCGAGGCGAATTTCCGGGTCAACCCGCTCCTCCCGCTGCTGGCCTTTCAGTTCGTTAATGGTCTCCTCCAGCAGTTCGCTATACATTTCAAAACCGATGGCGACGATTTGTCCCGACTGGCGACCACCGAGCAGATCGCCGGCCCCGCGCAGCTCCAGGTCGTGGCTGGCAATACGGAAACCGGCACCGAGTTCGGTGAGATCCTGCAACACCCGCAGCCGCTCCCGCGCCTCGCGGGTCAAAGTCCCCTCGCCGGGAATCAGCAAATAGGCATAGGCGCGCCGGTCAGACCGCCCGACCCGGCCTCGCAGTTGGTAAAGCTGGGACAGGCCGAAACAATCGGCGCGATTAATGATGATAGTATTGGCCCGGGAGATATCGATACCGTTTTCGATAATGGTGCTGCAGACCAGAACGTTGCTCTCGCCCTCGATGAAATCGAGCATAACCTTTTCCAAGGCCTTTTCCCCCATCTGGCCGTGGCCGACGGAGACCTTGGCCTCCGGCACCAGGGTTCGCAGGAAACCGGCCATGGCATCGATGGACTGGACCCGGTTGTGAACGAAGAACACCTGGCCGCCGCGGCGCAGCTCACGAAGAATGGCCTGGCGAATAAGGTCGTCCTCAAAGCGGGTCACATAGGTGCGGATCGCCTGGCGATCGACGGGGGGGTGTCGATCACCGACAGGTTGCGCAGACCGAGCAAACTCATATGCAGGGTGCGGGGTATGGGGGTGGCGGTCAAAGTCAGCATGTCGACCTCGGCGCGGAGCTTCTTCAGGCGTTCCTTGTGGGAGACGCCGAAACGCTGCTCCTCGTCGACCACCACCAGCCCCAGGTCCTTGAAGCGCACGTCCCGCTGCAGTAGCCGGTGGGTGCCAATGAGAATATCGACCTGACCTGCGGCGGTACGCTTGAGCACCTCCTTCTGCTCGGCGGCACTGCGAAAGCGGGACACCATTTCCACCGTCACCGGACAGCCCTGCAGACGCTCCTGAAAATTGAGCCAGTGCTGACGAGCCAGGACCGTGGTCGGCACCAGAACCGCAACTTGCTTGTTGTCGAGCACCGCTTTGTAAGCGGCCCGAATGGCCACCTCGGTCTTTCCATAGCCCACATCGCCGCAAATCAACCGGTCTAGGGGCTGGTCCGACTGCATGTCGGCCAGAACTTCGTCAATGGCACCTTGTTGATCGGGGGTCGCCTCGTAGGGAAAAGCCGCCTCGAACTCCCGGAACAGATGATCCGGCGGCGAGTAGCGAAAGGCCTCGCTCATGGTGCGTTTCGCATAGAGTTGCAAAAGCTCGCGGGCCAGCTCTTCTACCGCCGCCCGCGCCCTCAGCTTGGCTTTTTCCCAGGCACCGCCGCCCATGCGGTCAAGGCGCGGCGTGTGACCTTCGCCGCCGACATATTTCTGCACTTTTTCGATGCGATCGACGGGCAGATAGAGCTTGTCCTGGCCAGCGTATTCGAGATGCAGAAAATCCCCCGCCACCGATCCGGTAGCGATATGGAGAAGACCCCGATAGATCCCGATACCGTGGTCGGCATGGACCACGTAGTCCCCTTCCCGCAGCTCGGCCAGGGAAGAGAGCATAGCTTGGGCACGGGCTTCGCTCAAACCGCGGCGATGGCTGCGGCGGCCGAAGATTTCTTCCTCACCGACCACCGCCAAATGTTCGTCGGGCAGGCGGAAGCCGCTGGAGAGGTCGCCAAGGGTCAGGGCCAACTGGCCCGGTTGCAACTGGTGCAGACTCATCCCAGGGCTCAGGGGCAGTTCCAGGCCATGAGGCCGCAGTAGGTCCTGCAGACGCTCGGCCTGTCCCTGCTGATGGCAAACCAGTAATACTCGCCAACCCTCTTCCCGCCAGTCTTGCAGGCGCGCGGTTAATCGGGCCGCCAAAGAACCGGTGTCCACCCCCTCGCGCAAATCGCCGTTGCCCTGGGCGACAAACCGATAGCGGGGCAGTTCCTCGGCCAGTTGAAACAGTTCCAGAGCACACAGATCGGTGCGCGACCGTCCGGCCAGAGCAATACTGACCTGCTCGGGAGCCAGAAACAGCGCTTCGGCCGGCACGAACAGTTCCCCACCGGCAGCAATGCGCCGCTCACCATCGGTTATCTCGGCGGCGTAACGATCGCCTTCTTCCTCCACCGCCGGCGGATCAAGTACCACCCAGTGGCCATCCACAGCATAATCGAAAAAGCTGTCCAGGGTGCCGTAGTTGAAGGGCATGAGAAAGGCATGCCCCGGTGCCAGCAGCCCTTCGCGAATCTCTTCCAACAGGGCTTCCCGCTGGGTGCGGGCGATATGGAGGGCATCGCAGCGTTCCTTAAGGGCACGGCAGAAGGTCTCGAGATGTTCGCCGGCCAGCACCATTTCCCGGGCCGGCAGCAACTGCAATGTTTTCAATTGCTCGCTGGTCGATCGCTGGCTCACCGTATCGAAGGGTCGCATGCGCTCGACTTGATCACCAAAGAATTCGATGCGCACCGCCGTCTTCAGGGTCGGCGGATAAACATCAAGAATATCCCCCCGCACCGAAAAGGTGCCGTGATCTTCCACCAGGGGCACAGAGTGATAACCGAGTTCCACCAGCCGCTGCAACAGAGCGTCCCGGGGCACCTCGCTGCCCACCGTCAATTCCTCACACAGACCGGCCAGAACCTGGCGCGGCATAACCCGCTGCATAAGGCTGCGTACCGTCAATACCACCGCCCTTAGCCGGCCGGCGTGCAGGGCCGCCAGGGTTGCGACACGGGTCGCTTCGATATCGGGATGGGGGGTCAGGGCTTCGTAAGGCCCGACCTCCCAGTGGGGAAAGAGGGCTATCTGATCGGAATGGGGATAATAAAAAGCCAGGTCGGCGGCAAAGCGCTCGGCCTGTTGCTGATCAGCGGCAAGAATAAACAACGATTCGCGGCGACTGGCCAGACGCCGACTGAGCAGATAGGCAGACGCCGAACCGACCAGGCCGCATACTTCACTGTGTCCGACAGGGGCAGCATCGGCAAATGAATGAACAGTGGCGTGAGCAATTTCGCTGGAAGGCGTCGGGTTCATATATAAACTAGCGCGGGGGCGTGCTCAAGCACGCCCCCGCTGAAAAAAGATACAACAACAAGTTGACTAACAGTCTGTCTTCAACAGCCTGTGGAGCCCAGGGCTGGACTTTTCAACCATTTATCAGTCCCGGGGTACCGCCAACATACGGTCTAGAGTCAGTTTGGCCTTGCGGCTGGTCTCGGCTTCAACAGTAATCTGCGGACTCATGGTCTGCAGACATTTGAGAACGTCTTCCAGAGTCGTATATTTCATGGTCTGGCAGAAGAGCAGGGAGTTGGGCATGATGAACTCTTTATCCGGGTTCTCCTTGCGCAACCGGAACAGTACACCGACTTCGGTGCCGATGATAAATTTCTTCACCGGGCTCTTTTTAACAAAGTCGATAATACCACTGGTCGAAGCAATATGATCGGCCATTTTCAAAATTTGCGGGCGGCACTCGGGATGGGCCAGGAACAAGGCCTCGGGGTGCTGCTCTTTGGCCGCCAGCACGTCCTCCTCGGGAAGCTGGTCATGGAAGGGGCAATAGCCTTCCCAGAAGTGGCACTTCTTTTCGGTGTTGGCGGCGATGTAACGACCGAGATTGCGGTCCGGCACCAGGATCACTTCGTCGGCATCAAGCGAATTGACGACCGCCACAGCATTGGCGCTGGTACAGCAGATATCGCTCTCGGCCTTGACCGCGGCGCTGGAATTGACGTAGGTGACCACAGGCCGGCCCGGCAGACGCTCCTTCATCTCCCGCAACTTATCGGCGGTGACCATGTCGGCCATCGGGCAGCCGGCTTCGGTGCGGGGCAGCAGCACGGTCTTCTCGGGGGCCAAAATGGCGGCACTCTCAGCCATGAAATGGACTCCGCACAGAACGATCACCTTACGCTCGGTATTAGCGGCTTCGATGGCCATAGCGAGGGAGTCCCCGGCAATATCGGCAATCTCCTGAATCTCGTCACGTTGGTAAAAATGCGCCATGATCAGGGCATCGCGCTCGTCCGCCAAGCGACGGATTTCATCCTTGAGTTGTTGCTGATTCATTACCTTAATTTCCTTGAAGCTTTCGCAAAAAGTCATGGGATAGCCAAACAAAAAATCGGCCTACAGGACACCACAGGCTGAACTTTTTGCAACGCTATCGTCCTTGGCAAAGGGCTACAGGGCGGAACAACGGCTCGAATAATAGTGCAAAAGCCCTTATATGTCAAACCTTTATCAGGCTTTCCCAACGCTTGACAGAATGGGCCGTTGCCGTTATTGTCCAAATGAATCCGAACGATCCTTCGCATCTATCGGTTAAGGAAACTAGAATGTTCAATCTCGGCATGACCGAAATCCTTATCATTCTTGGCGTAGCGCTGCTGGTGCTCGGCCCTAAAAGGCTGCCTGAACTGGCTCAAGCCCTGGGCAAAGGCCTGGCCGAATTCAAGCGCGCCACCAGCGATCTGCACGTGACCCTCGATGAGCCGGGCGAACCGGGAGAGATCGACGAATCCGTCGAAGATTCGCAGACCGAAAAGACCTCGAAAGACCCCGATGACCATGGATGAGCTCCCCGTCACTGCCCACCTGGAAGAACTACGCCAGCGACTGATTATCTGTGTCGGCAGCTGGATGGCGGCCTTCGCTCTCTGTTACGCGGTCTCTGAACGCCTTTTCCAACTCATCGCCGAACCGGTACAGGCAGCCTTGCCCGAAGGCAGTTCCCTGGTCTTTATCAACGCCACGGAACCCTTCTTCACTTACCTCAAGGTGGCCGCCCTCAGCGGTCTGCTACTGGCCCTGCCGGTCCTCCTCTGGCAACTGTGGTTGTTCGTCGCCCCCGGTATGTACGGCCACGAGAAGCGCTTCGCGCTGCCCTTCGTGTTGGCCAGTTGCATCTGTTTCGCCACCGGCACCTGGTTCGGCTTTCGCTACGTCTTTCCCCTGGTGTTTCGCTTTCTGGTCACCTTCGGCACTGACAGCGGCATGGAAGCGATGCTTTCCATGGGTGCCTATCTGGCCCTATCGAGCAAGCTGCTCCTGGCCTTCGGCCTGGTTTTCGAACTGCCCATTATCATCTTCTTTTTGGCCCGCATGGGAATCGTCGACCACCACTGGTTGGGCCGTCATCGGAAATACGCTATTCTGCTCGCTTTCGTGGTCGGCGCCATACTGACGCCTCCCGATATTATTTCTCAACTCTCCCTGGCCGGTCCCTTTATGATTCTGTACGAGGTCGGCATTCTGGCGGCACGGCTCTTTGGAACCCCGGCACGGCCCAAGGATGACTGAGTCGTTGTTATCGCCCGCAAGGGGGGGGGCTCGCATGCCGATAAAACCAGCGCAAAAAGTGGCCATGCTGTGCGTTATTCTGGCCAGCCTGACCTTAAGCGCCCTGCTTGCCGGTAGCTTCTATCGGCAAGAGCGGCGGGAGACCCTGGCCGGATTCGAGGCTGAAGTCGATGCCATCGGAAACCAGTTTTATCAGGAACTGACCTTCCAATTCGAAGCCCTCTATCTGCTCAAAGCCTTGTTTGACGGTTCGACCATCGTGTCCGATAAAGAATTCCAGCGGGTCGCCACGGAAACCCTGGCTCGCCATTCGAACATCCTGGCCCTGGGCTGGGTACCGCAAATCGAGCACCCGACAGGCGAGCCGAGCTATCCCCTCGACTACCTTTCCCCTGAACAGCGCCGCAGCGGCCTGCTCGGCTTTGATCTGGCTGCGGTTCCAGCCATACGCCCGGCTCTCGAGGCTGGCCTGAGTCAGGGCAGGTTACAGGCAATCCTTCAATTTCCCCTGTTTGCCAATGAACCTGAGCTTCGGGGAGTATTTGCCCTGCTTCCGGTCCTTGACGCCGCTGATTCAAAGGATTCCGCCCGCCCTTTGCGCGGCTTTATCGCCGGCTTTTTTAACGTTGACGACCTACTGGCAAGGTTGCTGGAAAAGCATGTCACCCCAGGCATCGACCTGACCCTTTTGGACCATACTGCGGATTTGGAACATCGAATTCTTTATCACCATCGAGCGCCTGTTGGAACACCGGTCGCGGCAGCGGCTTACCTGGATGAACTACCGGTGATAGCCGGTCACCAATGGCGCATTCGCGCCCTACCGACGGATAGCTACTTGAATTATCACAGCAGCCGGGTTCCATACCTGATCATGCTATCCGGATTTATTTTCACTTTTCTGATCGCTGCCTATCTGCGGATGGCCGCCATCCGTTCAGCGGAAATCGAAGAGTTGGTCAAGGCCCGGACTCGCAAACTGCACGAAACCAACGATAAACTGGCCAGCCTGTCCATGACCGACGGCCTGACCGGCATCGCCAATCGTCGAAACTTCGACTGTCACCTGGACGTCGAATGGAAACGGGGCATTCGCGAACAACAACCGCTCACTCTGATGCTGATCGACATCGACTGTTTCAAAGCCTATAACGATCATTACGGCCACCTGCAGGGAGACCATTGCCTGCGCCGGGTAGCACGGACACTTCATGATCAGACCTCCCGGCCGCGGGATCTGGTAGCCCGCTACGGGGGCGAGGAATTTGCCCTGATTCTGCCCCATACGGACTGCGCCGCCAGATCTCTGGGCGAACAGTGTCGAGCCGCCGTAGAGTCCCTGGCTCTACCCCACATAGCGTCAGGCATCTCCAACAAAATCACCGTCAGTGTCGGCATCGCCAGCATGGTCCCACAACGGGGCAGTCAACCTGACGATCTTATTGCCAAGGCCGATCAGGCCCTCTACCATGCCAAAGAAACCGGGCGCAACCGGGTAGTGCTGGCGGATTAGATTACTGAAAAGCTGTCCCCTGTTCTTTTCCGCATCGCCTAGAATGTTGGCTCTATCTGCGTTCATCAGCGTCCCGAAAAGATTTTGAACCTCGATTTGGACGCAGATGAAACCTGATGCTGCGCATTCGCAGATCAAACAAGCCTAGGACCTTTACCACTCGTTCGCTGCGCTCACTAGAGAACACAGAGAAAATCCTCTGTTTTAATTGTGTTTCTCCGTGTCCTCCGTGAACTCTGTGGTGAAAGCCTTGGACCTTAATGGGACGTCAACTTGCCCCAAGTAAACAACTAGGTTCTTGTTTTAAAGCCAATCTCCGCAAGCTCCCTGTTTGATCTTTACCCTAATTATTGCTAGAGTTCCGACAATGAAGCCTGCCCTCGAAATAAACCATCTGCAAAAAAGCTTCGCCGGCACCAAAGCCGTCGACGACCTCTCCCTGAGCATCGAACCGGGAGAGATTTTCGGCCTGCTCGGACCCAACGGCGCCGGCAAGAGCACCACCATCAACATGATCAGCGGCGTCTGCCGCATCGACAGCGGCACCGTACGTATCTTTGGCCATGATGCGGTGAAGGACTATCGTCTAACCCGGCGATTGGTTGGGGTCATGCACCAGGAAATCGTCACCGACCACTTTTTCACCATTGACCGGGCTTTGAAAATTCATGCCGGCTATTACGGTGTACGCAGCGATAACTCCTGGCGTGAGTTGCTTATCGAACGCCTCGGCCTCGGCCCTCACCTGCATAAATCCATGATGAAACTGTCAGGTGGCCTCAAACGTCGTTTCATGGTCGCCAAGGCGCTGATTCACAAGCCGCAACTGCTGATTCTCGACGAACCGACCGCCGGAGTCGATGTGGAACTGCGCCGCGCCCTGTGGGATTTCGTGCGGGAGATGAACCAGGCCGGTACCACGGTGCTGCTCACCACCCACTACCTGGAAGAAGCGGAGCAGATGTGTGGCCGCATAGCTATCATGAGCGGCGGCAAACTGGTGGCCCTGGAACGGACCGCCGACCTGTTGGCTCGCCTCGACAGCCGCTCGATGCTGCTGCATCTTAATGCTCCCCTCGACCAGGTCCCCACCGCACTGGAGCCCTTGCAAGGCCAACTAGAAGAGAACGGTCAACTGCTGAGAATCAGTTTGGCCGGTGAAGTGGCCATGGCCGAAGTCCTGCAGACACTGGCGCAACTCGATCTGCCGATCCGCGATATTGAACTGCCGCGGCCAGGCCTGGAAGAAGTATTCCTCGATCTCACCGGTTTACAACTCACCGACCGCAAGGGGAGCTCGTCATGATCGACCGCCTCCGCCAAAAGCAACGTTTTATACCCTGGCTGCCCTTCGCAACCCTGCTGCAAAAAGAGGTACGACGTTTTCTGCGGGTCTCCTTTCAGACCCTGCTCACCCCCATCGTCACCGCCTCCCTCTATTTGTTCGTGTTCGGCGCCACCCTCGGCCAGCGTATCTCGGTGCTGGAGGATTTCTCCTACGCCCAGTTCGTTATCCCCGGACTGGTCCTGATGGGGGTCATCAATAACAGCTTCGCAAACACCTCATCGTCTCTATTCATTTCTCGCTACCTGGGTAATATCGTCGACCTGCTGGTCACGCCCCTGACGCCACCACAATTCATCCTGGCCTACACCCTGGCGGCCATGCTTCGAGGCCTGCTGGTCGGTACCGTAGTGCTGATCATTTCTTGCTTCTTTGCCGAACTACCCTTCGTCTCCCCTTGGGCGGCGGCCGCCATGGCGGCCCTGGCCAGCTTTCTGTTCGCCCAGTTCGGCCTCATCGCCGCTATCTACGCCAAAAATTTCGATGGGCTGTCGATGTACAATAACTTTCTGATCCTGCCGCTGATCTATCTCGGCGGAGTCTTCTACCCGGTCTCTATCCTGCCGCCCTTCTGGGCGCGGCTATCTCACTTCAATCCCATGCTCTACCTCATCGACGGCTTTCGCCATGCGATTCTCGGAGTCGGCGACCTGTCTCTAAGTACAGCCTTTCTCGTTTCCGGACTGATGGCTGCAGCGCTCTTCACCTGGGCAGCCGTGTTGCTCGGCAGCGGCTACAAGCTGCGTCTGTAGAAATCCTTTTTATTTCCAAAAACAATGTTGACAGGCAAGTTTTTCAGGTACAATTAAAGACCGTCTCTAATGAAGGCTTAAGAATCAACGATTGCATTGGACCCTCACGCAAAGAAAGTGCTCTCGTAAAAACTTCGTTCTGCAAGACATGGCTTTTTAAGGGATGAAACCATGCTCGAGCATGTCGCGACCCTGAAAAACGTTGTAGAACGGACTTTTGGGGACGCCAACAAGGAAAGTATCCATGGGATCTTTAGTAGTCTACAGCGAAGACAGCGCCGAGCATCGTTATACCATCTGCCAGGACGAGGAAAGCGACAGCTACTTCCTGGTCATTGACGAACAGCCCTATAAGGAAGACGGACATCTGTTCGAGGGCTCCTTCGATGACGTGCACGACAAACTTAAGGATCTGCGCGCTGCCGAAGACTTGAAAACTATTTGAAATGCTGTGGCGAGCGGCTTAGTCCCTGTACCAGGATGTCAAGTCGGCTGCGAGTACCCGCCGCAACCTCTCCCCTGCCTGTTCACCCAGGAGTTAAACATGTTCACCCCGCGACACTTCTTTGCCTGTTTGTTTCTGGCTGTATTTAGCGGTGTCCTGCCTATCGCCGCCGGGGCGGCGCAAAGATCGCCGACCAAAAACGTCATCATTATGATCAGCGACGGCATGGGCTATAACCACAGCGAGGCGGCCAGCATCTACGCCAATGGGCGCGCAAACTGTCAGGTTTATGCCGATTTTCCGGTGCGCCTGGCCATGAGCACCTATGCCCTTGATGGCAGTTACGCTGGTGAAAAGGCATGGGCCTCCTTCGAATCGATAAACCAGGGCGCCACCGACTCGGCCGCGGCCGCCACCGCCATGGCCAGCGGCCACAAAACTCATCGCGGCACCATCGGTATGGTTCCCGGCAAAGACGGCAGCCTGCGTCCGGTGGAAAACCTGGTCGAACGCGCTGAAAAGCTTGGCAAGGCCAGCGGCCTGGTGACCAGCGTTCCCTTCTCCCATGCCACGCCGGCGGCCTTCGCGGTACATGACCTGAACCGCAAAAACGGTTCCACCATAGCCAACATCATGTTACGCGACAGCGCTGTAGACGTGATCATTGGCTGCGGCCATCCCTTCTTTGACGGAGACGGTCGCCGACTCCCTGCGGCCCGCACCTTTAAGTCCGTCGGTGATAAAGACACCTGGGCTGAGCTGCAGGCAGGCTCCCTGGGCGGCGATGCCGACGGTGACGGCCGGGCCGACCCCTGGACCCTTGTTGAGGAACGCAGCGCTTTTCAGCAACTGGCCATGGGCGCCGCCCCCAAGCGACTGCTCGGTATTCCCCAGGCAGGCAAGACCCTGCAACAGGGGCGCAGTGGAGAGTTGCACGCGCGGCCCTACGCGGTGCCTTTGCTTAAAACCGTGCCGACGCTGACCGAATTGAGCCGCGCGGCCCTCAACGTTCTCGACAACGATCCTGACGGGTTTTTCCTGATGATTGAAGGAGGGGCGGTAGACTGGGCCAGCCACGACAACCAGTCGGGGCGCATGATCGAGGAACAGCTCGACTTCGACCGCACGGTGGCGGCAGTGGTTCGCTGGGTGGAAACTCAGAGCAGCTGGGAAGAGACCCTGCTGATCGTCACCGGAGATCACGAAACCGGCTGCCTCACCGGTTCCGGTTCCGATCCGGATTGGCAGCCCCTTGTCAACCGAGGCCGAAATCAGCTACCGGGAATGGAATGGCACCACGACTACCACACCAACAGCCTGATTCCGCTGTTTGCCAAGGGCCAGGGAGCCGAAAGGTTGCTTCGCATGGTTCAGGGCCACGACCCGGTGCGCTGTGCCTACATTGACAATACCGCCGTGGCCAAAGCTGCCTTTGCGGCATTTACAGCATTAGAATGATTTCTCATCCCAGCCAGAAAAGGGTCACTTAACAACCTTATATATACATTGACTGGTTTTAAACCAGCAGCCCCTTCGACCACTGTTGGCAAAAGAAACGGACCGATAATTTCAGCAATCAACTTCCGAAAGAGGGGCCGCCCAAAGAAATTGCTGTTGTTGTAAGACCTGGGTTCAATTCGTAAGTGCAACTTTGCACGGTTGGTTTAAGTGAGCAAGCTGCGGTAGCATCTATGCCACCTAGACTAGCCGGTCAAAGGAGCACAGATGAAAAACTACACGCAGCTTGCCCAAGAGCAAAGATACCAGATTTACGCTCTCAAGAAAGCAGGGCATTCGCAATCTAAAATCGCCGAGGTGCTCGGAGTAAACAAGGCAACGATCAGCCGTGAACTCAAGCGCAACTGCGGGCAACGGGGCTACCGCCCCAAGCAAGCCCATCAGCTGGCTCAAAAAAGACATCGGGAAAAGCCTCGCATTCGAATCACCGCTGAGACTTGGTCCCTGATCAAAAGTCGTCTTCGGCTCGACTGGAGCCCCGAGCAGATTTCTGGCTGGCTGCGCAGAACCGGTCGCCCCTCGGCGAGCCATGAACGAATCTACCAATACGTTCTGGCGGATAAGAGTACTGGAGGCGACCTGTACAAACATCTACGCTGTCAAAAACAACGCAAGAAGCGTTATGGCGCTAGAGACCGTCGCGGCCAGCTACCTGATCGACAATGTATCAAGACCAGACCCGCCATTGTAGAGCATCGTTCTCGCCTGGGCGATTGGGAGCTTGATACGGTTATCGGCAAAGGGCATAAGCAGGCCATTGTTTCGTTAACGGACCGCAAAGCTCGCCTAGCCCTAATTGCAAAAGTTGAGAGAAAGACCGCTGACCAAGTGGCAACAACGATCATCCGATTACTCAGTCCCCATGACGATCGAGTTCATACGCTGACCTCGGACAACGGCAAAGAGTTTGCCCGACACAAGGATATTGCCAAGGCCCTAACAGCCGATTTTTACTTTGCTCGACCCTACGCATCATGGGAGCGAGGGACCAACGAAAACATGAACGGCCTGATTCGCCAGTATTTTCCCAAAGACCGTGACTTGAGAACGGTTACTGACGAAGAAATTCAGTTTGCGATGGAGCGGCTGAATAATCGACCAAGAAAGTGCCTTGGTTATCGAACCCCGAACGAGGTATTCTTCAGCAAGGAATCCGTTGCACTTGTTAGTTGAATCCGCCAGATAATTCAAGAAGGGTTAGTCTTCTTCTTAGCTACGCGACAGCATGCTCCACGCAGTGGCAGCCCTTTTTTGCCTACTTTTTGTTGGCTTGGACAAAAAGCAGGGCGTCTGGCGGGCCGCGACCCGCCGATCTTGCGACTTTTCAAGGTCAAACACTTAAACACGTTATCAAGAGAAGGAGAGATCACATGACACCTGTAGCCATCTACACTGAAAGTTTCGGCGCTTACGCCTACAGCGTCTTCAAAGAAGACGAAGGCAAATACTACCTGGTTATCAACGAAGAACCCTATTGTGAAGACGGTGAAGTGTTTCACGGCAGCTTCAGTGAAGTCAGCGCCAAACTGGAAGAAGTAAAGCTCGCCCAGAGCGATAACCCAGAGGAGTAACCAACCTCTGGCGTCATAACCTGCGAGAGCAGCGAAACGGTTTACTTCTTCGCCTTACAGCCGTTACAATATCCCCATGCAACGACCCTGCGCCACAGCCGAATTTATCTCTTACGAAGAGACCATTCCCTCCTTGCTGAAAAACATCGGCGCGCCCGAACTGCTCCGCCGCCAGCAGCGCATCCTGATCAAACCCAACCTGGTCAATGCCTCCCCGCCGCCGGTAACTTTGCCGGTGGCCGCTTGCGCCGCCCTGGTGCGAGCCTGCCGCCAATGGAGCGACGCGGAGATCATCATCGCCGAGGGAACCGGCGAAAAACATCTGACCACCGATGAGGTATTCGCCATCCACGGCTACGACCGATTGGCAAAAGAAGAGGGAATCGAGCTGGTCGACCTCAATGAAGCGGGGTTGATTGAACTGCGCGATCCGCGCAACAAAGTCTTTCCTACCTTTATGATGCCACGCCTGGTGATGGAGAGCTTTGTCCTCTCTGCCGCAGTCCTCAAGGCCCATTCCCTATCCACCGTCACCCTGAGCATGAAAAACATGATCGGCGTGGCGCCACCGGCCTACTACCAGCGCGGCGGTCATTGGAAAAAGTCGGCCTTTCATAAACAGATGCAGAGTTCGATCTTCGAGCTGAACCGCTATCGGAAACCAGACCTGGCCTTCATCGACGCCAGCATTGGCCTTTCCGATTATCACCTCGGCGGGCCGACCTGCGATCCGCCGGTCAATAAACTGGTGGGCGGTTTCGACCCCGTAGCCGTTGATGCTGTCGGCTCCGAGCTGCTCGGCTTTCCCTGGCAACAGGTAGGGCATATCAAAATGGCGGATGGGGAGTTGGGCAGGGCTGACTCTTTTCCCCCAATCCACGAATAGGACCGTTCAGAGATTCTTTTTGCATACCTCTTGCCCGTCCTGCATAGGCAGGCCCTGCTTCTCCAACACATGCCTCCAGGTTTCAAATTCAAGTCGCCAAATAACGACGTGACGAAAATTCAATTTTTCGAAATCCTGAATCCCAAGCCCTGATTCAATCGCGATATTCAAACCATCAAGTCATAAAAACAAATGCCAAAACAGCTGGTTTCATTCGGTAGACAAATCTAAAAGAAATTGAAAACAATATATTATGCGGTCTATTTCTCCCTCTTTGGTTAATTGGGACCAAATCTTGCTCTATCAGACTGGAAATCAACATCGGCCCGAACTTCTCTTAGTGACTCGATAATGGTCGGGCCCCTTACGTTTGCAGGTCGTCGCAATGCTATTTCAATATCTTAACGTGGAGAAAGTAAACATGAAAAAATGGCTACTTACGCTTTTGTTCTGTCTCATTTCTACCGGTGCATTTGCCGCATCTAACAGCTTTCAGGCGAGCATTACCCCCGATCTCGCCATCCATCCCAGAGGCACCCGCATCGGCGGCGTATCCCTGGGTATCTGGAGTGAAAATCCCCAAGACGCTCTAACACTCGGGATTGTCAACGGCTCCACGGGGACCAGTTCCGGTCTGTCCCTCGGCTTTTTGGCGAATTATGCGCAAAACTATAAAGGGTTGCAGTTGGCCTTCCTCGCCAACTACGCCTCGGGAACAGCCACCGGCGTGCAGGGAGCGGCGTTTAACTATGCGACCAAATTGCACGGTTTGCAGCTCGGTTTTATCAACTTTGCCGACACCTGCGACAAAGGGGTCCAAATTGGTATTCTCAACATCATGAATCAAACCAAAGGCTGGTTCACCGATCTCCCCAATGAAGTTGCACCGGGTATGGTCTTTATCAACTGGCGCTACTGATTCCAAAAAACGCGAAAGCCCGCCGGATGATCCCGGCGGGCTTCACTAGATGTCAAAACTCAATCCGCCAAACAGGGGATCGCTTTCTGACCCTTTCGGCGGATCAGCTGTTCTAGCCTCCCCCCTCCCTCTCCCGCACCACCTTCGATCAGCCCACTCGATAGATATAACTCAATAATTTCTTGAATGAATTCATAGAGATGTTTAATATGCGGAGGGTAAATTCATTCAAACCGCTGCTCCACTCTGCTGCATTCCATCGCTTGAAAGGAACCCCCCCATGGAAAACCAGCTGGATCTCGTCAAAAAAACCTCTCAATACATCAAACGCTCCATCACCCTGAAAATCATCTCCGTCGGCATCCTGATCCTGTTGCTGCTCATACCGGCCTCGATGGTCAAGGGCCTGATCCGGGAACGCCAGCAGCGGCGCGATACGGTGGTCCGGGAGATCAGCCAGAAATGGGGCGACAGCCAGACCATCACCGGGCCCTTTCTGACCGTGCCCTTCAAGACTTATTACAAGGACGACCGGGGCAAAACCCGCTTCAATCTCAAGTACCTGCATTTTCTTCCCGAAACACTCGACATCAGTGGCGACATGACTCCGGAGGTGCGTTATCGCAGCCTCTTTGAAGCAGTGCTGTACAACACCAGACTGACCTTTAACGGCAACTTCAAGCTGCCCCCTGCCAGTCAGCTGAACGTCGAACCAAAAAATATCCTCTGGAATAAGGCCTGTCTTTCCCTCGGTATCACCGACATGCGCGGCATCCGGGAGAAGATCGTCCTGGCCTTCAACGGGGTCGAATACAATGCCAACCCGGGACTCAAAACCACCGACCTGGCCGGAGCCGGGGTCAGCACCCTGGTCCAGCCCCTCTCGGCGCAAGCATCCAACGCTTTTTCCTTCGACCTGAACCTGAACGGCAGCGAGCAGATCGACCTGATCCCCGTCGGCGAAACCACCACCGTCCGCATGACCTCGCCCTGGCCTTCGCCCAGTTTTAACGGCGCCTTTCTGCCGGTAACCCGTGAAGTGAGTAAAGAGGGTTTTACCGCCGACTGGAAGGTGCTGCACCTGAACCGGAACTTCCCTCAGTTTTGGCAAGGCTCCAAGTACAAGGTCACCCCGTCGGCCTTCGGCCTTGAGCTGATCATGACCGCCGATATCTATCAGAAGTCGACGCGGCTGGCCAAATACGCCGTCATGTTCCTGGTCTTCACCTTTTTTGCCTTCTTCTTCTCCGAAATCATCAACAAGCGACGCATCCACCCGATCCAGTACCTGCTGGTCGGCATGGCCATCCTGATTTTCTACACCCTGGTCCTGTCATTGTCCGAGTACATCCCCTTCAACCTGGCCTACATCCTGTCGGCGGGCTCGGTGACCCTGCTTGTCTCAGGCTATGCCTGGGCCATCATCTCCAACAGCAAGTTCGCCCTGACCATCGCGGGGATTCTGAGCATCCTCTACTGCTACCTGTTTATCGTGCTGCAGCTCGAGGATTATGCGCTGATTCTAGGGAGTGTCGGGCTGTTGGTGATTCTGGCGCTGGTGATGTATGTGACGCGGAAGATTGATTGGTATGAGGTTGAAGCTGTGGCGCGGGAAGATGGAAAATAGCACTTGAATTCTAAGACCTTACCAGACTCGAAGCTTAGCGAATGAGCATGGTGTCCCCTGAACCCCTGTGAATTCAAATGGCTACAGACGAAAGCCGCCAGCTCTGCCATGCTCATGCTGCCAACTTCTTTCACAACGGCTTCCCTTTTTGCCTTGGACGCCGCCGTGACATGGTAAGGCGATTCCTTTCGGCCTCGGGATAAAAGCTCAGCGCTTTTTCCAGAAGGCTTTTCAGCTCTGCCAAAAATGGATAGCGCGGATCGAACGCATAGAGCCGCGTATTGCCGATCATGCGGCTGTACACCACCCTGCCGGCCTCCAGCTTCTCGAACTGATTCTGGATCGCCCGCAGATCGGTGGCATAGAACTTGGCCACTTACCGCGGATAACCCTCTTCACGCGCCAGCAGATACAGCAACACCCGTTCCCTGTTGATTGTTCCGAACAATGCCTCTAACACAACCTTCACCCGACGGAATTTTTACGTTATTTGACGTAGTTTTTTAGTCACTATAGACAATAGGCAGTATCTTTGCAGGCATCCGTTTCCTCGCATTGTCGAATTCAGGGAAGGCAGAGGGGGGGGCAGTGAGCACGACTGGACCAGACTGCTTGCTCCGGATTTATCTTGCCTGAGCCAGACGGTCAAACAACTGGAATTGCCTGCCAAAAAGGATTATAGTCTGGAGCATTTGCTTGAGGTGGTACAGGGGAAAATTCTTACCTGTTAAACCTGTCCCCAGCACCCTTTTTTGAATTATGCTTTCAGGAGAATTTTATATGAAACATATGGCGCTTTTGATCTTGGGTTTTCTTATTACAGTCTTGCTTTCAGGGTGCGGTATCCCGGACCTTCCTGGCCCTATCGGAATCCCTGGGCTTTAAAAAGAATTGCGCAAGATTGCCAGCTTTCTATATTAAGAAATGAACCCAACAAACAAAAAGACCTCCCATTTACCGGGAGGTCTTTTTGTTTGTTTTTGCAGAACAATGCAAAGGCAGTGACAGCATGGTCCCTGATGTCTTAGCTGTGCCCTTTTGATGATTCGGAAAAATTCTGCGCCTGCGACTGAAAACATCCATTGGAGAATATGAAAAACCTATCGCCATTCAGTTTTCTGATTTTTCTCTTTTATATCGTAATAGATATATGTTTATATTAATGACTTTCCAATCACTTTTTCTGCCAACTTATCAAAACGAGGGGCTCCGGCTCATTTTTTCATATGAAAATCAAATCAACATTCACAAACAAATTATTAGTCATCATGGTGGGATTTGGGGTTTTTATCGGCATCATCTTCCCCTTCTTCGTAAAACTCGTCCTCAATCTCGCCTCGGAACAGGTGCTTACCTTCAAGTTTTTCAGCATGTGCATCATTGCCGGCCTGCTTGTTGGAGGATTCAACTTTTTTGTTTTCAAAAGTATTTTCTATGACTTTCTCGAATCGGTCAGTACCAAACTCACCGCTTTTAGAGAGAAACTCGACAGTGCCCGCAGAGAGGAGGCCATCGAGTGCAACGACGACGAATGCCTCATCACGGTTAAGTCTGACGACCCGATCGTCGGCAATATCACAAACTCGTTCAATGACTTTATCAAGACGATTCAGAATTCTATGAAAGCCGAGATGATCACCACCCGCTTTCTTGAGGAGCTTAAACAGCGACTCTCGGTAAAGGATATAGCGGATGTAGTGCTGGACAGCTTTATCGCGTATTTTGGGGGTGATGGGGGCTGTATTATAAGCTACGACAAAGGAACATTTTCCCTGCTTAAAACGAAACATGCACAGGTCGACTTTGAGATGGTTGACCAGGATGAGCTTTATCGGGTCATGGAGAAAAAGGAATGCATGCGTTACGAGAACCTGCAAAACAATCCCGTGAAACTCAATATCGTCCTGGGAGAGTTAGTTCCCGATTCAATCGCTTTCATTCCACTGCGATACCAGGACCAGAAAATAGGCGTTGCTATACTGCTTGCCAAAAATGAATTCGCCAGGTCCTTCAGCGGCCTGGAAAGCAAGAACTTCATCCAACAGGCAACCCCTTTCCTGTATAACAGCAACCTGATCCGTCGCCTTGAAGAGCTTGCGGCAATGGATGAGTTGACAGGCTCGCTCAATCGCCGGTTCGGCATGAAGAGATTGCAGGAAGAGTTCAGCAGGGCCCAGCGATTCAGTACCTCGTTCTCGCTCTGCCTCATTGACATCGATCATTTCAAGACCATCAACGATACTTTTGGCCATCAGGCGGGAGATGAGGTCCTTCGGAGCGTTACAACGCAGATGCAGGGTGACCTGCGTTCTTCGGATTTCATTGTACGTTATGGAGGCGAGGAATTTCTTCTGGTACTTCCGGGCGCGTCTCTTGCCGACTCTTACGAGATCATGGAACGAATGCGCAGAAGGATCGAGGCCTTTCAACTGCAGTTCGGCTCCTACTCGATTAACTTCACCATCAGCAGCGGCATCTGCAGTTTTCCATCGAAGAACATTACTGAACCAAGCGACATGATTCGTGCCGCAGATATTACCATGTACAAAGCCAAGAACAGTGGTAGAAATCGCATCATGACTACCGAGGAATAAGTCAGCAATGCACACGCTACTCTTTAAAAGGAACCTTTTACCACTCTAACCTGGAGGGGGCTTCCGAGAACGTTGTTTATTGGTTCATCACTGGGGACCATACTGTCACATTTGCAAGATGGCAAGCTTGCCCTACCAGCCTGCAACTGGTGTACTTACGACTAGAATCTACCTGGCCTGATAATTCTATCCAAAACCAAGGGTCGGCAGCATTGCTACCCCATTTTTTCACCCATCCCGTACCAGTAATTCCTGCTTTTCCAGCACCAGCATTTTGTCCCGCAGTTCGGCGGCCTTTTCAAACTCCAGATCCCCGGCGGCCTGCAGCATCTCGGCCTTGAGGCGGGCGATCTCTTCGCGCAACTCGTTGGGTGTGTGCCACTCGGCGCCTTCCTCGGCCACCTGCGGTAGCTCGGCGTAATCCTTTTCGGCAATGTCTTCGAGGATGGTACGCAGTGACTTCTTGACCGTCTGCGGGGTGATGCCGTGCTCTTCGTTATACGCTAACTGGACAACGCGCCGCCGCTCGGTCTCGTTGATGCAGGCCTGCATGGATCGGGTGATCTTGTCGCCGTACATGATGACTCGGCCATCGACATTTCGGGCGGCGCGACCGCAGGTCTGAATCAGCGAACGCTCGGAGCGCAGGAAGCCTTCCTTGTCGGCGTCGAGGATCGTCACCAGAGAGACCTCGGGGATATCGAGCCCCTCGCGCAGCAGGTTGATGCCGACCAGCACGTCGAACACCCCCTTGCGCAGATCGCGAATGATCTCCATCCGCTCCATAGTGTGAATATCGGAATGGAGGTAGCGCACCTTGATGCCGAGTTCCTTGAGATAGCCGGTGAGCTCCTCGGCCATGCGCTTGGTGAGGGTGGTGACCAGGATGCGCTCTCCGCGCTCGACGGTGGTGCGCACCTCGTCGATCAGATCGTCGACCTGGCCGCTGGCCGGGCGCACTTCGATGGGCGGATCGATAAGGCCGGTGGGACGGACGATCTGCTCGACCACCACACCCTCGGCCTTGGTCAGCTCGTAGTCGGCCGGGGTGGCCGAGACGTAGACGGTCTGGATGCCCTTGGCCTCGAACTCCTCGAACTTGAGAGGCCGGTTGTCGAGGGCGCTGGGCAGGCGGAAGCCGTAGTTGACCAGGTTTTCCTTGCGCGAACGGTCGCCTCGGTACATGGCGCCAACCTGGGAAACAGAAACGTGGCTCTCATCGATGAACAGCAACGAGTTGTCGGGAAAGTAGTCGAAGAGGGTGGCCGGCGGCTGACCGACTTTGCGGCCGTCGAGAAAACGCGAGTAGTTCTCGATACCCTGGCAATAGCCCATCTCTTCCATCATTTCGATGTCGAACAGGGTGCGCTGCTCGATGCGTTGGGCCTCGACCAACATGTTGCGCTCGCGGAAGTAGACGATACGCTCCCGCAGCTCTTCCTGAATCTCCTTGATCGCCCGATCCAGAGTCGGCCGGGTGGCGACATAGTGACTGGCAGGGAAGATGGCGGTGCGCTCCAGGCGGTCGGTGACCTTGCCGCGAATCGGGTCGATCTCGCTGATGGCCTCGATCTCGTCGCCGAAGAACTCGATGCGCAGGGCCCGGTCTTCCTCGTAGGCGGGAAAGATCTCCACCGTATCGCCCCGCACCCGAAAGGTACCGCGATGAAAATCGACGTCGTTGCGGCTGTACTGGATATCTACCAAGCGGCGCAGCAGGTCGTTGCGCTCCAGCTCCTGTCCCTCTTCGAGACGGATCAGCATGCCAAAGTAGGCCTCCGGCGAACCGAGGCCGTAGATGCAGGAGACGGAAGCGACGATCAGGACATCGTTGCGGGACAGCAGGCTGCGGGTGGCGCTGTGGCGCAGCTTGTCGATCTCCTCATTGATGGAGGAATCCTTTTCGATAAAGGTATCGGTGCTGGCAACGTAGGCTTCGGGCTGATAGTAGTCGTAGTAGGAGACAAAATACTCGACGGCGTTGTTGGGAAACAGCTCTTTAAATTCGCCGTAGAGCTGGGCGGCCAGGGTTTTGTTATGGGCCAAAACCAGAGCCGGCCGCTGCACCTGGTTAATGACATTGGCCACGGTGAAGGTCTTGCCCGAACCGGTGACACCGAGCAAAACCTGATGGCCGTCGCCCCGCTCGATACCGGCGGACAGCTCTTCGATGGCCCGCGGCTGGTCGCCACGGGGTTGATATTCGGATTGGAGATCGAATTTGGCCATGTCTGAGTGTAATCCAGAGGGGAGGGAAAAGGGAAGAGGGACGGGCCAAGTTGATTTAAAATTGCTTATTTCAGATAGTTCAAAACAAAGAGCAACACCGGCGGGTCGCGGCCCGCCAGCCGCCATACTTTTTGTCCAAGCCAACAAAAAGTAGGCAAAAAATGGCTGCCACTGGCCACTGCGTGGAGCATGCTATTACGGATGGTCTGAGAAGGCTAACACCCCTTGAGCCATCCCGCAGCGACAGCACTTTCTTCGCGCGGCCCTTCTTTCGGAAGTTGATTGCTAAAACGATCGTTCCGTTTCTCTTCCCATCATTGATCGAAGGGTTGCTGAGTTTTAAAACCAACAAACCAAATGCAAAGTCACTGCAATACCCCGCCGGTCGAAACCGGCGAGGCTCAAAGAAGTTCAGCAGACAACCTAATCAAAACAGGGACAACCTATCAAACCCCCGGGTTATCCTTCAACCATTCCATATAACGTTCCACGCCCTGCTCAACGGTGAGGAACTCACCGTCATAGCCGGCAGCCCGCAACCGGGTCAGATCGGCCTCGGTGAAGCTTTGATAGCGTCCTTTCAACTTGTCCGGGAAGGGGACATAGATCAATTCGCCGCGGTCGTGGGCTTTGAGCACCCCTTTGGCCACATCGTTGAAGCTCTGGCTTCGACCGGTACCGACATTGAAGATGCCGGAGACCTTCGAGTTGTCGAGGAACCAGAGGTTAACGTCGACCACGTTGCCGACGTAGACGAAGTCGCGGCGCTGCTCGCCGTTACCGTAACCGTCGCAACCTTCAAAGAGCTTAACCTTGCCTTCGGCGAGCAGCTGGTTGTTGAGATGGAAGGCAACGCTGGCCATGCTGCCCTTGTGCTGCTCCCGGGGACCGTAAACGTTGAAGTAGCGGAAACCGGCAATCTGGCTTTTGGCCGTGGGCAGAATCCGCCGCACGTACTGATCGAAGAGCACCTTGGAATAGCCGTAGACGTTGAGGGGCTGCTCGTACCGGGGGTCTTCGTTGAACACCGTGCCGCCGCCGTAGGTGGCGGCGCTGGAAGCGTAAATAAAGGGGACGGAGCGTTCCAAACACCAGTGCAGCAGAACCTTGGAGTAACGGTAGTTGTTTTCCATCATGTAGCGGCCGTCCCACTCGGTGGTGGTGGAACAGGCACCCTGATGCAGCACCGCCTCGATGGCGCCGCCGAAGTCGTCGCCGGCTTCGAGTTTTTCCAGGAATTCGGCCTTGTCCATATAGTCAGCCAATTGAGCGTCTGCAATGTTGGCGAACTTGGTACCGTCGGTCAGGTCGTCCACCACCAAAATGTCGGTCCGTCCCCGGGCGTTGAGAGCCTGTACGATGTTGCTGCCAATAAATCCGGCCCCGCCGGTAACAATAATCATGGATAATGTCCTTTCTATATCTTCTTGTCGTTAAGTTATAAAATCAGTCGGCCGTGGATAGTTCAGCCTGAAAACTGGCCATTTCCCCCAGTACCTGTTCCGCTGGCCCGGTCAGCACACGGGCGTCAGGCAGGGAGCGGAGGAAGATGCGTCCGTAGCCCTTCTTGACCACCCTGCTGTCGAGAATCAGCACCACCCCACGGTCGTTGCGGTGGCGAATCAGACGGCCGAAGCCCTGCTTGAACTTGATCGCCGCCTGGGGCACCGTGTAGCTCATGAAGGGGTCGCCCCCGGCCTTTTCGATAGCCTCTGCCCGCGCTTCGAGCACCGGTTCGGTAGGCACCTTGAAGGGCAGGCGGGTAATAATGACCTGCTCCAAAGCCCGCCCCGGGACATCGACCCCCTCCCAAAAGGAATCGGTGCCGAACAGCACACTGGTGGCATCGCCGGCAAAGGTCTTGAGCAGCCGATGGCGGTTTTCCTCCCCCTGGCGCAGACAGCGATAACCGCGGGCTCCGAGCACCGGGGACAGCTCGCCATGGACCCGGCGCAACAGGGAATAGGCGGTAAACAACACGAAGGAACGGCCGTCGGCACTGACGATGGCCTTCTCGCTCAGGTCCCGGACCATTTCGCCGTAGCCGCCCCGGCCCGGCTCGGGCACATCGGTAGGCACCACCACCAAAGCCTGACTGGCAAAATCAAAGGGCGACTGCAGCAGCAGTTCGGTGATCCGGGTCGGCTCTGCCCGGTCGATACCGACCCGTTCCTTAAAGTAGCTGAAGGAGTCGGCGACGGCCAGGGTGGCACTGGTCATAACCACGGTGCGGAACCGGTCGTAAAGAGCCTGCTTGAGGCGCTCCGCTACCGCCAGAGGCGCGGTGCAGAGGCGGGTGATGACGCCCTGGCCGCGGCCGATGCGTCCCTGTTTGACCTCGAACCAGCCGCAGGTTGACTCGTCGGTAGCGATAAAACAGCTCAGATCGGTGGCGATACCGCCGAGGCGTCCGACCACGCCCCTCAGATCGGTAAGGGGGGAGTTCAGCTTCTCGGCGACCAGCTCGGGTAGTGCTTCACAATCCTTGAGCAACGCCGCCAGGGCTTTGGCCAGATCTTCCGTCTGGCGGCTCAACTGACGAACCCGCTCGCTGACCGAAGTCCAAAAATCGCTGCCGGTCAGTTTCGGCACCAGGCGCTGTTTGATCTCCTCCCGTTCGCTGATATCCTGCTTCAGGTGATCCGCGAGATCACGGCCGATATCCTCAAGATCGGCAACGGCTCGGTCGAAAAGCTGCTGACGATCGACAATCAAAGACTCGATACGCTCATGCAAACGCCGATAGAGGGCATCCTCGCTGTCCGGCAGTTCTGCAGACAACTTGGCCAGAAACCGGGGCAGCAGGCCTCGCTCGGCCTTGCGCGGATGGCGCAGGCGATTGAGCACCCGGGCGAAGGCGAAGCGGGTTACCTGGGTAGAGAAATAGCGGGTGGCGACGTCCTCCAGGTGATGGGCTTCGTCGAGGATCACCCGATCGAAAGGCGGCAGCACCGCGGTGGTCGTATAGTTATCGGTCTGCAGGCGCAGGGCCAAGTCGGACAGCAGCAGGGCGTGATTGACCACCAGCAGATCGGCCTGAGACGCCAACCGGCGAGCCTTGTGAAAGAAGCAGTCGCCATAGTGAGCACACCGAACCCGGGCGCATTGATCGGGCTCGCAACAGACTTCCTCCCACACTTGGCTGCGGGGGATAAAGGACAGCTCTTCTTTGGAGCCGTCACTGGTCTGTTCGGCCCAGGCGAGGATGCTGTTGAACTCCCCGGTCAACTCGTCATCGAACAGCCCCGGCTCCAGGTGAGCCGTCTCGGTGCGGCGGCGGCAGAGGTAGTTACCGCGCCCTTTGACCAACACGGCACGAAAACGCAGGCCGGTGGCCCGCTGCAGAAAGGGCAGGTCCTTACGAACCAGCTGTTCCTGCAGGTTGATGGTGTTGGTCGAGACCACCACCCGTTCCTCGTTGGCCAGAGCCCAGAGGATGGCCGGCAGCAGGTAGGCTAAACTCTTGCCGGTTCCGGTGCCGGCTTCGATGGTGGTCAGCTGACCTCGGTTGAAAGCTTCGCCGACGGCAAATGCCATGCGCAACTGCTCGGGCCGTTCTTCGTAGCCGGGCAGACTGTCGGCCACCACCCCTTCGGGGCCGAGCAGTTCCGCAATACGCTGTGGATCCACATGCTCTTCCAGGCGCGGCGCAAAGGGCTCAACCACCTTATACACACTTTCCACAGAGTTATCCACAATATAGAATGCCACCCCAAGAGAGCCCAACCGGGAAGCAATCTCCACATCGGCGGAAGAAGGCTGCAGCTGTCCTCCGGGATGATTGTGAATAACGACGTCCCCGAAACGGCAGGCTTGCAGAACCGCCGGTACCGCCTCGGCATTGCCCCGGGCCAGCACCTCGACCTCGCTTAAGCGTAATTCGCTGTCGGTATGACCGAGAAAGAAGACCTCGTTGCCGTTTGCGGCCCGAATGGCCCGGCGCATGTCCTCGGCGGCCTGGGGATGAATTACCTGGTCCATGAAATATCCGTTTCTTCGCACGAAAGGCGCCATTATAGAGAATGTGCCCAAAAAAGAAAAGCGCCCGCCGGCAAAGGACTTATTCGACCTGCAATTGACAGCCCCGGGAGAAATGATAACTTAATTAACAGTAAAAGATATTTCCATTCAGGTCTCTCCCAAGGAGGATTCCATGATAAAAAAACTGCTGTCTACCCCGGATGATCTCTCGCTGGCGGTTCTGCGTCTGATTCTCGGTGGCGTGTTTTTCATCCACGGCGCCCAAAAGGCCCTTGGCTGGTTCGGTGGCCACGGCCTGAACAACACTCTTGATGCTTTCACCCAGGGCATGGGTCTGCCGCTGCTGGTGGCAGTGCTGGTGGTGGCCGCTGAATTTCTCGGCGCCATCGGCCTGATCGTCGGTTTTCTAACCCGCCTCGCCGCAGCCGGTATCTTTGCGGTGATGGTCGGGGCCATTGGCATCGTGCACTTGAAGCACGGCTTTTTTATGAACTGGTTCGGAAATCAGGCGGGCGAAGGCATCGAATATCATCTGCTGGCCATCGCCATCTCCCTGGCCTTGGTACTAAGTGGCGGCGGAATGGCCTCCGTGGACAGGTTTTTATCCCGCAAATAACAAATATTATCGACTCTATGATGCGGCAACCCCGTGGCCCTTTGCCGGTTCACGGGGTTCTTGCGTTTGTAGAGAACTCACCCTGCTTGACGAATCAGCGCTCAGGACCTACTATCGTGACTGTCCCTGAAAGTCACCTATTGCGAACACCGAGGTACCCATGTACAGCCCCGCCGTTATTGAACATTTCACCAATCCACACAACATCGGCTACATCGAAGATGCGACCGTAGCCGTGCAATACGGTGAACCTTCCTGTGGCGACTTCCTGCTGGTCTTTCTAAAAATAGACGACCATATTATCAGCGAGATGAAATACAAGGTGTTGGGCTGCGCCGCTGCCATCGCCACCGCCTCCATGACCAGCGTTATGGCCACCGGTCGCTCGGTGAACGAAGCTTTGGAGTTGACCGAGACTGAAATTGCCAAAGCCCTGGGAGGCCTCCCTCCCGACAAGATGCACTGCTCCAATTTGGCTGTTGGTGCTCTGAAGGCGGCGTTGAGGGTTTATCTCAGTCGGCTGGAGCAGGAAGCGGAAGAAAACTACTGATTTCGTTTTCTCCACTGAGGCAGTAAAATTCAGAGACTGGCCTTCCTTAGAAACCAGATTTAAAACCGGCGGGTTGCGTCCCGCCAGCCGCCTTCCTTTTTGTCCAAGCGGCAACAAAAAGTAAGCAAAAAACGCCTTGCCACTGCGTGGAGCATGCCGTCACGCAGACAAGGTAAAGGCTAACTCCTCTTGAGTCATCTTACCTTGGCAGCAATTCCTTTGGGCGGCCCCCCTTCTGAAAGTTGATTGCTAGAACGGTCGGTCCTTTTCTCTTGCCAAAATTGATCGTAGGAGTTGCTGGGTTTTAAAACCAACAAGGCATCTTCAAGGTTTCCGCGTTCCTTTCTGCGTTTGGACCTACGAAGTTTCTGTTCTCTTTTTAGATCAGGAGGAAAACCCGAATCACCGGATCAGCTCGGTGTTCCCTGAAATTGTCGGGTAATCGCCTCGGCAAAAGACCTCGGCTCAATTCCGAAATCCTCCATCCAGGGATGCGGATCACAAACATTTCCAGCCACCAACATGGTGAGCTGCTCGCTGGTCAGAGGGAAAGAGGGGAGGAACTGAAGACTGGCTACCAGCGGTTTGACCAGAAAGAGGGGATGGTGGGCCTTGCTTACGCGGGAGCGGCCCAGAGCGCGGCCGATCTGGTCGAGCAATTCGTTAAAAGTGAAACTGTCCCGGCCGCAGACAGGATAGACGCGGCCAATGCTGGCCGGCTCCTGCAGGGCGGCGACGAAACCGGCCGCGACATCCTCCACCGCTACCGGAGCGATGCGGTAACGGCCGTTGCCCAGAACCGGCACCACCGGCAAACGCCGGATCATCTCCGCCAGGCGGTTGCAGAAATCGTCCTCTGCACCGAAGATCACCGAGGGGCGAAAGATAGTCCAGCTCAGACCGCTGCCACGCAGAACCTGTTCGGCCTGCCATTTGCTGCGATAGTATTCGGTTGCGGCATTCTCCTTGACCCCGTTGCTGCTCATATGGACGAAGCGCCCAACCTGCTGAGATTCGGCGGCCGCCACTATATTGGCCGTGCCCTGCCGGTGAAGCCGGTCGAAGGTAATGCCGCGGTCGGCAAATTCGCGGATAATACCGACCAGGTGAATTACCGCCTGACAGTCCAGAAGAGCACCGTCGAGGGAGGCCGGCTTGGTCACATCGCCGAAACGGATGGTCAGCCCCTGCACTTCGGGCAACTTGTGTTCCGAGCCGGGCCGTACCAGGCAAGCCGGCTCATGCCCTGCGGCCAATAGCTGCCGAATCACTTCGCGACCGACGAAGCCGGTGCCACCTGTGACAAAGACCTTCATCGCTACCTTCCTTTGGCCGAAACCAAATCGTCAAATAAGCTCGCGACACTCGCCCCAAAACTTCGATAGCTAAGCAAAAACTGCATCCTTCAAGGCTTGGTGCTTTTTCAGGGGCGAAGGCACACATCAGTATGTCGAGGTCCAGAAAAGGCGCCGTAACGCAGAAGGGTGGATTTTTTGCAACGCTATCAGCCTTTGATGACTGCCATGGGTTTAAGCCGGGCCACGATACGGCCGATGCCGGCCTGCTGCACCACGCCCACCACCTCGGTCACGTCCTTGTAGGCTTCGCTGATTTCTTCCGCCACCGTGCCTCGTCCCGCGGCCCGCAGCAAGATTCCCCGATCGGCGAGTTCCGCGAAAATATTGCGGCCGCGTGCGGCTTTTTTGGCCTTATGTCGGGACAGAACCCGGCCGGCTCCGTGACAGATGGAGCCGAAGGTTTCATTCATGGCGCCGGCGGTACCGACCAGGACATAGGAATATCTTCCCATATCACCAGGAATCAGCACCGGCTGACCGATAGAGCGATAGCAGGCGGGAATCTCGGCGTGACCGGGAGGGAAGGCCCGGGTCGCCCCCTTGCGATGCACACAAAGCCGGCGCTTTTTGCCTTCGAAAACGTGCTGCTCCCACTTGGCTATATTGTGACATACGTCGTAAATAAGGGACAGCTGCAGGGCCTCGGCACCAGCACCCAACACCTCTTCAAAGGTTTGGCGTACCGAAGCCGTTATCAGTTGCCGGTTGGCAAAGGCATAATTGGCTGCACAGGCCATGGCCGCCAGATATTGGCGTCCCTCCGGACTGCTCAACGGGGCACAGCAAAGCTGGCGATCGGGCAGGGTGATTCCGTATTTAGCTGCCGCCCGCAGCATCACCCGCAAATAATCGTCGCAGACCTGATAGCCGAGACCACGGCTGCCGGTATGAATGGTCACCGTGATCTGGCCGGGAAACAAGCCCAACACATCGGCGGCGACCGGATCGTGTATTTCTTCGACCTGCTGAACCTCGATGAAATGATTTCCGGAGCCGAGGGTCCCAAGCTGATCACGACCCCTCTCCAGGGCCCTATCGGAAAGGAATTCCGGGTCGGCCCCATCGATACAACCGCCGGCCTCGATATGGTTGAGGTCCTCGGCCGTCCCCAGACCCTGCTCCACCACCCAGCGTGCTCCCCGTAGCAACACCTGGCGTTCTTCCTCCTGATTCAGGCGGAAGTCCCGCCGGCTGGAACCGACCCCGGAAGGAACACGCTGAAAGAGGCTGTCGGCCAGGGTCTTCAGATGGGGCCGCACATCGGTCACTGCCAGGCTGGAACGCATCAGCCGCACACCGCAGTTAATGTCGTAACCGACCCCGCCGGGGGAGACTATCCCTTCCTCGGCGTCGAAAGCCGCCACCCCGCCGATGGGAAAGCCGTAGCCCCAGTGAATATCCGGCATGGCCAGGGAAGGGCCGACGATGCCGGGCAGGGTAGCGACATTGCGAACCTGCTCAAGAGCCTGTTCCCGCTGCAATACCGCCATCATCTGGCGACTGGCATAGATCAGCCCTTCCGTGCGCATCGCCCCTTCCCGGGGAATCCGCCAGCGGCACTCGTCTATTTTTTCGACCTTGACAGCCATCTTTTCTCGCTTTCAATCGGTTAAAGGTCAAGATAAACTCGCGCCTGCCAACGGTTATCTCGATGAAGCACGCGCAGAAGGTGGTAAGTAACCGCTTTGACCTCACGTAGCGGGCTGGTCCCTTCCTGTTGATATCGGCCGACCACCGAGCCTTTTAGTGTCTGCCGTCCTATCTCTTCAATAACAAAAAATACGGGGCAAAAACCCCGTTGTTCAACCAGAAAGAGAATCTCCCCCAGCCAGGCGACCAATAACTCTTCTTCATCTCCGGCTTGAAGCTCCACTTTCAGCTGCTGGTGGCCCACCGGCAAACCGTTTGGCCCGAAAAGGATCTCCTGCAAGCCCCGAGCAGCGGCGATAAAGAGGGCATCGAGAGAATCAGCCCATGCCTCGATGCCCATATCAGCCGTATGTTCCAACAATCGGTAACCGCCTGCGGTAGAATCTTGTGGCACTATCAACTTAGGCATCTCGACGCCAATCCACCCGACAGACCGCATGATCATCGGCCCAAGTGACCTTCAAATCACCTTGATGAGCCTTGTGCAACGCCCGCCCCAGATGCTCAGCGAGTTTCTCTTCCGTCGTCTCGATGAGCATATCATCCGCCGAGCGTTCCATACTGATGATCCGACTCAGGGGGTTTTTAGCCATGGCCTTATGCTCTTCGTTACGCAGCATGCTGCGAATTTCCGCTTCGTGCTGCCACAGGTAGGCCCCGCGCAAAGAAACAAACCCTTCGGCGTAACGGTCTTTGATCTTGCGGCAGCCGGGACAAACCACATTCCGGGTGGCAGCATCCCGCTTCAGCAGGGCCGCCTCTTCGTTATCAAAAAACCAGCGTTTTTTACGATAGACGGCACCACATTCCGAACAGAGGGCAGGTTCCGGCAAACCAGCCTGATCCAGATAAGGATCGTTGCTTGTATTGACGCGCCCGCGCTTGTCACTGTTGCCAAACTTTCTCACGTCTTTTTGCATACTTGCCTCCCTATATCGCTGTTCGCAGGCTCTCTTTTGAGTATATCACCATCTCCAGGGGAATGGTGGATGTCTCAGAGACTGCGAAGCACGGCCCGGCAGGGAGCCCCGTCGCAACTGGCGAGTTTCAGGGGCAGGCAGATCAACTCGTAGCTACCGGCGCTTACTCCTCTCAAGTCTAGCCCTTCGAGGATTATCAGACCTGCTTCCAGTAGCAGTCGATGAACGGTTCCATCCCCACTGGGCGCCTCGATGGACAGGTAATCGATACCGATCAGCCTGACGCCCCGGGAAATCAACCAGGCGGCGCCATCAGCCGTCAAAGCCTGATAGTCAGCACAGAAGGTTTTTTCCTGCCAGAGACGGGAGTTGCCGGTGCGAAGTAAAACCTTCGGTCCGACGGGCTCTGGTCGGCGAGCCAGAAGCGCTTCGTCAATAGGACCGCGATGCTCGCTCAGGTCCCATACCTGACAGGGACCTATCATCTGCTCTAGGGGTAGATCCACAACACTTGGGCCGTCCAACCCGAGATGCCCCGGTAAATCGAGATGAGTCCCGCTGTGGCTGGCTAAAGATAGTGAACTAACAGCAAAGGCTCCGCCCTGTTGGGCCAGGACCAGGGGAGGGTCGCCGGGAAAGACCGGCAGGGTTTCGTTCAAGGGCACGCTGATATCTATGATTTTCATGACTAGCCTTCTCACCGGGGTCCCAGTGGAGGTCTTCGGGAGGGAAATTCGAAAGTTTTATAACGGCCGGGCCAAAAAAAACGGGGTGAATCCTATAATGGATTCACCCCGTGCCATTCATTTTAATCAACGCTTTTAGTGCGCTGCACCCAACATTTGCAACACTTTGTCAGTGAAGGGGTTGGCGACCAGCACGATCATGGCCACAACGAAGACGTAGATAGCCAGGGACTCAATCATCGCCAGACCAATCAGCATCGTGGTCAGAACCTTGCCGCTGGCGTTTGGATTGCGGGCTACGCCCTCTAGAGCGCTTTTGAGGGCCATCCCCTGGCTGAGGGCAGTGGGGACCACACCAAGAGTCATAGCTGCTCCGGCTGTAATGATACACCAAGTAAAGTAATCCATGTTTGCTACTCCTTTTTAGAATGTGACAACACTATCGCTTCGGCCCAATCACGGGCCAGCAACTTTCCCTGTTCGGGGATTTAATGGGCTTCTTCCAAAGCACCGGCAAAATAAATCATGGACAGCAGAGTAAAGACAAAGGCCTGGATAAACGCAACCAAAATCCCCATCAACATCATTGGAATCGGCACAATAGCCGGCGCCAGAGAGAGGAAAACCATCAACACCACCTCATGGCCGTACATATTGCCAAACAGACGCAATGTGAGGGATACGGGCCGGGCAAGATGACCGATAATCTCAATAGGCAGCATCAAGGGTATCAGCCACCAGATGGGACCGGTAAAGTGCTTGATGTAAGACAGGCCGTGCTTTTTAAAGCCGATGGCGTGGGTCAGGAGAAAAACCACCAGGGCCAACGCTAAATTGGTATTGGGGTTGGCGGTCGGCGGCATAAAGCCAGGAATCAAGGCTATCAGGTTTGAAACCAGGATAAACAGCGCCAGGGTGGCAACCACCGGGAAAAAAGCCCTCCCCTCGGAGCCCATGGTTTCACCGATCAATCGCTCGATCTGCTCGAGAACCACCTCCATGAAGTTCTGAAAACCCTTAGGGTCCTTCTGCAGGCGTCTGGAGGCGAGAAAACCGGCCAGGATCAGGATCGCCATGGTCGCCCAAGCGTAGGTCACATGATTGAAATAGCCGAAATCGGCCAGTTGCTCCGATGTATAACCAAACTTCAGTTTCTCGACCAGCCACTGAAAAAACAGAAAGGGATGTGTCATGAGATACAGATCCTGCCTTTAATAATTCGTTCCAGGGCAAGCCCCAGGATATTAAACACCACAACCGAAAGCCCCACCGCCAAAGCCGGCGTAGAGAGCTGTGCGGGACCGATCAATAGAAACAACAACACTGCAAGTACCAGCAGTCGCAACAACAGGGAATATAAATGGGTACTCGGCTTCTGCTTAGCAGCTTCGGCCAGCAACCGGCCCAGAGTCCAGCGCAACCAGTAAAAACCGCCGATGGAAACCAGGCCGCCTGCGGCAACACCGAAAAAAACCGCCTTCGATTGCCACAGCAAACTGATCAGAGTCAAGCCGAACCAAAGCATCCAGCTACGCCGGCAAAGCACTTCCGGCAGGAGATCATCAGGATCCTGCATCTTTTTTCTCTTCCTCGCGCTGCTGGCGTTTCAGTTCCCGGTTGACGAGATAGAAGAGGTTGCGGAAACCGGCCGCAATTCCAAACCCTAGAAACAGCATCGTCATCCAGGGGGACGTTCCTAACCGTTGATCCAGGTAATACCCTATGGCCAGACCGATAAGCGTCGCGGCCACCATGGAAATGCCCAGAGTGGACAGAAACCCCAACGATTTATACAATTGCTGCCGTTCTTCTGCCATTAAGTCCGTCTCAGATCCAGCTGTCAGCAGCTAAAGTGTAAACAACCCACTTTAGGTATCATAGCGGTTATGGGAAGTCAAACTGAAATTACCCCTCGGCCCGGTTCAAAATCTATCACCTGCGAGGAGTTCAAGCCAGAAAGAGTTTAACGAAACCGGCAAAAACTTGTTCGTCCGGACCGCTTATCACATGTTCTTTCATAAACTTGAGGGCTTCAAAGGAGGAACGGCTGTTATGATAGGGTCGGTCTGCCGTCAGGGCTTCATAAATATCGGCCAGCCGACAAATCCGGGCATAAGGATGAATCTCATCGGCTCTCTTCTGATTGGGGTAACCCCTGCCGTCGTCCCGCTCGTGATGCTGGAGAATAATAGTTCGTGCCTCGTCAGTCATCAAACCACTGCTCTCCACCATTTGATAACCATCCAGAACGTGTTGATTGACAATCTCCCGCTCCTCGTCCGTCAACATGCCGGGCTTATTAAGAATATCGATGGGGATTTTGCATTTGCCGAGATCGTGTAGAAAAAACCCGGCTCCCAAGGCCTGCATATCATGCTGACTGTCGCCACTAAACAAGATTCTTGCCAGAGCTATACTGAAAATACCGACATTGGTTGAATGAACATAGGTGCTGTGATCATAGGTGGTGAGATGTATCAGATGTTTGGTTGCCTGATCGTCCGAGACAATGAGATTGACTGTGGGTTCCAGAATTTCACAGGCCTGCCCAAGAAAGACCGCGCGCGGCTCTTCAAAGGCCCGTTGCAGAGTCTGGAGACAAGCGGTATGGACTGCGGCGGCCTTTTTGTCTGAAGTCACCGCAGGATCGGTGACGATGGAGACCAGCGTCTCTTTCAGGTAGGAATTATAAAGGGCGCTCTCTTCTTCGCGAATGTAGAGCAGGTCGGCACCGCTGGCAATAACCCGATCTCGCGTGGCCCTGTCGAACAACACACCCTTTTTGGCAAAAAAGACATATTTATCATCACGAATACTGCGATAAAGATCACAGGGTGCGGCTTTTTCAAACTGTAAGGTCGCCAGTGCTACGGGCAAAAACTGCTCATCCATATGATTTCGCTGTTTCCTTCCTCAAGCCCCTCGATAAAAGATCAATATCAGGCCGTACCCGTCAATAATTCGAATGTATATGAATTAGACCAAAACTGGTGTTCTTATTACTACTACCCTCGTTTGTTAATGATGCACTTTTTTCCCGCCGGCCGGGTTGTTCCATCACAGGTCAGCTGTTCAGGTAGGCCGTTATGCTTTCGCCAAGGGTCTGGAAGATGTGTTTGAATTCCTGCTCGTCCCTTTCAAGAAGGGTAATGCGAATCCCCTGTTCCATAGTGCAGAAAGACGACAAGGGCACCACGCAAATACCGGTCGAGGCCAGAAGATAATAGACAAAACGTTTGTCGAGAGCGACTTTCGGCTCAGCCACTAACCCCTCAACCAGCGTGCGCACCTCGTCGATCTCGATGGGCAAGCTCTGACAGTCGCTGAGCTGACCTTTTTTAAAGACGACGCTCATATAGAAAGCGCCGTTGGTACGATTAACCTTGATGCCGGGTATCCCTTGCAACATTTCAACAGCGATGTTGGAGAATTTTTCGTAACGGTCCTTGCGCTCTTTCAGATAGACCGGATACTGAGGATGGCTGAGCAGCCGCGGTATGGCCTTTTGCGGCAGAGTGGTGGAACAGACCTCGACCATCTTGGCGTCGAGAATGCTCTTCACGTACTGCTGGAACACCGGGTCCTTGTCGGCATTGTAGACCTCCATCCAACCGCAACGGGCACCGGGCCAGGGTACTTCCTTGCTGATCCCCTTAAGAGCCAGGGCCGGCACCTCGCCGATGATATCGGAGATCGGCTTGGTCGATGTGCCGTTAAAAACAATATTGTGATAGACCTCATCGCAGATGATAAACAGATCGTATTCGCGGGCGATGGCGATCATCTCCTGCAGAATGCGTTCTGGATAGACGGCGCCGGTAGGATTGTCCGGATTAATGATAAGAATACCGGAGATACTCGGATTGTATTTAACGGACAGACGCAGATCGTCCAGGTCGGGATACCAATGGTTGTCCGGATCAAGGCGATAAGAGATCGGCTTGGTGCCGGCATGGGCGGCCTCAGCGGAGGAGTGGGTGGAATAGGTCGGGGTGGGACCGATGATGCGCGCTTCACGGCGCAGAAAGCCGTAGACCTTCTGAATCGCGTCGCCGAGACCGTTGAAAAACATGATGTCGTCAGCGGTGATCTGGGTCTTGCCCCGCCGGTTGGTCTGCTCAGCCAAAAACTGGCGGGTCTCCAGCACGCCCCGGGTCGGGCTGTAACCGTAGGAACAATCCTGCATGACCAGGTCGGCAACCACTTCCTTCATCCATTGGGGAATTTTTTCACCCTTGGCAATGGGGTCGCCGATATTCTCCATGTTGGTTTTGATGCCCATCTGCTGCAGCTTATCGGCAATTTCGACGATAGCGCGAATTTCGTAAACCAGCTCACCGGCTCCGATATGAACGATATTGTTGCGCATCCTTCCCTCTCTCCCCCTGATAACGGACCTGCCCGCAACAGCGAAACAGCACTCCGAAACAAAAAAGACCACGAGCTCAACACGCCCATGGCCTTACTGACTGTTTATCGATATCGAATATCAGGCAGCAAAACGATGGACAGCGCGGAACCCGGCCGCCGCGTTTAGTTCACGCGCTGCCGCCGGACAACGATATCCCTGCCTGTTTATACTCATTCGGTCCTCCTCGGCACCTGCTCGTGTTTGGGTAACATAGCTCCCGGCCAAAGTCAATCCTCTTCTAGCGGCAAAAGGATTTATCCACGGGCTCAACTATGTTATAAAACAAGTACTTTCATCTCCAAGGAGCACACTTATCCCCATGTCCCCTTCTAAGCTTTTGCGCATACTGCTGCTGATCACCGGCGGCCTGCTGGTTACCATGATCGTCTGCCTTCTCGGCGCCTACCTCTATGTCTCGGCCCGACTGCCCAAGGTTGAAACGCTCGCCGATTACAAGCCACCGGTGATCACCCGCATTCTCGGTGACGACGGCTCGCTGATCGCCGAGCTATATCGAGAACGACGCATCCTGGTCCCCGTCTCAACCATGCCGCGACAATTGATCGAAGCCTTTGTGGCCGCCGAAGATGCCAAATTTTTTCAGCATAAGGGTCTGGATTTAGAATCCATTGCCCGTGCGGCTCTGAAAAACATCCGCGCCGGCGGTATCGTTCAAGGCGGATCGACCATCACTCAGCAGGTCGCCAAGAGCCTGCTGTTGACGCCGGAACGGAAGTTTTCCCGCAAGTTCAAAGAAGCGATTCTGGCCTGGCGCATGGAAAAACACCTGACCAAGGAAGAGATTCTTTATCTCTATCTCAACCAGATCTATCTCGGTCACGGTGCCTATGGTGTTCAGGCAGCGGCGGAAAACTATTTTGCAAAAAATGTTGAGGACCTGAGCTTGGCCGAATGCGCCATACTGGCCGGTCTGCCCCAGGCTCCAAGCCGTTATTCACCCTACCGCCACCTGAAGAAAGCCAAAGATCGCCAACGGTATGTGCTGGAGCGAATGACTCAGGAGGGCTATATACCAGCCGAAGATGCCATCCAGGCCCTGAGCGAAGAGCTGGTTATTCTCCCGCGGAGCAAACCACAGATTCCCGGCGCCGCCTATTTTACTGAGCAGGTTCGCCGTTATCTGGAAAAAACGTTCGGCAGCGATCTGACCCTTACGGGGGGGCTGGAAGTTCACACCACGATGAATCTGGCCATGCAGCAAGCTGCACAGCAGGCGGTGCGAAACAATCTACGCAACCATGACCGGCGCCAGGGTTACCGCGGCCCGCTGCGCATTCTCGACAAACAAGAACAGGAACTGTTTCTTGCAGAACAGAACACCACCTGGCCCGAGGCGCCACCGGTCGGGGAACGTCTCGAAGGCCTTCTGATCAAAGGAGATAAAAAAGAGCTGGTGGTGCGAATCGGTTCCTTCACCGGGTTCATTCCTCGTAAGGACCTTTCCTGGGCCGGCAATCTTAAGATCGTCGCCGAGGGTCAGCCCGTTAAGATCGACAGCAACAAGAAACGTGTCCAAATGCCTGTCGGATCTGTCTTGCTAGTCGAGGTGGTTCGCCATCAAAAGGATGGAAAGCTTGACCTGGCTCTCGCTCAGGAACCGCAAGCTCAGGGCGCAATGGTCGCCCTTGACCCGCGCTCCGGCGAGGTCAAGGCTATGGTCGGAGGGTACGATTTCAGTCAAAGCCAGTTCAATCGGGCCATTCAAGCCAAACGCTTGCCCGGATCGGCTTTCAAACCCCTCATCTATGCCGCCGCCCTCGACAAAGGCTACACCCCGGCGACGATTGTCCTCGACACCCCGCTTATCTATCGGGAAAAAGGGGAACAGGGGCAAGAGAAGGAGTGGAAACCGAAAAACTACCGGGGATCCTTTTCCGGCCCGACTTCTCTGCGCCGGGCTCTGGCTCGCTCATACAATGTTGTTACCATCAAGATTCTCCAGGATATCGGTGTCCGATATGCCATCGGTTATGCGAAAAAGCTCGGGATTGAATCGCCCCTTGCCGCTGACCTGACTCTGGCCCTCGGCTCTTCGGCCATTTCTCCTTTGGAATTGGCAACAGCCTACAGCGTGTTCGCCAATGGTGGAGTCCGCTTTACCCCCAATTATATATCTAAGGTGGTCGATCGTAACGGCAAGGTACTGGAATCCGTCGACCCGGCCGATTTCCCTGAGGGTGCGGACGACCAACAGAAGTTGATTCGTAACCCTTCCGAGCGGGTTATTTCACCGGACACGGCCTATCTGATCACCAACCTGATGGAGAGCGTCGTACAAAACGGTACCGGCTTTCGCGCCAAGGCCCTGGGTCGACCCGCTGCGGCCAAAACCGGCACCACCAACGACCAGAAGGATGCCTGGTTCGCCGGCTACGTTCCACAATTGATTGCTGTTTCCTGGATCGGTTACGACCAGGAGCGTTCGCTGGGCAAAAGGGAGACCGGCTCCCGGGCAGCGGCCCCGGCCTGGGTCGAATTCATGAAAGAGGCCCTTCAAAGCCTACCCCGTCAACATTTTCCCGTCCCGGACGGTATCGAATTCCGACCCATCGATTCGGATACAGGACTGCTAGCCCCGGAAGACGGTTCGGATGTGGTTTTTGAAGCTTTCGCTTCCGGTACGGCGCCGACTCACTATGCCATTGAAAGCAAACAGCCCAGCGCCCAAGATTTCTTCAAACTCGACATGGAAGATCTCTGATCATTAGCGCATCTCTACAAACCAAAAGCGCCGGCCTTTCCAGGCCGGCGCTTTTGGTTTTATTTTCATTTCGCGTTTGAATTCGCTGATTCCGTTTGGAAAAGGTTCTTTTTCAAACGGAATCTAGTTTGCCCGGTCGACGCCCCGCTGCGGACACTCTTTCAACAACGGGCATTGAGAACAGAGGGGAATGGGGGCTTTGCAGAGTTGGCGGCCATGGAATATCAAAAGATGAGAAGCCTGCACCCAATGTCTCTCAGGCAAAAGCTGACAAAGGTCCCGTTCGATTTTTACCGGGTCCTGCTGATCGGTCCAGGCAAAACGCCGGGACAAACGCTTCACATGGGTATCGACCACCATACCGGGAATACCGAAAACATTGCCCAGCACCACATTGGCTGTTTTGCGCCCGACGCCGGGCAATCGAACCAGCTCGGAGAGCGTTTGGGGGACCTGGCCATTGTATTGGCTTATTAATGTTTGGGCGCAGCCGAGCAGACTCTTGGCCTTGTTTCGATAAAAACCCGTCGAGCGAATATCCCCTTCCAGAACGTACAAATCTGCTTCGGCCAGGTCCTGAACACTCGGGTATTTAGCGAATAATCCCAAGGTCACCTTATTCACCTGCACATCGGTACATTGGGCTGAAAGAATGGTCGCGACCAGAAGCTGAAAAGGACTATCGTAACGCAGGGCGCAATGAGCATCGGTGTAGAGTTGATAGAGTTTATCAAGGATTCGGACTGCTTTTTTACGCATTTGTAGACTGGACATTGGCCTGATTAGCTGGTGTATTATTATAAAAAAGAGGACTTATCAACTCTGTCCACAGACTTTTCCACAGGAAGACCAAAGTAATCAACAACCCCTTAGCCCGGGGCAATCTCCATGCGGCGGTTCTTCAGGCCTCCGAGTCGCAGATAGAGTCGGGGATCGGCCATCTGCACAGTGAAAGAAATTGGCAAATGAGTCGACGCTTCTCGCGCTAAAGAGCTATGCAAAACGGAACAATCGAGGATGCGCAAACCGCCTCGCATATAACCCCGGTCCCGATCCAACAGAGGAAGGCGCGCAGGGTAGGTGGCACTCCAAAAAGGGGTCGGCGTACGCCGCATGGAGCCAGCCCAGTTAAAGAGCAAAGCGGCGGCCAAGGGGTCGGCAAAGTCGCCGATCACCAACTGTGGGCACTGGGCACTGTGACGACCCAGAAGTTCGGGTCCGAACAGAGCACGGACCTGTTGTCGATAGTGATAAAAGCCTGTGTCAAGGCGTAGATTATACAGGAAAAGTCGCTGACCGGCTAAATCGATGTCAGCTCGTTGGCAACAGCCGGCCTTGGCCAGTCGATACTCTTGCACCCCCTTAAGGGGAATCAGGGACAGCAAGGCATTACCGCCTGTGCAACTCTGACCAAAACTCTGCATGCCGAGTTGTTCAGCCAGATAGGCCAGTTGGCCGGGGTCCTCCTCGCTGTTCACATCCTGCAGAGCAACGAGATCAGGGGCTGATTGCCGTATAACCTCGGCAATACGCTCAGGATCAGTTCGACCGTCCCCTCCGCGGCAGCGGTGGACATGATATGTCATGACCCGAATCGCTTTCACCGCCAGCACCTCGGCTAAAGCCTTTAATTATTCGGAAAACTCCGCTTTCAACTCGCGCTTCATCAGTTCCCGTACAGCCGTACGCGGATCTTTGTCTTCATTGAGAATCAAGTACATCTGCTCGATTATAGGCACATCCACACCCAGTTTTTGCGCAAGCTGATAAGCTGAGAGGGTGGTTTTGACACCTTCGGCCACCATCTTCATCCCTTTGAGAATTTCGGCCAGTTTGCGTCCTCGACCAATCTCCAGCCCGACGGTACGGTTGCGGGACAGATCTCCGGTGCAGGTCAGCACCAGGTCCCCCATGCCGGCCAGTCCGGAAAAGGTGGAGCGTTTGGCGCCCTTGGCCAGACCTATACGGGTCATCTCTTCAAGGCCGCGGGTAATGACCGCCGCCCGGGTATTATAGCCATAACCGAGGCCGTCACACACCCCTGCCGCAAGAGCAATAACGTTTTTCAGGGCGCCACCCAGTTCCACGCCGATGACGTCATCCTGACGATAAAGCCGGAAATAGTCGCAGCTGAACAGATCCTGAACAAAGACGGCGACCTCTTCTGAATCAGCGGCCACAGTCAGTGCGGTAGGTATTTCGGCTGCCACTTCCCGGGCAAAGGTCGGACCCGAAAGGTAGGCGAGCCTCCGGCACTTCTCTGCCGGAAGCACTTCTTCAATGACCTCCGACATGATCATCAGGGTGCTGTTTTCAACTCCTTTGGCCGCGGAGACCAAAAGGGTATCAGCAGCGATGTGCGGTTCCGCCTCTTGCAGTACTGTACGCATTACCTGAGACGGAGAAACCAGCAGCAGCATTTCCCGACCGGAAACCGCTTCAACCAAGTCGCTTGTAAAGGATAGGTTGTTATCGAGGGTAAAACTGGGTAGATAGAGATCGTTCATGTGGGTTTGCTGCATGCGGTCGACCAGATCCTGCTCATAGGCCCACAGCATTACGGAATGGCCCTGTTTAGCTAACAAGTCCGCCAGGGTTGTTCCCCAACTTCCAGCACCTATTACCCCAATATTCATAACCTTTTTCTCCTTACGTGGCCTTGCGTTTCTTTTTTATCCGCTTTCGTACCTGCTTAATTCGATTCTCCAGGACATCTGCCTCCCGGTAACTTCCCTGTAATTCTTTTAACAAGGTTAGAGCCGCCTGCAGTTCTCCCCGCTCTTCTTTTACCACTGCGAGACCGTACAATGCTTCCGGATAGAAAGGGCTGTCAGGGTACTCTTCCACCACTCGTTGATAAACAAAGGCGGCCTCTTCTAACGCGCCTTCGAGAGCCGAAGCGGAGGCGATGCGAAACAGGACCTCGGCGATGCGTTCGCACTGCGGATAATTCTTTAACAGGCTTTCGAATTCGATGCGCGCCTGCTCAAAATTGTTCTGCCTGAAATAGGTGTCGGCAATTTCATACTGCAGCCCTTCGCCGCCATCACTGCCACCATCAAGCAACTTTTGATAGGAAGTCAATGCCCGGTCATATTCACCCAGGCGGTATTTATAGATATCCGCTGCCCGGCGTTGGGCTTTGCGTTCGACCTCATGGCCGGGATAATCTCGCTCTACCAACAGATAAGCCAGCAGCGCTTCACGATCCTGGTTGAGGTTAAACTGAAGGATTTCACCGGCCAACAACAGGGCCTGCGGCGCAGACCTGAATTGTGGATGGTGCTCGTACAGATGACGAAATTTACTATAGGCCCGGCTGTATTCTCCCCGCAATAACAATGCTTGGCCGCGATCGAATTGACGCTGCGGTATGCGGTTAAAGTTCCAATGGTACAGGGCTATTGCGGCACTGATCAGCACCATCGCCGTGCTCAGCGCCAACAGCAGTTGAAAGCGGCCTTTATTCTTATTCCGGCGCTTCTTCTCCTCCAGTAAAATCGTCTTCTGCAGTTTCTGTATCTCCATCGGCCTCATCCTTTTCGGCCAGCTTTGCAACCGCCACGATCCTTTCGTCGCTTTCCAGGACCATCAACCGAACACCTTGAGTGTTGCGTCCGATAATGGACAGATCGCAAACGCCGGTACGCAGTACCTTGCCGCGGTCGGTAATAAACATCAGATCGAAATCATCGTTTATCAGCTTAATATCTACAACATGACCGTTGCGATCGGAGGTCTTGATGGTGATGATACCCTTGCCGCCTCGTCCCTGCAGCCGGTACTCATTGAGGTCGGTACGCTTGCCGTAACCGTTTTCAGTAACCGTCACCAGGGTAGCAGATGTGGCATCGGAAACCACTTCCATACCGATCAACCGGTCTTCCCCCTCAAGCTGCATGCCCCGCACACCGCGGGAAGTACGACCCATGGCCCGGACGTCCTTTTCGGCGAAACGAATGGCCTTGCCGTTGCGACTTGCCAGCAGCACATCCATAGAACCGTCGGACAAACGGGTCGACACCAGGCGATCACCCTCGTCGATCGTCAAGGCAATGATGCCGCCGACGCGGGGATTGGCATAAGCCATCAAATCGGTCTTTTTAACGATACCGTTCTGAGTGGCGGTGATAATGAACTTACCTTCGGTAAATTCCTTGACCGGAAGTATCGAGGTAATATTCTCTCCGCTTGCCATCTGCAGCAGGTTGACGATCGCCTTGCCGCGAGCCGCCCGGCCACCCTGAGGAATCTCGTGAACCTTCAGCCAATAAACCTTGCCGAGATCGGTGAAGACCAGAATGTAGGAATGAGTCGAAGCGATAAACAACTGCTCGACAAAATCCTCTTCCTTCGGACGCATGCCGGTCTTGCCCTTGCCACCACGTCGTTGAGCGCGATATAGCGAAACGGCATTGCGCTTGATATAACCGCTGTGAGAGACGGTTACCACCATTTCCTCATCGGTGATAAGGTCCTCCAATGAAAGCTCACCGGTTTTTTCGATTATTTCAGTACGGCGATCATTGCCGAAGCGGTCACGGATATCGACCAGTTCCTGCTTGATAATCTTGAGGATTTCCACCTCGCTGGCCAGAATTTCCTTGAGACGGGCGATCTGGGCCATAACTTCTTGGTACTCAGCAATGATTTTTTCCCGCTCGAGACCGGTTAAGCGATGCAGACGCATATCGAGAATGGCCTGGGTCTGTAAAGCCGTGAAAGAGAAACGATCGATAAGACGCTGCTTGGCTTCGGCGGGACTGCTCGAACCCTTGATAATAGCAATCACCTCATCGAGGTTTTCCAAAGCTATTTTAAGGCCTTCCAGAATATGTGCTCGAGCTTCCGCTTTTTTAAGTTCATAGATGCATCGGCGGGTGACAATTTCTTTGCGGTGATCAACGAATCGATCCAACACCTCGCGCAGAGACAGAATTCTTGGCTGACCGGAGACAATAGCCAGCATGATGATGCCGAAAGACGACTGCATGGGGGTCATTTTGTAGAGCTGATTCAGGGTCACCTGGGGGATGATGTCCTTTTTCAACTCGACCACCACGCGAATTCCGTCCCGGTCCGATTCGTCACGCAGATCGGATATTCCCTCAATTTTCTTATCTTTGATCAGATCCGCTATTTTTTCGATCAACCGGGCCTTGTTGACCTGAAAAGGTATTTCCGTGACCACGATACGTTCGCGGCCGGTGCGACGGTCCTTTTCCACCAGAGCCCGGGCCCGCATCTGAATAATGCCACGGCCGGTGCGATAGGCCTGATTAATCCCTTCCCTTCCGAGAATGAAGCCCGCCGTGGGGAAATCGGGGCCGGGAATCAGGTTCAGCAGTTCCTCAAAACTCAGGGTCGGATCGTCAATGACAGCAATTAGAGCGTTGATAACCTCGGTCAAGTTATGGGGCGGTATCTTGGTCGCCATACCAACGGCGATCCCCTCCGAACCGTTGACCAGCAGGTTGGGAAACTTACAAGGCAGCACCAGGGGTTCTTCCAGAGAGCCGTCGTAGTTCTCGCCAAAGTCGACCGTTTCTTTTTCCAGATCGGCCAGCAGTTCATGGGCCAGGCGATCCATACGCACCTCGGTATAACGCATGGCCGCCGCCGAATCGCCATCCACCGAACCGAAATTTCCCTGGCCGTCGACCAGAGGATAGCGCATGGAAAAATCCTGTGCCATGCGAACGATGGTGTCATACACGGCCGTGTCGCCATGGGGGTGATACTTACCGATGACATCACCGACCACACGGGCCGATTTTTTATACGGCTTGTTATAGTCGTTATTCAGCTCGTTCATGGCAAACAACACCCGCCGATGGACCGGCTTCAGACCATCTCGGATGTCGGGCAGAGCCCGGCCGATAATGACACTCATGGCATAGTCCATATAGGACTTGCGCATCTCGTCTTCGATATTGACGCTAACCTTGTTCTGTTCCGAAAGCATCCAAATCCTCCGGGGGTTTGCTGACAAACCCCGTAAAATAGTATATTCCTACACCCGTTCGTTATACGTCGAGATTGGCAACGTTGAGGGCATTGTTTTCGATAAATTCACGGCGGGGTTCAACCTGATCCCCCATCAATACGGTGAATATTTCGTTGGCTTCTACCACATCCTCGATTTTCACCTGAAGCAGAATTCGTTTTTCCGGATCCATGGTTGTCTCCCATAACTGATCGGGATTCATTTCACCAAGACCTTTGTAACGTTGGATATAAATACCCTTGCGAGCCCGAGCCAAGAAGTAATTGAGCAGGTCCTGACGATTGGCCACGGTAGCTTCTTCATCCCCTTCCTTAGAGATAAAAGCCTTTTCGTCACAGCAGATATCAGCCACCAGGCGGTGCGCCTGCAGCAACAGATGATACTCGTGAGAAGAAAGGGTTTCCAGCACCTGCTTGTCAATACGGGAACGGACATTTCCAAAAGTAAACAGGATTCTCTGCGGATCTTGCAACAGTTCGAAGGTGGCCCTTGGTTCGACGGACCGCAAAGTTTCTACCAAGGGTTGAAGATCCAGCAAATCTGAAAAACCGTTGGCTACGCGACCTTCAACGAAAATCCGCAGCACTTCGCTGTTGACCCCCTTATTCACAATCTTATCGAACAGTCGATTGTATTCGATAATATTGCGAAGGGTCGGAATAATCTGCTTGCCGCGCAACACCTTGTCTCTCTTCTCCATCTGCACGGTCATGCTGTCTACGCCAATATTGAGCAGATGCTCGAGAAGCGCATCCTCGTCCTTGAGGTAGATCTCTTGCTTGCCCTTTTTGGCTTTATAAAGAGGAGGTTGAGCGATGTAAAGAAAGCCGCGCTCGATAAGTTCGGGCATCTGCCGGAAGAAAAAGGTCAGCAGCAGGGTTCGAATATGGGAACCGTCGACATCCGCATCGGTCATGATGATAATACGGTGATAGCGGGCCTTCTCGATATTGAAGTCTTCCTTGCCGATACTGGTGCCCATGGCGGTGATCAAGGTGCGAATTTCATTGGAGGTCAGCATCTTGTCGAAGCGGGCCTTCTCCACATTGAGAATCTTACCTTTCAAAGGCAAAATAGCCTGAAAACGTCGGTCACGACCCTGTTTAGCGCTACCACCGGCGCTGTCACCCTCCACCAGATAAATTTCACACAGGGCCGGATCTTTTTCCTGACAGTCTGCCAGTTTGCCCGGCAGGGAAAGACCGTCAAGGGCTCCCTTGCGTCGGGTCAGATCGCGGGCCTTGCGGGCTGCTTCACGAGCCCGAGCCGCCTCGATGCCCTTTTCCAGAATTTTCCTGGCGGTTTTCGGATTTTCCTCCAGGTAGACCGCCAGTTTTTCATTCATCATCGACTCGACATAACCCTTAATTTCCGAATTACCGAGTTTGGTCTTGGTTTGGCCTTCGAATTGGGGGTCGGGAACCTTAACCGAAATAACCGCGGTCATGCCTTCGCGCAAATCATCGCCCGAAACCGAAGCCTTAACATTTTTCAACAGATTGTTAGCGGTGGCATAGGTATTCATGGTGCGGGTCAGAGCCGCCTTGAAACCAAAAAGGTGGGTTCCTCCTTCGTGGGTATTGATATTGTTGGCAAAGGAGAAAACTTTTTCGTCGTAGCCGTCGTTGTACTGGATGGAAATCTCGATCTCCACCCCTTCCCGTTCGCCCTTGATGTAAATCGGCTCGGAATGAAGGGGAGTCTTGGCCCTATTAAGGTACTCGACAAAGGAAATAATCCCACCTTCGTAGAGGAAAGCATGTTCCTTTTCGCTACGTTCGTCGGAAATACAAATTTTGACGCCACCGTTAAGAAAAGCCAGTTCTCTCAATCGACGGGACAACACCTCAAAGGAAAATTCGGTAGTCTCGAAGATTTCCCCGTCGGGCCAGAAGGTTATCTTGGTACCGCGCTTGGCAGTATCCCCTTCTTCCAACAATGGACTTTGAGGCACGCCGCGGTGATAGCTCTGCCGGTACTTGCGGCCATTACGACGAATTTCCAACTCAACTTTTTCAGATAAGGCATTGACTACGGAAACACCGACTCCGTGTAAGCCGCCGGAAACCTTGTAGGAATCGCTGTCGAACTTTCCGCCGGCATGGAGTACGGTCATGACCACCTCAGCCGCCGACTTTTTCTGCGTCGGATGCATATCGACCGGAATACCGCGACCGTTGTCTTCCACTGTTACCGAACCATCAATATGGATCGTTACCAGAACTTCGTCACAATGGCCGGCCAGGCTTTCGTCGATGGAATTATCCACCACCTCGTAAACCAGATGATGTAGTCCTTGAGGACCGGTCGAACCGATATACATGGCCGGCCGTTTACGCACTGCGGATAATCCTTCAAGAACCTTGATGCTTCCCGCATCATACCCTTCTTTATTTTCCATTTGCGTCATAAGTTCCTCATGCTTTTATTGACAAGCGTCATTATTCAGGCTTCCTTTGATTACACAAAAGGACCTGACGTCGTCGAACCCTTTGTTGCACATTGCCTGCAGTTCAGTGGTAGTGACAAAAACCTGTCCCTGCCGGCTGCGTAAAAACTGAAAAAAGAAATCCTGCCGCTGACGGTCGAGTTCCCCGGTCATATCATCCAGCAACAATACAGGCTGTTGGCCGATGATTTTCTCCAGATCAATAATCTGGGCCGTTTTAAATGCCAGCATAAATGAGCGTTGTTGTCCCTGGGACCCGTATTGACGTAGGGAATGGCCTCCAACGAGAAAATAGGGGTCATCCCGGTGAGGCCCTGCCAGGGTGCGTCCCAAACGCCTTTCCTGCACCGCAACCTGCTCAAGTTCTTTGCGAAATCCTTCGCGTAACTCTTTTTCTGTACCCGCAGAAGTCGGATAGTGGAGGTCTGCTTCTTCCTGACCAGCGGTTATTTGCCGATAGATCTCCTGCAATTGAGGTACCAGGCGTTGCAGATAAGTGATCCTGTCCAAACGAAGACGAGCGCCGGTCAGTATAAGGTTTTCGTTCCAAGGAGACAACTGCGATGCATCGCAGCCTTCCTTAAGAAGCTGATTTCGTTGTTGCAAACACCTCTGGTAGGCTCTGGCTCTTTCCAAAAAAAGGGGCTCTGCTTGAAAAGCTGCCCGATCGATCAAGGCACGGCGGCCAGCAGGATAGCCTCTGGCCAAACCTACCTCTTCCGGAGAAAACAGGATAGTAGGAAATAAACCTAAAAATTCCGAGCTCTTGGAAACCGGCTTACCATTGATTCGAGCACTTTTTTGTTGGCCCCGAAAGGTTAACTCTATAGTAGTCAAAACACTGTCGCGCATGACCTCGGCAAACAACCGACCAGCCGGCATCTTTCGGCGAATCATGTCACTGCCCGGCGAACCGCGAAAGCTTTTCAAATGTCCTAGAAGATAGAGGCCCTCCAGGATATTGGTTTTTCCCTGAGCATTAGCTCCCCATAGAATATTGAATCGTCTATCTGGGAGAATTTCAACATGTTCCAGATTGCGAAAATTATGCAAAACCAGACGACGGAGATACATGAAAACGATTATCTACAGGGTATATTTCCCTGCTCCTTCAATATCCTAGAGCCTCATGGGCATGATCACAGCGAGATATTCCTGATTATCACAAGGAGTAATCAAACCGGGGGAGAGTTTGTCCCGTAGAGAAAGGCATATCTTCTCTTCATTCTGGGCGTTAAGAATATCTATCAGATAACGAGCGTTAAAACCAACGCTGATTTCCTCCCCCTGGTATTCAATTTCGATATCCTCGCGAGCATCTCCAAATTCCGGGTTGGAAGAAGACATTTCCAGCTTATTTTCTTTAATCTCGATTTTAACCCCTTTGGATTTTTCACTGGATAAAATAGACATGCGTCGTAAAGCATGCAGAAAAGACTCCCGAGGAATAATAGCGGTCAAATCGTTATTTTGCGGAATAACGCGGTTGTAGTCGGGAAACTCTCCATCTACGAGACGCATGACAACCACCGTCTGGTTTTTCTGAATGACCGCGTTATTGTCGAAAAAGCCGATCAGAAGCTCTCCGTCATTTTCTTCGGCCATTTTTTTCAGTTCAAAAATACCCTTGCGAGGGAAGATAACCCCCTTGGCCAACTGTTCGATATGACTGACATCAAGAGGTTTCTGAATCAGGGATAGACGATGGCCGTCTGTTGCTACCAAGCGCAACAGAGACTGATTATCCTTTTCTACGGGACGGAAATAAATGCCGTTGAGATTGTATTTACTTTCGTCAGTGGAAATAGAGAAAAAGGTCTTATCTATCATCTCCTTGAGCAGGGTGCCATCCACACTGACAAACTGTTCTTTTTGGAAATGGGGGAAATAAGGGAATTCTTCCGCTGAAAGACCTACAATATTGAAGAAAGCCTTACCGCAACGGATTTCAATCCAGCAGTTGTCCTTGGCATTGAAATCTATTTCTTGTTCAGGAAGTTCTTTAATAATCTCGAAAAGTTTTTTTGCAGAAACCGTGATTTTCCCAGGGGACTTGATAGTGGCCGGATAGCTGGCCTTCATTCCCACTTCCAGGTCTGTGGCGGTCAGGGTAATTTCACCGTCTATCGCCTCGATCAGAACGTTGGCCAAAATAGGGATTGTATTTTTCTTTTCTACTATCCCCTGAATTCGTGCCAGGCCCTTGATGAAGATTTCTTTTTCAATAGCGAAGCGCATAATGCCTCCTGTTAACAGCCTACTGTTTATTTAAAGTCTTTTCTTTTAAAAACAGTAGATAGTAGTAGATGCCTGTTGATTTGTTGATATGTGGTAAAAACCTTTAAAAATTGATGTCATAGCTTGTGAGGAAAAAAAGTCATAGGCTGTGTTGAAATAAGCAGCTTTTGTGGAAAAGTCCTCCAAAGAGTGAAACCCTGCACTTATCAACTTTTTCATCCACACCTTTTGCTTCTCTTTAAACCTCTTTAAACGGTTAATTCTTTTTTCAACGAATTGATTACAGTGCGGAGCTGAAAATCCTCTTCCATATTTTTTTCGATCTTTTTTATCGCATGGATAATCGTCGAGTGATCTTTTCCACCAAAACGATCACCGATCTCAGGGTAAGAAAAGGAGGTCAGTTGTCGCGATAGATACATAGCTATCTGCCGCGGCAGGACCAGGGCTTTCATCCTTTTGGATGATTTGATGTCGGCTACCTTTATTCCATAATGATGGGCTACCCGCTTCTGGATTTCTTCTACACTAAGTTCCCGCTTTTTCTCGATAAGGATATCTTTTAATACTTCCTGAGCCATTTCAAGGGTGACTGGAGTTGCCGTAAGGCTGGCGTAAGCTCCTATGCGTACCAGGTAACCTTCTAGCTCGCGAACATTACTACTTATTGAATTAGCTAAAAAATAAGCCACCTCTTCAGGCAGGCCTATACCGTTGGCTTCTGCCTTCATTTTTAAAATGGCGTGTTTTGTCTCCATGTCCGGAGCTTGAATATCGGCAATAAGGCCCCATTCGAAACGGGACCGCAACCGTTCTTCCAGACCGGGAATTTCCTTTGGAAATTTATCGGAGGTTACGACAATCTGTTTATGGGAATCATATAAAGCATTGAACGTATGAAAAAATTCTTCCTGGGTTCGTTCTTTGCCGGCGATAAACTGTACATCGTCGATAAGCAGAACATCCATGGAACGGAATTTATTACGAAATTCATCCATCTTGGCGTAGCGGAGTGAATTGATTAGTTCATTCATGAACTTTTCCGAGGTGTAATAACAAACCTTCATCTCGGGGTTGTTTTTCAAGATGGCATTTCCGATGGCCGTTACCAGGTGTGTTTTACCGAGACCTACTCCACCATAAATAAAGAGCGGATTATAGGTGGTGGCCGGATTGTTGGCTACAGCCATTGCGGCGGCACAGGCAAATTGATTTGATGAGCCAAGGACGAACTCTTCAAAGGTATATTTGGAATTGAGGTTAAATCCATTATTGGCGGTGCGAACCGGTGGTTGTGCCGCTGCCGGTGTCGGAGAGGGTGGTGCTGGTGAAGAGACAGGCTTATCAACGGATTTTTTAGGTGGTGTGGTTGATACCTTTATCACCACACGATAAGGGTTAGACGCAAGCTTAGAAAATATTTCCTGAATGATGGAGACATAGTGATCCCGTAGCCAATCAAGAACAAAACGGTTTGGGACCTCCAGCAGAACCTTGTCTTCCTCCACTCCGGCAAACTTGATTGGGGTAATCCAAGTAGCGAAATGTTGTGGAGTGAGGGTTTGCTCCAACTGCTCGAGGGTTTTCTCCCAAAGTCCGTTCATAGGCGGATTCATACTACATAAAAGTGTGAAAATAACAGGACAGAATATATAATTAATCCACAACCATATAAACAGGTGTGGATAAATAATGTTGCCATGCTGCAACAGCTTATTTATGCTAGTGTCCCGTGGGGAAAAAAGAGGTTTCAAACTATCAAAGGCCCCTTCCTTTTGCAAGAAAATTTTGGATCGGGATGGCGCTCTTATAACGCCGGTTCAAGGACTTTCTTATGATTCATGCTTGACAAAAAAATTTGAACGTGGTTAATAATGCGATTCGTTAAATTTCCTTGTTACCGTTTCCTGAGGATAAAAATAAGCTACAGAGGAGATACAAATGTCCAAGAGAACCTATCAGCCCAGCAGAATCCGTAGAAAAAGAACCCACGGCTTTCGTGCCCGGATGCAAAGCAAAAACGGCCGTTCTGTTATTCGGCGTCGTCGTGCCCGTGGTCGCAATAAGTTGGTTGTAACTATTCCCACTAAATAGTTAAGTATATGGGTAGCGGCACTTATTCTTTTCCCAAAGAGCGTCATCTGCGAAAATCTATTGATTTTCAGCGGGTGCGGCAAGGGGGAAAGCGCCGGCACACACCCAGCTTTATCGTTGTAACTTTACATCGATCGAACAGCCTCACTCGCCTTGGACTGACCGTTAGTCGTAAGGTTGGTGGGGCTGTTCAGCGCAATCGGGTAAAGCGATTAGTGAGAGAATTTTTTCGCAACCATATCAATAGGTTGCCGGCTGATATCGATATATCGATTGTTGCCAAGGTGGGCGCAGCCGATCTAAGTTATGTTCGGGTTTGTGAGGAATTGATGTTTTTGGTAGAAAAATAACCAAGGCGATCCCATCATGCTGCAAAAAGCGGTACTCGCTCTATTAACGTTCTATCAGCGATTTATTTCACCTCTTAAGGCACCTTCCTGCCGGTTTTATCCCAGCTGTTCCAGTTATGCCTATGAGGCGGTAGCCAAATACGGAGTTTTACGAGGGCTTTTTAAAACCGCCGTCCGTCTCGGACGTTGTCATCCCTTCCATCCAGGCGGCTACGACCCTGTTTAACACTCTGCTGCAATCGCCAGCTGACAAACGGAGATTTTTCAAATGGAAAACAAGAATATTCTGATTGCCTTTGTCCTTATGCTGGCGGTTTGGGTGGGAGTCAATCTCCTGTTTCCTGCTCCTTCGGCTCCTCCCGAACAACCGAAAGTTGATGAATCTCAGGCAGCATCTGTCGTTAAAGACCCCGTTGCCACCCCGGACTCCCCTGTTCAAGCTGCCATGGTGGAACCAACTATTCCGGTGCCGCAACAAGAACGCACTATCGTAGTAAGGTCCGGACGGTACGAGGCTGTTTTCAGTTCGGCCGGAGGCCGGTTAAAGTCTCTTTCCCTGCTTGGTTATGCACAAACCACCGCCCCTGATTCTCCGCCGGTATCACTGGTTGATGCACCGGTTTCTCAACAAGCTACATTGCGTACCGAAGGTCTTGGTGAGTTCGATATTTCGTCGGAAGGCTTTTATGCCTTGTCCGTTGATGAAAATCTGATTGAACTTGGGGCTGATGAGGAGCGGGAAATCGTTTTTACCGCAATATCCCCTCGCGGTCTTAAAATAGAAAAAATCTTTAAATTACGTGGTAATTCCTTTGATTTCGATTTGCAGGTTCGGCTGACCAATCTCGGCACTCAAACGCTCCGAGGGGCCACCAGTTTAAGTCTGGTAGAGCCATGGAACGAATCGATGAAAGGATCCCGTTACTCTTTTGTTGGGCCTGCCGTCTTTGACGGAGAAAAAGTGCATACCCATGAGGTAGAAGATCTGGCTGAAGAGGCACCGGTGTACGGCAGTTCATCGGTCTGGACCCTTTTCGAGCGGAAATACTTTATGTCTGCTGTGGTAGCCCTGGCCGACGCAGGAGAGAAGTTCCGGATTTCGAAAAGTGGCGACCTGGTCGAGAATACTATAGAGACACCTTACGCCGTTCTGGCAGCGGGGCAATCTACCAGCGCTGATTATCTCTGTTTCTTTGGACCTCGAGATATCGAGATTTTGGAACAGGTTGACCGTCAACTCGACAAAGCCATCGACTTCGGCTTTTTTGAAATTATTGCCCGTCCCCTGCTTACCGTATTGAAGTTCTTTTATAGCTATGTTGGGAATTGGGGAATAGCGATTATTTTGTTAACCTGCATCATTAAATTGCTTTTCTGGCCTTTAACGCAGAAAAGCTATAAATCCATGAAAGCAATGCAAACCCTGCAACCTGAAATGCAGAAGTTACGGGAAAAATTTAAGAACAACAAAGAGCAGTTGAATAAAGAGATAATGGCTCTTTACAAGACCAAACGAGTCAATCCTATGGGGGGTTGCTTGCCCATGTTTGTGCAGATCCCGGTCTTTTTTGCCCTATACAAAGTGCTGCTCGGCACGATAGCTCTGCGACATGCGCCTTTCGCATTCTGGCTGCAGGACTTGTCTGTCAAGGACCCTTATTACATCACCCCGATCATTATGGGGGTTACGATGTTTTTCCAACAGAAAATGAGCCCGAGCACTATGGATCCCGCCCAGGCTAAAATCTTCATGTTTATGCCTCTCATTTTCACCTTTATGTTTCTTAATTTCCCTTCGGGCCTGGTTCTTTACTGGATGGTCAACAACATATTGACGATTCTTCAGCAGTGGCATGTTAACCGTGAACCTAAAGCTGTTGCCAGTTGATATTCGGCGGAGTAGTATTGGCAGTCTAGGGTAAATATTGTTTTGGGAGGGAGCATCTGCTGCCTCCTTTACTTTTAGGTGCTATCTAAAGTGATTATCGATAGTCAGGATACTATTGTCGCTATTGCTACCGCTCCCGGTGAAGGGGGTATCGGCATTGTTCGGCTTTCCGGTGTAAACGCTGAAAAGTTTCTCAAGCTTTATTTCAATTCGGCGGGCAATCATTGCCAGTTCACTTCCCATCGGCTGTATTACGGCCAGTTCCGTCATACCGATGGTGATTTGGTCGATGAAGTAATGGCTGTCATCATGCGTGCACCCCGATCATATACGATGGAAGACGTGGTTGAAGTACACTGTCATGGCGGCAGTGTTGTTCTGCGTCGAATCGTTGATCTCTTTATCGATGCCGGAGCTCGTCTGGCTCGGCCCGGGGAATTTACTCTTCGGGCCTTTCTCAATGGCCGCATTGATTTGACGCGCGCCGAGGCCGTTATCGAGGTTATTCGTTCCCGGTCTGAGGCTGCTTGCCGCGTGGCCCTTGGGCAACTGGAGGGACGTTTATCTCAAAAGCTATTCAGCTTTCGTGATGACATTAGCGATCTGCTTGCCGAGGTAGAAGCAGGGATCGATTTTCCCGAGGAAGAATTGCCTCTTATTGATCGCCAACGCCTCATCGAAACCTCTACGTATTTAGAGGGACAAATGGCAGCACTTCTTGATTCTTTTGAATCGGGCCGTCTTTTGCGCGATGGTTTGTCGATCCTTATTTTTGGCAAGCCGAACGTTGGAAAAAGCTCATTAATGAATACGTTGCTCGGAGAGGCAAGAACGATTGTCTCCGACATTCCAGGGACGACCAGGGATACCGTTGAAGAGAGTCTTATTCTCAGGGGTATGCCTTTGAGGCTTATCGATACGGCCGGGGTTAGACAGACCCTTGATCCTGTAGAAATCCAAGGGGTGGAGCGCGCCCAAGCCAAGGTAGCTGGTGTGGACTTAGTTTTGTTGGTCGTCGACGGTAGTCAGGCTCTCGATGAAGATGATCAGAAGGCTTTACAATCCTGCGATCCAGCTCGGACCTTATTGGTTTTAAATAAACAAGATCTGGGGGACAGTCATCTCCCTACCGAATTTTTACCTCTGCCGGCTTTTTCCATAAGCGCTCGTAGTTCCTTTGGTATCGACCAACTACTGAATGGTATAGTTAGTTTCTTTTCTAAAAGTGCCGGTAGTGAGGGGAGGGAGACCACCCTCCTTTCCGACCGGCGCCATCGTGAATCCTTACTGTTGGCTCGCAATGCTCTTGAACGATTTAGGGTCTGTCTTGCTGAAGACCAGCCCTCTGAGTTTGGGGCGCTTGAGCTAAGAGAAGCGCTACAAGCCTTGGGGGAAATTACTGGCGAGACGGCACCTGAGGATATTCTTGAAAAAATATTTACACGCTTCTGTATCGGTAAATAAGAAGTGTTCCACGTGAAACATTCACGGAGGGGGGCAAAAAGCTCCTGCAGGTAGGTTATGTATAGTTATGGCAAAGAGTATGATGTAGTGGTGGTAGGGGCAGGCCATGCAGGATGTGAGGCTGCCTTGGCGGCAGCTCGCATGGGTTGTCGTACCCTGTTGCTAAATTTAAGTTTGGATGCGGTTGCTCAGATGTCTTGTAATCCTGCTATTGGTGGTTTAGCTAAGGGGCATCTGGTAAAAGAAATCGATGCATTGGGTGGTGCAATGGCCAAATGTATCGATGCTACGGGAATCCAGTTTCGTATTTTGAATACGAAAAAGGGACCAGCTGTTCGTGCATCCAGGGCCCAGGCAGACAGACATCGCTATCAGGAGTGGATGAAGCAGTATATTGAAAAACAAGCCCTGATAGACCTCAAGCAGGGAGCGGTAGTCGGTTTATTGATGGAGGATGGCTGTCTTATCGGGGTGAGAACCAGAGAGGGACTTGAGTTTAAAGGAAAGACGGTGGTGCTGACTACCGGCACCTTTATGCGTGGTTTGATCCATGTGGGTTTAGAAAATTATCCGGGAGGGCGAGCGGGCGAACCGCCATCTGAGGGATTGTCCGACCATTTAAAAACCCTCGGTTTTACGGTCGGGCGTTTAAAGACGGGCACGCCTCCGCGCATCGATGGTAATACGGTGGATTTTACAAAGGTAGAGCCCCAGCCTGGAGATTCTCCGCCCCAGCCTTTTTCTTTTGAAACGGAAAAGATAACCGGAACACAGGTAAGTTGTTATATAACCGGTACAAACCCCAGAACACATGAGATTATCCGGTCAGGTCTCGATCGTTCCCCTCTTTACAGTGGAGTTATTGAAGGGGTAGGGCCCAGATATTGTCCTTCTATTGAAGATAAGGTGGTACGTTTCCCTGAAAAGGAATATCATCAGGTGTTTTTGGAACCGGAGGGGCTAGATACCTCAGAGATGTACCCTAATGGATTGCCAACCTCTCTTCCGCCCGATATTCAGTTGGCCTTTTTGCGTACAATACCTGGGCTTGAGCAGGTTGAAATAACGCGGCCAGGTTATGCTATTGAATATGACTTCATCGATCCTATCCAGTTGAAGCCCTCGTTGGAAACTAAGAAGGTGGAGGGGTTGTTTCATGCTGGGCAGATCAATGGGACCTCTGGTTATGAAGAGGCTGCCGCTCAGGGGTTGATCGCAGGAATTAATGCGGCATTAAAGGTTAAAGGTCTTGATCCTGTGGTGATAAGGCGGGAGCAGGGCTATATAGGGGTCCTGATTGATGACTTAGTCAATCTGGGAACCAAAGAACCTTATCGTATGTTTACTTCCCGAGCAGAATACCGGCTGTTGTTACGTGAAGATAATGCGGATCAACGCTTGACGGAGCTGGCTTATGGAATTGGACTGGTTTCGGAGGAGCGTTGGCAACGTTATCAAGAAAAAATGAAATATTACGAGCAGGGCCAGATGCTCTTGAAAGAGACTCGACTGTCCCCGGGAGACAAAGAGTTGATTAAGTCTCTGGGTTTGCAGGGTCTAAAAAATGGCCTCAGCCTCAACCAGCTTCTGCGAAGGCCTGAAATTACCATACAGAAACTGTCTGAGTTTATACCTGGTTTAGCTGAAATTCCTCTGGAGGTGCAGGAGCAGTTAGAAACGAACATAAAATATGAGGGATATATTAAACGGCAAATGGATCAGGTAGAGCGCTTCAAAAAAACAGAAGATGTGACTATACCAGAGGATTTTGATTACCAAACCATTAATTCATTGTCCGCCGAAGTAAGAGAAAAACTTCAAAAAATTAGACCGTTAAGCCTGGGGCAGGCTTCACGTGTACCCGGCGTAACACCTGCGGCGGTAGCTATCTTGGCCGTTGCTCTTCGTAGAGGATCCAATGCCTGACCGTGATTTGTTGGAAGAGATGCTTCAGCAGGTCAAGGTTGTTTTGTCTGGCAAGGCCCTTGATGATTTGCTCTGGTTTAGAGATGAATTGTTGCGTTGGAATAAAAAAATAAATTTGACTGCGATTACTGATCCGGCCGGTACCCTGGAAAAGCACCTGGTTGATTCCCTGACGCTGTTGCCTTATTTAAAGCCCAAAGGGACCATTCTTGATATGGGCTCCGGTGGCGGTTTTCCCTCTATTCCTCTCAAAATCGCCCGGCCGTCGTACAAGATATGGTCTGTGGATGCTGTCGCCAAAAAGATTTCCTTTCAAAAGCATGTGGCTAGGTCTTTAAATTTTCAAGATTTTACACCACTGCACCTGCGTCTTGAAGACCTTCCCAGCAATAGTGCCTTAGCTCCTTTTGATATGGTTGTAACGAGGGCTTTTGCCCCATTAAAAGAAATTCTGGAATTAGCAAAACCTGTTTTGGCATTGAATGGTATCGTGGTGGCCATGAAAGGCGCTGATGGAATGGATGAATTGGAGGAGAATAGAAGTTATATAGAAGGTAGCGGGTTTTGTTGTCAGAAAACCGTACAAATGAGGTTGCCAAAGTCGGATGCGAAGCGAACCCTATTGTTTTTTAAAGAAAGGGCCTCCTGATTTTTCGATTTCAATATACCTTTTATAATATTTCCATCGAGAATCCCACGTTGAAGATGTTTAAAAAATATGGCATTAAGCCTGCCAGGTTTCAGTTTTTCTAAATGAAAAGCGAATTTACGGAAGAAGTGCGGATCCAACGGATTATATTCTATACAGAATCGTATGTATTTTTTTTTCACTCTCCCGGCGAATTATGGTAGCCTCCTTTAGCACCCGCTGAACAGAAAGGAAGCCTTTATGGCACAGATTATTGCCGTGGCCAACCAAAAGGGTGGGGTCGGAAAAACCACGACGGCGATCAACCTTGCCGCCTCACTGGCCGCAGCAGAGCAGCAGACCCTCCTTGTCGACCTGGACCCTCAAGCCAATGCCAGCAGTGGCGTAGGGCTCGATCGCTCTACTTTAAAGTATACGACTTACCACGCTTTATTGGGAGAGGCCAAGGCCAGTGATGTTGTTTGTAATACGCCGTTAAGCTGCTTGCAGATTTTGCCGGCGACGGCCGATCTTATCGGAGCCGAAATCGAGCTCGTCTCGGAGCCAAACCGGGAAACCCGTCTGCGCACAGCCCTTTCTGAAATATCTAATAATTACAAATACATAGTGATAGATTGTCCACCTTCTTTGGGGCTGCTTACCATCAATGCCTTAACTGCCGCCGATTCCGTATTGGTGCCTTTGCAGTGTGAGTATTACGCCATGGAAGGGCTTACTCAATTAAGCAAGACCATTCGCTTGATTCAGCGTCAACTGAATCCAGATCTTGTTTTAAAGGGGATTCTGCTGACTATGTTTGACCGGCGCAATAATTTGTCTCATCAGGTCAGTGAGGAAATACGTCGCCATTATAGCGACAGGGTGTTTGACACGGTTATTCCTCGCAATGTCCGGCTTTCTGAAGCGCCCAGTCATGGTTTGCCGGTATTACTGTACGACATAGCATCCACAGGGGCGGCAGCCTATCTGTCCCTGGCTAAAGAAATTATCTCAACGGGGAATTAGATATGGCCAAAAGACCTGCTCTCGGAAAAGGTATCGGGGCACTGTTGACTTCGGCAAGCGAAGATGACGGGCGAAAGTATTTCCTGTGTCCCATAGAGGAGCTGCGACCTCATGATCAGCAGCCTCGTAAGTCTTTTGATGATGCCAAAATGACCGAACTGGTCGCATCGGTGCGGGAAAAAGGGATTATTCAACCGCTGGTGGTGCGCCGGATGGACGATCATTATCAGATCATTGCCGGAGAGCGCCGTTGGAGAGCGGCCCAAAAGGCCTCACTTCATGAAGTTCCCGTAGTTATTCAGGATGTTACCGAGGATATGGCCTATGAAATGGCCATTATCGAAAACATTCAGCGAGAAGACCTCAACCCCATCGAAGAGGCCGAAGCTTATCGCCAGTTGATCGATCGATTTGAGTTAACTCAGGAGGTCGCAGCCAAGCGGGTCGGCAAGGACCGATCCTCGGTGGCCAATTCCATGCGTCTTCTGAGATTGCCAACCATCGTCCAAAACGATGTGGTTACCGGAGCGCTTTCAATGGGCCATGCGAGGGCCCTGCTCTCTTTGGAGGATGCCCAGGACATTCTCGAAGCCCGGGAGCAACTGTTAATTAAAAAGTTGTCAGTTCGTGAAACTGAGTCTCTGGTTCGGAAAATCAAGAACTTTGCTCACCAGCCAAAAAAACCAGCAAAACCGCAACCCGACCCTGAATTGCAATATTTGGCCGAAGAATTGCAAAGATCCCTTGGCACTCATGTGTCGATTCATTCAAAGAAAAAGGGTGGAAAGATCGAGATCAGTTATTTTTCTGCTGAGGACTTAGATCGCCTGTTAGAACTCTTAGGCGTTTCGTGAGGATTTGAGAGAATGAAGGGGAGGAAGGACAAAACGGTTATGCGCAAAGATGCGGCAGCGGATAAAATCAAGGCTTTTTTGGGGCCGGCAGTCAGTTTGAGGGGACCCTGGTATTTGAAGACATCGTCCGTATGGATGGTACATTCAATGGCAAGATTACCTCAAAGGATACGTTGATCGTTGGCGAGTCGGCTCATATCGAGGCCGATATTTCAGTAGGCACTTTGATCCTCAGTGGTCGTTTCAAGGGGCAAGTTACAGCGAATGTTCGCGTGGAATTGCGTGCTCCGGCTCAAGTGGAAGGGTCCATTAACACCCCCTCCCTGGTTGTAGAAGAGGGAGTGTTAATGAATAGTACCGTTTCAATGGGGCCAGCCCAGCCTCTGGCGACAGCGGATATCCCTGAGTAGCTAGCGGCCGAATTCGAACTTTATAGAAAAAGGGATTGACAAGAGTCAGTCGCCTATTGTTATATTTGCGGTCGCCGTCCGGGTTGTTTACACTGCGGCTCTTTTGGAGTAATTTCCTCAAAATGGCTAAGAGGACGATTCAAGCGGGCTTTCCATTTCGCTCGTTGTTTCTCGGGCAATGATCGATAGTTTTTATTGCTGACCGATTTTTAACGCCTGCTTGCGCCGGTTCCTGAAACCGGAGGTCTGAAAGCAGGTTCTGTCCCAAGACAAATCATTGTTGAATTACTTTCATGTCTTTGAGGTATTGCTGTGATCAAGGTTGACTGGACCATTTTATTGCAAGCTGCCAATTTTTTCGTTTTGATGGGAGTGCTGCATCTGATCTTGTTCCGACCGCTAGGCAAGATCATGCAGGGTCGCCGTGATGAAATTGACGGTAACCTGCAGCAGGCCGGGACCCTTAAGGAACAACTCAGTGGGGACCTGGCGGCTTATCAGGAAAAACTGCAACAAGCCAAGATTGAAATAGCCGAGGAACGGAAGCAATTTCGTCAAGAGCTGACGACAGAAGCTGCACGGATGCTGGGCGTAGCTAATGAAGAAGCTGCCGCGGAGCTTCAGGCGATAAAAGACCGCGTGGCGGGCGAGAAGGAACAGGCCTTGGTCGAACTGAAAAGCCAGGCAGAATCGCTGGCGGCCAAAATTGCTCAGAAAGTTGTGGGGAGGGCGCTTTGAAAGGCGGATTTAAAACCAAGATCGGCGGCATGGTCACTCCTGCAACAACAGTCGGCTTGATGTTAGTTTTGGCCGGGGTGGCTTGTGCTTCCAGTGATGCGCATGGCGCTGACAGCGGAGCCTTGCTAAAGGATTTTCTATATCGCTGTCTGAATTTCGCTGTCATTTTTGGTGCGCTGTTCTACGTTTTAGCCAAGCCTCTTCGCAAGGGCTTAGGAGAAAGGCGTGCCAAATTAATTGAAAATCTGGAACAGGCCAACAAGGCTCGTGAGTTGGCGGAAGCCAAGGTGGCCGAATATGAGCGTAAACTGGGCGACAGTGACCGCGAAATAGCTGAGCTGCTTGCGCAGGCCAAGGAGGCAAACAGTCTCGAACGGGCCAATGCTTTGGCAGAAGCTCAGGCTGTCGCCGATACGGTGCGCAAGGAAGCTCGGCAATGTGCTGACCGGGAAATTGAACGGGCCCGGCGGGAATTACGAGCGGAAACGGCACAGATGGCCGTAAGAATGGCTGAAGAACGGTTACGCCGGCAAATCACAAACGAAGATCATGCTCGGCTGGTGACGGAAAACCTGCAGCAGATGGAGAGTCAATCGTGAGTGTCAGTGTAATATCCAAGCGATATGCCAGAGCCTTGGTGCTGTTAGGCCAGGAGCGGAACGCACTGGACCGGTTTCGGGAAGAAGTCAATCGGTTGGTGCGGGCCTTTGCCGTAGAGAAGCGCCTGGCGTTGCTGCTGGAAAGCCCTTCGTTGCCAAAGGCGAAAAAGGATGCGGTCCTGACCGGCTTGGTTTCCCTGCTCCAATTATCCGGAGAAATCAGTAATTTCCTTGGATTATTACAGAGCAAGGACCGCCTGCGTTATCTTCCTCAGATTGAAAGAGAATTTAGCCATCAGGCCGACGAAGCTTTGGGAGTGCAGCGGGTTCAGGTTCATACGGCTGTCCCTCTAGAGGATAGTGCGCGTGACGCCTTGAGTGCTTCCCTTGCTGAACGAAGTGGACGACAGATTGTGCTGGAAGAGCATTGCGATCCTGCTCTGATTGGTGGATTGCAGGTAGAACTGGATGGGCAGGTGCTTGATGGAACGGTGCGTACGCAATTGCAGCGAATTGCCAAGACCATAACAGAGGGTGAATAATTCTCATGGAAATCAGAGCAGAAGAGATCTGTAATCTCATAAAAGAGCAGATCGAGAATTTTGATCGCGAAGTAGAAGTTAGTGAGATGGGCACCATCATCTCTGTCGGTGACGGTATAGCACGTATCTATGGCCTCGATAATGCCATGGCCGGCGAGCTATTGGAATTTCCCGGCGAAACGATGGGCATGGTGCTCAACCTGGAAGAAGACAACGTCGGTGCAGCTATTCTTGGTGAAGGACATCACATCAAGGAAGGGGATACCGTTAAGCGCACCGGTCGTATCGTTGAAGTTCCGGTAGGTGAGGAACTCATCGGACGGGTGGTCAACGGTATTGGCCAGCCCATCGACGGCGGTGGCCCAATTTCTACCGATAAAACCAGCCAGGTTGAGGTCAAGGCACCGGGTATCGTTACCCGAAAGTCCGTTGCCGAGCCTTTACAAACCGGGCTGAAGGCCGTCGATGCCATGGTTCCTATCGGCCGTGGCCAACGTGAATTGATTATCGGTGACCGCCAGACCGGAAAAACCGCCCTGGCCATCGACACCATCATCAACCAGAAGGGTCAGGACATCGTCTGCATCTACGTCGCCATAGGACAGAAATGCTCCACGGTGGCCCAGGTGGTGGACAAGCTTCGACAGCACGGTGCGATGGACTACACCATGGTCGTCTCGGCCAGCGCCAGTGACCCGGCACCTCTACAGTTCATCGCCCCTTATACCGGGGTCACCATGGGAGAGTATTTCCGCGACAACGGCAAGCATGCCCTGATCGTCTACGATGATCTTTCCAAGCATGCTGTCGCTTATCGCCAGCTTTCTTTGTTGCTGCGCCGTCCTCCGGGCCGTGAGGCTTTTCCCGGCGATGTATTTTACCTCCACAGCCGTCTGCTGGAGCGGGCCGCCAAGCTTACAGATGAACTCGGTGGGGGCAGTCTGACCGCCCTTCCGATCATCGAAACTCAGGCGGGTGACGTTTCCGCCTATATCCCGACCAATGTTATCTCCATCACCGACGGACAGATCTTCCTCGAAACAGACCTGTTCTATTCCGGGGTTCGTCCGGCCATCAACGTCGGTCTGTCCGTATCCCGTGTTGGCGGTAGCGCCCAGGTCAAGGCCATGAAGCAGGTGGCAGGCACTCTGCGTCTGGCCCTGGCTCAGTATCGGGAAATGGCAGCCTTCGCCCAGTTCGGTTCGGACCTCGATGTCGAGACCCAAAAACAGCTCCATCGCGGAGCTCGTTTGGTGGAAATTCTCAAGCAGCCCCAGTATCAGCCTCTGTCGGTTGAAAAACAGGCCCTGATCATCTTCGCCGCGAACAACGGCTATATTGATGATTACCCCCTGGGGGCCTTGCGTCGCTACGAGGAAGAGCTGTATAGCTTCGTTGACACCCGTCACCCTGAGCTTATCAACCAGGTGAGGGAGAAGAAGGCCATCGACAGCGATTTGCAGGAGCAGATCAAAAAGGCTCTGGACGAATTTAAGAATGAGTTTGTGGCCTGAGTAAGGCAGAAGGCAATAGGCGATGGCGAACCTGAAGGACATAAAAAAACGCATCACCTCGGTTAAGAACACGCAGCAGATCACCCGGGCAATGAAAATGGTGGCTGCAGCGCGTTTCCGCAAGGCTAACGAGGCCGTCGTGGCAGCTCGTCCTTATTCGGACAAGCTGCATGAAGTGCTTTCCAGTTTGGCTTTACGCGAAAAGCGCAAGGTGCATCCCCTGCTGGCTCGGCGTGACAGCAAGAAAAAGGCTCTGCTGCTGGTACTGACGTCCGATCGCGGTTTGTGCGGTGGATTTAACGTCAATATCACCAAGGCTTCTGAGGCCTTTGTTAACAACGAAACCACTGGTTTTGAGTCCTACGATATGCTGGTTATCGGGCGCAAGGGAAAAGAATACTTTGTCCATCGTCCGGCCTATAACGTCACCAAGTGCCACGAAGGGGTAACCAGTCAGGCTTCTTACGGTGTCGCCTCGCTGCTCGGCCAGGAGATAGTGGCCGGTTATAGCGAGGGCGACTACGATGGGGTCTTTGTGGTTTACAATGCTTTTCGCAGTGCCATCTGTCAGGAAGTGACAGTGAATCAATTGCTGCCCATTGTGCCACGAGAGGTATCGGAAGATGCGGTGGTGACCAACTACATCTACGAGCCGGACCGTAGCGAGGTGCTGAATTCGATATTGCCCAAATATGTTGAAGTACAGATTTATCGGGCTTTTGTCGAGTCGTTGGCTTCTGAACACGGTGCACGGATGAGTGCCATGGACAGTGCTACTCAAAACGCGGCGGATATGATCAACCGTCTGACCTTGCAGTATAATCGGGCACGCCAGGCTGTGATCACCAAAGAATTGATGGAAATCATCTCAGGCGCGGAATCGGTTTAACAAGCTTACCCGCAACCGCGCTCGCGGTGGGGATTAGGAGGAAAAGTTCACCATGAATACAGGCAAAGTCTCCCAGGTAATCGGACCGGTGGTTGACGTCGAATTTCCCGACGGCCAATTGCCCGAGATCTATCACGCCCTAAAGATGAGTAACCCTTCTCTCGGCGACGAGGAATGGAACCTTGTCGTTGAGGTTGCTCAGCACCTCGGCGAGAACACTGTGCGTACCATTGCCATGGATAGCACCGACGGTTTGGTGCGTGGCCAGCAGGTACTCGATACCGGTCGGCAGATTACCATGCCCGTTGGCCGCGGCACCCTGGGACGGATTCTCAATGTTGTCGGCGAGCCGGTGGATGAAATGGGACCGATAGAGAGCGATACCCAGTGGGAAATTCATCGCCCTGCGCCCGAGTTTGTTGAGCAGTCGACAAAGGTTGAGGCCTTCGAGACAGGCATCAAGGTTGTGGACCTTCTGGCTCCTTATGCCCGTGGTGGTAAGATCGGTCTGTTTGGTGGCGCCGGTGTTGGCAAGACCGTTCTGATCATGGAGTTGATCCATAATATCGCCAAGCAGCACGGTGGCTATTCGGTTTTTGCCGGGGTTGGCGAGCGGACCCGTGAGGGTAACGACCTGTGGCACGAAATGAAGGAATCGGCGGTACTCGACAAGACCGCCCTGGTTTATGGCCAGATGAATGAACCGCCTGGGGCCCGTGCTCGAGTTGCCCTGTCAGCCCTGACGGTCGCCGAATATTTCCGTGATGAGCAGAATCAGGACGTGCTGCTCTTTGTCGATAACATCTTCCGCTTTACTCAGGCGGGCTCTGAGGTCTCGGCTCTTCTTGGCCGGATACCTTCGGCGGTTGGCTACCAGCCGACCCTTTCTACCGAAATGGGTGAATTGCAGGAGCGTATTACGACGACCAAGAACGGTTCCATTACCTCCGTTCAGGCCATTTACGTGCCGGCGGACGACTTGACTGACCCGGCTCCGGCGACCACCTTTGCTCATCTCGATGCGACCACAGTTCTGTCCCGACAAATCGCTGAACTCGGGATCTATCCGGCCGTCGACCCCCTCGATTCTACCAGTCGTATTCTTGATCCCCAGGTGGTCGGCGATGAGCACTATCAGGTGGCTCGCGATGTACAGTTTGTTTTGCAGCGCTACAAAGACCTGCAGGACATTATCGCTATCCTCGGTATGGACGAATTGTCCGAAGAGGATAAGCAGGTTGTCGGGCGAGCTCGCAGAATTCAGAAATTCCTGTCCCAGCCATTCCATGTGGCCGAGATCTTTACCGGTACCCCTGGTAAATACGTTGAGCTTAAAGAGACGATCCGTGGCTTTAAGGAGATTGTCGAAGGCAAGCACGATGCTGTCCCCGAGCAGGCCTTTTATATGGTCGGAACTATCGAGGAAGTGCTGGAAAATGCCGCGAAGATGGCCGGCTAAGCCGGTTAGGTCTTAGCTCAGGAGAAGCAGCGAATGGCGCAGAAACTTACATTGGAACTGGTTACACCGGCCAAACAGGTGCTTTCGGAAGCGGTGGATGAAATTACCGCGCCCGGTAGTATGGGGCAGTTCGGCGTGTTGCCGGGCCACACCCCGATGTTGACAACCCTGGAAGTCGGTGAGCTCAGCTACCGTAAGGGCAGCGATACCTTCTATGTGGCTGTCAACTGGGGTTATGTGGAAGTTGAAGATGACCGGGTAACGATTCTGGTGGAGACTGCCGAGATCGAAGATGAAATAGATCTGGAGAGGGCCAGAACCGCCCTAGGTCGCGCCGAGGAGGCGTTGGCCGAGATGTCTGCCGAAGAAAAGGAATATCTCGTTATGCAACAGGCCTTGGCCCGGGCTATGGCCCGAATTCAGGTAGCGAGCCGTAAAGCCCGCTAAACAAGTTCTATAAATCAAAGTAATAAAAAAGGCGGCCTCTAAGGGCCGCCTTTTTTATTACTGAAACCTTGAGCCCGGCACGGAGCCTCTGGTACCATGTAACCCTATGAATCGCAGCATTATCCATCTTGATCTCGATGCATTCTATGCTTCCGTCGAACAGCAGGATGATCCGCAACTGCGGGGCTTGCCCGTACTGGTTGGAGGTCGTTCCGGTCGTGGGGTGGTCTGTGCCTGTTCCTATGAAGCTCGGCGCTTCGGTATACACTCCGCCATGCCCATGACCAGGGCGCTCCGACTATGCCCCAAGGCTGTGGTGCGGCCGGTGCGCATGGAACGCTATCGCCAATTTTCACAACAGGTTTTTGCGATTTTCTCGCGCTTTACAGACCGTATCGAACCTCTCTCTCTTGATGAAGCCTTTCTCGATGTCAGCGGTTGTGAACGCCTGTTCGGTACACCGGTTCAGATCGCCGCCCAGATCAAGGAGGCGGTTTTCCAGGAGACCGGTTTGACTATCAGCGCCGGGGTGGCGGAGAATAAGTTTCTGGCCAAGCTGGCTTCGGATCATCAGAAGCCCGATGGTCTCTACGTGGTTCCACAACCACCGGACCGTTTTCTGTTGCCCTTGCCTCTTAAGCGCTTATGGGGGGTAGGCCCGGTTACCTGTCAGCGCTTGGAAAAGCTGGGACTTCGCACTGTTGCCGACTTGCGCCAACTAAGTGAAGCTCGTCTGGAACAGCTTTTCGATAGCGCAGGACGGCAGCTCTACCGTCTGGCCCGGGGCGAGGACTCCCGTCCGGTAATCGTTGCAAACAGAGCCCATTCCATCGGTCATGAGGATACCTACGATCATGACTTGCAGGATTCTTTTCAGTTGCATCGGTCGCTGCTCGACCTTGCAGAGCGGGTGGCGACACGATTGAGGAGAAAGGGGCTGGCCGGAAGCGTGGTTCAGCTCAAAGTTCGCTACGCCGACTTTACCACCGTTACCCGTCGCCGCACTGTCGAACCTCCCCTCGATTCAGCACTTGCTATTCTTCAGGTAGCAAAGGAGCTGCTTCTACGTACCGATGCCGGAGAGCGGCCCGTAAGGCTGCTCGGTATCAGCCTTAGTCAATTGCGGGACGGGCCCGAAGTTCAGGGGGAACTATTTGGCGATGAACAGAGAGAGAGGGTTTCAGCCCTCGATGGTGCGGTGGATCAGTTGCGGCGACGTTATGGTGTCAAGGGGGTGCAAAGGGCCAGCTTGATGACAGGGGATAAAAACGAATCAGAGGCGAAAACGGGGGGCGATGGTTGGGATGGCTCTTAACAGAGACTTCTGGTTGTGAACTTCCAGGGTGGCAGTGGGGCGAAGGTTCCGCTGATCGAGCTCATGAAATAGCCCGGAAAAATCGGCGCTGCCCTCACCGGCAGCCAGGTGGGCGTCTCGGTCGCCATGGTTATCATGCAGATGCAGGTGATGCAGGTGTGAGCCGAGGGCGTTGAACCACTCTTCCAGGCTGCCCTTACCAAAAAGGTGCCAGTGACCGATGTCGAAGCAGTGACCCAGCCAGGGTGAATTGATTTCATCCAGCAGGGCTTGCAGGTTTTCGGGGTATTCCTCAAAAATATTTTCCAGGGCCAAGCGACATTTTTGCTCCTCCGCCTGGGCGATGAGCTCGGGCCAGAAGCGAAGGCTGGCTTCTATCCACAGTTCGTTGCGGTCGCCGTAATGCCAGCGGAAAAAGCCGGGGTGAAAGACGATTTGGCGGGCCTTTAGCAGCCCGGCGAACAGCAGGGTACGATCGAAGCGGCGGCGGGTCGCATCTCGAACCAACGGATCGATGGCGCCGGGATTGAGATCCATGAAAGGGGCATGTACGGTGACCGCCAGCCCGGCATCGGCCAGCTTTCGGCTCCATTCGCCCAGTTCGGCCGGTGAACGGTCCAGGTCGAACCACTTAAAGGCGATCTCCGGTTGCAGACGCTGTTCGATGAGCAGAGGCAGTAATTCTTCAAACTGACCGCAGGGGACATGGACATGTAAACGGTCATTCATGACATTAACCCCCGCGGCGACTTGCTCAAGCTTCTGAATGGCCGGAGGTTCGCCGATGGTGATCAACACATCTTCGACTTCAATGGAAGTGGTCGATTCGGGATTAAACATCATCTGGCCGTTATTTTTCTTGATGGCAATGATCATGATTCCCCAGTCGCGGCGCATACCGGAGGAGATCAGGGTCTTATCGATAAGCACCGAGCCGGGAGCTACGCGAATCTCTTCCAGCTGCAATTCGAGATTCTGGCTGCCAACGGCGATATCGATGAAATCCACCACCGATGGTCGCAGCACTGCCCAGGCCATCCGGCTGGCGCCGATTTTATAAGGCGAGATTACCTTGGTGGCTCCGGCACGGATCAGTTTCTTTTCAGTGCCTTCTTCGCCACAGCGGGCAAGGATGAAGAGGTCGGGGTTGAGGCCGCGGGCCGTGAGGGTGATATAGACATTGGCTGTTTCCGAATCGACCGCGGTGATCAAGCCCTTTGCCCGTTGGATACCGGCTTCAATCAATGCTTCGTCATCTGTGGCGTCACCCTGCACAAAAAGAGTACCCTCGGCGGCAAGTGCTTCGCAGATCTCCGGGTCCCGTTCCACGACCACGAAAGGCACCGGCCGAGAACGAAATTCGCTGCTGATCAGGGTGCCGATACGGCCATAACCGCAGATGATGTAGTGACCCTGGAGTTTGTCGATCTGCTTGACCAATTTTTTCCTCCCCAGAATGGTTCGCAACTGCCCTTCCACCATGAACTGCAGCAGGCTGCCGACGGCATAAGCGATGATGCCGGCACCGAAAATGATGAGCAGAACGGTAAAGAAGCGTCCGTGATCGGATAAGGGATGCACCTCCCTGAAGCCGACAGTGGCCAGGGTGATGACCGTCATGTAAAGGGCATCGAAAAGCCCCCAGCCTTCGATCAAGGCATAACCGACGGTGCCCAGGCCGATGGTGGCAACTACGATAAACAGGGATAAGCGCAGGCGGCGAACCGGGTTCATGATTTCTCCGGTAATCAAGGATATTGGGATGATAGCGTTCCGGCCGGTAAAAGGCAAGAGAGGAAGAAAGGCCGGAGAGTTGGCGAGGGAAAGATCTTGACATGGTTGTATTGCTTCCTGCACTTCAACCGTCTGCCGGGTAAGGTTCCCTTTGCCTGGAGACCCTATCTGATGCTAATGTGAACATTTACTGATAGGTACTGTTTGGTACCCCGTTTATCCACCTGGAGCAGGCTCGCCTAAATATGACGATGCAACAAAAAAACCATTTCCAGCAGCCGGTCAGCAACGTTAAGCAGTTGAGGGATTTTTTAGCCGCCGGCGCTCGCCCTAGAGAGCAGTGGGGTGTCGGTGCCGAGGTGGAAAAACTGGTGGTCGATGCTGAAACGGGTGAGGCGGCCTCTTATCAACGCATCGAAGCTCTGCTGGAAAGGCTGGTCGATTCTCGTACCTGGCAACCGATCCGGGAACAGGGCCGTCTGATCGGTTTATTGGGGAGGGACTCCTCGGTGACCTTGGAACCGGGTGGTCAATTGGAACTATCCGGGGCCCTTTGTCCTGATCTCCACTGTTGCCGCAAAGATTTTTGCCGGCACATCGACGATATTCTGCAAGCGGCCCGGCCTCTCGGGTTGCTTTTTCTAGGGCTGGGGGTACAGCCTTTTTCCCCTCTGAAAGCCATTGACTGGCTACCCAAGCCCCGTTACGCCATTATGCGCGCCTACATGGAGCAGACCGGCGATATGGGCCAGAACATGATGAAACAGAGTGCCGGTCTGCAGGTCAATCTCGATTTTGCCGACGAGGCCGATTGCATCGACAAACTGCAGGCGGCCCAACTGCTGGCACCCCTGTTTTATGCCCTGTTTGCCAATTCTCCTTTGCTTGATGGCCAGCCGAGCGGATTTCTTTCCACCCGTGGCGAAATCTGGGCACGTACTGACCAGGACCGGTCCGGCTTGATCCCGGGCCTGCTCGATGAAGGAGCCGATTTGGGTTGCTACATCGAATATGCCCTCGATGTGCCCATGTATTTTATCGTTCGGCAGAAACAGCTGTTTGATATGACGAAGGAACGTTTCTCCTTTCGGCGCTATCTGGCCGAAGGTTTTGCCGGGTTTCGAGCGACTCTCGGCGATTGGGATCTGCATCTGTCGACCCTTTTTCCCGAGGTGCGTCTGCGGCCACAGATTGAATTGCGCAGTGCCGACACCCTGCCTCCGGGTTTGTCCTTATCGGTAGCGGCCCTGTCCAAGGGCCTGTTGTATGATGATGCGGCGCGGGCCGAAATCCACCGCTTGTTTCGGACTTACGATTCAGCGACCTTTCAGCAGGTTTATCGGCAGTCGTGGCGCCTGGGACTAAAAACCCCCGTGGGGCGCCATACTTTGCGAGACCTGGCTCTTCAGGTTTTAACCCTGGCGCGTGAGGGGTTGATTCGTCAACAACGGGAGCGTGGCAGCCGATTTGATGAGACCCTGTTTCTCGATGGTCTCGATGAAATCGCCGAAAGCGGCGTCACTTTGGCAGAACGGTTGTTGGGGCGCTGGCACGGCTCACGCCAACAACGGCTTAAAGCTCTCAAGGAACATTGCGGATTTGAACATTGCGGCCCCTGACTCTGTCAGGCGCTGAAGAGCTGCTTCGGAGTCTGCCGGACTATTGTTCATGGGCCAGCTATAATCTCAGATGTTTGGTCCGTATCGTCTGACAGCCATTCAGAAAAAGGAGTAATGCGTATGATCAGCGAACAGATCGATCTGTCCCTGGCAAAAGAGGCTGTCGACACCATTCGGCTGCTGGCCGCCGATGCCGTGGAACAGGCTCAATCCGGACATCCCGGCACGCCCATGGAAGCGGCACCCATTGCCTACCTTCTCTACTCCCGTCATCTGCGCCATGCTCCACAACAACCCGACTGGCCCGGTCGCGACCGCTTCATTCTGTCTTGCGGGCATGCCTCAGCATTACTTTACAGCCTGTTGCATCTCACAGGATATGATCTGTCCCTGGAGGAGATCAAAGCTTTTCGCCAGTTTGATAGCCGTACCCCGGGGCACCCTGAGTTTGGTCATACGCCCGGTGTGGAGACAACGACGGGACCTCTCGGGCAGGGTTTTGCCGTTGGGGTCGGTATGGCCATGGGGGCTCGTTTTTTGAAAGAACAGGTCGACCAAGAGCTGTTTGACTATCGGATCTATTCACTCTGTTCCGACGGCGACCTGATGGAAGGGGTGGCGGCAGAAGCCGCTTCTTTGGCCGGCCACCTTCGTCTCGGAAATCTGGTCTATCTCTACCTGGATAACCATATCACCATTGAAGGCGATACCGCTTTGGCGTTTTCGGAAGAGACCGCCACCCGTTTCCTGGCCTATGGGTGGCAGGTGCTGCGGGTCGAAGGGGAAAATTTAGAGGAAATTGACGGGGCTATCGCCTGTGCAAAAGAAGATCCGCGACCCAGTTTAATCATCGCCCGCACCCATATCGGCCAGGGGGCACCTAACAAACAGGACAGTTCGGCGGCCCATGGGGCACCTCTCGGCCGTGAAGAACTAAGGCTGACCAAACAGGCGCTGGGACGAAACCCGGAACAGAGTTTCGAAGTACCAAAACAAGTGAGCGAACATATGTTCGCGGCTGTGGAACGGGGAGAGTCCCTGGTTCGAGAATGGCAGCAAAAATTCGAGAGCCGTCAGGACGATGCGCGGTCGGCGACCTGGCACCAGCTTGCCGGAAAAGGCCTTTCCGACGGCTGGCAGCAGTACCTGCCGGTATTTGACACGGATAGTGGTCCGATGGCCACCCGCAAGGCCAGTGGATTGGTGCTCAATGCCCTGGCTCCTCACCTGCCCCTCCTTCTGGGAGGATCGGCCGATTTGGCGCCGTCCAATAACACCGCTTTGCAAAATGAGACGGCCTTTCGGCCCGGAGCCAGTGGCCGCAACATTCATTTCGGGGTACGGGAACATGCCATGGGCGCGATTCTCAACGGACTGGCCCATACCCCGGGGTTAATCCCCTATGGGGGAACCTTCCTGATCTTCTCCGATTATATGCGGCCGCCTATTCGCTTGGCTGCCATGATGGGGTTGGCCCCAATCTATGTTTTTACCCATGATTCAATCGGTCTCGGCGAAGACGGCCCGACCCATCAGCCCGTCGAACAGCTGGCAGCGCTTCGGGCGATTCCTGAGCTGAGGGTTATCCGGCCCGCTGACGCCAATGAGACGGCCATGGCCTGGCGGGTTGCCCTCGCTGAGCGCCAGCGGCCAACGGCGCTGGCCCTGTCTCGGCAAAACCTGCCAGTTGTCGATCGCAAAACTCACGGAGCAGCCGAGGGCGTGGCCCGTGGTGGTTACGTTCTGGCGGCCGAAGAGGGGCTTTTGCAGGCCTTGCTTATTGCCAGCGGTTCCGAGGTGTCGTTGGTTTTGGCCGCTCGAGAAATATTGCAACAGCAGGGTATTGCCACCCGAGTTGTGTCTCTGCCCTGTTGGGAGCTGTTTGATGAACAGTCCCAAGATTACCGCCATGAAGTTTTGCCACCGACCTGTCCAGCACGTCTGGCCGTCGAGGCGGCCGCAGCCTTCGGCTGGGAGCGTTATGTCGGCGACCGTGGAGACATCTTGGCCATGGACGGCTTTGGTGCCAGCGCGCCGGCCGACCAGTTGATGGAGTATTTCGGCTTCACCGTTGACCAGGTGATCGCCAGGGTTCGACAATTAATAGAGAAAAACTGATTTTTTTCGGGGTCGTTGGTAAACTTTTTTTCTGCAGGCTCGTCCAAGTATGCGAGAACGGATCTCAAAAAACAGGAAGAGGCCTATGACTCCCCAAGCCGCAACCGCTGTGGTCGATCCTGCTTCGGTGCAGGATTACACCATGGCGTCAGAACTTGGCGACCGCCATGATAAAATATTGCTCGAGCAGTTGCGTGCCGGGCACCCCGGTGCTTTTGAACAACTGGTAGCGAGCCAGGCATCACGATTGATCAATCTGGCCTTCCGGTTGATAGGCAACCGTGCTGAAGCTGAGGAAATCGCTCAGGAAGGGTTTCTGCGCCTGCATCGATCATTGGATAGTTTTCGCGGCGATTGCAGTTTATCAAGTTATCTCTATCGCATCGTTTCGCGTCTGGCCATCGATCATTTGCGGCGGGAAAAATTACGCCGAAAACTTTTCTTTTTTCGTCGTCATGAGGACGATGCCGACCCGCTGGAGTTGGCAGCCGATTCAAATGCTTCGCCGCGGGATAATTTGCAAGCTAAAGAGACCGGGCAACGTTTGCTGACGGCCCTTGACGGCTTGTCGGCCCGGCAAAGGGCGGTTTTTGTGTTGCGCCATCAGGAGGGAATGTCCCTCAAAGAAATTGCTGCAACGCTCTCTTTGGAGGAAGGAACGGTTAAGGCCCATCTGCATCGGGCGGTACGCGCCTTGCGCGCCGAACTGGAAGATCTGCAGGAGGATCGGTCATGAACGACACTACAACGAGACACTGTCATAAAGAGGATTTGCTGCTTTATTACTACGACGAACTGACCGATCAACGGCGAGCTGAGTTGGCGGAACATCTTGCCGTTTGTGAGAACTGTAATAAAGAATGGCAGCAACTCCAGCGGTCTTTAAGCAGCCTGTCTCTTCCCGTAATCGAGTTCAATTCGGTTGAAACCAAAAGGTTTGCCGCCCGGGTTGCAGAACGAGCGCAGCGCCCCAGGCACAGCAAGCTCTGGGTGTGGGGAGGCGCATTGACTGTTAGCGCGGTTCTGGCCCTGACCCTGATTGCCCGACCACCGGGGCTAGTTCCCGGCCAAAGAAACGGACTGGTGGCCGATGCCGCTATCGTTCAGGAGCTGGAGCTTTTGCAGAATATGGAACTGCTTGAAGACCTCGATCTCTTGCAGGGATTGGAAGGTCAGGGATGATGGAGATGGAAAGGAAACAACCATGAAACGCTTATGGCTACTTGGTCTGTTGCTGGTGGCCGGCCTGACCTGGGGGCAGGGAACGGGTTGGGCCAAGCGCTACTCTGACCAAAATGACGGCGGACGAAGAGTTGTTGCCGATAAAGACATTACCGAAGGCAACCGTTGGCAAAAACTGACTCCAGAGCAACGCAAAGAGATGAAACAGCGCTATCGTCAGTTTCAGGATTTGCCGCCGGCAGAACAGCAAAAGTTACGCAAGCGCTATGAACGTTTTCAAGAGCTTTCGCCGGAAAAGAAGCGACGCATCCAAGAGCGGCATCAACGGTTACAGAAGATGACCCCGAAGCAACGGGAAGAGTTGAAACGGGAGTTGCAGCGTATCAAGAAGCTACCGCCGGAAGATCGCCGCCAACAACGCCAGGAATTACATAAGCAATATTTTAACGGCCGCTGATCATTTACCGCAACGAACCACCTTATGCCAATCAAAACAACCCCCTTCTTCAAAGGGGGTTGTTTTGATTGTTTTGTGGTCGATATTTGCAGCGAGCCTTTTTGCAGAAGCTATAATTCAACAAGGCAGTGTATTGGTACACCTTTTCCAAGGAGACGCTGATGACAAAGATCCGCTGGGGTATGACAATGGTTCTGGTAACATTGGTTTTGCTATGTGTTGGCGGGTGTAAAGAACAAATGAAGGAAGAACTGCTGAGCGCTGCTTCCAAGCCTGCCTTTGCTGCTGTTGAAGAAACGGCGCGGGTTGCTACCCCGGTGGCGGAGCCTAAAGATGGACAGGCGCTGTTTCAGCAGCATTGCGCCGTATGCCATCCCGGCGGTGGTAATATCATCAATCCGGACAAAGGGCTTGATGGAAAAACCCTGGCAGCCAATGGCATCGTAACTGCCGGCGATATCGTCTCCCTGATGCGTGAGCCGAGACCGGGAATGAGCGCTTTTAGTAAGGAATTGCTGTCCGACCGGGATGCCGGCCGCATCGCCGAATACATTCTTCAGACTTTTTGAGCGGATTGGTAAAGGATTGTAAAGCGGTTTAGTTCAGCCAGCCTCTGAGTTTTCGCGAACGTATCAAACATAAGGGCCATGGATGTTATTCTCCTTTCAAGGAGGAATAACATCCATGGCCTTTTTTATAAGAAATGCCGCCTGGTTTTGTTCAGAGAGTTTGAGTTGTCAGGCCGACAGAAGATAAAAAAACGCCTCCCCTTCCTTTGTGTGTGGGGTGAAAGAGGGAGGACAATAAAACGCTCTAGGAGGAATTCCACCCGGAAACTCTCGCCAGAATGCCGGGTGGCATTGTAATCGCAGTTGCAAAAAAGATTAAAAAGATTTTCAGTCTTTCCTGTATACACAATCTGAAGGGACAAAAGCAATCATTATGTGTTAACAACCCTCTTTTTTTATCTGTAATGAGTTGTGTCGGATAAGCGATTGAAAGGGGCTGCGAGAAAAGCCTATTTATGAGGAAAGAGGTGGTAGAAGGGAGGATTTTTACTGTTTGCCGGCGCGGCGAAAGGCGGCCAGAAGATCGTTCTGACTGAGGATTCCCAGCAGATGTTTGGGTTGTTCCGGGTCTATCACCGGAAAGTAACTGATGTAGCGGTATTTCTGTAGAATTTCCAGGGCTTCGCGCAGGGTCTGGTCGGGATGCATGGCGATGTGCCGTTCGCCGGCCAGATCGCTGGCCACCACCAGCTTGGCCAGGGTGGGCTCGAACACCAGGTTGCGGATTTCGGTGTAGTTGATCATGCCGACGAAGTGCCCGTCGCCGTCGATTACCGGAAAACGGTCGTAGCGGCTGTGGGCGATGAGGTGCAACAACTCATTGAAGGGCGTGTCGTTGGTGATGGTTTCGACGTTGCGACGCATGATGTGTTTGACCAGGATGTCGCCGGGGTCGCTTAGCTGGTGACCGGCCGGGATGCCAAGCGACGAACGGAAATGCTGGACCACGTTGTGCAATCCTTCGATGGTCCCCTGTGGCGCGCGTTTTTCCAACAGAGAGAGTATCGGCACCTCGCCGGCTCGCACCAGCCCGAAACGGATCGCCAGCGGGCCGATTAGTTCAAACAGGACCACCGATCCGAGCACCATGGTTTCAAGCAGTCGTCCACCCGCCGGCCACTGCCGGGTGAGCGTGGTGGCCAAGCCGATGGCGACGCCCCCCTGGGCGAGCAGGGTAAAGCCGGTGTGAATGCCTCGCTCGCGGTTGAAGTTGCCGAAATGGGCACCGACTCGCGCGCCAACTAGTTTGCCGAGAACCCGTGCGCAAAAATAACCGAGGCCAAGTAGTCCGATATTGGGGAGGGTTTCAAGGTGCAGATTGGCGCCGGCGATGAAAAAGAAGGCCACATAAAGGGGATAATCGAACTGCTGGAGAGACTCTTCAAGGAGGTGCCAGCGCGGCGAACTGTTCGCCAGCACCAAGCCGAGAAACAGCGTTGCCAAAAGTGGGCTGATGCCGAGGGTGCGGCAGACGCCGGTCACTGTAAAAACGGCGCCCAAGAGCAATAGCTTCTTCTCGCTGGGGGTTTCAAGGCGCTGGGCCCACACCGAGGCGGCAAAACCTAACAGGCCGCCAACCAGTAACGGACCTAACATCTGCCACAAAACCGACGCAATGGGAAAATCCGGTTGCAGCAATATCTGGCTCAGGACGATAAAAGCGAGAATGGAAACAACATTGTTGAGCCCCACCAGGGTCAAGGCGGTATGGGTCACAGGCCCGTCGGCTTTGTACTCGCGGATAACCATCAAGGTTACTGCGGGCGCCGTGGTGATGGTAATCGTTCCGAGCAGTAGCGCCAGTGTCAGCGAAGTCTCGACCAGGGAAAAGCCGGGCAGGCTTGTTTTGACGACTAGAAGGTTGAGGGAGGCAACGGAAAGGGTGACAAGCAGGAAGGTCAGGCAGATTTCGCCAAAAGAGAACCAGAGAATCCGGTGTTTCCAGCGTTTAAGATTTTCAGTTCGGCATTGTCCGCCGATACTGAGCAAAATCAGACCGAGGGCGATGTCGGTAACGATTCGCAGGTCCTTGAGGACCTCGGACGAAATGAGTTGGGGCAGGCCGGTCAGATGGGCAAAGGATGGCCCGACCAGCAGCCCGGTCAGCAGATAGCCGGTGACCCGGGGCACGTGTAACATGCCTGCCACGCGCCCACCGATCAGGGTGCCACAAAAAATGACCCCCAGAGCGCTGAAGATAGCGGACAGGTCCATAAAACACGACTCCTTTTCGGATTGACAGGTGGGGCAGCAGGGCTCCGGTCAGGGCTGGGCCGGGATCAGGACAATGTCGATCCGTCGGTTGATGGCCCGCCCTTCGGCGGACTGATCCGACGCCAGCGGGCGTTCCGAGCCGTAGCCCTTCGCTTCGATCTTTTCCGCCGGCAGGGTGTCGTTGGCGATAAGGTAAGCCTGCACTGCTTCGGCCCGCTTTTGCGACAGGGCCAGGTTGGCAGCGGCCGAGCCGGTGCTGTCGGTATGGCCTTCAATGATAGCCCGCGGTTGGCCGAACAGGCCGATAGCCCGCTGCACTTTGCTCAGCAGCGGATAGTTCTGCGCTTCGATGACCGCCTGGCCGACTGCAAAGCTCATCGCCTTGAGGCGGATGATCAGGCGGTCGCCTTGCTTGTAGACCTCGGCGTCACCGGGGGCGAACACATTCTGGACCTGGTTGAAGAGCTTCTGGAAGCGGCGCTCCTCGTCCAGTTGCTGGCGGGCCGCCCGTTCTTCCCGGGTCGAGCCTTCAAGAGAGGCGATCTGTACGCGTAATTGATCGATGGTCGCTTCTAGTGCGGCAATCTCATCCTGTTGATCCTGTCGCTGTTGCTGGTTACTGGCGATAGACGTCAGAATCCCTTCCAGCTGGCCTTCAAATACCTGGTCCCTCTGGTCGGGCAGATTCAGCTGTTCAGCTGTCTGATGTAATAACCCTTCGATATATAGGGCTGTCTGTTCCGAAGGCCGGTTTTCCAGGTTTTGACTATGTAGCATGATCTGCTCCAGGCGGCGGGTATAAAAGAGGGCCTCCGCTGCTTTCTGGCGGATTTCTTCTCTTTGGTAGCGACGGTCGGTGACGAAGGCATCTGCTTCAGCGAGCTTTTCCTGTGCTTCGGCCAGGGACAGGGGGACCTGCCGAGAGGCGCGGTTGGCCGTTGCCTGGTCCAGGAGCCGGTGGGCTTCGCCGAGATTACGTTCCTTGATGGCGCGCAATTCCAGTTGATCATAGGCATCGAACACCTTGGCCTTGTCCTTTTGAGCCGAATCGAGGTCGTTGTCTTCAATGGCTCGGGTCAGGCTTAAAAAACGTTCTTCTGTCGCAGTATATTCCGATCCGAGGTCAGCGGCGCCGGCGGCCAGGGCCAATTGACGTACCTTGATCACATCGGCAAGGACGGTTCGGGCGATTTGGGCCGTTTGCTCGGAACGTTGCAATTCAACCCGGCCGGCAGTGATCTTGAGCAGGATTTCGGACAGATCGGTCTCTCGCTCCAACATGCCCTGAGCTTCTAGATAAAGACGCTCCGCTTTAGCAAAATTGCGGGGTGACAGAACATCCAGGCTTTCTTGACGAGCCGTATCCAGGTCGCTTTCAAGGCTGACCAGCTGTTCGACCGGATCTTTGTCTTCCAGCGCTGTAGAGAGAGCTGGAGGACGTCCTCCGCAGGCGCTGAGCAGCAGCACGAGTAGCAAGGCGATCCAGGGTATGTTGGGGCGATTCGACGGATGCATTCTGCAGGCCTCCTTTTCATGTTTCGCTTTTTAACCAGTTAATCTAAAACGGTCAACGAAATTCCGAAGCCGAAAGCTCTAAATGGCATTGAACCCAATCCTGTATATTATACTTCATCAATATAGATAACGCTGTGATATCAGGAAGGGTTTCTTGCGCCAGTGTAGACTGAATAAAGGGGCATTGCAATGACAAGTCGCTAAAATAGGCGACTTCATACCGAATTATTGACCTTGTCAGGTTCAAATCCTTAGAGAATGGAAGCCTTAATATTCTGTGCTTGGCTTCCAGGAATGAAGCTTAAGGGACATAGTGTTTTCAGCTGCAGCTATGAAAAGAAAGCAGAAAGGTCCCTTCCTCAGGGGTTAATCAAGCAATAGAGAGCTTTGACGGTGTCCTTTAAGGGCAAAAAGGTGTATGATGTGACTTTACCCTCCCACAACAGATCTTCTCTTCAACTATTCAATCGCCCTTCATGTCTTGTGAGGATGATCCCTCGGCATGGAGAGATTCGGCGGCCCTTTCGACTTTTGGACCGTCTCTTGTCAAGCCTGTTCGATAGATTCCAGTGGTCTCCCTGATTTTTATCGGACATGTCTTGGCCAGCCCCAAGGAAGGAAGTACCGTTATGCAAGATGCCACGCTTTCCGTCGGTGATTCTATCGAAGGCCGCTGTACTAAATGTCGTAAAAATACCGCTCATATCATCGTGACTCTGGTCGAAGAGAATCCCGGCAAGGTGCAGTGCACCGTTTGTAATCGTGAGCATAAATATCGGCCGCCCACAGCGGCAAGAAAGCCGGCAGCACGTCGAACAGTCGATCCCAAAGAGGCCGAACGCCAGGAATGGCAGGCGTTGCAGCCAACCATGAATCCTGCCAAGGCGACGGATTACTCCATGGACGCGACTTACAAGGTCAATGCACTGATTAATCATCCTAAGTTTGGACTTGGTGTGGTGCAGCGAGTGGTGGGGCCGCAAAAAGTTGAAGTGTTGTTTGAGGACGGCCGAAAGATGATGCGCTGTCAATAAGATTTGCCGCTGTGTTTTCCGGACATGGCAGGCAGTAGGTTGGAAGTGGAAGCCAGCAAGGAAACGTATGAAAATTTGTAAGCTGTGTGAAGAACAATCTGAAAAAGCGCGCAATGGAAAGCCCCATGAATCTTTAACCAAGGTCGATGGGGCGCGCATTTTTAAAGGACACAACAAGCGGGGCTTTGAGGAACAGGATTATCAGTGTCTGAGTTGCAAGGCTAAATTCACTCACAGCACCAATAAAAATGATTTGGCCTGGACTTTATGGCAGGGGTAGCTGCCTTTTATGCCAATCGTTGAGGTTGCTCAGCGGGCGCAGAAACCCTGCGCCCTCACAGCGGCTGGATTAAGGAATTGTTGATTCGTCAACTATCTGCTTTGAAGGGCTTTCGGCATTGTCTTCTTGTTTGCGTTTTTTCTTTTCTTCTTTTTTGGCTTTTTTGGCGAGTTCCTTCTGACGTTTTTCATAACCATAATTCGGTTTTCTAGCCATGGGCCGGTCCTTTCCGTTTGAGGTTTGGCCTGTCCAGGCATCCGGGCAGTAATGTCCTCGAAGATTGCTGAAGAAAAAAGAGCCCCACGAAGATTCGAGGGGCTCTTTTTTTAGCTATATGCAAAATTTAACTTTAGATTTTGCGTACATTGGCCGACTGGGGGCCTTTTTGACCTTGGGTGACCTCAAAGCTTACGCGGTCGCCTTCGGCAAGGGATTTGAAACCATCACCCTGGATCTCGGAAAAGTGAACGAATACGTCAGGGCCGTTGTCCTGCTCGATGAAACCAAAACCTTTTGCGTCGTTGAACCATTTTACTGTGCCTTCTGCCATTTTTTTCTCCGTGTCCCCTTTGCAGGGACTTTTTGGTTGTGTAAATCCGCTCGTCCAAATAAAAAAACACCTGCCCAAGAGGGCCTGTGTTTTGATCCGAGCTGACACCTTGTCAATTCGGTGAGCGACAAAAAATTTACACAAACTTGCTTAAGTTTTTTCAAGTTAACATGGCCACCTAGTAAAAGGCAAGCGATAACTGCTTGTGGCATAAAAGAAAATTCTTCTGGCGCTCAATTTGATTCAAAAACTGAGGGTGTGGTCGGCAAAAAAAGAAAATGATTCTGAATGAATGTGGGCTCCGGCTTACAGTCTTCTTCCCAACAGTCTTACTGTAATAGAGCTGTAAAACAGCAAAGTTTTTGACCCAATGGAGATCCAGTACTCGGGGTAAATTTAAGACATTTGGTTGGATAACGTTCTTTGAGAGGGCTTTTTAGGTTGCCTGGTTGCCGCCAGTAAACGGCTTTGGCAATGAAATGCCGGCGCCTGGAGGAAAAGCTTGCCGAGACAGGCGCCGGCGTATGGTCATTTGTGAGTACGCGCAAGGTGAACGATTTGAGTGCTCAAAGGGTAAGGGCCTCAGCTGACTCTAATCGTTATATTTTCAAATGCTCCATTTATAGCTCGTCAGAGGTAAATTCAACCCCACAGGTCGAACACTTGATCAGCGGACCTTTCTGGTGGTCGGGATTACTCTGCAGGTGTTTTTTCAGGCTTACATGCGAAGTAAGGTCCACTCCACATGTTGAGCATTTGATCAGTGGGTGCGTTGCGGTGGTAATCTTATGTTCTGGATGGCTTTTTACATGCTGCTCCGCGGCCGATTTGGAGGTGAAGTCCACACCACAGGTGGAACATTTGATGAGAATGCTGGCGTCCTCGGCTTGAGGGGCTGCCATTAATGTCCCCGTGGAACCGAAGGCGACAAACGCTGAAACCAATATTGCGAGAACTAGAAATCTTGACATGTCTGACTCCTCGTAAATAGTTTGCCCTTCTTTTATTCTATGCTATCTCGCCAATTTAAATCTATTAGCAAGTCCAACTTTTTTCTTTGACCGCTTTTCCAACCCGGTTTTTCGGCTGTCAGGGCTTAAAGCCATAAATGCTCAGGTAACTGTAGTCGCCCTTACAGTTAATGGGATAAATATAACGGAATAGGGCGGCGCAATGCATGGACCCTCGACCAAAGGGTAAGAGTCCGCCGGACAAGGGCTCGGTTGGAACGGGGGGCGAGCCTAAAAAGCTCGAAGGTGACTTATGGCTGTTAAGGCGGTGGGAGTTAAGAGGATTTCCGGTCCAACGACCGGTACTGAATCGCTTCGGCCAGGTGCGATTGGTGAATCTGCTCTTCTCCGGCCAGGTCGGCGATAGTTCGGACTACTTTGAGGATGCGAGTGTAGGTGCGGGCCGAGAAGCCGAGCCGGTCGGTGACCGTCTCCATTAATTTCTGGCCTGCTTCGTCGAGGGAGCAAAAGCGGCGCATCTGGCGAGGGGTCATGGCCGCGTTGCACACTGTGGAACTGGTGGAAAAGCGTTGCTGTTGCCGCAGGCGGGCTTGTTTTACCCTTTCGCGAATGGTCTCGCTGGCCTCTGCCTCGCCGCTGGCCGAGAGCTCTTTGTGGCTGATTCGCGGCACCTCGATGTGCAGGTCAATGCGGTCGAGCAATGGTCCGGACAGGCGGTTGCGGTAGCGGCGGGTCATCAGCGGAGTGCAGCTGCATTCGTGCAACGTATCGCCAAGATACCCACAGGGGCAGGGGTTCATGGCCGCCACCAGCATGAAATCGGAGGGATAGGTGAGGGTTGAGGCCGCTCGGCTGATGGTGACAACGCCGTCCTCCAGGGGCTGGCGCAACATTTCCAATACATTCTTCTTGAATTCGGGCAACTCATCGAGAAACAGCACCCCATTGTGTGCTAAGGAAACTTCACCCGGTTTGGGTACCGTGCCACCGCCGATCAGGCCGGCGTCGGATATGGAGTGATGGGGGCTGCGAAATGGTCGAGTGCAGACCAGGGCGTCCTGCCGGGGCAGCAGGCCGACGATGGAATGGATCTTGGTGGTGACCAGCGCCTCGTCGAAGCAGAGGGCGGGCAGAATGCTTGGCAGGCGCCTGGCGAGCATGGTTTTGCCGCTGCCTGGCGGCCCGACCATGAGCAGATTATGACCGCCGCTGGCGGCGACTTCGAGGGCCCGCTTAACATGTTCCTGGCCACGGACTTCGGCAAAATCCACCGGATGCATGGACGACTGAATAAAAAGATCGTCCCTGTCCATGGGACAGGGTTCCAAGGCTCCTTCGCCGTTAAGAAAGTCGACCAGTTGGCCAAGATCGGAGACGCCGTAGACCGGCAGATCGCCGGCGATGGCTCCTTCGCGGGCATTATCCGCGGGCAGGATCAGGGCTGTGGCGCCCCATTGGCGAGCAGCTACAGCCACTGGCAGGGCGCCACGCACCGGCTTGATCAGCCCGTCGAGGCTCAGTTCGCCCATGAAGGCGAAACGGCGAGGTCGATGGTTTTTGATCACTCCGGTGGCGGCGAGAATGCCGATGGCCATGGGCAAATCAAAAGCGGTACCATCCTTTTTGATATCAGCCGGCGCCAGGTTGATGGTGATGCGTCGCACCGGGAAGTCGTAGCCCGAGTTCTTGATAGCCGACTTGACCCGGTCCTTACTTTCTTTGACTGCTCCTTCGGCGAGGCCGACGGTGGCGAACTGGGGCAGGCCCTGGGCGATATCGACTTCCACCTCTACCGGATAGGCATCGATTCCGATCAGGGCTCCGGACAATACTTTGGCCAGCATGGTTTCTCCTCATGCGGTGGCGTTGTCCCTCTAACTGCCCGCCGCTAGCTAAATTTCGTCGAGATATTTTTCCGTGGCGATAGCGGCCACAGCGCCGTCGCCGACAGCGGTGGCGATCTGCTTGAGGATTTTGCTGCGTACATCACCGGCGGCAAAGACGCCTGGCATGGAGGTGCGGCATTCTTCATCGGTGACGATGTAACCCTCGTTGTTTAGTTGTAGTACTTCCGCCAGGAAGCGGGCCTTGGGGATCACACCTATGGCAAAGAAGACCCCTTCTACCGCCAGGGAACTTTTCTCGCCGGTTTTTTTGTTGGCGAGACGCAATTCGTTGACCCCACGCTGGTCGGCAAGGACTTCTTCCGGGATCGTATCCCAGAGCACTTCGATTTTATCGTTGGCCAAAACACGCTCTTGCAGGGTTTTTGTGGCTCGCAATTGATCGCGGCGATGGATCAGATAAACTTTGCTGGCAAAACGGGTCAGAAATAAGGCTTCTTCGGCGGCTGTATCCCCACCACCGACCACGGCTACCGGAACTTCGCGAAAGAAAGCGCCATCGCAGGTGGCACAATAAGAGACCCCGCGGCCGGTAAGTTTTTCTTCGCCGGGGATACCGAGTTTGCGGGGTTCGGCTCCGGTAGTGATGATGACCGCCTTGGCGCGCAGTTCTTTGCCGTCGACGGTGACCACCTTGTGGTCTCCGGCATCGACCAGTTTCTGTGCTTCACCGTTGCTGATCTGCAGGCCAAACTCCTGGCAGTGCTCATGAAAACGTCCTACCAGGTCCGGACCGTCGATTCCCCCCGGAAAGCCGGGATAGTTCTCTACCTTGGTGGTGGTCATGACTTGACCGCCCACCAGCATCTGCTCCACCAGCAGAGTGTTCAGTTTGGCGCGGGAAGTGTAGAGGCCGGCGGTCAGGCCGGCCGGGCCTCCACCGATGATGATTACGTCATAAAGCTGGTCGTCCATGAAAAACTCCTTAGTGGTGCTCGCAAGGCGAGTTGTTTATAGCATAATTTTTATTAGTTGTGAATAATGAAAGAGGGCGCGGTTTATAGAGTTGAAGGCTCCCCCTTGCCTGTTATTGCCGATTGCCCTATGATGGGCGCGCTCTTTTACCATATGTAATGCCAGCCGGACAACAGGGTTGTCAAATGACGAAAAAAAAGCGAAAAACACCGTCAAAACCATCTATAGGACGCCGCCTGGGCGGTTTCTTGTTCTGGACAGCGCTATTTCTGCTGCTCCTGGGCGCTGCCGACCAGGCACTGCTGCGCCTGACTCCGAAGAACTCGCTGTTGGCCGAGCTGCAGGATTGTTATCTGGACCTTCGCCGTCGCCTGCTGACCCGCCCGCCGGATTCCATCGAAGGGTTGTTAGAGCAGACCCCCTCCCCGAAAAAAAGCTATTTCTACGCGGATCGTCAAGGTGAACTTCATTTCGTTGAAAGTCTGCAAGAGGTTCCGCTTCCTTACCGCAACGATGCCCAGCCGTTGACAGATTAGCGATGGCGTAGCATAAAGTCCACTCTCCTTCTTTGCAGCTCCTTTTCGACCCACGGCTGCAGCTATGAATCTTCAAACGAGCTAAAGACTGTTCTCAATTATCCCAATTTTCTCTTCGGCCGGTATTGTCCGCCAAGATCCAGGCCGTTGCGAAGACATCAATCAGAGCAGAGTACCGTAGATTTCCGGCCGCCGATCGTGCCAGGCTGGAATTTCTTTCCGATAGGCGTTCATGTCGGCAAAGTCGAGCAGTGCTGTTGCTTCGGTAGCCTCCTCTCCTCCTTCAGCAAGGAATTCACCCCGCGGAGAAACAATCAGGCTCATACCAAAAAAACTCAGGCTGCCCAGCTGACCGCAGCTGTTGGTGGCGACCAGGAAGAACTGATTTTCAATCGCTCGGGCTCGTATCAGGGTGCGCCAGTGTAGCTGACGAGGGCTTGGCCATTGAGCGGGCAGGCAGACCACTTCTGCTCCATCCAGTGCCAGCTTCCGAAACATCTCGGGAAAGCGCAGATCGTAGCAGATGGCGACCCCGAGGCGCCCGGCAGAGGTGGCTATCACAAGGGTTGAGTCGCCCGAAGCCAGGAAGCGGTCTTCTTTCATCGGTGAAAAAAGGTGCAGTTTGCGATAGCGACCGACTTCCTGTCCTCGATCATGAATGAAGGCTGTGTTGTACAGAGAACCCCGGTCCTTTTCCGGCATACTTCCGACGATTACCATATTGAGGTTTGCGGATAGTTCACTTAGTTCGGCCGCAATCCGTGGTGTTGCATCAGCCAATGTGGGGAGTCGTTTGTAGTCGTAGCCGCTACTCCACATTTCAGGCAGTACGGCCAAGTGCGCGCCATGAGTGTGGGCCCGTTGAATGGCTATGCGTGCCTGCTTCAGGTTGGCGTCGACATCCCCGGCAACGATGGGAAACTGTATGGCAGAGGCGCAAATTCCGGCGTTCATGGAAAACCTTTTCCTGTAGGGCAGGTTTAAGAATGGCTAATATTTTTCTGCACCAGCTTGAACAAGCAAATTTAGGATCCGGAAAATCAGGTTGCATTGAGAGCTATAGGAAGTCGATCTCTTTATCTAAAGGCAAAGCCTCTAGATAGCGGCTTGTTCCCGGCGCCAAGAAGAATGGCGAAGCTCGATTATAGTCCAGAGCCTTAGGTAGGGCAAGTTGCTCGCCTGAAAGGGAATGCAGCCGGGTGTGTAATCAATTTCGCTGGGTGGATACGATGCTTGACCCCCATCTGTAACCGTGCTAAAAATCCTGTGTTGAAGCGGCTTGGACCTTGGTTGGGGGCGCTTTCTGCCCTAGCTCAAAAGGTCTTGAGATGTTCGGCCTTTGTTTGCCTAAGCACCGGATTCTCTGAAGTCCTGTTGCTCTGGCCCTCGCCTGATCCTTGTTAGGCATGCGCCCGTTGCTTTGCCCGCCGGAGGAAAGTTCTGTTCATGGCCACCAAAATCGCCACCTTTATTACCATGCTTCTGTTCTGGGTGATGCTGTCGGGCATGTTCGATGCCTTCCATTTTTCCCTGGGGATGGTCAGCTGTCTGCTGGTGACCCTGTTCAGTCAAGAACTCCTCTTCTATGGCGGTAAAAAAAGATCCTGGATCCTGGGCACCCTCGGTGCAATGCTCTATTTTCCCTGGTTGTTCTGGCAGATTATCCTGGCCAATCTGGAGGTGGCTTATATCGTCTTGCATCCAAAGATGCTCGATAGGATCGATCCGCACCTGGTCCGTTTTAAAACCCGGCTCCAGCGGCCCATTGCTAGGGTCGCCTTCGCTCAATCGATTACCCTGACCCCCGGAACCATTACCGTCGATCTCCACGACGACCAATTCACTGTCTATGCCCTGACCCGCAGCGCCGCCGAATCCCTTCCCGGGGAGATGGAACGGCGAGTCGGCAAGGCCCTTGATTCGGCATCCTGATGGAAAACTTATTTCTTGCTAGCGGTATGATCTTTATGGTTTTGGTAGCCCTCTGTCTGCTTCGTGTGGTCGGCGGGCCGACAGTTCTCGACCGGATTCTTGGCGCCAATGTCATCGGCACCAAGGTGACCGTACTGCTTCTGATCATCGGAGTCTTGTATAACAAGGTCGAAATGTTTGTCGACATAGCCATCGCCTATGCTTTGTTGAACTTTATTACCACCCTTGGAGCGGCCAAGTATTTCCTGCACCGCAAAAAGGCAGGTTTGCAGGAAAACGACTGACGGAAAGGACGCTGGTATGCACTGGATTGCTGGCTTTTTGATAGTGGCAGGTCTGTTCTTTTTTGCCGTGGGGGTTCTCGGCATCCTGCGCTTCCCCGATTTTTACACCCGTCTGCACGCTGCAGGTAAATGTGATTCCCTGGCTGCAGTGCTGATTATCGCCGGCGTCGCTCTCTACAATTTGACAGACTATTCTTTTGCCAATTTGCTGGTCAGTTTAAAAATCATGGCCATTGCGGTGTTTGTATTCGTCGCCAGTCCCACAGCGACTCATGCTATTACCAAGGCGGCGCTGGTGATCGGCGTTGAGCCCTGGAGCCGAAAGGATCGGGATCAATGATCTGGCAACTCGATCAATTTGCTCTGCTGCTGGTGGTGATCTGCGCGGTGGCGGTTATTACCGTTCGCGACCTGCTTAGCGCAGCGGTTATCTTCGGCGTCTACAGCTTTCTCATGTGCCTGTTGTGGGCCAAGATGGGGGCGGTGGACGTGGCTTTTACCGAGGCGACGGTTGGCGCCGGCATCAGTACCGTGCTGTTTATTGCCGCCATCTATCGCACCACGCGAAGGAGCAAGGATTGAAAATATTCGCCTTACTCGCCACCTTGGCAACCGGTATCGTACTGTTATACGGCACGGGCGATTTCGCGCCTTGGGGCGACCCGAATTCGCCGGCCAACAGCCACCTGTCGCCGGTTTATATCGAGCGCGCGGTGGAGGAAACCCACGTGCCCAACCTGGTAACGGCCATTCTCGGCGATTATCGTGGTTACGATACCATGTTTGAAACGGTGGTTATCTACTGTGCCGGGATGGCGGTAGTCAGCGTCCTGCGAAGGAGCCGTTCATGAAACAGCTTCAGGAGCAGGCCGGTCGGAACCCGGAGGGGGACAACCTGATCATTCGTACAGCAGTGCGTTTGTTGGTGCCCTTCATCCAGTTGTACGGCCTGTATGTCATTGTTCACGGCCATTACAGCCCCGGCGGCGGGTTTCAGGGCGGTGTAGTGCTCGGCGCTTCGTTCATTCTGCTGGCTCTGGCCTACGATTTGAAAACCTCCCTGAGTTTTATGTCGGAGCGGGTCAATGGCCTGCTCAGCAACGTCGGTGCGCTGATTTTTGTCGGCATTGCCTTGCTTTGTGCCCTGCTTGGCGGACTGTTCCTCGATTATGCCGCCTTGGCGCGCCTGATTCCCATGGCCGCTGAAGAATGGCGTTCCTTCGGGATTTTTCTCGTTGAATTGGGAGTCGGCTTGGCGGTTATGAGCATTATGGCTTCACTGTTCTGGGACCTCGCCTCGGGCGGCGACATGGGGGAAGGGCTCTGATATGGATCAACTGCTGACGGAAATCGTCGATAAATACAATTATTGGCTCTACGTGGTGCTGATGATGATCGGCTTTTACGCCATGATCGGCAAACGCAATCTGGTTAAGAAGCTGTTGGGCATGAATATCTTTCAGACCGCTATTATTTTGTTTTATGTCTCTACCGGGGTTAAGCGCGGCGGCCAGATTCCCATTCTCGACAAGTATGCGGCGCTGAGTCACGGCGTTGATGCCAGCCAGATAATTAATCCCCTGCCCCATGTGCTGATGCTCACCGCTATTGTCGTTTCGGTGAGTGTTACCGGTGTGGCGCTGGCCATTCTGGTTCGTATCTATCGAGAATATGGCACTCTTGAGGAAGACGAAATTCTGGAGAAGATTCGCTCATGACCGCCACCAATCTACATCTCTACGTCATGGTGGCGCCGCTGCTGAGTGCCTTTGCCGTGAACCTGCTCGGTCGCCGCAATCGCACCTGGATCGGCCCGATCGCCGTCGGTGCTTTAAGTTTTTCCACCATAGGCGCTTTGCTGACCATGCAACGAGTTTGGCAGCATGGTGCTTATCGCTATACGGTTGGAAATTGGAAGCCTCCCTACGGCATTGAGCTGGTCATCGACCCCCTCAGCGCCTTAATGCTTTTGCTGGTCTCGACAGTGGCCCTCATTGCCACGGTCGGTGCTTTGAAAAGTGTCGAGCAGGAACTGCCGGGGCGGGACCACCTCTTCTTTACCCTTTATCTGATTCTGGTGGCCGGATTGCTTGGCCTGGTCATGACCGGCGATGCTTTCAATCTCTATGTGTTGCTGGAGATCACCTCCATCACCACCTACGGTCTGATTGCCATGGGTCGCGGTCGTGCGCCGCTGGCGAGCTTTAATTACATCATCATGGGCTCCATCGGTGCCTGCTTCTATCTGCTTGGGGCCGGCTACCTGTATATACTTACCGGCACCCTGAACATGGCCGATATCGCCTCGATCCTGCCCGGCCTCCAAAGTCATGCCGCGATGGCTACCGCCTTCGGTTTCATGATCGTTGGGTTGTGGGTCAAGATGGCCTTTTTCCCCCTGCACAACTGGTTGCCAAACGCCTACAGTCTGGCGCCGACCGGCGCCGGAATGATGATTGCGCCCCTCATGACCAAGGTCACGGTCTATCTGATGATCCGGATCATGTTCTCGGTCTTTTCACCGGAATACACCTTTTTTGCTCATGCCGGAGTACAGTCCGGCATCGTCTGGGTTGCCTCCCTGGCTATTTTGTGCGCTTCGGCTCTGGCCCTGGCGCAACGCAATCTGCGGCGGATGCTGACCTATATCCTGGTGGCCGAAGTGGGATACATGGTCGGCGGAGTATGGCTGGCCAATAGTACCGGCATGACCGGAGCGGTGTTGCACATCGTCAACGATGCGTTAATGACCCTCTGTCTGTTTTTGGCTGCCGCGGCCATCATCTATCGTACCGGCAGTCTCGATTTCGACCGTTTGACCGGTCTCTATCGGCGCATGCCTCTGACCATGGCTGCTTTTACCGTGGGCGCTTTTTCCATGATCGGGGTGCCGCCGACCTGCGGTTTCTTCAGTAAGTGGTATCTGATCCTCGGCGCGGTGGAGGCAGGGCACTGGGAGTTTGTGGCGGCACTGCTGCTCAGCAGCCTGATCAATGCGGTACTGTTTTTTCGTATTATTGAGATCGCCTATTTCAAGCCTGCTCCCCAGCCAACCTCTGGCGGTGTGCTGGCCGGTGAGGCGCCGCTGATGCTGCTTAAACCCCTTCTGTTGACCGCCTTTGCTTTGATTGTGGTCGGTATCAGCTCCGGACCTCTGGTCAGTCAAATTATTCGTTTGGCTCTGCCGGCTGGGTTTGCCCCGTAACTACTGCAGTCTTTGTTTTTGGCCCATACAGCAAAGGCTGGGGGCGTCTTCAATTATTGATCTTGTTTTAATGGGGGTCGAAAAGACCTCAGCTGGTGTCTAATGCCCGCCCATGGGCTTTAAGGGTGGAGAGTAACTGCCCGCCAAGGAGATGGCGCCTCTGGTGCCGAAACAATCATGAGCTATTACCCTTCCCTATTGCCTTTGGCGGCGATCTGCGTATCGTTGCTGGCTACTGTGCCGATCCTGCTGTCGGACCGCAAACCGAATCTGCGTGAATCCTGGACTCTGCTGGCCGCCATCACTAAGTTTTGTCTGGTGGTTGTCATGCTGCCAAATGTGCTGGCAGGCCAAGGCTATGCTTTGACCTTGGCCGAGGTGATCCCCGGGGTTCCAATTCAACTGCGGGTGGATGCCATGGGCATGCTTTTCGCCCTGGTGGCTTCCCTACTGTGGATCTTCACCTCCATCTATTCCATCGGCTACATGCGTTCCTTACAGGAGCACGCCCAGACCCGTTATTTCGCTTCTTTTGCGGTGGCCATCGGGTCGACCATCGGTGTGGCGTTTTCCGCCAACCTGCTGACTCTTTATCTCTTTTACGAACTGCTGTCTCTCTCCACCTACCCGCTGGTGACCCATAAGCAGAACGACGAGGCGCGTGCTTCGGGGCGTAAGTATTTAAGCTATATCCTCGGTGGTTCAATCGGCCTGGTGTTGCCGGCCATGCTGATTACCTATTCGCTCGCCGGTACCCTCGATTTTACTCCCGGTGGCATTTTGGCCGGGCAGGCGTCGAGTGCCACCCTGACCCTGTTGCTGGTGCTATTCCTGTTTGGCTTTGCCAAGGCGGCCCTGATGCCGATGCACGGCTGGCTGCCGGCGGCGATGGTGGCGCCGACACCGGTCAGCTCCTTTTTGCACGGGGTGGCGGTGGTCAAGGTCGGGGTCTTCTCCGTCCTGCGGGTGATCTTCGGCATCTTCGGCACCGGCCTGCTCAGCGACCTTGATCTCGGCATAATTATCACCATCGTAGCCTCAGTGACGACCCTGACCGCTTCTCTTATTGCCCTGACCCAGGACAACCTCAAGCGCCGGCTGGCTTATTCCACCATCGGCCAGCTCGCCTATATTATCCTTGGTGTGTCGATCCTTTCCCCGGTGGCGATGACCGGCGGGGTCATGCACATCGCTTGTCATGCCTTCGCCAAGGTGACCCTGTTTTTCTGCGCCGGAGCCATCTATGTTGCCAGCCATAAGAAGAACGTTTCCGAAATGAGTGGACTCGGTCGGGTTATGCCCTTTACCTTCGGCGCCTTCGCCGTCGCTTCTTTAAGCATGCTCGGCGCTCCGCCTTCGGCCGGTTTTGTCTCCAAGTGGTTGATGCTTAACGGTGCGGTGGATGCCGGTCAGTTCGCCCTGATCGCGGTGTTTCTGATCAGCGCCCTGCTCAACGCCGCGTATTTTATTCCAGTGGTCTATCAGGGGTTTTTCGGTAAACCATCGGAGGAAATAGCTGCTATCGACGGTATGCGGGAGGCTCCCCTGGCATTGGTGATTCCGCTGTCGGTCACGGCGGCCATTTCCATGGCCATCGGTATTTATCCCGATTTCTTTTTGCGTTTAGCTGAGGTTGTGCAGCCATGACCCTTGTTCGGACCATCGAAGCCCTTCGCCAGCGCTGGTCGCTGTTAGTGCGGATGTTTATTGTGCTGTTGGTTCTGCTCGTGCTCATCGATGCGGTGCCGTTTTTGATCGACAAAGAAAAGGCTCATACAGCTATGGAGTCGATTCCCGGGTTCTGGTCCCTGTTCGGTTTCTTCAGTTGTGTGCTGATCGTCTATATCTCCAAGTATCTCGGCAAAATAGGCCTGCTGCAGCGGGAGGATTTTTACCATGACTGAGCTGTGGATCCATCCTGCCCTGATCCTGTTGGTGGGAGCGGCGTTGCTGCCCCTGGTGCCTGAGCGCATTCGAGCGGGTTACCTGTTGCTGGTGCCGCTGCTGGTTTTTGCCCGGGTGCACGGCATGGCGCAGGGGGTTTACGGCGAGGTTCGCTACCTCTCCTGGGACCTGGTTTTTGGCAGGGCCGACGCAATTGCCTCCCTGTTCGCTTATATCCTGGCCCTGATGGCCGTGTTGGGTACCCTTTACGCCCTTAAAGTGAAGAAAAGGAGCGAGTTCGCTGCCGCCTGGGTGTACGTGGCCGGCTCCCTGGGGGTCGTCTATGCCGGAGATTTGCTGACGCTCTTTTTGTTCTGGGAGATGATGGCGCTCTCCTCGGTGTTTCTTATCTGGCTGCGCGGTCGAAAGGAATCCCTCGCCGCCGGATTTCGTTACTTGCTGGTCCATTCGGCCGGTGGCGCCTGCCTGTTGGCCGGTATCCTGGTATACAGCCGGGGGGCTGAATCCCTGGCCTTTTCCGGTTTCAATGTGCAGCATCTCGGTATCGGCGGCTGGCTGATTCTTATCGGTTTTCTGCTCAATGCCGCCGTTCCGCCGTTGCACGCCTGGTTGCCCGACGGCTACGGCGAAGCCACCTTCAGCGGCTCGGTATTCCTCTGTGCATTTACCACCAAAACAGCTGTTTATGCCTTGATTCGCGGCTTTGCCGGCCTGGAAATTCTGATCTGGTTGGGGGTCATCATGGCCCTTTACGGTGTGGTCTACGCAGTGCTGGAAAACGACAGCCGCCGCTTGCTGGCTTATCACATAATCAGCCAGGTAGGGTACATGGTGGCGGGGGTGGGCATCGGTACGCAGCTGGCCATTAACGGGGTCTGTGCGCATGCCTTCGCCCATATCCTGTACAAGGGGCTGCTGTTTATGGGTTGCGGCGCGGTGCTGCAGATGACCGGCCAGAGCAAATTCACCGAATTGGGCGGCCTCTATCGCAAGATGCCCTGGACCTTCTTGTTTACCCTGATCGGTGGCCTATCCATATCCGCCTTTCCCCTGTTCAGCGGATTTGTCAGCAAGTCGATGACCGTCGCGGCGGGTTTCGAGGCCCACTTGTTGTGGCCAGCCTTCCTGCTGACCCTGGCTTCGGCGGGTACCTTTCTCCATACCGGTCTCAAGGTTCCGTATTTTATCTGGTTCGGCAAGAACAACTGCAAGCCTGAGACCTGGGAGCAGGCTGCCGATCCCTCCTGGAATATGATCGCCGCCATGGCCATCGGTTCGGCATTGTGTATCTTCATCGGGGTCTACACACCCTACCTCTACGACATGCTGCCTTATCCGGTGGAGTACAATCCCTATACCGCTTATCACATCTCCGAGTCGATGCAGATTCTGCTCTTCACCATGCTCGGGTTCTTCCTGCTGCTTAAGAAACTCCAGCCGGCACCTGCCGTTGCCGTCGACACCGATTGGTTGTATCGCCGCGGCGCGAGGGTTTTCCGGCGCTGGGACGATCGTCTTTTGAACGGTCTCAACGCCTGGTGCGAGGAGCTTATTGTGCGTCGTGCTCTGCCCTGGCTGTCGCGCTTTTTCGAGGCGCCGGGCGGCTATCTGCAGGTGGCCGGGCTGCGCTTGCTGGCCCGCTTAGGAGGCGCCGATCGACAGGAGACTGAAGTCGCCGTCCAGTGCCGCAGCCGCCTAGGAACCTATCCGGTGGGCATCGGCGTGCTGCTGGCGGTACTCTACCTGGCGGCCATGTCGCTGCTGTTTTTTTTCTAGGCGCGAGTTAGAAGACCTATCCACGGTTTTTCAACATCGCAAGCCGCAAGTAAAACTTCCGTCGTGTTCACCAAATCAAGGACTTAATAACCTGTCCTCGATTATATTCGCCTTTCCATGGACTCCACAGGCTGTTTTTCAACAGCCTGCCGGCGTGGGTAATGATCCCAGTGGCAAACCAAGAACCTCAAGGTCCCTCCCTCTATCTGCATGTGCCCTTCTGTCGCAGCAAATGCCCCTACTGCGATTTCTATTCGGTTGTCGGCAACCAGGCCCAGTTGGACGGCTATGTCAAACTGCTGTTGCAGCAACTGGCCTGGCTGAACCGGCGGCAAGTTTTTACCGCCCCGCTGGCAACGGTCTTTTTCGGCGGCGGCACCCCCTCGCTGTTGGCTCCTCGCCAGGTGGCCGCTATCCTCGACCGCATCCGGTACACGGCGGGTTTAAGCGCCAATGCCGAGATCTCTCTGGAGGCCAATCCGGGCACGGTCGATGCGGCCAGTCTGCAGGGTTACCGGGATGCCGGAGTTAACCGTCTGTCCTTTGGCGTGCAGTCTTTGCAAGACGACGCTTTGCAGCTTTTGGGGCGCGGTCATTCGGCCAAGGAGGCCGTTCAGGTCGTGACCTGGGCCCGGCAGGTCGGTTTTGAGAACGTTGGTTGCGATCTGATGTTCGGTTTGCCTAACCAGGGCCGGAAGGAATTACTACAGGATCTTGACGCTCTGTTGCAGTTACAGCCGGATCACATGTCTTGTTATGGTTTGACTGTGGAGGCGGGAACTCCCTTTGAGCAACGGAGGCTTCGAGGAGCACTGGCGTTGCCGGATGAGGATGAATTCCCGGAGCTTTACCTTACCGTTCATGAACAACTCACTGCCGCCGGTTTTGAGCATTACGAGATCTCCAATTATGCTCTCCCCGACCGACGCTGTCGTCACAATCTTGCTTATTGGCGTCGCCAACCCTGTTTTGCCGTAGGCGCTGGAGCCCACTCCTTTATTCCCGCTGGTTACGGTACGCGGCGGGAGGTCCCCGCCGATCTGGATCGCTACCGGCAACGGCTTATGCAGGGGCGCGACCCGGCGGTGACCCTGGAGACTTTCGATCGACAGGGGGCTATGGCGGAGACCCTCTATTTGGGCTTGCGTTGCCAGGAAGGGGTTTCGGATAAAGATTTTTTTCGCCAGTTCGGTCTTGGTGTCGCCGAGGCTTTTCCTGAAGCTGTGCGGCGTTGCGGCCAGCGTCTTACCCTCGATGCAGGGCGCTGGAGATTCGATTTGCAGGGTTGGTTGTTGTTCGATCATTTCATCTCTTTTTTTCTTTAACCCGTCTTATTCATGAAGACATCTGCTGCAACAGGCAATAGCACGCAATTTCAAGCCGTGCTCGCTCGTTGCGCTTCGACGTACTGCAAGTACGTCTGCAGGGCAATTGCCTGCGCTTGGTTCGATCTCACGCACACTTGCCGGTTTCGCTACAAAGCCCCATGAATAAGGCGGGTTGAAAGTAGTTATTTTCCTCCTGCCTTTCCCTTGACAAAGCCTATACCCGTTGTTATGTTGTGCTCCGTTAGCACTCCGCTTGGATGAGTGCTAACAGGTTGGATCGGCCGGGTTTTTCCGGCTTGAACTTTTTTCAGCCGGGATCTCTTTTGGGGCCTGGCAGGTGTCTTTTGCTAAGAGGCAAGACACGGGCGGGTGGATGCGATGAGCGAAGAACTGAGCGAACGCAGTCGACTGATCCTGCAAGCGATCATCGAAGACTATACGACTACCGGTGAACCGGTGGGCTCACGGACGTTAAGTCGTCGAACCGGCATCAACCTGTCGCCGGCATCAGTGCGCAATGTTATGGCCGATCTTGAAGAGCTCGGCTATCTTTATTCGCCCCATACCTCCGCCGGACGCATACCGACGGACAAAGGGTATCGTTTTTACGTAGCTAGTCTGCTGCGGGTTCAGCAGCTGAGCCACGAAGTACGGGACCATCTGCGGCGGGAATGCCAGGTTCCTGAACTGGATACCGAAGGTCTGCTGCGTGAAGCAGGACGTATTCTGTCCGCTACCTCCAACTATACCGGTCTGGTTATGGTGCCGCGCTTTACTTCGACGGTGTTTCGCCGTATCGAATTTGTGCGATTGGCAGAGCAGCGTGTGTTGGTGGTTTTTATCACCCAGACCGGCATTGTGCAGCATAAATTGGTAGAGGTCGATGTCCCCCTCACCCAAGGCGAACTGGATGAGGTGACAAACTACCTTAATCAGGAATTTTCCGGACTGTCCATTCAAGAAATCAAGAGCCGTATAGCTTCCGAAATGGCTCAAGAACAAGCTCTGTTCGACAGTTTGCAACGCCGGGCTTTGCTCCTTTCCAGCTATGTGCTTCAGCTCGATCTGGGGGGGCAGGTGTTTGTCGAAGGCGCGAGTAATATTCTGGAGCAACCGGAGTTTGCCGATCTGTCCACCATGAAGCGCCTGTTACGGACTTTTGATCAAAAAAGCCTGCTGGTCGAGCTGCTCGACAAGGCTCAGCAGGTTGAGGGAGTGCAGATTCTCATCGGCAGCGCCGACAACCACAGCGAAATCGAAGGTTGTAGTCTGGTTACCTCATGTTATTCCAGCCGCCGCGGCACGACCGGCATTCTAGGTGTGATCGGACCAACGCGCATGCCTTATGCCATGGTGATTCCTCTGGTCGACTATGCCGCCAGCCTGGTCAGCGATATTTTAAATAGCGAATCGGAATAAAAGATAAAGGAGAAAAAGCCCTTGCCACAGAAAAAGAAACAAGAACAGGACAAAGCAGCGGCCGTAAATCAGGTGCCTCAAGAAGAGGAAGCGTCTGTAGCCGAAAAGTCAGAGCCCTCTGCGGAAGAGGTTCTGGCCGAAAGTCAGGCCGAGGCTCAAAAGAATTGGGATCTCTATCTGCGGGAGCGGGCTGAGCTGGAGAATTACCGCAAGCGCATGCAGCGTGAAAAAGAGGACTTGGCTCGTTTTGCCAATGAGAACCTGCTTCGCGATATGCTGCCGATCCTCGATAATCTGGAGCGGGCCGTGGACCATGCTGAGCAAGATCAGGAAGGCGGCCTTCTCGAAGGGGTGCAGATGACTCTCGACCAGTTCCGCAAGACCCTCGAGCGCCTCGGCGTCGTCCCGGTAGCAGCCATTGGCGAAACCTTCAGTCCCGACTGTCACGAAGCGATGGGGCAGTTGGAGAGCGCCGAACATGCACCGAACACCGTAGTGCAAGAAATGCAAAAGGGATACACCTTGAATGACAGGCTGTTGCGGCCGGCACTGGTAATGATTGCCAAAGCTCCGGCGGACTCGTCCAAGGATTGATTAAATATTAACCGGCCTTTGATTTTACGCTAAGCCATATAAAGAAAACATCACCAAGGAGGATATAAAGTTATGGGTAAAGTAATCGGTATAGACCTCGGCACCACCAATTCCTGTGTTGCCGTTATGGAAGGTGGCGAGCCCATCGTTATCGCCAATGCAGAAGGTTCCCGTACCACACCGTCCATGGTAGCATTTTCCGAGAGCGGTGAGCGTCTGGTTGGCCAGCAAGCGAAGCGCCAGGCAGTAACGAACCCGGAAAATACCCTGTTCGCCATCAAGCGTCTGGTCGGTCGCAAGTTCGACAGCGATGCGGTACGCAAGGATATCGAGATCAGCCCCTTTAAGATCATTAACGCCGACAACGGCGATGCCTGGGTCGAAGCCCGCGGCAAAAAATACAGCCCGCCGGAAATTTCGGCCATGATCCTGCAGAAGATGAAGCAGACCGCGGAGGACTATCTGGGCGAGGCGGTAACCGAGGCGGTTATTACTGTTCCGGCCTACTTCAACGACTCCCAGCGTCAAGCCACCAAGGACGCCGGCAAGATCGCCGGCCTCGAAGTATTGCGTATCATCAACGAGCCGACCGCCGCTTCTTTGGCCTACGGTATGGACAAGAAGGGCGAAGAGAAGGTCGCCGTTTTTGACCTCGGTGGCGGTACCTTCGATATCTCTATCCTCGAATTGGGTGATGGTGTTTTCGAAGTCAAATCGACCAACGGCGATACCTTCCTCGGTGGCGAGGATTTCGACCAGCACATCATCGACTATGTGGCGGCCGAGTTCAAAAAAGACCAGGGTATCGACCTGCGGGGTGACAAGATGGCCCTGCAGCGCCTCAAGGAAGCCTGCGAAAAGGCCAAGTGCGAGCTCTCCAGCTCCATGGAGACCGATATCAACCTGCCCTTTATCACTGCTGATCAGTCCGGCCCCAAGCACATGAACATCAAGCTGACCCGCTCCAAGCTGGAAAGCATCTGTGCCAGCCTGCTGGACAAGCTGGTCGGCCCCTGCCGCACCGCGCTCAAGGATGCCGGACTGTCCGCCTCGGATATCGACGAAGTACTGCTGGTCGGTGGTATGACCCGCATGCCGGCGGTGCAGAGCAAGGTGCAGGAAATCTTCAACAAGGCACCTAACAAGGGCGTTAATCCTGATGAAGTGGTTGCGATCGGCGCCGCGATTCAGGGTGGCGTTCTGAAGGGTGACGTCAAAGACGTACTGCTCCTGGACGTTTCCCCTCTGTCCCTGGGTATCGAAACCCTCGGTGGGGTGATGACCAAACTCATCGAGAAGAACACCACCATCCCCTGCAAGAAGAGCCAGATATTCTCCACCGCGGCCGATAATCAGCCGGCGGTGTCGGTGCACGTGCTGCAGGGCGAGCGGGAAATGGCCGAGGGCAACAAGACCATCGGCCGTTTCGAGCTGGTCGGTATCCCGGCCGCGCCTCGCGGTGTGCCGCAGATCGAGGTTACTTTCGACATCGACGCCAACGGCATCCTGCATGTCTCCGCCAAGGATCTCGGCACCGGCAAAGAGCAGTCGATCCGTATTACTGCCTCTTCCGGTCTCAGCGACGAGGAAATCGACAAGATGGTCAAGGACGCTGAGACCCATGCCGACGAGGACAAACATAAAAAAGAACTCGTCGAGGTGCGCAATCAGGCTGACGGCATGGTCTATACCACTGAAAAATCCCTCAAGGAACATGCTGATAAGATCGATGAGGAGACCCGCAAGAATATCGAGCAGGCTCTCGAAGATTTGAAAAAAGCCATGGAAGGCGATGATTCCGCCGACATCAAACAGAAGACCGAAGCGCTGGCGACGGCTTCTCACAAGCTGGCCGAAGCCATGTATAAGCAGGAAGAGGCCGGTGCTGGCGGTGCCGAAGGTCCGTCTGAAGAGGCCGAAGCTGCTGATGAAGGGGTCGTCGACGCCGAGTTCGAGGAAGTGGACGAAGAGAAAGACTAATCCTTCGTTAACGCTATTGTTGTATTCATGACGGCAGGAGCCGGGGAAACCCGGCTCCTGTTGTTGTTCACTGATTCTGCGTCGGGCGTCTGCCCGGCGGTTATTCCCCAAGGGGCACAGACTTGGAAAAGCGCGATTATTATGAAGTGCTCGGTGTTCACCGCAATGCCGGTGAAACCGAAATCAAGAAGGCCTATCGTAAGCTGGCCATCAAGTATCATCCCGACAAAAACCCCGGCGATAAAGAGGCTGAAGAGACCTTCAAGGAACTCTCCGAGGCTTATTCCGTTCTTTCCGACCGCCAGCAGCGGGCCAACTATGACCAATATGGTCATGCCGGTCTCGGTGGCGGCGGCGGTTTCTCCAGCGGCGGTTTCGGCGGCAGCCCCTTTGAGGATCTTTTTGGTGACATCTTTGGCGATCTGTTCGGTGGTCGAGCCGGTGGCCGCACAAGTCGTGGCCAGCGCGGCGACGACCTGCGCTATAACCTGGGCATAAAATTCGAAGATGCGGCTTTCGGTCTCGAAACCAAGGTGCAGATTCCCCGCTATCAGACCTGCGAGCCCTGCGATGGTTCGGGCGCCAAGCCGGGAACCAGTCCCCGTACCTGCGAGGTCTGTCGCGGTGCCGGCCAGGTACGCTATCAGCAGGGCTACTTTTCCTTGACCCGCCCCTGTCCCGAATGTAACGGCGTCGGCCAGGTCATCGACCAGCCGTGCCCCGATTGCGGCGGCCAGGGACGAGTCAAAGGCAAGAAGAATATTTCTCTGAAGATTCCCGCCGGGGTCGAGAGCGGTAGTCGTCTTAAACTGACAGGCGAAGGAGAACCCGGCCTTCAGGGCGGACCTCCCGGCGATCTCTATGTGGTGATAAACGTTCAGGAGCATCCTTTGTTCCGCCGCGAGGGACAGGAAATAATCTGCGAGATCCCCATTTCCTTCCCCCAGGCAGCCCTCGGTTGCGACCTGGAAGTACCGACCCTGGAAGAGAAAATGACCATCAAGGTGCCAGCCGGCACTCAGTCGGGAAAAGTGGTTCAGTTGCCGGGTAAGGGCTTCCCTTCATTGCAGGGATATGCCCGGGGCGATCAGTTGGTGGTGCTGCGGGTCGAAACCCCCACCAAGTTAACCGGCCGGCAAAAAGAATTACTCGAAGAATTTGCCCTTGAGGGAGGGGAGGATATCCACCCTATGGGCAAGACCTTCTTTGACAAAGTCAAGGAACTGTTCGGCTGATTCGGCCACCACCCATGCTCGGGAGTGCGAAGGTGAAATTATCCAGCCGCAGGGTAGCGAAAAAAACGTTGATACCGGGTAAAAGCCCGGCTTCGATTTTGGTATTGCTGTTAACCCTGCTAGTGTTCTCGATGGCACCCGGGGCCGCCCAAGGGGCGCCGGCACCCGCTGCCGATATTCTGCAGCAAGGTTTGCACTATTATCGCATCGGCGAGTTGGATCAGGCTCTGGCCCTCTTACTTGACTTCATGGCTGGACAGCCCGACTCAACCCAGGAACCGGAAGCCGCTCTGATTCTGTCTCGTATCTATTACCAACGGGGTGACTACGAGCAGACGCTTCATTTCCTTCAGGTTATTCCGCCTGCCCTGCGGGGCAGCGAAAATCGCTTACTCGAAGGCTCGGCCTTGACCAGGCTCGGTCAGAGTGAAGAGGGGATCGCCCTTCTCAGCAGTCTGGATGAAACGAGTTTATCCCGGAACCAGCAGGCCCAGCGCCTGGCGGCTCTTGCCAAAGGTCATCTCGACCAGCAGAACTGGTTGCAGGCCCTCTATTTCATCCATGCCTATCTACCCCTTTCTATCGATCAAAAACAAACCGATCATTTGATCGAGCTGGCTGGAAACGTGGTCCGTGAACAGCTTAGTTCAGCACAACTTGCTGAAGCTGCCTTCATGTTTTCCCGTTCGCCTGTTGGTCAGGCCGCTGGCCTGCAGTTAGCTCTAAGCAGCTGGCAGGCCGGCGATACGGTCACGGCTCGCCGGCACGTGGAGGCCGTTCTGCAACAGCCCACCGCCTTTCCCGGACGGGATGAGGCGGTGCGATTGCGGGATCGTTTGACCGGTGCGCCGATCAAAAGTCGGGTGCTCGGGGTGATTCTGCCCCTGTCGGGGCGTTACGCCGCCTTCGGCAAGGCTGTGCAGCGTGGTATGGAACTGGCTCTGGAACAGCTCGGGAATACCGAATACCCGATAAAGTTTTTGTTCAAAGACAGCGCCGGAGATCCTGAGCAGAGCTCACGGGCAGTTTCGGAGCTGGCCAATGCGGAACAGGCTCTAGCCATACTCGGTCCTCTCACCGGCAACGCTGCCGAAGCCGCGGCGCAACGGGCCCAGCTAGAGCGCTTGCCGCTGCTGACGTTGAGTCAGCGCAATGGCTTGGCTGAAGTGGGTCCCTATGTGTTTCGTACTTCCCTGACGAGCGTCATGCAAGCTCGTGCCCTGGCGCGCTACTCCATCGAAGAGCGTGGCTTGCGCACCTTTGCGGTAATGGCCCCTGACAGCCGTCTTGGGAAGGAGATGAACAAGCATTTTGTGGCTGAGGTTGAGCGGCTTGGTGGAATTATCGTTGCATATCGCAGCTATGCGGCCGACGCTACCGACTTTCGGCGACAGATTCTCCTGCTTAAGGGCGAAGACCCCGATGCACCCGAACCGCCGCCCCCCCCAGAATCGTCGCCTGAGTTGGAAACAGAGATTCCGGAGTTGCCCTTCGAGGCGCTGTTTATCCCTGACTATGCCGAACGCATCGGGCTCATCGCACCGCAACTGGCTTATTATGGGATTCGGGACGTCACCCTGCTCGGTATCAACGGCTGGAATGATCCGGAGTTATTACGTCTGGCAGGTAGCTACGTGGAGGGGGCGGTCTTTACCGATGGCTTTTATCGCTACAGCCCTTACCCCTTTGTTCAGGCTTTCGTCAACAGCTACTTCGAGCGTTTTGGTTCGGAGCCGACCATACTCGAAGCACAGGGATACGATGTAGCCGGCATATTGCTGGCACATCTAAGTCGTGGTGAACAACTGACCCGAGATGATCTGCGAAACGCCCTGAACCGGGTGCAGAACTATCCCGGGGTGGCCGGTGCCACCTCTTTTGATGCTCAGGGGGATGCGCAGAAGGTGTTGTTTCTGCTGCAGGTGCAGAATGGGAATATTGTGCAGATCAACTGAAGTGTTGATGCTAGACAAACGATAAATTTTTTCAGGCCGGCTGCTAGTATGCAGACGGCCTGTTTTGTCTGGTCAGAAACGGAAGATAACACCGCGGGGTCGCGTCCCCGCTCGACGCCTTACTCTCTTTTTACGCGAAAAGAGAGTAAGCAGAGAAACGCGTCCCGGCTCCTTGCCCTGCGGGTACCCTACGCTACGCAGACGTTTTGCGGGCGGGGAAAAACTCGCTTCGCGCAGACAGTTTCCCCGCCTGTTTCGCAAAAGCGTCCACTTCGCTCCGGTAGCGTCACAGGGGGGGATAGGTCAAAGTTGTTAAGAATCAGTTTGAAGCTTTTCACTTTTTTGATTTCATCCCCTGAGAGTGCCGCCGAACGGAGGGATTTTAATCCGGAATAGAAAGACGTCTGAGCGTAGCGAATCTCGTCTTTCCCGGATTAAAACTCTCGGAGAGAGGGAACCCCGTAGGGGCAAACGGTGGGGTGTACGAGTCAAGGACATAGGTAACACAAAAGTTCGCATACATAGGTTACACATTAAGCTTCAAGTAGTCGTTGTGGGCTTTCTTGATATCCCGCATATCGAAGCTGCCTAATCTCAATGGTCCAAAATGAACGTCCCAGATGCCATCAGCGGTTTCTTCGACACCGACCTTTTCGCTCTTGAGAAGGCCGGCGACGTAAACACGATGCCCTTGATGATGAATGATGCCGCTGTGATGAACTAAGGCAATTCGAAAGTAGCCAGGATACTCTATCTCCGGTAGCTTTTCAGGCATGCTGCGTGTTGAGGGACTGTACTTCGATGCCGGTGTTGTTTGTCCAAGGCTTTCATGAGGGCGTTCGTTATTGTACTGCTGGCGAAATGCATCAAACGCCTGCTGTTGAAGCTGGGCTGTTGGCGCCGGAGGAATGGCCGTAGCGTTCTTAAGTGTTCTGTGCATCCGTTCATGCCGCCCATTTTGTTGAGGCTTTCCCGGTTCAATTCGTTCTGGCACGATGCCCAGGCGAATCCACCATTTGGATAGCTGGGACAGTCCACCGGGCGAGTTAGAGGCAAAGGGTACGCCATTATCGGTACGAATGCGCCATGGCAACCCATACTCCCGGAAAAGGGATTCAAAAGCGTCTCTGGTTGGTTCTAGCCGCGGCCCTGGAAAATTTATGCATTCTAAAAGGTAACGGCATTGATGATCCATTACGGTGAGTGGATAACACCAAGTGCCATCTCTAGTCTTGAATTGCCCTTTGAAGTCCGCCGACCAGACATCGTTCGGGTGATGCACTGGAGAAAAGGGCTGCTGACCGACAGGAACCGGTTTGCGCCGTCTTTGAGGACGAATCAATCCTTCCTCCGCCAGGACCTTGTAGATGGTCGTCTTGGAAGGGATGTCCCATTCTGGGTGGTTCTGCCTCAGTAGCACTTGAATCTTTTTCGGCCCCGGCGGATCCCGCTGGCTTGAACGGAGGCCAATGATCGCTTTGCGTACGGTAAAGGGTGTCTTCAGGGGGTGTTGATGGGGCTTCCGAGGTTGGTCTTGCAACCCCTCGAAACCTAGTTCCCTGTAGCGAGCCACCCACTTGTAGCCGGTCTTTCGGCTAATACCGTAACGGTGACAAAGGCCTTTGAAGGTGTCCATCGCTCGAAGGTGGTCGGCAATAAACAGCAGCTTCTGGTCCATAGGTTTCACCTCTTTCCAGGGCATGGGCACCTCCTTGTAGAAAGTGCCTATAGGATACAAAAAGTGTTACCCATGTACCTGAACTAAAGTGTTACCTATGTTTATGAACCGTACCCGGCGACCTTCTTTTGCTTACTTTTCTTGGTCGTCAAGAAAAGTAAGACGCCTGGCCGGGCGGAACCGGCCGACCTTTGGTTTGGGTCTTTATTTGCAAACGCTACAGGACAAGATTCAAGAACGCGGGGTTGCGCCCCCGCGCGACGCCTTACTCTTTTTACGCGCCAAAAAAGAATAAGCAGAAAAAGGCGCCCCGGCTCCTTGCCCTACGGGTTCCCTACGCTACGCAGACGTTTTGCGGGCGGGGAAAAACTCGCTTCGCTCAGACAGTTTCCCCGCCTGTTTCGCAAAAGCGTCCACTTCGCTCCGGCTGCGTCACAGGGGGAGGGTGGATCAGGTTTTACCGATTACTCATCACCGATCACTGATCACGTCTTACGGATTCCCGTAAAGATCAATCCTCCGGCTTTTCGCTCAACACCCGATGAGCTTCCTCCAGCATGTCCATAATCTGTATATGCTGTGGGCAGGCCGCTTCGCACTGACCGCAGCGGGTGCAGTTGCTGGCCAGATCAGAGGCGTTCATGGTGATGGTGTAGATACGGTGCGGGAAACGCTGGTCACCATAGATAAAGCAGTCGTTGTAAATGGAGAAAATGCGGGGAATGTTGACCCCTGCCGGGCAGGGCAGGCAATAACCGCAGGCGGTGCAGGGTACTTTGATACGGTGTCGCAATTGATCCCGTACCTCATTGGTCAGGGCTTTCTCTTCGTTACTCAAGGAATCCGGTTGTACCGTGCCGGCCAGGTGACAGTTTTCCTCCAGTTGTGACAAGTCGTTCATGCCGCTCAGCAGGCAGGTGACCTCCGGGCGATCCCACACCCAACGCAGCGCCCATTCGGCCGGACTGCGCTGAACCGCGGCCCGGTCCCACAATCGCTGGATTTCAGGCGGTGCCGGACGGGCCAGGTGTCCGCCCCGCAGCGGCTCCATGACGATCACCCCCAGGCCCTTCGCCGCCGCATATTCCAGACCGACCCGACCGGCCTGAATCTCCTCGTCCATATAGTTGTACTGAATCTGGCAGAAGCTCCAGTCGTACGCATCGACGATGGTTTTGAACAGCGGCAGCTCGTCGTGAAAAGAGAATCCGGCACAGCCGATACGGCCGTCGGCAATGGCCCGGTCGAGAAAATCAAGGACTCCCAGGTCGTAAAGTTTAGTCCACCAGTCGGACTTGAGGGCGTGCAGTAGATAGCAGTCGATATGGTCGGTACGCAGCCGCTGCAATTGCTCGTTAAGATAGCGGTCAAAGTCCTTGGGGCTTTCGATGGCCCAGGACGGCAACTTGCTGGCCAGCTGCACACGGTTGCGTAGGCCGTTACGCTCCAGAGCTCGACCCAGGAAGGTTTCGCTGTGGCCCTGATGATAGGGGTAGGCGGTATCGAAATAGTTGATGCCACGATCGATGGCTCGGTACAGCAGCTCACTGGCTCGGGCTTCGTCGATACGGCTTTCGTTGCCATCAATGACCGGTAGGCGCATACAGCCCATACCGAGAATCGAGACGCTGTGGTCGAAATGGCCGAGCCGGCGATATTGCATGAAACTCTCCTTATGCCGTGATCAGAGAAAATCCCTGGTCATCAGTTCTTCGATTTTATCCGCGCAAACAGGTCGGCTGAAAAAGTATCCTTGCCCTATTTCGCTGCCTTTTTGCTGTAAAAAGTCAATTGCTGCCCCGATTCGATGCCCTCGGCAACGACTTGGAGATCTAGGCTGCGGGCAAGGGCCAATACCGATGAAACTTAATGCCTTGCCAGATCTCTTTCCCGTCGTATTTTCTGCTCGGTCTTCTCGGCCATGGTCCGCAAGTGGGCCTTGCGCTGATTAATGTGCTGCTGAGTGTCGGCGGGACAAATCTGCTCGATAACCGGACTCACATTGCCTCGATCATCGTGTATGGGCAAACAGCGGGCTTGCAGGTTTCCTAAATGTGGATGGTTCTTGTGGCGATTCAGAGTCTGACCTCTGACGAAGACCTCCTTGACATGACAGTTGTCGCAGCAACGATCCTGGTCGGGATAGAAGAGCTCGAAACAACGAGGCGAGTCTTTAGATCTCAACGGAGTGGCCCCTTCGTCAAGAAGAGGCATGTTGTAGTAAGGGACGCGCTGATGACGGTCGGTTACTGCGATGAGGCCGGTGCTGTCGGAAAAAAACTTTTCTAAAAACTCGTAAGACAACATTGGCAGGTCGGCAGTAGGCGGTCGATGGTGGCGTTACTTAAATACTCTGAGCAAGGATTTGCAGTCATCCAGCAACACTAAGCCCTGAGAGCGCGGGAGTCAACCCGCGAGATGCCTCTTGCAAAGTTGGTTGACGACCGCACTAGAGGTGATAAGCATGTAAAGAGAGTTTCTGTTTCCATGTTAACGGAATCTGTTGCCAAAAGGAGCAGCTTATGCGCGTAGGAGAGGTCTGTAATCGAGAAGTGGTGGTTATCGGCAGAGAAGCTACCCTGCTGGAGGCAGCCAAATTGATGCGCAGCCAGCATGTCGGCAATGTGGTTGTGGTTGAGGAACAGGATGGAAACCCCATCCCCGTCGGCATCCTTACTGATCGCGATATGGTTATTGCGCTGATTGCCGAGGGAGTTCCACTGAATGCTGTCTCCGTTGGTGATGTCATGAGTTTTGAGCTGATTATTGCCCGGGAAAGCGATAGTCTATTCGCAACCGTGGAGCACATGCGCGATCGAGGTATTCGCCGTTTGCCGGTGGTGGCTGAAAACGGAAGCCTGGTGGGTATTCTCGCGGTGGACGATGTGCTTGACTTGCTCGCCGAACAGCTCACCGCCCTGGTCAAGCTGGTCGCTTGCGAGCGCCGCCATGAGGAGCAGCGGCGCGCCTGAGGCGCAGTTTTCGTCGAATCAATTTCCGCAGAGTGGGCAGATGTTCGTAGACTTCGTTGCGACCGCTAGCCACCGCCTCGTCAAATTGGGAGAAGTCGGCCCAATGATTGCTGCCCGCTTCCGGAGTGAGCAGGCAGTCGGCCTCGTGGCAGAGTTTGTTTGTCAGAGTCCAGCGGGTTACCGCTTCGGCCCGGGCAGCCACGTCCAGAGCAGTGTCCGGCTGGACAAATGGGTCGAGGTCGCTGTAGACATCCACGCCAATGACTACCTCAGCGCCCAAATATCGCGCTGCCGCCACAGGTACAGCGTTGATCCAGCCACCGTCGATCAGAAACCGGTCGCCTAATTCAACGGGCGGCAACAGTCCGGGAATGGCGCAGCTGGCGGTTACAGCCTGCCTCAGGCTACCCTCTCTAAAAATAAACTCTTCGCCCCGTACCAGGTCGAGGGCGGTGGTACAGAAGGGAAGGCGGGTTTCAACCAGATCGATATCGTCGATGAGCAGGGCGAAGTTCTGGCGGGTCGTTTCCTTATGAATGAAGGAGTTGCGAGTCATAATCAGGGTGTAGAACACACTCTTTCTGGCAAATTGCGATAACCAATCGAAAAACCCCTCCTTTTCATGATTGTTTCCAATCAGGTAGTCAAAGCGCGAATCCTTGAATGCTTCGCTTTGCAGGTAGTTGGTGAACCGACCTTTCACCGCAGCAGCGTTGGGCTCGGTAGCGTACATGGCACCAACTATGGCGCCCATGCTGGTGCCGGCGATCACATCGATGGGCAGACCACATTCCTCAAAGGCCTCCAGCACACCGATATGGGACAGGCCGCGAGCGGCACCGCCTCCCAGGGCCAATCCAATTTTAGGTCGTGAAAACATCCGTTTTATTCCTCTTTGTCGATTACGCTAAAAAGCTTTTCAATGGACTCGGTCCTTTGCCTATAATTATATATCGGCGTGAAATATTTTAAATTGGTATTTTCTATAGCCCGTGTTAGGTTTGGCTAATCTTTTTCTGGGAGGTGGTATGTATCGCATCAAAGATTGGCCGGAGGATGAGAGGCCACGGGAAAAATTGCTGCAACGGGGCGCTCAGATTCTCAGTGCAGCGGAGTTGCTGGCCCTGGTACTGCGCACCGGCGATGCAACATCAAAAATGAGTGCTCTGGACCATGCTCGAATGCTTCTCGAGCGGTTCGGTTCCTTGCAGCAGCTGGCAAGTGCTTCATTGGCCGAACTGCAAACAGTCAAAGGGATCGGACCTGCTAAAGCGGCGGAACTGCAGGCTGTGTTCGAAATAGCTCGCCGCTTTCAGGAGCAGCCGTTGCGTGCCGGCAGTCGCTACAGCCATCCGCAGGAGGTCTATCAACACTTTTGTGGTCGCCTGGCCGATCGCAAGCGGGAACTGTTCATCGTATTGCTACTCGATAGTAAAAACCGGTTGTTGCGGGAGGTTCAGATCTCCCAAGGCAGCCTGACGGCGAGTATTGTCCATCCCCGGGAAGTCTTTTCTGCAGTGGTACGGGAATCGGCTGCTGCCTTGCTGTTGGTGCATAATCATCCCTCCGGCGATCCAACCCCGAGTCGCGAGGATCGGGAGATTACAACCCGCCTCAAGGAAGCCGGCGACCTGATGGGGGTGAGGGTCCTCGATCATATTATCATCGGGGCTGAGGGTTATGTCAGCTTTGCCGACCGGGGTCTGCTGTAGTCGCGTTGTAGCGGTTGCTCCGCAAGGCCGGAGCGTGATAGAGTTACAGGACGTTGCATGATAGAGACCGGGTGGGAAGCCCGGTCTCTTTCTCTTTTCGGTCAATTTATCTAACCAGAGATCTCAGGTTACAGTCTTTCCGCTTCGGCGGCGTCACAGAGGATAGAAAGAGCAATCAGCATGATCAAGCCCAACCCAAAACCGCAATTACTTGCCCCCGCCGGTAGCCTGGAAGCCTTCTTCGCCGCCATGGAAAACGGCGCCGATGCCGTTTATTGCGGCCTCAAGGAATTTTCCGCTCGGGCCAAGGCGCGCAACATCAGCCTCACCGAACTTGAGGGCATGCTGTCTTACGCCCGGCAGCGCGACCGGCAGATCTACGTGACCGTCAACACCCTGGTCAAGGAAGCCGAGCTGCCCCGTTTGGCCGAGACCCTGGCGGCTCTGGAAGCTTTGGCGGTGGATGGGGTGATTTTGCAGGATCTGGCCGTATGGCGATTGATTCGCAAACACTTTCCCGGTTTGCGACTGCACGCTTCGACCCAGATGACCATTCACAATAGCGCCGGGGTACGCATGTTGGAACGGATGGGTTTCTCCCGCGCCGTGCTGGCCCGTGAGCTGACTTTGGAGGAAATCGCAGTCATCCGTCGCAACACCTCTATGGAGCTGGAGCACTTTGTTCATGGTGCCCTGTGCTTTTGTTTCTCCGGTCAGTGTTACTTCTCTTCCTGGCTCGGTGGCCGAAGCGGTAATCGCGGCCGCTGCGCCCAGCCTTGCCGGCGTATCTATCACAGTCGGGGAAAAGACGGCTATTACTTTTCACCCAACGACCTGTCGGCCATCGATCTGCTGCCGGAATTAGCCGCTGCGGGCATCGGCAGTTTTAAGATCGAAGGACGAATGAAGAGTGCCGAATATGTGGCCAACGTGGTGTCGGCCTACAGACAGGTACTCGACGCTCCGCAAAAGCAACGTACCGCCGCACTCAAGCAATCCAAGGAATTGCTCAAGGCTTCCTTCGGCCGTTTGCCGACCAAGGGTTTTCTCACCGGTCCCAATCCCACCGATATCGCCATACCGACCCTCAAGGGTGCTACCGGTCGCTTTCTCGGTGAGGTACAGGCGGTTCGGGGAACTCAGCTGACTTTTAAGAGTCGCGACCGGCTGCATGTCGGGGACCGCCTGCGAATTCAGCCCAAAAGCGACCGAGCCGGCACCGCCTTTACTGTACGTGAACTATTTCTGGCCCGTAAGGCGGTCAAGCAAGTGACCGCCGGCGCCCAGGTGACCGTCAACAGTCCGTTCCGCGATACCTTTAAGGTGGGCGATACGGTCTTCAAGGTCTCATCCGGCAAGGCCTTTACCCTCAGCGAGGCGGCCTGCCGGCGCAAGCTGCAGCAAGCCGGACAAGCCCCGTTGCCGGTGAGCATGGAGGTCGGACTGGCCGATGAAATCCTCACGGTGGCGGCTCAGTGCGGTCCCTGGAGTCTGGAGTGCAGTTATCCGGTGGCCGTTCATGCGGCCAGCAGCAGTCCAATCAGCAAGGAGACCCTGCAGGGGGTTTTTGAACGCAGCGGTGAAGCTCCCTTTGTCTTGCACAGCTTCCGGGCCGGCGAACTACCGCCGGTGGTTATCCCACCGAGTCGGCTCAAAGAGTTGCGCCGTGATTTTTATCGACAGCTGGCCGACCTGGTGGCTCGCGAGCGAAAGGCCGCCCGCTATAGTCATTTACAACAGGCCCAAGCCGCGCTGCTTTCTCCACAGGTCTCTCAGCGAGCGGTGTCGCGGCAGATCACCGTGGCGGTGGGGCAGCCGCGAGATGCCCATATTCTTAACGATGCTGGGGTGGATTGCGTCCAGATACCCCTTTCGGCCGCTGCCATTCAGGGACTTGGACGGCGGTTGACGGGTCGTGAATCCCAAGTGATATGGGATGTGCCCTTTGTCATCCTGGATCAGGACTGGGCCGACTATCGTGCCGCCGTGACGCTTCTTGTCGAGAGGGGCTTTAAGTCTTTTCGCCTCAATAATCTCAGCCATTTCGATCTGTTCGACGACGCTTCTTCGCTGCAATTGAGTACCGGTTTTCGCTTGTTCAGCCTTAACAGCCAGGCGGTTCAAGCCTGGAGGGAATTGGGCGCACGGGAAACGGTTCTTTATCTGGAGGATGAGCGGAACAATCTGGCTGATCTGCTGGCCCGCCAGGGCGATGGCCATGCGGCCATTACCGTGTACGGTTCGGTACCACTGATCACCTCCCGTATTCGTATTGGCGGTCTGCGACCGGGCAGTCGGCTGCAGTCCGATCGGGGCGATGGCTATCGCATCGAAAAACGGGCCGGGCTGACGGTCCTCTGTTCGGAGACCGACTTTTCCCTGCTCGATCGCTTGCACGACTTACAGCAGCTCGGTTGCCACCGGTTCATCATCGACCTGTCCCATATCGGTCCCTTCTCAGCGCAAGGGAAAAAAGTACTTGAAGCTCTCAACCGGGGCCAAGGGGTGGCCGGTACTTCGCCTTTTAACTACGATGCCGGTATAGAGTAGTCTGAGACTACTGGCCTGAGACTCTGTCGGGCAGGGAGGCGAAGAGTTCTCTAGCCAGGTTGGCCAGCGCCTCCTGGCGTAACGCAATGTGAGAGATCACCGGAAACGCCGATTCTCCCCCTGACTGACCGATACCCCGGTCCCGCCACAATTCCTTACCGCTTTGTTTGTCTATCAGCCGCGCCTCGCCGGCGATCTCCCCTTCCGGCGGCGGATTGCGTTCAGAGAGGGTCGCGGACAGAAACAGGAAGTCGATATGCAGAGCCAGCACCGCATCGGCTTCCTGTGGCGCCAGCGCGGCCAGGTCAACGGCGCGCGCCTCGCCGCGGTAGATCTCTTCCCCCCGGTCCACAAGAAGCAGCTGGTAGCCCTTGGCTGCCAGTTCCTGTTTCAACACCCGCCTCAGTTCCCCCGTTAGATCGAGTCCCGGGGGTGGTCGATAGCGCCGATCATAGCTCACCGTCACCAGGGCGATTCGTTCCAAGGCCCCGGGCCAGGCCGCCCTATCCAGAAAGAGCGCCTTGGGCGCAACCGGAGTGCATGCCCAAAGCAGTAAAGCTGTCAGAACAACCATGGTTGGCCCGATGTTTTGCCTGATTAGTCTATTCATGAGCTCTCCTCCCTGGAAACAGAACCTGCCTTTTAGTTTAACATTCTCCCCCCTTAACAGCCTTTTATTCTGAATCAAACATCCTGCAAATATGGGCGGGCTTTACTTCAGTCAAACGTTAAGGAGTTGTTATGGCCCGTTTTAAAACCAAGCCGACGGTGATCGAAGCCTTTCAGGTTTCCGAGCGTATCGTCATTCCGCCGACCGAAACCTTTTGTCAGCATATCTTCGTCGTTTATCCCGGCGACTATCTCTGCACCGATGACCAGGGATTCAAGGTCCCCAGTCGTCCGGAAGTTTTCGAAAAGCTTCACGAGCCCATGGCTGAATAAGTCAGCCCTCAACAAAGGAGAGTCAGATATGTACGAACGATGCACAGCTTGTAATCGCACCTTCTATGTCCAGGAGTATCCACCTCGCCTCTGTCCCATTTGCGAAGAGGAGGCCATTCGGCGCGTTGAGGCGGAATTCCTTCTGGCCTCACGTAAACCCTTAACACTTCAGCAGGAAGGGCGACCCAGTTAGAATCGTGCAGTGCATTGCTAAGTAAAACATTGGAGAGGATCGGCTGATCACAGCAGGTCCCTTTTTTTGCAATCCATTCAAGTTCTGTGAGAGTTATTCTTTCGATTCCATCTATGGTCTGCGGTCTTGGGCAGGACAGATCAGCTCATCGATAGCAAAGCCGATCTCCCTGGCACGTTGCAGGAGTGAGTGCAGCACAGTGCGGGCCCTTTTTCGCAGTAGATTCATTTCGAAATCAGGCACCCTCCTAAAACCAATAAACCTTCCACTCTTGTGGAAATCTCATGCATAATGATTCCATGTCCAAGCAGAAAAGTAATCCCCGCAGCATCGGCGCAACAGTTAGCTTTCAGTATCGGGAACGGGAATTGTCCGGTGTGATTGCTCGCCTCACCGGCCAGGCGGCCTTTGTTCTCGGCAATGACCAATGCAGCTATCGAATCCCTATCGATCAGTTGCAATCGCCTTGCGCGGAGCCTGTTGCCATCGCCGCTGAAGCAGCGACCGCGCCAGTGCCTTCCGCAGCCACCCTGCAGGTCAATGAAGAGATCACCTTTCATTGCCGCGGGCAGCAGCTTAGCGGCCGCATTGTACGGCTCAATCCACGCCGGGCTCATGTCCTGTGCGAGAATAACGAGGAATACGCCGTTCCCTATGCGCGGATCGCGGCTAAGTGTCCACAATCCCGGAATGACGTCGGAGAACGTTTGTCGACTGTTCGCCAGCTGGCCGTTGATTTATTGGATAAACATGGTCTGGCAGGCTGGTCCTTCGATTTCGATCATGCTGTCCGCCGAGCCGGCTGTTGCGACTATCGCCGTAAGCGCATCTCCCTCGCCCTGCAGTTCGTTCGCCAAGTTTCCGAGGAAGAGATTCACGACACTCTGCTGCATGAAATCGCCCATGCCCTGGTCGGCAAAAAGCACAATCACGACGCCGTCTGGAAGGCCAAGGCTCAAGCTATTGGCTCCTCCGGGGAACGCTGTCACGATACACGTTTCTGTCCACCTCGCTATATTGTTGCCTGCCGCAATGGTTGCTGGCGGGTGACTGCCGAGCGGCGCCGTCGCAACGTGGTTTGTGGCCAGTGTCGGGGGGAGATTGTTTATCAGACTTTTACTGAGAAGCGCTGGCGGGAGAGTCGGGACTCCAAGGATCATCGTTGATGGTACAGGATGGTTTGGTTGGAGATACGATCGTTTATGTTTAGCATTAAAATCGGCAGGTCGCGTCCCGCCAGAAGTCTTCCCTTTTGTCCAGACGGCAACAAACGTGTTGACCACTACCCTGCACCGCGCAGACATTTTGCGGGCGGAAAAACCCGCTGCCCTCGGACCATTTTTCGCCTTGATCGCAAAACGTCCACTCCGCTCCAGCTTGGTCACAGGGGATGTAGGGTCAAAAAGCAACAGAACTTACACCGTTGTCGATCTATTTCCGCTGAATCAGTTTCTTTCGCCTAATTCCAGCAGCGCATGCAGCATTCTGACGCGCACCATCTCTACTCCGCAGGCTGTGGCCCTGGTCAGGGGGACGCCGTAGATGGCCTCCAATTCGAGGGGGTGGCCTTCGAGGCGATCGATCATCATGCTCGGCCGGTAGCCGTCCATGGTTTCCGTGGCGCTAATCATTTTCTCGATGAAGATTTCGGCCTCAATCGGCGTGTTCAGGTCCTGGGCGTTACCGGCGGCGATCACCTCGCCCATGATGGCGATGATTTCTCTGCGGCTCGGTTCATGCCTCAGCAGTTCGGTGACGTTCTTTCCGGTGAGGGCACTGAGGCCGTTGAAGGGGATGTTCCAGACCAGCTTTTCCCAGCGGGCCCGGCGCAAATCGTCTACGGCCTCGCAAGGCACCTGGGCCTGATTGAACATCCTTGCCAGGGCTGTGGCTCGCTCGGAAAAGCCTCCGGAAAGTTCACCAAGGCGGATGCGTCCCTGACCCATGTGGTGCACGGTGCCCGGTTCGCCGCGGTTGGAGCAGAGAAAGGCAATGCCACCCAGCACCCGTTCGGCACCGAAGGTTTTTGCCAGCAGCTCCTCGTTGCCGAGGCCGTTCTGCAGGGTGAGCACGCAGGTATCGTCTTGCATCAGCGGAGCGACCAGTTCAATCAGCCGGTGGTTGGCAAAGGTCTTAAGGCCGACCAGGACCAGATCGACGGGGCCGAGTTCAGCGGGATCGAGCGCGCACTGCACGGCCTGCAGGTGAAAGTCCCCGTTGGGGGAGGTGACGCTCAGGCCATCTTTACGAATGGCCTGATAATCCCGGCGCAGCAGAAAGCGAACATCATTTCCGGCCCTTTGCAGCATGGCACCGTAGTAGAGCCCCAGAGCTCCGGCGCCGACGATGGCTATTTTCATGGAGTGTCTCCATTTGATGAGGGGGGGCAGCCCCTGCGGATTGAGTGGACACCTTATCTGTAACACAGTCGACAGGCGAGCGCTATCCTTGCCGTGTTGACCCGCAAAAAAGGCCGTTTCCTTGACGGGTCGGGGTATTTTGTGATATTCTTTCAGGATTCTAAAAGGAGAAACTCATGTTTAAAGTTGGAGATTTAGCTGTCTATCCCACTCAGGGAGTCGGGGTGATTGAAAAGATTGAATCCAAGGAGTTTGTTGGCGAAAAACATGATTTCTACGTGCTGAGAATTCTCGACAGCGATATGACCATCATGATTCCGGTGAACAATACCGGCTCGGTGGGTATGCGCACGCTGATCGATAAGGAGCGGGTGGCGAGTATCTACGATGTGCTCAACGACAAGGCGGAGATAGGTCAGGCCATCGCTTCCTGGAGTCGCCGTCAGCGCGGCTACAACGAAAAGATCAAGTCCGGCGACCTGTTCGAGGTGGCCGAAGTGTTGCGCGACCTCTATCAGATCAAAGAATCCAAAGAACTTTCCTACGGCGAAAAAAAGGTTCTGGAGCTGGCCCGCAAGTTACTGGTTAAAGAAGTGGCTTTGGCTGCCGGCACCGAGGAAGAGCAAGTCGTCGAACGGGTCGAGAGTTTCTTTCACTAATGTTCTTTTTTGAAGCCGGGTAGAGACCCGGCTTTGAATGTCTGTAGTGCCTTTCCACCGGTAGCGTCAAACCAGGGCCAGGTTGAACCCTGTTCTGCCAGAGCCTGAATGTTATTCTCATGAGTGTCATCGTTCTCATACCTGCTGCCGGCATGGGGCGCCGCATGGGCGCTACCGTCAATAAGCAGTATCTGCCTCTCAACGACCGGCCGATCGTCGGCCACACCATCGCCCTGTTCGACCAGCATCCCCTTATCGACAAGATTTACGTCATTACCCCGGTCGCGGAGTTCGAGCAATGTCGCCGTGAAGTGCTGGAGCCCGGAAATTTCCACAAGGTGCAGGACTTGGTGCCGGGCGGTGCCGAGCGCCAGGATTCGGTGCGCAACGGTTTGCTGGCTTGCGCCGCCGGTCCCGACGACATCGTGTTGATTCACGACGGGGTGCGGCCGTTGTTGCAGCCAGCACTCATCGATAAGGTCATCGAAACCGTTCGCGGGCAGGGTGCCTGCCTGGTGGGGGTACCGGTCAAGGACACCATCAAACAGGTGGTGGATGGCTGCATCGAGGGGACTCCCGATCGCAGCGGTCTGTGGCAGGCCCAGACGCCTCAGGCCTTTCGTTATAGCCAGATCCTGGAGGCCCATGAGCGGGCGCAGCAAGACGGCTTTCGCGGTACCGACGACGCTTCGCTGGTGGAACGCCTTGGCCAGCCGGTGATGGTGATTGCCGGCAGCTATCGCAACATCAAACTTACCACGCCCGAGGACCTGCTGTTGGCCAGGGCTTTTCTCGACAGTCCGGAGGAGGTTTGCCCATGATGCGCATCGGTCACGGCTACGATGTTCACCAATTGGTCGCCGAGCGGCAGTTGATTCTCGGTGGTGTCGAGGTGCCCTACAGCCTGGGTCTGCTCGGCCATTCCGATGCCGACGTGTTGCTGCACGCTATCTGCGATGCGATTCTCGGAGCCTTGGGTCAAGGTGATATCGGTAAGCATTTTCCCGATACCGACGCGGCCTATAAGGGAATCTCCAGTCTTAAACTGCTGCGGCATGTGGTGGATCTGGCCGCCGGGCAGGGTTATACGATCGGCAACCTCGACAGCACAATTATTGCTCAGCGGCCTAAGCTGGCCCCTTATATCGGTGAGATGGTGGATAAGATCGCCGTGGCTTGCGCAGTCTCGGCCAGTCGCATCAACGTAAAGGCCACGACTACCGAGGAGCTCGGTTTCGAGGGGCGCGGCGAAGGTATTTCGGCCCACGCGGTCGTATTACTACAACGGGTCGCCGAGGACTAAGAGGCTATCGCCCTGCGAACAGGCAACTCGACGGTTGCTTTTCTGACTAAAATCTGCCACTTTCTGAACTGTTCGGAAGGTGGTTTTTCAACAGTCTGCGGCTTTTGGGCTGCGTTTTTCAACATTACGATCAGGACGACAGCGATCATGGATAATAGTAACGACAGCAACGCTCCTGCGGCACCGAGCAACTTTATTCGTACTCTCATCGACAAGGACCTGGCCGCCGGCAAGAACGACGGTGCCGTGATCACCCGTTTCCCGCCGGAGCCCAACGGCTATCTGCATATCGGTCATGCCAAGAGTTTTTGTCTCAATTTCGGCTTGGCCCGCGACTATGCCGATGCGCCAGGAGGTGCCCGCTGCCATCTGCGTTTTGACGATACCAACCCGGTTAAAGAAGAGCAGGAGTATATCGACGCGATCAAGGAGAACGTGCGCTGGCTCGGTTTCGATTGGGGGGAGCACGAATACTATGCGTCGGATTATTTCGACCAGCTCTATGCCTGGGCGTTGCAGCTCATTGAGGCCGGCAAGGCCTACGTCGACGATCTGTCGGCGGAGGAGATACGTACCTATCGCGGAACCCTGACCGAGCCGGGCAAAAACAGCCCTTATCGCGACAGGTCGGTGGCGGAGAACCGGGAACTGTTCGAGAAGATGAAGAATGGCGACTATCCGGATGGCGCCAAGGTGCTGCGGGCCAAGATCGATATGGCTTCGCCCAACCTGAATATGCGGGATCCGGTCTTGTACCGTATCCTCCACGCCGAGCACCATCGCACCGGCAGCAAGTGGTGCATCTATCCCATGTACGACTTTACCCACGGGCAGAGCGATTCTCTGGAGGGGGTCACCCACTCGATCTGCACCTTGGAATTTGCGGACCATCGGCCCCTTTACGACTGGTTCATCGAGCAACTCGGCATCCATCATCCCCAGCAGATCGAATTTGCCCGCCTCAACATCAACTATACGGTGATGAGCAAGCGTAAGCTGCTGGAACTGGTGGAAGGCGGCCATGTCAGCGGTTGGGACGATCCGCGCATGCCGACTTTGGCCGGCATGCGCCGCCGTGGCTACACTCCGGCCTCGATTCGCAACTTCTGCGAGCGGATCGGTGTCTCGAAAAAGGGCAGCTGCGTCGATATCGGCTTCCTCGAAAGCTGCATTCGCGAAGACCTCGACCACAATGCGCCTCGGGCCATGGCGGTTCTCAATCCCCTGCGGGTGGTGATCGACAATTATCCCGAAGATCAGGTCGAAGAGTTCCAGGCGCCGGTTCATCCCCAGCAACCCGAACGGGGCACCCGCACAGTGCCTTTCTCCAAAGTTCTGTACATCGAACGGGAAGATTTCATGGAGGAAGCGCCGAAGAAGTTCTTCCGTCTCGCCCCGGGCCGCGAGGTACGGCTGCGCTGCGCTTATTTCATTCGCTGCGAGGAGGTAATCAAGGATCCGGTCAGCGGCGAGGTCGTCGAGTTGCGCTGCAGCTACGATCCGGCTAGTCGCGGCGGTGCCTCCCCTGACGGACGCAAGGTCAAGGGAACCCTGCACTGGGTGTCTGCAGAGCACGCCCTGGACGCGGAAATCCGCCTCTATGACCGCCTGTTTCTCACGGAGAATCCTTCGGCGGATAAGGATGTCGATTTCAAGAGCCAGCTCAATCCCGAATCGCTGCAGGTGCTGAGCGGTTGCAAGGTGGAGCCGAGTCTGGCCGATGCTGTACCGGAGAGCCGCTACCAGTTTGAACGGCAGGGCTATTTCTGTGTCGACCAGGTCGACAGTGTTGCCGGCCGGCTGGTGTTTAACCGCACCGTGACCTTGCGGGATTCGTGGGCGAAGATGGGTGGGAAGAAGTAGAGAAGGGACCCGTAAATCGTAATCCGTGAGGCGTAATAGGTTAAATCTGCTGCCCCTCCTTCCCCTGTGACGCAGCCGGAGCGGAGTGGACGTTTTACGAAACAGGCGGGAAAACTGTTTGAGCGCAGCGAGTTTTTGCCCGCCCGTAAAATGTCTGCGCAGCGCTGGGGACCCGAAGGGCAAGGAGCTGGGGCGCGTTTTTTCTGCCTACCCTTTTGCCGCGCAGAAAAAGAGTAGGGCGTCGAGCGGGGACGCAACCCCGCGGTGTTGCCTTGAAGTTGGACAACCAATAACGGATAAGGCTCTGTTGAAAACTATGGAGTCTATCCGCTGAAAACAAGGAGAACCCGTTCCATGAGCTTGCGAGTCTACAATACCCTCACCGGCGGCAAAGAAGAATTCCAGCCGCTGGTCCCCGGCAAAGTCGGCATGTACGTTTGCGGTGTCACCGTTTATGACTACTGCCACATCGGCCACGCTCGGGCCAATATCGTTTTCGATGTTATCTACCGTTATTTGCAGTTCGCCGGTTATGAAGTCAACTACGTGCGTAATTATACGGATGTTGACGACAAGATCATCAACCGCGCCAACGAGCGGGGGATCGACAGCACTACCCTGGCCGAGGAGTTCATCAAGGCTTTTGACGAGGATATGGCCAGCCTCGGTCTGGCTCTGCCGACCTGTTCGCCCAAGGCCACAGAGCATATCGAGCAGATTGTCGAAATTGTCGAACGTCTGATAGAGAAGGGTCTGGCCTACGAATCGGCCGGTGATGTCTATTATGCGGTAGAAAATTTCCCCGGTTACCTGAAACTGAGCAAGCGCAACATGGACGACATGCGCGCTGGGGCGCGCATCGCTCCCGGCGAGCAGAAGCGCAACCCCATGGACTTCGCCCTGTGGAAGGCCGCCAAGCCAGGCGAGCCTGCATGGGAATCGCCCTGGGGACCGGGCCGGCCCGGTTGGCACATCGAGTGTTCGGCCATGAGTATGAAATATCTCGGCGAATCCTTCGATATTCATGGCGGCGGCAAAGACCTGGTCTTTCCCCATCACGAAAACGAGATCGCCCAGAGCGAAGGGGCTTCTGGCAAACCCTTCGTCAAGTACTGGCTACACAACGGTTTTGTCAACGTCAATCAGGAGAAGATGAGCAAGTCTCTGGGCAATTTCTTCACCATCCGCGATATTCTGCAAAGCTACGATCCTGAGGTGGTGCGCTTCTTTATCCTCACCGCCCACTATCGTTCGCCCATCGATTTTTCCGATCAGAATCTGCAGGACGCCCTGGTCGGTTTGAGCCGTTTTTACGAGGCTCTGCAGGTCTCCGCTGAAGCGGTGGCGGATTTGCCCGAGAGCGATACCGTCAGCGAAGAAGGCGCGGCTCTGGAAGCTAAATTCCGCGAGGCCATGGATGACGATTTCAATACCGCCGCGGCTATCGGTCACCTCTTCGAAGGGGTGCGCACCATGAATCGTCTGTGCGCCACTAAAAAGTTCCGCAAAAAAGCCGATCTGGTGGCGCAAGTGCAGGACCTGCAACGGACTGTGATCCGCCTCGGTTCGGTACTCGGCCTGTTCGATTCCGAACCGGCCGTGTGGCTGGATAAGCAGAAGTTTGCCGCCTTGGCCGGACTCGACATCAGTGCGGAACAGATCGAGCAGTTTATCGCCGAGCGCAACCAGGCCCGCAAGGACAAGGACTTTGCCCGCTCCGATGCGATTCGTGACGAGCTCGATGCGAAGGGGATTGTGTTGCTCGATTCGGCTCAGGGGACGAGCTGGAAGATTAAATAAGCATCGCGTTAATCACCGGAAATATGGAGAGGGCTGCTCGTATGGGTGGCCCTCTTTCTCTTTGGACAGGCGTAACTACAAGACCGCTCGGTTGGGTCCCCGCTCGACGCCCTACTTTTTTACGCGCCAAGAAAGAGTAGACAGAAAAAGGCACCCCAACTCCTTGCCTTTCGGATGCCCTGCGCTGCGTCACAGGGGGGAGAAGGGCTAAAGCTTTAGAACCGTGAAAATGCTTTCCACGCCACGTTTCCTGCTTGCTCCACGCCAAGCAGAAGAGTACTCTAAGGCAATAGTAATATTCAGGAGATTAGGATGCATCGGTGGATTTGGCGTGGCAGCAATTATCTACTTTTCTGGTTATTCTTGGATGCTTGTTATGTCTTGGCTTTGTTTGCCATACCGACCGCTCGTCCACTGTCCCTTTCTACCTTTGCGCTGGCGCACCTCGCCGGCATCGCAGTCGGCACTTTGGTGATGTACACCGGGGTGGGAGCCGGTGTGGTCTGGTTCCCCTTTTTCACTTTGCTCGGCTTTCATCCTGCGGATGCCGCGTCTTTTTCTCTTTTTAATCAGCTGGCCGGTAAGGGCAGCGGTTCGTTTAAGTATTTGCGCGAGGGCATGATCGATTGGCCGGTGGTGCGCCGTTGCGTGCCCATGGCGTTGCTCGGTGTTAGCGCTGGTTATCTGCTCGGGATGGTGATGCCTCATCGATACGATCCTTGGCTGTTGCTGGCCTTTGCCGTGGTGGTACTCTATCTGTTGTTGGCTTTGTTGTGGCGCAAGCTTCATCCCGTTCAGGTTGACGAAGGTGTGATAGAAGTTCCTACGGCTAGTCGTTTGCTGGTAGTGATTTCATCGATTTTTACCGGGCTGCTCAGTGTCGGCACAAGCGATTGGCTGATTCCACATCTGATGCGGCGTTTGCACATGCCGGCCAGTCGGGCGGTGGCCAGCGGTATATTTGTCATGTTTGTTACCGCGCTGTTCTTTTGGATGCTGATCGCTTTCGGCGTGCTGGTCGGGTGGCGCGCCTGGCCGGCTAATCCGCCGATGCTGTTTGGCACCGTGCCCGGGGTGATGATCGGAGCTCAGTTCGGTTCGCGTCTGGTGCGCTTTGCAACCATGAAACGAGCTCAGCCGGTAGTATTTATGGCGGTTCTGGCGCTATCCACCGGACATATGGTCTATGAGTTTCTGCGGCGGCTGTGAATAGAGAAAGGGAGTTTTGGTGGCGAACGATTGGAACAAGGTCTGGCAGGAACGGGGAGAAAAACCTCTTCTTTTCGATCCCTGGCTGCAGCGGGTGCTGCCCCTGTTACCGCAGGGCAAGCTTCTCGATATCGCCTGTGGAAGGGGACGTAATGCTCTGCCGATGGCTGAGCTGGGTTACTCCGTCACCGCCTTGGATGCCTCGTCTCAGGGTTTGAGCCAGCTTTCTGAAGAAGCTCGACGCCGCGGCCTGGCTATCGCCACAGTGCAGCAGGATCTGGAGCAACTACCTCAACTGCCAAGCGCGTATTTTGATGTGGTGCTGCAATTCTTTTATCTGCAGCGTTCTCTTTTTGATGCAGTGCGGGCTGCGGTGCGGCCCGGCGGTGTGGTAGTGGCCCGCACCTTCAGCCGAGCCGGTGATTTTGCCGGTGGGCCGGGTAATCCCGACTATGTCCTGGAGGTCGGTGAGTTGCTGACGCTGTTCCATGATTGGGATATTCTGCTTCATGAAGAGGGGATTGATGAGGCAGAGCGGGGCGGTGGTCTGGCGGGGATCGTGGCCCGCAAGCCACAATCGACAACTGAAAGAGAGCGACCGTGTGCCTGATTTTAATGGCCTGGCAGCAGCACCGGGATTATCCCCTGGTACTGGCTGCTAATCGCGACGAATACTACTGTCGACCGACGACGCCTGCCGGGCCTTGGCAAGACCAGCCTGGAATTATCGGTGGACGCGACCTGTTGCAAGGGGGCAGTTGGCTGGCTATGGGTCCCAATGGTCGCTTTGCCGCCGTCACCAACTTTCGTGAACCGCCGCCAGCAGTCGAACCGCCCCGGTCGCGGGGCCGGCTGGTCAGCGATTTTCTGCAGGGGGTGAGCGATCCGGCCGAGTACCTGGCGGCTGTCGAGCAGCAGGGACACCTCTATCGTGGTTTCAGCCTGTTGGTCGGTGATCGCAGCACCGTTGGCTATTTGTCCAATCGTGTTCGCGGGTATCGGTTGCTGGAGCCTGGCCTGTACGGTGTCAGCAACGCCTTGCTCGACGCTCCCTGGCCCAAGGTAGTCGCCGGTAAGGCAGGTCTGGCGATGCAGCTGACATCTTCTACTCTGGACAGTACGGGGCTTTTTGAGTTGCTGACTGATGAGTCTTTGCCGGAACTTCCGGCAGGAATCTCCGCTAATGGCGATCTGGTCGCCGGGCCCCAGGCACCGATCTTTATCCGCACCGCGGAATACGGTACTCGCTGCTCCACCCTGCTGTGGACCGAGCGGGCTGGCGGCATGACTTTGCTGGAACGCAGTTTCGAATCCGGCAGCCGCCAATGGAGCGAGGTTTGTCACCGGTTCGGTGATTCTTGATGGCATCGTAAAAAGTTCACCCTACGACGTTGCAGTGCTTTTTCAGGACTTCGACATACTATCTGTATGCCTTTCCCCCGAAAACTCACTTCGCCTTGTAGGACGATTTTTTGCTTAGCCATTTATGGCTTTTTGCAAAAGGGCCATTCTTGACAGCTTGATTAATCTCACCGATGATGGCCAAGTGCCTGTCGGATTATACGGGCCTGAAAGCTGTTGGATGCTAAACAACAACTTGTTGGAGGATAACTGGGATATGCCTTTGCAAGATTTCGATATGCCCGAGCAACTGCCTCTATTGCCGGTGCGAGATACGGTGGTCTTTCCGCATATGGTTTTGCCCCTTTTTGTTGGCCGCTCGGCTTCTCTGGAAGCGGTGAAACAGGCCATGGAAGAGAGCCGGCTGATCTTTTTGGCGACGCAGAAGATCCTTGGTAATGAAGAGCCCGGCAAAGACGATATCTATCGGATTGGCACTGTGGCGATGATCATGCGCATGGTCAAGCTGAATGACGGCCGGGTCAAGATTCTGGTGCAGGGGTTATCCAAGGGACGCATCGAAGAGTATCTGCGGGAGGAACCCTTTTTCGAGGTCAGGATTACCTCCCTTGAGGAGCCGGAATTAGGCGAATTGCCACTGGAAGTCGAAGCGTTGATGCGCACGGTGCAGAATCAGCTATCCCAGTTGCAGGCCATCAGTAATGTTTTGTCCCCGGAAGTTATGGTCGTGGTGGACAATATCGAAGATCCCGGCGGCTTGGCCGATCTGGTGGTCGGCAATCTCAATCTCAAGATTTCCCAGTCTCAGGAACTGCTGGAGGTTTGCGATCCCGTCGAGCGACTGATGCAGGTTAACGATCTGCTCAATAAAGAGCTGGAGCTGGCTACGATGCAGAGTCGTATTCAGTCCCAGGCCAAAGAGGAGATGGGCAAGACGCAGAGGGAATATTTTTTGCGCGAGCAGTTGCGGGCCATTCAGGAAGAGCTCGGCGGGAGCGATGCAAAAACGGACGACCTGGCGGAACTGGAACAAAAGCTCAAGGATGGAAAGTTGCCCGATGAGGCCATGACCGAGGCGACCAAGCAGCTGCGTCGGCTGGAGGGCATGCAGGCCGAAGCGGCGGAATATTCCATGCTTCGCACCTATCTCGAATGGCTGGCGGATCTGCCCTGGCAGAAAACCACCCGCGACAATCTCGATCTGCATAAGGCGCGGCGCATTTTGGATGAAGATCACTACAGCCTCGACAAGGTCAAGGAACGGATTCTCGAGTTTCTAGCAGTACGCAAGCTGAAAAAGAAGCTCAAGGGACCGGTCCTTTGTTTCGTCGGTCCCCCGGGAGTCGGCAAAACCAGTCTTGGTAAGTCCATCGCCCGGGCCTTGGGCCGTAAGTTCGTACGCGTCTCCCTTGGCGGCCTGCGGGACGAAGCGGAGATTCGCGGCCATCGCCGCACCTACGTCGGGGCCTTGCCGGGGCGTATCATTCAGGGCATGAAACAGGCCGGGACCAGCAACCCGGTCTTCATGCTCGACGAACTGGACAAGGTCGGCGGCGCCGATTTTCGCGGGGATCCTTCCGCTGCTCTGCTGGAACTTCTCGATCCGGAGCAGAATCACGCCTTTTCCGACCACTACATCAATCTGCCCTTCGATCTGTCCAACGTGATGTTTATCGCCACAGCTAATATCATGGATCCCATCCCCTCGGCTCTCAAGGACCGCCTCGAGGTGCTGCGTCTGGCCGGTTACAGCGGCGAGGAGAAGCTGGCCATTGCCGAGCGTTTTCTGTTGCCCCGGCAGCTGGAAGATAATGGGCTTAAGGGGCAGGACGTTCGTTTTTCCCGCTCGGCCCTGCAGCGAATCATTCGCGAATATACCACCGAGGCCGGGCTGCGAAACCTGGAGCGAGAGATCGGCAGCATCTGTCGCAAGGTGGCCCACCGTCTGGCCGAAGGCCGCAAAGGTCCGGTGTCCATTACCCGAACCAACCTCGAACGCTTTCTCGGTCCGGCCCGTCATCTGGCTGAGGATAAATTGGCTGAAAATGAGGTCGGAGTCGCCACCGGTCTGGCCTGGACGGAGCGGGGCGGCGAGATTCTGCATGTCGAGGTCACCACCATGAAGGGGGCGTCCAAGCTCACCCTGACAGGCCAGCTGGGCGACGTCATGAAAGAGAGCGCCCAGGCGGCCCTCTCCTATGCCCGCTCCCACGCGGAAGAATTGGGTGTCGACCCCGACTTTGCAGAACGTCTGGATATTCATATCCATGTGCCGGCCGGAGCCATCCCCAAGGATGGACCTAGCGCCGGGGTGACCATGGCCACAGCGCTGGTCTCGGCCTTGAGTGGCCGGCGGGTCGACCGGGAGGTGGCCATGACCGGTGAGATTACCCTGCGGGGCAAGGTGCTGCCGGTGGGCGGTTTGAAAGAAAAAGTGTTGGCGGCGGTTCGTGCGGGTATAACAATTGTGGTCGTCCCTCGTCAGAATGAAAAGGACCTGGTGGAAATTCCCGCTGCTCTTCGCCGCAAGGTGACCTTCGTCCCGGTAGACAACATGAGCCAGGTACTGGAACAAGCTCTGGAGAGCAACCCATGAAGCTGGCCGATCTGGGTGAGTTCGGATTTATCGAGCGTATTCGAGGGGCGGTCGCCAGAAGCGAAGGCACCGGAGTTCGACTCGGAATCGGTGACGATTGCGCGGTGCTCGAATTACCGCCGGGGCAGGTACTTCTGACCAGTACCGATCTGCTTATCGAGGAGATCCATTTCCGCTCGGATTGGAGCGACTGGCGGGCGCTGGGTAGCAAGTGCGTGTCCGTTAACGTCAGCGACGTAGCGGCCATGGGCGGCAGCCCGCGGCATCTCTATCTCGGGTTGGCGATTCCGGGCACGATGGCGATGGAAGACCTCGATGCCTTTTTGGAAGGTTTCCTGGAAGCCGCAGCAGGATATGGAGCGGTGCTGGTCGGTGGCGATACCTGCCGTTCGCCGGGACCTCTGATGATTTCGGTGACCGTCGAAGGGGCGGCACCCACGGAACAGGTCGTTACTCGAGGCGGTGCTGGTCTCGGAGATTCCATCTATGTTTCAGGTACTCTCGGCGACAGCGCCCTGGCCCTGCAACGGTTGCAAGCCGATCGGCCGGTGACCGTTGAACTGGCTGATCGTCATCACCGGCCGCAAGCCCGGGTCGCCCTCGGTCGGGCTCTGGCCGAAGCGCAGTTGCCGAGCGCGATGATCGATGTATCCGATGGAGTGTTGGCAGATCTCGGACATATCCTCGAAGCTTCGGCGGTCGGTGCCCGTTTGGAGCAGGCACTATTCCCCCTGTCATCGGGATTTTCCCAGGCGATGGACGAAGAGCCGAGCCTTTTTGAATTGGCTCTGTCTGGTGGAGAGGATTACGAACTGCTGTTTACCGTGCCTGCGGACAAGGAACACGTGTTGGCTGAATTGATTGCCGACGTTCCGGTTACGCGTATCGGTACTGTGACGGAAGCGGAGCAGGGGTTTTTGCTGGCCGATCAGGCCGGGCAGGTGAGGCCGGTAAAGGCTAAGGGATTTAATCATTTTGCTGGTTAATCGGCCTTCAGTTTGCTTTTCCGAACTACAAGACCGCGGGGTTGCGTCCCCGCCCGACGCCCTACTCTTTTTACGCGCCAAAAAAGAGTAGGCAGAAAAAGGCGCCCCGGCTCCTTGCCCTTCGGGTCCCCTGCGCTGCGCAGACGTTTTGCGGGCGGAAAAAAACTCGCTGGCGCTCGGACAGTTTTCCGCCTGTTTCGCAAAACGTCCACTTCGCTCCGGCTGCGTTACAGGGGGAGGGAGGGGCACCAGCTTTTACGTATTACGCTTTACGCCTCACGAATTACGGTTTTCACCCCCTGTGAGTGCCGCCGAGCGGAGGGATTTTAATCCGGAAATGAAAGACGTCTGAGCGAAGCGAATCTCGTCTTTCCCGGATTAAAATTCCCGGAGAGAGGGAACCCGCCGCAGGCGGGCAAACGGTGGGGCGACCTTCTTTTGGTTACTTTTCTTGGTCGTCAAGAAAAGTAACGCGCCTGGCCGGGCAAGACCGGCCGATATTATGGTTTGCTTGGATTTCTGTTTTAGCTTTAGCAGGGTTGATTTACGAATAACAACACCGGCGGGTCGCGTCCCGCCAGACGCCTTCCTTTTTGTCCAGGCGGCAACAAAAAGGAAGCAAAAAATGCCTTGCCACTGCGTGGGGCATGCTGTGATGGATGGCAGGAGAAGGCCAAAAACTTTTGACCTGGCACACCGTGCTGGCGATTTCTTTGGGCGGCCCCTCTTCCGAAAGTCGATTGCTATCTTGATCGGTCCCTTTTTCTTGCCAACATTGATCGTAGGGGTTGCTGGGTTTAAAACCTTCAAACTAATTCAAGTTCGCTGCTTTCCCTGCGGGCGCCTTGCGCTGCGTCACAGGGAATGGAGGGGAACCAGGTTTTACCTGTTACGCCTCACGCCTTACGGATTACGGATTTCACCCCATAGGGGCAAAATAAAAATTAAAGCTGTAATCTTACAGCTTGTTTTTACGTCCAAACGGAGAAGACACGGAAACCGGCCGATTGGGTGTAATTTGGACTATTAAAAGCAAAGGAGAAAAACTTCTATGAAACATATATCTTTTCTCGCCATTCTACTGGTAACACTCCTCGCCACCAGCGCCCTGGCCAACGGCAGCGATGAACTGCTGGGCAAGGTGGTGCGCGGTCTGGAACATCAATTCCGCGCCAATGCAGCGCCCGGAGCCTCCATTGAGGACCTGCAGGCGGATTTTCTGCAGCAGGCCTATCTTGGTTCCCTCGACCGGGTTGAGGAGGGCCAGGGCCGGGTGGCCGTTCGCTTCGACCGCCGCGGTCAACAGTTGCAGCCGCGTTTTCGTTGGGAGTACCAGGTTCCGAGTGTGCAGCAGATCATTTCCGACGGGAGCACGGTGTGGGTCTATCTGCCGGAGAACCAGCAGGTGGTCGAGTCGCCGCTGCCCGCTAATGGCAGCGAGGGTGTCGACGATCCGCTGGCTTTTTTGACCGGCCTTGGTCAGCTCTCCAAACGTTTTACCGTGGCCTGGGCCAGTCCCGCTCTCGATAGCGAAGGGCATTACCGCCTGTTGCTGAAACCTCGCCAGCCATCGGCGATTGTCGAACGACTCGAACTGGTCATCGACCGGGCCGTGGTTAATCATAACGCCAGCGGGAGCAAACCCGTTTATCCGGTGCGGGTCGCCACGGTATTCGGTCCCAATGAAAGTCGTACGACCATTACCTTTCACAATGTGCGTTTAAACAAGGGATTGAAAGACAGTTTGTTCGATTTTAAGATACCGGAAGGAGTCGAGGTACTGAGGCCAGATCAGAATCAGTTCGGATTTTAGTTTCGAAGTCGGTTTTTTGATTCGGTTCCGGAGACCCCGCGCTGTTAAAACTTCCCCTATGATCGCCTTTATGCTATAAGTCCTTGTTTCATTGAAGAAATATCCATTTGCAGGAGCGCCACAGGAAGGGTAAAAAGATGCCAAGTTTCGATATTGTATCCAAAGTCGACATGCAGGAAGTCGATAACGCCGTCAATCAGTCCTTGAAGGAGATTGGTCAGCGTTACGATTTCAAGGGCACTCATAACGAGATTGACCTGCAGGAGAGCGCTATCGTGCTGTTGGGGGCCGATGACTACAAGCTGCAGGCGGTAGTCGATGTTCTCAAGGGCAAGCTTGTGCGCCGGGGTGTTTCGCCTAAGTGCCTTGATTTTGGCAGTAAAGAACCGGCTTCCGGCGGTGCTGTAAGACAGCGGGTGACTATCGTCCAGGGGATTTCCAAGGAAAAGGGCAAGGAGATTGTCAAGCGGATCAAGGACACCAAACTCAAGGTCCAGGCGCAGATCATGGATGACCAGGTGCGTGTGTCGAGTAAGAAAATCGATGCCCTGCAGGAGGTCATGCAGTTGCTCAAGACCCAGGACCTGGGTGTCGAACTGCAGTTTGTCAATATGCGTTCTTAGGCCGTCAGGCCCCAGTGCCTTGTAAGGCCCTTTGCAAGAGAGAAAGTGATCATTTTGAGTAGACAAAAAGTAAGCATGGTCAGCCTCGGCTGTGCCAAAAACCTGGTCGATGCCGAGGTTATGCTGGGTCATCTTCCGGCTGAGCGGTTTGAAATCGTTACCGACGAGTCTCAGGCCGAGATCATTATCGTCAATACCTGTGCTTTTATCGAGGATGCCAAGGAAGAATCGGTGGAAACCATTCTCGAAGTGGCCGACTACAAGCAGAACGGCAACTGTCGTCTGCTGGTGGTGACCGGCTGCCTTCCCCAGCGCTATGCCAAGGAGCTGGCGACGGACCTGCCGGAGGTCGACATTTTTATCGGTACCGGTGAGTTGACGCGTCTGGTCGAACTGATCGACGCGCATCAGCCGCAGGGCGGCTCCCTGCAGGCGATTGACATCCCCCAGTATCTCTACGATCACACCACGCCGCGGGTTAAATCTTCGCCTTTCTATTCGACCTACGTCAAGATTGCCGAGGGCTGCGATAATCATTGCTCTTACTGCATCATCCCCCAATTGCGTGGTCCGTTGCGTTCGCGCAGCATCGAATCAGTGGTGGCTGAGGTTACAGCCCTGGTGGCCGATGGGGTGAAGGAGGTCAACCTTATCGCTCAGGATCTGACCGCCTTTGGTCATGACCGTAACGACGGTTCCACCCTGGCCGGTCTGCTGCGGGAACTGGTTAAGATCGACGGTCTGCATTGGTTGCGCCTGCTCTATGCCTATCCCGAAGGCATCAGCGACGAACTTATCGAGTTAATGGCCGCCGAAGATAAGATCTGCAATTATCTCGATGTGCCTTTCCAGCACATCAATGATAAGGTCCTCAGCCTGATGAACCGGCGTATCGACCAACAGGCCATTCGCGGTCTGGTCGAGCGTTTGCGCCAGGCCATTCCCGACCTTACTCTGCGCACCTCCTTCATCGTCGGTTTCCCCGGTGAGACCGAGCAGCAGTTCTCCGAATTGATGGCCTTTGTGAAAGAGGGACACTTCGATCGGGTAGGGGTGTTCCGTTATTCCCGCGAAGAGGGCACCCCGGCGGCGACCCTGCCGGACCAGGTCGCCGAGCGAACCAAAAAGAGTCGCGTGGAAAAGTTGATGAAGGCCCAGCAGCGGGTCTCTTTCCGCCGCAACCGGGCGCTGGTCGACCGAATTGAACCGGTGCTGGTGGAAGGCTACAGCGAAGAGACCGAACTGCTGCTCAGCGGTCGCAGTGTCCGTCAGGCGCCCGATATCGACGGTCAAGTCTACATCACCGACGGTCAGGCGGACATTGGCGATATTGTGCCGCTGCGCATTACCGACTCTTCCGATTACGATCTGATCGGCGAGATTGTCGATCCGTCCGAGGCATTGTCCGGCGAATAGGGTTTCTGGCTGGCCGGACATCTCTGAAAGGTTGCTCCTTTGTCCCGCCTGCGTCTGATTCTGCCCTATTTCGCCCCCTACCGCTCCCTGCTGCTGGTCGGGCTGGGCTGGTTGCTGCTCACCGATTTTCTCGGGCTGCTCCTGCCCTGGATGCTTAAGGTCGGGGTTGATTCCGCGCAACAGGGCGCACACCGGCAATTGCTGCTGGCAGCGGCGGTGCTGTTGGTTGGGGCGCTGCTGCGTTTCGGTACCCGGTTGTTGTCGCGTTTTGCCTTTTTACATAGCGCCTGCCGTCTGGAAATCGATCTGCGACGGGATTTGCTCTCCAGTCTGCTGTGTCGAGAAGGTCCCTTTTTCGATAGCCACCGCACCGGCGATCTTCTGTCCCGTTGCACCAACGATCTGAGCAATATCCGCACCATGGCCGGGTTCGGCCTGTTGATTCTGCTCAATACGGTTCTGGTCTACCTGCTGACCCTCTCCCTGCTCTTTTCCTTGTCACCCTCATTGACCCTGCTCGCCCTGATTCCCTATCCCCTGCTGTTGTTGTTGGTTAAATACCTGAGCGGCCGTTTGTTAACAGCATCCTCCGCAGTACAGAAGGGTTTAGGACGCATCAGTGAAGCCCTGGAAGAGGGGATTTCCGGTCATGCGGTAATCCGTAGTTATAGTCTGCATGGCGTACGATGCGATCACTTCGAGCAGCTCAATGGAGAGTACCTGTCCAGTTCTCTCAAACTGGCGAAACTGCGGGCTCTGATCGGCCCGGTCATGGCTTTGATTGCGCCGATCAGTACCTTGCTGATCCTCTATTTCGGCGGTGGGCGGGTCGTGGCCGGAAAGTTGTCCCTCGGCGAGTTGATCGCCTTCAACGCCTATCTCATGCAACTGGCTATGCCGACCTTGATGCTCGGCTGGGTGCTCAGTCTGGGCCAGCGGGCCATGGCCAGCATCGAACGGTTGCGTAGCCTGCTTACGCCCCTTCCCTCGACTGAAAGGCTTCGGCTGGCGGCGGCTTCGACGGCGCCAACGGTGGAAATTCAGCGTCTTAATTTTGCCTATGATGGTCAGCCGGTGTTGAAGGATCTTTCCCTGACCTTGACCGCTGGCAGTCTGACCGGGATCAGCGGCACAACCGGCTCCGGCAAGAGCACTCTGTTGCAATTGCTGGCCGGTTTCTATCCCGTCAAGCCGGGAGAGATCAACATTGACGGTCAGGACTTGACGACTCTCGACCCGGTGGAGCATCGCCAACGTTTGGCGGTTGTACCTCAGGAAGGCCGGTTGTTTTCCGGTACTCTGCAAGATAACCTCCTCTACGGTGTGCCCGGCGCCGACACCGAACTGTTGCAGCGGGTGGCCGATGCAGTGTGCCTGAGCGATGAAGTGGCTGCTTTTGAAGAGGGGTTCTCCACCCGCGTCGGCGAGGGAGGTAAAGCCCTGTCCGGTGGACAGCGGCAACGGGTTGCTCTCGGACGGGCTTTGGCCCGCGACGGTAGCCTGTGGTTGCTCGACGATCCTTTCAGCCATCTTGATGCGGCGACGGCCCGCCAGGTATGGCAGGCCCTGCAGCCTCTGTTGCGGGATAAGACGGTGCTGCTGGTTTCCGCCCGGGTATCGTTGCTGGAGATGGCCGATGATATAGTGATTCTCGATCAGGGACGGGTTGCGGAGCAGGGGTCTCATGTCGAGCTGCTGGCACTGGAGGGCCGTTATGCGCGCCTGCTGGAGCAGGAGCGTCTGAAGCAGGAACTGGAGGGACTGGCATGAAGCGGGGCATGTTCGACATGGACGAGGTGACCGGTCGTTCTCTCGACTGGTCTCTGTTTCGGCGGTTTCTTGGTCTGGTGGTGCCTTACCGGCGTAGTGCGGCGGGAGCCATGCTGTTGTTGCCCTTGTCCACCGCCGCCCGCCTGGTTCAGCCATATCTGGTCAAGATCGCCATCGATGAGCATATCGTTCCGGCGCAATTGGCGGGCCTGGAATGGATCGTCGCCCTGTTTTTGTTCACGGTCTTTGGCGAAAGCCTGCTCGGTTTCGGGCAGGCTTATCTGGCCCAGGGGGTCGGTCAACGGATCATGGCGGATCTGCGTAAGAATGGCTTTTCCCGCTTGCTCAGACTGCCGGTGAGCTTTTTCGATCGTCATCCCTCCGGGCGGCTGGTGACCCGCCTGAGTGGTGACGTGGAAAATGTTGGCGAACTATTCGGTTCGGGGGTCGCTGCGGCCTTTGGCGAACTCTTTTCCCTGGTGTTTATCGTCGGCCTCATGTGGTGGCTGAATCCCGAGTTGACGCTGGTGGCCTTTACCTTGATTCCGTTGTTGCTCCTTATCCTGTGGTTGTTTCGTCGCAGCATGCGCGGCGCCATGCGCCAGGTGCGGTCCAGGGTAGCGGATCTCAACGGCTATCTTGCCGAGCGCCTGGCCGGTATCCATGAAGTGCAACTGTTCGGTCAGGAGCAACGTACCCTGGAGGAATTCGGCGATCTGCAGGAAAGATATCGGCAGAGCTCCTTTCGGGCCATTCATTGGGATGCTTTCTTGTTCAGTGCCCTGGAAACCCTCAGTGCCCTGGCCATCGCCGGCATTCTCTGGCGCGGTGGCAGCGGGGTTCTTGCCGGTACCGCAACCTTCGGTACCCTGGTGGCCTTCATCGAATATGTACAGCGTTTTTTCGCTCCACTGCGGAAATTGTCGGCTCAATACTCCCTGCTTCAATCGAGTAATGCCTCTTTGGAGCGACTGTTTCAATTGTTGGATGAGCCACCGGAAGAGACCGGAAATCCGCTGCCAGGCGGAGGCAAAGGCGCCCTGAGATTGGAGCAGGTTTCTTTCAGTTACGATGGGCGGACCCCGGTGCTGAAGAACATCGACCTGAGCATCGAACCGGGACAGACCGTTGCCCTGGTCGGCGATACCGGAAGCGGCAAGACCACTATCGGTCGCCTGTTGCTGCGCTTCTATCAACCCGGTTCCGGACGTATTCTCCTCGATGGTGACGATCTTGCCGGTCTTGACCCGGAGCTGGTCCGTCAGCGCATCGGTTGGGTCGCACAGGACCCCTTTCTTTTTGCCGGCACGGTGCGCAATAACCTTGATCCACGGCGGTTTCACAACGACCAGGAACTATTCAAACTCATAAAGCGTAGTGGCTGTTCTACGGTGGTGGAACGATTAGGAGGGCTGCAGGGCCGCATCGAAGAGCGAGGAAAAAATCTTTCAGCCGGCGAGCGGCAATTGCTTTGCCTGGTGCGTGCCCTGGTGCAGCAGCCCGCCATCATCGTCTTCGATGAGGCGACCAGCCGTCTCGATGCCGGTACCGAGGCGTTGGTCAAGGCCGAAATGGACCAGGCTCGCAAGGGGCGCAGCGCACTGATTATCGCCCATCGATTGCGATCGGTAAGTACAGCCGACCGGATCCATGTTCTGCACCATGGTTGTATTCGTGAAAGTGGCAGTCACGACCAATTACTGGCTGAAAATGGCCTATATGCCCGCCTCTGGAGGCTTCAGGATCTGGCCAATGGCAGCGAAGAACTATAGGATTCCAGCGGGGCTTGTGCGGCCGAGGTGAGGATTGTTCCGGTCGGCTGTTCTACCGGGGCGTTGACGGAGCAAAGGCGGGTTCTTTTTGGAAGGGGGCCTCAAGGGCGGTCGGCAGTTTAGGGTCGGGATCGATTTCAGGCAATAAAAAAGGGTAACGGGAGTTGGCCACATACTCCACCAGGGCATTGGCGAAGGATAGACGATAATCCCCTTCTTTGGGTTGGTAGCTCAGCAGGGGAGGATGCAACAGGCGTTGGCCGGGAAGGTCCATGGCCAGATTATCCAGCTGCTGCGGAAATCGACCTTGCTCAAGGCGATAGTTACGCAGAGCCAGGCGAACTTCTTCGCCCCGGTTCAGACACTCGTCAAAAGCCCGGCCGGCGATCGTCTGACCAGCGAACCAGGCACCGATAAACAGCAGCGCCGCGGCCAGTAGGGTGGTGCGTACATGGAAGCTGTCTCGATGGGGAGCCAGAGCCGCAGTGGCCAGGGGCAGGGCGATAAGGGCCAGCAACACCCTGCTTGAGATCAAGGGAAGGAAACCTTCCCCAAACCAGAAGCCGGTCAAGCCGGTGCCTGTAAGGAGTGCTGCGGAAATAAATTTGCGTAGCGGGGTTGAAAGCATGTCGGTACGGCTTCCTGGCATCCCGGGAAAGAGAAGGTTCCGTGCATTTTTAAAAAGGAAAGGCCCAGGCCTTCTATCCGGAAGGATTAGTTTGACACGGGTCGCCCGTTTTTTGATGCTTTGAGCTCAGGTTTATGGTCGGCATCGTGGGAGATATGCTCCCAGACCGCCAACAGGTCCGGCAGGCTCAGGGACAAAAACTGCAGTCCCATGCCGGGGGGCATGCCGGGGTTGACCGGTTGCCCTGGTGTATTGATCCAAGCTACGAAGGCTTTGCAGATGATCGGCTGGGAGACATTGGGCAGACTGAACTCAAGAAACAGTTCCTGGTCCGGCGCATAGGGTTCGTCCGTTTCAATGAACACGCCGCCGGAACTGAGGTTGACGGAAAAGGCGTGGAACAGGTTTTTCGAATCGACTCCGTAGCGGACGATGAGCCGGGTCGGAACCCGGGGAAACGAACGATAGGCCAGGCCGAGAATGCGCCGGGCGGTGGCCAGAAGCAGATGATTGCTGAGGGGCTTGAAGATAACGTCGGTGCATTTGACCTTCAGGCAGCGGGCCAGGTCCTCTTTGCGCTGGCTGTCGATGACCAGGATCACCGGTGTCGCCTGCAAGGTCAGGTCCTGGCGTATCATCTCACAGCAGGCATCCCCCGCCAGACCGCCGCAGTAGAGATCCAGAAAAACCAGGTCCGGTCGTTCCTTTTCGATCAGGTCCCAGGCATGTTGGCCGTCGCGGGCGATAAAAATATCGAACCCTTCCCGCATGGGGAAATCTACGTCAAGATCAAGGGAAGGGATTATCTCGGAAGAGATAAGGATTTTGGGGTTGCCAGCCATTAAATTGCTCCTTGGCGCCGTTGATTTCTGCCTGGAAAAGCGTGCCGGTTGAATGAGTGGCAGTAATTATAACCGCTTATGGGCATTAGGCCAAGTTTTTTGCTGGACATATATTTTGCGATGCTAACAGAAACCAAATCAGTAAAAAATGGCCCGCGGATTTGATCCGCGGGCCATTTTTATGGGGCTGGCTTTGGCGAACTAAGAAGTCTGCATTCCGTTGGACCTTTCCCCAATAAAATACCCCCTCAGCCTAGCTAGAAGGTGCTCATGGCCAAAGCAGTGCAGGTCACACAGATTTTATAAAAAAGACCTCCCGGTAAAGGGGAGGTCTTTTTTGGTCAAAACTTTGGTTAACCGTGAACGTGGTGCTCGACGTCGCCGCCGGTGAGGAAACTGCTCGGCGGTTTGCCGGCCTGATAGTCTTTCCAGAAGGGGGACATTTCGCGGATGCGCTCGATGATCGGCGGCATCACCTTGATGACATGGTCGACGTCCGCATCGGTGTTGTAGATGCTGAGGCTGAAGCGCACCGAACCGTGGGCGGCGGTAAAGGGCACGCCCATGGCCCGCAGCACGTGGGAAGGTTGCAGCGAACCGCTGGTACAGGCCGAACCGGAAGAGGCACAGATGCCTTCTTCGTTGAGCAGCATCAGAATCGATTCGCCTTCGATATATTCAAAACTGATGTTGCTGGTGTTGGGCAGGCGATTGAGGGGATCGCCGTTAATCAGGGTGTTGGGGATGCGTTGAATCAATTCCGTCTCGAGACGGTCGCGCAGGGCTCGTACCCGGGTGTTTTCTTCTTCCATGTGATCGGTAACGAACTCGGCGGCCCTCCCCAGGCCGACAATGTAAGGGACGTTCTCGGTGCCGCCCCGTCGTCCGCCTTCCTGGTGTCCGCCGATCATGAAGGGGGAAAATTTGGTTCCTTTGCGCAGGTACAGAGCGCCGATGCCCTTGGGAGCGTGCAGTTTGTGACCCGAGAGGGAAAGCAGATCGATAGGGCTGCGGCTCATGTCCATAGGGATCTTGCCCACCGCCTGCACCGCATCGGTGTGAAAGGGAATGCCCCGTTCCTTGGCGATGGCGGCAATCTCGTCGATGGGAAACAGCACCCCGGTTTCGTTGTTGGCAGCCATGATGCTGACCAGGGCGGTGTCTTCTTTGAGAGAGGCCCGCAGTTCATCGAGATTGAGTTTACCTTGGCGATCGACCCCCAGCTCAGTGACGCGATAACCGCGAGCTTGCAGGTGGTGGCCGACGTTGAGCACCGCCGGGTGCTCTACGCGGCAGATGACGATATGCTTTTTCTCCGGGTAGGAGTAGAGGGTGCCCATGATCGCGGCGTTATTGCTTTCGGTGCCGCAACTGGTGAAGATGATCTCTGCAGGGTGAGCGCCGATCAGGGCTGCGACCTGTTCCCGGGCACGGGCGAGATGCTTGCCCACCTGTCCGCCGAAGCTGTGCATGCTCGAGGCGTTGCCGTAGAGTTCACTGAAAAAGGGCAGCATGGCTTCGACCACCTCGGGGGCGGTGCGGGTGGTGGCGTTGTTGTCGAGATAGACGGTTTTCATCCCTTCACCTCCTCCACTACCAGGTCGGGGCTGACAAATTCACGCAGCTTTGCCTCGACGAAGTTTTTCAGGGTGAACTGGGACTGGGGACAGAAGGAACAACTGCCGCGTAGAGCTACATAGATGGTGTCGCCGGCGACGTCAATCAGCTCCAGATCACCACCGTCGGAGCGGATCGGCGGCAGGATCTCCCGCTCCAGGGTTTCCTGAATCAGCCGGATCTTTTGCAGGTTGGTCAGTTTCTGACCCGCCGGAACCAAATTTTCTGCCGGTTCCACCGGTTTTTTCCCCCACAGTTTCGTGAGAATCGCCTCGATCTTGGGATGACAGGCCTGGCAGCCGCCGCCGGCCTTGGTGAAGTCGGTGATCTGTTCGAGACTGGTCAGGTCGTTTTCGGTGGCGACCCGCTCGATTTCCTTGTCGGTGACGCCGAAGCATTTGCAGACGATCTCGAAATCTTCCTTGACCGCCTCTTCGCCCCGGTAGTTGGCGATGGCCGCTTCCAGGGCTTCCTTGCCCATGACCGAACAGTGCATCTTCTCTTCCGGCAGGCCGCCGAGAAATTCAGCCAGATCCTGATTAGAGATTTTTTCCGCTTCTTCCAGGGTCATTCCCTTGGCGATTTCCGTCAGGGCCGAAGATGAAGCGATGGCGCTGGCGCAACCGAAGGTCTGAAACTTGATGTCTTGAATGCGTTTGTTTTCGTCGAGTTTAAAGGTCAGGCGCAGGGCATCGCCGCAGGCCAGTGAGCCGACCTCGCCAATGGCATCGGGGTTTTCGACTTCGCCGACGTTGCGCGGGTGCAAAAAGTGATCCTTGACTTTATCGGTATAATCCCACATCGAGTCATCTCCTGTTGGATGGGTTGCGGCTGCTGCTATTGCTGCCTCTGTCTGCAAGGCTATTATAATTATTATCCTGTTTTATCCCAATGTATATAGCTCTGATGAATTTGTCAAAAGGTGATTGGAAAGGTAACAATTCAATGCCTTAGTTTCGAAGGGAGTTTTCCCAATGGAATCAACCGGTTTCAATTCTGGAGTTCGGTGAGGAATTTCTCCGTAGAATGGGTGCGAAAGAATAGACGAATAAGACCCGCCATCAAAAAATAACTTATTTGACGGAGAATCGGTCCCGTCGAAACTCCTATTATATTGTCATCCTTGAACTATTCCTTGGGCTGAAGGGTTGCGTTGCAAGGAAAAGACGGCTATTAATCAGGGATCATTTTTCATGACTGTTGGGAGGGTTATTATGCAATCGCTGATCGATACGCTGAACGGCTGGGTCTGGGGCCCGGTGACAATCGTCCTGCTGGTAGGCAGCGGGGCCTTTATTACCCTGTTGCTCGGGCTGGTGCAGCTGCGTCATTTCGGCTATGCCTGGAAACTGATTTCCGGAAAATTCGACAATCCGGATGACAAGGGGGAAATTACCCATTTCCAGGCTCTGAGCGCTGCCCTGTCCGCCACCATCGGCACCGGCAATATTGCCGGAGTCGGCACCGCCGTGGCTCTTGGGGGGCCGGGAGCGGTGTTCTGGATGTGGATGACGGCCCTGTTCGGCATGGCCCTCAAGTACGCCGAGTGCCTGCTTTCGTTGCATTTTCGCACCATTCACGAAGATGGCTCAGTCAGCGCCGGGCCGATGTATTACCTGGAGAAGGGGTTGGGCCAGAAATGGCTCGGGATGCTGTTTGCCTTTTTTGCCATGATGGCTTCCTTCGGTATCGGCAACATGGCGCAGGCCAATTCGGTGGCCGAGCCGCTGCAGACCCATTTCGGGATACCCAAGGTAGTGACCGGTGTGGTTATCGCAACCTTGGTCTTTGCGGTGATTGTCGGCGGTATCAAGCGCATCGGCAGGGTGGCCAGTAAGCTGGTGCCCTGCATGGCGATCTTCTACGTGTTGGGAGCCTTGATGGTCATAGGCCGCCACTATACGCTGTTGCCCGACGCCTTCGCCTTGATTTTTCGCAGCGCTTTCAGCGGTAGTGCGGCGACCGGTGGCTTTGCCGGAGCGGCCGTGTCCCAGGCCATCCGCTTTGGTGTGGCTCGGGGCGTTTTCTCTAATGAAGCGGGCCTCGGCAGTGCACCCATCGCACACGGTGCGGCCCAGACCGAGGAGCCGGTGCGCGAAGGACTGGTGGCCATGCTCGGCCCTTTCATCGATACCATCACCATCTGTACCATGACCGCCCTGGTGATCATCCTCACCGGTGCCTATCAGAGCGGCTTGAGCGGCGCCGATTTGACCGCCAGTGCTTTCAATCTTGGTATGCCGGGCAAAGGGGGCTATATAGTGGCTATCGGCATCGCCTTTTTTGCTTTTTCCACGGCCATCAGCTGGTCCTACTACGGCGACCGTTCGGTGGAGTATCTGTTCGGCCCTAAGCTTATTCTGCCCTACCGGGTGTTTTTCTGTCTGCTGCTGCCGGTGGGGGCGGCCATTGAACTGAAGCTGGTGTGGAATATCTCAGATATTTTCAACGCTCTCATGGCCTGGCCCAACCTGGTCGGGCTGCTATTCCTCAGCCCTCTGGTGTGGCGCAAGACCCGGGAGTATTTCAGTGATCCGGCGAGGGTTTATCCTAGAGACTGATTGGCACCCGTTGTGGGTTATGCTGTTGACGTGTAATATTAAATAGGCGCATAGGTAGTGCGGTTATGCCTTGGTCAAATTTGCGGAGGAAGGCTTGAATCTCTATTTTCGATTACTCTGGATGATGTTGCGGCTCTGGTTCCGACCGGGTACTGTATCGCTGACAGAGCCTTTTCGGCGTTCTTTTCGCGTATTGCCCACCGACTGCGATTTTAATCTGCATCTGACCAACAGCCGATATTTTGCCTTGATCGATGTAGCCCGGGTCGAGCAGCTGGCGCGCTTGAAATTAATCGGGCCGCTATTGAAAAAACGCTGGCTGCCGTTTCTGAACGCTAGCGAGATCACTTTTATTCGGCCTTTGCCCCCTTTAAAACAGTTCGATATCGTCACCCGTATCGTGACCTGGGATGACAAATATCTCTATCTTGAGCAGCGTTTTGAGACCCCCGGTACCCTGCACGCTGTTTCATTGGGGCGCGCGGCCTTTGTTCATGGGAGGGATTTAGTACCGCCGTCGCAGATTGCGGCATTGGCCGGGCATGCGGGAGAGGCGCCGGTCTGTCCCGCTGTGATCGAAGGCTGGCATGTTTTGCTTAAAGAGAAAAAAGACCATTTTGCATAAAAATCCTGAGGCCGGCAATTTTCAAGTTTTCGAGTTAAGGAGAAATGCAATGAAGCAGACAGACGATCCTGGTAGTTGGAATCCTTACCTGGCTGGTGCCTTGACCGGTCTGGTGGCGGTGGCATCGGTGTTCTTTACCGGCAAGTATTTCGGCGCATCGACGTCCTTTGTGCGCACTGCAGGCATGTTGGAGCGGCTGGTCAACCCCGAGCGAGTAGCGCAGAACAGTTATTTCAGCAAATACCTCGAGTCCGGCGTGTCGGGTATAGATTGGCAATGGATGTTTGTCGTCGGCATTCTGCTCGGAGCCCTGATTGCTGCCGTCACTTCCGGATCTTTTCGCTTGCAGGCGGTGCCCGACATGTGGCAGCGTCGTTTCGGCGTTAAAACCGGTCTTGGCAGGTTTCTGACCTCCTTTATTGGCGGCGCGATCCTGCTGTTTGGTGCTCGGCTGGCCGGCGGTTGCCCCAGCGGTCATGGCCTGAGCGGGGTGATGCAACTGGCGGTGAGCGGCCTGGTGGCCCTGGTCTGTTTCTTCGCCGGCGGCATGCTGGTCGCACGCCTGCTGTACCGAAAGGGGGACGAATAATGAATCTGCTGATCTGGGGTCTGGTGACCGGCGTACTGTTCGGTTTTTTGCTGCAGAAAGGGCGGGTGCTGCGTTACGACAAGCAGCTTGGTGCCTTGCGGTTGATTGACATGACCATCGTCAAGTTCATGTTCTCCACCGTGCTGGTGGGCATGGTCGGCATCTACCTGCTCAACGATCTCGGCCTTGTAGAACTCAAACTCAAAGGGGCCGTGCTTGGCAGCAACATCATCGGTGGCCTGGTCTTCGGCGTTGGCTGGGGCCTGGTCGGCTACTGCCCCGGCACCTCTCTGGGGGCGCTAGGCGAGGGGCGTGTCGATGCCGTTGGCGGGATTCTCGGCATGATCTTCGGTGCTGCAGCTTTTGCCGAAGTCTATCCCCAACTCAAGGCATCAGTGATGACCTGGGGTGACTATGGCAAGATAACTTTGCCGCAACTGTTGGGGGTCAATCACTGGCTGATCGTTGTCGTGATGATCGTGCTGGCGCTGGGCATGTTTCGCTGGTTCGAAAAGAAAGGGTTGTAAGTAGCGTTCTTAAGGGGTTTGGTTGCAATGGAAAGGGGCAGCTGGCTATGACCGGCTGCCCCTTTCCGCAAAACCCAGAGTGTCTAGTATCCTGGTGGCGATTCAGTTTATTGGAATTCTTTTTGCTCATAAAGGAAGACTAAGCAAAAAGGCAGACACCGAATCACAGGCTATTTGCTCCAAGAGTGTAGGCACTTTTTCCTGTTTTTTTTGAGTCATACAGGGCCATATCTGCTTTTTTGAACAATTCTCCGAAGTCTCCATCATCGACATCCATGGCAATCCCGATACTGACAGAAATTTTGGTGTGCGGGAACTTCCGGGCAACTTTTACTTCAAATCCTGTCAGCAGTTGCTCAGCGCACTGTTTCGGCCTGTCCGAACCTTCCATCTGAGGAAGAATGATGGCAAATTCATCACCGCCAAGACGAAAGAGATTTTCAGCGGGAAAAAGCTGCTGCAGCAAGTCGGAAAAGGCGACCAGCACTTTGTCTCCTTCAACGTGACCATGCTGATCATTGACTTCCTTAAAGTTATCAAGATCCGTGAGCAACAGAGCTGTACCGGACTGACAAGGGGTTTTCCGCATAAAGTCCTGAAGACTGCGCCTGTTATTCAATTTAGTCAAATGATCGGTGTGGGCATCGATCAGCAGCTTGTTTTTGTATTGATGTTCAAGAGTTATATCCACAAAAATATACACATGGCCTGCCAGTACGCCAAAAATATCCTGTAGCCTTTCATCATGAATTTTCAGAACTTTATTCTTTGAAAGAAGCAACAGCCCTTCTTTTTCTTTCTCAATAATCCATCGTTTACTGCGAGTGAATGATTTAGAGTCATCGATCAAAAAATCAACCTTTTTGCCGATGAACTCGGTACGGTCAAGAGCAAAAATATTGATAAATTTTTGGTTAACACTCGTAATATTCCTGTCTTTGTCGGTCACCATGACTGGAAAAGGCAGTCCCTCAATCAAAATATTTAACTCGATTAGCAAGTTCTGCAGGTCGGTCACATCGCGGGCGAACCCAACTGTGCCGATAACCTCACCATCTGTGTCAAAGATCGGTGATTTATAGGTTTTAAACTTTCGAAGTTCATCACCGCATTTCACAGTTTCATCAAACAGGCAGGTTTCCTTCGTGTTGAGAACAATCTCTTCAGACTCCAGGCAAATATATTCCCCTTGGGCGTATTCATCAGGTTCAAGATCCCAGATGTAATAATGCCCGCGGCCTTCTATCTGAGCTTTGGTTTTATTGACGGTACGGCAGAAACTGTCGTTGACTTTTAGGTGAGCCCCACGCGCATCTTTGAACCAAATCAGATCGGGCAGACTGTCTATCAGGGTATCCAGATATTTTTGGCCAAGTATGGTCTCTTCCCGTTCTTTGAGATGCCTTAAAATCCCCGCAAAGGAGGCCTGGAGTTTGTCAGCAGCAAGAGGCTTGATCCAGACCTGGTCAAAGAGGTGGAAATTCTCTGCCAGAATAGGAAAGCTATCGGAAGTAAAACAACCTATCACGACAACCGGGTCATCTTTGATTGCCTCAATGCGCTCCAAGAATTCTGGTGCAACGCTTTCGAAATCAAGGATAATGACCGAGTAGTCGCTTAAATCGGTTTCATCGACATTGGGTGAGCAAAAAAACTGATGGGAAAACCTTTCCTCGGGTTGCATCCCTTGGAGAATCGTTTCGAGTTGAGGATCCTGTGAAGCAATAAAGATATTGAGTAACCGATGATACATACTTAACTCCTCGGAAATATTAAGCGAACGGCCAAGCTGCAAAGTTCCTTCTTTTAGGGCCACCGATAAATAGAGTTTTCCTCCAATACTCATGTGGCCAGATATTCTTTCGGCGTTAATTCCCCCAGCGCGGCGTGAGGTCGGATCTCGTTATATTTAATGATCCATTTGTTGGTTATTACCCGATCCTCTGACAATCGATGAAAAACATATAGGTCAAGACCCTCATTGCGATAGATCCGATTAAAGTGTTCGATAAATGAGTTCTGACTTGGCCTTCCGGGCTTGATGATCTCAAGATGGACAATACCCAACAGGCAAAAAGATTTCTAAGCTTGGATATGGCAACAGCCATGCCGAAAAGGGTTTATCAGTTGTTCCAATACTCCTATTAAAGTGAAGTTTAAGCCTCCGGCCGATCGTCTTTTCTCAAGGAGAATCAATAAGTGGCTGAAAAATTGACATAAAATGTTCCAGGGTACTGAGTCTGATTCTTTAGGGGATTTGGTGGGAAAAGATTTTGAATAGTCACTTTCCATAAGAGGACGAATTAGTCATCGTACACAAAGTGTGGCGCCAGGCTAAAACCGTGTCCCCACTTGTGGGGCATGCCCCACATCGGCTAGGCCTTGTCGGCTATTGTCCGGGCACCCCTCTCGGTGCTATCGGTGAGGGTCCTGTGGATGCCTTTTGGGGAATTTTCAACATGCTATTGGGAGGCACTGCCTATGTGGACCTTTACCCACAGCTCAAAGAGGGTGTCTTGATCTGGAGGATCTACGAAAAAATCATTCCGCCACAGTTGTTCGGAGTGAATCCTTGGCGGATGGTGTTGGCGATGATCGTGCTGGCGCTGGTTCGAGAAGAAAGGGTTGTAAGTAGCGGCTTAAGGGGTTTAGTTACAATGGAAAGGGACAGCCGGTCATGACCGGCTGTCCCTTTTTTGCTGTTCAGGAGTTGTTTGCAACAATCGGTGTCTGGCCGTTACTTGCCGCTGTTGCGAACCTTGGCCCCCAGGGCATCGGTGAGTCGTTTCAAGGCCGGTGAGTGGTCGTGGGGATCGAGATGCACATCGAGAATCGCCGGACTGTCGGTGTGGGTCAAGGCGGCCTGCAGGGCCTGCTCGAAATCTTTTTCGCTGAAGATCTCAAATCCCTGGACGGCGCCAATGACCTCCGGTAGCCGGCTGAAGCGCCAGACGGGAACATCGTTGAAGCGGCCGTCGGTCATGGGCCGCTCGGTACCGTATCCCCCGTTGTTGAGTACTACCACAATGGGCGACAGGCCGAACCGGACCGCGGTGGAGAGTTCCATGCCGGTCATCTGAAAGGCGCCATCGCCCACCAGTACCAGGGGGCGCAGGTCGGGGCGGGCCAGCTGGGCGCCGATGGCCCCGGGGACCGCAAAGCCCATGGAGGTATAGTAGGCCGGGGAGAGGAAGGCCGCCGGGTGGCGGATGGTCAGATCGGTGGCGGCAAACATGGCATCGCCGGGATCGGCCAGCAGAACCATATGGTCGTCGATGAAGGTTTCCAGATATTCAAAGAGGCGGCGGATGGTGATGGGCTCATCCTGTGCTTCAAAGGGCTGTGGCGCCGCTGTCGGTTTAGCTGCGGCAGTGCTCCGGTGTGGCAGGTTCTGGTCGAGCAGGCCGGGCAAAAAATCGCCCAGCAGCACCTCGGGGTACTGGTGGAAGGCGATGGAGCTGCCGTCGCTGGAGGAGGAGATGGTCAGGGCCTGATCGAGCTTGGCGGTGAAGATGCCCAGATTGACATCGGTCATGAAGGCGCCGAGCATCAGCAGACAGTCGCTCTGCTCCACTGCCTGTCGGGCCTTTTCCTTGCCCACGGCTCCCTCGTAGACACCGAGAAACAGAGGGTGATCCTCGCATAGGGTCGATTTGCTCAAGGGGGTGGTGGCAAAGGGGATGCCGGTGGCTTCCAGTAGCTGCAACAGGGGTTGCTGCAGGCCGAAACGCTGGATTTCGATGCCGGCGATCAGCACCGGACGCTGAGCTTGTGCGAGTCGTTGCACCGTCTCGGTCAACGCCTCGTGCAAGGCGTCGGGATCGCTGGCCGCTGCCGGAGGCGAAGGATCGCCGCTGCAGCTGCAGGCTGCCTCAGTCAGGTCGCGGGGCAACTCGATGTACACCGGTTGTTTGTGGCGCACCGCAGCTGCCAGTACCCGGTCGATCTCACAGCAGCCGTTTTCCACGTCGATCAGATCGGTGGCGGCGACGGTGAGGTGGCGGAAGATGTTGAGCTGGGTATCGAAATCCCGCACTTTATGATGCAGCAGGGGATTGCGATGGCGCTCGTTGAGTCCCGGCGCCCCGCTGATGACCACCAGCGGCGATTTCTCGGCAAAGGCCTGGGCGGTGGTATTGGCGATCTTCAGGCCGCCGACGCAATAGGTGACGCAGACCACGCCGAGGCCCTTTAGGCGGGCGTAGGCATCGGCGGCAAAGCCCGCCCCCTGTTCGTCGCAGGTGTTGATCATCTGCAGAGGGCTTTCTTCCAGTTGGCGGTAGAAATCGAGAATATAATCGCCGGGTACGCCGAACACATGGTCGACGTCATAGTCGATAAGGCGGCGGATCAGATAGCCGCTGACGGTGGTTTCACCCTTCATAAGACCTCCTATCGAGCCGGGTTGTTTTTTCCGGCGGGTTGCCTTATCAGCTCCAATGCCTGACGGTGGCAGCCCTGCAGGCGCTGCTGCAGCTCCTGGCTGAACCGGTCCAAGGCCACATCGGGCAGATGGGGCGGCAGTTGCAACGGTTCGCCGACCACCAGCGCCACCCGGCTGAACAGCAGCGGTAATTCCATCTTATCCCAACGGCGTTGTAAGCGCCAGTTGGGCCGGCTGGCCACGCCGAGGGGCAGAAGGGTGAAACCGAAATGGGCGGCCAGGGTTAGCAGTTGCGGTTTGACCTCTCGGTCTGGTCCTACGGGGCCGTCGGCAGCGGTGGCCCACACCGGCTGTTCGGCCAGGCGCCGGCGCAGGGCGACAAGGAACTGGTGTCTCGGCTCGGCCGGCAGTTCAAGAGTGGAGAGACCCAGGCGTTGGCAAAGGGCACTGAGGGTTCGGCCACGCCAGGAGCGATTAGTGAGGGCACAGACCCGCCGGTGGTGCAACAGGGCGAGGAGGGCCAGATAGTCGCCGTGCCAGCATAGCAGCAGGGTGCGCTCACCGCTGGCAAACTGGGTGTCGAGACGCTGCAGACCGTGTTGCTGGCGGCGCCAGCTGGCCCCCCACAGCCGCAGTAGCAACGCGCCGATTGATCCCAGCAGTCGCTGGCCGCTATCGCTCACTGGCGCGGCCGCTGACGGTTGCCCGGTTTCAGGGCATGGATGATGTTGTGGACGATTTTCCATTCTTCCTCGAAACGGAAGCGCCAAGCGGTCCATTGGTTGCCGTTGGGCCGGGGGCAGTTGGAAGCGGCGATCAGCCTCGCATAGAGGCTCTGGAGACGGGTAACGGCCTTGTCCATGGAAAAATCCTGAGCGCTGTTCAAGGCACCTTCGATCAGGCGCATGCGCTCTGCTGGCAGCAGCTCCGCCAGCCAGTTCAGGGCCGCAACAAAGGACTTTCGCTGTTCTGACGGTAGCAGACGGCCGTTGATGCCGTCGCACAGGATGTCGCGCACCCCCGGGGCGTCGATGGCCACTACCGGGGTGCCCGCGGCCATAGCTTCGGCCAGAACCAGGCCCTGGGTTTCGCTTTGCGAAGCAAAGACGAAGATGTCCATGGCGCGGTAGGCATCGGCCAGTTCCGCTAAGGGCAATACCCCCAATGCATGAACCCGCCCTGCCACACCCGCGGTGGTAAGGTATTGCAGGAGCGAAACACCCTCCGAACCTTCTCCTGCCAGCAGAAAATGCGCTTGCGGCCGTTGGCGCAGAAAGTCTGCTACTGCTGTCGCCAAAAAACCGAGGTTTTTCTCCGGCGCCAGGCGGCCGACGTAACCAAGCAGCAGCGCATTCGCGGGGATGGCGTGCTGCTGTCGACATCTTGCGCCGTCACCGTCGGTAAAGCGCTGCAGATCGATGCCGGTGGGGATGATCTCGATGGGCACCTTGACTCCACGTCGTTGCAGACAGGCCGCCAGGGTGGCGCTCGGGGCGATCACTGCGGTGCACAGGTTGCAGTAACCGGTCGCCAGGTCGGCGGCGAAGCGGCGCACCCGCGGAGAATCGAAGGGCAGGTTGTGGGTATAGCGCTCGTACATGGTGTGATGGGTGAAAACCATCGGCAGACCGCGTTCGGCGGCGATACGCAGGGCGGTGTCGCCAAGCAGAAAGGGGTGGTGGGAATGAACGAGTTGTGGTGCCAATTCGCGCAATCGGTTGTACAGTCCCACCGGGGCCGGGAGCGGCACCGAGAAATCCGTGTGGTGAAACCGGTGCAAAGCCGGCCAGCGTAGCACCCCCGGCTCGAAGCCCGGCTGGCCGATAAAGGTTGGCGCTACCACCAGGACCTGATGGCCCCGCCGGCGCAGAGCGTTGCTGAAGCTATGTACGCTGCGTGCCACGCCGCCCACATGAGGGTGGTAGGTGTTGGTCATCATCAGAATGCGCATGATACCGGCGCTCCAGGAGAAAGACGGACATTGGCGAGGTGCTGAAACCTGGATCTACGCTATCAATAATAACAGCTTTGGCGGCAACCTGAATTGGCGGGGGCTTCGGATCGGTTATTTGAGGATAATTGTCAGGCGGTTGCGGCACCGGTCTGGACTACGGTTCGAAGTGGCGATGCGGGGTGGTCGGCAAACGGCGGGAAAGAATGATGCTGTTTCTGATAGGGCCGAAGCCAGCAACAATAATACCCCGGGTCCTAAGTGGGATAGGAAATTACGGTGCTTGGGGTCGGGCGGCGGTAAAAAGCCTGTTCCGTCGCACTGGCTTCAGTAAACGCTGCCGCCGATCCGGCAATAGCCGGACTGGCGGCAGGCTATGGATGTGGTCCTGTTAGCGTCCAGGCAACCGACTTGACGTCTGTTTTTCCAAACGTTCTTTTTCCTCGGCGTATTCGATGCTATAGCGGGCCCATGGCCGGACCTTAAGGCGCGGATAGCCGATGGGTTCCTCGGTCCCTTCGCAGAGGCCGAATTCCTCGGTGTCGAACTTTGCCAGGGTCCGGTCGACCTCGCGCAATAGTTTGACTTCTTTATCCAGAACCCGCAACTGAACAGCCTGTAGTTGGTTGATGGCAGCTTGATCCAGCTCCTCGAGATTGTCGTCGGGATCAAACTCCATATCACGGGCGCGCATAGTCTCGATGGACTTGACCAGTTCCCGGCGTTTTCCTTCCAGCAGCTTCTGTAATTCTTGCCATTGTTGCTCAGTCAAACCGTTGATTTCTTTTGTTTTAGTTGCCATTCTCAGCACCTCCTATCCAGAAATCTGGCCAAGCCAGCATAGTGAGACTTAAATGTAGCATAAACGACGAAAATTATCAGTAGCCTAAACTATTTTAATCATAAGGTCACTAGGGTATTTAATTTGCCAGGATACGATTCGTATAATTGGTTTTGCTCTCGTCAATACAAGACACAGAGTGTTAATGCAGGTGATGTGCATTCGACCTCAGTGGTCAGGTTACCGGTTTTAGTTCAGCGGGCAGATTGTTGCTAAGCTCGATCAGGGAACGGGCGATCTCGCCGGGCCGCTCGGGGGTAGGAGTCAGCATGACGACCCGTTGCGGATCTCTTTGTTTCAAACCAAACAGGTAGGTTTTGTCGTAATAATCAAGGATGGCGTGTGCCGCTGAAGAAATATCGCCGTTGGTGATAGCTTGCAGGGTGGCGCTGGTTTTCTCCCCTCCGAGCCGCTTGCTGATATTGGTGACGGCCTCGGCCAGTTTTTCCGGCGCTTCATTGCCGTAATCAATACACAACCGCTCCACTCGCCGTTCCCTCGGCACATCGATTTTTATCACCGTGGCTTTGCGCATCTGTTTATACAGGTTATCGTTGATCACGACCCGGCCGATACGACGGCTTTCGTCTTCGACCCAGATCGGTCTGTCGCTAACCAGGGTTTGCAGCTGGGCGCCGATTTCATTTTCAAACTGTTCGGTAGTCGGTTGCGCCAGGCCATCGATGGCGCCGAAGGCCGAGCCGCGGTGGTTTGCCAGACCTTCCAGGTCGAGAACCTGTTCGCCGCGGCGGCGAAGATTTTGTAACAGTTCGGTTTTGCCGCTGCCGGTCATGCCGCTTAATATCAACAGCGGCCAGGGGGCAGCGAGGGTGGCCTGGACCTGCCGGCGATAAGCTTTGTAACCGCCTTTGAGGAGTGCCACGCGATAGCCGACGGTTTCCAGCAGCCAGGCCAGTGAAGAACTGCGCATACCTCCGCGCCAACAATGAACCAGGATCTCTCGGCTGTCTGTGATTTCCCTCACCCGGGCGATATAATCGGTCAGGCGTGGCCCAACCATCTCCAGCCCCCGCAGTACCGCAGTCTCTTTTCCCTGGTTCTTATACAGGATGCCGATCTGGTGCCGTTCCTCGTCGCTGAACAGGGGCAGATTATAGGCGCCGGGGATATGGGCCTGGCCGTATTCTCCAGGGGTGCGGGCGTCGAATACGGGACAGTTTGCCGCACGCTGCAGGAAGGCTTCGGGAGTCAGTAGCCGTTGGCTCATAATTTATTGCGGCCCTTTGTTTGTGGATTTCAGGGCATCCAGCAAGAGGTTGAGTTGCTTGCCGGTAAAGCTATAGCGTTCTTTGCAGAATTCGCAGGTGACAGTCGTCGTTTCCTCTTTTTGGGCAATTGCTTCCAGTTCTTCCAGACCAAGGGCCTTGAGCATCGATTGTACCTGCGGGCGGCTGCAGGTGCAGCGAAACTCCAGAGGAGTCATTTCCGGGGTGCCGAGGGGGATGCCCTCAAAGAGCAGTTGCAGAATCTGCTCCGGTCCTTGCTCGGCTCGAAGCATGGCGGTCAGGGGGGGAAGCGTGATCAGCCGTTCTTCCAGCAAGGAAACGAGAGCTTCTTCGCCTTCAGGCATGGCCTGCACCAGCAGGCCGCCGGCCGCGGCGACCCGGCCTTCCTCTTCAAGGTAGACGCCCAGGGCAACGGTGGACGGTATCTGCTCCGATGAGGTCAGGTAATAAGCCAGGTCCTCGGCGATTTCACTGCTGTAGAGTTGGACCATTCCACGGTAGGGTTCTTTGAGACCGAGATCTTTCACGACATGCAGGAAGCCGGCTCGGCCGACGGCCGCCGGCACGTCAAAACCTTCAGCGGTGGGAGCAATTCCCGATAGCGGCTCTTTGACCGAACCCCTTAACTGGCCGGTGGCATTGGTTTCGGCATGTAGTTTTTGCAGCGGGCCGTTGCCTTCTACCATCAGTGCCAGCCGTTGGTCGCCTTTGAGCAGGCTACCCATGACTGCTGCGCCGCTGACCAGGCGGCCAAGGGCGACGGTAGCGGTTGGGTCGGTGCCCTGGCGTTGGCGGATGGCTTCGACCAGGTCGGTGGTGACGGCGGCGGCGGCGCGCAGTGTGCCGTCCCGAGTGGCGACGCGCAGCAAATGATCCTTCATACAGACTCCTTATGGTCGGGCTGATCGGTCCCGATCAAGTGTGGCTTGTTCTTCGATTAAAATACGGTTATGATCTTGGGCGGTATAGGTCTTCTGTCAGAGCCCAAGCTGGGCCGTATGCTACCCGAAGGGGCCGCTTCTGACAAGGACCTATCCGACCGATCGTGATTCATCATCTTTATTTTATAGGGAGAAAGTCATGAAAATCATTCTGCCGGTAGCAGGCAAAGGCACCCGCCTGCGGCCGCATACCCATACCAAAGCCAAATCATTGGTCCATGTAGCGGGGAAAACCGTCCTGGAGCACATTGTCGAACGGGTACTGACTGTCGATGCCGAGGAACTGATCTTTATCACCGACGACAATGGCAGTCAGATCGAAGAGTTCATGGAGCAGCATTTCCCCGGGGTTAACTGCAGTTATATCGTGCAGAAAGAGCGGCTCGGTCCGGCCCATGCCGTGGCTCTCGCTTCGCCGCGCATCTCTGCCGGTGATGAAGTGCTGGTGGTTTTTAACGATACCATCTTCGTTACCGACCTGGCTAAAATCCCCGATCTGTGCGCTGATTGCGATGGCCTGATCTATTCCAAAGAAGTCGAAGACTATCAGCGCTTCGGGGTTAATGTGGTCAAGGAGGGCTATATCGTCGATATGGTCGAGAAGCCGGACACTCCTGTTTCCCGCCTGGCCCAGGTCGGACTCTATTATCTCAAGGACGGTCAGGGATTCATGGACTATCTGGAGAAGACCATCGCTGCTGGCGATACGGTTAAGGGAGAGTTCTATTTGCCGGCGGTCTTCATGCGCATGATTCGCGATGGCATCAAGTTTTGCGCGCCGGAGATTCAGGCCTGGCTCGACTGCGGCAAACCGGAGACCCTGCTGGAGACCAATCGTTACCTGCTGTCCGGCAACCGGGTCGGTTGCGCAGGCACGATAGAGAATACGGTGATTATCGAGCCCGTGTCGATTGCTGCCGGGGCTACGGTGCGGGGCTCTATTATCGGTCCCAACGTATCGGTGGCCGACGGCTGTCACATCGAGGCCAGCATTGTCAAAGATTCGATTATCAATGCCGATTGCCGGGTGCAGAGCATGACCCTGGCCGAAAGTATTCTCGGCGATGCGGTGCAGCTCACGGGCAGCCCCCGCCGGATGAATATCGGTGACCACTCTCTGGTGATCATGGAATAACCGTCTGACAGAAGGGCCGCTAACGGTCCTCGAAAGTGATGCGCTACAATGACTCTAGTAAAGATCCTGCCTTATGTGCTGCCCCCCGCCTTAGGGGCGGTAATCGGCTACGTGACCAACTATATCGCTATCCGTATGCTCTTTAGGCCCCTCAAGCCGTGGTATATCTTCGGCTTGCGAGTGCCTCTGACGCCGGGAATCATTCCTTCTAAGCGTTTGGAGCTGGCCAAGTCCATGGGGGGCGTGGTCGGTTCCCACCTGTTGACTTCCAAGGATGTCGGCCGGGCGCTGGAAAAGGAAGGCTTTCGTCGTGAACTGCAACAAGCGGTAAACGATAAGCTCGGCTCCTTTCTCGATCGGGACCTGGGGCCGCTGGCTTCGCTGGTGCCGGGCAAGTTTCAGGGCCGTTTTCGCGAGCTGGTCGAAATGCTGCGTTGGAAGGGCCTCAAGGCCCTGTTCGATTATCTGCAGAGCAGCGAGTTCGAAGAGAGCCTGCGAGGTTACCTGCAGCGCAAGGGCGACGAGCTTCTCGAAAGGGACCCTGCAAGCTTTCTCGCCGGACCCAAACGCATGATGCTGATGGGGCATGTAGAGCGCAAGCTGGCCGGCGTGCTGCAGGCGGAGGGAACCGCCAAGGCCATCGAACGAATTATCGACGAGCAGCTGGAAAAACTGCTCACTTCAAAACAACCTCTTAAGGAGATGTTGCCGGAGGCTTTGGTTGAAGGCCTGCTGGGTGCCATCGAGCGGGAGATTCCCGTACTGCTCGATCATTTCGGCGGTTTGCTCTACGATCCTGAATTTCGAGCCCGGCTGGTGGAGCGGGCCAAGGAGGCCTTGGTCAAGTTTATCGACGGTCTCGGCCCCATGAAAAACCTGGTGTCCGGATTTATCGACCTGGAAAAGGTCGGCGAAAAGATCCCCGGCTTCCTCGATCAGGCCGGCGACGAGATTTCCCGCTGGCTGCGGGAAGAACGTACTCAGCAGCAGGTTGCCGAACTGCTGCGTTCCCGGGTGGAGAATCTTCTGGAGCGGCCCGTGAGTTCTTTCGTTGAACCTCTGCCTTTCGAAAAGGTGGCCGGAGCCAAACGTTTTGTGCGCGACCAGGTGGTTTCCTGGGTACAGAGTCCGGCTGCGGCCAAGGCATTGCGGGGATTGTTGGAGAAGGGCTTTGATGCGATCAAGGACCGTTCCTTTGGCGAGATGCTCAATACCGCCCTGCCGGGTGGAATCGTGCCCCGTATGCGCGAGCAGCTGGCCACGCGTCTATTGGGCGCCTTGACCAGTCCTGCGGCCAGGGATGCCGTTGACCGGGTGCTGGCTGAAAAGACTGAGCAGTGGGTTTTTCATCAGCCGTTGGGATGCCTTTCGGCGCGTCTTTCGGCCGATGTGCGTAGTGAGCTGCAGGAAGGGCTGTTTATTCATCTTGCCGAACTTTTGAAAAAAGAGGTGCCGCAGCTGGTTGATACCCTGAATATCAAGCGGGTGGTGGAAGAGAAGGTCAACACACTCGATGTGTTGACCGTCGAGCGTTTGCTCCTCGATATCATGGAGGATCACTTCAGATACATTAATCTGTTCGGTGCCCTGCTCGGCGCTTTGATCGGTCTGGTGAATCTGGTGGTTCTTGGATTTGCTTGAGGTTTTTGTTGTCTGGGAGTCTGGCGGCTTATTATTAATCCGCCAGACTCCTGATACTAACTGAGTAAAGCCAAAAGCTGTCCGGATAGAGGGCAGCTTTTCTTTTTTGAGTGCTGCTGATTGTACTGCAAAAGGGCGATAGGCAGTTATGCTGTAAGGAGTTTGATTGTCGGCCTGAACTGGCTGATTCTTGCGGTATTTGAAAGACGTGAAACAAAAAGAAAGAGGGGCCATGATTAAAAAACTGCTCGTGCTTGGTGTGGTTCTGCTTTTGCTCGGTGGAAGCTATGGGATCTGGCGGTCCCGCCACAATGAGCAGGCCGTGCGCATTCTGGAAACGGCCGAAGTAAAGCGGGGGGCTGTACGCCAGGTTCTTGAACAGACTGGCATTATCAAGCCGCAGGTTGGGGCCATCGTTAAGATCGGTACCCGGGCTACCGGAGTTATCGAACGGATGTTGGTCAAGGTCGGAGACCGGGTGTCCGCCGGGCAGTTGGTGGCCCAGATCGACAGCCGGGAAATCCGCTCCCAACTGGCGGAGGCAAAAGCCCGCTACCAGGCTCGCCGTGCGGAACTCGCCCGTGTCGAGCAGGTCTATCCCTTGCGGATTCGAGAAGCCGAAGCACAGTTGGCCCTGGCCGAAACCGCGGCGGAATATCTGGCCAGCAACTACCGACGACTGGCGCAGTTGGCCGAAGAAGGCATCATCTCCCAGGATGAGCTGGATAATGTTCGTCAGAAGTCCGAAGTTGAACAGCGCCTGGTTGCCGCCCGCCGAGCGGTCTTTGAGCGGGAAAGCCGCGAGTTTATCGAGGAGCGGCGCAAGGCGGACCTGGCGATGAAGCAAGCAAAAGCGCAACTGAATGCGGTGAATATCCGACTCTCTTACACGCAGATTGTCAGCCCTCTGGACGGGACAGTCAGCCAGGTCACGGCTCAGGAGGGGGAAACCATCGTCTCGGGCCTGCAGGTCGCCAATCTGATCACCGTGCTCGATACCCGTCGACTGGAGATGTGGATCTATGTCGATGAAACGGATGTCGGCCAGGTAAAGATCGGCCAGAAATTGGAGTTTCGGGTAGACGCCTGGCCGGACCGGATCTTTAAGGGCACCGTAGCCACTGTCTATCCGGAACCGGAGGTGCGGGAGAATATTGTTTATTATCGGGCTTTGGTCGCAGTAAGCGCCGAACAGGCCGAACTACTGCGACCTGAAATGACCACCCAGGTGAAGATCGTGGTGGCCGAAAAAGCGGATGCCCTGCGTCTGCCCAATGCCGCTCTCAAATGGGTCGACGGCAGGCAATTGGTATTCGTGCAGCGGGCTGACGGTTCAGTGCGGCAGGTCGTGCCGGAGTTGGGCCTGATCGGGGTGACTCACAGTGAAGTGACCGGCGGCTTGCAGGCCGGCGAGAAGGTTGCCACTCAACTGATTTTGGGCCAGGCTTCGGCGGCCGCTGGTTCAGGTAGCGGGGCGGGTGGAAACAACGCCCGTGGACGAAAGGCCGGGCGATGAGCGGCAGCGAACCGATTATTCGCCTGGAGCAGATCGACAAGACCTATCTGCAGGGCGATTTGACCATCGAGGTGCTCAAGAACATCGATTTGAGCGTGTCTCCCGGGGAATTTATCGCCTTGCAGGGGGCCTCCGGGTCCGGCAAGTCGACCTTGATGCATATTCTCGGTCTGCTCGATCGGCCGAGCAGCGGTCGCTACCTGTTTCAGGGGCAGAACGTTGCCGAGTTAGCCGATGACCGTCTCAGCGAGTTGCGCAATCGACAGTTCGGATTTATTTTTCAGAGTTTTTACCTGGTCCCCTATGTTACCGCTCTGGAAAACGTTATTCTGCCAGGTCTTTACAGTGCCACTCCGGCCGGTCAATTGCGACAGCGGGCCCAGAAACTGCTCGAGCAGGTGGGGTTGGCCGATCGTATGCATTTTCGGCCCAGTCAGCTCTCCGGCGGTCAGCAACAGCGGGTGGCCATGGCCCGGGCGCTGATGAACGATCCGCCCCTATTGCTGGCCGACGAACCGACCGGCCAGCTCGATTCCAGCACCAGCGCCGGGATCATGGAGCTGCTGCGGGAGATGCATGACCAGGGGCGTACGGTGATCCTGGTCACCCATGAGGCCGAGGTTTCCGCTGCCGCCGAAAGGATCATTGTGCTCCATGACGGTCGTATCGAACCTTCTTGATATTAGCCGCCAGCTGTGGCGGATCGCCGGTATGGCGTTGCAGGCCCTGTGGGCTTTCAAGCTGCGCAGTCTGTTCGTGATCGCCGGGGTGGCTTTGGGGATCGCTTCGTTGACCGTGATCGTGGCGGCGGTGGACGGGGCCGAACGCAAGGCGACGGAGATTGTGCGTTGGTTCGGTCCCGATGCGGTGCTGGTGTTCGGCGGCAATATCGAGAGCCGGGCGGTTGGCCAGCGGAGGCTGACCCTCTCTTACGCCGATGCGGATGCTTTGCGCCGCTCCCTGCCGGGCGCTTATCTGGTGGTGCCGATGCGGGCCAAATCCAACCAGTCGCTGCGTTTCGAGGACCGGGTGGTACAAGTGCCGCTGGTGATCGGTACCGCCGAAGGCTATGCCGAGGCCTGGAACTGGCCGCTGGTCGAAGGCCGGGATCTGAGCGCCGAGGATCTGTCTCGCGGGGCTAAGGTTGGATTGATCGGCGACAATACGGCTCGGGAGTTATTCGGCAAGCGCTCCCCGGTGGGTCATACGGTGCTGGTCAATAAGGTACCGGTTCAGATCGTCGGTCGCTTGAGCTATCGCGGGGTAGTCAGCGGCAGCGGCTCCATCGACGATCGAATTATTATTCCCATCACCACCCTGACCCAACGCTTCAACCTGAACCGTAAGTATTTCAGAGCCTTGCGAGTTAAGTTCCATGCCCCCGAGCTGATGACCGAGCATATTGCTAATCTACGCAGCCTGTTACGTCATCTGCATCACCTGGAACCTGGCGAATTGGACGATTTCACTATTATCAGTTCCGAAGAAATTCTGAAGTTCCTCTCCATGTTCAAAAGCGGGCTGTTATTGTTTCTCGGCGTCACTGCACTGGTGGCTATGACCGTCGGCGGTTTTGTGCTGGCCAATCTGTTTTATTTGAGCATCAATGAACGGCGCATGGAGATCGGTCTGAAAAAGGCTCTGGGTGCTCGTAACTGGGCGATTCTTTGCCAGGTACTGATCGAGGCGATCTGTTTGACCCTGATCGGTGCCTTGCTCGGCATGGGACTCGGCATGGGGCTCGGTCAGTTGTTGGCTCGGCTCGGCCTCTTGCAGATTCTCTTTTCCTGGAAAGTGTTCGGTATGGCGGTGGCCGCTGCGTTGGCCATCGGTGTGCTGTTCGGCCTCAAGCCGGCCCGCCAGGCGGCTGCCTTGAGTCCCATTGAGGTGTTAAAGGATACCGCTTAACTCGGAGTACTTACCAAGCCTCATGAATAACACGGGTTTTGAGAGTTCCAGATCTATAAGATAGCGAGTAGTTATGTTCTTCAGCCTCAAAATAGCCCTGTCTTCCCTGCGTGCTCACCGCCTGCGTAGCATTCTGGCCATGGTCGGCGTGTTTCTCGGCGCCCTGGCTCTCACCGGGGTGCAACATGTGTCGCGTTCCATGCTGCTTAAGGCCGAGCATGAGACGGCCAAACTCGGCACCAATCTATTTATGGTTCGCAGCGGCCAGTTATCCTTTCGGCCCTCGGGAAGTAGCCGGGTGCGGGGGTTGGCCAGAAATTTTACCCGGCAGGATGCCAAGGCGCTACTGGCCGGAGTGCCGGCCGCCCGAGCCGGAGCCCCCTTCGTACTGGCTACCAGCCCCATTCGTTCCGGAGACCTGCAGATCAATTGTCAGCTGGTCGCCACTCTGCCCAGCTATGCCACAGTACGCAATGTAAAGGCTGCCTGGGGGCGATTTCTCTCCGCCAGCGATGAAGCGGAGCGGGCCAAGGTTTGCGTGCTGGGGGCCAGTATCGCCCGGCGGCTATTCGGCGATGGCCAGGGAGCTGTTGGTCAACAGGTGATGTTGCATCGGGCAGGGCTGCGGGTAATCGGTGTGATGGAGCCGAAGGGGGCCGATATTGCCGGCACCGATCAGGACGAGCAGGTCTTCGTGCCTCTGACCACTTATATGCGGCGCTTGGCCAACCAGGACTGGATCAGCGGCGTCTATCTGCAGTTGGCGGATTCGCAGGCGATCGAGGAAGCGCGGCAGGCGGCGGCAACTATCCTGCGGCGCCGACACAGCATCGATGTCGGCGAGGATGATGACTTTACCCTGCTGGCCGCTCAAGACACCATGCGGGTACAGCGCGACGCTCTGGCCCTGGTGCAGACCCTCGGTCTGCTCAGCTCAAGTATTTCCTTTGCCGTTGGCGGTCTCGGTATCTTGTCCATCATGGTATTGCTGGTGCGCACGCGCAGGCTGGAGATCGGTGTCCGCCGGGCAGTAGGGGCGAAGCGCCGGGATATTGTGCGCCAGTTCATGTTCGAGGCGGGACTGATGGCGGGTATCGGTGGCGGCCTGGGGGTGCTCAGTTCTTTGCTGCTGGTGCTGGTGGTCTGCCGCATCGGCGAAATGCCCCTGGCTTACGATCCCGTGTTGATCGGCAGCAGCCTGTTCGGCTCTCTGTTGCTGGGTTTGGCCGCCGGTGCCTATCCGGCCTGGCAGGCGGCAAATGTGGAGATATTGCAGGTGCTGCGCAACGAATGAAGGTGGTATTTTTTGTTTCGTGAACCAGCCACCAACGCTGACCAAAAAACTATCGACCTGCTGTTGCCGTTTGCCAACGACCCTGTTTGTTTCCCAATGTCTGATAAGTTCTTGGGGTCTGATAATTGTGATTTATCGGAAATAGGGGAGTGTCCTCTTTTCCCTCTTGGAAACAACTTCCCGATGCAACGGATTTTGTAATATAATTCAGCGCCTGTTTGGTCAGGGATTGAAAGCAAAAGCGATGTAGGGAGGGTGTATATGCTTCGGCGAATCTGCAAGATCTGCGGTCGTGAAACGAGTAAGGAATTATCCGTTGAAGGGCCGAAGTTTTTCTGTAAAACCTGTAAAGACTATCCCCAATATGTAGAACTGGATATGGAACCCCATTGTCCCCAGTGCGGAGACCTGATTGAGGAGTGCGTCAAATGCGGCACCGGTTATTTCTGCAACCGCTGCAAACGTCTCTTTTCTCGAAAAGATCTCGCCTGGAAGGATAAAGAGGCCTAAAAGTCGGACGGTCTGACATATGGGAAAAGCCCCTAGTTATCTGACCGGGGGCTTTTCATGTCTGCAGTATTCGGAACAGCCTAGAAGCCTATTGCGAGGTTTTCAGGTGAAACCTGTCTTGGCAGTTAAAGGGCCGCAAAAGCTTTCCGGGCCGCGTCGATGGTGCGATCGAGATCCTCCTGGCTGTGGGCGGCGCTCATGAAGCCGGCCTCGAACTGAGAGGGTGCCAGATTGACTCCGTTCTCCAGCATCAGGCGGAAGAAGCGGCCGAAGGCGTCGGTGTCGCTTTGGGCGGCATCGGCGAAGGAGTTGACCGGGCCGGGATGAAAGTAGGTGCAGAACATGGCCCCGACCCGCTGCAGGCAGGTGGGTTGAGAGCACTGTTCGGCGGCTTCGCGAAGCCCGGCCTCGAGGTAGGCACTCTTGACTTCCAGTTGCTGGTAGAAGCCAGGTTCCTGCAGGAGCTTCAAGGTGGCGAGGCCAGCGCTCATGGCCAAAGGGTTGCCGGACAGAGTGCCAGCCTGATAGACGGGGCCTTCCGGAGCCAGCTGTTGCATGATCTCTTTCTTGCCGCCAAAGGCGCCGACCGGCAGGCCGCCGCCGATGATCTTGCCGAGACAGACCAGGTCTCCACGGATGTTGAAGCGCTCCTGGGCGCCGCCGTAGGCGAGGCGGAAGCCGGTCATCACCTCGTCCATGATCAGTACGATCCCTTCCGAATCGCATAACTCCCGCAGGCCCTCAAGGAAGCCGGGCAGCGGTGCCACGCAGCCCATGTTGCCCGCCACCGGCTCGAGAATGATGGCCGCCAGGTCGCCGCGATGGGCATCGGTCAGGGCCTGAACCTGTTCGAGATCGTTGTACGAGGCGGTCAGGGTGTGGCGGGCAAGGTCGGCCGGTACCCCTGGAGAGGTGGGCACGCCGAAGGTGGCCGCGCCGCTGCCAGCCTTGACCAGCAGGCTGTCGGCGTGACCATGATAGCAGCCTTCGAATTTGAGGATCTTGTCGCGGCCGGTATAGCCCCGGGCCAGGCGGATGGCGCTCATGGTGGCTTCGGTGCCGGAGGAGACCATGCGCAACTGCTCCATATTGGGGTAGGCCTGGCGCACCATCCCCGCCAGTGCCACCTCCAGGGCAGTTGGGGCGCCGAAGGAGGAGCCGAGAACCGCAGCCCGGCACACCGCCTCGACCACCTTGGGGTGGCTATGGCCGAGGATCATCGGTCCCCAGGAACCGACGTAGTCGATATAGGCGTTGCCGTCGACGTCGTACAAGGTGCTTCCATTGGCCCGGTCGATAAACAGCGGCTCGCCGCCGACGGATTGAAAGGCTCGTACCGGGCTGTTGACCCCGCCGGGAATGACTTGTTTTGCCTCGGCAAAGAGCGCGGCAGATTTCGAGCGGTTCATAACAGTTCTCTCCTTATGGGACACGGGGCTCTATTCTCCAGTTCTGGATAATAGAGCCCCAATATTGATAGTAGGCAGTTAAGTTGTCTGTTGCGGTTGCCGCTAATTGTGCAGGTCGTATTTTTTGATCTTGCGGTGCAGCGTATTGCGGGCGATGCCAAGGACCCGGGCCGTTTCGGTAATGTTCCAGCGGTGCTGGACCAGAGTCTTTTTGATGGAGGCGGCTTCCGAATCCTTGAGACATTCGCTGCCGGGCGAAGCAATGCCTTTTTTGCGCATCACCGAACAGAGGCTCTCTTCGAGGCCGCGCAGGGAATGGAGCAGTTGGGTCAGTTCGCCTCCGGAGAGTTGTTCCAGAACCTCGGGCTTACCGTAATGTTCCCAGAACTTGTCCAGAGAAGGCTCATTGTTTTCAACGGGCGGTGCCGATGTATCCCGCTGCGGCACAACAACCGGTCGCGGCCGGTTGACGGACAGCTTGCCGGCAAAGTGCTTGGGTAGAATCTTCGGGCCGTCGCAGAGGGCGACCGCTTGACGCAGGGTGTTGGACAGTTCGCGGATGTTCCCCGGCCAGTCGTATTCGCAGAGCAGTTGAGTGATCTCTGTAGAAAGGGTGAGGTGGGGATTGAGCTGGCGGACAAAATGTTCCGCCAGCATGGGAATGTCTCCCTGTCGGGCGCGCAGCGGGGGGATCTCCAACTTAACCACGTTGAGACGGTAAAAGAGGTCTTCGCGGAAATCACGGCCGAGCATGGCTTGTTCAAGGTCGACGTTAGAGGCGGAAATAACCCGCACGTCGCTATGGACCATCTTTTCTCCGCCCAGGCGCATGAATTCGCCTGTTTCCAGAACCCGCAGCAGTTTGACCTGAATGGCCAGGCTGGCCTCACCGACTTCGTCGAGAAACAGGGTACCGTTATTGGCCAGCTCGAAAATGCCTCGGCGCATGCTGCCGGCACCGGTAAAGGAGCCCCGTTCGTGGCCGAACAGTTCGCTTTCGAGCAAGTTGTCGGACAGGGCGCCGCAGTTGATGGGGATAAACATCTGTTCGGCCCGGTGGGAGGTGGCATGGATAAAGCGGGCCAAGACCTCCTTGCCGGTCCCCGTTTCCCCTTGAATCAGGATGCTGATGTCCTTGCTCGCCAGGCGATAGGCAAGGGATGCCAGTTGCCGCATTTCCGGTGTGTTGCCCACCATGAATCCCTGGCTTTTGGCAAACTGACTCCACTCTTCTTCGTCTTTTTGCTTGCCCTGGGAGGCGGAGGCGGCCGCTTCCTGGATCAGCCATTCAATCTGCTTGATATCGTCAAAGGGTTTTTCAACATACTGATAGGCGCCCATCTGCATCGCTTTGACTGCCGTCTGGATGGTGCTGAAGCCGGTCATGATGATGACTTCGCAATTGGGCTGTTTGCGTTTGATATGTTTCAGCAGAGTCAGGCCATCCGTATCGGGAAGCTTCAAGTCGACCATGGCCACCTGAAAGGGCGACCCCTCCAGGGCACGCAGGGCTTCACTCTCACTAACTGCGGTAACCGTGCGACAACCTTTCCTGTCGAGCAGCCGGCGAAAAAAATTACAGACGGATTCTTCGTCGTCGATAATCAAAACATTGATGGGATGTGCAGCCATGCTTCTCCTCTTGGTCTTCAGACGGGTAGATGTTTAGTCGGTTGTGGCGGACTGGGCGGCAGCTTCAGAGAAAAGCAGCTACCTTTGCCGGGACTGCTTTCCACTTCCAGGGTGCCGCCGTGGGCCTGGGCGATCCCGAAGCTGACCGAAAGACCTAACCCGGTACCTTTGGTCGCTTCTTTGCTAGTGTAAAACGGGGTAAAGACATCGTCCAGTTTGTCCTTTTCTATGCCGGTTCCGTTGTCCCGTACAGAGACGGTCACCCAATCCTGATCCGGTCCCTGCTCTAGATAAGATTTCAGGTAGATGGTCTTTTCCCCGGTTTTATCCGTCAGGGCGTCTCTGGCGTTGATCAGCAGGTTGGTAACCACCTGCTGGATTTGTACGGCGTTGGCCATAATTCGCGGTAAGTCTTCAGCCAGCTGTTTGACAATGGTGATCTGTGTCGGGTCGACCAGATAGTTGACCAGACCAAGAGCCCGTTCGATCTCGCGGTTGAGGTTGGTCAAATCCATCGGGACCTGTTCCTGACGGGAAAAGGTCAGCAGGTTCTGGATGATACGCTTGCAACGCAGGCCGCAGTCAGCGATTTCTTTAAGGGAATCGCCTTGTTCCGGGTTGCCGGCCAGTTCAGCATATAAGAGTTGGGCTGTACCGATGACCACGGTCATCGGGCTATTCAGTTCATGGGCGACCCCCGCTGCCATCTCGCCAATGGCTGCCAATCGTGCCGAATGCATCAACTTGGCTTCCATTTGGGCTTTTTCGGTAATGTCCTTGATGATGATGGTCATTGCTACCAGTTCCTGCTCTTTGCCCAATACAGGATAAAAGGATAGATCAAGCTGGCGGCCTGTTTTTGTCTCCAGATGGCGGTAAATGGGACGGGGGTCTATGGCCAGCGTTTGCATCGGGCAGTTAGGACAGGGACTGTTGCGACCGTAAAGGGTAGTGAAACATTTCTGGTCCTGTTGCGACGGCTTTCCGTCGGGAAATAGTTCCGGCAACGGTCGATGGTTGTTGAGTTGAATATTGTATTCGGTATCTATCAACAAGATCGGTTCGGTGACGGCGTTAAAAGTCGCTTCCCAGCCTTGTCGTGCGCGGGAAACCTCTTCGTAGAGCTGGGCGTTCTGAATGCTGATGGCCAACTGTTCGGCCAGATGCTGAACAAAGCTGAGCTCTTCCTGGGTATAGGCCGACTTTTGGGAACTGCCGATCAGCAGCAGTCCCTGGTTGGCCGACTTATAATGCAGGGGAGCCACCACCAGAGAATGGAGCTGCTCCGCCAAATGGGGATACCCGGCGAAAAAGGGGTCGCTTTTAGGCAATTCGCCAAGGATCAAGGCCTCGTTGAGGTTCAGGGGCTCCCAGAGAACCGAATCGCGCGGTAGGGGTTGCGCTTGTCGAAAATGAAACGGGGGCAGCGCTTTGATCACCAGTTCATCGTTCTGCAACATGGCCAGGCCAAGCAAATCACAGGGCAAAGCTTCTGGCAACAACTGCTGGGCTTCGTTGAACATGTCTTCAACAGACATTTCCAGATGTAGGGCCCGGGTCAGGCGGTGCAGAATTTCGAGGCGGACATTTTGCCGGCGAATCTTTTCCTGACGCTTCTTCAGCTCGGCGTAATAGCTCAACTTGGACGCATTGACGCCGGTCAGGTCGGCTATTAGCTTATTTTTTCCGTCAGGCTTTTGGCTCACTATTGAGACCTCTGTCCAGGGCAGGAAAACTCATCTGTGGTTTTAAGCGACTTGCTTCAATCGCTAAAGGGCTTTGCGGAACAGTTCGGCAATATCTTTCGGAGTGGCCATGCGAGGGTTGGTGGCAATGCATTCGTCTTGCATGACATTGTCGGTCAGACGTTGAAGCTGGTCTTCAGAGAGCCCTAAGTCGGACAGGGATTGCTTCAAGCCAATATCCGCTACAAGTTTTTTAACCGCTTCAATAGCGTGCTCAGCAGCCGGCAATGGATCCGTTGAGCTGAGTCCCGCCATCGCCTGGGCGATCTGTTGAAATCGTTGGCGGCAGTCCGGTAGATTGAACTGCATAACATGGGGTAACAGGATAGCGTTGGCTTCGCCATGGTGAGTATCCATCAGACCGCCGACCTGGTGGGTCATGGCGTGGCCGGCGCCGAGTATGGCATTGGAAAAGGCAATGCCGGCATTAAGGCTCGCGAGGGCCATATTGGTATTGGCCTGCAGGTCGCTGCGGTCCGTTACGGCCTGGCGCAGGTTGCCGAACACCAAACGGACTGCTTTTAACGCATGCAGATCGGTCAAAGGGGTGGCGGCCAGGGAAACGTAGGCTTCGATCGCATGGGCCAGGGTATCGATACCTGTAGTAGCTGCCAGACGTGGATTAACCGTGGACAGCAAATTCGGATCGATCAGGGCAATATCAGGAATAAGGGACCGTGAGACAAAAGACATCTTCAGTCGGCGCTCGGTATTTACGATGCGAGCGAACTGGGTAACCTCGGTGCCGGTGCCGGCAGTGGTAGGAACGATGATCACGGGAGGCAGAGGCTGGTGAATCTTGTTGATGCCTTCATAGTCGGTCAGTTGACCGCCATTAGTGGCTAACATGGCTATGACTTTGGCCATGTCGGCGCAACTTCCGCCACCAACTCCGATGACGGCATCGCATTTAGCGGCTCGGTATCGTTCCAGGGCCACCTCAACTTCCGTGTCCTTGGGATTTGAGCTTAGCGCAGAAAAAATTTCGAATTCGACTCCCGCTGCGGCGAGGTATTCAGTTGCTTTGTCGATCCAACCGGTTTCCAGCAAACCGCTGTCGGTCACCACAAGGGCCCTGAAGGCACCGCTGCCTGCAGCGCTCTCGCCGAGATGTTGCAGGGCTCCCGGACCGAAGATGACTTCCGGAATGACAAATTTACTGATATTCATGGTTTGACCGCCGAGAAATGAGGTTTTTCCGCCCGTAATCTATTCTTTGACACAGCATCTGCTTCAAAGACTTAGCATAGATTATTAAAATACTATGGGTGAAGCTCGGCAGTCAATGTGAATTAATGCGGTATACCGCATAGTTCGCGTGATTGCGACGGTTAACGAGAACCTCAGTACTCAAGCATATCGGCGTAGCGGCTAAGTAAGTGGATGTTTACCTGGTCGCCGGCTTGAAAATGATCGCGATCTTCGGGCAGCAGCGCAAGGGCATCGGCCTGGACCATGGTCTTAAGAATGCCGGTGTTCTGATCGCCGGAGCAGCTAGCCAGATACTTGCCGTCTCTTACTTCAATGCTGACTCGCTGAAAATTGAGAACGCCGAGGCGTTTCTTGGTCAAGTCCGTCAGCAGTGTGGCTTCGATCAGGGGTTTGATGACTCGGCTGTGGCCCATCATTTTAAGCAGGGCGGGTCTGACCAGTTCTTCAAAGGTGACCATGGTCGATACGGGGTTGCCGGGCAGGCAGAAGATCGGCGTCTTGTCGAGGCGGGCAAAAGTGGTTGGTCGGCCCGGTTTGATTCCCACGCGGCAAAAGAGGGTTTCCGCACCAAGTTCGTCGAGTACGGTGCGGACAAAGTCGCGGTCGCCGGTCGATACACCTGCAGAGGTAATCAAGGCGTCGGCCTTGAGTCCTTCAAGCATCTTTTCCCGAGTTGCTTCGCGGGTGTCGCGGGCGATGCCAAGGATGGTCGGTTCGGCGCCGATTTCCCGCAGGGCTGTGGCCAGGGCCAAGGTGTTACTGTTAATGATTTTGTCTTCGGTCAGCGGATCTCCTGGTTCGATCAATTCATCCCCGGTCGCCAGGATGGCTACCCTGACCGGCCGATAAACCGAGACAAAGATCTTGCCAAAGGAGGCGAGCATACCGACCTCCGCTGGCCTTAGAATCGTGCCGGTGGGTACGATCACTTCTCCGCGCTGAACGTCTTCTCCTTTGTGGCGAATGTGAGATCCAGCTTTGACCGGCTTGGGGAAGTGAACGCCACCCTCGGTCTCTTCAGTATCTTCCACGGGCACAATGGCATCCGCTCCCTCCGGAAGGGGGGCGCCGGTCATGATCTTGACCACGGTGCCGGGTTCCATCGGGGACCCGAGGGAGCCGCCGGCAGGGATAAAACCGCTAACGGGAAGAGTGGTTGGTTCCTGGCAGTCGGCTGCACGCACGGCATATCCGTCCATGGCCGAGTTGGTCCAGCGGGGCATGTCCCACAGGGCCGTGATGTCTTCGGCGAGAACACGACCGCCGGCATCGAGAATGGACGCCCGCTCAAGGCCCATCAGGGGGACTTGGTTAAGAATGGTGGCACGGGCTTCTTCAAAGCTGGGCATAGAAACTTCCTTCCTAAATGCTTTGCTGGTAGCTGATTTCGGCACTCTGTAGAGATGCCTTGATATATGAAAACGAATATTTGTGAAGATTTAAATCTCAAAGGGCGCTGGCAGTTCTGCGCGGTACCCTGCTGCTGAGAATAAAGAGATATTACAATTTTATTCTGGCACTCACTTGCAGTACGAGAGACCTGCGATATAACTGTGTCCAGGCTTCAGCTTAGTTTTTAAACTGTAAGAAGAGCAATAGAACAACGTTTAACTTTCCCATGCGTTTTCGATCTTTAAGTTACGTGTCCGGAATTGAAAAGAGGTTCTTGTCCTTTCGGAAAGAACCTCCGGTGCGTCGAAACACAAGGTGCGGCGCAGAAGGACTCTCCTTTCCAAAGCGGGAGGTCGCACCGTTTCCAGCAAGACCCGTAGGCCTCTGACCTTGGAGTAGATATCTTTAGGTCGGTCGGCTCGGAGATCGATTAGATTGTATGTCAATGCGCAGCCCCGGATTCGCTCTTGAGAAAGGTCTTGAGATGACTTCCGGGGTTGATGTCAGTTTAAAATCCGGTTTGCGAAAGCCTTTCTGTGAGCGCTTTGCTGCAAAATTGTATGCGACGCTAGAAATTACACCAATGGTAGGGCTTTTTCAACAGAAAAGAGTGTTTGCGTGACCTCCGGGGGCGGGGTTTGAAGCGGACCCGGCGAGGACATGGTGCATAATGTAACACCCGCAAGAGACCCATAATGGAACACTTTGACACGTAATGTTTGCCCGGGTTGTTGTTTTATTGTTCGTTGGGCGTAATGGCGGTGCTTTTTGCTCCCCTGGGAGGAGGGTCTTGGTCGAGAAAATTAAACAGCGATTTGTTTTTCTCTTCAGGGGTTGCCAGCAAGGGCGCTGATGTTTGGCCGATTTGGAGGCTCTTTCAGGGAGGTTATGGGTCGGCGTTTGATCCCTTAATTGTTGCATTAATGGAGCGCTGGCATCCTAATTGCTCTATGTTTTGGCTCCGACGTTATGGCATCTTTAAACAGTGTTTTGTTTTTTTGATGAATAGTCTTGACAAAAGATGTTTATGTGCCAAAATCAATTTCAGTAAACAGAAAGGAAGGGGGGTGAAGGCGTAACACTTTAGAATTCTTTTGGTGGTAGAAGGCTTTATAATTGTGCAAGCTCTTTCAACAAACAAAATCTTGAGGAGGATTTACCATGCCTGTTGTTAATCTCGCTGACACTACTTACGGCTTCTTCATTCCTAGCGTAACTCTGATGGGTGTTGGCTCTGCTAACGAAGTTGGCGCTAAAGCTGCCGAGCTGGGCGCAAAAAAATGCATGATCGTTACCGATGCTGGCCTGAACAAGATGGGCGTGGCTGCTAAGATTCAAGATAACATCAAGGCTGCTGGTGTTGATTGCATTATCTATGATGGTGCTGAGCCTAACCCGACCGACAAAAACGTTCATGACGGCGTTAAGGTTTTCCAGGACAACGGCTGTGACTTCCTCGTTTCCTTGGGTGGCGGTTCTTCTCATGACTGTGGTAAGGGTATCGGCCTTGTTTGCGCCGGTGGCGGCCACATCCGCGACTACGAAGGTGTTAACCAGAGCTCCGTACCTTTGACTCCTCTGATCTCCATCAACACCACCGCGGGTACCGCTTCTGAAATGACCCGTTTCTGCATCATCACCAACACCGATACCCACGTTAAGATGGCTATCGTTGACTGGCGTGTAACTCCTCTCGTCGCCATTGATGATCCAGTACTGATGGTAGGTAAGCCTCCTGCGCTGACCGCCGCTACCGGTATGGACGCCTTGACTCACGCTGTTGAAGCTTACGTTTCGACTATCGCTACTCCGATCACCGACGCTTGCGCTGAAAAAGCTATCCGTCTGATCGCTCAGTGGTTGCGTCCCGCCGTTGCTCTGGGTGCTAACCTGGCCGCTCGCGATGCCATGTGCTACGCTCAGTTCCTGGCCGGCATGGCGTTCAACAACGCTTCCCTCGGTTACGTTCACTCCATGGCTCACCAGCTTGGTGGTTTCTACAACCTGCCTCACGGTGTTTGTAACGCCATCCTGCTGCCTTGCGTTTGCGAATTCAACATGATCGCTTGCCCGGATCGTTTCGCTGACATCGCCGAGTTCATGGGCGTTCCTTGCGAAGGCTTGACCATTACTGAAGCTGCTGCTGCTGGCATCGCTGCTATCCGCGAGCTGTCCGCTTCCATCGGCATCCCTGCTGGTCTGACCGACCTCGACGTTAAAGAAGCCGACTTCAAGATTATGGCCGAAAACGCCAAGAAGGACGCTTGCCAGCTGACCAACCCGCGTACCGCTACGCTGGAGCAGGTCATTGGTATCTTCAAGGCTGCTATGTAATTCTTAGCAACTTGATAGCAGGACCCGAAACGCCCGGCCTTTTGGCCGGGCGTTTCTTTTTGTGAAGTGACCGAAGTCGGGTTGTAGGTTTTTGGGAAGGGGAGGAGCTGCGTGGTTTTTAAAGGTCTCATTGAGTATGGATCGTTTAATTCCATGGGTGGTGGAGTGGCGGGCTGCCATAAACGATGTTTTGCGTTGTGGTATACGAAATGAAATAAAAAGTCACCGGGGCTACACGGGTGAAAGTTTTTAAGGTTGTGCTGGAAGAGGATATGTCTAAAGCTGGTCTTTCTGCCGCTGGTGATTTAAAGGTTTTTGTCTGCTTGCTGCCGCTTCGCCTCCAGGTTTGGAAGCCGTGAAAAGTTTATGCAAACATTGTTGTAAAATCGCATTTTCTTCCTTGTGTCGCTTGTCCGCGACTAAATAAATTATGAGTGGCTGAGATGATATTTGGGGTTCGTTCCTGGCGTGGGAAAAGTGGTTTTGCTACGCTGTTTGGTTAATGAAAAATACAGCAAATGGTTGCTTGTTCTGGTCTTATGTGTCTTGCAAAGTATAGAGAAATAAAGTGTTTTTTTATTTGCCAAGAGATTGGGCAGAGTTCATCATCCGTGATATGTCAAAGCTGGCGGGGATCAAGAAAATTGCAATAAACAATGTTTTAAAAAAATCGTTTGATTTGTTTTGAGATTTATAGTAAAAATTTCGCCGTGCAAAAACCTGTGTGGGGTTTTTTTTCTTCAACGCTTAACTAGGAGGATTCACAATGGCAGTTGTAAATCTCGCAGACACTACTTACGGTTTCTTCATCCCCAGCGTTACTCTGATGGGTGTTGGTTGTGCTAACGAAGTTGGCCCTAAGGCCGCTGAGCTTGGCGCCAAAAAAGTTCTGCTCGTCACCGACGCCGGCCTGAACAAAATGGGTGTTGCTCCCAAGATCGCCGACACCATCAAGGCTGCTGGCGTTGACTGCATCATCTACGACGGTGCTGAGCCCAACCCGACCGACAAGAACGTACACGACGGCGTTAAGGTTTTCGAAGACGAAGGCTGCGACTTCATCGTTTCCCTCGGCGGCGGTTCTTCCCATGACTGCGCTAAAGGTATCGGCCTTGTTACCGCTGGTGGCGGCCACATCCGTGACTACGAAGGCGTCAACAAGAGCACCGTGCCCATGACTCCCCTCGTAGCCATCAACACCACCGCGGGTACCGCTTCTGAAATGACCCGTTTCTGCATCATCACCAACACCGATACCCACGTCAAGATGGCTATCGTTGACTGGCGTTGTACTCCTCTGGTCGCCGTTGACGATCCCGTACTGATGGTTGGTAAGCCCCCGGCACTGACCGCAGCTACCGGTATGGACGCCCTGACTCACGCTGTTGAAGCTTACGTTTCGACCATCGCTACCCCGATCACCGACGCTTGCGCTGAAAAAGCCATGCGCCTGATCGCTCAGTGGCTGCGTCCTGCTGTTGCTCTGGGCGCCAACATCGAAGCTCGCGACATGATGTGCTACGCTCAGTACCTGGCCGGCATGGCGTTCAACAACGCTTCCCTCGGCTACGTACACTCCATGGCTCACCAGCTTGGTGGTTTCTACAACCTGCCTCACGGTGTTTGCAACGCTATCCTGCTGCCTTGCGTTTGCGAATTCAACCTGATCGCTTGCCCGGATCGTTTCGCTGACATCGCCGAGTTCATGGGCGTTGACACCGTAGGCATGACCCAGACCGAAGCTGCTGAAGCCGGTATCGCTGCTATCCGCGAACTGTCCGCTTCCATCGGCATCCCTGCCGGTCTGACCGATCTCGACGTTAAAGAAGAAGACTTCAAAGTAATGGCCGAGAACGCTAAGAAAGACGCTTGCCAGCTGACCAACCCGCGTACCGCTACGCTGGAGCAGGTCATTGGCATCTTCAAGGCTGCTATGTAATTCTTAGCAACTTGAAAGCAAGACCCGAAACGCCCGGCCTTTGGTCGGGCGTTTCTTTATTTGTCCTGCCTAGAGGTATCGAAAGATATCTCGATTTAGAATGTGCCGTTTGTGTGGGGTAAAGGTGCTCCTGGCCTCGTGATAGGGGTTGCTTTTCCGCAGGGTATTTGCGACCATTGACCGCTCTCTTTGCAATTGCCGGATAATCGAAATGGATTTGCAGGTGAGGGGGCGCCGTTCGGGACGCCCTCTCTGCTTTTATGTGGGGGAAGAACATGAAGGAAGTAATAGAGTGGCTTCAGTCGCGGATACAGGGAGACCTTCTGCCTTGGGCCGATCAGCAATCCGCAGCACATCGTTTTGGTCTGAGTTACCGCCAGGTAGAAGAAATGGCGTTGAAAAACGGTTTGTTGCCGGCCCGCTATCAACGCAATCGCAACATGATATCCCTGCAAGAACAGATACGTTTGTTCCATAGTCGGGCGGTTGTTATTGGTTGCGGAGGTCTGGGGGGCTATATCATCGAAGAGCTTGCACGGCTTGGCGTTGGCCATATTGTCGCGGTGGATTATGATGTTTTTGAGGAACATAATCTGAACCGTCAATTGCTGGCTACGCCCGATTTCCTTGGAATGAATAAGGTCGCTGCAGCAGCCCGGCGCGTTGATCGCTTAAACCCGTCAGTGGATTTGATCCCTGTGTGCGAAGCGTTTGGCTCTGAAAACGGGCGGCAGATATTGGCTGGTGCCGATATCGCCATCGATGGCCTGGATAGTATAACCGTTCGATTGGAGTTGGCCGAGGCTTGCCGCGCAGAAAATGTACCCTTGGTTTATGGTTCCATCGCCGGCTGGTACGGCTACGTTGGCAGCCAGTTTCCAGGCGAGCGTACCTTGGAAAAGATTTTTTCGGATGACACCGGAGGTCGAGGCCTTGAAACCGAGCTTGGCAACCCCTCTTTTACTCCTGCGGTTATTGCCAGCCTGGAGGTGGCCGAAGCCTGCAAAATACTCCTTGGTCGGGGCACGCCAGCCCGAAAGCGCTGTCTGTCCGTAGACCTTCTCGACATGGAATTCGTAGAAATCGAGTGCTAAAAGCATTTACCGGGCCGCCATGCCTGGACGTACATTGACGATGAGGAAAGTATGGTAACGGCCTTTCTTGGCCTTGGTGCCAATCTCGGTGATCGCCTGGGCTCTTTGCGTGGAGCCCGACAGGCTCTGGATAAATTGCCGGGGATCACCGTGGTAAAATCGTCGGCTCTGTACGAAACTGTCGCTGTGGGGGGGCCACCGGGGCAAGACGCCTATCTGAATGCGGTTCTTGAAATAACCACGACTCTATCGGCTGACAAGCTGCTGGAGAATTGTCTGGCCGTTGAAAAACAGTTCGGACGTGAGCGCCTTATCTATCATGGCCCGAGAACCCTGGACATCGATCTTCTTTTTTTTTCTCATCTCGTATGCGAAGACAGGGATTTGACGCTACCTCATCCACGCCTTCATCTGCGAGCGTTCGTCCTGATTCCTTTAAGAGACCTGGCGCCGGAGATGCTGCATCCTCTGCAGGGAAAGACTGTGCGCCAGTTGTGCGATGAGTTACCCTGTAATCAAGGGATTAAATACTTTTCTCGGACCTGGTGATCTGATGCGTTTTCTCCAATTTCTACTGTTGTTTTGGGTTTTTTACGCCCTGGTAAAGCTCCTTCGTGGTTCGACCAAGCGCCGCTCTCCGAAGCCGGAACCGGAAAAGACTGAGGCTGGCGAGGAGATGATTCAGGACCCTCAATGCGGTACCTATGTGCCGCGCAGTCTGGCTGTGGAGTTAGTAACCGATGGGCGAACCTACCATTTTTGCTCTGAAAAGTGCCGCGATGCGTTTCGGGATTCCCATTGAAGTTTCAGTTGATGCGTAGGATTTGTAGATAGTTTTATCCCCTTTTTTATAGGAGCCGGACCATGAAATTCTTTATCGATACTGCTGATGTAGATGAAATTCGCACTGCCCATGAAATGGGCCTGGTTGACGGAGTAACCACCAACCCATCACTGGTTGCCAAAAGCGGTCGGGACTTTAAAGAGGTCATCACCGAAATTACTACTATTGTTGATGGTCCCATTTCCGCTGAAGTGGTGGCTCTCGATGCGCCGGGCATGATCGATGAAGCGCGGGAGCTGGTCAAGATTCATCCCAATATTGTGGTTAAAGTTCCGATGACCGCCGAGGGCCTGAAGGCTACTCGCACTCTGGCAGACGAGGGCGTCAACATTAACGTAACATTGGTCTTTTCGCCGATTCAGGCCCTGCTGGCCGCCAAGGCGGGAGCAGCCTATATCTCTCCTTTCGTCGGTCGTCTTGACGATGTCGGTCATGATGGAATGGAAGGGATCGAGCAGATCCGCACCATCCTCGACAATTACGGTTTCGCTTCGGAGATTATCGTTGCTTCAGTGCGCAGTCCGTTGCATGTTCTTAATGCCGGCCTGATAGGCGCCGATATTTGCACCATCCCCTTTGGAGTCCTGCAGCAACTGGTCAAACATCCCCTGACCGATGTCGGTATAGAGCGTTTTCTCGCCGATTGGGAAAAAGTCCCCAAGTGATGGCGGCGCAAAAAGTCCGCCCTACTGTGTTGCAGCACTTTTTCAGGAATTCGACATACTGATGTATGCTTTCACCCCTGAAAAACTACTACGCCTTGTAGGTCGAAATTTTTGCTTAGCCCTCTCGTGGGGTTTTGCGAAATATTTAGGTGACTCTGTTTTAGGAAGAGGGCTGCATGAATCTTCATGAATATCAGGCCAAGGAGTTGTTTCGGGCCTATGGAGTGCCGGTGCCACGGGGCAGTGTCGCTGCTTCTGCTGCGGAGGCGCAGCGCCTGACGGAGGAACTGGGTGGCACCAGTGTGCTGAAGGCCCAGGTTTATGCCGGAGGCCGCGGAAAAGCCGGTGGTGTGAAGCTAGCTAAAACTTCTGCAGATGCGGGCGAATTAGCTGTCACCATGCTTGGGGCCACCCTGGTCACCCCCCAGACCGGTTCCGATGGTTTGCCGGTCGCTTGTTTGCTTGTTGAAGAGGCTGTCGCCATTGAGCGGGAGTTTTATCTTTCCATTACTCTCGACCGTTCTGTCTCCCGTTACTGTCTCATTGCCTCGGCTGCCGGAGGAGTCGACATCGAGGAAACGGCCAGTAGTGCGCCGGAACAGATTCATCGGCAACTCATCGATCCTTGCCTCGGGCTGCGCTCATTTCAGGCGCGTCGCTTAGCCATGGCCCTCGGTTTGCGAGGTTCGATATGCGAGGCAGCCGTCGATTTGATGCTCAATCTCTATCGACTGTTCCTTGAGAAAGACTGCTCTCTGCTTGAGGTTAATCCCCTGGTAACGACAGTTGACGGTCAATTGTTGGCTATGGATGCTAAACTCAACCTGGATGACAATGCTCTGTTCCGTCATTCGCAAGAACAGGCTCTTCTCGACCACAGCCAACTCGATCCCCTTGAAGTGCAGGCCGGGCGTTTTGATATCGCCTATATCAAGATGAGCGGACGTATCGGTTGTCTGGTTAATGGCGCGGGTTTGGCCATGGCGACTCTGGATGTGCTGCAGGAGTGCGGAGGCGAGCCGGCGAATTTTCTCGATGTCGGTGGCGGCGCCAGTCGGGAAAAGGTCGCCGAGGCATTTCGTATCATTCTTCAGGACCAGGAGGTCCAAGGGGTGTTCGTCAATATCTTTGGCGGTATCATGCGCTGTGATATCGTGGCCCAAGGGATTATCGATGCTGCCGGTGCAACATCGTGCCAGCTGCCTATTGTGGTGCGCATGGCCGGTGCCCAGGTCGATGAGGGTAAAGCGCTGCTGGCGGATTCCGGTCTCAACGTGACTTGCGTCGATGGCCTGGGGGAAGGTGCGGCGCGTATTGTTGCGCTGCTCGCTTGAGCTGTTGTGACACGCCTGGTCGTTGTTCTGTAGACAATGGACCGGATTTCGAAACGGATAATAGCCGATGGCAATATTAATAAATCAGGATTCGCGGATTGTAGTTCAGGGCCTCGGTCGGGCCGGGCTGTTTCATGCCCAGTCCTGTCGGGACTACGGCAGTTCAATTGTTGCCGGTGTCACTCCCGGCAAGGGCGGGGCATGCAGCGATAATATTCCGGTTTACGATACCGTCGCTGAGGCTGTGGAGCATGAAGCGGCCAATGTCTCGATGATTTTCGTGCCTCCGCCGGCTGCAGCGGACGCCATTCTTGAGGCAGCGGAAGCAGGAATTGAGCTGGCGGTCTGTATCACCGAAGGCATTCCCGTTCGCGATATGGTGCAGGTCAAGCAGGCTCTACAGGGCTGCGCCATGCGCCTGATCGGCCCGAATTGTCCCGGCGTAATAACCCCCGGCCAGTGTAAGGCAGGCATCATGCCCGGTGATATCCATCGTCCGGGCACGGTGGGGGTGGTCTCCCGCAGCGGTACCCTGACCTACGAAGCGGTTCAGCAACTCAGCGATGCCGGCCTTGGGCAGTCGACCTGTGTCGGTATCGGCGGCGATCCTATTATTGGCAGTGGTTTTATCGATATCCTCAAGCTCTTTAACGACGATCCGGCTACCGAGTCGGTCTTTCTTATAGGCGAGATTGGCGGGTCTGCCGAAGAAGAAGCGGCAAACTGGATTCAACGCCACATGCGCAAGCCGGTGGCGGCTTTTATTGCCGGAGTTACCGCGCCGCCCGGTAAACGCATGGGACATGCAGGTGCCATCGTCAGCGGGGGCAAAGGCCGGGCGGTGGACAAGATCGCTACTCTGCGAGGCTGCGGGGTAAAGGTAGCAACCAGCCCGGCTCGCATGGCCGAAGCCTTGATTGAGGCACTAAAAGGCTTTTAAAACAGGTGCTTGCAGCTTGTTTGCAGAGAGCGCAAAGGTTGACTTTTGGCCTTGAATAGCCCTATTATGGGATAATTATTCTATAGCCTGGTAGTTTTTGATAACGGTCCTATTAGGGCCTTTTTTACATCCAATACCGTTAATCAGCAAATCATACATCCGGTGTTGGAACATTGGCAGGATTCATGGCAATTTTAACGATTCGACACTATCCCGACCCCGTGTTGCAGCAAGTGGCGCAACCGGTAACCGAAATCGACGAGACCATCAAGACTCTGGCTCAGGATATGGCAGAAACCATGTATGCCGCACCGGGAGTGGGTTTGGCTGCTCCCCAGGTCGGTATCAGCCAGCGTTTGATTGTGCTTGATTGCGCGCCTAAAGGGGAACCGGCACAATTGATCACCGCGGTCAATCCCGAGATTGTAAGCCGCGAAGGCGAGCAGTTTGAAGAAGAAGGCTGTCTTTCGGTTCCCGAGTATTATTGCCGTATCCATCGGGCTCAAAAGGTTACAGTACGCTTTCTCGATCTGCAGGGCCAACCGCAGGAAATGGTCAGCGAGGGCTTCCAGGCTGTTGCCTTTCAACACGAGATCGACCACCTTGACGGTCTGCTCTTTGTCGACCATCTCTCTTCCCTGAAGAAGGGGATGTTTCGTAAAAAATATGTCAAAATCATGAAACAACAGGAGCAGCAACTGTGATCAAGGCGGGGAATATTCGTACCATTTTTATGGGCACGCCGGACTTCGCCCTGCACACGTTGCAAGGGCTTCTCGACTTCGGTGTGGATTTGTGCGCCGTCTATACCCAGCCTGATCGGCCACGGGGACGGGGCAAAAAGCTGGCACCGCCGCCGGTCAAAGAGCTTGCCGTACAGCACGGTATCCCCGTATATCAGCCTCTTAAACTGCGAGATCCGGCGGTGGTCGAGGAAATCAAGTCTTTGGCGCCCGATCTGATCGTAGTGGTTGCCTATGGGCAGATCCTGCCAAAAAGCGTGTTGGATATCCCCCGGTATGGCTGTATCAATGTTCATGCGTCATTACTGCCTCGCTATCGGGGCGCCGCTCCGATCAACAAGGCAGTGGTTGATGGCGAGCAGGTCACCGGGGTGACCACTATGCTGATGGATGTGGGTCTCGATACCGGCGATATGCTGGTCAAGCGGGCTACCGAAATTGGAGCAGAGGAAACCGCGGGAGAGCTTCACGATCGTTTGGCGTTGCTTGGTCGTGAAGCCATGGAAGAGACTCTGCAACGTCTCTGCGAAGAAACCCTTCGGCCCGAGCCTCAGGACGATGCATTGAGTTGCTATGCGGCGATGATGAAAAAAGAGGATGGCCGCATAGACTGGCAAAAAAATGCCTTGACCATTCATAACCTGGTCCGGGGTCTGACCCCATGGCCGGGAGCCTATACTACCCTGCAAGGGGAGACTCTCAAAATTGGCAGCACAGTGCCGGAAAATGGCGATGATGCTGACCCTGGTACGATCGTCGCGGCCGGTCCCGAAGGGGTGCGTATTGCCTGCGGAGACGGCACGCTTCTGGTGCGGGAACTGCAGCTTCCTGGCAAAAAGCGTCTTTCGGCGGCGGACTTTCTGCGGGGTCGAGCTTTGCTGCCAGGCACTATTCTGGGGGAATGACTTGAGTGAATGGACCTTAGAGGGCCGCTCCTGTCGGCCACCCTGGTTGTTCCTTTGCGTGCTCGGGATTATCGGCTTGTTGCTGGTTCTTGTGTCCTGGTTGGCCTGGTGGGTACCGAGCGTGGGCTTCGGAAATATCCATCCCGCATTATCGCGTTGGTTCGGTATTCTACTGGGTAGCATTGTGCTGGTGGTGTTGCTGGCGCTGGGGCAGCTCGGCCTGACTTTGTTCAGTGGCCGTGACCTGTTTTTTTCCGTTCATCTGCGGGGTCTGGCCATCCGCTACCTGCTGCCGGCGGTTATCTTTGTCGGCCGTTGTTTCGGCGCGGATCGCGACGCATTGCAGCGCTCCTTCATCACCGTCAACAATCAGTTGATCCGAGGCCGCAAACTACAAGTACCGGCCAGCCAGGCGGTCATTCTTCTGCCTCACTGTGTACAACTGCATGATTGTGCCGTAAAGGTTACCGGTGACATCGAAAAGTGTCTGCGGTGCGGCAAATGCGACATCGGAGACTTGGCTGAATTAGCACAAAGCCGTGGTGTGACCATTGCGGTTGCCACCGGTGGTACCCTGGCCCGGAAGATCTTGATGGAAACACGGCCCCGATTTGTGTTGGCGGTTGCCTGTGAAAGGGATTTGACCGCCGGTATCCGCGACGCCTATCCTTTGCCGGTATACGGCGTTTTCAACCGCCGTCCCCAAGGCCCCTGTTACAACACCGAGATCGATCTGGCCGAAGTCGAAGCAGCCCTCGACGCCCATGTTCTCTCCGATTCGGTCGATCACTGATTCAACGAGGTGCAAAGATTATGAATATAGTACGAACCGCTATCCTGATGACCGTTTTGACCCTGTTGCTGGTTTTTGCCGGCGGCCTGCTGGGAGGGCAGAGCGGTGCCCTGTTGGCGTTGGTTTTCGCCGGAGTAATGAACCTCGGCTCCTACTGGTTCTCCGATAAAATCGTGATTCGCATGTATCGTGGTCGCGAGGTGCAGCACGGTACCCTGTTTGAGGTGGTGAGGGAACTCTGCCAGCGCAACAGTCTGCCTATGCCGAAGGTATATACTCTGCCCCAGGCCACTCCCAATGCTTTTGCTACCGGCCGTAATCCGCAACATGCGGTGGTGGCCGCTACCGAAGGATTGGAGCGCATACTCAGCCGCGACGAATTGATGGGCGTCATGGCACATGAATTGAGCCATGTTCGCAACCGGGATATTCTGATCGGTTCCATCGCCGCCACGATCGCCGGGGCTATCGGTTATTTAGCTCATATGGCTCAGTGGGCCGCTCTGTTCGGCGGGCTGGGTGGCCGTGACGATGAGGACGGCGGTCCTTTCGGTCTGATCCTGCTGATGATTTTCGGACCTCTGGCCGCCATGTTGGTGCAGATGGCTATCTCCCGATCCCGGGAATACGCCGCAGACCGTGGTGGCGCTCAGTTGTGTGGCAATCCCCACAGTCTGGCCAACGCTCTGCGCAAGCTGGAAGACGCCAACCGGCAACGGCCCATGCCGCGGGTCAATGAGGCCACGGCCCATATGTTCATCGTCAGCCCGTTGCGTGGCGGTGGGTTGGCCGCTCTGTTTTCCACCCATCCGCCCATGGCGGAGCGAGTGCAGCGCCTGGAAAACATGACGGTCCTTTAAGGGCCTTTTGCAGAGCAATAGAAGGTATGGGGGCATGGTGACATGCCCCCGTTTCGTTAGCAGCATCATAAAAATCGAGGTGATTTGGTGAAAAAAAACGATCCCCGCAAAATGGCCTGGGAAATCCTGGCGCGGGTCGAGGAGGGCATGTTTTCCGATCTGGCGCTCGATGCGGCTCTGTCTAATGCATCGCAACTGGAAGATCGGGATCGTGCCCTGTTGACCGAACTGGTTTACGGGGTGTTGCGCTATCGTGGCCGCCTCGATTTTGCCCTGAGTCATTGTTGCAGCCAGCCGCTGCGAAAGGTTGAACCAGCGGTGTTGCGCCTGCTGCGTCTCGGCTGTTATCAAATACTGCTTTTAGACCGTATTCCGGTTCGGGCTGCGGTGCATGAAACGGTGGAGTTGGCCAAGCGCCTCGGTCTGAGTCGGGCCACCGGGTTTGTCAATGGTATCCTGCGCGCGGTCGATCGCCGGCGAGAAAGTATCCCCTGGCCGGATCCCCGGAAAGCCCCTCTTGCTCACCTGCAACATGTACTGTCTTTGCCCAAGTGGCTGGCCCAAACCTGGCTCAAAGAATTTGGCGCCGCCGAAGCTCTGGCGCTGGCCGAGGCTATGCTGCAAGTGGCCCCCTTTACTGTCCGGGTCAATAGCTTGCAGCAGGGTAGAGAGGAGTTCCTCGCCGCGTTGACCGACGCCGGTTATCAGGCAATGGCGACTGCCTATGCCCCTGAAGGAATCAGCATTGAAGGGGGCGGCTCGCGCCGCTTGCCCGGCGATGACCGGGGCGCGTATCAACTGCAGGATCAGGCCAGTATGCTGATCGCTCATCTATTGGCGCCTCAACCCGGCGAACGGTTGCTCGACGCCTGTGCTGCCCCAGGGGGCAAGACCACCCACCTCGCCGCCCTGGCGGATAACCGGGCCGAGATTATGGCTCTGGATATTTCCGCTGCCCGATTGGCCCTGGTGGAACAGAGCGCCCTACGTCTCGGAACACAGGGCATCAGCTGCCGCGCATGGGATCTGACCGCTGCTCCCGATTTTCTCAAAAACGGGAGCTTTGACGGGATACTGGTCGATGCTCCCTGCAGCGGTCTCGGTACTCTGCGTCGTAACCCGGAGAGCCGCTGGCGGCGGCAACCGGCCGACCTGGCGGTTAATGCCGAACGCCAGTTGGCTATTCTGAGTCGGGCAGCTCCTTTACTGCGCACCGGGGGTCGGCTGGTCTATTCCCTCTGTACTTTCACTCAGGAAGAGACCGAGGGCGTGGTGCAAAAGTTTCTTGCCGCCTATCCCGAATTTGAGCGCATCGACCTGCGCTTGCAGGTACCGGAGGCCTGGCGTGAGCTATTTGATGAGCAGGGCGCTCTGCGTACTTGGCCCCATCATCACGGCGGCATGGATGCCTTTTTCGCCGTCGGTTTTCGTCGAAAGGCCTGAGGGAGCTTTTTTGCTGGGGAAGTGACAGCAAATCTGGTAATAATCAAAACCTGGAAAGGCATCTTACGCCCGCTCCTTTCAGTCGCTTAAGCCGCAAAGGCGCCAAGAAAACCCAGTTTTTGACTTTCTTTGCGACTTTGCGGCTTGAGTGAGCGTAGCGAATGGGTGTGAGGATAGAACTTGGACTTCAAGGTTTGGGTTGGTTCTCGAACCTGTTTGCCATTTAGTCGACCTCGTCCAATAGCCTCAATTAAGGGAATCCATTATATGATCAAGATCGCCCCATCCATCCTGTCCGCTGATTTTGCCCGCCTGGGCGATGAGATCCGCGCCATAGAAGCCGGTGGCGCCGACTACGTCCATATCGATGTCATGGACGGCCATTTTGTGCCCAACATTACTATCGGCCCGCTGGTGGTGGATGCGGTTCGCAAGGTTACCGACATGCCTCTCGACGTCCACCTGATGATTGAAAATCCCGATCAGTATATTCCGGACTTTGCCAACGCCGGGGCCGATATCATCACCGTTCATTATGAAGCGGTGCCGCACCTGCATCGTACCGTCCAGTTGATTCACGGTCTGGGCAAGAAGGCTGGCGTTTCCCTCAATCCGGCCACTCCGGTTTCGAGCCTCGAGGTTATTCTCGACGAGCTCGACCTGGTACTGCTGATGAGTGTCAATCCGGGATTTGGCGGTCAGAACTTCATCCCTTCCTGCCTGTCCAAGATCGAAGCTCTGCGCAACGAGATAGAGCGCCGCGGCCTGAATATCGAGCTTGAAATCGACGGCGGCGTCAAGCCCGCCAATATTGCTGCCATTGCTGGCGCCGGCGCCGATGTTTTCGTGGCGGGTAGCGCGGTATTCGGCACCCCCGATTATCAAGCGACCATTGCTGAGTTGCGCCGGCTGGCCGAGACAACCTGATGCTTGATCCGGCTGCTGTCAAAGCGGCTCTGGCCCGTCATGCCTGTCGAACCATCGATCCCGGTGTGTTACGGCCTGCAGCAGTGTTGCTCACCTTTTACCCTAAGGACAATAGTGATACCCTGCTCTTTACCCGGCGTACCGAGCACTTGCCTGATCATGCCGGAGAGATTTCCTTTCCCGGAGGTCGCTGGCAGGAGGGAGATGCCGATTTGACCGCCACCGCCCTGCGGGAGACCGAAGAGGAAATGGGTGTAGCGCCGCAGGACGTGACGATTCTGGGGCGGTTGGACGATTTTGTTTCCGTCTACGGCTATCACGTCACCCCCTTTGTCGGTACTTTGCCGACGGCTTATCCCTTTTGTGTCGACCATCGGGAGATCGCCGAGGTGATCGAAGTACCTTTGAAGAAACTCTGTGATCCGAAGATTTTTCACACCGAAAATTGGCGGCACAAGGGGCGGCTGTATCCGGTGGGGTTCTTTTCCATCGGCCGGCACCCGATCTGGGGCCTGACCGCGGCAGTCCTGCGTCAGTTTCTACAGCGTATCGAGGTGATCGACTGGTAACCAGGGAAGGCAGCATAATGGCGCAGAACAGCAGAATAAAAGGTCGTTTTTTGCAACGTCTGGAAGCCGGTCTGATCATCGGTGACGGCGCCATGGGTACGTTGCTCTATAACCGCGGAATACCACTGGGCCACAGCTTCGAAGCACTCAACTTGAGTCGCCCGGAGCTGGTGGAAGCGGTGCATCGCGATTATGCGGCGGCCGGAGCGCAGCTCCTGGAAAGCAATACCTTTGCCGCCAATCGCCTTGCTCTCGGTCCCCTGGGTCTCGATGGGCAAGTCGCGGAAATCAATGCCGCGGGAGTTCGTTTGGCTCGGCTGGCCGCCGGTGTTGATGGATTGGTGGCCGGTGCGGTAGGCCCTTTACCCTCTGCCAAGGGCCAAGCCGCAGAACTGCCCCTTGCCGAACAGCGGGCCCTGTTCAGTGAACAGATGACCGCTCTGGCTGAAGCCGGTGCTGATCTCTTTGTCCTGGAAACATTTGCGGGAATAGAGGAACTGGAGCTGGCACTGCAAGTGGCGGAAGAGCTCGGTCTGCCAGCAGTGGCGCAGATGGCTTTCTTTGAAGAGGGACGCACCCGTCACGGCTTGAGCGCCGAAGAGGTTGCCCGCCGATTGAGCGCGGCCGGTGCGGCGGTGATCGGTGCCAACTGTGGTTCCGGGCCGCGAGAGTTGCTGAGCGTTCTGCAGCGCATGTCCACGGTGACCGACCGGCCTCTGTCCGGTTTCGCCAACTCCGGATTACCCCAGTATGTCAACGGCCGCTATATCTACCTGGCCACCCCCGAATATTTTGCCGACATGGGGCGCGAGATGGTTGCCGCCGGGGCTTGCCTGGTCGGCGGTTGTTGCGGCACCACCCCCGAGCATATCCAAGCCCTTGCCAAGAGCCTGGAAGAAGTCCGGCCCGTAGAGCGATCTGTACCTGTCATTAAGGTGACCGAGCCGTCTGCTGTCGTTGAACCGGTGCCTACCCAGAGAACCTTTCTCGATGACTGGGGTCACCGGCCCGTTGTCACCGTTGAACTCGGTCCCCCCAAGGGCCTTGATTGCCGCAAGGTGCTGCAGGGGGCCGAGACTTTGGCCAAGGCCGGCGCCGATGCCATCAGCTTGACAGAAAACCCCCTGGCGCGCATTCGCATGGGCAACATCGCTCTGGCCAGCCAAATCCAGCAACAGGCCGGAATCGAGGTGATTATTCATATCACCGGTCGAGACCGTAACCTGATCGGTCTCCATTCGGAGCTGATGGGAGCCCATTTGCTCGGTATCCGCAACGTGCTGGCCATTACCGGAGATCCGGTGGCGGTTGGTGGCGAGGCGGGGGCGAGCAGCGTCTTCGACCTCAATTCCGTCGGCATTCTGGAACTTCTCCGTTCCCTGAATACGGGGACTACCCTGCTCGGTGCGGATCTTGGCGGTACTACCCGGATGCTGGCCGGTGCGGCGTTCAATCCCAATGTGGCCAATATGAGCGGGCAGATTCGCAGAATGGAGAAGAAGGTAGCGGCGGGTGCGCGGTTTATCGAGACCCAACCGGTCTATTCGCCGGAAGTGATGCTGGAGATGCTGGAACGATTGGCGCCGCTGAACATTCCGGTGCTGGTCGGTTTAATGCCCCTGGTCAGCGAGCGCAACGCCGAGTTTTTGCATAACGAGGTTCCAGGTATCTCGCTGCCCGATGAGGTGCGGCAGCGCATGCGCGGCACCAGCGGCTCCTCCGGGGTAGAAGCCGGTATGGCCATCGCGCGGGAACTGATCGATGCCGGCCGGCAGACCGTTGGCGGCTTTACCCTGATGCCGCCCTTCGGCAAGGTGGAACTGGCCGTGGAACTGCTGCGCTACATTCGCGGCTAGGAGCCTGTCGGGCGCCTAGATACCCAGGTGGTCATCCAGATTGCCCGATGTCTCTAAGGCGAAGAGATCGTCGCAGCCGCCGATCAGGGTGTCGTCAATGAAGATCTCCGGTACCGTCATGCGCCCGGAACGCTGGCGCATCTCCTGCTCCTTGACGGAATCGGTGCTGACGTCGTATTCGACGAAGGGCACATTCTTGCTTTCCAGCAAGTCCTTGGCCCGATGGCAGTATGGACAATGATCTTTGGTGTAAATTTCGACCCGTTTCATAGAAGCTCCACATTTGGTTGATGGTTGTCGAGATTTTCCGGTCTCGATCCTGCGGGGAGGTGAAAAAATGACACGATATGGCCGAGTATACTCGATTTTGTTGATGGTTGTCCTGCTTTCTTCCTGCGGCTTGGCAGCGCGCCCCGGGGAGACCATGCTCGAATCACGGGACGATTTCATCCAGAGGTTACGCTGGCAGGATTGCAACGGCGCCGGGCGTTATCTGGCAGCGGAGCACAAAGAGGCCTTTCTGGAGAACTGCCAAGCCGACGAAGACCTTCACTTTGTTGGTGTTCAGCCTCAGTCGGTGGATCTCAGCGATGATCAACGACAAGCCGATACTGTAACCCTGCTCGAATATTACCGGCTGCCGTCGGTGGTAGTGAAGAAATACCGCTTGCGTCAGGAGTGGGCATACCGGCAGGGCGAAGGGATGAAGCAGGGCTTCTGGCAGATTGTCGATCCCTTTCCCGAGTTGCCCTGATGAATAGTTCCCCCATGTTAAAGGCTACTTCGGCCTGATTTAGGCCTCTCGAGTTTGCCGGCAGGCTGCAAAATAGCGCTTCAGTAAATCTTCCCGATTTTTTAGGCCTCCCTTGAGCCATGGCGGTATCTTCTCAGAAGTCACGGTTGGTCAGAAGATCGAACGGCCCAATCTGTTTCCCACAGGTTGGGCCGTTTTGTAATTCCCCTCCCTCCCCAATCGGTGAGCAGATTGTATTGAGTTTGTCCGCGGATAGGAAGCAAACCCGGTGGGGGATTTTCGGTATTAGCAATGAGGCTTTTTAGCGTATACCTATTGTTCAAATATTGTTATGAGCAGTAGAAAGAGTGCTTGATTTCGTTAAGTAGTCAATTTCAAAAAGGAAATTTCTGAATCGCCAGGGGGGTGATTCATTGATGAGCATGCCAATGTGTATTTTTATGCGGATTGTATGAAAAATATCTGCTTTCAGTACGTTTTAGAAAAAACTTTCCTTTCATTTTAAACCATTGTTTTCCCTTTCCGTATTCTTTACTTATCCGAAAAAGCAAAGAAATTCAAACCTTTAAGATCAAGTTGTTTTTGGTCTTTTGGGCTTGACAGCTGCCGGTCAGAGCATTAGAAAAGCGGTGCTGAAGACTGTGTAAAAGTGCGGTGTTTTGCGGCGACTTTCAATGCAATATCAACGGTTATTTTTGTTTTTACATATGCGTTCTCGTCCGAGGACTGACAATCGGGCATTTAGAGGTAGTTCAAACCACGAATTCTAGGAGGAATACCATGGTAGAACAAAAAATCAACGCAATGATCGAAACGGCCAAAGTGGCCCTGGAAGATTTCAAAAAGCTCAACCAGGAGCAGACCGACGCCATCTGCGAAGCGGTAGCTAATGCCGTGGAAGCGAAAAAAGAAGAACTGGCCAAAATGGCTGTTGAAGAGACCGGCCTCGGTAACGTAGCTGACAAGACCATCAAGAACCACTTCGGTTCCACTGTGATCTGGAACGACATGAAGGGCGTGAAGACCGTTGGCGTCGTTAAGGACGAAAACGACATCATCGAAATCGCCGAGCCCGTTGGCGTAGTGGCCGGTATCACCCCGACCACCAACCCCACCTCCACCGTTTGCTTCAAGATCCTGTCTGCCCTTAAGAGCCGCAATGTGATCGTTCTCGGTTTCCACCCCCGCGCTCAGAAGTGCTGCGAGACCACCGCTCAGCTGTGCCTCGACGCAGCCATCGCTGCTGGCGCTCCTGCTAACTGCATCCAGTGGATCACTGAGCCTTCCATGGAAGCTACCAGCGCCCTGATGACCAACCCCGGTGTGGACGTGATCCTGGCTACCGGCGGCGGTGCCATGGTTAAAGCTGCTTACAGCTCCGGTAACCCCGCTTTCGGCGTTGGCGCCGGCGGCTGCCCCGTTTATGTTGCCAGCGATGCAGATATCGACCAGGCCATGGAAGACACCCTGCTGTCCAAATGCTTCGACAACGGCGTGGTTTGCGCTTCCGAGCAGAACCTGATCTTCGACGACGCTGCCGTGGCTGAAAAGGCCGTTGCCAAGCTGCAGGAAATCGGCGCTTACCTGGTTAACGAAGACGAAAAAGCCAAGCTCGAAAAGCTCTACTTCGGCGACTGCTATGTTGTTTCCGGCAAGGTTGTTGGCCAGCCCGCGACCAAGATTGCCGAAATGGCCGGTTTCTCCGTGCCCGAAGGTACCCGCGCCCTGCTGGTCGGTCCTCTCAAGGGTATGCAGGACGAAGAGCCCATGAGCCGCGAAAAACTTTCCCCGTCCCTCGGCTACATGGTTGTCGAAGGCAAGGACGCCGCTATCGAGCGTTGCGCCGAGCTGCTGAAAAAAGGCGGCGCCGGTCACACTGCCGGTATCCACTCCGCCAGCGATGAAACCTGCATCGAGTTCGCCAGCAAGGTTGACGCTAACCGCGTTACCTTCAACTCGCCCACCAGCCACGGTGCCATCGGCGGCCTGTTCAACGTTATGATCCCTTCGTTGACCCTCGGTTGCGGCTCCCAAGGCAACAACATCACCACCGACAACGTTAGCTTCCGTAACCTGGTCAGCATCAAGCGTGCTGCCCGTCGCGTGGTACAAGGTTAATCGTTCAACTTACCTGGATTCTTAAGTACGCCATACCTAAGCTCCTCCGGTAAGTGAGCCCCCCGCCTCGGCGGGGGCTCTTTTTTTATCCGTTTGTTTCGATTGACACAGTCCGGGCATTTATCTAGCATGCATCCTATTCTGGTTGTTGTCCCAGATCGCTCTGGAGGGTTTTCGTGCGAATTTTGTTTGTGGTTCCCGAACAGCCCCGTACCACCGGCAATTGGGTGACCGCTCTGCGCCATCAACAGGGGCTGGTCTCTCTTGGACATGAAGTGCGGCTGGTGGCGACGGCTGGTTCTGCAGCTTGCCTGGAACGTCAGGTGGAAGAATTCGCTCCAGATTTGGTTCACATGCTACATGCCTATCGGTCAGGGCTGCCTTGGCTGGGATGCCGGCAGCAGGCACTTATTCCGTCGATAGTATCCCTGACCGGAACCGATCTGAATCACGGCATGGACAGCGCCGAGCAGGGGCCGCAGATTCGTACGGTACTGGAGCAGGCTGCGGCCATCATCATCCAAAATCGTCTGACCGTGGATTCTTTTGCGGCGGACCTTCCCGGCCTGGCCCCTCGCCTGCACCATTTAGCTCCCGGCGTTAGCCTGGGAGATGATCCATACCCCCTGAGACAAAGGAAGTCCATTCCCGCCTCCGATATTATCTTCCTTCTTCCAGCCGGCATTCGTCCCGTTAAAGCGAATCTGGAACTCCTGCAACTTTTTGATCCGGTCGCGGAGGCGGCACCCTTTTGCCGCCTGCTTTTTTGCGGCTCAATTCTTGACCCGGACTATGGTCAACACTTTCTGGAGGAGTTAAAGGTGCGCCCCTGGGCCCAGTACCTCGGTGAGATTCCAGCCGCTGCCATGGCCGCGGCGCTCCGCGAGGTCGACGTGATCCTGAATCATTCTATCAGCGAGGGATTGCCCAATGTTCTGCTCGAAGCGTCTGCTCTTGGCCGACCAATACTGGCACGGGATATCCCTGGTAATCGGGCGGCATTCACACCGGAAGTTAACGGCTTGCTCTACGATTCTTCGGAACGTTTTATCCGTCAGGCCTTGGCTTTAGCCCGAAACACAGCCCTTCGCCAACGGTTAACCCGGCCCTTGCAAAAGTTCCGGACTTCTCTGGATGAGGCGTTGCAGCTTGAAAAAATCTACCAACGTCTGGCGACGGGTCTGTCCCGGAACTCCTCTTCTTGCAAAATGGCAGGTTGCATATCAACCGCCGACCTATAGCTGCCCTATAACCTATGCTTGATCTAAAGAATTTCCGTAATCCGGTCGACAAAGAAAGCTCAGGGTTGTTTTTGCACAGGGCGTTCGGCCCTTTCTTCCTTTTACCGCTTAGGCTCTCCATGGATGGAGGCCCTGTCGATCAGGGGCTTATCCATGGAGAAGACCTGTTACCAGCTCCTCGCGGTGTCTCCCGAAGCCGGTTACGATGAAATTCGGAGGGCTTTCCGTCGCCAAGCCAGACGTTGCCATCCTGATACGGCAGCGCCAGACATGGCGGATGAAGACCTCTTCCAAGAGATTCTGGCCGCTTACCGAACCCTTAGTTCCCCATTAAAACGAGCGAGTTACGATGCCCAGCTATCTAGTGCCCGTTCTGCTGGCAGCGATTCGTTTCTGCAAAAGCTGAGAGAGCTTTGTCGTTCCCGGCGGCGCTGGTTGAATCCCTTTTTTCGCTTCGTTGCCAGTGCTTCTGTTGCTCGGACCACTCCCGTTCGCAATGGGCCTCCGCCAGTGAAGGTCCGGGCTCGGTATCATTCCAGTGGTCCCACCTTTGGCCAGGTATTGGCGGCTCGCCAGCAGGCCGAATACTCCAGTTATGTGCTCTGCGAGGATGGCATTATTCGACCTAAGAATAGGCTGGGTGCAGCAAGACGCAAGAGGCCTTTACCACCACACCGACCCAAGTCGGCGGTAGTGCTGCGGAGCTGGTGGGGAGTGCTGTTGTTGCTGCTGGTCGGTGTCTGGGAAATGTTCAGGCGATAAGCGACTGTTTAAAAGGAAAGGGTTAGCTTAAAAAGCGGCTCTCAATGAGGTCGCAGATGCCGCTGGTGTCATTCAGGTCAAAGACCGGCACGTCAAGATCGAGAGGCTCGTCGGAAGCCACAGCGAGCAGATTCGGGTCGTGACTTTCACCCCGATAAAGCAGTTCGCTACGGCATTCCCGGCGGTGGACCTCGATTTTTGGCAGGGTGTTCTTTTTAAAACCTTCGGTGATGACGATATCGACCTCGCCGAAATAGCGAGCGATGGTTTCTTCTAAAGGCGGTTCCTGCCGATCGGGATTTTGCCGAATCATCGCTATTTTGTCTCGGGAAGTAACCATGGTGATGTCGGATCCCGCCTCGGTAAAGCGCCAGGAATCCTTGCCTTTTTTGTCCATGGAAAAGCCGTGGCCATCGTGCTTGACGGCACCGACACGGTAGCCCCGTCGCTTCAATTCACTGATCAACTTCACTACCAGGGTAGTTTTGCCGGTGCCGCTTTTGGCGGCCACCGAAACGACGGCGGGTTTCATGATTAAATTCCTTCTCGACAGAGTGTTAAGAGCAGAATGTCGATTCGTTGTCTGATGAAGACGCCCACAGAATATCAGCGAGTTTCAGTTCGACGCAAGATGTTCTTGTCCTTAGCTGCGACTGTGATAGGTTTAAGCCATAGCATGCGTTTTTTATAGGAGATGGCGATGCGTATAGTGAATGTCTGGATAGGGTTGCTCTGTTTGCTGATAGTGCTTCCCCAGTCTGCGGGGGCACTGGTGGCCGGTGAACGGCCCGGGATTCAGTATTCCGACCAAGTGCTGTTTCTGGCGAAGAAAATCGTGGAGGACGGGCGGGTGGCCTGGATTTCTCTGGCCTATGAAGATCCCCGCAGCAGTAAAACCTGTCGCAATTTTTTCGATGTGCTGGGTGGTCGGGAACTGTTTGCTGATATTCCGGAAAATAGCTGGCTGCTGGTCGACTTTGAGCTGCGCAGTCTGGTCGTCGATTCGGGATTTTCCGGTGATGCCGATGTGACCGGGGTAGAAGTCTGCCATGATTACACTGCCTGCTGCCGTGAACGGGACCGGCGCGCTGCGGCAAAAGCCGTTGAGCCGCAGACCGAGGTGGCAGAAAAGCCAATGCCAGACAAGACAACCCAGGGAAAACCATCGACCCTGGATGAGGTTGGCGAACGGTTGCTGGTTGGCCGGCGGCTGGTCAAGGCCGCCCGCTGCCGAGGGTGCCATACCCTTGAAGGATTCGGTGCCGATCATGCACCGAGCCTGACCTGGCGCCGCCACAAATACGAGCCCAATTGGCTGGCGGATTATCTGGCGGCCCCCTATCGTATGCGACCGGCCATGAATAACCTGATGATGCTGGCCTACACCTCTCCCAATGCGGTGCCCAACCTGCAGCCTTCCGAACTCAAAGCGGTAGCCGATTATTTGCAGCAGCTGGCCTGGATGACCTCGCCGGCCAAGGATTTTCGCCTCGAGCCGTGGCAGGACTACAATTGCTTCGATTGCCATGCGCGTCTTTTTATGGAAAAACCATTATCCTTTGAGCCTACCCCCATCAGTGGTTCGCTGCCCTCAAAAGTTGCCGCCAGCGCTTCCTTGCGCAGCTGCCTGGCCTGCCATGCCTTCGGCGATCAGCAGCCGGCCGATAAGCTTCCGGCCCCCATGGCATTGGCGCCCGACCTGTTGCTGGCCGTGGAAAAGCTGCATATCGACTATCTGCAGGCCTATCTGGAAGACCCCGGTTATGTTCAGCCAGGTTCGCAGATGCCGCGCCTCAATCTCACCGAGGCGCAACTGCTGGAGCTTCGACAACTGTTCAAGGAGCTTAAGGAATCCCTGGCCGCGGGGGCTATAAAGCCGGTGCATCGTTATTATCGTATGGAAAAAGAGACGGCCAAGTAAGCCCTCTTAGTAGTTTTTGCGAATGTGGCAAATAGAGGATGGTTGTGCGGTAGGCCTGCTTTCAGAGATACAGGCACGGGAGCGGCGCAGAGGTAAAGTGCCTGGAGGTGAGCACAACAATACCGACATCGCCACGACCAGCTTTATGCTAATTCGCAGGCTTGCTACCTTTCGACCGCTGCTTTTTCGGCTCTTTTATAGACCCGAAGGACAGGTGGGCTTCCGGTGGCAACCGGCGGATGAGAAGACAAGGCTTCTGGCATGAGGCCGCGCAATGCCGGTATTCAGTTGTCAACTGGAACAGGGTTGAAGCGCCTGCCCCGTGTTTATATTTTACCATGAACAGGGGGCAGGAAAAGGGCCGATCGACAGTTTTTATTCGCGGACGTAGGTGTCGATATCCGTTTCGTGCACCATGCCCATCAGATGGGCATATTCCGATTCGATCAACTGATAATGGTGGTTGGTCGATTTGGCATTTTCTTCAAAGACCCCGCGCACTTCGGGGTTTTTGATGTTGGCGGCGATCTCCCTCAGTTGCTTTTCAAGCTTCAGTTCCTTGTGCATGGCCAGTTCCATGGCCTTACGTACGCCGAGGTCACTCAACAAAATCTTTTCGCGCGAAGAAAGCCATTCTTTTTCCGATTCGCTGGCACTGTCCATGAAACTGTCGAAGTCAGGGAGATCATCGCGCTTATAGAGGCGATAGAACTGCTGGGCATGTTCCCGCTCTTCATTAGCCAGCGTCTCAAAGAGGCGCCGTGCTTCGCTGTTTTGCATGTGTCGGGCCGCCATTCGATAAAAAAGCATGGCCTTTTTCTCGGTCTGGATCGAGCGTTTGATGGCGTCCTGAACATCGATATGTTCAAACATTCGCGGCCTCCTTTCTTGATTAGCGCAAATTACCCTGTACTTTATAGTTATCCTCCAAATGGCCGACTGTCAATCGTCCTTTACCGATCATTGGCGGGTCGTTTTCAAAAAAGGTGCATTAGATGGGTCGGTCCCCCAAAATTCTTTTTCCATTGACCGTTTTTTACGATGGTAACTGCCCCGTCTGCTCGCGGGAGATTTTTCACTACCGGCCCTTGAATCGAGCCGGCCGGCTTGACTTTATCGATATCAGCGCGCCTTCCTTTGATGCAGCAGCTCGGGGACTGGATCAGGCGGCGTTGATGAAGGCCATGCATGTGCAGGATGCCGCGGGCCGTCTTTACCTGGGGGTAGATGCCTTTCGTGCCCTGTGGTTGGGGCTTCCCGGACTTCGTTATCGGTGCCTGAGCCAATTGCTCGGCTTGCCGGGCGTGCACCTGTTGGCGGTTCTCGGTTACCGGGTTTTTGCCCGGTTTCGCCACCTGCTTCCCCGCCGTTGCCGCGGGATGAATAACGGGGTTGCTATTTTGTCGCCCCCGTCGGTGAAAAGACGTGAATTCATTGCAATTGCCTGCGGCCTGGGATATCGTGTCGAGCAAGTTGACGGCGGCTTGAAAGCCGCATTACAAGAGCCAAGGAGCCCGTTAGGTGATCATTAAATCAGCTGATTTTGTTAAGAGCGCCACTCGTCCGGCGAACTATCCGCCAGGCGATTTCAAGGAAGTGGCCTTTGCCGGTCGTAGTAACGTAGGGAAGAGCTCCCTGATTAATGTTCTGGTCAACCGCCGCGGTCTGGTCCGGACATCCTCGACTCCGGGGCGCACTCAGTTGCTTAACTTCTTCGATATTAACGGCGAGTTCTACCTGGTCGATCTACCGGGCTATGGTTTTGCCAAGGTACCTTTAGCGGTGAAAAAACAGTGGGGCCCAATGGTCCGGACCTATCTGGAAGGTCGGGAGAATCTACGGGCACTATTATTGCTGTTTGATATTCGCAGGGTGCCACAGCAGGAAGAGATACAACTGCTTGATTGGTTGGAAGAACTTCAGGTTCCGACGATCCCGATTATCACTAAAGTCGATAAAATTACCCGCAGCCGCCGGGAAAGGCAGATTCTACCGATTCTTGAAGCCACCGGTTTGCCAAGGGACGCGTTCACTCTCTTTTCCGCCTTGACCCGCGAAGGGCGCGATGAGATCTGGGAACGCATCGATGCTGCCCTTGACGATGATGCCCAGCCGGTGTTTGTTGATGAGGATGATTGATGGCGTCGCAAAAATTCCGCCCTACAGCGTTAGGGTGTTTTTTCAGAGTCTCGACATACTGGTTGTATGTCTTCGCCCCCGAAAAAACACCAGGCCTTGTCGGACGAAATTTTTGCTTAGCCATCCTATGAGTAGGTAAATGTGATGGCGTCGCAAAATTCCGCACTACGGCGTTAGGTTGTTTTTCAGGATCTCGACATACTGGTTGACTGTCTTAACCCCTGAAAAAACACCAGGCCTTGTTGGCTGAAATCTTTGCTTAGTCTTTTCTATAAAGTTTTTGCGAATGCATTAAGGTTGAATCAAAGAATGTTCTGGATTGGTATCCTGGGCGGATTGCTGGTAGCCACTGGCTTTGTTCCGCAAATCATCAAGGCGCTTCAGACCCGTTCGACAGCGGACCTGTCGATCTGGATGTTGTTGATTATCTTTGTCGGAGGACTGTTCTACACCACCTATGCAGTTCAGGTCGGTAACCCGGTGTTTGTCGCCATGAACGGTCTGGCAACGGCCAATACCACTATTTTGCTGATACTTAAGCTTCGTTTTCGCTGATGACGAATAATGCTGCTACAGGCTCATTGAATGCGCTGCAACCCTGCCGGCCAGAGGAGACGCGCCTTTTTTTGCTGCGGCACGGCGAGGTCGAAGGGCACGGCGAGCCGCGCTACAACGGTCAACAGGATGTGGCTTTGACCTCCCGGGGGCGAGATCATTACCGGCAGTTGGTCGAGCGCCTTAAATCGCGGCCGATTCAGGCTGTTTATAGCAGCGATTTGTCCCGCTGTTTAGAGGGAGCTGAAATGCTGGCGGCCGTCCACGGTCTGGTGCCGACTCCTTTGCAGGCATTGCGTGAGTTGCATGCCGGCGAGTGGGAAGGTCGACCCTGGAGCGAATTACAGGCCCGTTATCCTCAGGAATGGCAGTCGCGGCTCGATGATCTTGTCCACTACCGCATTCCAGGCGGGGAAAACCTGCTCGATCTCCGACAGCGGGCCCGTTCGGCTGTCGCCGAAATCACTGCGCGGCATAAGGGGCAGGAGGTCATCGTGGTGGCTCACGGCGGCATCAACCGGGTTTTGCTGCTGGATGCTCTCGATGCCCCTCTGGACAAAGTGCTGTCTCTGTCCCAGTTCTACGGCTGTATGAATATCCTCGATTACGGAGCGGGTGGCCGGGTTTCTGTTCAGTTGATTAACGGTTGACGGAGTTTTGATGATAGACGGGCAGGCCATGAATGAGACAGGGTGCAAAACGGCAGTGCTGTTGATCGGTCATGGCTCGACTCGGCCGGAGGTCAAGTCGGCTTTTTGTGCCCTGGCCGACCTGGTGCGAGCCGGCAGCGACAACAGGTTGGTGGAGGTTGCCTTTTTGTCCTGCGGCGAGCCGACTATTGCCGGCGGCATTGATCGCTGCGTAGAGCAGGGGGCCCGGCGTATCGTGTTGTGTCCCTACTTTCTGTTTGCCGGTAGCCATGTACGCAATGATCTGCCCGCTGCCATGGCTGCCGCCGGGCAGAGATACCCGGAGCTGGAACTGCTGCTGGCCGAGCCGCTGGGGGTTCACGCCAAGCTCGGGGAAGTTGTCTGCGAGCGGGTTGCGGAGGCCCTGGGAAAATCCACCGTTACGGCCGAATGAAGCAGGCTTGACGGGCTGCGGACTGAAACGGTAGAGTGACGGCGGCCGGTTCCTCAGAAGCCGGACTCTGCTGCTTGATGGCGTTGCAAAAAGTTCGCCCTACGGCGTTGCGGCATTTTTTCAAAACCTCGACATACTATGTATGCCGTTGCTCTGAAGAAACACCAGGCCTTGTAGGACAAATTATTTGTTTAGCCATCCCTGAGTTTTGGCGAATGGATCATTGCTTAAACGGCGAAAAAGGAAGAATGATGAAAAAGATCTATGTTGTCGGTGCTGGAGTGCAAGGTCAGGAAGGTTTTAGTGGCAGGGCTCTGGAACTGGTCAAGTCCTGTGAGGTTCTCATGGGGCGGGCCGAACATCTGGCACTGTTCCCTGAATTTCCCGGTGAGACGGTCCTGATCGACAATAATTTTTCCGAAATTGCCGAACGCCTTAGACAGAGCGATCGACAGACGGTGGTGTTGGCCTCAGGCGATCCGCTCTTTTTCGGCATCGGTCGACGACTGTTGCGCAATTTTTCTGCTGAGGATTTGGAGTTCGTGCCCAACGTCAGTTCGGTGCAGTACGCTTTTGCCAAGCTCAAAGAGCCCTGGGACGATGCCATTTTTCTTTCTGCCCAGGGGCGCGGTATCGAAGGGTCGGTCGATCGTATTGTCGCCAACGATAAGGCGGCTATACTGACCGATGCCATTAACACCCCGGCGGCTATCGCGGCCGAGCTGGTGAAGAGGGGCCGCGACGGTTATAAGGCCTACCTGTGCGAAAACCTGGGCACCACTGAAGAGCGTATTGTTACCACCGATGTGCGCGGCCTGCTCGAAATCAGTGCGGCTCCTCTCAATGTGCTGATACTGATTAAGGAATACGATGCCGGGGGCGAAGAGCATGTGCCGACCCTGGGCATCCCCGACGAGGAGTTCGCCGCGGCGCGTAAGCTGATCACCCACGAAGAGGTGCGGGTGGTGACTCTGGCCAAGCTCAAGTTGCGCCATGACATGGTTTTGTGGGATATCGGCGCCGGGTCGGGCTCAGTCAGTATCGAGGCCGATCATCTGTTGCCAAATGGTCGTATTTTCGCTGTAGAACGCAATAAGCAGTGTATCGACTATATCAAGCAGAATTTCCGCAAATTCAATGTTCGTCAGGCTCGCCTGGTGGAAGGGGAGGCTCCGGCCTGTTTCGATGGGATGCCCGATCCCGATCGGGTCTTCATCGGCGGCTCCGGAGGTAATCTGTGGGATATTCTTCAGGCCGTTGATGAGCGGCTTCCGGCCGAGGGTCGGGTTGTCATTAACGCCATGACTTTCGACACTCTCACAGCGGCCAGCGAATATTTCTCCAATGCCGGCTACCAGCTGGAAATCACCACGATCAATGTGGCCCGCACCAGACCATCCACTGAATACAAGATGTTTGAAGCCCACAATCCGGTCTATATCATTGTGGCGATAAAAGAGTAATCTCGACGAAGCCTGCCCGGCTGCAATGGATAGCGGGGCCGCTCTTACCGAGACAGGTATTTCATATCTCTGAAAAGCTTTTTGCAAGGAGGCGAAGATGAACCAAGAGGAGATTTTGAACTTCATAACAACCCTGGACCACCGGTTGCTGGCCGCAGCAGCAGTGTTTCTGCTTCTGTTTCTGCTGTTTTGGCGGGTATTGCGTCGTACTTCACGTATTGAACGTGAAGTCGCTCGACTCAACGAGCGACTGGAGCGGATTCGTGAAGAGGTAAGATCCATTGCAGAGCCCAACCCCCTGTCCGTTGCCCCGGCCAAAGAAGTCCCGGCAACAATCAAAACAGAGCAAGCCCCTCCTGAAGAGCCGGATTTGATCGAAGAACAGCCTGAGGAAGAAGATGTTCTGAGCCGTGCAGCCGCATCCCTGGCGGAAGCGAATGCGGAAGAGGATCGTGGCACGGCCGACAGCGACACCGATTTTTCTTTTGACCAGACCTTTGCCGATGACCCGAATGAACTCGACGCAGCTGTCGAAGAGTCATCGACTATGGACAATGATACCTTTTCCTTCGGCGAGCCGGAAGAAGCCCCGGCTCCTGTTGAAGAGACAGTTGTTCCCGCTGCTGCCGAGCCTGAGCTCGAGCCTGAAAAGGCCCCCTCAGGGGTGGTTAGTCTGGAGGGGGACCCTGCCCGTCCCGGCGTCAGCATGGTGCGCTGCCTGTCTTGCAATTACAAGCTGGCCTATCCGGAAAAACTGTCCGGTAAGCGGGTACGCTGCCCCTCTTGCCGCACCGGTCTCGACTTGCCCTAGGCTTTTTCGCAGAGACACTTTGTAAAACTGGTGCTTGACCCGGTCTGGAGAAAGGGCAGCACAGAAGTTTTATTGTCGGTAACGTCGCCATCCAGAAATTGTCTGCCAGACGGAGTAGGTGGTAGCAAAGGTGATACGAGCTAAATTCATAGGGATGTTGTTTGTATTCGGCCTGTCGCTGGCGGCTGTTTTGCCGGTCAGCGCTGCGAATGGGCAACAGGATCTCGACCATTATCGCTTGTTGGTCTGGTTGGTTACGGCACTATTGGTTCTGGTGGTGGCTCTGTTCCTGTCTATTCTGCGCCGTGGCCATCGTAGCAGACAGGCTTTGCATCAGGAGGTCAAACGAAGGCATAAGGCGGTTAGTGCTCTGGAAGAGAGCGAAAAGCGTTTTCGCGAAACGGTTGATCTGCTGCCGCAGAGCGTCTTTGAAACGGATCGTGTCGGCAAGGTGGTTTTCTGGAACCGTTGTGCTCTCGATCTGAGCGGTTATAGCGCTGGGGATCTGGACAGCGGCCTGATGTTATCGCAACTCTTTGCCGTTGAAGACGGAGAACGTCTGCAGGAGGTTTTTCAAAAGGTATTAAGCGGCCAGCGACTGATCAACAGTCAGTTTACCGTGCGCAAAAAGGACGGTTCGATTCTGCCTGCCCTTATCTCCGCCGATGCCATGGTTTTGCAGGGGCAAGTGACCGGCATTCGCGGTAGTATCGTTGATATCAGTGACCGGGTGCAGGCTGAAAAAACCTTGCGCCAGAACGAAGCCCGCCTCAACTATCTGGCCTATCACGATACCTTGACCGATCTGCCGAACCGGGCGTTGTTTCAGGACCGTTTGGAACATGCCCTGGCCCGGGCCCGGCGGTTTGGCAGTCAGCTCGCCCTGCTAGTCATCGACCTTGACCGCTTCAAAAACTTCAATGATTCCCTTGGGCACGATGTGGGCGACCAGGTGTTGTGGAAGGTCGCCTGCCAGCTGCGCAATGGACTGCGTGAGGTCGATACCCTGGCCCGTATCGGTGGCGACGAGTTCGTCATTGTGCAGGAAAATGTTGCCTCCCAGGCGGATGTGGCCACGGTGGCGAAAAAAGTCCTTTCTCTTCTGGTGCAGCCGATCAGTCTGCGGGAACACCAGCTGTTTCTCACTGCCAGCATCGGCATCAGCCTGTATCCCAATAACGGCGAGGATGTCAGCAGTCTGATGCGTCAGGCCGACCGGGCCATGTATCAGGCCAAAAACAAAGGCGGTGCCTGCTTCAGTTTCTTTTCCGCCGAAGATGACGACCTGGTCGAAGAACGGCTGTTTTTGGAAAACGATCTGCGTCAGGCCGTTGATCGCCATGAACTGCTGTTGCACTATCAGCCCCAGATCGACCTGGAGTCCGGACGGCTGGTCGGGGTGGAGGCATTGGTGCGCTGGCAGCATGGTCAGCGTGGAATGATTTCGCCGGGGGCCTTTATTCCGTTGGCCGAAGAGACGGGTCTGATCGTTCCCATAGGCGAATGGGTGCTACGGGCTGCCTGTATTCAGGGCCGGAAGTGGCAGCAGTCCGGAATGCCGCCGGTGCGGGTAGCGGTGAATATATCGACCTGGCAGGTTCGACAGCCCGATTTTGTTGACATGGTAGAGGGCATTCTTGATGAGAGCGGCTTCGATCCACAGTTGCTGGAACTTGAAATCACCGAAAGTGCGGTCATGGACAATGTCCAGGAAGCCGTGCGGATTCTGAATATCTTTCAGCAGCGGGGCATTTCCCTGGCCATGGACGACTTCGGCACCGGCTATTCTTCGCTCAGCAGTTTGCAGCGACTGCCACTGTCCAAGCTGAAGATCGATCGCTCCTTTATCCGTGAGGTCACCAGCAACGCCAACGATGCCGCCCTGACCAGTTCGGTTATTGCTCTGGGACGGACCATGGGCCTGGGAGTTGTCGCCGAAGGGGTCGAGACGGAAGAACAGTTGGATTTTTTGCAGCGGATGAATTGTGCTCAAGTGCAGGGATTTTTGTTCAGCAAGCCCCTTCCTGCCAACGAGGTCTCGACCCTCTTTGAACGCAGTTTTGTTTCCTCCTCGGCACCACCACCTGTAGCGTCTGAAAAATAATCTTTGTCCGGCGGCTGCTTCGGTTGTTGCCGGGCGGGTCGCCATTCCTTGTTTTGCCCCCGATTGTTCACTTAATGCGACGGAGTTCCGGCCTATGGCTGTGCGCTTTATCCACACTGCCGATATTCACCTGGGTAAAACCTATCGTCACTCCAGTGGCGAAGCGGCCCGTTACAATGATTTTTTCCGCACTCTAGCGGCCATTGTTGCCGACGCCCTGGCTGAGCAGGTCGATTTTGTGTTGATTGCCGGCGACCTGTTTCACACCGGTCAGATTTTGCCGCAAACCTTTGCCCGCACCATCGAAACTCTGCAGCCCCTCAAAGATGCAAACATTCCCTGTATCGCCGTCGAAGGCAACCACGACTGGATTCACCGCCGGGACAGCATCTCCTGGATGGAGGCTCTGTCGCAGATGGGGTATCTGCGACTGTTGCGGCCCTCTCGTACCGAAGAGGGCGGTTATCATTTTGTTCCCTTCGACGAAGAACAGGGCGTGGGAGGGCATCTGCTTGTCGGTGACCTGAATATCTACGGCCTCGGTTATGTCGGAGCTCAGGCCGGCAACCATGTGGAGCGAATCTGCGAGGCGGTAACCACCGACCACAACCTGTTGTTGTTTCATGTCGGCATCTGGAGCTTTTCGCCGGTAGAGATCGGCAACATGAAGCCGGAAGAATCCCTGCCTTTGGCCGAACGCTTCGAGTACCTGGCCCTTGGACACGGGCATAAGCCTTACATCGTGGAAACCCCGGAGGGGCGACCCTACGGTTTTAATCCCGGTTCTCCCGAGAGGGTCAATTTCGGCGAGCAGAAGTACGAAAAAGGTTATTACCTGGTAAACATGGAAAAGGAGCGGTTTGACCACGAATTCCGTTCCACGGACCCGCGGCCCATGCAGGCGGTGGTGGTCGACCTGGATGGAGCGAGCGATGCGGAGCAGGCTCTGGGAATCTTTCGCGACCATCTGACGGCTGTGCTGGGGAGCCTTTCCGAGAGGGCTGGTGAACATCGCCGGCCTCTCATCGATCTCAAGCTTAAGGGCAAAGTGGCTTTTCATCCCTTCGAGCTGAGCCGGGAACAACTCCGGACGGTGCTGGACGAAGTCTGTCAGCCGCTGCATGTGGAAATTCGCAACCAGTTATCCCTTGTCAGCCGCGGCAGCGCTGAGGAGAGCTCCGGTAAAAGTCTGGCGGATATCGAACAGGAGGTTTTGCGGGAACTGATCGAGGCCAGCAGCGATTACAAGGAGCGCCCTGATGAGCTGGTCGAGCTTTCCCTGGCCATTCGCGATCTGGTGTTGCGTGGCGAGGTGGAGGACGATGAACTGTTGGCGCTGCTGGAGCGCAGTGAGAAGATTGAAGGCAAAAGCTGATTTTCACGCGGAGTCGCGGAGGACGCGAAGACAATCAAAATCGGCCTCACGCCACGACGCAACGTCGCCACGCAAAGCCAAACCCTGCTTATAGGGGAAAATCAAAAGCCGGTGTTGTTCGATTTCTGATTTTACGTTGCGTTCATTGCGGCGTGGCGTGAGACATGGGCTTTAAAGGTCAACAAGCATTTCTTCGCGCTCTTCGCGGCTCCGCGTGAGAGAAGCGCTTTTGATTTAAGTTCGGAGTTTAATCAGGGATTTCCCCCGGAATTTCCTGGCGAAAGACATCAATGCAAATTCTCTCCATCCATCTGAAAAACATCAAATCCCACCGGGACACGACCCTTGATTTCGCCGCCGGTATCAATGTGCTGTCCGGGCCCAACGGGGTCGGCAAGAGTACGGTCTTCGAGGCGATCGGCTATGCCTTGTTCGGTGTGGACGCGCGGGATTTTGTCACCAATGTCGAGCGTTTTCTGTCCATCGGTGCCAAACGGGGTGAGGTGGCGGTATCTTTTCGCATCGATGATGGCAGCAGCTGGCGGGTGACCCGCACCGTCGGCGGTGGCGTTAAATGGTTGCTGGCCCGCCAGCTCGGAGATGATTTCGAGGTAGAGGAACACGCCAATATCCGGGAGACGGAAGTCCGCCTGGCCGAACTGTTGGGGTTGGCCAACGGCCGGCCGCTGGCCGAACAGTTCAAGCTGCTCATCGGGCCCTTCCAAAATGACTTTCTCGGTCCCTTTGTCATCAAGCAGGCGACCAAGCGGCAGGAGGCTTTCGATGAAATCCTCGGTATCGACGCCTGGCGTAAGACCTTCAAGGGAACCAGCGGTTTATTGTCGGCGGTACAGAATCGTATCGAGGTATTGAACGCCGAGGTGGAAGCCCGCCAGGAACAGGTCGTCCTGCTGCCGGAGCGGGAAAAAGAACATCTTGAATTGCAGGAGCTGCTTGCCGGCCAGCGTCTTGTTCTGAAAGAAAAACAGGAGTTGTTGACCGAGGCGACTCGGCGACTTGCAGAGCAGGATAAACTGGAAAAGTCTCTGCGGGAGGCGACCGGCAAGGTGCAGGAATTCGATCTCCGTATTCAGAATGGCGAGGAAAAGGTTGCCGAGCAAAAACTTCGAGTTGAGCAGGCTCACCAGGCCCAACGGGAGCTTGAAAAGAACAGGGCCGGTAAAGATGCATTTGAAAAGGCTGAGCAGAAGCTTAAAGACTTGCGCGAGCTAGAGCGGCAGTGCCGTGAGCTGGAGCGTGAGATCGGGCGCCTGGAAAAAGACAGTCAGACCCTGCAACAGAAGTTGCTCCATGAGAAGGACGAAGTGAAAAAATCCGAGACGGAGCTGGCCGCGGAGCAGATCCGTCTGGATGCCGCCCGCCAGGAGCTGAAACCCGATCCCCGATTGCAGGAGGTCGCAGACCGCCTGCCCGACTTGCGCCGGAAAGGCGAAGCCCTCAGGAGCGAGCGTGGTTTGCTCAACGGTCGCCGGGCAGCGCTGGTCGAGGGACAGGACAAGCTCAGTGAAGGGATCTGTCCTTTTTTTGCCGAACCCTGCGGCAACATTGCCGGTGAACAGCCGCGAGACGTTTTCAGTCACAAGATTGCCGATCTCGATGAACAGGCGGCGCAACTGGACAGTCGCATCGAAATTCTTGGACAGGAGATACTTGAATCAGAGCAATCCCGACAAGGGCTGCAGGGATTGGTGGTGCGGGCTGGAGAGCTGGACAAACAGCAACAGCAGTTGGATGGACGTCGGCAGAAAACCGTCGAGCGGACTGCCGGCCTGACCGGACTGCAGAGCGATTTGGCTGCGGCCGAATCCCGATTGACTGCGGCCAGGGAATCGCACAAGGTCTATGCCGACCTGGAAGCGACTTTAAGTCGGACCGAACAGGAGCGCGCCGCTTCTCAGGCCGCACGGGATGCCTGGCATGCCCATGCCAAGGACGCCGGTGAGCTGGTTTCTCGCCATCAGATCCTGGAAAAGTGGCAGCAGGCCCTCTCTTCGTTAAAAAAGGACCGGGAACTTGCAGCGGAAACCCTCAATGTCTGCCAGAAGGCCTACGACGTCGATCAGCATCAAATCGTCCGGCAGCAAAGGGAAGGCCTGGTGGCCGCTTCCGCGGCGTTGGAACAACGTCTGCAGGACTTGGATAAGGATCTTCAGCGCCTCACCGGGGAGATCGTCCGACTAAAGCAGATCGAACAGGAAATTGCCTCCCGGCTGGTGCAAAAGAAGCGTTTTGAGGCGCAGGAAAAATTAGTCAAGTATCTGCGTAATCGCGTGTTCAAGAATGTCTCTGCTCGACTTTCCGAACGCTTTCGCGAAGAAATCAGCCAGCGGGCCGATCGTATTTACCGGACCATTGCCGAGGGGGATGAAGAACTGATCTGGGGTAGCCATTATCAGGTGGTGCTGCGGGATCTGGCCGATGGCCAGTTGCGGGAACGAACCGATGATCAGCTCTCGGGCGGTCAGATGATGAGTGCCGTGGTCGCTTTGCGCCTGGCGCTGCTGCAGACCATCGGCGCGCGTCTGGCCTTTTTCGACGAGCCGACTTCGAACCTCGACGCCTCCCGCCGGGAGAACCTGGCCCGGGCCTTTCGGGCCATCGATGTGGGCCGTGAAGAGGTCACCGAACACTGGTACGACCAGCTGTTTTTGGTCAGTCACGATGTGGCTTTTACCGAAATCACCGACCAGATCGTCGAGCTGGGGGAGCCTAGCTGATTTTTTGCACGCGAAGCCGCAAAGGAAAACCAACCAGAAATACAATGGTTTTGACCTCCTTGGCGTCTTTGCGGCTTTGCGTGAGACAAAGATTATCGGGTTTTGGTTTTGAGTTACTCCGCGGTCTTCGCGGCTCCGCGTGAGGCAGTGGTTTCTGGGTTTTAGCCTTGGGTCACTTCGCGACTTCGCGTGAGACCAGGTTTTTAGCTCTACCCCTTGCAGTTCACGCCCGGCTCGGCTATAAAAGAGTCCGCACCTGCCATCCATTGGTCGGGTGTCAATTCACCTATGGAGAGGATAACCATGGAACTGGAAATCTGTCTTTTTGTTTTTGCCGAGGACGGCACCGTTACACCTTTGGACAAGGCGGCTTTAGACAAGGCGGTCGATCATTTAGAGCCCCTTCCCGAGTACGCCGGTCGTTGTCTCAAAGTGGCCGGCGCGATGCTCGATCGCAGTCAGACCCCTGCGGTTCAGGAGGTCTTTGGCCAGTATGTCTTTTTTGATGACAAGGGCATGGTCAGCGAGGAAAAAATGATCGAAGCGACCCGCTACCGCGACAAGATCGCCGAAGAGGGCTACAAGAATGACTTTATCTGGACTCCGGATGCTGATGATCGGGCCAAGATAGAGGCCGCTCTTGGTTGATCCTTTGGCTGTCTGTACAGCCCCTTTGTTTCTCTGGATATGGGAGATTGTTAGCAATGGAAAATAACGATCAGAATACCGGCTGGAGCTTGTTAGGCGTGAAGCCGACTGTCGATCTTGCCAGCAGCTGGCTGCAGGGTGATGTCGAAGTTTATGTCGAATCGTACCGGGCTCGCTTTGAGTGGCCCCCCGAATATCCCCGCCGCTTCAACGTCGCCGATGAAAATACGCCCTGGGAGGTGGACTACCCCGCCTATGCTCCGAAATATTTTGTGGCGCCGGTGGTGTTGGACAACGATTGCCTGAAAAAGGCCGACGGCTGGGCTGATCCGGAAGACGTCAGCCTGGCAGAACTGCCGACCGAGTCCTTTGAAGGACCGATTCAGCTCGACGAGCAGGGCCGGCCTCTCAACCCTCGGGGCCGCTGTGGCATGACCGGTCGCGGTCTGCTTGGCAAGTGGGGGCCCAATTATGCCGCCGATCCGATCATCACCCGGGTCAACGAGCGCTTCGGCGATGTAGAGATGCTCGCCATTCAACGCAAGGACAACGGTCAGTGGGCCATCCCTGGCGGCATGGTCGATAAGGGCGAAGCGGTTTCCGGCACCCTCCGGCGTGAGCTGAAAGAAGAGACCGGTGTCGACCTCGATCTCAGCGATGCCCATCTGGTCTATCAGGGTTTTGTCGATGACCGCCGCAGTACCGATAACGCCTGGATCGAATCGACGGTCAAACACCTGCATCTGACGGGTGAACAGGCCAAAGAACTCGAACCGGAAGCGGGCAGCGATGCCCTGTCCGTCACCTGGCTGCCCCTCACCGAGCGCAGCCTGAAAAAGCTCTATGCCAGCCACGGCTATTTTGTGGTGTGCGCTTTGGGCATGCTCTACAAGCGTCAGCCCGATGCTCTGCCGGCCAAGTTTCTCGAGGTTCTAGCTAGTTATTATTGATGAAGCGCCACGTACGGCTGGTTCTGTCTTCTGATTCCGGTCCTTTTCGGCTCTGCCTGCGTTGCGCCAACTTGACTTAGCGCGTGGCTAGGCCATCGTTGGCGACGCCTTGGCATAGCCGAAAATGCCTCAGAATCCATCGACATTACCAACCCTACGGGACGCTCGAGGCTCTTTTCTCTAATTTCTTTGGGGCCGCGGCGGCTGCCGTGGCCTTTTTTAGTCTTTGCAGCAAAGCGGCGTTAGTTCGTGTCCATCCGGAAACTATGGGTGGACACAGAGCCGTTTCCGGATGAAAACTAGTTCGCTGTCGGGTGTTTTGTCATGACCCACTGGTATCTGCTGGCGCTCACCGCCCTGGTTGTCCTCGGCCTGCAGCGCTTTCTCTATAAAGTCTCTGCCGAAATGCGCTGCAATTCGGCGGTGACGACCTTCGCCTTCATGGCTACCGTGGCCTTGCTGAGCTGGTGCGCCTATCTGCCCAGAGCCGCTGCCGTCACCCATCTAGGCCCCTTGCTGATCATCTCCCTGGTCAACAGCCTCGGCTTTCTTACCGGCACTCTGGCGACCATTGAGGCCCTTAAGGCCTTGCCCGCAGGAACCGTTTATCCCCTGACCCGCCTCAGCACTGTGCTGTCGGTGCTCTTTTCCCTGGCCTATTTTGGAGACCGTTTAAATCTGCGCCAGGGGTGCGGTGTGTTGCTGGCGCTGGCGGTCATCGTGCTGCTCGCCCGCAGCCGCGGAGGTGCTGTTGCTGCAACTTCTCCGGGTCATGCCCGAAGAGGCTTGCTGCTGGCCCTGTTGGCTATCGCCGGCGGTGCGGCTTCGACCGTTTCCAGCAAGTTCGCTGCCGTGCAGGTCGACACTTTCGGTTTTATGGCGGTGTCCTATACCATGAGCACCCTGCTGGTCGTTGCGGTTAAAAAACGCATGCTGCCTCAGCGGGCCGGGCAGCGTACCCGTCCGGCCCTGTTTATCGGCATGGCCATGGGGGTGACCAATTTTTTCGGTTTCTATGCTTTGCTCCGGGCTCTTGCCAGCGGGCCGCTGGCGATCATCGCGCCGTTGGTCGGCATGTATTTCATTATGGCGGTGCTGCTGTCCTTCCTGATTTACCGAGAGCGTGTTACCCGCCAGCAACTGTTGGCCATTGCCTTGACCGTGTTGTCTATCTGGCTGATGAAATAATTCAGCCTTCGTATTTTTTTCTCTTCCCACGAGGGCTTTCCTGCTCCTCTTTCTAATGTTCGGCACGTTCGCGATAAGACCCCTTAATCACTTGGATTGAGCCTTTCTCTCCACTATTCATACACAGCCTTTCCCCCAAGGTGTACACAATATCTAGTGCATTGCCCCGTATTTTTTCACCAGATATGGTGGATTTCGCCTTGACAGGGTTATAAGCTGTGCTACATTGCCATGGTGTTGAAATTATCAATTGGAGGGTGTGAAGATGCTGGAGTTCATTCGTAAGCGGGACGGCCGCCTGGTCCCCTTTGAGCAAGACAAAATTGCTGAGGCTATTCAGAAGACTGTTCGTGCGGTGCAGGGTTCCGACATGGACAAGGCCAGTCAGATCGCCGCAGAGGTTTGCGGTATTCTCGAGGTCATTTATAAAGACGGCCGTGTGCCCACAGTTGAAAATGTGCAGGATTTGGTAGAAAAGATCCTGATCGAAAAGGGTCACGCCAAGACTGCCAAGGCTTACATCCTCTACCGTAAACAGCACGAATCCCTGCGACAGACCAAGGAATTTATCAAGCAATCGACGGAAGCGGTCGATTCCTACCTTACCCAGGAAGACTGGCGAGTCAACGAAAACGCCAACATGGGCTACTCCCTGCAGGGCCTGAACAATCACATCGCCGCCAATATCACCAGCAACTACTGGTTGAACAAGATTTATCCGTCTTATATCGCCGAGGCCCATCGGGCAGGCGATTTTCATATTCACGATCTCGGCACCCTGGCCGTCTATTGCTGCGGTTGGGATCTCAAGGACCTGTTGCTGAAAGGTTTCACCGGTGCTTACGGCAAGATCGAGAGCGGACCGCCCCGTCATTTCCGCACCGCCCTGGGCCAGGCCGTCAACTTTTTCTACACCCTGCAGGGCGAAGCGGCCGGAGCTCAGGCTTTCGCCAGCTTCGATACCTTGCTGGCGCCCTTTATCCGCTACGACAACCTGTCTTACCAGGAAGTCAAGCAGTCGGTGCAGGAGTTCATCTTCAATATGAACGTCCCGACCCGGGTCGGCTTCCAGACCCCCTTTTCCAACATCACCCTCGACATGATGCCGCCGCGCAACATGGCCGACGAGGCCGTGATCTGCGGCGGTGAATTGATGGAGGATTGCTACGGTGACTTCCAGGAGGAGATGGACCTCTTCAACCGCGCCTTCTGTGAAGTCATGATGGCCGGAGACCACTCGGGACGGATCTTTTCCTTCCCCATCCCGACCTATAACATCACAGAAGGTTTCGATTGGGATAGCCCGCGCTTTCAGCCGATCTGGGAGATGACCGCCAAGTACGGTATCCCCTCTTTCAGCAACTTCATCAATTCGGATATGGACCCCGAGGACGCCCGCTCCATGTGCTGCCGGCTGCGGTTGGACAACCGTGAACTGCGCCGCCGCGGAGGCGGTCTGTTCGGCTCCAATCCCCTGACCGGCTCCGTCGGCGTGGTAACACTCAACCTGCCTCGGGCGGCCTATGTCGCCGAAGACAAGAAGGCTTTTTTCAACCGCATCTCCGAACTGATGCGCCTGGCCTACGAGTCGCTGGAGATCAAACGCAAGCAGTTGGAGCGCCTTACCGAAGAAGGGCTCTACCCCTACAGCCGTTTCTACCTTGCGGGTATCCGCGAGCGCATGGGCCAGTTCTGGGGCAACCATTTCTCCACCATCGGCCTGATCGGCATGAACGAGGCCGCCCTCAACCTGCTTGGCGTCGGCATCGACACCGAGGAAGGCAAGGCCTTCGCGGTGGACACCCTGAACTTCATGCGCCTGCAGCTCGAAGCCTATCAGGAAGAAACCGGTCACCTCTTTAACCTGGAGGCGACTCCTGCCGAAGGCACCAGTTATCGTCTGGCCAGCCGCGACCGCAAGAACTTCCCGGAAATCGTTACCGCCGGTACGGACAACGCCTTCTACACCAACTCGACTCAGTTGCCCGTAGGCACCACCGACGACATCTTCGAGGCTCTCAGTCATCAGGACGACCTGCAGACCCTCTATACCGGCGGCACCGTGTTCCACGGTTTCCTCGGCGAGCGGCTCGATGACTGGCGCAGCGCCCGGTTGCTGGTGAAGCGCATCGCAGAGAACTTCCATCTGCCTTTCTTCACCATCAGTCCGACATTCACCATCTGTCCGGAACACGGCTATATTCCCGGCGAGCATTTCTCCTGTCCCTGCCAGCAGGGCGAGGCGGCCTGACCGGATTTGTAAGAAAAAATATTAATGAAATTCCAAACCCTTAGGAGGATTATCCATGGCGACCAAATGCAATGCCAACACTGAAGTCTACTCCCGCGTTTGCGGTTTCTTTCGCCCCGTTCAGCAGTGGAACAAGGGTAAAAAAGAAGAATTCAAGGAGCGTTGCGAGTTCACCGTTGATCAGCGCCAGATGCGGGACTAATCAATCGTGGCTATCAAGGGCTTTCAGGGCACCAGCCTCCTCGACTATCCCGGGCATATCGCCGCGCTGGTCTTTTTCGGCGGCTGCAATCTGACTTGCTCCTATTGCCACAACCCGGTTCTGGTTCTCGACCCCGATCAGGTCCCCGACTTCCCCCAGGAGGATTTGATCGACGAGCTGCAACGGCGGCGCAAGTTCATCGACGGGGTGGTTATCTCCGGCGGTGAGCCGACCCTCGATCCCCAGTTGTTGCCCTTTCTGCGGCAGGTCAAGGAAATGGGCCTGCAGGTCAAGCTCGATACCAACGGCCTGGCTCCCAAGGTTCTCAAAGAGGTGATCTGGGAAGGGTTGGTCGATCTGGTAGCTCTCGACCTAAAGACCGCACCGGCCCGCTACGGCGAACTGCATACCGGGCCGGTGGCCACGGACAACCTGGCCAAAAGCGTACGGCTGTTGCTCGAAGGGCCGGTGGACTGTGAATTCCGCACCACCTGCGTGCCGGACTTTATCGGTGAGGGAGAAATCCACGAACTGGGCGAATTGATCCGCGGCGCCGACCGCTGGATGCTGCAGCAGTACGTACCCCGCCATGCCCTGGATGAAAGCGCCCAGGCCATAGAACCGTACGCAGCAGAACAAATTGAAGCCCTGGCCGTGGTGGCCAGGCAATATGTGGACGAGGTCGGTATACGCGGCCTCTGATGCAGGTTGAAAGAGCACCACTTTACAGGCCGCGGTAGGTTCCGCGGCCTATTTTTTATTATAAAGATTAGCAAAAATTATTGACCACTGGTTAATCGAGGAGTAGTTTGGGTGGGTGTTTTTCGGAACACTCTTACAACGAACTACAGGTGGAAAAATCAGAGGGATGTTTTCCACTTTTACCCCTTTCATATTTCAATAAGTGGAAAATAGTGTCTGCTATAAGGCTGATATGGCAGAAAAATTTCCACTTATCACCAATGTTAGAGCTGTTCAGAATGAGGCGCTGCAACGGAAAGAATCGCGATGGTTCAAGATGCAAGAAGACTGCTCGTCCCGACAGTCGGTATTGCCATATTCATAAATCCCAAGCCAAGAGGACGAATCGTACATTGCCTGGAGCAATAGGCGGCGCGGCGCTTGGAGCGCGCATTGCTGGGCTTCCAGGGGCTGCGTTCGGTTTGGTAGCTGGCGCAATTGTGGGTTATTCAACGGAGAATGAGATCATGGCTAAAAGCAAGGTATTCATAAGTTTTGATTACGACAATGATTCAGACTTAAAAACCCTTCTTATAGGGCAGTCAAAGAATGAAGATACGCCATTCGAAATTTCTGATTGGTCAGTAAAAGAGCATATACAAGGCGATTGGAAAGAGAAGGTCCGAGCGAAGCTGCGGCGTGTTGATCAAGTTGCCGTAATTTGCGGAGAGCACACGCATACTGCAACCGGGGTGTCTGCTGAGGTTAAGTTGGCTCAGGAAGAAGGAGTTCCTTACTTTCTACTGAAAGGGCGTGCCAATAACACATGCACAAAGCCAAAAGCTGCTAAAACCTCCGACAAGCTCTACAAATGGACCTGGGATAATTTAAAGGCGTTGGTTGGAGGCGGGAGGTAGAATATGAGAAAGGCGCTTGTAGTAGGTGTTGACTATTACACGAATGTCTCGCAGCTATATGGTTGTGTGAACGACGCGTATGCCGTTAAGGCGGTTTTGGAGCGAAATAGCGATGGAACGGTTAACTTTGGGGTAAACCTTGTCGTCGGAACGAGCAGTAGCCAGATGGTTACAAGGCGGACTCTCAAAGATCAATTGGAGATGCTGTTCAGGGATGATAGCGAAATAGCACTTTTCTATTTCTCTGGACATGGCTTCATCGATAGCACTGGCGGATATTTAGTATCTTCAGATACCGCCGATGGTGACGATGGTTTGTCAATGGATGACATTCTACTCATGGCCAACCAGTCAAAGGCGCGTAGCAAAGTAGTAATTCTCGATTGTTGTCATTCGGGCATTGCTGGCACCCCAAAACACTCAGGTGGTCAAGCCATGCTTTCGGAAGGGGTGACAATCCTTACCGCTTCAAGCGCGGATCAATATGCAATGGAAGCCAACGGAAGTGGTGTCTTCACATCGTTGCTTGTAGATGCGATGAATGGCGGTGCGGCGAACTTAGTTGGCGATGTTACGCCTGGGAGCATTTATGCTCACATTGATCAGTCTCTTGGGCCTTGTGAGCAGCGTCCGATCTTCAAGACCAATGTCAGATCTTTCGTTTCCCTCAGAGAAGTTCAGGCACCGATAGAACTTGAACATCTAAGACGGCTGGTTGAATTCTTTCCAGATCCCGCTAGCCAATTCCAACTCGACCCAACATTCGAGCCTGAAGAAGATACAGCGAAGGACCAAAACACTGAGAGGTTTGCGGTTCTTCAGAAATTGAACCATGTAAATCTAGTCACTCCAGTTGATGAAGAGCATATGTATTTCGCAGCGATCAACTCGAAGTCATGCAAGTTGACTGTGCTCGGAATGCATTACTGGAAGCTGGTGAAAAATGAGCGGATTTAAGAAAAAGCTCTGACAATATCGTAAACCCGGACGCATTTTTCGTTCGCTACGCTCACTCCAAATGCGCCGGTTACGGCTGGCGTTAGGCATCTTAAAAGGAAAGTGACATGAAGCTTAAAGTTTCTGGCAGTGGCAAACATGCATTTGCAAGGGTGCTTGCAAGGTGCCCGCAATGTGGAAAAGAAGCGGTTTTTGAAAATGTCGGTGAACGCGATACCGGCATCGGGAACAATTTTGTTTGCGGCCAAAGAAAATGTCCAAATCCTAATTGCAGTGGTCACTTATTTGTCGTCTTGAACTCAGGCAAGCTTATAGCCTCCTATCCTGCAATCACACTGGACTTTGACACTGAAAACATTCCGAAACGAATCAAGGAAACTTTTGAAGAAGCTTTAAATTGTCTTGCTGCCAACTGCTACATAGCTTCAGCAATCATGGTGCGCCGGACGCTTGAAGAAGTGTGCGAGGACAAAAAAGCAAAAGGAAACAATTTAAAAGCAAAAATAAAAGATCTCGAATCTAAAATCGTTTTGCCAGCCGAGCTACTCGAAGCAATGGACGAGCTTCGCCTTTTAGGCAATGACGCTGCTCATATTGAAGCTAAGCAATACGACCAAATCACAGAAATTGAACTTGATGTGGCAATTGAAATAACAAAGGAAATCATGAAAGCACTTTATCAATACACAAATTTGCTCGGCAAATTACGCGCTCTTAAAAATGGAAATGCTTAATAAAATAATTAACCGGACTGAAAATACGGCTGTCCAAATTTGAAAAGCAAAATCTAAAATTGCGGTGGGTGGCGAGCTTTTCGTAGCCGCCGGTTATCACGAACCGTTAGGTTTCAGAAAATATGAAGGAATTCAAAAGCTTGTCAACGATTGAAAAATTAGGTGCAATTGGATCTATCGCCTCAATTGTAGGTCTAGTTGTAACAATTTATTCATGCAACCCAAAGTCAAACACAATCCCATTAAACGAAACGAAAAGTTTCGATTTTTCAAAAGGTGGAATAAGCCTCGACCTGAATTTAACCGAATACTTTGAAAAACTTCGATCTTATCAAGATAACTTTGCGTTAAGGGATCAATTTTTAGAAACAGTCAAGGACAGGACCGTAATTTGGAGCGGCCCCGTTACGGATATTCAAAAAAGCAACAATGGCCAAATATACATAACGATAAAGAATGAACAAGGTTATGGAGAGTTGGCTTTTTTCATATTTCCAGAAAATTACGAATTTATAAGATTCACCCTGGGAAAGGGGCAAAAAGTATTGTGCCAAGGAACAATAAAAGAACACCATAATGAATCCCCCGTTTTAGTAGGGCATTCTCTTGTAAATAAAGAAACCCAACAGTCAAACCAACCGGACAGAAAATAATGTGTTTTAGGGTCGGACCAAGTTAAGTCCCCGAAAAAAATAACCAAAGTTGGTAAAATATACCTATCTAAAGTGCTTAGACGTACGTTTTTAGAGGTAAAAAAGAGACTCTAAGAATGGTGAGAGCAAACCGAGAACATGTTCCGGGACAAGTGCGGTACATTACCCACCGATGCCGGAAAATAGGTTGGCTTGGTCCGACCCCAAGTGACCAAGTGCAAATGTTCTTTCAAGAAATTCGCTTTTGAGCTTCTTGAGCTCATCAAGCTGTAGACGAGATTGTCAGGAAGAAAAGAAGAGTATGAAGATACTCGCAAAGTCTTTCCACGGCGCTAGCAAGACCGTCATGATCATTGTCGGTCTGCTCTTGCTCTTGCCTGCCTCGGCGTTGGCTCAGGATGGTTTGACGCCGCTTTTCAGGTTCCCGTCACTGCAGGTGCAGGCAGGATCAGAGCTGCGACTGAAGGTTTACTTCCACAACGAAAGCGATGCGGATTTTCTGGGAGAGTTGCCGCAGAGCCTCGCGCTTCGTTTTCAAGACAATGGACAGAAGGCCGTATTGGTGACCGCGGTTGAAATTGAATCCTCCCCTGAACAGAAGATCGCGCCTGGAGAATTTATTGCCAAGGATTATCGCCTGGAAATTCCGAACCATTATCTTGGAGCGGTGGAGGTTGCGTTGGCGGAGTCCCCGGAAACGGCCGTATTGCTCAGCGTGAAAACCTCTTTGCCGCAACCGGAGCAGGATGCTGCCGTCGAGGTGGCTGATACGAATCAAGAGGACCAGAAGAAACAGGAGGGCCAGGAAAAACAGGACCATTACCCGAGCCTGGAAAGCCTGCACAGTCTCTACCAGCCTTATGTCGTCAACCTCTCGGCTTACGAGCCGATGTTTTTCCTGGTCGGCAGTGATCCGGAAAAAAGCAAGTTTCAGATCAGTTTCAAATACCGCCTTTTCAACCCGGCCGGCTCGCTCTCGCAAACCTTCCCCTGGTTGCGCGGTCTGCACTTCGCCTACACACAAACTTCGTTCTGGGATCTGTCGTCAGAATCCGCGCCGTTTTTGGATACCAGCTATAAGCCCGGCCTTTTCCTCCTCTCCAGTAATTGGAAAAACCGCCCTGACTGGTTGCAGGGGTTTTTTGTTCAGGCTGGCGTGCAGCATGAATCGAATGGGCGCGGAGAAGAATTCTCGCGCAGCACCAACATGGCTTATATCGAGCCGATCTTTGTGTTTTTCGACCCGCAAACGGTTCTCGGCTTGCAGCTCAGACCAAGATTCATGATGTATATCGACAATGATGACGACACTAATCCTGATCTGGCTGATTATCGCGGTCATGCCGAGCTTGAGGTCAAATTTGGCAAGGCCAGTGGTCTGGTGTCAAAAACCCTGCTGGGATTTGCGGAAAAAGGTGTGTCTGTGCAGACCGATTTGACCTACCCGATTTCCAAATTGTTAAAGAGTAATTTTGATATCTTTTTTCACCTGCAGTACACCAATGCCCTGGCTGAAAGCCTGATCAACTATCAAAAACGTTCTGAATCGCTGCGGCTCGGTGTTTCTTTTGTGCGTTAAGTCTATAGCCAGACTGGCACCACAGTAAAATGGGGGAGTGCCCCTGGTTTGTCAAATCTCTAACCTGTTAGGCAAAAATAAAGATGGCTGAAATACTCACATTGATACTTTTGACTGGTGCTGCTGGGGCATGTATCCCAATAGGCGGTGCAATCTCCAGTGTTGAGAATTTTCGGCCGAATTGGCTTGAGAAAGAATTCAGGCATTTCGTAATTGCATTTGGTGGTGGAATATTGCTGGGCGCTGTATCTGTAGTATTGGTTCCACAAGGGCTATTGAGTATGGAAAACTCAATGCTAGCGATACCTATAATGTTGGCCGGTGGGGTTGTGTTTTTTGTTATAGAGAAAACTCTAGGTTTGAGGCGTAGGGAGTCACCGCAATTAATGGGAATGGTGCTTGATTACGTGCCAGAAGCTATTGCGCTAGGTGGGTTGGTCGCGGTTGCTTCCCCCCTTTCTTCCCTGCTTGCATTTTTGATTGGGCTTCAAAATCTGCCAGAAGGCTTTAATGCCTACCGAGAACTAAAAAAACAAAACCATGTTAGTACAAGAAAAACACTATTAATAATGGTATTGCTGGTTCCGCTAGGTCCACTTGCCGGGTTGTTTGGGTATTTCTTTCTTTCAGGCCATGAGGCCATACTGGGCGGAATAATGCTCTTTGCGTCCGGTGGAATTATTTATCTCATCTTTCAAGATATAGCACCGCAATCTAGGTTGGAAAAACATTGGGCCCCACCAATTGGTGCAGTCTTTGGGTTCTGTCTAGCTCTTTTTAGTGCAATGTTGGTAGATAATCCCTAACAAGTAAAGGCACGCTAAGTTGGTAAATCTATCGATTTTTTGTTCCAAAAAAGCTGACAAATTTGCGAAGTAGGTGTCTTCGGCGTTAGGCGATAAGGGGAAAAGGGTTCAAGTCTGACGTTGGCAAATATTTGAAATGAGATAGGTGTTAGGGAGCCTGGTTTTATAACTCAAGATCCATACTGGAAAAACAAAAGCCCTTCAGAAACTGAAGGGCTTTTGCTCACTCGGAACGGGGGTTTTGTGCAAAGTTGGCTGAACAAGGTGGAGGGGAGGAGAACCACCTTGCTAAAGCAACATCCGAGATTTTAAAATGCATGGCCGCTCAGGCGACCGCCGGCTCCAGGTTCTCTTCGAGCAAGGAGGCGGCCAATTCAACACAGGCGGTACAGGAAAGTTTTCTCATCGCCCGTATTTCCCTGCACCCAAGCGAGCCGGCGGCATCGGCGAAGCGCTGGGTAAGCTTTGCTTTTCTGTCTTTATCGCAGATGAGCTGGGCGGCATAAATGGCACCGCACAATCCCTGCGGAGCCCTGCCGGAACCACACCTGCTCAAGTTTTCCTGAACTTCAAGATCTTTTCCAGAAACCTGCTGCCAGGCTCCGGCAACGGCTTCGGCGCAGTTCTTCTTGCCCTTCCTGAAAAGGAAAACAGCGACATCCAACATCGTTTCATTTTGCATCGGTTTATTTACTCCTGATAGAAGGAAACAGGCGGCGCTGACCTGACAACCGTCCCGAACCAACAGCCTGTCAAGGTATATAAAAAACCATATAATACGATTAACACATGGAAAGGGATTGAACAAGCTCTTTTTTCTGTTGGAGGAAAAGGGCAGCCGACAAGGCGTTATGAAAAGATAAGGCGTCTCTTTGCTTGAGTCTGCTAAAATCAGGGAAAGGCCTTGTATTTCTCTTGGCTTGAGAACTTAATTGCACCTAATTTGTCTTTCCTTTATTCTGGTTTTATTTCCAGAACGGCTCGCAGTGAAAGAAAGCAGGGAGTGACCCCGATTCATCACAATCAGGAATTAGGAGCACCGATCATGCCTGTCTCCGATGCATTCCTTAACTATCTTCTCGATCAGTTTAACCGTTGGGGGCACGTCACCGCTCGCAAGATGTTTGGTGGTGCCGGGCTGTATCGTGACGACAAAATGTTCGGTCTGGTTGCTGACGACGTTGCCTACCTGAAGGTCGATGATTCGAATCGGGACGGTTTTGTGCAAGCCGGGTCTCGCCCCTTCAAGCCGTATCCGAGCAAACCAACGGTCATGTCCTATTACGAGATTCCTCCCGAAGTTCTTGAGCAACCGGAAGAACTGATTAAGTGGGCGGAGCGTTATTGGGCTATTCCAGGCAAGAAAAAAAGGCAAAATTAAAGGAACGGGTAAATTCTTAGAGCTCTAAAAGTTACCTGTCTTAAGCAAACTATGGAATGTCCTAAATGTGGATATGAAAATCAGCCGAACCGGGAAGACTGCTTTCGCTGCAGGGTGATCTTCGCCAAGATTCGCAAGAAACCCGCTCCGCAGGGAGCAGTGTCTCTCGAGGAGGGCGCAGAAGATTTGGCCTCTTCGGAATCCTCAAAAGCACGATTCAGGCGAATAGTGATCGGGCAAAAAGCCGTCAGTCCCTGGATGGGGTTGGTGTTGCTGGTCATGGGGATATGGGGTGGCAAACTGGTATTGGCCGGCATTGCAGGCAACGCAGCCGGAGAAAGTTGGCTGCACTTGGTGAATCTGCCCTTTCACGAGGCCGGGCATGTGTTTTTTCGTCCTTTCGGCAGTTTCTTGGCCTCATTGGGAGGAACCCTGGGGCAGTTGTTTGTTCCGCTGTTGTGTATGACGGTACTGTTGCTGAAAACCCGCGACCCTTTCGGCGGGGCGGTCTGTCTGTGGTGGTTCGGAGAGAATTTTCTCGACATTGCCCCGTACATTAACGACGCGCGAGCCGGACGTCTTCCCTTGGTCGGTGGTAATTTCGGAAACTCGTCGCCTTACGGTTTTCATGATTGGGAGTACCTGTTGACGGAAACGGGGATGCTGCGTTACGACCACACGCTGGCAAAAGTGGCCCATGGTTGCGGTGCGCTGCTGATGGTTCTGGCAATTGTCTGGGGCGTGTTTTTGTTGGCAGGAAGCAAGGCGGCGAAAAAACTGGGGGAGGGGCCCTGACTTCTCGGGATTGCAATTGTTTGGTGTCATCTTCCAGCCGACACAACCGCAGGCGGTTAGTCTCCTCTACCCCGGTGCGGGCTATCATTGAAGGCACTGTTCAGGGGAGGCTGTTTCTGAAACGGGTGGAGTGCTGAGAGAATAAGTGTTCTACTAATTGAGTAAATTGTTGAACCGGGAGGCTTTGGGAACATGCTGCTTTTATTTTTGGCCTTGGCTGTTTTTGTGCTGGTGCAGTTTAATGCTCTGCGACAACAGAATCGTGTTCTTGCCCAGCGTCTGAGTCAGCTGGAGGCTTTAGTTAAACAGGACGCCGAGTCGGCAGAGAAACCACAAGTGCCAAATGCCGAGACGGCTCCGGTTACGGCCGCGGAGGACTTTGCCTTTGAAACGATAGAGTCGAACGGGATTTCCGTTTCTTCAGCACAGAAAGGGGAACCAGCTAAAAAAGTGAAACCCGCACCGGCTGCCCCATTGCCGAAGTATGTCGTTCCGAACGCTGCAAAAACAGATTCAAAGCCTGCCGTGCCGAGTTTCTGGAAAAAGGTCGAGCGCCAGTTCCTGGAAAACTGGACCGGCATCCTCGGCGCGGTGATTATGGTGATGGGGGTTGCGTTTCTCGGCGGTTACGCCTATTTGCAGATGATACCCTTTCATCGTTTTTTGCTGTTGATCGCCTTTGCCGCGCTGTTGATGGGGCTCTTTACCTTTTTGCGCAGTAAACCCCAGTGGCTTAAATTGGCCCTGTGGCTGCGGAGCAGTGCGTCGGCCATCCTGCTTTTTGCCTGCCTGGGGGCCGGGGGCTTTCCGGCCCTGCAGTGGCTGACCGATCCTCTTGCCGCCCTTGTGCTGCTTTGCCTCGGCATCGCCGTCAACCTTTATCTCGGTTTCATCGGCGGCCGGCAGGCGGTGGCGGCGATACACGTTGTATTGTCTCTGGCGGCCCTGGCTGCCGCCCCACCGACCCATCTAATCCTGATTATCGCTGCCTTGGTGACCCTTTACGGTATCGCTCTGACCTACCGGGATAAGTGGGACTATCATCTGCTGTTGACCATCTCCAGCTTTTTCGTGTTTCACCTGTCCTGGTATGTGCGGACTTTGGGTGGTGTCGAGGATGCACGCCGTGATTTGCTGGGTCTGGCGGTCGTGGTTGCGGTGGGTGTTTTGGCGGCACTGGTACATTATCGTCAGGTTTATAAAAGTCGGGAATTCGTGGCACTGCCCTTTGTCGTTCACCTGCTCAATTGGCTTTATTTTGGCTTCGGCTTGCTCTGCTATGCCCAGGGAACTCTCTGGAAGACCTTTTTTCTGGCCGGCGGCGGCGTTCTGGCCTTCGGCCTCGCCCGATGTGCCCGGCGTGTGCCGGTGCGCTGGCTGTATTTGACCGACACCCTGGTGGCCAAATTGTTGCTGGTGCTGGCTTTGGTTTCACTGAATCAATGGCAGGTCGGTTACGTGGTGATCTGCTCCCTGGTCGTTTTTGCCGGGTTGCTGTTTGCGGTCCTTGCTGCAGTAGAGGAAGAAGAACTTCTGTTCCAGGTCGGCTCCCGGCTGGCGCAACTGGCCGGTCTGATATTGATTCTGCTTACCTGCCTGAGCTGGCCTCACGCCGATGACCCGCAACGCTACAGTAATGCTTTGTGGTTGGGCTTGTGTGCTCTGGCGAGTACAGTATTGCACCGTACGGTCGGACGAAAGGAGCAGCGTGATCAGGGGGTTCTGCCAGTGATGCAATTTCTGGCCGGCATAATGGCGGTGGCACTCTATTTTCAGCTACATCTTCTGTCCTGGGCCGAGTATGGTCTGCTGCTGGCGGTGCCCTTGTTTTATCTGCGGGAGCGCAACCAGGATGAAGCTTGTGGTGGGGCGTTGCTGCTGTTTTTACTGGGGGTGCATGGGATATTCTGGATCCATTTTTCTCCGGCCGATCATTTGCCCTGGGGGCTGAAGACGATCCATGCGCTGCCGTTGCTGGTTTTGGCCGGCGCCGCTATCCGCTGGTCCTGGCACCGTGTCCGCCAGAAGCATTATGCCTGGATCGGCATTTACCTGATGGCCGGTAACCTGTTCCTGATCAGTTACGATCTTGGCCGGGCCTATTCGCCACTTATCCCGGGAGTGGTCTGGTTGCTTCTCTCACTGGCGGCGTTGGAACTGTCCACAGTGATACGTCGGCGTCGTTTAGGACAATCCGATTGTCACTTGCTGTATGTGGGTCACGCTTATGTGGTGGCCTTTCTCGTGCGCTACTTCATGGTGCATGTGCCCTCCGAAGCCTATCTGGGTACCGTTTCGGTGCGGCTGCTGGTGGAGTTTCTGGGTCTGGCGGTTCTTATGTACTGGGCTTTGCAGAAGCGGCCGACGAGTGATTCCGGAGACAGGAACTGGTCGCACCTGATGCCGCTGTATGCCGAAGCGACCCTTCTATTGACAGTGTTTGTGCTGCTGCTGGAACTTAACGAGTTCTGGTATCCTCTGTGTTGGATGGGGCTGGGCTATCTCTGCCTGATGGTGGGTTGGCTACTTAAAGAGAATTTTTCCCGGCTGCGGGTTTATTCCCTGTTGTTTAGCTGGGCGGCAGCTTTTTATGTGGCGTTTTTGACCAGCAGCTATGTGGTTCCTTCTGATCTCTGGTATCGACAGGCCTGGTTTGCCGCCACCATAACCATTCTGCTGCAGCTGCCCTACGGTTACCTGGTCTGCGCCCGCAAGGCGTTGCAAGACATAGCCTGGCCGATCTCGTTACATCGGCTGGCCCGCCCGGCAGATTTTTTCCGCATCCAGATCGGAGCCTGGGTCTTTTATCCCCTGTTTGCCGCGGTTGCCGTTTTCCTCTACTGGACCTTCGATCTAACCATTCTGACCCTGTTGTGGGTGGTGGAGGCCTTTGTCATTTTCGCTTTCAGCTTGTTGTTGCGGGCCGATCATTTCCGCTATGTTGCCCTGAGTGTGATCGGCGTTTGTTTGCTGCGCCTGGTTTTTTACGATTTGTCCCATGCAGGCACCTTGACCCGTGCCCTGGTGTTTTTGGGGGTTGGGATCGTTATGCTGCTGATTCATGCCTTGTTCAACCAGTTCAAGGGGCGGGTGACCGATGGCTAAGATGCGTTTTGTCGTACTATTGGCCCTGCTGGTCATTGGCGGTGCTCTGGTGGTGCAGTTGGCCAGGGAGAAGGTGCAGACGCCTTTAGAATCGACCTTGACCCGCACTTACCAGGTGCTGGGACGGCCTATACAGTCCCTGGACCGGGCCTTTACGCGAATTATTCCCATCGACAGCCTGGATGAAAAAGAGTTTGGCGAGGCCATTGCTGTTCGTTACGCCGCAGCCAAACAAGGCGATGAGGCGTCTCGTCAATATCTGCAGGAGATCCTCGACCAGTTGTCGAAGTTTGCAAAAAAACCTTTCAAGTACCGGGTTTTTCTATTGCCGCATTCGGTGCCTAACGCCTGCGCTTTGCCTGGCGGGGTGATTTTGGTCACTGAGGGGTTGCTGGAGGTCCTTGGGTCGGAGGCCGAGCTGGTCTCCGTATTGGCTCACGAGATGGGGCATGTTGAACGGGGTCACTGTTTTGAGGCAGTCAAGTTTCAGATGCTGTTTAACAAGTTGAAAACCCCGACCTTGGGCAAGCTGGCCGACTTTGCGGTGGGGGTTATGCTCCGCCATGCTTTTAGTAAAACCCAGGAAAATGAAGCTGACGATTATGCTTTTGCTCTTATCCTGCGGACCCCCTATGATCCTGCCGCAGTCGGGGGTGCCTTTGCGAGTTTAAAGGCTTATTCCGGCCAGGAAGGCCGCTCAAAGCGATCCCATGCCGACCCGGTTAGAGATTATTTCATGACCCATCCACCCTTGGCGCTGCGGCACGACAAGTATGTGCAGGCGGCTCGTATCTGGTGGCAGAACCACCCCGGGGCGAAGCGTTATATCGGCAGCGGCAATCTGCAGCTGCGGGAGAGTTATTATCGGCGTCAACGTCCCGGGGAATGGCGCCAACCGGGCAGCCACAACTCGCGGGGATAGGTCGCTTATTCCCTCCCATGGCGAATCTATGGGCCAAAGCCGGACGGCAGGCCCAGGGTTTCTTCCTGGGAGTCTCTTCCCCTGAAACACCCAGTCTGCATTCTCTACGCCTTCATTGAAAAACATTTCTGGCAATGCGCTGAGTCGGTACTATAATTATGAGGCACGGTCGGTTTTTATCGGAACGCCTGGCGAGTTCCCCGGGAATGACCGATTCCGTGTTCGTACCCGCGTTAACCTGTTGACCCTTCTGCGCGAAAGTCGAGGCTATGCATAAGATCGTCGTTCATCCCGGAAGTGCCCACCGCGATGATTTCATGGCAGTGAGCGTTCTGCTGGCCAACCTGGAAGAGGCGGAAGTGTTTCGCCGCGACCCGACCAGCGAAGACCTGGCCGATCCAGCCACTTATGTGGTGGATGTCGGCATGCAGTACGATCCCCGATTGGGCAACTTTGATCACCATCAGGATGCGTCTCTGCCCTGTGCGTTTCATCTGGTTATGCAACATTTCGGTTATCACGAGGACGCCCAGCTGGTGTACGGCTGGTATCCGTTGATGAGCATGATGGACGTTAAGGGGCCTCACAAAACAGCCGAGTATTTCGGCGTCGATGCCAGTTTGCTGCTGGCCTCTGCTTCGCCGATTGATGGTTATATCCTGTCGCGCTTTTCCCGGGTTGAGTCCTTGGGCAAGGATGACCTGATCTATAAGTTCATGAAAGAAATGGGACGGGACTTGCTGACGTTGATCGGGGAGAAGAAGCAGCGCCTGACACGGTTGAAAAAGGAAGCGAAAGTGGTGCAGGTGAATCACCTCAAGGCTATTGTCAGCTATATCGATGACAACCCCAAGCTGGCGATGGAACTGTATCTGCGTTACCTGGGCGATCCGAGCATCGGGATTTGTATCGCGCCGTCGGTGCGCGGCAAAGGGTGGGAGTTGATGCGGCTTAAGGATCACAAGGATGTGGATTTTCGGGATATTGCCAAAGATCCAAAGGTGCGCTTCGTCCATGCCAATGGTTACGTGGCGGCCACCCACGCCCTGCTGCCGGTGGATCAGGTGATTGATCTGGCCAGCCGCTGCATCGTGGAAGGTCATGAGCATCGAGCGGTCTGACTGTTTCGACAATGAACAACGACAAGTTGCTGGAAGAGCCCTTCTGCCTGATGGAAGGGCTCTTCCGGTTCGCGGGCAAATAGTGAGATGGCACCCTCAGAAATCCGGGCGGCCAATTTTTTGTTCCCAGCCGATAGAAGAAAGTCCGCGGTGATGGCTCGACAACCAGGCTGGTTTGTTTCTCCGTATAATTAGAGAATTGTAGAAGGGAATGTCCTTGGTTGCTTGGCCTGTCCGTTTTTGGTAATTTGTTTTGTTTACTTTGTGCCAGGGACCTTAGACCGTTGCCGCGGTGCTGCAGGTGCCGACCCTTAACTGATCAGGACTACCTATGATCCCCCATTTGCGCGACCTCTGGTCGACTTTGTTCGAGCGCGGCCAGCCGGCCGGCTCCAGGCCACCCGGTAAGCTCGGCACCTTTGTCGGCGTCTTTACCCCGACGGTGCTGACGATTCTCGGGGTCATTATGTACCTGCGCTTCGGCTGGGTCGTGGGGCATGTAGGCCTGTGGCAGGCGCTGGTTATTGTTTTGCTGGCCAATGTCATCACCTTTATTACGGCTTTAAGCTTTTCGGCGGTGGCTACCAACAGCCGGGTGGGCGTCGGTGGAGCTTATTTTATCATTTCCCGCAGCCTGGGACTGGAAATCGGCGGCGCCATCGGCATTCCCCTGTTCTTCTCGCAAACCCTGTCGGTTACACTGTATGCCTTCGGTCTGGCCGAATCGTTACGTTTTGTCTGGCCGGGCATTCCGGTACAACCTGCCGCCTTTATCATTATTTTACTGGTGGGCGTTCTGGCTGTTCGTGGTGCCCAGGGGGCGTTACGCCTGCAGGTTCCGATCCTGGGACTGATCGCCCTGTCGTTGCTGGCCTTGGCTGCCGGCAGTCTGTTCAACGGCCAGGCAGGCCGTCTCCTGTCCTCGACGTCTTCCGGCGAGTTCGGTTTCTGGACTGTGTTCGCGGTCTTTTTCCCGGCGGTAACCGGTATCATGGCTGGCCTCAGTTTATCCGGGGACCTGGACAATCCCCGCCGCTCTATCCCGCAAGGCACCGTGCTGGCTACGCTCACCGGGTTTGCCGTTTACCTGCTGGTGCCGGTGTTGTTGTGTCTGGGGGGGGATCCGGCAGATTTGCGTAGCGATTCGCTGGCTTGGACCCGGATTGCTCTGCTCGGCCCCTGGCTGGTGCTGCCGGGACTTTGGGGGGCGATCTTTTCTTCGGCGGTCGGTTCGATTCTGGGAGCGCCTCGCACCCTGCAGGCGCTGTCTATGGATCGTCTGGCCCCCCGGAAGCTCGCTGCCGGTCGAGGGGAATCAGAGCCCGTCGCCGGTTTGTTGGTTGCCCTGGCCATCGCTTTGGGGGCTGTGTTTCTCGGAGATCTCAATACCGTTGCCGAGGTTGTCACCATGTTCTTTCTCAGTGTTTATGGAACGGTGAACCTGGTGGCTACTCTGGAAAAAGTTTCCGGCAATCCGTCCTGGCGACCGGAGGTGCAGATCCCCTGGTGGCTGAGTTTGGCGGGAGCCTTGGCTTGTGGCGGCGTAATGGTGCTTATCGATTTGCGCTCCAGCCTGTTGGCGATGACCGTGGTCTGCGTCCTGTGGCTGCTGCTACGGCGTCGCGAGCGACGTGAAGATTGGGGCGACGTACGCCGTGATCTGTATGAAACCATTATTCGCTGGGCTTTGATTGGCCTGTCGCGCCGTCCCATGACCGCCCGCAACTGGCGGCCGCATATACTGGTATTCGTCAGTAATGTTGATCGCCGCTTGCCGCTGGTGCGTTACGGCGCCTGGTTCAGCCAGAACCGCGGAGTCGTAACGGCCTGTGAATTGGTGGTGGGTGATTTACTCAATCTCGACCTGGATATTCACCGGCGGGAGGGCCAGATCGACGAAGCATTACAGCAGGCAGGGATCGTTGCTTTTGGCGAGGTTGCCGTGGTGGACAATATCGAGCAGGGTATCATGGATGTCGCCCAGGCCAACGGTATCGCCGGTATCGAAAGCAATACGGTCATTCTCGGCTGGCCCGACGATTTGCAACGGCTGGCTCATTTTCTAAGAGTCATTCGTCCCTTAAGTCGCCTGAACCAGTCTCTGGTCATTGGCCGGGCCGAACCTCTGGTGCCTTTACGGGAAGGGCAGCGGCGTACCATCGATGTTTGGTGGGGTGGGCTGCAGCGCAACGGCGACCTGATGCTGTTGCTGGCCTATCTGCTGTCCCGTAATACCGAGTGGCGCCATGCCCGAATCCGCATTTTAAGTGTGGCCTCCAACCCGATGGCCAAAGAGCAGACAGAGCGTTTTCTTTCCAAATTGATTCCGGAAATCCGCATCGCGGCAGAAATCGAGGTCATGATCAAACCGGCCGATATGAGCGTTGTGGAGATGATCCACAAGGAAAGTGCTGATGTCGACCTGGTAATCCTCGGTCTGGCTTTGCCCGAGGAGGGCCAGGAAAGCGTTTACGCCGAGCGTATCACCGAGCTGGCGGAAGGATTGCCGTCGTGCTTTTTCGTTCATAACGGCAGCCTGTTTATCGGTGAACTGGTTTCGCCCGGCATCGACTGAATTCTTGTCGGTCCTGGTCGTCACGTCTTTTTATCTCGTTAGGGCCCACACCTTACGCGTGGTTTCTCCCCATTTAAGCCCCTTTTTGAACCGCTGCAGGAACAGTTCGGGAATTTCGATGCGGGAGTAGCCAACGGCTTGAATTCCGAGATCAAACAGAGAGTCGGGAAGGCAACCCGCCGTCGGCCCCATAATGCCTACGAAACTGGCGTCGACGCACTGGGGCATCAGGCCCGTTAACGAATCGTTGGTCATTGTGGTGGCGGTGATCAGAATCTTGTCGCATTGCTTTAGAGGGGCGGGATTGTCGGTCATAGTGAAGGAGTAGCTGCCCTGTAGCAGGTTTTGGGATTTCTCCAACACGATCACCTCGCCGGTTTTTTTGCCAATGAGTTTCTCCAGTGGCCATTGCTGAAGGGGGCCTCTCTGTTAAAAATTAGACAAGCCGCAGCTTTTGCTGCGGCTTGTCTTTTGGTATTCAAGTTTTTAACGATTCAGCTTGTTTCGCTGAGAATTATTCAGGCAGCACCGCGCAACAAACCAGCTCGACGCGACGATTTTGATAGCGTCCTTCTTCCGTGCTGTTGTCGGCTATGGGTTGGGTTTCACCATAGCCGCGGGCGACCAACTTATCACCGTCGAAGCCGTATTGGTCAATCAGTGCCTGGCGCACAGCGGCAGCTCGTTGATCGGACAGCTGCTGGTTATAAGCTTCTTTACCCATGCTGTCGGTATGGCCGGTTAGCAGGATGAAGGGCACGTTTTTGTTGGCACGGACGAATTCTGCGGCTTTATCGACTTCGGCATTGAACTCTGGTTTGATCACGGCGCTGTTGAAATCGAAGTTGATGCGCAGGGTGAGCTTCAGTTCGCAACCGGTGGCATCGACGGGAATACCTGCCGGAGTGCCGGGGCACTGGTCAAGGTAATCGTAGACGCCGTCGCCATCGCTGTCGAGGGAGCAGCCTTTGCTATCGACCGGGGCGCCTGCGGGGGTATCGGGGCATTGGTCAAGGTAGTCGAAGACGCCGTCGCCATCACTGTCAAGGGGGCAGCCTTTGTTATCGACCGGGGCGTCTGCGGGGGTGTCGGGACACTGATCGAGGTAGTCGAAGACGCCGTCGCCATCGCTATCGAGGGGGCAGCCTTTAGTATCGACGGGGGCACCCTGGGGGGTGTTCGGGCACTGGTCCAGATCATCGGTGACGCCGTCACCATCGCTGTCGAGAGGGGCTTTAGGGGCCGGTGCCGTTACTCCGGCAAATTGGACCAGAAAGCCGGCGGTGTAGGTCAAGTTGTGTTCCAGGTTACTTTCGTTAAAGGCCATCAGATGCCGCACATCGGCGCGCAGGGCTATATTTTCGGCAAAGAAATAGAGCAGGCCGCCGCCGTAGTTGGCCATCCACTCATGGTCGTTGTCGAGGTCGTAACCACCGACGCCGGCCGCCAGATAGGGAACCAGCTTGTTGTCGGGCATGAAGCGATACAGAGCGTCGAGACGATAGGTAAAAAGATCGACATCGCTGTCGGAGGAGTCGTCACTGTCCAGGTTGGCGCCCCCCAGTACGGCCTCAAGGCCGAATTCCTTGCTCAGGTTGTAGCCGAGGCCGAGGCTGTAGGCAACGCCGTCATCGTCAACGGGCTGGTCGCCTTCCATGAGCACTCCACCAAGCATGGGGGACACGGTCACGACGCCGGTTTTAAGCTCAGCCAGCGCGACTGCCGGAATCAGCAAGCCAGTTATGATCATTAGTGCGATAAAACATCTAGTCACTTTCATTGAACACCTCCACATTGGTATAGGAAAAAGATTGGACAAGAATAATCTGCCTGCAATAATAATTTTCTAAATATAACCGCGGTGGTCGTATCTTGCAAGGGGTAAACTGACATTAAAGAGAGAAATAAATCAGGACCTGGAGATGTTGCTGTAGTTCGTTTCCTGGTTTTGGCTCACTGCAAAAGGCGGGTCGGCGTTGGAGCCTGAATCAAGGGGCGGCAGGTTGGTTTTCGGGAAGCCGGTGACAGAACAGGCAGCGCCGTCCCGCAGGGTGGTCTGCAGTGAAGGGGACCTGGTCAGGGTTGTGGCAGCTTTGGCAGGAAGTTTCGGCCGATTTTTTTCCTTGCAAGATGGCGGTGTTCCAAAACGGCCGGTGGAGTTCGTTCGCTGGCAGGTTGGGTGTGGTGGCCGGGGGCGCTTGCAGCAAAAAGAAGAGGATGCCGATGCCCACGAGAATCAGGGCGGCATCGAGCAGGCGCCGTCTGCCGATTTTCATCGTCGGTTGCCCGCCAGAGAGGCGCAGCCGATGGCGCCGTTGTGCTGGGGATGCTCGGGCAGCACCAAATCTGCGCTGGTGGCTTCGGCGAGCAGGGTGCGGAAGGCCTGGTTTTTGGCCACGCCGCCGGTAAGCACGATGCAATCCTGGGGAAACCGGCGCAGCATCGGCATGACCCGTTTGATCAAGGTCTGGTTGACGCCGGCACAGAGGCTTTCCAGGGGATGGCCTTCGATGATCTTGCCGATCAATTCGCTTTCGCCGAAGATACCGCAGGTGGCATCCAGGGATACCGGATCGGCATGGTGGCGGGCCAATTCATCCAGGGAGAGATCGAGGACTTTTGCCATGTTTTCCAGATAGCGCCCGGAGGAAGCGGCACACTTGTCGTTCATCAGGAAGTCGATAAGGATGCCTTCTTCAACCCTTGCCACCTTGGAGTCCTGACCGCCGAGGTCGAGCATGGTGAAGGTTTTCAGCCCGGTCTGCGCTTTGGCGCCGGCCACATGGGCCTGAATCTCGGGGATCACCCGTGCGCCAAACAGGTCGATGGTGTTGCGGCCGTAGCCGGTCACCACCAGTGGTGCCTGCTGCCAGTCGCCTTGATCGGGAAGGTCGAGTTCATCCAACCGCAGAAGCAACTGGCCGTTTTGCAGGGAGGCATGCTGTTTGTAGAAGGGGATGGTGGGAAAATCCCGCAGCCAAAGTACGCTGGCACCCTCAAGGGCGGCGAGTTTAACCTGGCGGCTGCCGAGATCAATGCCGAGGCCTGTCATGACTTCCTCGCTCGGATCATTTCGACAAATCCTTCGACGCGAATTCGGGTGCGGGCGTCGAGAGGGCCGGGGCGGTCCCCTTCCAGCGTGAGAATCGGCAGTTTGAAGCGCTGTCGTACGATGAGATCCTCGATCTGCCGAAAGCAGAAGGACTGCACGTAATGAATGATGCCATCGACCTGACGCTTGGCAATCTCCTCTTCGATGTCGGCTAGACGGACGAAGATGTCGTAGGGATAAGTATAGCGCCGGTACTGCTCGATTAGAGAGTCCGTTGCATAGGGCATGGAAAATTGGCGCTGGGTTTCATTGAATACCACTTGGCCGCCGCTCTCTTCCAGGACTTGGTAAAGGTCGGTAAAGATAGGCGGTACGCCCATGTAGGCCAGACGCAGCATGCCGGTTTTGGGTTGGCGCTTTCGAGCCTGGTCGAGGAAGGCGTCGACCTCGGCCTCGAAGGCGTCTACGTCGCCGTTCATATCCGAAGTGCAGACCTGGAAATAGTGATTCTCTTCGCCGCTCACGAGGTTTTCCTGCCAGGTCAAACGATCGATCTCGTGGACCTTGCGGCGCACCTGGTTGAGTCGCTGGCGGGCGGCTTCAATCTGCTCGGCACTGACACCGAAATGGTCGGCCAGCTTATTGATTTCATGGGTCAGGCTAGCCACCGAGCGATCGTAGGGAAAGGCAAAAGGAGTGGTGGTGACACCGTGCAGTTGCAGCACCTCCATCAACGCTTTGGTGTTAGAGCAATCCCCTTCGGTGACGGCAATGATCTCCTGGATGCCTTGACGCAGGGTCGCGCCGTACAGTCCTTTGATCCAGCCGCAGATGTTGCGGGGGAATCCCGCCATTTCCGCTTCATCGATGAGATCGTGGCAAGCCGGATCGGTGATGAAGACGTTATTCAGGTCCACCGGTTGGCGGCCGGCGGCAAGAAGAATTTCCAGGGGAATGGTGGTGGTAAATCCGACTGGGGATAGCGAGGTTTTAGGCACGGCGATCAATCGAGAGGCTTTCGGAATGAGGTCATTGGATGACTAAGTAATTATTTTGTATTTCAAGTGCTTGGTGCTTTTCGGAGTAAAAACGTACACCGGTATGTCGAGGTCCTGAAAAAGCAACCTAACCCCGAAACGAAATTTTTACAGCGCCATCAATCGTGGCGAATAAAAAGCAGATAGATGACCGCGAAAATCAGCACCAGGCCCCCGCCGACAAAGACCAGCAGGGTGTCGGACATGATATTCTCGACCTCTGTGCCGCTCTGAAGGGTGTAGTCGACCAGGCCGGCAAAGCCAACCAGCGCCAGGATCGTGGCGAGAATGGCATAACGGCGTAAATAAATGGTAATCAGGGCGATTAAGGCCAGGCCGCCTAAAAACCATGGGTTATAGATCAGCTCGCCAATGTTCAGCTCGCCAAGAAAGCTCATTACTTGCTCGGTTTCAAGGTATTGCAACCATTCTTTAACGAATGAGAAATCCATGAAAAGATCCTTTAGGACGGCTATAAAAGTCTGATCGCAAAAATTGAGTTAGGACTATAGCAAAAAACCGTTAAAAATCAAAGCTTGAAAAGGCTTGCAGCCTTGACTTTGTGGGCCGTATTCACCTACCATGCTCTTTTATTTTAATCTTGCGATTTAGGAAGATCACAGCGTGCCTGAACGAGCTATAGGAATCTTCGATTCGGGAGTCGGCGGACTGACCGTACTCAAGGAGCTGCTGAAAGTTTTGCCCGGGGAGCAACTCTACTATCTGGGCGATACGGCCCGTGTGCCTTATGGAACCAAAAGCCCAGGCACGGTGCTGCGTTATGCTCAGGAAGCGGCGGAGTTTCTGGTGCAGCAGCGGGTTAAGATGTTGGTGGTGGCCTGCAATACCGCTTCGGCGGTGGCGGTGGATGCCCTCGAACAACGTTTCAGCCTGCCGGTGGTAGGCGTGATCGAGCCCGGTGCCCGCAAGGCGGCGGCCGTCACGAAAAACCGCCGGGTCGGGGTAGTCGGCACCGAAGGCACGATTCGCAGCGGTGCTTACAGCCGGGCAATTCGCGCGGTCGATCCGAATATCGAGGTTTTTGCCGCCCCCTGCCCCCTGTTCGTGCCGCTGGCCGAAGAAGGTTGGGCCGATCATGAAGTTGCCTATCTGACCGCCCGGGAATATCTGGCTCCGCTGATCGAAAGAGATATCGATACGCTGGTACTCGGCTGTACTCACTACCCGTTGTTGAAAAAGACTCTGCACCAGATTCTCGGACCGCAGGTGCAGTTGATCGATTCGGCGGCAGAAACCGCCCATCTGGTGGCCGGATTGCTCGGTGAACGAAATGCGTTGCGCAGTAGCGAGGTGTTTTCGCCCCGTTATTTCGTGACCGATGAGTCGACCCGCTTTAAACGGGTCGGTGGTGCTTTTGTGGGTGCCGAGCTGCACGATGTGACCCAGGTCGATCTGGAGCCGGAGCGGGAAACAAAGGACTCGGCGTTGTGCTGAAATTGATGGCGTCGCAAAAAGTCCGCCCGGCTGCGTTGCAGCGCTTTACGGGTCGAAATTTTTGCTTAGCCATCCCTTGGCTTAAATGTGAAAAAAATCATAATTGATGATGTCGCAAAAAGTCCGTCCTGCTGCCTGCCAGTCCATGTCTTTTGGCGAACGTACCGAATTTTGGGCAGTGCCATTGTGTCACGCCGTGAATATTGAAGAAGGGAACGAAAGATGAAGCTACCGTTTGCCAAGGATCGCTTATTACTGCTTGCTTTTGTTCTGATTCTACTGGTTTTTGGCGGTTTGGTCGGCCGCAAATACTGGATAAAAACCCATCCGGTGGACACCTCCGCACTCTCCGATCAGAAAGAGCCGGTTGGTCTGCGGGATGTCGTGCTTTATTTTGGTGATCCGGATGGAGTCGTGTTGCAGGCTGAAACCCGTGAAATCACCGGCTGCCATGATGCCCAAGCCTGTCTGGAGACGACTCTGCAGGCCCTCATTGACGGTCCGATCGGCGATTTGGTGCCGATCCTTCCGGCCCAAACCCGGCTGTTATCCCTGACCGAGTTGGATGGGTTGGCGACGGTGGATTTCAGTCGTGAATTGATCAGCAGTCACCCGGGCGGCAGCGTGTCAGAGCTTTTTACCGCCTATGGGGTGATCAACACCCTGGCAGAAAACTTTCCCCATATTCGCCAGTTACGTATTTTGGTCGAGGGCGAGGCTGTAGCCAGCCTCAAAGGGCACGTTGATCTGCGAAAGCCGATCAGTGCCGATTTCCGTTTTACCCGTCAACCGGAACAGGCTGTGCCTGTGGAACAGATGCTGGATGCTGTTGAAGAATCCATGCCGTTGTCAGAGAGGGAACAAGAATGAGGGATTTTCGTACCGCGCTACAAGAGCGGGTACTGGTGCTGGATGGTGCCATGGGTACTCTGCTGCAGGAACGCGGCCTGAAGCCTGGCGGTTGTCCCGAGGAGATGAACCTTGTTGCCCCTGAGGTGGTGACGGGGATTCACCGCGAATATGCCGAAGCCGGTGCCGATATTGTCGTTACCAACAGTTTCGGTGGCAGTCGTATCAAGCTGGCTCATTACGGCCTGGAGGACCGGGTCGCGGAAATCAACACCCGCTCGGTGGAATTGGCCCGTGAAGCGGTGGGCGAGGATGGGTTTGTCGCGGCCTCCATCGGCCCAACCGGTCGCTTTTTGGAGCCGGTCGGTGATGCTTCTTTTGACGAGATGGTCGAGGTGTTTGGCGAGCAGGTCAGGGCTTTTGCCGCAGCTAAAGCCGATCTGATCACCCTGGAAACCTTTCTCGATATTGCCGAGTTGCGGGCTGCGGTTATTGCCTGCCGGGAATTCTCTGATTTACCGATTATGGCTCTGATGACCTTTGAGGACGGTGGACGTACAGTTCTCGGCACCTCGCCGCAGGCTGCTGCTGTGACCCTCGATGCTCTGCAGGTCGATGTGATCGGTTCCAATTGCGGTCTCGGTGTGGACGGCATCTTTGAATTTCTGGAGCAGATGCGACAAGTGACCAACCGGCCGCTCATCGCCCAGGCCAATGCCGGATTGCCGCAACTCATCGATGGGGAAACGGTGTTTAGTGCCACTCCAGCCGAGATGACCGCCTACCATGAGCGGATGATCGCCATCGGCGTACGGGTCATCGGCGGTTGCTGTGGCACCACCCCGGCCCATATTCAGGCCATGAGCGAGGCGTTGATTAACAAGGATCAGTCCTGGACCCCTCCGCCGCGCCGCTGTTTTCTTTCGAGCCGCACGGCGGTGACGGAAGTGGGTGGTGAAGCACCTTGTGCGATTATCGGCGAGCGAATCAATCCCACCGGCCGCAAGATTTACGCCGCCGAATTGCTGGAGGGCAAGACTGCTTATATTCGCCGTGAAGCCCAGGAGCAGGTGGCCGCAGGTGCTCATTTACTGGATCTTAATTGCGGTGCTCCCGGCGTCGATGAACCGGCTGCTCTGGAACGGGCGGTTCTGGCTGCGGTGGGGGTGGCTGCTCAGCCCCTGGTGCTTGATTCTTCTGATCCTGTAGCCCTGGAACGTGCTCTTAAGGTGGCCGACGGCAAGGTATTGATCAACTCGGTAAACGCCGAAGAAAAAAGCCTCAAGGCAGTCCTTCCTCTGGCCGCAAAGTACGGTGCCGCTGTGATCGGTCTGGCGCTGGACGGCAACGGCATTCCGGAAACCGCCGGCGAGCGGCTGACGGTTGCCGAGGAGATTCTCGCTGCGGCGTTGCAGGCCGGCTTGCCCCGTGAAGATGTCATTATAGATTGCTTGACCCTGACCGTTTCGGCGGAACAGAAGCGGGCGATGGAAACCATTCATACCCTGCGTCTGGTTAAGGAAAAGCTCGGCCTGGCTACGGTGCTGGGGGTGAGCAATATCTCTTTCGGTCTGCCCTGCCGGCCGATTTTATCCGCGACCTTTTTCGCCATGGCTCTGGAGGCTGGAATTGGTGCCGCCATCATCAATCCCAAGGATGCGGCGATGATGGATGCTTATCGCTCGGCCATGGTGCTGCTCGGAAAGGATCTGCGGGCCGAAGCCTATATTGCTGCTTACAGCGATGTGCAAGCTGTGGCTGCGCCGACCGCCGTGCTGGACGCGCAGGCGCCCATTCGCGATCGATTGGCGGAGGCCATTATCAAGGGCGACCAGGATGGTGTGCTGGAACTCATTGAAGCAGCCCTGGCCGAAGGTCTGAGCGCCAGCCAGATCAGCAACGAAGGATTGATGCCGGGGTTGGAGGAAATCGGTCGCCGGTTTGGTGCCAATCAGGTCTTTTTGCCCCAGGTTATGCTTTCGGCAGAGACCATGCAGAGTGCCTTCGGTCGCCTCAAGCAAGAGTTGGCCGATGAAGGGGGAGCAGGCCTGGGCCGGATTCTGATGGCCACGGTGGAAGGGGATATTCACGATATCGGCAAAAACATCGTCTGTACCCTGTTGGAGAACCATGGTTTCGAAGTCATCGATCTGGGTAAGAACGTCTCGGCGGCGACCATTGTCGAGCAGGCTCAACAACTACAGGTTGATGCCGTCGGTCTGTCGGCTTTGATGACCACCACGATCCATCAGATGGAGGTGACTATCGAAAAATTGCGCGAGGCCGGGGTAAAGGTCTTTACCATGGTCGGCGGTGCGGTAGTGACTCAGGAGTATGCCGACAACATCGGCGCCGACCTCTATGCCAAAGATGCCCTCGAGGCGGTGGATAAAATAAAACTGCTGTTGAAAAAGTAGGCCGCGCTTGGGCGCTGGCCTCGCATCCTCAATTGGAAGAGGTGATCTATGGTCGGTGGTTTTAATCATAACTTTCGCTACAAGGGCGAAATATACCATGTGCAGACAGAGGACGGCGGGTGCAACAATCCGCGCATCGTTACCCAGCTGTTTCATGGTGGTACGGTGCTCGCTTCGCAGAAGCAGAGCTACGACGATATCCTCGATCAAGAAGACTTCAGCCAACAGGTCGAGTCTCGCATGCAGGAGCAGCATAAGGAAATGTTGCGTCGGTTGCGTAGCGGAGACTTCGATGAGACCATTGTCGGACGGGTCAAAGGAGCATCGCAACAGGCTGTCCCATCGCCTGAGCTAAAGAGCGACACCGGGACGGAGGCTTCTGAAGCCAACGAGACAACACCTGTCGTAGAAGAGACCGTCGATCTTGACGAACTGATATTCGTTTATCTGGCTGGCAACGATAATCGCTACCAGATTTGAAAGTTTTTTGGGTTGCCGGTTCCTCGGCTGCCATTCGCAATGACCTGTTGTTATGATCCAGGTCAGAAACCAGGAAAGGAAGTTTTTGTCAGATGTTGACAGATCAGCAAATCCGGGAACTGGAAGAGACCGCCCGGCACCTTCGGGTGGAAGTCCTCAAGATGCTTCACACCTCTCAGTCGGGGCATACCGGCGGCAGCTTGTCGGCCATCGATGTCATGACCGTTCTTTATTATCAGCGTATGCGCCACAATCCGAGCAATCCCGCCTGGGAAGACCGGGACCGCTTCGTGTTGTCCAAGGGCCATGCGGCTCCGGCTCTTTACGCCTGTCTGGCCGGTTGTGATTATTTCCCCCGGGAAGACCTCAAGACCCTGCGTCGCCTCGGTAGCCATCTGCAGGGCCATCCCGATATGAACAAGACCCCGGGGGTGGATGTCTGCACCGGGTCCCTCGGTCAGGGCATATCCCAGGCTGTGGGGCTGGCCATGGCAGCGCGTCTGGGCTCCCGGCCATCCCGGGTCTATACCCTGCTCGGCGATGGTGAGGTGCAGGAAGGCCAGGTCTGGGAAGCGGCCATGAGCGCGGCCCATTATGGGCTCGGAAATCTGTGCGCCATTGTTGACCAGAACGGTTTGCAGATCGATGGAGCCACCGAGGATGTGATGAATGTCGGTCCCCTGGGTCCGAAGTTCCTGGCTTTCAACTGGCATGTTCTGGAGGTGGACGGCCACGACATTCAGGCCATCAACCGGGCCTTTGACGAGGCCGAGGCCGAGACGGAGCGGCCGACGGCGATCATTGCCCGCACTGTCAAGGGCAAGGGCGTGTCTTTCTTCGAACACAAAGCGAGTTACCACGGTGTGGCCCCGAGCGATGATGAATTGGAGCGAGCCCTGGCCGCTTTGTCCCTGCGCTGAGCCGATTGCTGGTGAGACCTAAGATCCTTTGCGGCCAGTCCGCAAGCTTTTTAAAGAAAAGAGGGTAGCAGTGAGCGAAAAAATTGCAACCAGAGACGTTTACGGCCAGACGCTGGTGGAGTTGGGCCGGGAGAACAACAAAATAGTTGTACTCGACGCCGATTTGTCCGGTTCGACCAAGACCAAATTGTTTTCCAAGGAATTCCCCGAACGCTTTTTCAACGCCGGAATCGCCGAAGCCAATATGACCGGCATGGCTGCGGGACTAGCTGCCGGAGGGATGATCCCTTTTGCTTCGACCTTTGCCGTCTTCGCAGCCGGTCGGGCTTTCGAACAGATTCGACAGTCCATCGCCTATCCGGGAATGAACGTTAAAATCGTAGCTACCCATGGCGGTATCACCGTCGGTGAGGATGGCGGTTCTCATCAATCGGTGGAAGACCTGGCGATCATGCGCAGCTTGCCGAAAATGACCGTTCTTTGCCCCGCCGACGGTCCGGAAACAGGTGCGGCCATTCGTGCCGCCGCTGCCTATGAAGGCCCGGTCTATGTGCGTCTCGGACGGGGCAAGGTGCCGGTTGTGTTTGATCAGGACTGCGATTTTACAATCGGCAAGGGTGTCACCCTGCGGGACGGTAGCGATCTGACCTTCATTGGCACCGGCTTGATGACCGCCGAGGCCTTGAAGGCTGCGGAGATCCTGGCCGAGGAAAACATCTCGGCGCGGGTAGTACATATCGGCACCATTAAACCCCTCGATATCGACCTGGTGCTCAAGGCGGCCCGGGAAACGGGGGCGGTAGTTACCGCTGAGGAACATTCAGTGATCGGTGGTTTGGGCGGCGCAGTCTGCGAAGCGCTGGCCGAAGGCTTCCCGGTACCGGTTGAGAGGGTTGGTTTGCGCGACGAGTTTGGTCAGTCGGGCACTGCTGACGAACTTTTGTCCCATTACGGACTTACTGCGGCTCATTTGGTGGAAGCGGCTGAGCGAATCCTGGCCCGCAAGTAGACCGCGGCGAAACGAATAGAGCTATGGTGCGTAAGCGAAATGTGTTGCTGGTGGATGAGGATCAAATCCGCTGTCGGGCTGTAACGACCTTGCTCGAAGAGCACGGCTATGCGGTGAGCAGTCTGCATAGCGGTCAAGAGGCGGTGAAGCGCCTCGAGGTCGAGTCTTTCGACCTGTTGCTTATCGATCAACAGTTGCCCGATCTCAGCGGTTTAGAGCTGTTGCGCCAAGTGCGCAGTCAAGACGATTCCACCAATGTCCTGCTGACGACGCCGGCTGACGGCTCTGATGTCATCGTTGAAGCACTGCGTCTTGGCGCCTTCGAGTGTCTGAAACGCCCTTGTGATATGGACGAGTTGGTTCTCACCGTCGATCGCGCTCTGGAGACCGATCAACTCAAACGGGAAGTGGAGTTGCTGCGTTCGGCCAGTGGCAAAAGCTACGGTATCGAGAACATCGTCGGCAACAGCCGTGCTCTGCAGCAGGTGCTGGACATTGTCCGCAAGGTGGCTCTTAGCGAAGCTGGCACGGTTCTCGTTCAGGGTGAAAGCGGCACGGGGAAGGAACTCATTGCCCGGGCCATCCATCACGAGAGCTCTCGCGCCGATCAGCCCTTTATGGCCATTAACTGTTCGGCAGTGCCGGAGACCCTGCTCGAAAGTGAATTGATGGGGTATGAGAAGGGGGCTTTTACCGACGCCAAGACACAGAAGAAGGGGCTTTTCGAGCTGGCTGACGGCGGCACCGTGTTCCTCGATGAAATTGGCGATATGAGTCCGGCCATGCAGGTCAAACTACTGCGGATTCTCGAGGAACGGGCATTTCGTCGCGTCGGTGGTACCCGGGACATCAAGGTGGATGTGCGAATCGTTTCAGCCACCAACCGGGACCTGGTCAAGGCCATGGAGGATGAGTCCTTTCGCAGCGACCTTTACTATCGCATCGGCGTCATCCCCATTCAGCTGCCCCCGTTACGAGAGCGCCGTGAGGATATCCCGGAATTGGCCGCGCATTTTATCCACCAGTTCAATTGTGAATTTGGCAAGCGAGTCAACGGTATTTCGCGGATGGCGGAGAAGATCCTGGTCGAATATCCCTGGCCCGGCAATATTCGCGAACTGAAAAATGTGATCGAGCGAGCGGTTATTCTCGAATGCGAGGATCAGTTGCTGGTGGAAAATTTACCACGGGAGATGGTCGACAAGACCGTTTGTGGCCAGGTCGGGCCCCTTAACTTTCGTTTGCCGCCCGAAGGGATTGATATCGAGGATGTGGAACGGGAGTTGATTCGCCAGGCGTTGGAACTCGCAGAAGGTAATCAATCCAAAGCCGCCAAGTTGCTAAACCTAGGCATCGATGCCCTGCGCTATCGAATGAAAAAGTTTGATTATATGTAGTTTGATCGAAGCGGGCCCCTGGGCCCGCTTTTTTAATATCTGAATAGCAGAGGACCAGGGCTCGTTTCATGTTGCTTTATCCCGTGATGCGGGTACAGGTCTTTTTCTCTATTTTCCTTCCTCAATTACGAAGATTCTTCGCAACCAATACAGCGCTGTAAACCATCGAAAGCGATTTCCAGGTCGATACCAAAATTCGCGGCTAGAGCAGCGAGTTGGTCACAGGCCGAGTGCTCATCGCCGATAATCGCACTGCCGCAGTGGGTGACGATTACGGACTCGACTCCGGCAGCACGGCACCATTGCAGCTGCTCTGAAACGGGAGCATGGCCGCAGGCTCGTCCCTGCTCGACACGGAGCAAAGAGTTATCAAGGGCGCTGCCGTCGCCGATATAGAGATCGACTCCTTTTAAAGTAGTGGCTGGTTCCATAAGAGCCGCCACGTCGGGAGCGTAAAAGAGGCAGGTGTTTCCGGTCTGAATGCGGAGCCCGACGGTTGGGGCTCGTAAGGAATGGAACAGTGGCACCGCTTGGATGAGCAGGCCGTTAATGGCCTGCATTTTCCCTGCTTCAAGCAGTCGTTTTTCGGTGAGAGGATAGTCGGCGAGCCGCTGCCAGGTGTCCGCTGTTGCGTAGACCGGGCAGGGGGCACCCTGTTCCAGGCCCCCGCTGTGATCGGGATGAGCGTGGGTAAGCAGCAGGGCCTCGGGTGCCAGGTGCGGCAATTCCTCCAGCCAATCGCTTCCGCAGTCGATCATGACTCGGCCTTGCGGCCCTTCAAAAAGCAGGGCGCTGTGCAGGCGGTGGCGAGTGTTGCTGAAACCGCTGGAATTTCCCGTGCCGAGAAAAGTCAGCTGCATGGGTCTTTTTCCTGGTCTTGAGCGGGAGAATAATGGGGTCAATCCGGTCCGTAGCGACGCAGATAATTTTTTACCGAAACCTTACGTGCCGTATTTAGTGAGCTCATGTAGCGGATTTTGCCGAAGATGGGACGTTCCGGCCCCCAGGCCCGATCAAAACGTCCCAGACACCAACCGATACCGCTGTAGCTGTTGGGATCGCGACCGTCAAGAGCAAGACGGTCGTTGAGGTCGATCATCACCTTCAGAGCTGCCTTCGGCGAGGGGGACCATTCGAGAATCTTTTTGCCCCATAGCATGCGCAGATAATTGTGTATCCGGCCTTCCCGAACCAGCTGCCTTTGGGCCGCATTCCACAGCGCATCGTGGGTTTGCGAGGCGGCCAGTTCTTCAGCCGAATAGAGATAAGGTCGCGGATCGTCGGCATGATGGTTCAGAGTCTGTTGGGCCCACTCGGGCAGGGAGTCGACCTGCTGGTAATCGTCCCGGCGATGGCAGAGCTGATAACCGAGCTCGCGCCAGGTGATGAGCTGGTCGAGAAAGGCTTCGCTGTTCTCATTCAACCCCCACCAGCCGCTTCGCTGTCCACGGCATTCCAGAGACAGGTGGCCGGGTGTCCAGCCTTCTTGAGTCAACAGCCGCTGAACCAACTGGTGCGGGCTGATGTGTCCCCAGCGCAGGTGGGCAGAGAGTCCACTGGTAATCTCCCGCTCCGGCTGATTGCGCTGTTCGACATAGCGCGGCAACCCCTCTGCCAGAAAGCGTTCAAAAAGTACTTCCGCTGCTTGATAACCGCCGGATTGCTTAACCGGCTGAACTTGCTGGTCGATGGGTAGCTGATAAAGGCTGTTGTGCTGCCCTTTGAGCAGGTTATCGCTGAATGTCGACTCTGGTTTCGACAGGATCTCGGGCTTTTTCTTCAGTTGAGGTAGCCTGGTTTCCCTTAGGGGGTCGGCCAGCGGCATGGTGAGCAGGTGCCCTGCCAGTTGCCGCTGTAAAAAACGGCGAAAAGAGTAGGCGGTAGTGAAATCCCGGTCGGTCGCCCGTAAGGGCAAGATGCCGTTGCCATCGATGACTTCGATGCAGATGGGCAGAGCTTTAGCCAATGCGCTTAGCTGTTGTCTCTGCTCAAGCAGGGGATGCTCGTCGGTAACCAGCAGGCAGGTTTCCTGGCCGATTTGTGTTAACAGTGCACCGATCTGGCCCGGTTGTTGTTCGACAAAGGGATGGTATGCCACGCTCTTGTCGGCAAACTGTCGGGCATTGTCAGCCATGCCATCGAGGGCAAAGTGATGATGACGCAGGTTCGCGCAAGGCTCATCGCAAGCCAGGGTTTCGACGATCAACAGAGGGCGTTGCAGTTCAATGGCTCGCTGCACAGCGTGCTGTAGGGAAAAATTCCAGAAGGGTCGTCGTGCGGCGCGCATCCAATACAGCACGTAGCGGCCACGGTCTTGAATCGGCAGGTCGTTGGCTGTCGAAATTCGCTCGGCTGGAACGGCATGCATGGCGGGCTCCTTGTAGTTCAGCTCAGGCGGGTTGTCCCGGTTGCTGGCCGCAGGTAGTTACCTTGCCAATCATTGGAGCCGCCAGCCCCTGTTCCTGCAGCGCCTTTTTAACCCGCTCCAGAATGTCGCTGGCCAAGATACGTTCCAGACGAATTTCATGCACATAGGCTTTGATGGTGAAGCGGGTCGAAAATCGGTAGTCGAAGCGGTCCTCGATCAGCACCGCGATCGGTTTGCCGAGATGCACGTAGGGGGAGCAGGCTGCGGCCTCCCAGGCAAGTTCTTTGACCGGCCCCACCGGGACGTCGGCCGGCAGATGAAAACGAACCACGACCATTTCATTGAGTTGGCCGGCGTTGGCGTTGCTTACTGCCTGGGTCTGAACCAGGGCATTGGGGAAGGTTACCACCGAGTCTTCAAAGGTGCGGATCTGCACGGAGCGCAGGCCGATATTGACCACTTCTCCGTAGTGCTCTCCGACCTGAATCATATCGCCGATGTGAAAAGGCCGCTCAAAAAGAATCAGGACGCCGGCAACAATGTTGCGTATTAGATCCTGTGCGCCCAGTCCCAGAGCCAGACCGGCGGAAGCGGAGACGGCCAGTAACGTGTTGAGGGGCGGATGGATGATGACAAACAAGATGTAGGCTACGGCAGAGATCCAGCACAGAAGCCGCAGCACCGGGTAGAGACCTGAGATCAGCAGTCGTTGGCGGCTGAAGCGCGCAGCCAGGACATTGAGCGCCCAACGGAGCAGCCATAATCCGGCTGCGGTCAGGACAATGATCAGCAGACTGGCCAACAAGCGGTCTCCGGACAGGTGCTGGCGAAAGAAGTCTGGCAGGGGTAGTACTTGCAGGTCTTTCATCACGGCTCCTTGGGCAGTTTACAAAAGGATATTATGCCCTTCGAGAGTGGCGGTCACCGGTGCGAAGAAGAGGGGACTGAGTTGGTAGCGCTCCGGGGCGTTTCCCTCTGGCGTACATTCCAGCAGGTTAAGTTGAGCGAGGTGGTCGAGGAGCATGTGGCTGCGCAGGGTATCGCAGTTAAAAATGGCCGTGTGTTCGGCGGTGGTAAGCTCTCCGTGAGCGACAATTTCGGCGAGAGCGTAGAGTTGCTGGCGGTCAAGGGAGCGCAGAGAACTATAGTCCAGCTTTCCCAAGGGCTGGACAGTCAGGGTTTCCTGTGTCTGGTCGTAAGCAAGGCAAAGCAACCAGTAGTAGAGAGCCGCCTGCATGTTGCCCCGACTGGCGGCGAACAGATCGGCAAAGAACCGCTCCTGAAGCGAATTCTGATCCGCACCGGTTTTCTTTGCTGGGTTGCCGGTAGGATTATTGTCCAGGAATACCACTGGGTAACTGCTGGTCTGCAGTCGTAACAGCAGGGCGTCTCGCATTTCGGACTGGGTTCCGAACAGGGTTTGTAGCTGGTGGGTGAAGTAGCGATCGATCTGCAGCAGATGTTGCATTCGTTGCCAGGGATATTTTCGACAGGTGATTATCCACAGCAGGCGGCGACGGGTGGCCAGCACTAGCCGCAAAAACGTTCGAGCGCTCTGCAGTCCGCCCGGCGTACGCAGTAGCAACCGGTGAGCATTATTAACGATGACGACCGCCGGAGGCAACTGGTTCAGCTGTCTTTCGAGGGTATCCAGATCTTTGGGAATGGCTGGCAAGTTGAACCAGCCGGTGCAGAGCTCGAGCAGTTGCGTAGCGCTGCCAAGCCGGTTATCGATCGTGAGGTGATGAATGGTTGTCTGTGAGTCGAGTTCGCTTTCGAAACAATTGACCAACGAAGATTTTCCGCTGCCGTGGGGGCCGACCACCGCTATGCTGCACAGACGCCCCTTCTGCCAGCGGCTAAACAATTCACGCAGGGTTTCCAGCTCGGTTTCTTTGCCGACCAGAAACTCACGATTTTTCAATGCTCCCATGGTGAACAGGCGACGACAGACCGGCGGCAGTGAGGTCGACCGCAAAAGAATATCCGCTGCCGTTGGCAGGTCGGAAAGCTGTTGAAGGGTTTCCTCCTTGCCCCGGTCGCCACCGGATTTAAAAAACAACCGGTGGCGAAGAGAGGACAGTTGCTCCCCGCGAGCCGCCAGATATTGTAGAGGTTTGTCCAACCCCTGGCGACCCTGTTTGCGCCAGCGAGTCAATGTCCGGCCCAGTCTCCTTTGGCTGTGCAAAGCCCGCTCCTGCAGACTCAGGTCTCGCTGCAGGTCTCGGGGAATGAGAGCCAGGATTTCATCTCGGTCACGGTCCAGTTCCGTAAGCAGCTGTTGCCAGGCTTCCTTAAGGGGGGCAGCTATGGTCAGTAGCTGATCGGCTGCCCGCGTCAGGGTGTCGGCTACCAGGCGTGCTGTCTCGTTTAGTTGCTGATCCGCTGAGGGGTTTGGCTCGGGACTGCTCAGGTCGGTGGCCAGGCCGGCGCAGTCATCGGCGGCAGTATCCAGGTTAAAGCGCAAGTTGCGCCACAGGTCGGCAAAGGCGCGGGACATTTCTTCATGCTGCTGTTGACAGTTTTCAAGGGCCGGCAGCTGATTGTTTTGCAACAGGGCGGGCTGATGACGATTGAGGGTATCGCACGGTTCGCTGTGCAGCACCCGGTAGCGGCGCCGTAGTTGCTGGCGCAGGCGTAGATAGGTCAGCCAACGGGCAAAAAATCCATGCCCGTTGCAAGCCTGCTCGAGAAGTCGTTCTCCTTCGATCTGCCAGATCGAGCGGCCTGCTGCTTCCTGCTGTTGCTGTCGATCAATGATCAACACCAGTTCTACCGGCATTTCGCTGCAGGGTTTCGACCAGGCGGCCGTCAGGGTCTGCAGGATATCGCCTGGCACAGGTTTCTTCAGCCCAACCCGCCGCAGGCTGCGTTCGAGACTTGAGCGCACCCGATCGTAGAGCCAGAGGATGCGCCCCTCGATGGAGCGAGCCAGCCCGGAAACCGCTGCCGGCGATAGCGGTTTGGTTGCCAGGGTGGCGGCAAATTCCTCGCCCAGCTGTTCATTGGCCTTGCGTAGAAAACCGGCAGCCTTTGTCAATTCGCTGTCCAGCTTCTGCCCGGTTTCGGCCAGCTTTCGGTCGGCTTGATCCAGGGCATCTTTTACTGCAGCGTCCATCTGTTGCAGCATGCCATCAAGCAACGGTCGTTGGTCGGCTTGGCTGAGAAAAGGGTCTTTTTGGGCCAGTCCGGTCAGTTGTCTGTGGCAGTTGGAGGGATTCAAAGCCATCGTTTCCTCTTGAAATAATAGATCATGATGCCCCCTACGGTCAGCATGATCAGCCAAAGTGCCGGGTAACTCCAACGCCAGTGCAGCTCCGGGATGTGGTCAAAGTTCATGCCGTAGATGCCGGCGATGAAAGTCAGAGGGATGAAGATGGTGGCGATGATGGTTAGAACCTTCATGACCTCGTTCATGCGGTTGCTGATGATGGAAAGATACAGGTCCAGCAACCCGGAGAGAACATCCCGGAAAGTTTCCACCGTGTCGAGGATCTGAATGGTGTGATCGTAGACATCCCGCAAAAAAATGCCGGTGGCATCGGTTACGAGAGCCGATTCATTGCGTTGCATGCCGCCGATAAGCTCCCGCAGGGGCCAAACCGCTTTGCGCAGGAGGATCATCTCCCGCTTGAAATGATGAATTTTGTTCAGGGTTTCCGGAGTTGGTCGTGAAACCAGTTCCTCTTCAAGCAGTTCCACCTGTTCGCCGATCTGCTCAAGGATGACAAAATAACTGTCAACCACCGAATCGAGCAGGGCGTAGGCCAGATAATCGCTTCCCATCTTCCGGATACGCCCTTTGTTGTTGCGCAGCCTTTCCCGCACCCCTTCAAAGACGTCGCCCTGTTTTTCCTGAAAGGACAGCACTGTATTAGGAGTCAGAACAAAACTGACCTGCTCAGTATGAATCTCCGCAGATGGTATGTCGTAATGAAGCATCTTCAAGACTATAAAGAGGTAGCTGTCGAAATCTTCAAACTTTGGACGATGTTCAGTATTGACGATATCTTCCAGTACCAGGGGGTGGAGAGTGAAATTGACGCCAACCTTTTCCAGCAACGGCAGATCATGCAAGCCGTTGACATTGATCCAGCTGACCATGGTGGTTTCGGCCGAGGGCCGGCAGTCTAACGGGCTGCTGATTACCTGGTCTGTCATGTGCTGCGGGTTGTATTCGATGCGACGAATGTCGGCGGCAGCCGTGGGAACCTTGCCGATATGCACCAGGGTGCCCGGGGGGCGGCCCGCCTTGTGAGAAGTTTTGGGCAGAAGTTTCTTCCGTAAGGTTTTTTTGGTTTTACTCGATTGACGACCGTTGCTGGCCCGGGCCATGAGCATCTCCTTAACTTGGGAGCCTGTCGGACGACCCATGCGCCGGCTGTAAATTCGGATGTTTGGCCCATGTTTCAGCTCCTTTTTGGCCCATCTACAGCTATGAACCTTCAAATGAGCTAAATTCTGTTCTCAAATCTCCAAATTCTCGCTTCGGCCCGTATAGTCCGACAAACTCCTATGGTGGCACTATCATGAGGAACTTTGTTACAATTTACTCTAATCCCCATGTTTTTGCGAGCCACATTCTGTAAAGGATGCTAACTATGGAGAAAATTCGTCTCGGCATCAGCGCTTGCCTGCTTGGGCAAAATGTTCGTTATGACGGCGGGCATCAGCTTAATCGCTACCTGCGGGATACCCTGGGGCATTTTGTAGACTATGTGCCAGTCTGCCCCGAGGTGGAGATGGGCCTGTCGATTCCGCGCGAGACCTTACGGTTGGTGGGCGACCCTGGTGCGCCGCGTCTGGTTTTCTCCAAGAGCGGAGAGGACGTTACTGAGCAAATGACCTCCTGGGCTCAAAAACGCCTTGATAAGCTGGAGGCGGAAGGCCTTTGCGGGTTTATTTTTAAGTCCCGCTCCCCAAGCAGTGGCATGGCCCGGGTGAAACTTTATGACCGTAACGGGGTGCCGAGTAAAAATGGAGTCGGCCTCTTTGCCCGGCTGTTCATGGACCGTTTTCCGATGTTGCCGGTAGAAGAGGACGGGAGACTTAATGATCCGCGTTTGCGGGAAAACTTTTTGGAAGCGATTTCAACCTTTCGATCCTGGCGCGAGTTGCTGGCAGAGGGATGTATGCCGGCGGCGCTGGTAGAGTTCCATGCCCGGCACAAACTGTTGCTTATGTCACACAGCGTCGAATTGGCCCGGCAGATGGGTAAACTGGTGGCTAAGGCCGGATTGTTGACGGCGGGCGAGCTATTGACTCAATACCAGGCGCTGCTGATGAAAGCGGTTCGCCTGGCGGCGACACCGGCGAAGCACGTCAATGTTTTGCAACATGCCCTTGGTTATTTTAAGCAGCAACTCAGTGCTGATGAAAAGCAGGAAATGCTCGAACTGTTCGATCAGTATCGCCGGGGTGTGATGCCTTTGAACGTGCCGATAGCCCTGCTAAATCACTACGTACGCAAGTATCAGCCAGCCTATTTGGATCAGCAGGTTTATTTGCATCCCCATCCTGTCGAATTGCATCTGCGTATCGGCATATAGCTGATTTTGAGCGCCGTTTTGTGCTCTTTTTTGCTGCGGCGAAGGATGGGGGTGTAACAAAGACGGGAGAGCGAAGCGGGAATTTAGAGTGGGTTGGTCAGGGAACTTTGCGGTCTTTTAGCGCGGTCTCAATAGCGGTTTGCAGTTCTTGCGGCCGGACCGGTTTAACAAAGATCGCCACCGGGTCGATGGCTTTAGCTCGTTCCATCAACTCGTTAGAGGAATAGCCGCTGATAAAGATGATAGGCGTCGGGCCGAGGGCTCGTACTTCATGGGCGGTTTCGATGCCGTCCATATTGCCGGTCAGGTTGATGTCCATCAGGATCACGTCGGGTTTGTCCAGCGGTAACCGCTCAAGGGCCTTGCGGCCCGTCGCTACCGGTTCGCAAGTGGCATAGCCCATGTTCTCCAGGGCCATGTTCATGGCCAGAGCGGTAATCGCTTCATCCTCAACCAGCAGGATTCTGACTTTATTATTCTCGTTCATAGCGAGTTACCATACAGTTTTTGCGTGGAAAAATAAATGAAAAACCCCCGAAATTCTATCGACGCTTTTTGCTGCGAAACCTTTGTTTACCCCCCCCATAGGCTCGTAAAGGCATGTGATGTGGTCGGCAAAAACAACATAATGCTTAATTGAGTTCTTTTACTTTGTGGGAGAATTTTATTTTTAAGCACTCTTTCGGTTCAAAAGAAAAAAGGATATGCTTTAAAATCATCTTAAATCAACAGGTTTCGGTGGTTTTGAGTTTTGTTTCTTGTGTAAAGAGCATGCAGTTCCTAAGTCAAAATCTGCATTATGAAGTTGTGGCGCCTTTGGTGTGAAAAATGAGTCACAGGGTTTTTAAAGTGACTTTTGTTGGACTGGCGATCGCAGAAGCGGGATGGAGTTTATGAAAACAGTTCTGGTCCTCGAGGGAAATGGGCATGACTTGGAGGCGTTGCAAGACCTCCTTCGGGCTCACGGTTATACAGCCACTTCGGAGAACAGCCCTTCACTACAGGTGTCCGAAGTGCCACAGCCGATGCCTCCTCGCAACTGGCAGCCCGATGAAAAGGGGGGAGTACCGGATTTCGTTTCACGCTCGATGGTAAATCGTACCAAGTCGAACAGACAGAAAACGCTACCTTGGAGGTGGCTGCCCCGTCCCAGGGCACTGAGCAGCATTACCACAAGATCTATGAAGATGCGCCCGTCGGTATTTTTCGCTCCAGTCTTGGCGGCAAACTGCTGGGCGTTAATTCGGCTTGCGCCCGCATGCATAAATACGCTTCGCCGCAAGAGATGATCGCAGAGGTTAACCGAACGGGGATTGCCAAAGCGCTCTATGCCCACGACGGTCGCCGGGAGGAGTTGCTCCACCGGGTGTTGCACAGCCGGGACTGGCAGATCTGCGAAGAGAGTTTTTTCTGCAAGGACGGCAGCATCATCGACACCCTTTTCCATTTGCGAGCGGTGCGCGATGCCGAGGGAAGACCCTTCGAACTGGAAGGTTTCGTTGAGGACATTACTGAACGCAAGCGTACGGAACGGGCTTTAGAATTCACCCAATTTGCCATCAAAAACGCCGCCGACCAGGTCTTATGGGTCGATAACCAGGGGCGGTTCGTTTATGTCAACGATGCGGCTTGTTATAGCCTGGGGTGCAGTCAGATAGAATTGACCGGCATGTCGGTTTTCGACATCGACCCCGATTGTTCTCCCGAGGTTTTCAGGCAGAGATGGCAGGAGATCAAAAGGCACTGTTCAGCAACTTTCGAACGGCGGCATCAGACCCGGGATGGCCATATTTTTCCAGTAGAGATTCGAGCCAATTACCTGGTTTATGAGGGGCAGGAATACCTTTGCCTTTTTGCCACCGACATCAGCGAGCGCAAACGGGCGGAACGGGCCCTGAAGTTCACCCAGTTTGCCATCGATAAATCGAAGGACATGGCATTCTGGGTGACGGACGATGGCCATTTCTTCTATGTTAATGACGCGACGTGTCGGACCCTGGGTTACAGCCAGGAAGAGCTTCTGCAGATGTCGATTTCCGATATCGATCCGGTCTTTACGGCTGAGGTGCTTGTTGAGCATTGGCGCGAGTTGAAGGAAAAAGGCTCCTTGACTCTAGAAACCTTACATCGGGCCAAGGGTGGTCGAACTTATCCAGTAGAGGTTCGTGCCAATTATCTGGAGGTTGACGGCAAGGGATATAATTGCGCGTTTGTCGTCGATATCAGCGAACGCAAGGAGCAAGAGCAACTGCTGCGCCTGACTCAGTTCGCTATCGACAACACGGTCGATCAGGCCTTTTGGCTGACTCCGAAAGGGCGAATCATCTATGTCAACGAGGCGGCTTGCGCGGCGCTGGGTTATAGCCGTGAAGAGCTGATCGGCATGTCGATACCCGACATCGATCCCGACTTTGGCTTTGAAGGGCTGGCCGAAGGTTGGGAGACCCTTAAGGCAAAAGGTTCGATATCCCTTGAGGGCCGTCATAAGGCCAAAGACGGGCGTATATATCCGGTAGAGATTCGTAGCAATTACGTCAATTTTGACGGTAAGGAATACAGCTGCTCCTTTGCCACCGATATCAGCGAACGCAAAGCGAACGAAGAAAAGCTGCGCAGTGCCAACGATCTGCTTCGTGCCATTATCGAAGCGGCACCCACGGCGATCGTCGGCCTGGACCTGGGCGGCAAAGTATGCCACGTCTGGAATCCGGCTGCAGAAAAGATGCTCGGCTGGAGTGCCGACGAAATCATGGGACATCCGTTGCCCAGTGTGCCTGAGGCTGACCAGGTGGAGTTCCGGCGCCTTAGAGAATGGGTTGAGAGCGGCCAATCTCTCGATGGTGTTGAAGTGTGCCGCCAGCGCAAGGACGGCACCCCCATCGATTACAGTATTTATGCCTCGCCCCTGAAAGACGGCGGTGGCGGTATCATCGGCAATATTGCCGTTTTGCTGGATATCACCGAGCGTAAGGAGAAGGAGCAGGCGCTGCACCTGACCCAGTTTGCCATCGACAACACAATCGACCAGGCTTTCTGGAGGACGCCGGATGGACGGATCATCTACGTCAATGAGGCCGCCAGTGCCGCTCTGGGCTATACCCGTGATGAGCTGATGGGTATGACGATACCGGACATCGATCCCGACTTTTCCTTGGAAAGGTTGTCTGCAGCCTGGGAGACCTTGAAAGCGGAAGGCTCGCTGCACTTCGAAAGCCGCCATCGGGCCAAGGATGGCCGCATCTATCCGGTGGAGGTACGTACCAATTATGTGAATTGCGACGGCAACGAATTCAGCTGTTCTTTTGTCACTGACATCAGCGAGCGCAAGGCTACCGAACAGGCCTTGCGGCAGGCCAGTCTGATCGTGGAAAACAGCCCGGCGGTGCTGTTCCGCTGGCGCAATGCCGAGGGGTGGCCGGTTGAGATGGTCACTGGAAACGTTACTCAGTTCGGCTATAGCCAAGAAGAATTATTGTCCGGCTCTGTTCCCTTTGTAGACCTGGTCCACCCGGAGGATCTCGATCGGGTAGCTGCAGAAGTGCAGGAATACATCGCCTCAGGCGAGGATCGCTTTGGCCAGGAATACCGGATTGTCACCAAGCAGGGAGAGGTGCGCTGGATCGATGACCGCACTGTGGCCGAGCGGGATGCCGAGGGGCGGGTGACCCACTTACAGGGTGTGGTCATGGATATCAGCGATCGCAAGCGGGCGGAAGAGGCGCTGCGGGAGTCGGAGCGCCGATACCGCTCCATCGTCGAGCATGCCCCCTTCGGCATCACCCACTCCACCAACGACGGCAAACTGCTGAATGTCAATCCAGCTCTCGCTTCTATCCTGAAATACGATTCGGCGCAGGAGCTGATGGAGACCATCAACCGTTCCAGCATTCAGGAGGAACTGTTTCCTGAGCCGTCCGAGCGGGAACCCCTGGTAGGTAAAATTCTAAACACGGAGTCCTGGACGGTCTACAACAACCGACTGCTGTGCAAAGACGGCAGTATGGTTACCTGTCGGGTTCATTCCCGGCGAATCATGGATGAGGACGGTCAAGCCAGAGGGTTTGAAAGTTATCAGGAAAACATAACCGATCAGCTGGCAGCGGAAGAGGCTCTGCGGGAGAGCGAAGAGAAGTTCCGCGTGCTGGCGGAAACCTCGCCGGTGGCGATCTGTACCTACAATGGGGAACACATCAGTTACGCCAATCCCGCCATGGAGCGGCTGTTCGGCTATAGCGCCGAGGAGTTGTGCCGGATGCACTTCTGGGATTGGGCTCATGCGGATTTCAAGGAGTTGATCCGTAGCCGCGGGCTGGACCGGATGGACGGTGAAGCTGTGCCTGGCCAGTATGAAGCCAAGTACGTGACCAAGCAGGGCGAGGAATTGTATATACTGGTTTCGGCCGGGGTCATGAAAAATCAGACGAACGTCGCCGGTGTGGCGTCGTTTCTCGACATTACCGAGCGCAAGCGGACCGAGGGGGTTATTCGGGCTTCTCTGGAAGAGAAAGAGGTGCTGCTGCGGGAGATCCACCACCGGGTTAAGAACAACCTGCAGGTGGTGTCGAGTTTGCTCTACCTGCAATCGCAGAAGCTTTCCGATCCCGAGCTGCAAAGCCACTTTCTCGAAAGTCAGAGCCGTATCTGCTCCATGGCTCTGGCCCATGAGCTCCTTTATCAATCCAAGAGTCTCGCCGAGATCAGCCTAAAAGACTATGTGGAAAGTTTGGTCAGTCAGCTGCGGCAAGTATTTCAGGGACCCGAGCAGCAGATAGAGTGTCGGTCGGTTATCGGGGATATCTCCCTCGATATTGCCCAGGTGATTCCTTGTGGTTTGTTGATTACCGAGTTGCTGTCCAATGCCTACAAACATGCCTTCACTGATGGTAGCAACGGAACCATTATCGTCTCGATGATGAAATCTGGCAGGCAATTGAGTCTGTCCGTGGCGGACGACGGCGTGGGCCTGCCCGCGGACCTTGATTGTCGCCACACCGCGACCCTCGGCCTGCAACTGGTGACGGCATTGACAAATCAACTCAACGGCACTCTTGAAGTGAAAAGAGACGGTGGAACCCTGTTTCGGGTGACTTTTGCTTCTGAAGTGGCGAGCGCTCAGCAAAGGACTCACCAGGACTCGGAACGGCTGGTTTAAGGAGTTAGGCGGTCTTGATAGGTAAAATTCTGATTGTTGAAGATGAGGCCCTGATCGCTCTCAATATCGAGAGACAGCTAGGCAGCCTGGGCCACGAGGTCTGTGGCGTCGTTGCCTCTGGTGAAGAAGCCCTGGATCAGGCCGCCACCCTGAAGCCCGATCTGGTGCTGATGGATATTCATCTGGCCGGTGCCATGGACGGTATCGAAGCGGCCGCCCTGATCCGTGAAAGGTTCGCGATTCCATCCGTTTATCTGACCGCGCATACTGATGAGGCGACTTTGGCCCGGGCAAGGCAAACTGACCCCTACGGGTTTTTGCTCAAGCCTTTTCAAGAGATCGATTTGCGCATCGGCCTGGATATGGCCTTGCACCGCCGGGCCACTGAATTGCGGGCCAGAGAGAGCGAGGAAATGTTTCGCTTGGTTGCCGAGGGCATTGATGATGTCTTCTGCCTCACCAGCCCTGACCTGAAGGTCGTTTATTACGTCAGTTCCGCCTACGAGCGGTTGTGGGGGCGTTCGCAGGACAGCCTTTATCAAAAGCCCCTGTCCTTTCTCGATGCTGTTTATGAGGACGACCTGGACCGGGTTGTCGCTGTTTTTGCCCAACCGGGTCGAGAAACCCGCGAATTAGAGTACCGATTAGTTCGTCCAGATGGTTCTATTCGCTGGATCAGGGACCGGCGTTTTCCTGTTTGCGACCAGCAGGGGCGGTGTGTTCGCCTGGCCAGCATTGTTACCGATATTACCGAACACCGGCTTGCTCGAGAAGAATTGCTGGAGCTTAATAAGCAGCTGCAGCAACAGGCCACCCACGATATGTTGACAGGTTTGCCCAACCGGCGATTGTTTATTGACCGGCTCGAACAGGCGTTGGCCCATGCTCGGCGATTTGGCGGCCGGGTCGGCATGCTGTTTATTGATTTAGATGGTTTCAAGGGCATCAACGACCGCTTCGGACATCAGGCAGGAGATGAAGCCCTGGTCCTTATCGCCAAGCGAATCAAGCTCTTGCTGCGAGAGGTGGACAGTGCCGCTCGTTTGGGAGGCGATGAATTCGGTATCGTCTTGCCGGATATCGCGTTATTGGAGGATGCCCAATTGGTCGGGGAGAAAGTGTTGCAGGAGGTCCGGAGGCCTTTTTCCCTTCGTTCAGTAAGCTGCACGCTTGGTGCGAGTATCGGTATTACCACCTACCCTGATCTCGGTAAGACTGTTGATGAGTTGATCAGCCGCGCCGACAAGGCCATGTACCAGATCAAGAAACGTGGCAAGGGAGGCGTTTGCGTCTACCAGGGTCTTGAGGGGGGAAAAGGGTCTTAACGGTCAGCGATGGGGAATTTGTTCGTGATAAAAAAAGCGAATGGTACGTTCAATGCGAGCCAGCAGTCGCACATAATTGACGGGTTTGAATACAACATCGAAAAATCCCATACTGAGCAAAGCTGCCTCCTCTTCGGGAGAACTGATGGCCGCAAGGGCGATCACCGGTCGGCTTTGGGTCACAACATTGTTTTGTAAGTTTTGAATTAGCTTTTTGGCGTGTGCCGTATTGCCCGTTGTGCTGAGCAGGATCAGGTGCGGATTTTCCTGCATGGCCAATTTGACGGCGGCCATGGTGGAAGTGGCGAAGAACGGTTGATAGCCGGCATTGCGAAGGTTGGCGCAGACGATTCCGCGATAGAGGTCGTTTTCATCGATAATCAGGACCTTGTTTGGTGCTGAAGCCTTCGTCGGTTCTTCATGCATGTAATACCGCTTGATGGCTTTGAAAATTTCTGTCGGGGTCGCCAGGACCGGTTCGATCCGCAGCGTTGTTTTGAAGGCGATTTTATCGAGCGTGTCAAAATCAAGGGGATTGCTGATGGCCAGCTTTAAGAGGCCGTCTTTAAGTTCAATGGGAAAGATATTTTTCTTAATGGCCATATCGCAGTCGATGACCTGTTGCAGGTTCTCGGGGATGACCGGTGCGGAGATGGTCTGAATGGCGCTGAGGTTGAACTGGCGGGCGAGAATGCAGGCGATGTCCCAGTCGCTGATAGCACCCATATCCTCGAGGATCCGGCCCAGGGCCAATCCCGATTTTTTTTGCGCTTGCAAGGCGGTTTTAAGGACGCTGTCTGTGATGACCCCGGCCTCGACCAGGATTTCTCCGAATCTTTTGCGAATCTGCATGTTCTCCAAGCCTTATCTGTGGTGAATAGATATCTTTTATTAGCACAGTCTAGGTGTGGATAAAAGCCCTTGTTCTGATCAACCGCCCTGGATTTTCAGGTGCTTGGGTTTTTGACGACAGGCGATGAGGGGCAGAAGATTAACCCCTTACAGGAAGTGACGCCCTTTCAATAGCCCGGTAAACGGTTCAACTGGCCAGAACGCTGACGGCATCGTCTTGAAAAGCGTGAGCATAGGGGGGAGCGGCACTGTGATAGTAAAAATGCAGTGCCCGTTCGATCCGGGCTTGTAGCCGAGTGTAGTTAAGAGGTTTGGCAATTACATCAAAGAAACCGAGCCGCAACAGAAAGGCTTCCTCGTCAGGGGTATTGTTCGCCGTCAGGGCAATAATAGGACAACTGCTGGTATAGCTGTTTTGCTGAAGCTGTTCAAAGATCATCTGGCTACTGACCGTTTTCATGCAGGTGTCTACCAGGATAAGTCGCGGAGTGGTTTGTTGCGCGATGTGAATGGCCTCTTCCACGGTCACCGTCAAGAGGGGCAAATAGCCATTCCGCTTAAGGTTGTTGCAGATTGTGGTGCGGAACAGGTCGTGATCATCGATGATCAGCAGATAGGTGCCGGAGGAAGCGTCCGCCTCGGGTTCTTTCAGATAAAAGCGCTTGATGGCTTTGAAAATGGTGGTCGGGGTGGCTAGAACCGGCCGAATTTGACGGCCGGTCTTGAACGCCAGGCGATCCAGGGTGTTAAAATCAAGGGGATTGCTTACGGCCACTTCAACACCGTCTTTGCAGATTCCCAAGGGAAAGACCATCATTTTAAGAGCGTCGCCGCAATCAATGAGTTCAAGTACCGTTTCAGAAACGGAATCTTCCTGAATAGTGTCGATGACCGGCAGATTGAATTGGCGAGCCAGGATATCGACGATGTCCCTGTCACTGATCAAGCCCAGGTCTTCAAGAATTCGTCCCAGAGCCATGCCATTTTTGATTTGTAGGGAGAGAGCCGCATTCAGGTCTGCCTCGGTAATGACGCCTGCTTGCAGCAGGATTTCACCAAACTTCATACGAGATCGCATCGGTCACTCACTATCAAAAGGAATGTAAAAACAAAAAACTCGGGGCAGCGCCTATCCGGTCTCAATAATGCAAATATGGCACCACGCTAAGGTTTGGATCGCCACGCCAGGATTTAGGCAATTAAAGCCTGTTTTTGACTCGGCGCTCGATGCTATAACAACAGGGTGTAAGGTTTTTCGACGCCTGTTTTTTTGTTTTGCCGGGGAATCGGCTGGATGGATTTTGGTCTGTAAGAAAATTCGACAAGCGTAATGATTTCAGCGCCTTATGTTGGCTCTAATTAGTCCGAGCTCAGAAAAACAGTTCTTCGTAGATGGACTTTCTATGATTTGCCCCCTTTGTGAAAATAAACGAACTCTTCCTTTCTGGCGCGATCAACGTCGCTCCTACATGCGTTGTGACCGGTGCTTTCTGGTGTTCGTTCCAACCGAATATCATCTCTCTCTGGCGGCTGAAAAAGCCGAATATGATCTTCATCGCAACGATCCTGGCGATCCCGGTTATCGAAAATTTTTGCAGCGTTTGTTTGAGCCCCTACGGGAGCGGCTGACTGCGGGGGCGAAAGGACTTGACTTTGGTTCCGGACCGGGACCGACTTTAGCGCCGATGTTCGCTGAGGCCGGATTCGATATGGCAATTTACGATCCTTTCTATGCACCGGACCGTTCCGTTCTGCAAAACCGTTATGACTTCATCTCTTGCAGCGAGGTGCTGGAGCATTTTCATGCTCCCGGACGAGAACTTCAGTTCCTTTGGGAATTGCTTGCTGTCGAAGGTTGGTTGGGCGTCATGACCAAGCTGGTGATTGACCAACAGGCCTTCTCACGCTGGCACTACAAAAACGATCCTACCCATGTTGCCTTTTTTAGTCGGGAAACCTTTGTTTATCTTGCTCGTAAGTTGAATGCCCGCCTTGAATTGATTGCGCCTGACGTTATTCTGCTGCAAAAAACCTCGTAATATCGCTATTCCATTGCTGCTAAAACATATAGAAAATTTGGGCCATAAGCAAAAATCAGGTTGTTTTATCAAAAAAGTATGGAGCATGACTCGTTAAACAGTTTCGGAGGTGTGGTAGTTTGCTGAAATGACGAAGGGCGCCTCTTCTTGTTATGGAAGAAACGCCCTTTTGGTTTGGCCGGCCCTGTCGGTTCTAAGTTTTGAGTATTGCGCGTGAAAGGGAAGGTCGTGCTCTCAGTGAGCTATTTCTTTTCAAAATCGGCGAAAGCGGTTGTTTTATAATGGCCTTCGCTTACATATCGCAATAGTTTCCGTAATCGATTGGTGGGAATATATCCTTTTACGTCAATTATCGGTTTGCCGTGATTATCCAGAAACAGGGTGGTGGGAGTGTAGTTGATCAGAAAGTCCTCTTTCAGTTTCTTTTCTTGGCTGATATCGACCTCCACCAGAAGAAACTGTTCGTTCAGAAGTGAGATAATTTCCTTATTCTGAAAAACCTTGCGTTCCATCTCGGTGCATTGGTAACACCAGGGGCTGGTAAAAAAGATGAATAGAGGCCTTTGGGAGTCTTTGCTTTGTTGCAGTGCGGTTTCATAGTCCCGATAAATCAGTTTGTCGGCAGCGTCTAGGAACGATGGACATCCCAACCACAAACAGGCTGCCAACGCGATGCAGATCGGCAGGAAGAAAATCGATTTTGCCGTCCGATCGGCTCGAAAACAAAGAGGAAACTTTTGAAGGAAGCATCCCGACCTAGTCGGGATGCTTGAACTTCTCTCCCCCAAAACGGCGCTTTTGTCGGAGCACAGATCGTTCATGGGATCAGGGCGCCTTCTTTTCGTACGTGTCGAAGGTCATGATCTTGTATTTCCCCTCCGCCACATACTTCAACATGCGTTCAAAGCGTGATTTTTTTATCACATCTTTTTCCCGCAACACCGTCGATCCGTCGGGAGCGATAAAGACATGGGTGGGCGTGTAATCAACCTCGAACAGCTTTGCCGTCTGCTTTTCTTTGTCCAAATCGACTTCGACGGGAATAAAATGCTGGTCGATGAAACTTATGACTTTTGAATCCTTGTAAACCTTGCGCTCCATGTTCTTGCATCGATAGCAATACGGCAGATGGAAAAATAGGAGGATGGGCTTTTTAAGCTCCCGCTGTTTTTCCAGCCCCTGTTCATAGGTCAGCCAATGCACACCATGTTCGCCGGCCGTGACTGGAGCAGCAAAATGCGTCATCGTCACGATGGCTGCCAGAGCGATAAGTATGAGCTTGATACCTTTCATGGGATCCTCCCTTATGCGCGGTTACTGGTTACTTAGAAACGGTAGCTTACCTGGACATTAAATGTATCCATGGTATGAGACACTTTGGAGCCGGAAAATGGATTCGATGGACCGGGAGCGCCGTCGTTGGTTTCGGTATTTGTGAAGGCATGTTCGTAAGCGAAATCCAAGTCCCAATTCGTCCAGCTGTAGGTGAATCCCATAGTGGCGTGGTGTTCGACAAGAGCCGGAAAGATCGGGCTCAGGTTTACATTGGTGACCGGAGTGTTGCCGTAATTATAACCCGCGCGGACTTTGAAGGATTCGGTTACTTCGTACTCAGCTCCGATGGCCACCACGTATTGATCGTCCCAGTCCATCTCAAAGGGAATTTCCAACGGCGACGCCCCGTCAACATCCGGGTCACTGGCGGTAACCGTAACCGTCTTGATGGCGGAGCTCCAATTGATCCAGCTCAGGTCCATGGCCAGCAGCAATTTGGGGGTGGCCCGGTAGGCCGCGCCCAATTCGACCTGCCGGGGCCAGGTGAAACCATCCATTTTCACGTCATCGTATTTTACCCCCGATGCGGTTGTGAGCTCGCCATCTTCAAAATCGATAGAACTTTCGGAGGTGTACGTGGCGCCAACCGACCATTTGTCGTTGATCTGATAGTTGATCCCGAAGCGGCCCGAGAAGGTGAAGCTGCTCAGATCTTCCACCTTGTGCCCTATGGTGTTGGGGAAAAAGTCATATTTAATGCTGGCATAACCAGCATACAAGCTGGCTCCCATGGTCAGTTTATCGCTGACATTATAGGCCACGGTGGGAGAAAGTCTGACAAATCCAATCTCGGACATGAGATCGTCCTTCATGCCGGCCATCATTGGATTTGGATGTGTCGGCATAACTTCTACGTTCTGAAAATCAACGCCCATGCCGCCCTGCGCGAAGACGCCGATACCGGCGGACCAGCGGCTGGTCCCGAGGCGTTGGGCGTAACCGATGAAAGGAACCGGGAACATCTGAAATTCATTGTCGACGTTGCTTCCGCCGGCAGGCTGGTCTTCCATGTCGGGAAACATCAACGCGCTGCCCACGGTAATCACGCGATTACAGGTCGTCGCCAACTGCGCCGGATTTCCCGCAATGGCCGTGCAGCCCGCGGGAACCGCCACATCCGCGCCGCCCATGCCGGCAGAGACCGCGCCCGTCCCGATCATGTTCATTCCGTTGGTCGCCCAGCCGGTCAGCGGCGTAAAGAGCATCAAAGTTGCTACAATTAAACCAGGAATAACTCTCTTCTTCATAACCCTCCCCCTCCATAGATAGGCTCTAGACTAGCAGAAACAGTCTGCTCGTCTAGAGCCTGTAGATTTCTCTCTTCTATCCCGGGACGAGCCCGTATGACAGAAAACACCTAGTCTGATGTCCTCGAGCAGGCCTGTTGGTTGGGATCTTACCGAAGCTGCAGGTTAAACATCTTTCGATTTGCATTAGCGACGGTCTCCGCTTGCCCGGTTGGAATACCAGCGACAATAAATATCCGGGTGAACCCTTTGTGTTCACCCGGAGCGGTTTTAAATAAACAAGTTGTTATCCGAATGTTCCGAGGCTTCCAGATAGGCGGCTACCCCACCGATTTCTACCCCGTCGATAAGCTCCTCTTTGCGAATGCCCATCAGATCCATGGACATCTGGCAGGCCACTATGTTCACACCGCCTTGAATGGCCATGGTCATCATATCTTCAAGGGCCGGCACGTTATGGTGCTTCATGATGCCGCGAATCATCTTGCCGCCCATACCGCCCATGTTCATGTTGGACAGGGGCAGTTTGACGGAGCCCCGGGGCATCATCCAGCCGAAGGCTTTTTCGATGATGTTTTTACGGAGGCCCTTCACTTTGCCATGTTTTCGTAAGGAATTGAGTCCCCAGAAGGTAAAGAAAAGGGTGACTTTGCGTCCCATGGCCAGGGCGCCGTTGGCGATGATAAAGCTGGCGATGACCTTGTCCAGGTTACCCGAAAAGACGATGATGGTTTTGTCGTTGCCGGCGGTGGCAGGAACCACCCCGGGCTCTTGACCCGCTTTTTCGATAACCGCTTTGACGATACCTTTTTGCACTGAGATATCACGCACCACGTTGCCGGTGCTGCGCGCCCAGGCCGGAGCATCGCTCATAAAACCCGGATCGCTGGCGGTAATCGACAGCGCCTCGCCCGGCTGCAGGACATCCATCTCCTGCTTGAGCCGCATCACCGGGCCGGGGCATTGCAGCCCGCAGGCGTTTACTTCAACAATTTTCGAGGGGGCCTCGTTTGCCGGTTGCACCATGGGAATAACCTTCTGTTCAGTCTGTTGTATGGGAGCGGTCTCTGGGGCCTTGTGCGTGGTCGTCGCCACAAGCCAGGTTTCATAGCCGCCGGACAGGTTGTATATGTTTTCAAAGCCGTTGGCTGCCAATACGCGGATTGCCTGGTAAGCGATGAGCCCGACGCGACAGTAGAGGACGACTTTCTTGTCGCGAGGGATCTCGTTGAGCCGGTCACGCAGTTCGGCCTGCGGGATGTTGACCGAGCCAGGCATCACGCCGCTGGCACATTCCGCCGGTGTGCGTACGTCGAGCAGGTAGTACTCGGAAAGCTCGGCATTCTCAATGTCGGTCCACTTCACGGTTTTGATCAATCCCTCAAGGACGTTCTGGGCGACAAAGCCGGCCATGTTGACCGGATCTTTCGCCGACGAATAGGGCGGTGCATAGGCGTGTTCGATCTCGGTCAGATCGTCTACGGTCATGTTCGCTTTGATGGCCGTGGCGATGACGTCGATGCGTTTGTCGACACCGCTATAGCCGGTGGACTGGGCGCCCAGCACTTTGCCGGTGTCGGGCGAAAAGAGCACCTTGAGGCACATCTTCATCGCGCCGGGGTAGTAGCCGGCGAAGTCGTTGGGGTGGATGATGACTGAATCGAAGGGAATGTCGTGGGCGAGGCAGAGTTTTTCCGAGGCGCCGGTCATGCCTATAGTGAGATCGAACACCTTGGCGATGGCGGTTCCCATGGTGCCGTTGTAGGTGCGAGGCTTTTCACCGTGCATGTTGTCGGCGGCAATGCGCCCCTGTTTGTTGGCCGGTCCGGCCAGGGGGATGGTGGTTTTCTTATTGGTCAGGGGGTGCATGACCTCGATGGCGTCACCCGCGGCAAAGATATCTTCTTTGTTGGTTCTGAGGCTGTCGTCCGCCAGGATATGTCCGCGCTTGCCCAGTTCAATGCCGGACTCCGCGATGAAAGCGGTGTTCGGCTTGACCCCGATGGAAAGCAGGACGAGATCCGCTTCGACTGTTTTGCCGCTGGTCAGTTTGGCGACCACCCCGCCGTTGGCTCCCGGGGTGAATTCGCTGACGCCATCGTCCAGTTGCAGGTCGACGCCGTGCATGGCCACTTCCCGGTGCACCATTGAGGCCATTTCGAAGTCGACAACGTTCATGGCTTGCTTGGCCATTTCCACGACCGTTACGTCAATACCGCGGAATTTGAGGTTCTCCGCCATCTCCAGGCCGATGAATCCGGCACCCACCACCAGGGCTTTTTTGACCTTGCCGTCGTCCACCATGGCGCGGATCTGGTCCGTATCCGGAATGGTCCAGAGGGTGTGAATGGCCGGATGGTCGCTGCCGGGAATGGGCGGTTTTACCGGAGAGCCGCCGGGAGCAAGAAGCAGCTTGTCGTAAGTCTCATCGTACTCACGGCCTGTTTTCAGGTCCTTGGCCTTGACTGTTTTGGTCTCGGGGAGAACGGCCAGCACCTCGTTGGCGGTGCGTACTTCGATGCCCATAAGTTCCCTGAGTGCTTCGGGTGTTTGGACAACAAGCCGCTCCCGTTCCTTTATCTCATCGCCGATGTAATAGGGCAGGCCGCAGTTTGCATAGGAAACATAGTCTCCCCTCTCAAATACGATGATTTCCGCCGCTTCGTCCAGACGTCTGAGCCGGGCTGCCGCGGACATGCCTGCTGCAACGCCACCCACAATCAGATATTTTGCCATTCTGGCCTCCAGTTAAGAGTGTTAAATGTGTTGTGTATTAATCGGCTTGAAGTTTGTCTTGTGTACAATTCGAGATTCACAATATACAAAAAATCATATATATTGCAACATCTATTATATTAAAAAGGGTTATCTGTCAAGAATGGATTTTAAAACTAGCAGGGGCGATGGGTCCTTAGTTGACAAGAGCGGAGCTGCTTAAAACCAGGTCATTGGCTTCTGCGGTCATGTCCAGGTGGGATGGGAGATTAAGAAACAGTCAAGGAAGTTTTTGCAGGAAAATTGATAGCAGGTTTAAACAAAGCGGCGTGAAAAACCAAGCGGCGTGAAAAAAGCCCCTTGTCCTTGTCCATCGTTGATTGTCGGTCTAAGGATTATCTTGAGTCTGCGACTGCTTGAAATGAGGTCCCTGCAAGGGGTTTGTCCAGTGCAGGCATTAAGGGCACATAAAAACGAAAAAAATTAAAATAAAATATTAGCTTGCATGAAGGTCTCGCGTATAATATTTTTAGCGGCTAATAATTGACGGCTAACCTTTTTGCAGTTACTGGAACCTAAGTAACGGGACTAATTGTCTCGTGCTTTTGGGGAGAGAATAGATCGTGAAATCAGTTTTTCATCTCTTTATCATCGTATGTTTACTGTTGTTGAACGCTTGCGGCGACCTTTACCAGGCTGATCTGGAAGCGCCCACCGAGGGAATTACCGCGGGTTTTTTTCAGGCCAGTGACGGTTTGTCGGGTAAAGAGCTGTGGCGAACCGATGGAACTGCCGGCGGCACTTATCGGGTTAGTGATATCAACCCGGGCTCCGATTCTGCGCGGCCGATCAATCTTTTTCTCTATGAGGATTCTCTGCTCTTTGCCGGCAATGATGGGGTTAATGGGTTCGAGTTGTGGTGCAGTGACGGCACCGAGGAGGGGACTCGACTGATCAAAGACATCAATCCCGGCCCGGACAGTTCTTATCCGCTCTTTATGGTCCGCTGTCGTGGTCAAATTTTATTTGCCGCCGATGATGGCGAATCTGGCAAAGAGCTGTGGGTTAGCGATGGAACGGCTCAAGGAACCAACATGGTGCAGGACATTAATCGCGGCAGTGAAGGGGCCAGGCCCTATTACCTCACCCGGGTGGGCGATGAGGTCTTTTTTGCCGCTGATGATGGTATTCATGGAAAAGAGCTGTGGGTTAGCGACGGAACCTCCAAGGGGACCCGTTTGCTGAAAGATATAAATCGCGGCCGTGACAGTTCCTTTCTGGCCCATTTTTCCGAGGTGGATGGATTGCTTTTTTTCCGTGCCGATGACGGGCGCCATGGCCGGGAGCTGTGGGTCAGTGACGGAACGCCGGAGGGTACCCGGATGGTTCGGGATATCAATCCGGGTTCATCGCCGTCGACTTAGCACTATTTGCGTAAGTTGATAATTTCAAGACCAGTTGTTTTCACCTCGAAGCTCTCAGCGATCACCGAGAAAATCCACATCCTTGCGTCTTAGCAATCAAATAATCAGAAGCTTCGGTCCACGGAACGCACGGTATGGTCCGAGGCTTATTCAACGTGGTCCGTGTATTTTGTGGAAAAAGAGGAGTTCTCTGGGGTCATTTTCTTTCCGCTGGAATTTAGTGAATGACCAAATTTTATGGTATGGACCGCTGTTCTACATGAAGAGGCTGAATCTTTGTGCTACTCTTCTCTATTTTGATGGGCAACGTTGCCGCTAATGGGAAGATACTCGAAGTATGAAGCCTGAAAATTGCCAGCGAATAATCTGTCATAATCCCTTTGAATGGTTCGAAATCCATCCCGACGGACAGGTGTTTGCCTGTTGTCCTGCCTGGCTTAAACGATCCTTGGGCAATCTTTTGACCGATGACCTGGATGATATCTGGAATGGTACAACGGCCCGTGACCTGCGGCGCTCAATTCATGACAGTTCCTTTCGCCATTGCAACCGCCGCCGTTGCCCGCGCCTGGTTAACGGTACTGCTCCGGTCGGTAAGCTCGGCGAGTTGGAAAAGGGCGTCTTTCGGGATGTCTTTGAAGCCAAGCAAACCCGGTTGCCCTGGGGGCCACAAAAACTCAACCTGTGTTATGACCGCAGTTGCAATTTGGCCTGCTCAAGCTGCAGATCTGGATTCTATGCAGCCAGTGACGAGGAACAATTCCGCGCAGATTATCTCAGCGATCGGGTGCGGCGAGAGCTAGCTCCCCACGCACGGCAACTGATTATTAGCGGTACAGGAGATCCCTTTGCCAGCTCTTCCTACCGACGTTTATTGGAAGAGTTTGTTCCCCGCGAATACCCTCATCTTGAATCGATTCATTTGCATAGTAATGGTCTGTTGTGGGACTCAGCGGCCTGGCAGTCCATGCAGGCGGCCCAGCCTTTTGTCCGCACGGCGGAAATTTCCATCGATGCAGCCAGCGCGGAAATTTATAGTTTGAATCGCGGAGGGGACTTCGATCTACTGTTGGATAATTTGACCTTCCTGGCCAGATTGCCTATTGCCATTACTCTCAGTTTTGTGGTTCAGCAGAACAACTATCGCGAGATGGCAGATTTTGTGAGTCTGGCTCAGGGTTTTGATTTTGCCGTCTACTTCAGTCAACTGGTTAATTGGGGAACTTTTCGCCGCGAAGAGTTCCTCCGTCGGGCGGTACACTTGCCGGACCATCCGGAACATGCAGCCTTTTGCAGTGTGTTGGGTGAGGTTGCTAAGCAGGAGAGGGTGGATGTAGGAAATTTGCAGTCGGTGTTGAATCGTTAAGGCGAGTAGGGAACATCACTGTTTTCAGGTGAATGTTAAGGACATATTGCGGCAAACAAAAAAGGGACCAGCCATTTGGCTAGTCCCTGATTATTTTTGGTAGCGGGGGCAGGATTTGAACCTGCGACCTTCGGGTTATGAGCCCGACGAGCTACCGAACTGCTCCACCCCGCGTCAACGAGGTGTGAAGATAGCGAATCGGCAGAGGATTGTCAACCCTTCTGGGGATAATTTTTGACAATAGTGAAACTCTGAAGCTTGTCGCCTAAACCGAGGCCTGTTACAATGACGGCGAATTCCTGGTGGAGGTACCCTTGGCCAAACAAACTGCAAAACAACCGTACAATCGCCTGTGCGCCAAGTGCGTCAGGTCCTGCCGTCAGCCGGTCGGAACTCTCCTGATCAGTTGCCCCCGTTATCTGCCCCGCCCCTTCGATATCGAGACCCATCGTTTCGATCAACTCGATCTGTTCGGCAAGCCGAAGAAGTAGTTCTTGCAGAACGGGCCTTCAATTCTTTACCACGAAGGCCGCGAAGTTCACGAAGAAATGCAGGCTCACTGAATAAGTGACACTTGGCTTTTCTTCGTGTCCTCTGTGGTGAAAACCAGAATATTTAGCTTCAGAACGGTTGAGTGCGTTCATTCAACCGGAAAAAGGCAGGGCCAAATCTGTCAGCTCTGATAAGGCAGGTTAAGGGCATCGGCCACGGCGTGGTGACGCACCTGGCCGGCGAAAACATTGAGGCCGCGTCTTAGCACGGTGTTGGCTTTCAGGGCCTGTTGAACGCCGAGTCGGGCCAGTTGTTGGATATAGGGAAGGGTACTGTTAGTCAGGGCGAAGGTACTGGTCTGGCACACCGCGCCCGGCATGTTGGCGACCCCGTAATGTAAGACTCCGTGGTCGAGATAGACCGGCTCGTCATGACTGGTCGGTCGGGTAGTGGCAATGCAGCCACCCTGGTCGACCGCTACGTCAATAATGACACTGCCTGGGCTCATTTGCGCGACCAGCGGTTCCGGGACCAGCTGCGGTGTGCGGCCGCCGGGAATCAGGACCGCGCCGATTACCAGATCGGCACGGCTGACTTCGTCCTCGATGTTCTGAGAATTGGAGATGAGGGTCAGGATGTGGTTGCCGTAATGGTCGTCGAGTACCGCCAGGCGGGCCGGATCGATGTCGAGCACGGTTACGTCCGCGCCCATGCCGACGGCGATGCGGACGGCGTTGCTGCCCACGGTTCCGGCACCAAGCACGACTACTCGGCCGGGGCGCACTCCTGGTGCTCCGGCCAACAGCACGCCCTTGCCGCCGTGCTCTTTTTGCAGGAAATGAGCACCAACCTGGATCGACATGCGACCGGCGACTTCACTCATGGGTTGCAGCAGGGGCAGGGTGCCATCGTCATGCTGCACCGTTTCATAAGCGATGCCCGTGATCCGTTTTTTAAGCAGCAGATCGGTCAGCTCAGGCGCTGCAGCCAGGTGGAGAAAGGTAAACAGGATCTGCTCCGGCTGCAACAGTTCATATTCTGTCGGTAACGGTTCTTTGACCTTTACGACCAGTTCCGCCTGCTCATAGACGCGGGCGGCTGAAGGCTCCAGTTGGGCCCCGACGGCCAGGTATTGTTCATCGGTCAGGCCACTGCCGAGACCGGCCCCCTTCTCGATCACTACTTGATGGCCGTCTTCAATCAAGGTGCGCGCCCCGGCCGGAGTTATGCCGACCCGGTATTCACGCTCTTTGATCTCTTTGGGAACCCCTACGATCATGGTTTTGTCCTCAGTAAACGTGCCGCTGCCGGTTTAACCCGGTCAGCGGCACGGACAGAAGAACTTTCTTACTCGGCTTTGGCTTTCACCAGGTGCAGATATTTGATGAAGTTAGCCTCGACGGTTTGGCCGATCTCCTCGACTACGTTGGCGGGAACCGCCGAGTCAAGTGACAGGATAACCATCGCTTCGCCCTGTTTTTCCTGGCGGCCGAGGTTCATGGCCGCGATGTTGATATCGTGCTCTCCCATGACCTGACCAATCTTTCCGATCATGCCGGGGCGGTCGAGGTAAGTGATAAGCAACATGTGCTCTTCGGGTACAAAATCGACCCGATAGTCGCGCAGCTGCACAATGCGGGGCTGACCTTCGAAATGGGTGCCGGTGATGGAACGGCGCAGGTTGGGACCTTCGATGGAGATCGTTACCGAACTGGAGAAACTATCGGAATCGTTGTCCGAAACCTCTTCGACAGCGACGCCCATGTCTTCGGCGATCAGGGCGGCGTTAACCATATTGACGTCCTGTTCGACCTTGTTGTTGAGCAGTGCGGCCAGACCGCAGACGGTCAACGGGTTGCAATCGTAGGCGGCTACTTTGCCCTGATAAGTGAAGGTGACCTTGTTGAGGTTGGAGTCGGCCAGTTGGGCGACAAACTCGGCCATGATGTTCACCAGGTTGAGGAACGGGCGCATCTGGTCCATCTCGGCGCTGTCGAAGCGGGGGATATTGGCAGCGTAGGTAAGCGGCTGCTCGTTGATGTAGCGAACCATGTCCTTGGCTACGTCAATGGCGACATTGATCTGTGCTTCCTTGCTGGAGGCTGCCAGGTGGGGGATAGACAGTACCCGCTCGTGACCGATGAGTTTTTTGACCTTGTCGGTTTTGGGCGGTTCTTCGCTCCATACGTCGATGCCGGCGTTGGCTACTTTGCCGCTTTCCAGAGCTTCAAAGAGGGCCTCTTCATCGATAACTCCCCGCGGGCGGTATTGAAAATCGACACGCCATCCTTCATGGCTGCCAGTTGCTCGGTGCTGATCAGGTTGCGGGTGCCGTCGGTAAGGGGCACGTGAACAGTGATGATGTCGGCGGTCTTGATCAGTTCGTCCAATGTCACCAGGCGTACGCCGAGGTCCTCGGCGCGTTGCTCGGAGATATAGGGGTCGGCGCCGATCACCTCGCAACCGAAGGCCTTGAGGCGGGTGGCGACACCGCCGCCGATTTTGCTCAGGCCGATGACTCCGGCGACCTTGCCCTGCAGTTCGCTGGCCTTGAAGGAATTCCGGTCCCAGGAGCCTGCTTTAAGGCTGGCATCGGCTGGAATCAGTTTGCGGCAGCAGGTGAGAATCAGGGCCATGGTGTGTTCAATAACGCTGTTGACGTTGCCGAAGGGGGCGTTGCAGACGATGATGCCCCTTTCACTGGCGGCCTTGACATCCACATTGTCGAGGCCGACACCGGCGCGGGCGACGACTTTAAGTTTCTTGCCTGCTTCGAGCAGTTCGCGGTCGGCCTTGGTAGCGCTGCGAATAACAATTCCTTCGTAGTCGCCGATGACAGAGAGCAATTCTTCGCGGCTCATTCCCAGTTTAACATCTAGCTGAGCCTGGGGTTCTTTTTCAAGGATCAGCAGACCCTCTGTGGCCAGTTTTTCAGTGACTAAAACTTTCATTTGAAACTCCTTTACACGTTCAAAAATAGAAATTCATGCGCGGAGGCGAGGCCGAAGAAAGCATCCCGCCGGAATCGTACGGCTGGCAGAATGACGGTTTCAGCGACGGGGGCCCAAGCCCCCGGCCCGGGCATGAAAAGATAAGGGACGTAATCGGTTAAACGCTGCCATCATATAAAAAACTGGCGGCTTTGGCTAGAAAATTTCTCTTTAATTGGCCCGTGATCCGTTATGGCAATTTACCTGCCAGCGAAAGGTACATTCAGTTCCATTTTGGCAAATTCTTTTTTTGTAATTCAGGTAAATTTGGAACAGGCGATTGTATAGGAAAGGATTTCTAAAGCTTTTAAGAAAGGACTAGAGGGGAGCTAGCGATAGACTGCCGAGGTCGGTCGGATGCGAACAGGTGTTTTTAGCAGAATGACAATGAGTCAGAAGCAGTGTTGCTATCGTTATGGCCAGTAGTATTAAAAGTGTTCTGTGCATGTGTTTTATCCCCGAATTAAATGCTAAAAAATGGCTGACAACTCTTCTAGTAGGGAGTAAAACAGAATATCTGTTTGCATAACAGATACAGTAGTTATAAAAATAGACCATAACAGATGGCGGCAGGGTAATGCAGGTAACGTCATTGCGAAAATGTTTATGGTGCCTTTGGGGAGGGGAGCGTGCGACAGGAACTGTTTCGTTATCAAGAAGTTGAGCGCTATGTTATTGATCTCATCGAGACGTCGACAGTCGGGCCCGGAGAACGATTACCCTCTTTGCGGGTGCTTAGCAGTCGCCTGAAGGCCAGCATCAGCACCATCAATCAGGCTTATCTGGCACTGGAGAAGCAGGGGGTGATCGAAGCGCGTTCCCGTTCCGGGTTTTTCGTCCGGGAGCAAGTACACTGCTCGCCACCGGTTAGCCTGCCCCGGCCCGACCTGGAACCGACTCAGGGCAACCGCAGCCACTTGATTCAGACGGTGCTCAGCTCGGTCGGAGATCGGAACCTGCTGCCGCTTGGCGTCATCTGTCCGTCCGAGGAACTTTTGCCCAGCAAGCCTCTGGCTCGTCTCATGGCAGTGGTAACCCGGGAAAATCCCCATAAAACCATCGCCTACGAAACCATTTACGGAAATCTCGAGTTGCGCCGCCAGCTTGCCTTCCGGGCGCTTGATGCCGGCATGGCCGTGAGCCCCGAGGGTATTCTTATCACTTCCGGGGCCATGGAGGCTCTCTATGTTTCCTTGCGGGCCGTGACCCGTCCGGGGGATAATGTTCTGATTCAGTCGCCGACGTACTACTGCTTCCTGCAATTGTTGGAAAACTGCGGGCTGCGGGCCATAGAAGTTCCTTCCCGGCCTGAAAACGGCGTGGATCCTGCGGATGTTGCCAAGGCATTGCAGCGTTTTGATATCAGCGCCTGCATCTTCAGCCCAAATTTTAATAATCCTGATGGAAGCCTGGCTTGCGATGGGGCTAAGAAAGAGGTCGTTGAGTTGTTGGCAGAAAGGGATATCCCGCTGATCGAGGATGACGTCTACGGTGACCTCAGCTTTGACGCTTGCCGTCCACGTACCTATCAGAGCTTTGATCGCAAGGGCCTGGTAATGCTCTGTTCGTCCTTTTCCAAAACAATTGCGCCCGGGTACCGGGTTGGTTGGATGATACCAGGTCGTTTTTATCGCCGGGCATTGGAGGTTAAGACGGTGACCAATGTCTGTTCCGCCACACCGACCCAAATGGCGGTGGCAGCTTACCTGCGTACAGGGCAATATGACCGGCATTTGAAGCGACTGCGAACCGCCATCCAAAAGCAGATGCAGACGATGCAGATTCATCTCGGCCGTTGTTTTCCTGTTGGCACAGGCATGACCAGACCTCGGGGCGGTGGTGTGCTCTGGCTGGAACTGGACGAATCGATCGATTCTGTCGCTCTTTTTTACCGGGCCCGGGAAGCCGGAATCGGCATTGCTCCGGGAGCCATTTTTTCAACTCAGGATAAATACAATAATTTTATACGCCTAAGTTGCGGAGCTCTGTGGGACGAAAAGTTGCGCCAGGGCCTGGAAACCCTCGGAAGCCTGATAGGAGAGATGAGTCGCTGACGATCAGTTGTGGCTGGCCTGATCAATAAGCTCGGCCAACGTTTCGGCGAGCTGCCGATAGCCGGCGGCATTGGGGTGGATAGTGTCGCTCTTTAGCTCTCGGCTGGCAAGAATATCCGGCAGGATCTCGATATTACAGGGGATGCGGTATTCATCGGCGATCTCCTGGTAGAAGGGGGCTGCCCGTAGCCAGAGGCCGGGTTTTGGCACGCCGATTAAGATGATTTCAGCCTCGGTGTTGCGTACTGCCTCGATCATGGATCGAAGGTTGGCGGCGGTCAGCGCAGGATCGTGACGGCGCAGCAGATCGTTGCCGCCGTGGCAGAGAATTACCAGGTCAGGCCTGTAGCGTTGCAGCAGATCCGGAAGGCGTTGCAGGCCTTCGCCGCTGAGTTCGCCGGGGTGGCCGGCGTTAATGGTGCGGTAGCCGGTCAGTTGTTCCAGTACCGCCGGATAGCTGGCGCCGCGGCCGGCGCCGTTGCCGGCGGTCAAGCTGTCGCCAAAGGCCAGAATCAGTGCACCGGGCTCCAGTGGCGTCAGGCGCGGTGTCCGATCGCGACAACCTGCCAGAAACAGCAGCAGGCCGAGGCAGATAAACAAGGTAAGCCGAGAAGGGGTACCCTTCATGGAAACTCCGCTCAGTAGGCAGACGAAAATTATCTCTACTGTAACTTTTGATGATATTCTCCCCCCTGTCAAGCAATGGCTCTTTCCGTAACGTCGATCTTTTGCCATAATCGGCAGCTGAGTTTATGAATTAATGCAGCACGGGTCCTTGGTGCTTTGTGCCGCGTTGAAAGGAAGTTTGTTCATGGTACTGCTCAATCTGCGTGACATACACCTTGCCTTTGGCGGGCCGCCGCTGTTAGACGGTGTCGATTTACAGGTCAGCCGTGGTGAGCGAATCTGCCTATTGGGCCGCAATGGTGCCGGTAAGTCGACCTTGCTCGGCTTGGTGGCCAGGGAGTTGCAGCCCGATAAAGGGGCCGTCGAATTCCGCCAGGGAGTCAAGGTTGCGAGGTTGCCTCAGGAAGTGCCGCCGGATCTGACTGGAACAGTGCTGGAGACAGTGCTGCCTGGTCTCGGTCTGGTGGGTGAACAGATCGCACGCTGTCAGCACCTCACTCGACTGGCGACGGAAAGCGGCAATGATGCCGGCCTTTCCGAGATGCTGGAGCTGCAACAACAAATCGAACAAGCTGGCGGCTGGCAACGGTTGCAGGGGGTGGAACAGGTTCTGACCCGACTCAAGCTTGAGGCCGAAGCTCAGGTCGACAGCTTGTCAGGCGGTGTAAAACGGCGGGTCCTGCTGGCCCGCGCGCTGGTGAGCGAGCCGGATATTCTGCTTCTTGACGAGCCGACCAACCACCTTGATATCGAATCGATTAATTGGTTGGAAGAGTATCTGCTGCGCAGTAACCTGACCCTGCTGTTTGTTACTCACGACCGGGCTTTTTTACGCGCCGTGGCAACCCGTATCGTTGAGCTTGAACGGGGCCAGCTGTTCGATTTTGCTTGTGATTACGATACGTTTTTGGTGCGCCGCGCCGAACAACTGCATGCTGAAGAGCAGGCCTGGGCCAAGTTCGACCGCAAACTAGCCGAAGAAGAGGTGTGGATTCGACAGGGCATCAAGGCCCGGCGGACCCGCAATGAGGGCAGGGTTCGGGCCCTTCAGAAAATGCGCGAGGAGCGTCGACAGCGACGCAGTCGCACCGGTTCGGTTAATTTACAGATGGACGAGGCCGGTCGCAGCGGAAAACTGGTAGCCGAGGTTGAAGGGCTGGGTTTTCATTACGATGAACGACCGTTGATAGAAAACTTTTCCAGCACCGTATTGCGCGGCGACCGCATCGGCATCATCGGTCCCAACGGCGCCGGCAAGACCACTCTGCTTAAATTGTTGCTCGGTGAACTGGAGCCGCAGCAAGGCAAAGTTAAGCTCGGCACCAACCTTGAGGTGCTCTATTTCGATCAGTTGCGCGAACAGCTCGATCCCGAACTGACCGTGCAGCAGAACCTTTCCGGCGATCAGGATACAGTGACCATCGGCGACCAGCAGCGTCATGTCTACGGATATCTGCAGGATTTTCTCTTTACCCCTGACCGGGCGCGCAGCCCGGTACGGATTCTTTCCGGCGGCGAGCGCAACCGGTTGTTGCTGGCCAAGCTCTTTACCCGGCCAGCCAACCTGCTGGTGCTCGATGAGCCGACCAACGACCTCGATCTCGAGACCCTCGATCTGCTTGAAGAGCTGTTGGCGGACTATAAGGGAACCCTGTTTCTGGTCAGCCACGACCGGGAGTTTATCAATAGGGTGGCGACCAGCTGTTTTGTCTTTGAAGGGGAAGGGAAGGTTGGAGAGTATGTCGGCGGCTACGACGATTGGTTGCGTCAGCGGCCGACCCCAAAGGTGGAGCCGGCCAAGGATAAGGTCAAGACGCCGCGCAGCAAGCCTGTCAGGGAGCGGCCTCGCAAGCTGAGTTTTAAGGAGCGCAAAGAACTCGACGAGTTGCCGCAACTTATCGATGATCTCGAAGAGGAGATCGAGGCATTGCAGCAACAGTTAGCCGATCCGGAGCTTTATCGCAGTCGAGGCGAGGCCGTTGCTGGTCTTCAGCAGCGACTGGCAGAGGCGGAGCAGGAACTGGAAGAAGCCTTTGGCCGTTGGGAAGAGCTCGACGCTTTGGCGCCGAGCTAGTGTGTCTCCGGTAGCTCTGGAAGCACAGCGTGGTTTTTATAGGGGAAATGAGCTAAGAAGTTTATGGACGAGGCGCTAGAGATCCTTTATCGCGATGAGCATTTGGTGGCGGTCAACAAGCCGGCCGGCCTGCTCGTACATCGCAGTCCCATCGACCGGCGGGAAACCCGGTTTGCACTACAAATAGTGCGTAATCAGCTTGGGAAGCGGGTCTATCCGGTCCACCGTCTCGACAAGCCGACCTCCGGGGTTTTGCTTTTTGGGCTCTCGTCCGAAGCGGCTCATCGAACAGCTGAAGCTTTTGCCGGTCGCCAAGTGAGCAAAAAGTACCTGGCGGTATTGCGCGGTTACAGCGCCGAGCAGGGCACCATCGACTATCCTCTCCGTGATGAACCGGATCAGCGCGCCTCAAAAGCCCCGCCCGTCGAGGCTCGGCCGTCCCGTACCGATTTCCGCCGCCTGGCCACCGTTGAATTGCCGATCCCTGTGGGGCGTTACCCCAGCAGCCGCTATAGCCTGGTCGAGGCTCAGCCCTTGAGTGGCCGCCGTCACCAATTGCGACGCCACTTCAAGCACCTGTCTCACCCAATTGTAGGCGATACTACCCATGGCAACGGCGACCACAATCGTTTCTTTCGCCAGCAGTTCGATTGCCACCGGCTGCTGCTGGCTGCTATTGAGTTGTCGTTTGCTCACCCTTACAGCGGTCTCCCCCTGACCGTGCAGGCGCCGTTAGCTGATGATTTTTGCAGCTTGCTGACTTCTCTCGGCTGGAACAATGTCCTGCCGGGGGCCTGGCTTCCGGCCAAAGAGTGAGCGAACCCTCAACCCGACCCATAAATGCTATGATCGGAGACAATCTATGATCCCCAAGATTTTGCTTGGCCTGTATCTGCTGCTCTTTGTCGCCCTCGGTATCGCACCCTACGACCGGGCTGTATGGGTGGCCGAGAATGTTCCTATCGTCGCCATTGTCGCTCTGCTGGTAATCATTTATCGTAAACAACGTTTTTCCGACCTGGCCTATGTATTGATGGCCTGTCTGATTTTTCTCCATACCATCGGCGGCCACTTCACCTTCGAGCGGGTGCCCTTCGATTTCGTCAGTGATCTGTTCGGCTTCGAGCGTAATCACTACGACCGGATCGCCCATTTCACCGTCGGCTTTTACGCTTTTCCCTGCGCCGAACTGCTGCTGCGTCGAAGGCTGGTCAATTCAAAAGTAATCCTGGCGCTATTCCCGATATTTTTTATTTTTACTGTGGCGGCCGGTTACGAACTCCTTGAGTGGTGGTACGCGGTAAATGCCGATCCCGCCGCCGGCCATGCCGTGCTCGGTTCCCAGGGGGACATCTGGGATGCGCAAAAAGACATGCTGGCCGACGGCCTCGGCGCATTGACGGCGACGGGGTTGTTTTTTTGCCTTCGCTGGCGGCGAATAAGTGCAGCCCTTTGCAACTCCGTATATACTGTTGATTAGAGGGATGGAATTTTTTCCAGTTTGTACCTTATGTTTTGAGCGAACCCGCTTTTAGTTAGTTTTCACCAGGAAACGGCACTTTTCACCGTGGCGGCGTCAATCCGCAGTCTTGTTTGTGCGGCGTACCGATGTGCGCCTTTGCGCAATTCCTTGATTTTCTTGCTATGAAAAAAGACTGTTCGTTTCCAATATGAAAACGACGCCATGTTCATCCGGAGTTCCCGGATGAACATTAGCTAGCGAAAAGGAGGGAGTGCTTTTCGGGTTTTGTATGTGACTCGCTCATTAATTTTAGAGGTGCATATGAAGACTTTATTGTGTCTGGTGTTGTTTGGGCTCGGTTTTGGTCTTTTGCTGGGGAGCTGCGGCGGCAGCTCCGGTGGTTCCGACGGCGACTCTGAAGATGGAGGTGTCGGTGCCTCCATGCGCTCACCGGTTATTTTTATGAGTGATGGCGTGAGTACAGGTTATGAACCTCATGCTCTAATCGATGGCGTACCTACTTTGCTTGCCGAGGTCAATGCCGACGGGCCCTATAGCGGCGTCAACGTTCCTGGCGAAGCGCTCCTTTCCAACTCGGCATATTACAAAGGGAAATATTACTTTCGTGCAACGGACGGGGTCAGCGGCTATGAGCTCTGGGTGAGTGACGGTACCGCGGGGGGACGAAGTTGGTCCGTGATATTTTCCCGGGTGTAAACGGCAGCGGGCCATCCAACCTGATGGTCTGCAACTATCTCCTCTATTTCAGCGCCAATGACGGCACCAACGGAAACGAGCTGTGGGTGAGCGACGGTAGCGAAGCGGGAACCCTCCTTGTCAAGGATATTCGGGTGGGAGGAGAAAGCAGTTCGCCTTCTAGTTTGGTCGCTTATGGCGATACGCTCTATTTCAGCGCAGATAACGGGAGTAGCGGCCCGGAATTGTGGAGGAGCAACGGTACGGAATTGGGGACCTTCATTGTCACGGATATTAACGTGGGTGCTGTCGGCAGCGACCCGCGTTATCTGACTGTTTACAACGAATTGCTCTATTTTTCCGCTTATGTCGAAGAGACGGGGGACGAGCTGTGGGTCAGCGATGGAACGGCGGGTGGTGCCAACCTTCTGATAGACATCAATCCAGATGTTGCTGACAGTTCGCCGAGCTATCTGACGGTTTACGAGGACCGTCTCTATTTCGGGGCCGAGGACGGCCTTCATGGCGAAGAGCTTTGGGTTACGGACGGGAGCGCTGCAGGGACTTCTCGGGTAGAGGATCTGTTTGTCGGCGCCGTAAGCAGCAATCCTTATTACTTGACTGTTTATGATGGCGGCCTCTATTTTCGGGGCGGTAACCTCGAAGACCAGCTTTATGTGTTCGATGGCACTGCCATTTCGGCCGTTAGCGACTTTGTTGAGGGGGAAGAAATCAGCACGCGTTTTCTGTTCGCAGCGGATTATCGACTTTATGTGATAACTGCTTCGGAGGCCTATGGCGATGAATTGGTGGTTTACGATGGTGCAACGGTGGAGGTTATTGATTATTTTGCAGGAGCAGATGACGGCTTGAATTTTGATTGATTTACTGAACGAGGCGGTTTGTGGCAAAATCGGGGCTCCCAGGTGGCGCCCCTTTTTATTGGGGAAGCTGCTGAAAAGGGTTCGTTTCTGGTTGTTGCCCTAAGTTTTTACCTGCCGCAAGCCACCCTTTTAAGTGCTTGATCGCCTTGTTGATTAATGCGCTTAGTGAACTGTTGACAGAGCTAAAGAGGAATTCTCATGACCATCGACATCACCACCCCAGCCCTGTTGTTCCCGGCCATCTCGTTGCTTTTGCTCGCCTACACCAATCGATTTTTGGCCCTGGCACAGGTCATCCGTGCCCTGGCTGGGCGTCTGGCGGAGAGTGAGGATCTCGATGTGCGCCTTCAGGTCAACAACCTGCGGTTGCGCATTCGGCTAATCAAGTGGATGCAGGGGGCTGGAATCATCAGCATACTTCTCTGCATGGTGTCGATGGTCTGCCTCTTTGCCGATCTGGAATATTGGGGGCGGTTCGCTTTTGTGATCAGCTTGACGCTGATGATCGCTTCCTTGGGGCTCTCTTTCTGGGAAACACTGCTGTCCGGTGAGGCGCTGAAGTACGAACTGCAACGTTGCGAGCGTCTGCAGCGGGAGTCGAAGCAGGTTTAAGGCTTAAATAAAGTCTCTGAAATTTATACTTGACAGACTAGACGACCGGTCTAATAATATCACTTATGGAAAAGCGAGATACCCGAAACGATATCATCAAGGTCGGCATGGAGCTGATCTCTACCCATGGATACAGTGCCACAGGCATCGGTACTGTATTGCAGCTGGCCAAGGTCCCTAAGGGGTCTTTTTATCATTACTTCCCCAGCAAGGAAGCCTTCGGTCTGGCAGTTATCGACCGCTTTGCCGAAGGCTACGAGCGTTTTGTTTGCGCGTTTTTGCAGGAACCGGGGGTGCCACCCCTCGAACGCTTACGCAATTACCTCGAGGCTGTCGCCCAGGCGGTCGGCCTAGAGGAAGATGGCTGTGTGCGTGGCTGTCTGATCGGCAATCTCGGTCAGGAGCTGGCGGCGCAGAACGAGACGTTTCGGTTGCGCCTGGAAGAAATATTCGGTGATTGGCTGGGACTTCTGGCGGCTACCCTTGATCAGGCGCGGGCTGCTGAAGAGGTCGCTGCAGATCTCGATTCACGGTGTATGGCGGGGGTGTTGCTCAGTGGTCTGCAAGGGGCTCTGTTGCGCTCCAAAGTGCAACGTTCCGCTCAGCCGATTCGGGAGTTAACGGCAGTTCTGTTCGACCGCCTGCTGGTGGGTGGCGGACGATAAACTTTTGACAACGACAGTCCCTTCAGGCTTTGCGGGCGAGCCATGCAGGGAATGGTTTCAATGACTTGCCAGGAGCCTGTCGGACTTGACGGGCCGATACGAAAAATTGGCTGGTTGAGGCCAGATTTTCGAGAAATTAAGAGCGAATAGCAGTGCTATTTGGCGAGAATTGTCGAGAATATGGGCCGATCAGACGATTTTGCAGTCGGCTCATGGTAAGCTCGACAGTCTCCTAAACGACCGGTCTAATCTGGGCCAGGAGAAGAAACTATGACGGATAATACGAATTCATTCGACCAGTTCAGCGGCAGCAGCCATTATGTCCTGGACGACGAACTTGGCAAGATAATCAACGTATCCATGGCCTTGGAGATGCCTTTGTTGCTCAAGGGCGAACCGGGTACCGGCAAGACCATGCTGGCCCATGCCATCGCCGAGCGTCTGGATATGCCGCTGATCGTGCTCAATGTTAAATCGAGCATGAAGCTGGTTGAAGCCCTTTACCAGTACGACACCTTGACCCGGCTCAACGACAGCCGTTTCGGTGATTCGCAGCGGGACGTGAGCAATATCGCTGACTATATCCGCATGGGAAAGATCGGTCAGGCTTTTACCGCCGAACGACGGGTGGTGCTGCTTATCGATGAGATCGACAAGGCCGATACCGATTTTCAGGACGATATGCTCGATGTTCTGGACCAGATGCATTTCGACATTCTGGAAGTCGATGAAACGATTACCGCCCGTCATCGGCCGGTGATTATTATCACCTCCAATGCGAAAAAAGACCTGTCCGATCCTTTCCTTGGTCGCTGCAACTTTCATCACATCGCCTTCCCCGACGAGGAGATGATGCGTCGCATTGTGACGGTGCATTTTCCCCAGGTGGGTCGTGATCTCAGCGAAGCCTGTATCGCAGCCTTCTATCGCCTACGCGACCTCGAAGGGGTAGAAAAGAAACCGGCGACTCGCGAACTGCTCAACTGGCTGCGCGCTCTGCAGGCCGATCCTGATTTCCGTGCAGAGAGTTTAGAGGAGGGATTACCTCCCTATCTCGGCATATTGTTTAAGAAAAGCCCCGATCTCGAACGTGTCATGGCTCAGTTGCGCGATTAAGGGGGAAGCTCATGTTCATCGCATTTTTTTACGCCTTGCGAGCCCGCGGGATAGCGGTGACACCGACAGCTTTTCTGCGTCTTCAGCGAGCGTTGAGCTTGGGTCTGGTTACCTCGCTAAGCGACTTCTATACTGTGGCCCGGTCGATTCTTGTCAAGAGCGAGCGGGATTTTGATCTTTATGATCAGGTTTTTGCGACTTGTTTCGAAGGTGAAGAGTGGTCGGAAGGAATAGATCTGCAGCTGCAGAATGAAGCAAGGGCTTTGTTGGAAGAGTGGCTGAAAGATCCCGAATCGCTGGCGGATGCTCTGGGCCTGGATCCTGAAAAGATGGCCAAGTTGTCTGCTGAGGAGTTGGAACAATATTTTTTCGACCGCCTGCAGGACCAGGATGGTGCTCATCATAAGGGCCGTAAATGGATCGGCACCGGGGGCATCTCACCGGTCGGACATTCCGGGCAAAATCCCAAGGGCATGCGGGTCGGCGGCACTTCCAAGCGCCGTTCAGCGGTCAAAGTGGCCAATGAGAGGCGTTATCGAGAGTATGGTCGAGAGGCGCCTTTGAGGAGAGCTGATTTTGGCGAGGCTCTGAAGCGCCTGCGACACCTGAAGCCGGTCGGCCCCTGTGACCAGATCAGCATTTCCAAGACGCTCCATTCCACCATGCGCAACGGTGGAGAGATCGATATCATCTTTGAACGGCGATTGGCCGACCGCCTCAAAGTCATCCTGCTGATTGATAATGGCGGCTATTCGATGGACGCCTATATCGAAATGGTGGAGCATCTGTTTGAACAGGCCCGCAGCCATTTTCGCCAGCTGGAGATCCTGTATTTTCACAACACCATTTATAAACGGGTCTGGCGCGATCCCCAGCGCAGCAGCCAGCCAGTATTTCTCGAGCAGTTGCTGGCCGCTGACCCCGAGACACGGTTGATCGTGGTTGGCGATGCCAGCATGGCTCCGGAAGAGCTACTCACTACCAGCGGCAAGTTGCAGCTGCGTCAATTGCTGGACCGGCCCAGTATCGAAAACTTTAAGGACCTGGCCAAGGCGTTTCGCCACGCGGCCTGGATAAATCCCCAATCGCGCTCTCTGTGGAAATATGGGAAAACCATTGGCCTGTTGGGCGGCATTTTTCCCATGTTTGAACTGACCCTGTGCGGCCTGGAGAAAGCCGTGCGCCACCTGGCTGCCCGTCACTAGCTAGTTTTGGTTTGAAAACGGTTCTTTTTCGGCTCGGCGGCGTCAATCTTCAAACTTGCTTGTACGGCGTACCGGTGTACGCCTCCGCGCAAGCTCTTGATTTCCTTGCCACGACAAAAAATCCCTCGTTTTCGGCTCGGAAAACTGTCCGGTATTCATTCGGATATATTTGTTGCTGCTGCTGCGGCAGGCCTCAAGTCCAAGCTTTCTCCGCCGGTTTTGGGACGGGATCGGCATTTTTGTTGCTGTCGAGCAGGATGATATTGGTCTACAAAATGACCAAAGAGTCTTCGGTTCCGAAACCGTTGGGGATGTAACCATCGGCCTGGCCGTCATTTTCCCAACGTTCGCCGTCCAGCAGATAGCGAAAGCGGTAGGATTGGCTGGCCGGCAATGACAGTGTGAGGCTGAATCCGCCCGTTTTAAGTGTTTTCATCGGCTTGGCCTGGGTTTCCCAATCAGTAAACTCGCCGCATAATAGGGCCGTTTCGGCGTTGATTTCAGCCGGCAGTTTAAAGGTTACCCGGCAAGTCTGACCCGTTTTCGTGTAACTTTTTTTCAACATTACTACCTCCTGTCCCTGTCGTGAAAAGAAAGGTTGCCTTTTGAGGCTGCCTTGTCCCGTTGTAAGGTTTGTGCTTCTCGAGAGGCAATTCTAGCAGATAATCTAAAAGTTTCTTCTCCTCGGGCTTATTTTCTTACCGGTACAATCCCTCAATTATGAACACAAAAAAAGGCTCCCCGGTCAGGGAAGCCCATAAGTAGTAAAATTGTATCGAAAGATTATTCCGGGCAGCTGCAATCCACATTTCCGGCAGCGATCTCTTTCCAGTCGCCAAGAACATCGTGCGTCCAACAGTCGTCGGCACCGGCAGCTTCACGCATCACCAGGGCGAAGATATAGGACAGTTCTTTTACCGTGGCTCCAGCATCCAGGGCTCCTTTGAAATGCTTGAGCACGCAGGGCTTGGAGCGGGCTTTGATCGACAGGGCAAAGCAGATGAACTGGTAGGTCTTTTCATCGATGGTACGCTTCTCCTGATAAAGTTCGTCCATCTCATCAAGGAGCGTGGTGAATTCCGGGAAAAACTCCGCTAGCATACGCATGGCCATAACCTCCTAGGATAGTAATAACGCCGAATTCATTCGGCAATAAAATCACAATCGAAAAGATGGGTCAGTAAAAATCACGGGTTAGCGATCAACTGCGAAAAAACAGGTAGCCTGCCAGGCCTGCCAGGATCACAGCGAAGACCTTTTTGAAGTTGGCTGTAGATACGTGTTCGAGCAGACGTGCTCCGATCTGGGCACCAAGAATGCCGCCAAGACCCAGCAGAATACCAGTACGATAGTCGACGTTGGCCAGTTTATTATGGGCCAGCAGAGCCGAAGCGGAGATGACCAGAATGGCCAGAAAGGAGGTTCCCACGGCCTTCTGTGCCGAATATCCCAGAAACAACAGCAGGGGAACCATCAGAAATCCGCCGCCGAGGCCGGAAAAAGAGGCACCGATGCCTACGCCGACACCGGCGAGTAACATCAGGATCATCTGTTGTGTCAAGGGGAGTTCCTCCTTACAGGTGGCTAAATCAGCCGTCCTGCTTGATCATAAACCGCAACATGTCGACTACGCGATGGGAGTAACCCACCTCGTTGTCGTACCAGGAGATCAGCTTGAAGAAGCGTTTTTCATTGGGCAAGTTATTCTGTAATGTAGCCGGTGAATCGTAAATGGACGAAGAGTTGGCATTGAGAAAGTCGGATGAGACCAGCTGTTCGGTGGTGTATTCGAGAATCCCCGTAAGGTAGCTCTCCGAGGCTTTTTTCATCAGGCTGTCGATTTCTTCGATAGAGGTATCCCGGGCCGTCCGAATGGTTAAATCGACCACCGAGACATCGGGGGTCGGCACGCGGAAGGCCATTCCGGTGAGCTTGCCCTTGACTGCCGGTATCACCTCGCCTACCGCCTTGGCCGCGCCGGTGCTTGACGGAATAATGTTGATGGCAGCGGCCCGGCCGCCTCGCCAGTCCTTGCGCGAAGGACTGTCCACAGTCTCTTGAGTGGCTGTGTAGGAGTGTATAGTGGTCATCAGCCCTTTCTCGATGCCTATGCCTTCTTTGAGCAGCACATGAACCAGTGGAGCCAGACAGTTGGTGGTGCAGGAGGCTGTCGAAACCAGGTGGTCGCTGGCAGGGTCGTATTGATCGTGGTTAACACCGAGCACGAAGGCTTTCATTCCCCCCTTGCCCGGGGCGGTCACGATAACCTTTTTGGCCCCGGCCTCCAGATGCAGGGCGGCCGTTTCCAGGGAGGTGAACCGGCCGGTCGCCTCGATGACGTAGTCGACGCCCAGGGCTTTCCACGGCAGCAGGTGGGGAGATTCGGGAGCCGCCAGGCAGCGAATGGCGTCACCGCCTACGATCAGGGTGTCATCGGTTTCGGCTGTTGAATCGCTTTTGGCTGTCGATACACTGCCGGTAAAACGGCCGTGTACCGAGTCGTATTTGGTGCGATAGGCGAAATAGCGGGCGTCTGCGTTCAGATCGACCAGGGCAACCATGTCCAGGTCGCCGCCGAGTAGCCCTTGGTCGTACATGGCCGACAATATCAGCCGGCCGATGCGGCCATATCCGTTAATTGCCACCTTGATGCTCATGTTATCTCCTTGTTGGGAATTACAGTGTCGGTGTCATTAATAACGAAATCAGTCTAGCATTTTTTCCTGAAGGCGTCGGAAACCACTTTGCAAAAATACCCAAATCACCACAATTGCCAAGCTCCGGTGGCCAGAACATAGATGGCCAGGATCAGGTTGCTGACTCCGTGAGCGACGATGCAGTTCCACAGGTCGCGCTTCCAGTAAAGCAAAAGATTCAACAGACTGCAGTATGCGATAGCCGCGAGCCACTCGGGGTGCGCCAGGGTAAAGAGCAGTACCACCCAGCAAAAAGATTTCAGACTGTAGCTGCCAATCTCGACCTTTTGCCAATTCGGTGAGATAACCCAACGCAGCAAAAAGCCTCTCCAGAAAATTTCTTCGGCAAAAGGGACCAGTACGGCCATACCCAGAATGCGGGTGGCGATAAAGCTCCATTGACCCAGAGGATTGGAGATGTCCTGAAAGGGATTGAAGGCTGCCCTTGGTTGAGGCTGCAACCAGTCAGGAAGATGCCTCATGATAGCGGCTTCAAGTTGTAAGTTGCAGAGAACGATCCAAAGAAAGATGCCGCCGATTCCCACCAGGAGTCCAGGCAGGATATTGCGGTGTATTTGAACTATTCCTTTGCCACGAAGCAGGTAGATTGTAGCGAGTCCGACCAGGCCCACACAAACGCCATACAGCCAGGGATAGTAGGCGGGAAACTTCATCGGAATCTGGGTCAGAAGCAGATAAAGAGCAAAGGGCAGAATGTACGGTAGCATAGCGGTGGGTTGTCCCTTGACCGAGGCGGACTGCTGCATCAGATTGATCCTTATCCTATTGCTGCTGTTGTCATGAATGTAGACTATCCTGAAAGATGTAGTGAAATATTTCTATCCTTGCTCTCAGGGTTTTCGCCCGCTTTCTTGCCGGTTCTTTTCAGGTCATACATTTTCATATCGGCATTTTTGATTAATTGATCAAGCTCCTGGCCCTCATCGGGAAAGGTGGCCCAACCGACACTGATGTGCAGGGAGAGGCTCATACCGTCGTAATCAAAGGGGCTGCACATGCTGGCCAGAAGCCTGTCGATCAAGGCGTGCAGAAGGTCTTCGCTGCCTGTGTCGGAAAGCAGTACGATGAACTCATCGCCTCCGACCCGGGCAATAAAATCAGCCGAACGCAGGGTCTTTTGCGCCTGCCGGGCGGCAAAGACCAGACCCTTGTCCCCGGCTTTATGGCCATAGCGGTCGTTTACCAGTTTAAAATCGTCAATATCGAGATGGAGTACCGAAAAGGGTCTGCCGCTGCGACGAGACTGGGCGATTTGTCTTTCGGCCATTTGTTTCAGATAACGCCTGTTGGGAATACCGGTCAGAGGGTCGTGCAGGGCCAGGGCACGAACCTTCAGGTTGGCTCTGGTCACCAGATAGGCCATCAGGCCGCAGAGAAGCGCAAATAGCCAAGGGATCAGGACGAAAAAAATAGTAGCGACAGCTTGCTCGGAACTGACTGTCGTCGGCCTGCCGGCAAGTTGCCAGCTGCCCCCGGGAACGATGACATCCATGATTACGGCGTGAGGGTCATCGAACAGGCTTGCCTCTCCGTGGAACAGCTCTCCTTGAGCGCCCTTGGCGTCTTTACCCCTCAGGGCGAAATGGAACTGCGGATTTTCAAGGCCTGCATTGGCATAGATCGGCTCAGGGTCGACTACGACCGAAGCCAGGCCCCAGTAATAGGTTTGGCCCTGCGAGTTGGTGGGATAAATCGGGATGCGGTTGATCAGCCCTTCGCCCCCCTGAACCAGTGAAAACGGACCGGCAATAACCGGTTGTTTTTCTGCCATGATACGTAATACTGCCGTGCTTTGGATCGGGTGCTCCAGGTAGCGCAACCCCAGAGCCTCACGGTTCCCTTCCAACGGGTAGATATGGCGGATAACATTGTCCGGTGCCAGACCGATATTGCGGATGGTTGGGCGCAGGCGCATGAGCATGGAGGCCATCTGCTCGAACTGGTTGGAGGTGAAATCAGGCGAGGCGGTGACAAAGGAGCTGAGACCGAGGGCGAGAAACATGGTGCTGTTGATTTCTGTTTCAAGTTTGGCTCGCACCAGGCTGATCGAAGCATGGTGTTGCAGACGCAGGGCCTGTTGATCACGGTCCTGCTCGAGGGTCACCAGATATTTACCGACGGCCAAAGCCACCAGGAATACAGCAATGCCGACGATAAACGGAAGCTGCCTGGCAGGTTTTTCCATACGGGATTCCTCTTTCAAGGTTTAATGGGGATCATAAAAATGCAATCCTAGCTAGAATTCATGAATGAAACAAGAAGTTATTGCTCACTACGTAGCGATAGATTTATCCTTTTCTCGGTAGCAGGAATTAATCTATGATTGATATATCAGGGCGCCGACAATATTACACAAAACAAGCCAAAGGAAGCACTATGGCCGCGGAATCTTCCCATAACGTAAAGTTGCTCGACCGGTTCGACGCTCTATTAAAGCAGGTAGCAAGCCCGCGAGATGTGGCCCTGCGTTGGCAACCAGTCTCCTCAGGTTGTTGGCAATTAGCCGTTTCCACGACGGATAAGGATGGATTGCTGACGGTCCTCGCCGGCCTGTTGACTGCCCATGGCGTCGATATTTCTGCGGGAGACTTACTGACCCTTCCAGCCGAACCCGGCAGCCGGCAACGAAAGATCCTCGATTTATTCCAGGTTGTGCTGGAGGAAAGCGAGGCCCAGCACACGATGCAGTGCTTCGATGAAGACTTCCGAAGCTGCAATGAGCAGCTGGCGGAAGGGGGGATAGAGGCCGTTCGCGACCTGATCATTGAGCGAACCGCCCTCCGTTTTGCAGCCCGGCCTGCCGCTCAGGAACAATTACTGCCGGTTGAAATCGTTATCGACAATGAGAGTTCGGAAACCGATACGATTTTGCAGATCACCTCCCAGGATACCCCCGGGTTTTTGTTTGCTTTTGCCAATGCCCTCTCTTTGTTGACCATCAATATCGAACAGGCAACTGTTCGCACCGAGGAAGGAATGGTCCAGGATGTTTTTGTCATTCGCGATCTCAGGGGACGCAAGATTACGGACCGGGACAAACTACGGGAATTGCGTTTTGCCTGTGCTCTGATTAAGCAGTTTGCCTACCTGTTGCCCCATTCGCCAAACCCCGGTCAGGCAATACGACAATTTCGGGACCTGGCTTCGCGAATGTTGGAAAACCCTCAACAGGCCGCCGATTTAACCAGCATTCGGTCGACGGGGACCTTGCAGGTCCTGGCTGAAGTGATGGGGGTAAGCCGTTTTTTGTGGGAAGATTTTCTGCGCATGCAGCATGAAAATCTGTTCCCGTTGATTCGGGATCGAGCCGAAATCGACCGGAGCTTCGACAAAAAAGAGCTGGCGGCTCTATTGCAGGAACAACTGGCGGCCGGTGTGGAATTGGAAGAGCGGGTGCAGATTCTCAACGATTTTAAGGATCGGGAGATGTTCCGCATCGACCTGCGTCATATTACCGGTCTGTGCGGTGATGTTGAGTTTGCCAGGGGGTTGAGTGACTTGGCCGATGTGGTGGTGGCCGCTGCCGCCGAGCTCTGTCACGCTCAGATTGCCCCTCGTTTCGGCCGCCCGCAGCTGGCAGGGCAGCCCTGCCCTTGGGCCATTCTCGCCGCCGGTAAATTCGGTGGCCGGGAAATGGGCTTTGCTTCAGACCTTGAACTGCTCTTCGTCTATCAGGGAGCAGGACAGACTTCTGGCCGGCGTACGGTAGACAACAGCACCTATTTCGAGGAATTCGTTCGCATCTTTCTCAAGACCCTGAAAGTTCGAAAAGAGGGGATATTTGAACTCGATTTGCGCCTGCGGCCTTTCGGTAGCAAAGGCACGCTGGCCAGCGCCTTGCCGGCTCTGCAGAATTACTACGCGGTCGATGGAAAGGCCGAATCCTTTGAACGCATGGCCATGATCAAGCTGCGCCCGGTGGCTGGAGACGAAACCCTTTGTGCCGAGGTGTTGAAGGTTCGGGACGCCTTTGTTTACTCGGAGAGGCCCTTCGACACTCAGAACCTTATCCATTTGCGGAAGCGCATGGCTACGGAACTGGTCGACAGCGGCAGCGTCAATCTCAAATACAGTCCGGGGGCGCTGGTCGATATCGAGTTTTTTCTGCAGGCCCAGCAAATCAAACATGGCGCCGCCGATCCCCGGTTGCGGGTTCCCAACAGTATGCAGGCTCTGAAACGCTTGCAGCAGGCAGGGTTGATCGAGACGGCACAAGCCGATCGCATACGCCGTGCCTACCGCTGTTTCCGGCGTACCATCGATGCCCTGCGGGCAGTGCGGGGCCACGCCAAGGACCTCACTCTGCCCGATCCTGATTCCGCCGACTATCGTTATCTGGCGCGCCGCCTGGGCTTTGCCGACAGCGAGGCTCTCAGCCGGGAGATTTCCTGGAGTCGGGAGTTTAGCCAAGGGTTGTTAAGTCCGCAAAACCTTTAGTTTGTAACGATCGGAGACCGAAGCCCTAAAAAAGGAAGCCGTGAGCGCTTCCTTTTTTTGTGAATGTTCGGGCCGGCCCATCCCCTTAAGAACCGCTTCGCTCTTGCTGAATTGAATGCTGCGATATTCCTTCACCTGAATGCGATTGCGCCAGGGGCCAGAACGTCGAGACCCCGACTGTAGCCTACAGGCCCGCGCCTGGCCGAAAAGTCTTGCGACATTGAAAAACATGGTAGCGGCGGCCGGGGAGCTGCGAACCTTTATAGTCTGATGGTTCTTTGCCTATCAACAAGTTCAGGCGTCCAATTGGAAAAGGCCGCGATTGCAACAACACTGTTGCAATCGCGGCCTCAGATGAACTGAATGGTTAAGGACAGGTCAGATCAATGCTATTTGACCTGCTCTTCAGGGTAGGCATGAATGTTATGGATAGCCAGGTCTGGTCCTTTGAATTCATCGTCTTCGCTGAGGCGGAAGCCGATGGTCAGGCGAATCAGACCGTAGACAACCGTGCCGGTGATCAACGCATAGACTACCGCCAACAGGCTGCCGGTTAACTGGGCGCTGAAGCTGACGCCGCCCATGCCGCCGAACAGGGGGAGGCCGAAGATGCCGGCGGCGATGCCGCCCCAGGTGCCGATCAGGCCGTGTAGCGGCCAGACGCCGAGGACGTCGTCAATGCGCAGCTTCTCCTGCTCCCAGTGAAAGCCGTAAACGAAAATCAGGGCGCCGATGCCGCCCATGAGAAAGGCTGCCAAAGGGTGGACCAGGTCGGAGCCGGCACAGATCGCAATGAGGCCGGCCAAGGCACCGTTGTGCACAAAACCGGGGTCGTTGCGACCGGCAATGAGGGCAAACAGCACCCCGCCGACCATGGCCATCAGCGAGTTCACTGCAACCAGGCCGGAGATGCCACTCAGCTGTTGGGAGCTCATGACGTTGAAGCCGAACCAGCCTACGGCCAGAATCCAGCTGCCAAGGGCCAGAAAGGGAATGTTGCTGACCGGTATGGCCTGGCTCTTGCCGTTCCGATAGCGACCACGACGGGCGCCAAGGGCAATAACGGCTGGTAGTGCCAGCCAGCCGCCCATGGAGTGAACCACCACACTGCCGGCAAAGTCGTGAAAAGGGGCGCCGCAATATTTTTTGAACAGATCTTGAAGCAAGCCGCTGTGCTGGCCCCAGATCAACGATTCAAAAATGGGGTAGGTCAGGCCGACAAAGATGGCGCCAGCCAGAACCTGGGGCCAGAAACGAGCTCGTTCGGCGATGCCTCCGGAGATAATAGCGGGAATGCAGGCGGCAAAGCAGAGCAGGAAGAAGAAGCGCACCAGCTCATAGCCCTGGTTCCCACCCATCAGGCTGTTCGCGTTGTGGAAGAAATGGGTGCCGTAGGCAAGGGGGTATCCGACCAGGAAATAACAGACCGTCGAAACGGACCAGTCGGTGAGAATCTTGGTGAATGCATTGACCTGGCTCTTTTGGGTGACGGTCCCGACCTCCAGAAAAGCAAAGCCCGCGTGCATGGCAAAGACCATGACCGCTCCGAGCATGAGAAACAGAACGTCGCCGCCGTTAAGCAGCCCCTGTACAGTAGCCTCCATGAACAATCCTCCTCGATTTTAAAGTCAATTCGGCCTCTTTGCCGAAAAATTATTCAAAAGGTCTTTTCAATGGCCGTGCCAAGAATAAAAAACAGGCAAAATCAATAGGATAGCTATGGGGCATGGTGGGAGAAAGGGAAAAGCGCCCACTATTTACTCAAGGCTGATAATAAAAGCGGCATGGGCTCATGTATGTCCTGTAACTATTCGGAAAATAACCGAAACCATTTTTATGCTTGAGTGCTTGAGGGTACTGTGCAGAAAGTTTACGGGCGGGGGATGCTTAAAATAATGGCAGGCAAGAATTGGGCTTTAGCGACTTGCTCATGAATTGTATGCCGGCGCTGCATAAATGGTCACCTGTAATTGTTTTGTCTGGGGAGTTGTTACGATAAAGGCCGCTCCCTGTCTCGGAAGCGGCCTCTGTAGAGCTTTTTGGGTTGGATAGGGAATTAGGGTCAGGCGTCCTTATTGCCTTTAAGTTTTGGCAGGGCCTTGAAGTATTCCCGGTTGAGCATAGAGATGAATTTGACGCTGATGCCTTTGGGGCAGGCCGCCTCGCATTCGTAATGGTTGCTGCAGTTGCCGAAGCCCTGGTCGAGCATGGTTTCGGTCATGGCGCAGACCCGGCGGGCGGCTTCAGGCCTTCCCTGGGGTAGTTTGGCTAGTTGGCCGACTTTGGCTGAGACAAATAGCATAGCCGAACCGTTAGGACAGGCGGCCACGCAGGCGCCGCAACCGATGCATTCAGCGGCATCCATGGCGGTATCGGCATCGGCTTTGGGGATCAGAATGGCGTTGGCGTCGGCCACGCCTCCGGTGTTGACAGAAACGTAGCCACCGGCTTCGATAATGCGATCCATGGCGGTGCGGTCTACGATCAGGTCCTTGACGACCGGAAAGGCCCGGGCCCGCCAGGGCTCTATATAGATTTCATCACCGTCCTTGAACTCGCGCATATGCAGCTGGCAGACGGTCGTTTCGGCTTGCGGACCATGAGGTTGACCATTGATTACCTGGGAACAGGTGCCACAAATCCCTTCGCGACAATCGTGGTCGAAGACGATTGGCTCGCGCCCCTCTTTGATCAATTCTTCGTTTACCTCGTCGAGCATCTCCAGGAAGGACATGTCGGGGCTGACATCTTTGGCTTGATAGCGTTCCAGTCGGCCCTTGTCTTCGGGGCCCTGCTGACGCCAGACATGCAGTGTCAGGTTCATTATTTATAACTCCTTACCGCCAGTTCGATATTTTCAAAAGTCAAAGGCTCTTTGTGCAGTTGCGGCGTTTTTCCGGTACCGCCGTATTCCCAGGCTGCAACGTAGGAATATTGGTCATCCTTGCGTACGGCTTCGCCGTCCTCGGTCTGGTGCTCGACCCGGAAATGACCACCGCAGGACTCGTCCCGGTTGAGAGCATCTCTTGCCAGCAGTTCGCCAAATTCCAGATAGTCGGCAACGCGGCCGGCTTTTTCCAGCTCCTGGTTAAGGTCGGCACCGTTGCCGGGAACACGCACGTTATTCCAGAATTCCTCCCGCAGGGCCGGAATCTTCTCCAGGGCGTTTCGGAGGCTTTCTTCGCTGCGGGCCATGCCGACATCTTCCCACATGATGTGGCCCAGTTCGCGATGAAAGTCATTGACGGTCTTGCGGCCATTAACGGCCAGCAATTTGTTGGTAAGCCCTTCGACCTGCGCGGCCGAGTCACGGAATTCGTCATCTTTGCTGCTGGCCTTGCCAGGCTCGGTTCGGGCCAGGTAGTCGGCGATGGTATAGGGGGCGATGAAGTAACCGTCGGCCAGTCCCTGCATCAGGGCGCTGGCACCGAGGCGATTGGCGCCATGGTCGGAAAAGTTGGCTTCGCCAAGGACAAACAGGCCGGGCAGGTTGCTCTGCAGGTTGTAATCGACCCACAGGCCTCCCATGGCGTAATGCAGGGCCGGATAGATGCGCATCGGTTGCTGATAAGCGTTTTCTCCGGTGATTCGCTGATACATGTCGAACAGATTGCCGTAGCGGGCCCGAATCGTGTCTTCGCCCAGACGTTCAATGGCATCGGTGAAGTCAAGATAGACCCCGCGACCACTGCCGACGCCGAGACCGGCATCGCAGGCCTGTTTGGCGGCACGAGAAGCGATGTCCCGGGGTGCCAGGTTGCCGAAACTGGGGTATTTGCGTTCCAGGTAGTAGTCGCGCTCGTCCTCTGGGATTTGCTGAGCCGGACGCTGGTCACCCTTGTTCTTGGGTACCCAAATGCGCCCATCGTTTCGCAGGGACTCGGACATCAACGTCAGTTTGGACTGGTGATCGCCGGTGACGGGGATACAGGTCGGGTGAATCTGCGTATAACAGGGATTGGCGAAATAAGCGCCCTTTTTATGGGCCCGCCAGGCGGCGGTAACGCTGCTGCCCATGGCGTTGGTCGAAAGGTTGTAGACATTGACGTAGCCGCCGCTCGCCAGAACGACAGCATCGCCGGCGTGACAGCGGATTTCGCCCGTTACGAGATCCCTTACGGTGATGCCTTTTGCCTCGCCGTCAACGACCACCAGATCGAGCATTTCGGTGCGGGCGTGGACGCGAATTTTGCCGGCCTGTACCTGGCGGCTGAAGGCCTGGTAGGCTCCGAGCAGCAGTTGCTGGCCGGTCTGCCCACGGGCAAAAAAGGTACGGGAAACCTGGGCGCCACCGAAGGAACGGTTTTCCAGGTAGCCGGCGTAATCGCGGGCGAAGGGTACGCCCTGGGCGACGCACTGGTCGATGATGTTGTTGCTGATCTGGGCCAGGCGATAGACATTGGCCTCGCGGGCGCGAAAGTCGCCGCCTTTGATAGTGTCGTGGAACAGCCTGAAGATGCTGTCGCCGTCGTTCGGATAGTTTTTGGCAGCGTTGATCCCGCCCTGGGCGGCGATGCTGTGAGCCCGACGCGGGCTGTCCTGGTAGCAGAAAGCCTCGACGTTGTAGCCAAGTTCTGCCAGGGTTGCCGCAGCCGAAGCCCCGGCAAGGCCGGTACCGACAACGAGAATGGTATATTTGCGTTTGTTGGCCGGGTTGACCAGTTTCAGGTCCCGGCGATGGTTGTCCCATTTATCTGCAAGCGGTCCGGATGGACATTTGCCGTCGAGTATCACAATAAACCCCCTAAAGTGTTACAAGGCCAAAATATGTCAGAATCGGAATGGAGAGGTAGCCGGCCGCTAAGGCTAGCGCAGCGATAAACCCGGCTTTCCGCAACAGGGGCAGCAGGTATTCGTTGCAGACTCCCAGAGTTTGAAAAATACTGCTGATTCCGTGGCTGAGGTGTAGAAACAAAGCAGCAAGCCCGCCAACATAGAGCAGCACCAGGGGCCATTGCTGAAAACTAAGAACCACCATGCGGAAAACATCGACCTGTCCGGTGGCATCGCTGAACAGGGATGGTTCGAGGCCGACCTTGCGCAGAGTAAAATGCAGCAGGTGGTAGACAACGAAAGCCAGCAGTGCCAGACCGGTATAGATCATGGTCTCGGCGGCCAAGGTCGTTGTCTGTGTAGTTTTTTTTGCATAGCCAATGGGTTTTGCGGCCCGGTTTTGCAGGGTCAACCAGATACCGAAGATCACATGAGCCAAAAGGGCACCCAGCAGGCCGAGGCGAAAAATCCACAATACCGGTCCGAGTTTATGGAGTTGAGCTGCGTAAGTATTGATCGCTTCCGACCCGGCGAACAGGGTCGTGTTGCCGAGCAGGTGGGCCGCTACAAAGCCGGCGAGCATCAATCCGCTACAGGCCATGAACAGCTTTCTGCCGACGGAGCTTCGAAAAAGTTGCATTAGTTGCATCACGTTTAATCCCTTGCTAAAAGCGTTATTTAAGTCGCTTTGGTAGGCGGTTCATTGTCGCCTGTAGTTTTGTGTTTTGAGCAGAGCGACGGGCTTTGGTTGTGGTTGTTGGTTGAACAGGCAGGAGCCGATTTAATTACTGCCCTCGCCCTAGGTGGCGAGAGAAGTTCGGCAGGAGTGCCGACTGCGGTTTTTAAGGTGACCCCTTTTGGAGAATCACATATTTTAATCGGTTTTGACGATAATTGCAAAAAAAATGTGCCAACATGAATCGCCGCAGCGCCAGTTCGGTGACCATTTGCAACAAAGTATTAATTGTGTTTCAGTGCCCGGCAAGAGGCTTCAAGGCAGGGGAAATGGGCAAAAGAGGGGCTTCTCTTTGCAAAGAAATGTGCTAATATGCACATTTTGATGTGCAGACAACGATTCGTTGAGTGTTCATTTGAACGGTTGAGGGGTTGCCGGCAGGTAGCGGTGACAATTGCCATAAAGGTGATGCGCAATGTCTAAACAGGATAAGGTTCCAAAAAGTCCAGCCGCATGGCTACTGGGCAAGCTGGCAGCGCCGTTGGAACGAATCGGCGTTGATAGTCTTTATTATCTGGAACAGGCCGGGCGCATGGGAATTTTTCTGTTTGCCTGCCTGCTGAATGCGATTCGGCCTCCTTATAAGCTGTTCCCGGTAATACGCCAGATCCATTTTATTGGCTACCGCTCTATCTTCGTCATTCTGTTTACGGGAACCTTTACCGGAATGGTGCTGGCTTTGCAGGGGTATTATACTCTGCGGAAGTTCGGCTCCGAAGGGCTGCTCGGCTCGGCTGTAGCCTTGAGCCTGTTGCGGGAGTTGGGTCCGGTAATCGCGGCCCTGATGGTGGTTGGCCGGGCCGGTTCGGCAATATGTGCCGAAATAGGCATCATGCGGAACTCCGAACAGATTGATGCCCTTGAATGCATGGCTATCGATCCATATAAATATCTGATGGCTCCGAAGTTCGTCGCCGGTATTATTTCGATGCCGATGCTGACCTTTGTTTTCGATATGGCCGGTATTCTGGGCGGCTATGTCGTCGGCGTCAGCATGCTGGGTGTGCCGGGGGGGAGCTATTTTCAGGAAATGTACCGCAGCGTTGACTGGGCCGATGTGGAGATGGGGCTGGTCAAGGCCCTGGTTTTCGGCCTGTTGATCATTTGGATCTCGGCTGCCAAGGGTTTCTTCCTCCATTTGGAACGTTCCGGAGGGTTTGGTGCGGAAGGGGTCAGCCGCACCACGACCAGTGCCGTAGTCCTTTCCTCGGTGGCTATTCTGGTTTGGGATTACCTGATCAGTGCCATTTTGCTTTGAAATGGCTAATCTTTTCCTAGGCGTGAATCGACCGAATATCCTATAATGGGAACATATCATTTGCAGAGGGATTAACGTTGGATGCACAGCAAAAAAAAATTGCCATTGAGCTGATCGATGTTGATCGCTCCTTTGGTCGCCAGCAGGTCCTGAAAAAGATCAACCTGGTGGTGGAAGAAGGAACGACCACGGTTATCGTTGGCGCCAGCGGGCAAGGCAAAAGTGTGATGCTCAAGCACATGCTCGGCCTGCTTAAGCCCGATAATGGTCAGGTTCTGGTTTATGGTCAGGATTTGGCTCGGTTGCGCAAGTCCCAGCTCAAGGAAGTGCGCAAAGATTATGGGGTATTGTTTCAAAACGTTGCCCTGTTCGACTCCATGAATATTTATGACAATGTGGCTTTGCCGTTGCGGGAGCGCACCACCGCCAGCGAAGCGGAAATTCGGGCCAATGTGGAGGAAAAGTTGGCTCTGATGGACCTTGCGGGGGTCAACGAGAAGTATCCTGCTCAGCTCAGTGGCGGCATGAAAAAGCGTGTAGGGTTGGCGCGAGCTCTGGTTATGAATCCACGCATCGTTTTTTTTGACGAACCGACCACCGGACTCGATGTCAATAAAAGCAATGAAATCTATCGCCTGTTTCACAAGACTCAGGCGAGGCTCAAGTACACGGCTGTGATCGTGAGCCACGATGTGCCCAAGATTTTCAAGCTGGCCGATCGTGTTGCACTTATTTCAGGCGGTGTCATCGAGGGCAGTATGTCCCCGGAAGAGTTCCAGCTTTCCAAAAATCCTACCATTCGCTCCTTTGTTCTGGAAACCATGGGGCCGATCTACTGTAGTGAAAAAGAGGAGAGGTTCATTCATGAAAAAGTTTAATGTTGAGATGGCGGTGGGAGTCTTCCTGGTGGTGGGTTTTGCCTGTTTCGCTTATCTCTCCGTAAAACTCGGTGATGTTAATTTATTTGGTAATTCTACCTACCAATTGAGCGCCCGCTTTCATTCTGTTTCCGGTCTGAAGGAAGGGGATATCGTGGAGATGGCGGGGGTGCAGATCGGTACGGTGAAAACCATTGAGCTCGACCCGGAGGAATATGAGGCGGTGGTGCATTTTGACCTCCGGACCGAGGTGCGTTTACAGGAAGACAGTATTGCTTCTATTCGAACTGCGGGAATCATCGGCAGCAAATATGTCGATATAACTCCGGGCGGCATGGAAGAATATATTAAGCCTGGCGGAGAACTCTTCGAAACAGAGTCGGCTATTAATCTGGAAAAGCTCGTTAGTAAGTATATATTTGAGAAGTAATCGGCGGGAGGATTGCGGTGCGAATCTTTATAATATCATTGTTATTTCTGCTCCTGGGCGGCTTGGGCTCTGTTTTGGCGCAGGATACAGTCCTGAACGATTCATCGGCAATCAATCCGGAGCCTGCTCCAGCAGTCAGCGCTATTGCAGAGGATTCCCAAGCGGCAGAGGATTTCGTCGCTAATGACGATTTCTTTGGGGTTGATGATGATGAAGATTTTACTGACGGTGATCTAGAATCCTTTGATATTAATGATCCCATAGAGCCCTTCAATCGCGGGATGTTCTGGTTTAACGACAAGCTTTACTTCTATCTGCTTAAGCCCATTGCCAGGGGGTATCGAGTGGTACCGGAACCGGCTCGCCAGTCCGTGGCCAATTTTTTCAGCAATCTCGGCACGCCGGTGCGTTTTGTTAGTTCGGTACTGCAGTTGAAATTTACGGATGCTGGCACCGAGTTGGGGCGTCTGGTGGTCAATTCCACGGTAGGCATCGCCGGTCTGTTCGATCCAGCCAAAAAATATCTCGGCTGGCGCAAAAAGGATGAAGATCTGGGCCAGACCTTTGGCAACTATGGGGTTGGCAGCGGTTTTTATATCGTTTGGCCGCTGCTTGGGCCTTCTTCAGTCCGGGACACGGTCGGGATGGTTGGTGACTATTTTCTCGATCCGTTGCACTATGCAGGTATGAAGCCTATGGAACGGGTTGCACTCAAAGGGCTGGAAATGGAAACCAAATTATCGTTGGACAAAGATACCTATGAGGGTATTAAGCGACAGGCGCTTGATCCTTATCTGTATATCCGTACTACCTACGCCCAGCATCGTGAGGGAAAAATCAAAAAATAGAGGCTTTGTAAACTTCTGAAAATCTTAACAGAATGATATGTAATTAAAAAAGTAGGGCGTAATCTGGGCGATGCCTTGCTGGGAGAAAAGAAAATGTACGTCAAAAAATCGTTGCTGTTTGCTTTAACGCTGGTGCTGTTGGCTGCCGTAAGCGTCATGGCGGCCGTGCCGAGGCCGACGAATCAACTGCGGGTGGCTGTGGATCGCATCATCGAAGTGCTGCGTGATAAGGATCTTTCCCGTGACCAGGTCTTGCAGGAAGTTTCCAACCTGGTGCGTAATAAGTTCGACTTCTGGGCCATGTCCCAGAGAACTCTGGGCAAAAACTGGAGAAAAGCTACCGAAGAAGAAAAACAACAGTTTGTCAGACTGTTTGCCCAGTTGTTGGAAGATACCTATCGGGGACGGCTCAAGGCTTATACCTACAACGATGAGCATGTTGAATATATTGGCGAACGGATCAATGGGACGCGGGCGATAGTGGATACCATCGTGGTGACCAATAAGGAGATCCCCGTCTCATACAAAATGCGTCTCAAGGGCGAGGAATGGTTGGTCTACGATGTCATCATTGAAGAGGTCAGCCTGATTGCCAATTACCGCAATAGTTACGGCGAGATAGTGGCAGACGAAGGTTTCCAGGGTCTGCTTGCCCGGATGGAGGTCAAGATTAAGGAGTTGGCTGAAAATAGCAATCAGGACCAGAAGGGCTCTGGAGAAAATGTGCCGAAGCCCCAAGGAAATAACGCGCCATGAAGCAGATGGGTGCTGCCGAGGGACTCTTGCATGACAAGTTGTCTTTTTTCCGCGGCTTAAGTGCGGATCAGATGGCTCTTCAGCAAGCGTATTTTTCTGTAAGGCAGGTAGTTGCGGGCGAAGAATTATGGCATGAGGGGGAGGCTGGCGAGTATCTGGCCTTTGTGCTTTCCGGCTGCATGCAATTGAAAAAAGATACCGAATTTGGCGGTACGCCGGTGGTTGTCGGGGTTTTTTCCGCCGGTGCGGTGATTGGTGAATTGTCTTTTTCCCGGAATGATGTGCGGGTGGTTACCGCTGCAGCCCTTGAAGATAGTCAAGTCGCTGTCCTGACCCGGCCGCATTTTGAAGCCTTGGTCAAGGATCATCCCGAATTGGGGGTCAAGTTGCTTGAGGCTGTGCTGCAGGCTACCTGCAAACGCCTGGAAAAATCCTACGAGCGTCTGGCGGCTATTTTTTGAACGGCCGGAAGAATGAAGAAAAAGGCAAAAAGGCAGCCCGCAGTGGCTGCCTTTTTTTATGCTCTCTATTTTGTGGATAGAATCTATTTTGCATCTTTGATGTTGAAGCGAATCGGCACCATGACCTTTCCGGCAACGGCCCGGCCATTACGCAGTGCCGCTTGGAATTTCCAGCGATAAACGGCATTTAGCGCAGTCCGGTCCAGAATCTGATAACCTGATGAACGACGCACCGTGATTTTACGCACTTCTCCTGCCGCCGAAACCTCTACCAGCAGCAATACTTCCCCTTCCCATCCGCGCCGCCGGGCAGTGCTCGGATAGGATGGTGGAGGATTGGAGCCGTAGGCAAAGGGGGTCTCGACCGGTGAGCCGGAGCCTGCTTGCCCGCCTTGGCTATGGCCTGATCCTGGGCCAGTCCCAGTACCGAAGCCGCTTCCTGTAGCGTGTCCAATGCCGGTGTCTTTGGAAGCAGATGTCTCTGGGATATTATCCAAGTTGTACTGGCGGTCAGCGATGGGTTCGACAGTCACTGCATGCATGGATTTATTTGTGGTTATGCTCTCTTCTGGTGTGGGTGGTATTTCCGGGGGGCTTATGATGGTGTCCGTTTCATGGTAGGCAGGATCCTCCTTAGTGACTTTTGTTGAGGCGACAGGTGTTGTCAGCTGTGGGCTCCGGTCTTTTTTCAGCCGATGCTTGGGGTAATTCGGTAGGGCAGTCGGTGAGTCTTTGGTTTTTCCGCCGTCGGCTGACTCATCATCAAGGCCATGGCCCGTTCCTGAGGTGGCCGGACCAGAAAAAAGATCTACCACCAGGTAGATTGGAGAAGGGGGGCTGTAAAAGCTAGGCACAGGGCACCAGGCCAAGATAACCACATGCAGGGCCAGGGAGAATGTCACCCAAAAGATAAGCGGTTTTTTAGCAAGCATCCCGCTTCCTGTTGGTAGTTAAGGCAGAGGGCAAGGCCAATGTTTCGATAAGGCACCTCCTCTGCTGGTTGCAAGACAGGGGAGGTGCGCGAAGGTTTTAAGGCTGCAGTGTGGGAAAGATACCATGCTATGCTCAGAAGGTATACTCTCCACCGATATAACCACTGATGCCAGGGGTGCCGAACCCCCAGACCTCTTCGTAGTCCTCGTCAAGTATGTTTTCGGCTCGGGCAAAAAGGCGTAATTTTTCAGTGACGTTGAAAGAAACAGCTAGGTTAAGCAATGTATATTTGTCAAGCTCAACTCGATCGTAGTCCCCCGTTTCCAGGTTGTAGGGATCATCTTCTCTTTCTCCCACACAAATTACGTCGATGTTGATGTTGCCTTTTTGCATAAACTGATAGTTTGCATTAGCGCTAAATTTATTGCGAGGAATTCTTAAAAAATCTTTTGCATCCTCGACATCAGTATAGGTGTAAGAGGCGGAGAGAATAAAGTTCGCAATGGGTTGCCATGATGCGCCAATCTCAATTCCTTTGGTTTTGGCGTCTTTAACGTTGTCATACGTAGCATACCCGGCTGGGTTGTAGGAATTTTTAATGAGGTTGTTGAACTTGTTTTCAAAGTAAGTTGTGCTCAGCTTGATCCTGTCATTAAGCAGCGTTTGTTCTACGCCAAAATCCCAGCTTCTATTTTCCTCGGGTTTGAGGTCTGGGTTGCCAAGAGTATCTAATGTGCCAAAATTTACGCTAGAGTATGTTGCGTTCTCAAGGCGTTGCACAAGAGAAGGGGCCTTATAGCCGGTTCCATGGCTTGCTTTGATTTTTGTTTTCGTTTTCTCAACCAGATAGCTTGCCGCTATCTGGTAGGTAACTTTGGAGGCAAAGTCACTATGGTCGTCAAGTCGCAGGCCAATGGTTGTAAATAAAGCATCGGAAATATTGATATGGTCCTGGAGATAGTAGGCGAGAGTATGGGCCTCTTCATTATTGGTCTCAGAGGTATAAGTAAAAAAACCTGCAACTGGATCTACTCCTTGTAGAAATGCCTTATTGTCTGCCTTCTCTTTTTCGTAGTCTATCCCTAGAGTAATGGTGTTATTTTTTATATAAAAGTTGTTCTGCCAGTCAACTTTATAAGTTTGCCCCTCAAACTGGCTATCGTCAAAGGCCAGGGGATTGATCGCGTCAGGTTTGTTTTGAAAGGTTCTGTCGTAGTCTGAAAAAGAAAAACCGATTTTTTGTTCCCAAAGGTCATTAAAGAGTGCGAATCTGGTTTGGAGGCGCAGGAAAGAAGACTCTGATTTGCCAACATAATTTGGGTCGTCAGCAGAAGGTCCGCCACCCAGGTCCAGGTCGCTTTCGGCGTCATTAAAGCGGAAAATCAAATCAAAATCGAAATTTTCGGTTGGCGTTAAGCCAATCTGGCCAGAGACTGCGATGTTTTCATAGCCATCCCTTTCCCTGTTCCCGTATGACTTGGCGGCACTGCTTATACCATCGGATTCAAGGTATGAGGCCATTAGGGAATAATTGTGGAGTTCGCTGCCACCGCTTATTGAGAATTGTTCTTTGTGTGTTTCATAGGAGCCACCTTCGGCCGCAACCTGAACTTGGGGCTTCCCTGCCCCTTTTTTGGTAAAAATTTGAATTACACCTCCAAGGGCGTCTGATCCGTAGAGCGTGCTTGCGGGGCCCCTGACGATTTCGATTCGTTCGATATTGTTGGTTAAAAGATGGGCAAAATCAAAAAGCCTGTTAGGCGAACTGGGGTCGTTGGCTTTAACCCCATCGATCAATACAAGAGTGTGTTCAGAGTTGGCACCGCGTAAAAAAACAGATGTTAGCTGACCAAGGCCCCCAGAGCGAGAAACGTCGAGCCCAGGCACGCTTCGCAGTACCTCTGTGACAGTGGCCTGCTGTTTGAGTTGAATTTCTTCTTTGGTGATAACTGTCACGGAACTTGCCACCTCCCGCGCCGGGGTCTCCAGCTTGGTAGCAGTAACGATGATCGGTTCGAGAGTTTGCGGGGTTTGTGACCAGGCGTGGCTCGTCTGCAAAAGCAAACCAGCCAGGGCCACAGCAAGGATTTTGTGCATAGTGAACTCCTCTTTGTGCCCAGGCGGGGGTAGGCGCAAAGAGGAACGCGAAGAAGGGTGTGGCTCCAGGGATAACAGAGCCACATTTCATGTCCGCCTCAGCCCACCTTCCCATAAGCCCGGGGAAGATGATGTGGGTTATCCGTAGCGGCAGGTATTCTGGCTCGCGCTTCGTTCGCAGGACCGCCTTCCCAGCTTTTCTGGCCAGTGGCATTTCGGTCCGTTGTCCGCGCTTACAGTGGCGGGTCCGCGGGGGATTTGCACCCCACTTCCCTTTTCAGCCCAACGGGGCACCGACGGATATGTGATTTTGGTTATTCAGTCCATTGGCCAGACGCTCATTAAGGATAACAGTTATGCCTGGCCTGTAAATCACCCGCAGGGGTGAAAAACAAAATAATCCGATGCTGGAGAGGTTTAGCCGCCCCCGACCTTGGGGAACAGGGACAGGGTTTGTCCGTCTGTCAGGACAGTTTCTGTATCCACGTGGCGGCCGTTGATCAGGGCTACGCCCAGTTCAGGATGGTCAATATCTAAAGCGGTGAGAACATCACCAACAGTAGCATCTTTCGGGTATTCCCGGTCTTCTATCTTGAAGCGATCATTGCGAAAAATAGCAAAAAGTTTCACTGTAATCTTCATGGACAGCAGGCCTCGAATAGGGTGGAGCGGTTGAATACAAAAAGTTGTGGGCACCCGGCACGGGTGCCCACAACGGTTTAACCAATTGCATCTACGAAATTCTTAGAAGTTCCAGAATTCGTCGATTTCTTCGCCGGAGAAATCCCAAACCACGTTGTGGGGCGGGATGGGCTCGTACTCGAAGAACTCGGGCAGACGATCGTCGGCGTTGGTGAAGCCAGCGGCGTCGTTGAAGGCCTTTTCGGTCTTCAGGATGTACTTGCCGAGCTCAACTACGTCGTCGCCGGTCAGGCTGATGCCGTAGCGGGCGTTGATCATGTCGATCAGAGCAGGCAGACACTCGGGGATATCCAGCGCCGGGAAGGCGATGAAGATACACATACCGGTGCTGTCGACGGACGCGGTAGCGATGGACAGGTTACGGGAAAGCTCAACCTGACCTTCTTTTTGCAACGGATCGATGTGACCGCCAACCTGCAGGATGTTGGTAGCGATGGAGTAACCGGCAGTGTGGTCGGCACCCATGGTAGAGGTAGCGTAGGTGATGCCGATACCTTTAACCGAGCGAGGATCGTAAGCCGGGATGCCCTGGCCCTTAACAACCGGTACACGGGTCAGACCGTAAGCTTCACCTACGGACTTGGTGCCGTTGCCGAGGATGCGGCCGAGAGGAGTGGCTTTGCCGATTTCTTCGTTCATCACGCGCAGGGTTTCTTTGCCGTCACCCCAGGGAATAACGCCGGCTTCCATGGCGACAGCGATCAGTACGGCCCCTTCGATGGAGTCGATGCCGATGTTGTCCATGGCGTTGTCGATACGGGCGCAATCGTCGAGGCTTTCAATCATGCAGTTGATGCCCAGGCCCCAAACGGTCTCGTATTCGAAACCGGAGGTGATGTACTCGCCTTTATCGTCAGTGTAAACCTGGGAGCACTGGATGATGCAACCGGCGTGGCAACCGTGCTTGGTGTGGCCGTTGGGGCGGCTGGCGATCACGTCGTGCATGGTTTCACCGGAAACCTTGTCGTGGTGCTCGCAGGAACCGTACAAGAAGTTCTTGGTGGGCAGACCACCGGCTTCGTTCAGAATGTTGATCAGAACGTTGGTGCCGTAGATGGGCAGACCTTCGCCGGTAACCGGGTGGTCGAGCATGGCCTTGGCGAAAACCTTGGCAGCAGCGCGGAACTTGTCCTTGTCGGCGATTTCAACTTTCTTGCCTTCGGAATCGTCGATGGTGATGACCTTGATGTTCTTGGAGCCCATAACGGCGCCGAGGCCGCCACGGCCGTGGCTACGGATCTTGTGATCAGGGTCTTTGACGGAGATGTTAGCAGCCATCAGGCGCTCTTCGCCGGGGATACCGATGGAGCAAACGCCGATTTTCGGATTGTACTTGGCTTCCATGGCGTCGATGACGTCGAAGTTCTGCATGCCTTTGAGGGCAGAAGCGTCGTGGAAGGTAACGCCGTCGTTGTTGACGTGCAGTTCATACCACTTGCCGGCTTCAGGCTGATCTTCGATGATCATGGCTTTGATGCCGAGCTTAGCGAACTGCTGAGCGCTGGTGCCGCCGGCGTTGGACTCTTTGATGCCGCCGGTCAGAGGGCTCTTGGCGCCTGCAGACATACGACCGGACTGAGCTGCCGGGGTGCCGGTCAGAAGGCCGGGAGCGAAAACCAGCTTGTTGTTAGGACCGAGAGGGTGGCAGGTGGGGGGTACTTCAGCTGCAACGATCGTGGAAGTCAGGCCACGGCCGCCGAGGCCGGCCCAAGCTTCAGGGACTTCTTCGATCTTGCAGGTGAGGTCCTTCATGTTTACGCGGAAAATTCTGTTCATGATCTTCTTTTCCTCCCAAGTGTTGCTTTTGGAACGGTTCCGGGAAAAATCTCCTTTCCAAAGGTGGGAGGCACCGTTGTTTCCAACGGAACCCGTCGGCTTGGCAACCATAAGGACCTTCCTCGTAGGTTGTCATGCTCGGAGATTGAGAGTGCAAGTGCAACGCGCCTGTAAAAGCGCATTTTGAAATTGTAGAACTGCGTTATATCAAAGATCGTTTAAAAGTTCAATACCCATAGTTACTGCTCTTTTAACTAACAAGAATCGCGCCATTATTGCGAGAAGTCTTGCTGTGCGCCTTGTGGTCGCAAAACTTCTTTTGAAATTAAAGGGTTGCTTCAAAAGGGTTCAAGGTTGAGCGTAGATGGTTAGCATTAAGCAATGTTTTCTTGTGTTCCAAAATGGAACAAAAGGGGGTCAAAGAAGACGATTGGCAATGTAGAGAACCAGCCCGACAACCACCAGAAATGGGGTCCAGTCTCGCAGTCTGCGGCTGCGGGGCACATCCGTTGCCAATTCGGTCGATTCGGGGATAAGTGAGAGCAGTTCGCGGGCTAATATCCGTGGTTCCGTATCACCTAGGGAGAAATAGGCTCCTCCGCTGGCTGTTGAAATAGAGCGCAGATTGGAAGCTTGCAAACGCGTCCGCAGAGGGTGGCCGGCTGGGTCGGTATAGAAACCTTCAATGCGTGTTGTACCGGGCCGACGAATAGGGATGTATACTTTCTCGGCCTGGCCTACTCCGACGGTATAAACCGGCACCCTGTTACGATTCATTTCTTCGGCTTGAGTAATCAGCTCGTCCGGGCTGTTCTCCGTATCTTCCCCATCCGAAATTAATACAATGGCGCCAGCGGTTTTGTTTATGTGGTCCCCAAGGAGCCCGGCTCCTGTTGTCATGGCCATTTTCAGGTCGCTGCCAGATTCCGTCAGTTCACCCAGGCGGGTATGTTTCACCATATACCGCAAAAAACCCTGGTCCCTGGTCGGTGCCACGACTTCGATGCCGTTGCGGGCAAAAAAGAACAAGCCGGCCTGTTCGCCGTCCAACTCTTCAAACAGGCGCAGGGCCAACAAACTGGCCGAATTCAGCCGGTTGACGATCTCCGTAGAATTAGCTGACGAGATTTCTTTATTGATTACATCCTCGGCCAACATCGATTTGCTGACATCGATTCCGATGGCCAATTTTAGATGCCGGCGTGGGTCGTCTTTTAGCATCGCCCAGAAATGGGGCCCGCTCAGAGCAATGATCAGGGTCAGCAAGGCTAGTATTGCGGTAATTATGCGAACGCCAGCCCGCCGCTGATTAGTGGTGGAGGCCTGGTTGGAAAAAGCCCGTTGCACACGGCGAACAAAGCGTTCATTGGCTGTCAGCCAATAAAGACCGATCGGCAATAGAATGAGCAACCACAGGACCCATGGTTGTGAAAATTGCATGGTTTTCGCCTATTTTTCGACGCGGGTTTCGGCCGGCACGCCCGGTGAGAATCCCGGTGCCTCGGGGATGTAGGTTTGTAATTGCTCCTGTATCCGGGTCATGTCCGCAGGGGGAATCTCAGTCAGGCCGAGACGCCGGTATTCGCCGACGGCGATGATCAGTTCCAGGTTCCAGCGAGGCAGGGCTCTTTCGAGAGAGGACAGACTCACCTTGTCTACCTGTTGAATAGCGGTTTTATAATCGATTAAAGCGTCGCTGAGGAATTTTGCCGCCTTGCGGCCGTCTTTTTCATGGTAGAGGACACTATACGCCAGCAAAACGGCGGTGTTGCCTTTGAGATTATGAAGTTTCCATTGCCATTCAATGGGAAGTTTTGGATTGTTGGTCAAGCTTTCGGTGACGGCGTCTCTCAGTTGCAGCAGGCGAGTGTGAAAGTTGGAGGCGGAACTACTGGCGCTGGCAGCAAGATAAGGGTTAGCCAGGATGTTTTTAAGCCCTTCAAAGAAGACCACCGCTTGCCGCCACTGATCGTGAAGCAGGGCGTATTCAACCTCCGGTAAAAAACGACCTTGTCGGCCGGCATTCTCGGCAAGGGTTTTCAATTGCTGTGTATTGGCGCTTCCAGCTCCCGTCCGGTTGATGGTCTCAATCCGATTGTTAAGATCATCCGTTCCCTGTTGTTGCCGTACTGCTTGCTGCCAGAGGAAAACTCCGGTTACCAACAGGCATAAGCCGCTTGCCGACAAAATCAGGGCGAGATGCCTTCGGTATTTAGTGATGTTGCGAAACATGCTTTGGTTCCTTTGCGTAAAAAAGCCGAAAGGTATATGGCTCGCTTCAGAAATTAAGGTTTCCGGTATCCCGGCAGGGTACGAAGCCCCATGCCAAGGAATATAAGTCCCAGTGCCGCGGTGATAAACCAGGGACGGGTCCAGCGGGGTCGGATCGTAGCGCGGATCAGATTTCGATTCGCCTCTAAGGCGTCAATTTCGCGGTAAACTTGCTGGATCTGTTCCCGATCAAGGCCTCTGGCCAATGGGAAAATCTTTCCAACAGGAGGTTGGTCGGCGACTGGGTCCATCGCTTTTGCAACGGTTTCATCGACCTGACCGCCTATGGCAATAATGTAAAAGCGCATATCAAGGGCTTTCATCAAGGTTATGACATTCACCAGGTTCGGTAATTGACCGCGCCGCACATGAGCCCGCAAACGGGGTTCGATGCGACCATCGGTAAAGAGAATAACCGCCATGCCGGCGCCCAGGCCGCTGCGTCGCAGTTTGAGCGGAATATCGAGCAGGGTACCGGGTTCACCGAGGAGGAACTGGCGTAAACCGGCAATCTCTTCGGTGGTCAAACGCCGGTCTTCCGGCAACATGGAGAAGAACACGGACAAGGCCAGCCAGACCGCCTCCGAGGCATTGGTGCCGCCGCCGGCTCCCAGCTCCCGATAGATTCGCGATCGATTTTGGCTGCGGACCAGGTCCAACTTTCTTTTTAACAGTGCCCGATCTGAAGTCAATGGCGCCAGAAGTCGGGCAAAACTGGAAAAAGCCACCAGGCCGATATAGTCCCCTTCCCGGCGCAGATCGACAAAGGATTCGAGGCCATCGAGGGCAATGTCGCCGACGGTCAGCCGGGAAAAACGATCGATCTGCCTTCTCATAGAACCCGACAGGTCAAGGGTCAGGATGATCCATTTCGATTCGATGTACTCTTCTACGCTACGGCGGGCATAGCCCGGATTGACCAAGGCCAGAATGAGGCTGATAAATACCGCCGAAAAAATAATGTTGTCATAATGTCTTTTCCACCAGGTGGGTTGCAGTCCCCGCAGGTGAACCCCGACGGACGGAAAGGGCGTCCTGCTGCGAGTGCGCTGTCGCAGCCACACGATCAGGGGCAGGAGTAACAAGGCCAGCAAGGCTAAAGGATATTCCAGTTCAAGATCCGGCATGGATGTTAAAGGACCTCCGTCTCCGGTTGCCGCTCGGGCCTTCTCTTTGCCAGGTCGGTGAGCAGGTTCTCTGCCTGTGCCAGCAGATTGCGACGCTGTTCAGCGTCGGGGTGTTCGGATGCCAACAGATGTTCAATGCCCTTGAGTATGGCTTCCGCCTGCCGTATTTCGTTGTTGGAGAGCCTGCCGGTCATCTGAGACAAAAATGAACTGTGGCTGCCACCGCTGGTTGCGGGCGACAGTCCTGCGTATTCGGCCAGAAGTGTTTGTAGAGCGTTGCCCAGTTCCGCCCAATCCGCCAGTTGCAGGGAGGAAGGGGCGTTTTTAAGTTTGTCGACAAGGTTTGCGTGATGTTTTTGCAGCCGGGCACGGACCACCTGTTCCGCTTTATTGACCGGGTGGGACGGAATGCGAAGCCAGACGATAATTCCGGCGGCCAGCAACAAAAGGCCGGCAATACTCATGGCCACGGCCTTTTTCAGGCGGACGCTTAGTTCTGTATCGACGACCTTCGAGAGGGGGCCGGGGGCAGCGATTTGCAGGCGGTAATCATCTTCTCCTTCGGGGACCATGGAGGCAATGCGGATCGATACAAAGTCAGTGCGAATAGTTACGGGGCTTGCATCGTCCGTCCGGTGGTCGGTGAAATAGACCGGCAGGGCCGGAAGTTGGTAATCGCCAGAGGCGTAGATTCGCAGGGTCCCGGTTATGCGAATGGGACTGTGGGACAGATCGATGGCACTGAGAGGATGATCGTAGCTGATTTCGTAAAGGTTATGAAAAATGCCGCTGGGATTGAGGTTGAGATTGGCAATGGTGGCCGCGTCGATTTTGATTCCCTCAGCGAAGTGGATCTCCAGGTTAAAAGGCATTGGCATGCCAGACATGGCCCCCGGTCGGTCGAGAAGGAATTGAATAGTTACCGGTGGGGTCAAGGGCCTTTTAAGCGGAACGGCGCTGGCGACATACAAGTCCTCGCCAAGTAACGCGGCGGTTTGCCAGGCAAGGCGCCGACAGGGATCGATCGTCGCTATATCGGTATTGGGTCCTTTGGTGACCAACCCCTGCAAGGCTTCGGCTTTTTCAAGCAATCGGTGTCGGGCCTGCTCGCCGGTGGTCGTCTTCCATTTTATCTCGATTTTGTCGAGGGGGACATACAGTTGCTGTTCGATTCGCCAGGCCGGCTGGATGCTGTGTACCTGCGGGTCCTTTCGCCATCGCTGCAGCAGAGCATCGAAAAGCCCGTAGGGGAGCCCCTGTCTTAACCTGTAGGCGGCCGCTGATTTCGCTGCATCGGGTGTTTCCACCAGACCATCGAAAGCTTCCCGGTAGCGGCTGTAAAAGTCTTTGACCTGTCGGGGACTCGCCCCGGGCTCGCGAAATCTGACAATTAACCAGTCTCGAGCGACCTCGGGTGCGACTTGTTGGCCTTCTGAATCGAGATACCAGGGGTGGTCATGGGCCATTTGCCAGATGTGGTCAAAGCAGCTGGTTTGTTCAGAAGCCAACTCTTCAAGGGCGGTCGGGGCTGCGGCCATGGCATTACAAAAAGGCCCTTGTGACAGCAGAAAAAGCCATAAGCCGGCAAGGTAGAAAAATCGGTAAAGATCCCGATACCAGGCTCGGGCCGAGTAACGGTGGTTATGAGCTTTATTGGAAGGTGACATCATCTATCCGTTTCGGTTGTTGATCTTCGCCCCGGGATTAAACTCTGGCTGCCAGCCTTCTGGCGAAAAAGGCGTTGATCTTTTCCTGCACATTGTCCTGGCCGTTGATAATGACCGTAGAGTCGATGCCCGCCCTGGCGAGCTGTTTTATTCGGTGCTGCCGCCAACGGTGCACGGCGACTTGGTAACGTTGCTGCTGCGCCAGGTCGAGATTCAATTCCTCGCCTGTTTCCAGGTCCTGCAATGGCACCTGGCCGGTCAGGTCCGGTAGTTGCCATTCCACCTCTTCAAGGAGATGCAGGGCCAGGATCTCGTGAGCGACAGAGCGATCGCTGGCGGCGACGCTGTGCAGAGCGTTCAAAGACCCCGGCCGGTCGTGAAAGTCGGAAAGAATGACACCCAGGCAGGATGGCAGCAAGTTGGTGAGATGATCGATAGCGGACTGCAGCCTGGTCTCGTGGCAGTCTACAGGACGGGACTTTTGCAGCATGCTGCGCAGACGCTGATATTGCCGGGCCGAAGCGTTAGGGGCCTGATAATCGATGACCCGGTCGGCGAACAGCAGCAGGCCGCAGGGATTGCTGTTTTGCAGGGCGCTGTAGGCCAGGCTGGCGGCGATATCCTGAGCGAGGGAACGTTTATCTCCAAATCCCATCGAAGCGCTGACGTCGACCAACAGCATGAGCGTGTAAGCACTGTCCTGCAGGAATTCCCTTACGTAAAGCTCACCGCTTCGGGCCCGGGCCTTCCAGTCGATATGACCACAGTTATCTCCCGGCAGGTATCTGCGTAATCCCCAGAATTCGTATCCGGTGCCCTTTTCGACCCCGGCCCAATCACCAGCGAGAGGCTGGTGGGGGGGATACTTGGGCTGGATGTTGAATCGGTAGCGGGGCTTCATGGTTGGCTTTACTCCTCTTCCAACAGTTTCGCCGGGTTTGTCGCCTTGCCAAACTCATTCAAGACCAGGGCTTTTACCGCAGAGGTCGCAGAGAAGAACAAATATCAGGGTCAAAGCATTTTGCCGGGTTACTTTGCGCTCTCTGCGGTGAATAGTTTTTTAGTCCTTAACTCCAACCTGTCAGTCAATAGGGGATGATGCCGCTGATAATCTCCCTTATCAGTTCGGTCGGTCGGATTCCTTCAAGAAATGCTGCATCGCTTAAAATCAAGCGATGACCGAGTACCTCGGCGGCGCAGGCATCGACATCTTCAAAAGAGACAAAATCGCGGCCCTCCAAAAATGCGTGTCCTTTGCAAAAAGCGATTAAATGTTCGCCGCCGCGAGGCGACACACCAACTGTGATGTATTTGCGGACCGCGCTGTTGGCGTGGATCGATTGGGGACGGGTGCGCAGGCAGATTTCTAAAAGGTAGTTAATGACCCGATCGGAGATGCTGACTTTGTCGGCCACATGGTTCTGCATGGCCAAAGCCTGCGTCGTCGTCAGTAACTGCGGTACGGCTTTTTGCAGAGCCTCGAAGTTGCGACTTTTTTTGTGCAGCAGCTGTGCTTCATCAGACTGCGCGGGGTAGGAGAGTTCGACCTTGGCGATAAAACGATCGAGTTGGGCTTCCGAAAGGGGATAGGTACCGAGTTGCTCCACCGGGTTCATGGTGGCCAGTACCATGAAAAGCTCGGGCAGCGGATGTTGGTCGCGATCGATGCTGACGACCTTTTCCTGCATGGCCTCGAGTAAGGCAGACTGGACCTTGGGTGCCGCGCGGTTGATTTCATCGGCCAGCAGAATGTTGCAGAACACCGGTCCCTGATTGAAGGAAAAGGTCGAAGTCGCCTGGTTATAGACGGTGGTCCCGGTGATGTCGCTGGGCAGTTTATCGGGAGTGAATTGGATGCGTTTGAAGGTTCCGCCGATCAGGCGGGCAAAGGTCGCTACAGTGAGGCTTTTAGCCAGGCCGGGAACCCCTTCGAGAAGGACGTGGCCCCTGGCCAGCAGGGCGCAGAAAATAGTCTGGATCATCCGCTGTTGACCGATGATTACCTTGCTGATTTCGGCTTCGGCCTGCTGCAATTGCCGGCGGAAGGATTCGCTTTGAGAGCGAGTATCGGTATCCGGGCTTTGGGCGGCAGAGGTCATGAATTCTATCCTCTCAAAAATCTGAGCTCGAACAGTCGATTTTTTGTTTCGGGCTGTTGAGCTCTACAACCTCCTAGAAGTATACAAATTTTTTGCGGTCCCGGATGATCAGGTGAAGAAAAAAGGGTCCGCCGAGTAGCGCGGTCAGCACACCGATGCGCAGCCCGCCACCGCCCCAAAGGCGTACCACGCAGTCTGAATAGACCACCAATGCGGCGCCGAGCATACCGGCTGCGGGTATTAGCATGCGGTTGTCCGAGCCGATGAAGCTGCGCATGATGTGTGGGGCGACCAGGCCGACGAAGCCGATCGCTCCGGCCACGGCGATAGCGCCGCCGGTGAGCATGGCGGCGAGAAACAATAGTACGCTGCGCGACCAGAAGACGTTGACTCCGAGGTTAGCGGCGATCTCCTCGCTGAGCATGATGATATTGAGATCGCGGGCATAGAGCAGGGAAGCCAGCGACCCGAGCAGGGCGATAATCAGTACAATCTGCACATGCTCCCAGGAGCGGTTGGTCAAATCACCCATCAGCCAGCCGACGATCTTGCGGGCCATGTCGAACTGATCCGTCGATAAAACTATAAGCAATGAGGTCATCGCGCTGAAAATGGCATTGAAGGCGATGCCTGCCAGCAACAGGGTGTAGCGGGAGGTCAGACCGCCGGTAGTGGCGATGAGCAGAACGATGAGCATGGAAAGAAAGGCGAATGTTACGGCAAAGGCCGGCACGGCATAGATATTTGTAGTTGCCAGTCCAAAATAGATGGCACTGACGGCTCCCAGGGCGGCGCCGGAACTGGTGCCGATCACTCCCGGACTGGCCATGGGGTTTTTAAAGATCCCCTGCATGATGGTGCCGGCACAGCCGAGGGCGAAACCGACCAGAGCTCCGGTCAGGGTACGGGGCACCCGGCCATACCAGATGATGGCTTCCGTAGCCGGGTCGGGAGCGGAGCCGAGGCCCAAGAGCTTGGCTGCCAGAACCTGAGTGATGTCGCTCAGGCCAATGTCCCAGGGGCCGAGACGCACCGAGAGAAACAGCCCTGCCAGTAAAATCAGCGCGGTTGTTATGAAAACGATGAAGCCGGCGGGGTGCCGGCGGCGGGAAGGGTGGTCATTCATAAATCAGTCCGGCCAAATAGTTAGTGCTCGCCACCAGATATTGGGAGGCGCTGAGCAGGTAGACGCTGGGGATCTTGCGGATGTTACGCTGGCGGATCGCCTTGGCCGAAGTCAGGATCGGGTTTTCGTAGAGCTGTTGGTCAAAGACGCTTTCCTCGGGCACGATGATCATATCGGGATTCCATTGCAGCAGCGTCTCATAGTCGACCTGTTTGAAATAGTCGATGCCTTTGGCGGTGGCGATATTGACCACGCCGAGCAGACGGCACATAGCGTCAAAGGTACTGTTGCGTCCGGCGACGTAGCCCATGTTGTCGTAATAGAGCACTGTCAGAGGGGGGCGGTCGCCCCGGCGGGATTCGGCATAGGCCTGAATCGCTTTGATTTTTTCCACCATGGTGTCGGTCAGTTGCCGGGCGCTGCGTTCTTCGCCGATCAGCTGCCCGATGAGCAGTATCTGTTCTTCAATTTGCTCCAGATTGCCGAAAAAACCCAGTTGTACGTTCGGCACCTTGGCCTGCTGCAGCTGGTGAAGAAAGTTGGCGTCGGAGTAGTAGGTGGTCAGCACCAGGTCTGGATGATGGCCGATGACGATTTCGGCATCATTGGTGCCGTAAGTCGGCAGATTCTCCGGCAGTTGGCCGGCAATAAATGAAAAACGTCGGTCCTTGCAGCTCTGATGGACAGCGATGATGCGCTGCCGCGGGCAGATAGCCCAGAGAATTTCTGTGAGGCCGATGGCCTGAGGGATGATACGCTGCGGCCGACGGAGGATAACCGTGCTGCGTTGTTCTTCCTGCACACTGTCGCGGGCGATGTCATAGGCCAGGTAGCGGTAGTCGACAGTGCGCGGAAAGGTCGTGGGGCCCACCGGTTCCGGTCGATAAGTATTGGTCAATGCACCCATCAGGGCGTCCATCTCCAGCGGGAAGCTCCTGACGGCAGTATCCTGCCCTGCAGTTGCAGCGCCGGCGGTCAGGATCAGCAAAAGAAGTCCCGCCAGAATGCAGCTAATAAAACAGCAGCGAGACTCCGCGGTCGCTGGGCATCTCCTCCACATCGACATGAAAAACCTCCTTGATCCGTTCCTGAGCAAAGGCCTCCAGGGTCGGCCCGTGAAAATAGACCCCACCTTGGTCCAGCATGGTGATTGTATCGCAATAGCGTCTGGCCAGTTCCAGATCATGAATGCTGATGAGGATCGTCTTGCCACCATTGCGCAGAGCGGTCAACAGCTTCATGATGTCGAGCTTGTGACGAATATCCAGGGCGCTGGTCGGTTCGTCCAGTAAAATCAACGGGGCTTCGGTGGCTAAAGCCCGGGCGATGTTAACCAGCTGCCCTTCACCCCCGGAGAGTTCGTTGACCCAGCGATCTCGTAATTCAACGGTTTCGGTGAGCTGCAGGGCGTCTTCAACGATATCCAAATCCCTCTGCCGCAATCCCTGCAGCCTTTGAAGGTGGGGATGGCGGCCCATGGCAATGAAGTCGGTCACGGAAATGGAAAAATCGACGCGAGTATCCTGCTGCACCAGGGTAACCAGCCGGCTGAGGGCCTTGCGACCGATGCGCTGGTAATCTTGACCGTCGATGAGCACCCGGCCGGTTTGGGGTTGCCAGATGCGGCAGAGGTTTTTCAGCAGGGTCGATTTGCCCGAGCCGTTCGGCCCGATAATGCCATGAATGCCACCGGCGGCAAATCCGGCGCAGATATCCCGCAGAATCGGCTGGCGGCCGATGGCGAAATGGAGGTTTTCGATCTTTAGTAAAGGCGGATGGTTCATGGAGATGCTTTCGGTTCGATCCAATTCAGTTTCCACGCCAGGGGCAGGGCAAACTTAGCCAGGGCAGTCAGCATCATGCCACCGATGACAATACCCCACATGACACCAGCATCCAAACGGTCTCTAAACAGACCGGTGACCAGGGTGGTTCCCCATAACAGGGTCAGTCCCAGAATTAGTTGGATGTTCTGCGACATGGCGTGAATGCCCCAGAAATTGTCCGATATCCGGCTCAATCGTCCATGGCGAATTTTGATCTCGATCAGCTTGAACCAGACCCGCCCTTCGGCCACCTGAGCCGAGCCGTCGCAGACATGGTGCAGCAGATAGAGCAGGATCAGCAGGTATTTACTGTAGTCAAAGGCGCCAAACAAGCCACTGAAAAAGGGCGGATAACAGAGTACCAGCATGATCGCACCCAGGGCCTGCCCTCCGCCGATCAGGGTCATAGCCCGAATCAACTTGGCCAGTTGTCTGCGCTGGTCGTGCAGACTCTCCAGATAATCGACGAAGACCGATACCTTAACACTGCTGACGAAGGTAATGCCAGGGTAGATGTACTTGGTGAGTACCCCGAGGATGGCAGCGACCTTGTATTCTCCCTCGGCCATGGAGAACATGGTGTAAAGGACCGCTCCTTCAAGGATACTCTTGCCGATGGTGTACATCAGGTTGCCGATTTCGCCAAACAGGTAAAATCGACTCAGGGTCAAAGCGTGCCCCCAGAGGCTGGTTTTATGCAACACGTCTCTGATTAAGCCATAGGAATGGTTTTCAGGAGGATGTTGATTCATAAGATCTCTATCAATGCAAAGACAATAAAGGAAAAAATAAGGGGCCCAAAGGACCCCTTATTTTTAATACAGCAGTTTGCACATGCAGGTTACATCGCCTTCAGCAGTTTGACGGTTTCTTGCGCCGCTTTGGCTGGAGGCAGCCCGGTATCCGAAATGCCGGAGATGACCTTGGTGACGTCGTGGTCGACGGCGCCGGCTTTTTGCCAGGTGGCCGGAGCGACCCGGGTGATGTAGGCGGAGAAGGCGTGATGGCCGCTGCCCGGGCGTTCACCGATGATATGGATGATGGCCTTGGGCGCTTTTTCGGCGCTCTTGTTATACAGTACTTCACCGCATTTGTAGCCGGCGCGGACTCGGCCGTTGGTGACCACGACATATTCTTTGCTCGAGGTCATGCCGGCCTTCTGCAGTTCGGCGCGCAATTCCTGAATAAAGGGCATCAAGTGACCTTCATCCATGATTGCCTTGGAGTTCAGCCCGTCGGAAATCACGATCTGTACATCAGGAGCTTTCTGACCATCCCAACTATTGCGTAACTTTTCCAAAGTTGCCACGGCGGCTTCATTCAACTCTTCGCCACTGCTCGGATGAGCCACATAGTCCTCACGGTCGGCGGATTTTGTTGCGATGCTGACGGCATTGGGAATGGTGGCGATGAACTCGGGTGTGAACTCGGCCCACAGGCTGACTTTGGCATCGTCATAGAGGGCACGCATCTGTTTGTCGGTTTCCGGTTCAAGATCCCAGATGTTTTCGCCGTAGCCGAGGGCCAACGGCACACTGCGGGCCAGAACCTGATCAATTTTCTGCTGACCTTCGGCATAGACTTCTTTCATCGGCCGGTTGTCGCCCTTGGCCAAACGGTACTGGTAGTAGACCCAGAGGGTGTCTCCAAAGTGTTCCGTTGGTTTGCCGTCCTGGTCGATGATCTCGATCTTCTTGAAGAAGTCCCACATGGCGTCGTCGATTTTGAAACCGAACTTCTCACGCAGCCGGACATGATCCTGGTAACCGGTGGTCAGATAGCTGAGCATCGGATCGTTTTTGGTCGGCAGGGCCATCAGGTAGCCCGGATTGGCCGGAGCAATCTGGTTCTGGCACCAGTCGAGGTCGTCAAGAGTGACGGGCATGTGCAGGGTCGAGCAGATATCGAGGCCGATGATCAGGCCGTGCAATTTGCCCATGACGATATCTTCGAGGCAGCAACGGACCAGCTGTTCGCGGGTTTTAAAGACCTCGGGGCCGATAAAGCCGGCCACATCGTTAAGATGGACCCAGGCGCCCTGACCGTCGGTCTGGGCCGCGGCTACCTGCTGCTTGAGGGCACGGGCGAAGCCGTACTTACGGGATTCATGGACCACCATGTCGAAGCCTTTGCCATGGCCGTTGGTAAAATCGGCGCCCTGGCCGGTTTCGAAGTAGAGGCCGTATTTACCGGTGCGCATTTTTGCGTAGTCCATCATTTTTTCTAAAGTCAGGTCGAAGGTCTTGTTGGCGTCCACGACGCCGGCCAGGCTCTGGAACCAGATAGCGGTTGAGCCGGGGTTGTTTTTTTCTACTTCGGCTTGAACATCGATATGGGACAGCACGCACCAGGGATTGTTTTTATCAACACCGAAGGTTTGCATGACGTCCCGCAAGGCCAATTCAACAGCTTCGACGTTGTGTGGCTGGCTGTCGACGGGGTTGGTGCCGACGATCAGATCGCCGACTGCGAAAGAGTAGGCGTTAAAAACCTGCCAGACGATATCATCGATATTGTCCGTCGGGGAGTTGGGCTGGATTCGAGCGCTGAGGTAGCCCTTTGCGCCGATTTTGGAGCCGGGCAGAGGGTTAAAGACCGTTTGGCCGATGCGAATCAATTCGTCGTTGGACATGAGTTTGACCACGTTGCCGATGATATCACTGTGGAGACCGTACATGATCCCTTTGATCTCGGCTTCGGATTTGGTCAGCAAGAAGGTTTTCAGCTCACCCATGGTCCAGTTTTTCACCTTGGCATATTGGGCCGGATCGGTGGTATCCATGATCAGCTTGTCCTGCGCGTCGACGAATAACGACTTAGCCAGCAGATCTTTGATCTTGGTACTGGCCAGCAAACTGCGGGCATTTTCCCGGCTGGCTTCGTCGTCGGCGGCCACACCGATGGCCTCATCCCCTTCTTTGAAAGCACTGGCGGCCCCGATAACCTGTTGGTAGAGGGTCTGGTCGAACCCCTCTTTTGTTCTTTCTACATAACTGAAGACATCTTCACCCGGTTGAATGTTGCTGATAGTTACTGCGCCGACGGTCGAGGCGAGAAAAGCTACAGCCATTCCGCAGGCGAGAGCGATCAGCACCTTACTTCTTTTTCGCATGGCGTTCCTCCGTTTTGCGCTGTGAACGTGTGGCCTGAAGAGCCTGGAGATTTATTTTCCTTGGCGTTCAGCCCTCGGATAATCAATGGTCCTGCCTGTCGTGGGTTAAACAGCGGCAGGAGCCGATTATGGTCTGTTTTTTTTGGCTTCCTGCCACATGGCACCGAAGGCCTGTTCGGTTTCTTCGGTCATTACCCGCCACAGGGCCACGGTTTTGAAGTAGTCGTTGTCGCCGACATGGAACATGGATTTTTCTTTATCGCTGAGGGTTTGGCCGGGATCGGTGATAACCGGCGAGACCCCCTGGGATTTCACTACGTCGGCCTGTTGTTTTTCAGCGAGCATGAAGTTGATCCATTCTTCGGCCAACTGTTTGGTCAGGCCCTTGGCGCCGGCACCGATATACCAGGCATCGATCCAGGCACTGCCTCCTTCCTTCGGTGCGGCCAGCAACCAGTTGCCTCCCTGGATGTTGGCTTGCTGGGCGGCAAATCCCCAGGTAGTGGCCAGAGCCAGTTCGGGAAACTCTGCCGGGTTGGCGGCCCCATCCCAGAGGCTCTTTGCGTTCTTGGCTAACAGGTCAAGTTGTTTTTGAACTTTGGCGCGGTCCAAATTGTCAATGTCGAAAATATCGTCGTAGGAATAGCCGAGGGCCAGAGCGGTAATCCAGACATTAACTTTAGGAAAATTATTGTTGATCGTGTATTTGCCGGCGAACGCCGGATCCCAAAGTATATTCCAGCTATCAGGGGCCGTTCCTACCTGATCGGCATTGTAGGCCAGTCCGTAGGGGCCGCAATTGTAAGGAACACCGTAGCGGCGGCCATCATAAATAGGGGTGGTGTCGTTGCGGAAAACCGGTAGCATCTTTTTCAAGTTGGGGATGTTATTAATGTCCACCGGCTGCAGATAGGGATTGCTCTCGTCATAGCTATAGAAGCGAGGAGTTTTCGGCAGTTCGATGGGCGGTGAGATGAGGTCGGCCGTATCGTTTTGCACCGCCAGGAAGAATTCATCCTGGTCCGTGGGGTTGTGGACGCTCAGTGCGACATCGACCTGATATTTTTCTTTTACCAGAGCTTTGAACTCCGCTTCATAAGGCTTGGCATAACCGGCCCAGCAGGTGATGCGCAAGGTGGTTTTTTCCTCCTCGGCCTGTTTCTGTTTGCAGCCCGGTGTCATCAATAGGGTCATGGTGGCCAGCACGCACGCCATGGCGATGATTGCTTTCCAGAGAACTTTTTCCATGTGTTCCTCCCGTCTTGTTTGCCTTTGTTGCCGAGTTTTGCGGCCCGGCTGCGAAACAGGCCTTTTTCGGATTGTTCGGAGTTGGTCTAGCTTGGCGGCTTGCAGCGCAAGGAGTTACGGAGAGGAGAAGCTGAACTCCTCTCCGACTCACCAGTAAATTGCAGACAGCTCTTCTTCCATCAGGAGACGATGTCGCGACTCCGGGTTTAGAAGGTAAAGGTCAGGTTCAAGGCTCCTGCCGTTTCGGTGTCGATGCCATCGCTATTAACACCACTCTTGGCGGCGCTGCTGATGCCCGAAGAGAAGATGAAGATCGGGCTGATGGTCAGCTGATCGGTGAGGGCATAATCGAGGCTCGCGCTCAGCTCGTAGTTGTGCCAGCCGGCGTAGTCGTCAACGGTTCCGTCAGCATGCTGGTTGTAGGACACCAGAGCGCCGAGATTAAGGGTGGTTTTATCCATCCATTGGCCAAGGTCGATACTGTGGCTGATGTCCAGGCTGTAGAAGAGGCCGTCTTCTTCCGCGGCATCCCAGTCCCAGGAAACCTTCAGGTTTGGTGACAGCAGAGTATTGAGTGTGGCGGTGACAAACAGTTCATTGGTGTCTTCCGTAACGCCGAACTGATCGTTGTCAAGAGAATACCAGATGTCGCCGATACTCATCGAGATCATGTCCCCCAGATCAAAGGCATAGGTCAAGATAACGTCCGTTTCGTTCAGCTCTCCGGAATCGAAATTTGGACCGCTTTTCAATTGCCAGTTGTGCCAGGTGCTGAGGGTCCAGCCACTGGCGATGCTCAGGTCGATGCCGGCTTGGATGGTGGGCCGGCTGTCGCTCAGGTTGAAGCCGCGCCACATGTACTTGTCCCAGATGCCGGCATAGACGTCTCCTTCAACTTCGATTGCAGCCTGCGAACTGACGGTAAAGGTACTTCCGAGCAGCAGGACGGCAATCAGCATAAGTGCTAACTTTTTCATCTCTTTACCTCCATAAAATATTGTCTGACCACACCTGTCGCAGGACCTTCCTGGGCAAGCTTGGCCGTTAAAAGATGTGATTGTTCGCCTTTGGCAAGCAGCCACATCTAAAAATCTAGCGTAAAAGATGGATTTTTAAAGGTAATGTTTAAATTAATTTTCAGGAGCTTGGTCAGGATGTGTTATCTGGGAGCGGGAGCAGCTTTAAGATCAATCAGCGGGAATTTCAGAGCAGAAGTTGGCGGATTTGAAAGGGGCGCCCCGGCCGGGTCAAATAGAGAAAGAGGACCAGGCGGCCTTCGGGGAGCTGGGGTTGATGATGAAGCCTGGCCGCTAAATGTTGAACCTTGATGCCCCGGCCCTTCAAGGCGGCCACGATGCGCTGCATCTTTGCACGAACCCGCAGCCTGTCCGAGTCGGTCAGCGTGGTATCGAGATAATCGGGCGCTTTCTCCTGGGGGATGCGCTCGCTGATTGCCAGGTCCCAGCCAAGACACTCGCCGAGTCGCGCGCGAAGCTGGCCGGTGAAAGAGGCGTTTACAAAGGTCCATAATTGGTTGAAGAGATCCCGCTGGGAGAGGGGGCGGCGAAACAGCCCCTGGCGTCGCCAGAACGACTCCAGTTGCTCCAGCCCGCTGCTTAAAGAGCCGCAAGCCTCACTCAGGGCCGTCAGAAAGTGGTGGCCTCGGTCCGTGTTGATGGTCAGATCGAGCAACCGGCCGATCCCCTGCAGGCGCTCCAGTTCGGTGAAACTGAGATCCTGAGTAGCCAGTACGCTATAGGGCGGATGGGGGTCGAAACTTATACCGTGCCGTGCCGCATCGTGCCGCAGGGGAGCGCCGGGCAGCAGCTTGACCGGTTCGAGTTGCAGATGATGGGGGCGCAGGGCGGCGACCCGGTCGATGGAGGCAAGGAAATCTCCATAGTCTTCTCCCGGCAGGCCGGCAATAAGATCGAGATGGAGGTGGATATTTCCCATTTGGCGCAGGCGGCGAACATTTTGTTCCAGCAGTTCCAGCGCGGCAGGGCGGTCGATGGTGCGCAAAGTCTCGGGTAAGGTCGACTGGACGCCGATTTCGAACTGGAAGGTGTCTTTGGGCACCGTTGCGAGAAGTTCCAGGGTTTTTTCATCGAGCAAGTGGCCGCCGATTTCAAAATGAAAGTGGCTGCTGTGGTTGTGCTGCAGGATAAAGGCAAAGATGCGGCGAGCTCTCTTGGGGTCGTAATTGAAGGTGCGGTCGACCAGCTTGACCTTCGCAACCCGCCTGTCCATGAGCAGCTTCAGGTCCTGTTCGATACGGGCCATGGAATAGGACCGCACCCTTTGGTCGAGGGCGCTCATGCAAAAAGCACAACGATAGGGGCAGCCGCGGCTGGTTTCCAGATAGACAAAGCCGCGTCCCAGGTCCATCAGGCCCAATTGCAGTGGCGAAGGGATGGCATCCAGGTCGGTCAGCAATGGGCCGTCGGGATTTTCGCAAATACGGTCGCCGTCGCGCCAGGTCAGCCGCGGCACCTGCGTTGGTGCCAGGCCTTGCTGCCAGGCTTCAAGCAACCCGTGCAAGGGGAGTTCGCCTTCCCCGCGAATTAAGGCACTGATGCCGAAGTGCGTCTCCAGTAGCTCCGGCCCTTCGAAACTAACTTCCGGGCCGCCCAGCACGATCCTTAGGTTCGGTCTGGCCGTGACCAGCGCGTCCGCCAGCTCCAAGGTCTGGCGCCGATTCCAGAGATAGACGGAAAAGGCAATGACCTCAGGTTCTTCGGCCAGCAGGGAGCCGAGGACCTGCTCTTTCGGTTCGTGAACGGTGAACTCGCGGATTCGCAAATCGTTACAGATGTCTTGGCAATAGGCCCCAAGCAGCGGCAAGGCCAGGCTGGCATGGATATATTTACTGTGCAGGGTGGTGAGTACGATTCGCATGGCCACAGCATAACCAAGCTGCCTTGGCAAACAAAGAGCTATTTTGCCTTCTTTGACGGCGATTGCTCTGTTTAAGGCCCTGTGCTATGCTGGCGTCCGGCGCAACACACTAATAAATAAACAAAAAAGGTTTTCTGTATGGCTCAGGGTAAAACTATTCTTGCGGTAGTAGCGGACCAGGACGGTCAGGTGTTCGAACACCCCGAGCTGCTCATGGTCGGTATGAACGGTCTGCACAGTCGCCGGCCCCATTTGTCAGAGTTGATTCCGCTGCCCGAGGGCAGTCGGTTATTTACGGTGCCCGAGACGCCGCCGATGGGTTTCGATCCGGGCCAAGGCAAGGCCGTGACGCTGCGTAAGCTGCCCCGATCCCTCGGCGGCGGTCGGGTGCAGGCGGTATCGGCTTTTCTCACCCCCGGATTTATGCGGACACTGCTGCCCGCTGCCGATTATGGGCAGAAGCGGGTACAGTTGCCCCTGTGGTCTTACACTGCGGTCGGCTGGTGTGTTGAGGAAGAGCGGTTTTACGCTGCCGCGGTGCGGGTCGATCGTAACAACCAATGGCAGCCCGATCACTTTGATGATCGCCAATTGGATCCTCTGGTGCGGCAGATGCTCAAGGAACAGCCAGGCAACCGGCTGCTTGAGCAGTTGGCCCGCTGTGCCCTCGACTATCATTGCTTCGCGGCCAAAAACCTGTTCTTTCGCCGCTGGGAGGCCCCGCTGCCGACCTCGCCCCAATGCAATGCCCGTTGTCTCGGTTGCATTTCTCTACAGGAGGCACCCGAGTGCTGCCCGTCGAGCCAGGAACGTATCACCTTCGTGCCGACCGTCGAAGAGTTGACCAGCATCGCCGTTCCTCATCTGGAACAGGCTGAAAATGCCATTGTCTCTTTTGGTCAAGGCTGCGAGGGGGACCCTATTCTGCAAGCTGATACCATCTGTGCAGCGGTGAAGGCGATGCGGGCCCGTACTGCGAGGGGCACCATCAACTTTAATTCCAATGCTTCCGACCCGGCAGCCGTTGAGCGCTTGGCCGAGGCGGGCATCGATTCGCTGCGGGTCTCGATGAATTCGGTGCAGGAACGCTTTTACAATGCGTATCACCGGCCCTGTGGCTATTCTTTCGCCGATGTGCGCGAGTCGATTCGCCGCGCTAAACAGGCGGGGCTTTTTACCATGCTCAATTATCTGGTCTTCCCGGGTATCACCGATCGTGAGGACGAAGTCGAACAGCTGATCGAGCTGGTGGAGGAGACGGGTGTCGACCTGATACAGATGCGTAACCTGAGCATCGATCCGGATCTTTACTGGAGCACGCTGGGCGCCAGTGGCCAAGGTATGGGGATGGCCAAGATGCTGGATCGGGTCAAAAAACAGATTCCGCGTCTACAGTACGGCTACTTTAATCGTACACGGGATAATTTATATCCACCCGGTTTTGAGAGCGACTGGCCTTTGGCCCCTTAAGCGGATTTGTCCAGGGATATCATGCGTTTTTACCGGCCGAAATCTTTTCTGGCGTTGGTGTTGATCGGTTTTGCCGTGGTGGCTCTGCCCCTGTTGCTGGCGTTGATTAATGCTGAACTCTTTATGGCGCGACTGGCGGAGCGGAGCAGTCAGGCCATTCACCGTTCGGTGGCAGTGATTCAGAACAGTCGCAGTTTGCTGGACGAATTGCTGTTCCTGGAGCGCCGGGCCCGCCAATATCAAGTGCTCGGCGAGCCGGAGCTGTTGCAGGATATTACCGAAAAACACCACCAGTTTGGTCGGACTATCGACCAGTTGTCGAACCTGGCCCAGGAAGAAGCTCAAAAGAAGCGGCTTCAGGTCCTTAAATCCGAAGAAAAGGCTCTGTACCAACTCTGGCTCAGTGGCTCGCCCGATGATGCGCCTGCCGGCAAATCCCTGGTGGAACGATTTGCCCTGTTGACCAGCCGGGCCAAATTGATTTATGAGGAAAGTCAGGAACTGATCGTGGAGGAAGCCAACGCCATGCAGGAAGCGACCCACCAGGCCCGTAAGATTCTGGCGTGGTTGCCTCTGATCCTGGTTCTGGTGACAACCCTGATTATGTCCCTGTTCGCATCTTTGATTGCCAAGCCGATTCGGCAGATCGCCCAGTGCATCAATCGACTTGGCGAGGGAGACTTTCAGCAACCGATTCGAGTCGGAGGTCCGCGGGATCTGGAATTTCTTGGTTGCCGCCTCGACTGGTTGCGCGTGCGCCTCGGGGAGGTGGAGAAGGATAAGAGTAAATTCGTGGCTCATGTCTCTCATGAGCTGAAAACTCCCCTGTCTTCAATTCGCGAGGGATCGGAGCTTCTTGCTGAAGAAGCTGTCGGACCCCTTAGCGAACAACAGCGGGAGGTGGTCGGTATCTTGCGTCGCAATGGCCTGCAGTTACAAAAACTCATCGACAATTTACTCGGATACAGCAGGGCCCAGGCCAAGGTTTTGCCTTATCGTCGTAGTCAGCTCGATCTTGATCAGCTGGTCGAGTCCGTCGTTGCCGATCACCGTGCCATGATCTTAAAAAAAGAAATTCAATTGCAACTCGATCTAGCGGCGCTGCGAATTTGGGGCGACTCAGAGCGGTTGGGAGTTGTTGTCGACAATCTGCTGTCCAACGCTGTGAAATTCACTCCTCCCGGCGGTGATATTTTGGTAAGGCTTGTCGGACAGGGTAATCAGGTTTTGCTGGAAGTAAGTGATAGCGGCCCGGGGATTCCCGAGGAAGAACGGGCGAAAATTTACCGGCCATTCTACCAGGGAGATACGCCCTATGTGGGGCCGGTAAAAGGAACCGGTCTCGGGTTGTCTATCGTCAAGGAATATGTGCAGGATCATGGTGGTCGTATTGAACAGACAAGTGGTTCTTTAGGCGGTGCCTGCTTTCAAATATTGTTGCCACGAGGGGAAAGAGAGAACAGACCATGATAGGCTATTTAAGAAAGGTCACGGTTTTGCTGCTGTTCGGCCTTGGACTGCTGTTGAGCGGTTGTGCCGGACTGGGGCAATGGGTCGATTCAACCTGGTCCGCCAGCATCGGTTGCAATGCTTCGCAGGTGGTCAGCGATAGCCGCCATATTGCGATTTTGCCGGAGGCTGAACAGCGCCGCCAGGTGCGCAAGCTGCAAGCGGCTTACGAAAAGTCCGGTGGGGACCGGGAGCGATTCTTGCTAGCTTGTCTGGCGGTACATCCAAAAAGTCGCTACCAAAACCATGACAGGGCATTGCAGCTGTTGCAGGGATATCGGCATCGTACCGGACCCCGAGAGGATCTGCTTGCGTTAGCCGAGTTGCTTGAGACGCTGTTGCTTCAAAAGCAGCAGGCCGAGCAGGTTCTGTCTGCCGAGCGGGAGCGATCCAATTCTTTGGCCAGCAAGCTCAAGGCCTTGGAAGATATCGAAAAAATTATCCAGGAGAGGGAGAAGAAGGCTTTGCCTTCACCCTGAAAAAGCATGGAAGAGCAAGATAAATATCGTTTGTTGCTGGTCGATGACGATGTCGATCTGCTGCGGCTATTATCCATTCGTTTAAGTGCTGCCGGTTATCAGGTGACCGTGGCTGAAAGCGGCGAACAGGCCCTTGGCCTGTTGCCGGTTGTTCGGCCCCATCTGGTGCTCAGCGATATGCGTATGGAAGGAATGGACGGCATGGCGCTGTTCGATGCCATTCGGAAAAATCATAGCGCTCTTCCGGTGATTATCATGACCGCCCACGGTTCGATTCCCGATGCTGTTGACGCAACCCGCAGGGGTGTATTCGGCTTCTTGGCCAAGCCTCTTGATAAGCAGGATTTGCTGCAAGAGATTAAACGGGCTTTGAGTATGTGCGGCCCTCCCCTTGATGTTGAAGCGGGGGCTGCCGGCGAAGACCAATGGCGTCGCGAGATCATCACCCAATCTCCAGCCATGCTCGATTTGTTGTCCAAAGCCAAGCTGGCTGCCGAAAGCGGGTCGGCGGTTCTGATCCGCGGAGAGAGCGGCTCTGGCAAGGAAATGCTCGCCAGGGCTATCCATTGGGCCAGTAATCGTAGTGCCGAGCCCTTTGTGGCGGTCAACTGCGGCGCCATTCCCGATACGCTGCTCGAATCGGAGTTGTTCGGTCATAGTAAAGGGGCTTTTACCGGAGCCGTTAAGGATTATCCCGGCTTGTTTCGTTCGGCTCAGGGCGGGACCCTGTTCCTCGATGAAATCGGTGATATGCCCCTCGCCTTGCAGGTCAAGCTGTTGCGTGTTCTGCAGGAGAAGCGCATGCGACCGGTCGGGTCCGTGGAGTCAATAGATATCGACGTTCGCATCGTATCGGCTACCCATCGCCAGCTCGAATCGGAAATTGCCGACGGCAACTTCCGTGAAGACCTTTACTATCGACTCAATGTGGTTTCCCTGGAACTGCCGAACCTGGCCGGGCGCCGGGAGGATATTCCCCTTTTGGCGCAACACTTTTTACAAGAGCTGGTAGACAGGTCCGGTAAAAAGGTCAGCGGTTTTGCTCCCGAAGCCATGGAGCTTTTGCTTGCTGCAGCATGGCCGGGTAATGTGCGTCAGTTGTACAATGTGGTTGAGCAGGCAGTGGCATTGTCTACAAGCCCGGTGATTCCTGAGGAGCTGGTCAGTAATGCCATTAAGGAAAGTCGGGAACATATTCTGCCCTTTAGTGAGGCGCGGCGGGAATTTGAACAGCAATACCTGGTGCGCCTGATGCAAATCACCGAAGGCAATGTTTCCCATGCTGCCCGTATTGCCGGCCGCAATCGCACCGAGTTTTACAAGCTGCTAGGGCGACATCATATCGTTCCAGCCTTGTTTAAATCCTGACTTTCAAGGGCCTTGTCGCTTTTTGGAGACAGGTCGATATTGTGCTTTCGCTAATCATTTCAAAGTGTTAGAATGTTTGCCCGGTTGAAAACGTTCTTGAGGGGATTCAACCTTAGACAGATTCAGCCTTACCGCGAAGGCACAGGCACTTTTGTCGCCTGGCGGCGACGATTTTTGGCCATTTGAGGGCCAGGCTGCCTGATTCTAATTGCCTCCAATGAGCTAAATGTCGAAATTGCTGCGGAAATTTATCTTGGTCCAAGGTTTGCTTCTAAGGCTTCGTCAGTTCGCCCTTTTGTTTAATCCTGCCGAGGAGCTTTACCTGCATGCAGACTTTGACCGATCACGAATCTTCAGGAATCCGGGACCCCTATCGCTCGTTACTGATTTTGCTGGGGGGGGTGTTGCTGGCCCTGGCCTTACTTGCCGGCCAAACTGGCTATCGGGATGATTTGCCTTTATCGAGGCATGAGGCGCCTCGAAATTCTGCGGCCGCAGGTTTGCCGGTAACTAGCTGATGGCCTGTCAGGGGAATTCATGGTACCTTTGCAGGGTTTAGGCTATACAAGGTTTGTTTAGCGCCAACAAGCGGCTGGATTGGTCCATTGCTCACTGCCGTGTGTGCCAATGGATTGTTGTACAATTTTGTCAAAAGGAGTCATTTCATGCGGATTGCCCTCTTCTGCTGTATTATTCTCGTGGTTTCGGCTCTTGGAGTTGTTTCCGCAGAAGCTGAAACGCGTTACGTTTCCGATCAGATTGCCGTTACTTTGCGGCGTGGTCCGGGAACGGAATATAAAATCCTGAAATCTCTGCCGACAGGTGCAGCATTAGAGTTTCTGGAAGAAGAAGAAAAATATCTGAAAGTGCGTACCAAAGACGGTGCCGAAGGATATGTGCTTAAACAATATATCAGTGCCCAGCTGCCCAAGGTTTATGTCATTGCTCGTTTGCAAAAGCAACTTGACCAGTCAAAGGCGCGTATGGCCACCATGGCCAAAGAGGCTGAGGGGTGGAATAACGAGAAAAGCGAGTTGCAGCGGCAGCTGGCCGAGGTCCAGGAAGCGTTGAAACTTGAAAAGGGCCAGCACGGCAGGCTGGTAAAACAACATCAGACTTTGAGGGAGGGGGCCAAGAATGTCACCGACTTGCTCAATGAGCGAGACCAGCTCAAAGCTGAAAATGAAAAATATGCCGCCGATCTTGCGCAATTGCGGCAGGATAATGACGCTATTTTGCGTAAGGCTATTGTCAAATGGTTTCTGGCCGGTGCTGGAGTCCTGTTCGTCGGCTGGCTGATGGGTAAGCGCTCCCGGACCAGAAAGCGTGCTTTTTAAAGGTTTTCTTGTTTGTTGATCATTCGAGGACTCTGCCAGACTGGTGGGGTCCTTTTTTATTTTCCTGCTGGCGAAGATTGAGTTGTTTGCGGGCTTGTCGCTGGCGGCTGCCTAATGTTATCCTATCGCCTTATTTACAGTCTCCGGTTCCTGCGGCGGTAAGCGCTTTGGGGGGGGTGGATGACTGGCCGTCGACTAGGAAAAAGAGCTAATCCGTTATGACCCCTTTGTTTTCCCGCTACTTCTCCCGTCTGCCCCTGCGCTGGAAGCTGCAGATGGTGGTGCTGCCGTTGGTTCTGCTGCCCTTTATCGTCGTCGGCGTGGTGACCGGTTATGTTGCCTATCAGCAGGCCTATCGTGGCATCACCCAGGCCAGCAAAGACGATCTCGACCACATGTGCCGCTTTGCCATCGACCTTCTTGATTCTCACTACAAGCAGTTTCAGGTTTACAAAGAAGATAAAAAGGCGACCGTTCAAGAGGAAATGCGAACGATCACCGATCTGGCCTACAGCCTGGTCGAAACCGAACATCGGCTGTACCGGAGCGGCCAGCTCAGTTTGCGGGCGGCAAAGCAGGCGGCGACCAAGGCGCTAAAAAAAGTCAATATCGGTGAGACCGGCTACATTTATGCCATGAACAGCAAGGGGCGGCTGTTGGCTCATATTGCCCGTGAAGGGGAAAATGTTTACGACGAACAGGACGAAGATGGCCGCTACTTTATTCGCGATATCTGTCAAGCCGCTGTGGCTTCTGCGCCGGGAGAGGTTCTTTATGCGGTGTATCCCTGGCGAAATGCCATTCTGGGTGACAAGAAGCCCCGCCGTAAATTGGTTGCCTATCGCTATTTTCGAGAGTGGGACTGGATCATTGCTACCGGTGGTTATCTGGAAGAAACCTATGAGGATAGAGAATTCGAAAAACTCTCTTTTGCAGAGCTGAAAAATAAAATCAATTCAAAGCGGGTTGGTAAGACCGGCTACATCTATTGTCTCGATACCGAAGGAACGCTGACCCTTCATCCTGAAAGCGCCGGTCAGAACATCCTGGAGATGAAGGATGCCGAAGGGCAGTATGTTGTCAAGCGGATGCTGGCCAGCAAGAATGGCTGGGCCCGTTATGCCTGGCAGAATATTGGTGATGCCGAACCACGGATGAAGATAGTTCGCTATCTCTATTACAAGCCGTGGGATTGGATCGTAGCCGTCGGTTCTTACGAAGACGAGTTCTATCAGGATGCCCATGAGATCAAGCGGCATCTCTGGTCGAGCCTGGCGATTTTAGGCCTGACCGTCGGTCTGATTTCGGTCGGTCTGGTCTTTACCGCCGCCTCCGCGCTCACCGAGCCGATCCATTCCATGATCAGTGTAATCCGACGGGTGAAAGCCGGTCGGCTGGAAGAGCGTATGCGGGTCGAGACTAAGGATGAGCTGGGCGAGTTGGCGTCCCACTTCAATCGAATGACTGACATGATCAAGCAACACCGGGAGATGGAGAGCAATCTTGCCCAGCAGGGCAAAATGGCCTCATTGGGGGTGCTCGCTTCCGGCGTTGCCCATGAGATCAACAATCCACTTGGCGTGATTCTCGGTTATGCTGCCTATCTGGAAGGAAAGCTGGACGAAGAAGACCCCATGTATCGCATGGTTCACGATATCAAGCGGGAAAGTAAACGTTGTAAAAAGATCGTCCAGGATCTGCTCAGCTATGCACGAACCCCCAAGCCGGTGCTGGAGAAAACCGATATAAATGCGCTGCTAGGTCAGATCGTCGACTTTGCCGCCAACCATACTTCCATGCACAATGTCGTGATCAATACGGATTTTGCTGCCGATCTGCCCACCCTGCTGGTAGATGGTGACCAGATGCGGCAGGTCGCGATCAACATCATGCTCAACGCGGGGTCTGCCATGTCCGAAGGGGGAGTCCTTACGGTCCGGTCCGAGAGGGTGGGAGAAAAGGTGGTGTTGAGCTTTGCCGATACCGGCGAGGGTATCGAGAGTGAAAATCTCGATAAGATTTTTGAGCCGTTTTTCACTACCAAGAAGAAAGGTACTGGTTTGGGACTGGCGATAACCCGCCAGATTGTTCGCCATCACCAAGGCAATATGGAGGTTGATAGCCAGCTGGGCCAGGGGACCACAATGCGCGTATGGCTTCCGGTGCCGAAGGAGGAAGAAGGACAGGATGGATAAAAAGCGGATATTGCTCATTGATGACGAGGAAGGCATGTGTCGAATGATGGAAGCGGTCCTGCTCGACAGCGGCTACGCGGTCAAGTCGTATACCCGCTCCGTCGAGGCTGTGGACGCTTTCCAGGCCGGTCTGTTCGATCTTGCCGTGACGGACATCAAGATGCCCGAGATGGATGGATTGACGGTGTTGCAGAGACTCAAGGAAAAAGATCCCGGTCTGCCGGTCATTGTCATATCGGCCTTTGCAACCTTGGACACCTCGATTCAAGCTCTGAGGCGCGGTGCTCACGATATGGTGACCAAGCCCTTTGAGCCGGATGAACTTCTCTATCGGGTCAAGAACGCTCTGCATCACAATCAGCTGCTTGCCGAAAACCGCGAATTGCGTGAAGAGTTGGCCGGCCGTTTTGATTTTTCAAAAATCGTCGGTAGCTCCAAGGCCTTGATGAATGTGCTCGAGACGGTAAAAAAAATTGCCATTCGAGATACCTCGGTGTTGATTACGGGAGATTCGGGAACAGGCAAGGAGCTGATCGCCCAGGCTTTGCACTACAACTCGCCCCGTAGGGATAAGAAATATCTGGCTATCAATTGCGGTGCTCTTCCGGAGTCGGTGCTGGAGGGCGAATTGTTCGGGTACAAAAAAGGCGCCTTTACCGGCGCCAACGAGAGTCGCAAGGGATTACTTGAAGAAGCCGATGGCGGTACGCTGTTTCTCGACGAGGTCGGCAATCTGCCTCTCAACGTACAAAAATTGCTGTTGCGCTTTCTGCAAGAGCAGGAGTTCCGGCGTATTGGCGACAATACCTCCATCAAGGTCAATGTGCGCATCGTTTCAGCCACCAATGCCGACTTGCTGGAAGGGTGTCGGAGCGGTGAATTTCGCGAAGATCTCTATTACCGGCTCAACGTACTCAATATTCATCTGCCGCCTTTGCGCGAACGTCCCGAAGATATTTCTCTGCTGGCGGCCCATTTTATTAAGCTGCAAAATGAGAAATTCGCAACTCAAATCAAGGGATTAACTCCCGAGGCGGCTCACGCTCTGGCAAGTTATGACTGGCCTGGAAATATTCGTCAGTTGCGCAATGTGATCGAAGCTTCCATGGCGATGGAAGACAGCGATTACCTGACATTGCCAGTATTGAGTCAGTTTATCGATATACAATCGGGGGCGTCGGGGCAGGATGCTGTGCCGGTCACCGCGGTTCCCTGGGCAGAAGATTACGCCGAGTCCCTGGCGCGCTTTGAAATGGAGTATCTCAAACAGCTTTTGCAAAAGGCTAAGGGTAATATTGAGGCTGCCGCAAAATCCGCTGGCATGAACATGGCGACCATTTACCGTAAAATAAAAAAATACGATCTCAACAAAGAAGATTACTGATTCGCTGCGCCTTTTTGCAATCATGCAAAAAAAAGCCGAGTCTTTGCATCCGTGCAAATGAGTTTTACGCTTATTGCGAGACATGGCAGCTGACTATCAGAAATGAACAAGGGCCCAGTATCAGGGCCATAGGCGGGCTTCCGGCAACGGGAAGCCCGTTTTTTTCTTGGTTTCGGGGCTTTTGCAACCTTGCAAAAGAATTAATCACAATTTCTGGATGGACACCCTCCTGCTTTTTTTAAATATTTGAAAATACATCGGTTTTTGGTCTTTTTCTGAGGTCTTGTGCGTCTTGGTATGGGCCTTGCTCAATCCCTGTCTTGAAAGCTACTCCTTGATGGCATAGGGCCGTGGGGGTTCTAGTTGAGGGACAGGAGATTCTCGCGCCATGATACTTTTAACCTTTGGTTTCTTTGGTAGTGTGACATCCCTGCTCCTTCTGTTTGCCGTTTGGATGAGGTCTTAAGGGCCTCTAGATATTCTTTAGGCTGCTTGCTGTTGAACTGACCGGTATTTCGTTCCATAGATTCATGATCGTACTAGCGAGTTGTCTAACCTGATGAAATTGGCTGCGGATTGCCCAGTCATAACAGACACTGAAGGAAGAGGAGAAAACTGTCATGCAACCCGAAAAGAACACAATCAAAAGCAAAGGCATGCAGGTTGTCGTTGCCGGCCTGGGCATCAACCTGGCGCTGGGAATCATTTACGCTTACAGCATGCTCAAAGGTGAAATTGGCCAACTGTTTGAGGGTGCCGGCGACCCCTATGCCACCGCTTGTCTCGTTTTTGCCGTGGCGATGGTTTTCGGTGGCAAAATGCAGGATAAGGTTGGTCCGCGCCTGACAGCTATTATGGGTGGCCTGTTGGTGGGTGCCGGCTTCCTGGTCTGCTCTCAGACTTCCGATTACTGGGGCTGGATTCTGGGCTTCGGTGTTCTGGCGGGCAGTGGCATCGGTTTCGCTTATTCTGCTGCGACTCCTCCGGCTCTGAAATGGTTCCCGCCCGCGAAGACCGGTTTGATCGTCGGTCTCGTTGTCTCCGGCTTTGGTATCGCTCCCGTCTACCTGGCTCCGGTCGCTAAACATCTCCTGGCTCAGCATGGCCTGCACACCACCATGATGATTCTGGGCATTGCGTTTATCGCCATTGTCTGCGGCATGGCCATGTTGTTGACCAATCCGCCCGCAGGTTTTTCCCCGGCTGAAAAAGCTTCTGCCGGCCCTGCTAAGGCGAAGACCAAAGATGTCGGTCCTATGCAGATGCTTAAAGACGGTCGTTTCTACACCCTGTGGTTGAGCTTTTTCATCGGTGCCGGTGCCGGCCTGATGGTAATCGGCAGTATTAAAGGGATCGCCAAGCAGAGCTTGGGTGAAATGGCCTTTGTCGCCGTTGCGGTAATGGCCGTTGGTAATGCCTCCGGACGGATTGTCGCCGGTATCCTGTCCGACAAGATCGGTCGTGTTGCAACCCTGACCACTATGTTGCTCTTCCAGGCGGGCCTCATGTTTACCGCTATGAAAGTTGTGTCCACCCCGGACGCTGGACCTGTTGTTATCACTCTGCTGGCCGCTTTCATGGGCTTTAACTACGGCTCCAACCTGTCCCTGTTCCCTGCCTTTTCCAAGGATTTCTGGGGTGCCAAAAACTACGGAACCAACTTCGGTCTCCTGTTTTCCGCCTGGGGCGTCGGCGCCTTTGTACTGGTAAAGGTTTCGGCTGCTCTTTCCGCTAAGTACGGTGGTATGGAAACTTCCTTCATGGTGGCCGGTGTTATGCTCCTGGTCGGTGCCATGATGGCTCTGTCCCTGCGTTCCAAAAAAGCTGCAGTGCCGGTTTCCGAGCCGATCCTTGCCGAAGAAGAGGATCTGGTTCTGCAGGAAGTCAGCGAATAATCCTTTCAGATTCTGTTGTTTCTTCAACCACTGTCAGCCCGCCTAAGGTGGGCTGACAGTGGTGTTGCGGGAGGTCTCATGTCTGGTTCTTCATCTTCCGTGTCTTCTCTGGAATTCCCCAGTCCGCCACTTGTGGCTCTCGCACTATCCCTGACCGTTTACCTTCTCAGTTTGCTGGGTCCCTATCGTCCGCCGGTTTTGCTGACCGGCATCATCCTTGTCTGTGGCGCGGTGGTGCAGTTGATGTACGCCCTCTACAGTCAGCAACGGGGAGATTCACGGACGGCGGCGGTCTTGCTACCCTTCGGCATTTTCTGGTTGTCACTGGTCAGCTATAATGTGTTTCCCGAGCTCGGACTGGGCCGCCACCCCAATTCCATCACCATGTTCTCCTACCTGAGTCTCTGGGGCTTTTTTGTTGCCATTCTGTTTCTGGGAAGTTTCCGCAGAAGTCTTGCTGTGCAGATTCTTTTTGGAACGCTGTTGTTCTCTCTGCTGTCCTTATCGATGAATTACCTTCGCGATGATCAGGTCTTTCTGATCATTGGATGTTCCTGCGGATTTTTTTCCGCTTTGACTGCGATTTATATTGCTGTAGCGCAAACAGTCAACCAGCGGCTGCAGCGTTATCTTGTACCTCTTGGCCGCCGGTTCGGGATGGTCGTAGGGGATAGTGATTGATAGGCTTGCCAATGGAGGCCTTTTCAGTTACTTTTCAAGGAAGGTCAGGCGGTAGCTGCCAATCTTGGTGTTACCAGAGGTGTCTGTCTTTTAAAGGGGACGAAGAAGGATGAGTCCTGGTCAACAGATGACAATATTAGGGCTGGCCGCCCTATGTTATTATGCTGTTTTGTTGGCATTAGGTGTTGTCGACACAGAGGTTATGCCCCAGTTTGTGGTTTCGGCGGTGATTTTTCTCTCTTCCGGGCGAATGCTTCGTGGCATGACCCGTCGTAGAACCAAAAAAAAGCGAGAGGATGAAAAGCCGCGGAAGGAACCGAACTGGGCGCTGCGCGCTCAGATTTTGAACTGGGTGATGGCTTTGTTGATTCTCGGTGCCCTTGGTTTGTGGGTTATGAAACCGGTGGGTGTCTCCTTTTTAGAGATGTTCGGTTTAAAATAAGCCTCGTTGTAGGGTCGCTCCCGTTCAAACATGTCCTCTTTGTGCAGGCCATGTTTTCTTTTCTGAAAAACTTTCGTTGCGCTCATTCCAGTCTGTAAAGTTTTTTCTCAATGTTTCCTCGGGTCCTTTCTTCCTGCCTTGTTCTTCTCCCGTCCTGATTTTGAAATAGAAAAACCATCGAAGGTCAACCGCCTGCTGTAGGTTCGAGTCTCGGAAATTCTTGCCTCCACCAAGATAAGTTTGATTCGGGATTCAACCCCTTTAGATAAACTCCATTGATTCATGAGTTGATTCATAAATAGCAAGTGTGCTTTGTTCCGTGTTTCTGCAAGTTTTGCAAATTTGCGAAAAAAACCTCTGTGTTTGCATAATTGCAAATGGTGTTTGCGGCAGCGAATAGACATTAATTTGAGTCTCTGAAATGAACAAATGCTTTGCTTCTGGGCGCTGGGCCGGGTTCTGCCGATAAGGAAGTATTGCTTTTATGGTCCTCCGGTTTTTTGCAACACTGCAAAAAAAACAATAAGAACGGTTTTGCGTTGTGGCCGGCGGTTTATTGTAACTAATTGAAAAAACAGGATAGCTTAACTTTCATTGAGTCTTGGTATAGGCCTTGCTAAATGCCTAGCCCGAAAGTTACTCCTTTCAGGCATGGAGTTGCGGCAGACATTGTTGAGGGACAAGGACTACTTCGCTCCATGCCACTTTTTAAACTTTGGTTTTTGCGCCTTTAAGGGCTAAGGCCTCTACAAATATCAAAAATAAGTGAGCGGCAGGCAGAAGATGTGGCTTACCCCCGTGCCAGCTGAACCGTCGGTCCGCTCAATGGCATTCAAACCCGGATGAATAGGAGAACCAACGTTATGGCAGATCAACGCACTCTGGTAGACAATACGGCCAATCCCGCTCCTCTTGGCCTGCTCGGTTTCGGCATGACCACCGTACTTCTCAACCTGCACAATGCCGGTTTCTTCCCCCTCGACACCATGATTCTCGCTATGGGTATTTTCTACGGTGGTGCCGCTCAGATTCTGGCTGGTCTCATGGAATGGCGTAAGGGCAATACCTTCGCTACTACTGCTTTTATCAGTTATGGTTCTTTCTGGTTGACTCTGGTGGCTCTGGTGCTGATCCCCAAGGCCAACCTCGCTGGTATTGCCGGTCCCGATAAGGCCACCGCAATGGCCGCTTACCTGACCATGTGGGGTTTCTTCACCGCCATCATGTTCCTCGGCACTTTCCGTCTCAGCCGCGCTCTGCAGGTCGTTTTCGGTTCCTTGACCCTGCTTTTCTTCCTGCTGGCCGCCGGCGACTTTACCGGTAACCATACCCTCACCGTCATTGCCGGTTACGAAGGTATCTTCTGTGGCTTCTCCGCTATCTACACCGCGCTGGCCCAGGTACTGAACGAAGTCAATGGTCGCAATGTTCTGCCCCTGGGTGCTATAGCCTAATCCGCCGGACACTGCTTCAATTGAAACGCCAATGGCGGGACCTTACGGTCCCGCCATTTTTTTTGAAACGGGAGTGAGCGGATTGAAGGGTTGCTTTTGCAATAATGCAAAAAGAGATTACTGCTTTGCAATCTTGCAAATAAGCAGGTTTTTAGAGCTGCAATCCGTAACCTGTTGAATAGAAAAGGAAAGTTTCTAGAGGTTGGCTGGTCTTGGGTAGCCGGGGACAATTTTGCCCGGTTTGTTTCTCTTTCTGTTTCTTGCATGGCTGCGAAATCAAGGTTGGGTTGTGAGGTCTTAATGTGCCGGAAAGGTCTGTAAGTAGTTGAGATTTTTATATAAATAAATATTGAGTGAATTGTGCCATGTATTGGTATGACGCTTGCTATTTAAGAAGAAAGTCAAGAAACAACAGCTGTTTAGGCCTGCTAGCTAAGTGATAGGCAGATACGAATTGCAGCCGTCGCGATCCAAATAATACTCCAACCCCAAAGAAAGGAACTGGTCATGAACGACGGAATTCTCTGTTCCTTTTACGGCAAGGATGACGATTGTTGTGATGTGGGCTGCGATTATATTTCATCGTCAGACGTGCCGACTATTATCCGTTACTGCAGTGCCGATTTCCGTTCGTGTCATCGGTACCAGGAATTAGCTCATCGCTTTTCGATCAGCCCCCAAGTCAAACAGAAAGTTGTGGGTGATGCGGCTGTTCTCCGTCAATCGCGACCATCCATTCAGTTCGAAAAGCCACTAATCAAGCCTTTCAAGGTCAAATGGTCCTTGCCCTCTTTATGGCACCAGGTGGCTACCCGCTCCATGCTGGAGCCGACTCCCTTAGTCCGACAAAGGCGAATTGCGCGCCCCGTCGGCTCTCAAAAGCTTCGCCAGGTTTCGGCGGCTCCCGTTTCCGTGCCGGCCCAGGGTTCGGTCTCTGTGGGTTTTTTGGGATTTGGTGTTGCGACGGTGCTGCTCAGTATTCAGATAGCGAACTTTTTCCCCCTGGCAACCTTGCTGACGACGATGAGCATTTTCTATGCGGGACTTGCGCAGGTCATCAGCGGGGCTCTGGAGTGGCGAAAAAATAATGCCTTTGGTGCTACCGCATTTCTGTCTTACGGCTTTTTTTGCCTCGCCTTTGTATCGGTTGCGGTTATGACTCACACCGGTATGGCACCAGCGCCTTCAGGCTCTGCCACAGCCGCCTGCCTCGGGTTGTTGGGTCTGGTATCGGCAACTTTATTTTTCGGGGCCCTGCGTCTCGAAAAGATTTGGCGCCTCTTTTCTGCTTTGTTGACTCTCTCCCTTGTCCTGCTGGCTTTTGGACATGCCACGGATATTGCTGGTATCAAGCCGGTAGCAGGCTTCGGAGGAGTAGTCACTGGTACTCTCGCGATTTGTACTGGTTTGGTGCATTCTTTTAAGACCGTGTACAGCCGTCGTGGTCTCGTGCCGGTTCCTGCTTTACAGGAATTGGCTAAGTCATCGATGGTGTAATCTATAACCTTCTTTTCCTGAATGTTGTGACCCTATGAAACTATCAGCACGTGTTCGACTTACCCCTGAGGATCGCCAGGAAATCTGGCATATCTATCAAACCGGCGGAGCAAATATTACCGATATTGCAGAGCGGTTCAATGTTTCGAGGCCGACTATTTACAAGGTGATCGAGCGGGCCCGAAAGCATGAATTTGCCCCTCGCAAAAGCACCAACCTGCGCTATCGCAACCTGCGGTACGGTCTCAAACGCCTTGCCAAGGTCGAGCGCAACCTGGAAGGTAGCTGCTAGGAGGGTGTCGGACTTGCCGGGAACCGACTGCTAAATCGTATGGTCGGCCATGTTTCCGATAACTTTCGACAAATAGCCCTGCTGTTCGCTCTCAAATTCTCGAAATCTGGCCTCGAACAGTCAGTTTTTCGTTTCGGTCCGTTAAGCCCAACACCTCCCTGGCTAGGTCCTTTTCCGTCTCGATTTTGACCCGCCTGTAGGTCGGCGATGGTTTTTGACCTGTTTCCTTGCAGAAGCTGTTCAGGCTTTATCGCATTGCGTCAAGCTGTGTTTTCCGTGATCCAGTTGCCAAGTGCCCTGTTTTCCTTTAAGATTAGGCCATAGATCGATTGTGGCAAAAGAGTATCGATCGCCCGGTGTTTTGACTATTGGGCAAAGGAGTCGGCAATGAAGGATCTGAAGATCTCCCATAAGATCTTCCTGCTGAGCGGGTCTATCCTGATTGTTTTTTCGTTGGTGGTCGCCTGGATGTATCTGGACGCCAAGCGTAATTACGTGCAGGCTCGCCGCAATGAGATTAAACATGTTGTCGAATCAGCTTGGGGTGTTCTCGATTATTACGCCGGTTTGGCTGAAAGTAAGCAACTCGATTCTGAAGCAGCCAAAAAACAGGCGATTGAGGCGGTTCGTTCCCTGCGTTTCGATGTGGATAACTATTACTGGATCAATGATTTCCAGCCACGCATGGTCATGCATCCCTTCAGTCAGGAGTTGGTGGGGCAAGACCTGAGTGAATATCGGGACCCGCAGGGCAAGGCTCTGTTCGTGGAAATGGCCGAACTGTGCCGTCGTCAGGGGCAGGGTTTTATCGAGTATGTCTGGCATAAGCCTGGTAGCACCATGCCGGTCGGCAAGGTCTCTTTTGTTAAGCGATTACCCCAGTGGAACTGGATTGTCGGCGCTGGAGTTTATACCGACGATATCGAGCGTAACCTGGCCAAGGTTTTTTATACCACCCTCGGCATTTTCTGTGCGTTATTGTTGGGTGTGATTGTGGTTACCCTGATTGTCTCCCGTCAAATAGCTGTTCCCCTGGGACAGGCGGTTGAGGCGATGGAAAGGCTCGGTAACGGTAATTTCGATGTTCATCTCGGCATGACACGCAGAGACGAAATCGGCCGAATGGCTAACGCCATTGATGCTTGTGTCGGTAATCTAAGAAAACTATTTGAAACCATTCGTTCCATGTAATGTTCGGTAGCGTTCGGATTCGGTTGACTGAAACAAAAAGCCCCGCCTTTAAGGCGGGGCTTTTTGTCTTTATGATTCACGCAAATTTATAGACTGGTTCGGTTTCGCTGTTAATAAATATCGAGATGTGCAAAGGGGGCTTTCATCGAGGCTTCCATGGCTTGCTCAAGCGTATGTACTCCCTTTGCTGCCAGCAGGGGGATCAGCTTGCACAATACTTCCGCGGTGACCATGGCGTCGCCAAGGGCCGTATGGCGGCCGACTATGGGGACACCGAGCCTTCTGGCCACTTCTTCAAGTTGGTGGCTCTGCTGGTTAGGATGGACAACCCAGGACAAGAGCAAGGTGTCGAGTACCGGTTGATTGAAGTGGACGCCGCTCGATTGTTCCTTGAGTTTGAGGAACTTCATGTCGAAGGCTGCGTTGTGGGCCACCAGCACCGAACCCTCGGTAAATTGGTGCAGTTGGGGCAAGGCCTGGTCGATGGTCGGCTGACCCAGCAGCAGCTCTGGAGCAATTCCATGAATTTCGATGGATTCCTCAGGTACCGGTCGCCGTGGGTCGATCAGCTGGTCGAGGGTTTCTTCGTAAAGAATCCGGCCGTTGACAATCCGAACCGCACCGATCTGGATAATCTCGTCCCCTTGCGACGGTTTGAGACCGGTGGTTTCGGTGTCGAATACGGCGTAGGTCAGCTGGGCAAGGGATTGTTGGCAGATGTCGTCCTTGCACACCTGGTGCAGCAGGCCGAATTCATAGTGAATGGGACAGTATTCACCCACCGAGCTCTCGCTGAAATGCTCATCCGTTTCGGCTATGGGCAGGAGAATGCGTAGCTGATTGATCTGCTGATCCTTGTTCTGGGTCAGGTCAAAAATTCCTCCGATACGCTGAATCAGGTCCCCAAAGGATACCAGGCGATCCTGGGCGTCTCGAATCAGCGGGCGGTTTTGCCAGCCGTCCAACTCTTCTTTGCTGACTGTGCAGCCGGGCCAGGCGATTTCAAACATCGCCCTGTCGGCACTGGTGCGGTGAAGTTCAATGGTCAGCGCCGCAAAATTTTCGGCGTGGAGCAAAGCGTTGACCAGCTGGGCCAGGCACTGCACCATGGCATAGCTGTCTACCTGCAGCCAAAGGTCTTTGTCGGCGCAATGGGTTACAGAGATGCCTGAAAAGTGCCGCAGGTGGTGCTCGATGATATTCAGGAGATGTTCACCAAGAATGTTTTCCCGGTGACCAATATCGACCACTTGTTGTTTGTAGGATTGCTCTGCCTGTTGAAGTTTCTCGGTCAAGCTGCCGATGGCCCGGTCAATGCTCTGCAGTGATGCTTGGTGCTCGGTTTCCTGCAGTGTCGGCGACTGGGCCAGGGTTTCCAGGGCCTGGCTGAGCTGTTCAAGGGGAGAGTGCAAGGCGGCAGTCAGGCCGTAAAAAATCTGTTCCCGCTCCAAGCCGTTCTGCATCTGCTGGCTCAGGTCTTCCATGGCCAGAACGAAGCCGGAAACAGACTTCTCACTGTCGCCGTTTTTGAACACCGGGGCCATATGAATCCGCAGAACATGGGATTCGCCTACGGTCATCACAAAGTTGGAGGTCGGTGATTTCTGGCCCCGGTTGGTCGCCTCGTGCAGCATGTCGATGGCGTGGACAATGGGACCGCGTTCGAGCACGCTGAACAGCGAGCGGCCGAGGCCGATAAGCTTGCGGGGTTTTTGCAGAAGTTTCTGCGCCGCCTGGTTGTAGAGCAATATTTGGCCGCTCACGTTGCAGGCCAAGACTCCGGTGGGCAAGTCGGACATCAAGGCTGCCAGCAGATTGCGTTCGTGCTGTAGGTCCGACCGGGCCTGGTTGATCTTTTCCTTGACTTCGGCTTGCAGGGTTTCAAATGCATCGGCCGATTCATTGATGATGCCTGCCAGGTTGACCAGCTCCGGAGCTCCTTTGGGCTTGATGCGGTGGCTGGGATTGACGGCAGAGATGAGCTTGGTTTCTTCGCCGAGTCTCAGGATCGGCACCACGTAAAAGTAAAACAGCAGACTGACCAGGCCGCCGATAATAAGAAACAGGAAGGTTGCGCCGATCAGCGGAAAGGGAATCAGGCGGTGGGCGATACGGGCGATGAAGTCCTGCTCTGCAAGGGTAATCTGATGCCATGCGGCAGCCAGGCTCCCGAGGATGACGCCGAACACGGCGAACAGGATGATGAGCAGGAAAACCCAGTATTTAACAGTAGGACGCATTGTTGCCCTCGGATTGGACTTGGCGGTCGCTTGAACGACTCATCGTTACCCGAACGATATGATACACAAGATAAGCCTTCGTGACAATCAACAGCACTGCAAGAAGTTGGCTTTTGCCTGCCGTAAAAGTGTCGGGGCTTTGTTGACTAAAAGGATAGGGCTTGTCTGTTTCGTTGAGAGCCGCTAACATGTTAGGACTCTGTTGGTCTTACTATGAGCCGCTTGTAAGATTCTGTAGAGTGGTGCGGCAGAGTCCGGTTCAATGTCGTGACCGCGATGAACGGTTTAACCGTTGCCTGAGTAAAGGGAAGGCGCCCATGAGTTTATCAAAACATTTGCGAGACGTGGAACCTTTCAATCAGTTGCCGGAGGCTGTGGTGCAGGATCTGCTCGCAGCGGCCCGGATTAATATTTATCCTGCCGGAACCTGTATCTTTGCCCAGAACGATCCCCCCAGCGGTTTTCTGTTTGTGGTTAAAGAGGGGTTGGTTGAGATAACGGTGCTTGCCTCCTCGGGCGAGGATATGGTCGTCGACTATCTGCAGGAAGGGCAGTTTTTGGGGGATACGGCTCTGTTTGGGGATGATCCCTATTCGGTCGGTGCCCGGGCTGCCAACGATGTTCAATGTTACTTATTGCCCTTTGAGTTGTTGCATCAGCTTGAAAGGCGCTACCCGCAATTGCGGGACTATTTTGCCGGAGTGCTTGTCTCAAGGGTTCGACAGCTCTACAGCGAAATGGTCGCCGACCATACGCTGAGCGCTCTGGGGCAGATGGAAGCCTATCCCTTTAAAAAGCGGCTTTCCGAGATCATGTCCTCGCCCATCGAGATGTGCGACGGGGGGGAAACGGCACGGCAGGTCGCTCGGCGTATGGCCGATAAACGCATTAGTTCGGTGCTGGTTGCCGGGCAAGACGGGTCGCCTGCCGGTCTGATTACAGAAAAGGACCTGGTAACCAAGGTGATTGCCGCCGAGGTTGACGATCCGCAAAAAGTCACCGCTGAGCAGTTGATGACGCCCCATCCGCATGTCATGCCTCCCGATACCTACATGTATGAGGCCATGGCTTATATGCTTGGGCATCAGATCAGACATATGCCCGTTATCGACCGTGGCGAGCCGGTCGGCATGGTTACGTTGCGTGACCTGATGCGCTATCGGAGTCAGAAGGCTATGCTGCTGCTGGGCAGTATCGAGGAGGAAGAGTCTCTCGCCGGTTTGTCTCGCATGCGTCAGGAAATCGTCAATGTGGTACGGGCGCTGTTGACCGAAACGCGTAATATCCATGAAGTCACGGAGGTCATCTCCCATCTGCATCATGCCATCATCAAGCGGGTCTATGCCATTTGTGAACAGCAAATGGCTGCCGCCGGCCATCAGAAACCGGCAGTGCGGCACTGTTTTCTGATTATGGGCAGCGGCGGTCGTCGCGAGATGCTGCTTGGGCCCGATCAGGATAATGGATTTATCTACGAGGACATGTCTGAGGAAAAGCTGGCCGAGGTTGAGAGCTATTTTGTGCCTTTTGCCGAAAAGCTGGTGGCGGCATTGGCCGAGGTCGGCTATCCCTTGTGCGACGGCAAGGTCATGGCCAACAATCCGGCCTGGCGCGGTCGTCTGAGCGATTGGCGGGCACGTCTGCGAGAGTGGTTCAACGACCCGGAGCCCCAGAATGTCAGGGATTCATCGATCTTTTTCGACTTTACCACCCTGGTTGGCGATCCGAGCCTAGCCCAGGAATTGCACGGTATAGTGCAGCAGGGCATTCGCGAATTTCCCGGGTTTCTTTTTCACATGATGTCTCTGGATCTGCAGTGCAAGGCTCCTATAGGCTTTATGGGACGTTTCCTGCTGGAGAAGAGTGGTGAACAGGCCGGCCTGCTTTCCCTCAAGAATGGTGGAAGCATTTTTATCGTCGATTGCGTGCGCATGTTCTGCCTGGAACTGGAGCGATCGGAGCTGCCTACTCTCGAGCGCCTTAAGGTGCTGGTCGAGTTGAATGTCTTTGATGTCGAGACTGCCGACCATGTGCGGGCGGCCTTTGAGGCTCTGGTGTATCTGCGCCTGCGTAATGAAATTGCCCTGGTTGAGGCGGGTCGGGAGCCAAGCCATTACCTCGATCCCCAGGCCTTGCCCAAAAATGAACAGGAGCTGCTCAAGGGAGCGTTGCATGCGGTTAAGAAACTGCAGGACTCCGCTCGCCGGCACTTTGCAAAAACCCCCTTTTAGTCCCTATCTCTGCCGTCTTTCCCCGTTTGTTCCGGTATTTTGTCGTCTGCACATAAAAAAGTTTTTTATTGACTTCTATGGCCAAGGCCGTATCATGTCCGGGTTATTTACAGTCGGGTTGTTTACAGACAATTGGGTTATTTCGGCTATAATTGTTTACAGCCCGCTGCAAAGGCCGCCTTGGTCGGCCTTGCATAGCGTAGCATGCAGCACCTTGTTTCACTGATCGCGCAGCAGTGTTGTTATCCGCAAAGCGGCTCTCCCTCGGGCCGTAAACCAGGATGAGAGGAGGTGAATAGCAGAACCCCTTTTCAGGGAACCATGCGGAACGTCACTTGGTGCGCGCCGCCATTTTTTTGAGCTCGTTCTACCGCTCTTTGTTTTTTGGAGAGAAAAGACTAGTAAAGGAGTAGCAACTATGGGACACGGACCCGCAGTAAAACTGGGCAAGGATTATGCGTCCGGTTATAAGACTAAACTCGGCATTTCGATGTTCATCGTTTACACCCTCGTTTATGCCATTTTTGTAGGTGTCAATATCACGAATCCGGCAGCGATGGAGACCATCGTCATGGGCCAGACCCTGGCTGTCGTTTACGGTTTCGGTTTAATCTTTTTGGCTTTCGTCATGGCGATCGTCTACAACCACTTCTGCACCGCTGCAGAAAAACGGCTGAATAAATAGGGGGCGCCACCAATGATTTATACTCAATCTCCGTTGGCAATCGCCCTGTTCGTCGCTTTCGTCCTCTTTGTGCTGGGCCTCTCCTTCTACCTGGCCCGTCGCACCACCTCCTCCGAAGGCTACTACGCCGCCGGCGGTAACATTCACTGGTTTGTTAACGGTATAGCCTTTGCCGGCGATTACCTCTCGGCTGCTTCCTTCCTCGGTATTTGCGGCATGATCGCGACCGCCGGTTACGACGGCTTCCTCTACTCCATCGGCTATCTGGCCGGTTGGATGGTAGCCCTGTTCCTGGTCGCCGAGCCGATGAAGCGCCTCGGTAAGTACACCTTTACCGATGCTCTGGACTCCAAGTTCAACTCTAAAGGCATTCAGCTCGCCGCCGCCATTTCTACCCTGGTGGTATCGGTCTTCTACCTGATCCCGCAGATGGTTGGTGCTGGCGTTCTGGTACAGCCCCTGCTCGGTCTGCCCCACTACGTGGGCGTTATCATCGTCGGCATCGTCGTTACTCTGATCGTTGCCACCGCCGGTATGGCCTCCACCACCTATGTTCAGTTCATGAAGGGTGGCCTGCTGCTGATCTGCTCCCTCATTCTGTGTTTCGGTATTTTGGGTCGCGGCCTCTCCACCAACCCTGATCAGGGCGGCAAAAAAGCCTACCACGACTTCCAGACCATCCAGGCCAATGTGGCTGCTGATGGTTCTCTGCTGCTTTCTGACGCTGCTTACGCTGCTCCTGCTGACTGGAAGTCCGGTAGCCTGGGCGAAGCCGGTTTTGTCAAGCTGAGCAAAGAAGGCGTCGATACCATCTGGCAGGTCAAGCAAGCTGCTACCGGTTTCGAACTGGAAGAGACCCTGTTCGTCACCACCCTTGAAGACGGCACTAAGCTTTACAACGGCTCTCCCAAAGAAGAAGGCAAGTTCTTCCCCGTCGGTCATATCAAAGAACTCAAGGTCGACGGCGTTGAAGTTGCAGAAACCGGCGCCATCGGTCCTTTCTCCTTTCTGAAGACCATCGGAGACTCCACCGTCGTTCTGTGGGGCAAGAAGTACGTCAAGAACGATGACGGCAGCAAAACCCTCATCTACTATCAGAAGCCGACCAGCGGTGCTCGCATCCTGCGTCCCGGTCTGAAGTTCAAGGTCGACAATGCTTCCGGTACCGACAAGTTTAACTTCATCTCCCTGATGCTGGCCCTGTTCTGCGGTACTGCGGCACTGCCCCACATCCTGATTCGTTACTACACTGTACCGAGCCAGGCTGCGGCCCGTAAGTCGACCCTGGTGGCTATCGCCTCCATCGGTTTCTTCTACATGATGACCCTGTTCATGGGTATCGGCGCTATGACCAACGGCGTTATTAACCTTACCGATAACAACATGTCGGCACCTCTGGTGGCTCTGTCCTTCGGCGTTATCCTGTTCTCGATCATTTCGTCGATTGCTTTTGCTACCGTACTCGGTACCGTTTCCGGTCTGATCGTTGCCGCGTCCGGCGCCGTTGCTCACGACTTGATGTCCAACTTCCTCGGCATCAAGATGACCGACAGCGGCATGGTTATGGCCGGTAAGATCTCCGCGGTTGTGGTCGGAATCGTCGCCATTTATCTCGGTATCGTCTTCGAAGGCATGAACGTTTCCTTCCTGGTCGGTTGGGCCTTTGCCGTAGCTGCTTCGGCTAACCTGCCGGCGATTCTCATGCTGTTGTTCTGGAAGAAGACCACTGCACAGGGCATCACCGCATCGATCCTTGTCGGTCTGGTATCGGCCCTGGGCCTGATCCTGCTCTCCCCCGACATGTGGGTTCGTTACGGCCTGCTGCCCCAGGATGCGCCGATTACCTTTAACAGCCCGGCGCTGGTCTCCGTTCCTCTGAGCTTTATCGCTCTGGTTGTGGTTTCCCTGATGACTCAGGGCTCGGCGGTTGCAGCGCCTGCTGAGGACTGATTAGTCTGAAACCCGATATTGCTTGAAATGTATAACTTGCGGGGTCGCCTTCTGGCGACCCCGCCTTTTAGTAATTAAGGAGGGGTTCGATAGCCTTCTGAAATAAATTTCTTATCGGGTTTGATGGGAGATCTATGGTATATTGCTCATCAAACTTTAGGTTTAGGAGAAACATGAGACGATATCGCGTTACTTTGTTGGTCGTTTGTCTGGTGCTGCTTTTTCTCGGCGGTTCCGACCTGAATGCCCTGCGTCGCAATTACCAGATCCAGCCGATTTCCATTGCCGAACTGGAGAGAAGCGGACCGCCGCAGGAGTGGTTAGCCATTGAAGGCGGCCATGTCAATCTGTTGGAAGCTATTTCCACCTCCGGTTCTGTCGAGGTCAGCGCTTTTTTGGTGCCGTTGAAGATCAGCCGCGACGCTCAGGAGTACCGGGTGCTGTTGGAAACCCGTGCGCCGGCCATTGTCGATGCTTTGAAGACCTACCATTTCAAGCTTGACAGCGAACAGGATCAGCAACGCTATGTGCAGGAGCATCAAGAGTTGTTTTTCGGCCGTCGCGATGTATCCGGCATGGTCATGAGCGGCTTGATTAACATCAACAACAAAAATCGCCTGGCGAAGATGGAAAAGGATTACGGCATCGATCTGCCGGAAGAGGTAATCTTTTTCAGCGAAGACAAGGAGCCGGCGAAGATTCGCGGTTTTCTCTTCGTTGGCGTTGCTTTGCTCGGAATGGTTAAACTTTTTTCCCGTTGGAAAAAGCCTGCTGCACCGGCAGCGGAATAAAGTTTGTTGAGCCTGTCTTGACAGCCGACAAAGGGCGTTGCTAATCTCGCAACAGTCCGATAGTTTTTAACCGAGGCCAGGGACGCGTTCCCTGGCTTTTTATTTATTAAGCGTTTGAAAGCCTGGCCTATGCTCGATGTCGACCTTAAAAAATTTCCCGCCCTGCCCGGCGTCTACCTGATGAAGGGGGCGCAGGGCGAGGTGCTGTACGTCGGCAAAGCCAAGCATCTGCGTAATCGGCTGCGTAGCTATTTTTCCGTTACCGGAGACGGTCGGGCCCACATCCGCTTTCTCATGAACCGGGTGGAGACTATAGAGACCATCGTCACCGATACGGAGAAAGAAGCCCTGATCCTTGAGAATACCCTGATCAAAAAATATCGTCCTCGCTACAACATCAATCTGCGGGACGATAAAACCTATGTTTCGCTGCGTATCGATATGCGCGAAGAATTTCCCACCTTGCAACTGGTGCGTCGCGTTAAAAAGGATGGCGCCCGCTACTTCGGTCCCTATTCCTCGTCGACGGCAGTGAAGGAAACCCTAAAACTTATCTATCGTATCTTTCCCCTACGCCATCATCCCCTGGAAGCCTGCCGCCGCCGGGATCGCCCCTGCCTTTATCATCAGATAGAGCAATGCAGCGCACCCTGCCATGGATTGATCAGTCCCTCGGAGTACGCTGCTCTGGTCGACGGAGCTGTGAAGTTGCTGGCCGGTCGCGAAAAGGAAGTGGTCACTTTGTTGCAGCAGCGTATGGGGGCCGCAGCCGAAAAACTGGATTACGAACAGGCGGCCCGGCTGCGCGATCAGGTTCAGGCCATCGAGCAGACGGTTGAGAAACAAAAAGTGGCCGATGCCGGCGGTGGTGATCAGGACGTGGTTGGTCTGCATCGCGAAGGCGGCGAGGTAGAGCTGGCGATCCTCTTTGTCCGGGAGGGCAAGGTCATCGGTCGCCGAAGCTATAGCCTTGAATGGCGGTTGGCCGAGGACGAACTGTTGTCATCCTTTCTACAGGAATTTTACAGTCGAGATGTGGTTATTCCTGATCGTCTGTTGCTGCCTTTGGTTCTCGAAGATAGCGAAACATTGGCCGATTGGCTGAGCGAGCGCAAAGGGAAAAGGATGCAATTGCTGGTGCCGCAACGGGGAGGGGGGCGACAACTGGTCGAGATGGCCCGACGCAACGCCGAGGAATCCTTTCGCGAAAAGGGCAGCCGTCGGGAAGCCCGGCAGCAGGTGTTGCAGGATATCGCCACTCGATTACAGTTGGGTCGTCTGCCGCAAAGGATCGAATGCTTCGACATTTCCAATGTGCAGGGGCGCTTCAGTGTGGCCAGTATGGCGGTCTTGAGTGACGGGGAACCGGACAAGGGGGCTTATCGGCATTTTCGAATTCGTACGGTGACCGGATCGGACGATTACGCTTCTCTCTATGAGGTGCTGAAGAGGCGCCTGACCAGGGGCATGGAAGAGGAGGTCCTGCCCGATTTCATCCTGATCGATGGCGGTAAAGGGCAGTTGTCGGTATTGAACGCGGTCTTGGAAGAATTGGCCTTGAGCGATCGCATCGACGCCGTGGGCATAGCCAAAAGCCGGGTGCGCAGCAATGTTCGTGGCAAGGTGGTGGAGCGCAGCGAGGAGCGGTTTTTTCTGCCCGGCCGCAAGAACCCGGTGGTGCTGCGCCAGGGATCGCCAGCCCTCTTTATGTTGGAGCGGTTGCGTGACGAGGCTCACCGTTTTGCTATCACCTATCACCGCAAGCTGCGCCGGCAATCGACCCTGCATTCGGCCCTCGAGGACATTCCCGGTGTCGGAGCGCAGCGTCGCAAGGCTTTGTTGCGCCATTTCGGCAGTCTGAAAAAGATCAAACAGGCCAGCCTGGAGCAACTAAAAGACATGCCCGGCTTACCAAGTACCTTGGCCGAGCGTATTTTCGACACCTTTCATAAATCGGGTTCCTCAGAATAATATCCAAATCCCTTTTTTCGCGGGTGCAACCTTCGAACAGTTTACTTGTCCCTTGCCTGGGCTCGGCCGCTCAGTTCGTTCAATACCTTCATCCGCTGCTGCAATTCATCGCTCAAGGCATTGGGGACATATCGCCAGCACCAGTTGTGCTCCGGTTGGCCGGGGCGGTTCATGCGGGCCCTGTCATCCAGGCCTAAAAGGTCCTGCAAGGGTAGGATGCAGGTATCGGCCACGCTGGTCATGGCCGCATGAATCAGGCTCCAGGGCATCTCGGGGGTGGGGTTTCCCAGGTAGGCAGAAACTTGCTTTTTCGCTGCGGCGGACAGGTTTTGCCACCAGCCGAGGGTGGTGTCGTTGTCGTGGGTGCCGGTATAGACGACACAGCACCGTGTGAGGTTGTGCGGCAGATACGGGTTGTCCGGACCGGAATCGAAGGCGAACTGAAGAATTTTCATGCCCGGTAAGCCGAATTGATCGCGCAGGGCCTCTACTTCTGGAGTGATGATTCCCAGGTCCTCGGCGATCAGGGGCAGTTGGCCGAATTCGGCGAGCAGGCTTTTGAAGAGCTCTGATCCGGGGACTGGTTGCCAGGTGCCGTTAATGGCCGTTTTTTCGTCGGCAGGAATGGCCCAGCAGGCTTCAAAGCCGCGAAAATGGTCGATACGCAGCAAGTCGGTTTGTTCCAATGCCCAGCGCAGTCGGGACTTCCACCAGTTGAAATTATCCTCTTTCATATGCTCCCAGCGGTACAGGGGATTGCCCCAGCGTTGGCCTGTTGCGCTGAAATAATCGGGAGGAACGCCGGCTACCAGGGTCGGTTGCATCTCCTGGTCAAGCTGGAAGAGTTCCGGATGGCTCCAGACATCGGCGGAATCGAGGGCGACAAAGATGGGCATATCACCGAGCAGTCGAATCCCCCGCTGATCGGCATAGCATTTCAAAGCAAACCACTGTTCATAAAAAACAAATTGGGCATATTGCTGCTCAAACAGGTCGTTGGCCAGTTCTTCTTTCCAGAAAGACAAGGCCCCTGATTGGCGTTGTCGAATTTCCAACGGCCAGGTGTTCCAACTGGCTTCTTTGAACTTACGGCGTAAGGCTTGAAACAAAGAATAGTCATCGAGCCAATCGGCTTGCTCATGACAAAATTTATCAAACGCCTGCTGCCGCTGCCGATCTTCGCCATTGCGAAAGACTTGTGAGGCTTTGCGCAAAAGCCGGGTTTTCAGGCTGTGTACGAAACGAAAATGAACCCGCCCCTCCTCCATGGCGATCCCGGCAATGTCGGCCGGTTCAAGGTCGCCGGCCTCCACCAGGCGTTCCAGGCAGATCAGCAAGGGATTGCCGGCAAAGGCAGACAAGGCGCTGTAGGGGGAGTCACCGTATCCCGTCGGGCCCAGAGGCAGGATTTGCCATAGGCTGTGGCCGCTGGCCGCTAGAAAATCGATGAAACGGTAGGCTTCACTTCCGAGGCTTCCGATGCCGTGGGGTCCGGGAAGGGAGGTGGGGTGAAGCAGGATACCGCTGGTGCGCTGTTGGGACATGACGGAAGCTCCTGATGAAAAATCCGCTGCGCTTTTTCGCTGCGGAAAGGCATGGTTTCGATGTCAGCCCCTATTCTAACCGAAATTGAATGATTTGTTACGGCTGTTGGGCGAATCAGATTGCTTCGCACCTATTTTCCCCGGATCTCGCATGTCCCGGTCCAGGAAAAATACCGCAACGCCGTAGGGCGGACTTTTTGCGACGCCATCAAGCTTGACAGTTCCGCGTAAAATAGCTATAAATTGCCTTCTCTCAAGACCGTAAAAGCACTATTTTGCGCAAATTTCCAAATTGAACGCCTGTGGACATCGCTGACCAAAAAGATCGGGACTGGATGCAAGTCAGTCTGCAGGAAGCGGCGGCAGCAGCTGCGCTGGGCGAGGTTCCGGTCGGTGCTATTGTCGTTCATGACGGTGTCATTATCGGTCGGGGATATAATTTACGGGAAAGCAGCAACGATCCGACTTCCCATGCCGAGATGATCGCTATTCGGCAGGCGGCCGAGACCCTAGGTTCCTGGCGTTTGCTCGACTGCACGCTATACGTAACCCTGGAACCTTGCGTCATGTGCATGGGGGCCATCATTCTGGCCCGGATTCCGCGGCTGGTCTTCGGCTGCCGTGACCCCAGGGTCGGAGCCGTCGGTTCCATCTATGATCTTTCCAAGGATGATCGTTTCAATCATCGGGTAGCGGTCACCGAAGGGGTGCTCGGCGATATCTGCAGCGAGATGTTGAGCGATTTCTTTCGCCAACTGCGGGCAAAACGTAAAAAAGGTTCAGAATCAATCGACAATAAATAAAAACGGAGGGGTGTCCGAGAGGTCGAAGGTGACAGACTCGAAATCTGTTGTACCGCAAGGTACCGTGGGTTCGAATCCCACCCCCTCCGCCAGTAAAAACAAGGGCTTAGCCGATTTCGGCTAAGCCCTTGTTTTTGAAAAATGGCCTTGTGCTGCACTTATGCTGCACTTCGCCACAAAACCTCACCGCACGTGGCAACGGATTCAGGCTCATCCTCTTCCTCCTCGGTTTCGAACATCCTTTCGTTCATGCTCTCCACTACGCTCCGGGTGTGGGCTTCTGAGAGGTGGGCATATCGTTTCACCATCTGGAAGGTTTTATGCCCCAGTACCGCGGCGATCTCCGAGACGGTGGCTTTGTTCATGGCCATGTGTGATGCGGCAGTGTGCCGGAGGTCATGGAAGCGGAAGTCTCTGATATCGGCTTCCCTTAGAGCCTTTTCCCAGGATTTGCGGAAATTGGCAGGTCGGTCAGCTTTCTCTTCGGCGAACACCAGCCCATGTTCAGGATGGCTTTCTGCCGCTAACTCTCTCAGCACTTGCTGCGTCATGCTGGCAAGAGGCACGGTGCGGCGCTCTTTGTTCTTGGTTTTATGGAGCACCAACTGTTTGCGGTTGAAATCGATGTCTTTCCAGCGCAGGTTCAAGATCTCGCCTTGGCGCATACCGGTAGACAAGGCTAGGGCAACGGCTGTATAGAGAAACCTATTGGGTTGGCAGTGACAGGCATTAAGCAGTCTCTGTATCTCCTGTTTGTCCAGAAAGCGGATCCGGCCCTGTGGTTCCTTCGGCTTTCGTATCTTGGCGACTGGGTTGTCCGAGATCCACTCCCATTCCTTGATCGCAATGGAGAACGCATGTGACAGGGCGGCCAAGTACCGATTAACCGTAGATGGCGACCGTTTGCGTTTGCGGTAGGTGACTTCGGCCTGCAACTTGTCCCGGCATGTTGTGATCATGGCCGCAGTGAGGTCGCAAAGCAGGTAGGGGCCAAGTTCAGTTTTCCACCACATCAACTGTGTCTGTTGGGCTTTGCCATGGCGGCCTTTGGTCGGCAGAACTTCCTCTGTGTAACGGTCAATCAATTCCTCTAAAGTATGCTTACGGGACTGAGCAGTTTTGAAATGCCTGTTTTCAATCATGGCGGCTTCGATTGTCTTAGCCCACCTTTTCGCATCGGTCTTTCTTGGAAAACTAGCCGTTTCTGTGGGATAGCCCTTTCGGCGGATAATTACCTGGTAGCGTTTCTCTCCAGAAGCTAACGTTCTCTCGATAATACTGGCCATTGAAATGTCCTTTTCTCCGGCCGGCAACGCTGGTATAGACGTGCCGGCCGGTATTTTTCTGGTTAGTGGGTCTGCATACCATTCCTTTTCTCAACCCACCGGAAGAACTTGTCCTCGTCGATCAGTACTCGCCGACCGACCCTGACAATGCATTCAGAGAACCCGTTGGTCTGCTCGTAAAAGATCAGGTGGCGCAGACCTCCAATGGGTGGCCATTGGTGGTGGTCGTTCCATCTGGTTACCGGTATGAGCCTGCTTTTCTTTTGAGGGGTTTCCGACAGTTCTGTAGGTGGTCTTTCTACCTCAGAACTGTCTGGGTTTTTTGCGTGCAGTTTTTGCGGATTACTCGTTGCTGCCAACTTTTCTTCGGTCATTAACTGACTCCTTTAGTGAGTGTGTGAATCGGGCTGGGTCCGAACAAAACATTGATTCCAGCTATTAAATAGTTGGCAGCTGCGGTGTGGTTTTGTAGTTTTTTGTTTGGGGTAAGGATGGTCGGTTTTGGTTGCGTTGAGAGAGCGGGTATTGCTTGTAGGAATTAACCTGAGGTGGGGAGAGTAATGAGAGATTTTCACGGGCATGTCGGACGAGAAAGCTGGCATGCAATGCAGGAGGAGGATAGCGATGCGGCTAGCTGTAATCAATGAACCTGTTGGATTACGACTCTCCTCTTTGCTTTTTTACCTTTGCGATCATTTTCTTCTTAATATCGGTAGGGACGAAAATATGCTTCCAGTGCCGCAGGTTACGGCCCAGGATGTAGAGTTCGTTCTGGTCAGCGTGCATCAGGTCGAAGCGCAATGCAAATTGCCTGTCGCTCTGGCCGGCCATAAACAGGGCCGCTTCCTTGAACCATTCCAGGTGCGCGGCCAGTTTTTCCAATTCGGGTAGCAGGTTTACCTGTTGGGCTTCTTGCGAAAAAGGCGCTTTTCCAGCAAGGGATTCTATGATTTCTCGACCAGTTGTTTTCTGGGTCTGCTTCTTGAGCACGGCTTTGTTGCGCTTGATCTCTATTTCGAGCTGCTGTGCTGCAAGTTTGCCATCGAGATCGTTGTCGAAACTTTTTGAGCGGTGCCGACCGTCCGGATCGCGCCAGCGCATCTGGAGCTTTCGGCCATTTTTGGTGATGTGGATGGACATAGATATTTTACGGGCTGTCGCCTGCCTCCTTTTGTAGAATTGATTTGTACGTGGGGTTCTCCGAGGACTGGATTGTGCTTGAGCAGCCATTGAGTTTTTTCGGTGGTCGTCGGGTTTTTAAAAAATTGGCCGCTGCGCCCTTAATAGAGTCCTAGAAAAGCGGGGGAGGGATTCCCGCTTTTGGCATGAGCAACAAGGGCGCAGCAGCCCATGGTGGGAGGGTTGTAATGCATGTTCTTATAACGAAGCTGGTATGGTTTTTTTAAGGGGTGTTGGGGTTATTCGGTCGATTATGTTGTTCATAGCGGAAGGGGGACAATCCTCTAAGTCATTGTTTTAAAGTGCCTATTGAGGAAAATGTAGGATTTTTATAATGTCGCTGCACGTAGTTGCCCTTCTAATTCCTTCAGCCACGATGTCACCACAGTAGAGCAGGCGGCTTAGCGGACTATCTTTTGTCTCCAGTTGAATATGTTTGCGGTGTAGATTCCCTTCATCTCTGATCGGGCAAGATTCAGACAAGCCATAACCAGTCAGACGCGAAAGGCCCGCCAAGAGAAACGACAGTCTTTCCAATATGTCAGGAGTTGTTGGAATGCCACTGCCAATTCACATTTTGATTACCAAACAATTCGACAGAACTCATAATACGATCGAATTTCCTGCCCGAAAATATTACTGAAACTGGTTAGTTGGGTGCCCTTCTTGTAGATTTATAGGAAAATAGGTATGATCCGATCTGGAAAGTGCCTAGGCTAAATTAACCCAATCAGAACCAAAACGCTTAATCGGCTTAAAATTGCCTAGCATGTTTTTTCCACCTTGGATTTTAAACGGAAACCAAGTAAAAAGTGGTTTTATAGAAAGACAAATCGAGAACAGGAAATGAGTGTTTATTTTATTTTGGATGAATCGCCCCTAGTTTTGTAGACACTCCTGGGTTATAAAAAATGACTCAGGAGGAACCCATGAGCAGCAAGCGTTACACCGAAGAGTTCAAGATCGAAGCCGTCAAGCAAATCACCGAGCGCGGCTACTCCGTTTACGATGTCGCTCAGCGTCTGGGAGTGACCACCCACAGCCTATATGCCTGGCGCAAGAAATACGCTTCAGGTCCCCAGCACGACCCGAGTCTCGACCAGGATGCCGAGATCAAGCGGCTTCGTGCCGAACTGAAACGGGTTACCGAAGAGCGAGATATTCTAAAAAAGGCCACCGCATACTTCGCCAAAGAGTCCCGGTGAGGTATGCCTTTATCCGGGCACACCTAGGGCAGTTCGCTATTCGCAACCTGTGCCGGATGATGCAGGTTCACCGCAGCGGCTACTACGCCTGGATCAAGCAACCCAAGTCGGGCTGGCAGAAGGACGACGAGAGGTTGTCGGGACTCATCAAACAACTCTGGCTGGAGAGTGGCTGTGTCTATGGTTATCGCAAGGCCTATAAAGATCTGCGTGAAATCGGCGAGACCTGTGGTCCGAACCGGGTGGCCCGCCTGATGAAACAGGCCGGGTTGAAAGCCCAGGTAGGCTACAACAAGCCCCGGCATAAAGGCGGTAAGGTCTCTGTCTTGGCCGACAACCATCTCAATCAGGACTTCGATGTCCAACAACCCAATCAGGCCTGGGCCACCGACATCACCTATATTCGCACCTATGAAGGGTGGTTGTTCCTGGCCGTCGTCATAGACCTGTTTTCCCGTCAGGTCGTGGGCTGGTCAATGCAACCCAAGATGCAGGTCGATCTCGTACTCAACGCGTTGCTCATGGCGGTGTGGCGGCGCAAACCAAAGAACCCGGTGTTGGTCCACTCCGACCAAGGAACCCAGTACACGAGTAGCGACTGGCAGAATTTCCTAAAGACGCAAAATCTGCTGTGCAGCATGAGCCGCCGTGGTAATTGCTACGACAACGCTGTCGCCGAGAGCTTCTTCCAACTCTTAAAACGAGAGCGAATCAGACGCAAGACCTACAAGGACCGAGAAGAGGCCCGGCGCGATATCTTCAACTACATCGAAATGTTCTACAACCCGGTTCGCCGTCACGGTTACAATGACAACCTGTCGCCAATGGAGTTCGAAAGGCGCCATTTCAGCAAAACCCAGAGTGTCTAGCATTCTGGTGGCGATTCAGTTGGTTCCCAAGTGCCAACCCTTTTGTTGTGTCGTGTGGCAACGTCAATTCGAAGAAGATGAGTCCGGCCGAATAGCTGGGCGAAGCAACTGTATAATCCCTGAACCCGCCTTTTTGTTGCCATCTAAGATAATTACAGTCCTTTTTTTGTTAAATGATGCTGTTTCAACCAACGAAACAATGGAAGTTTGTTTTTTGTTGAGTTAATATCTCATAATTCATTTTTTACCACGTGCTCGAAGGGGGGACAGAAAGCAATGTCTATTAAAACTCGCCTAACGTTAGAGCTTGCGAAGAGGGTGCTCCCGAAAGAGCGGTTTGCGGTAAACTTGAGGGAAAGAAAAGTAAGCAAGAATGCCGCGCCGGTATATCTTACCTTCGACGATGGTCCTCATCCTGATTTCACACCGAGGCTTCTTGACGAGATTACTAAATTAAAAGCCAAGGCAACTTTTTTTGTTCTTGGGAAACGGGCACAACTTTACCCGAATTTAGTTCGCCGTATACTCGCTGAAGGGCATTCGGTTGGAACTCACACCTGGAGCCACTGGAGTGCACGGAAGGTGTCTGTCGCAACTTGGATCAAAGACGTACAATGCGCTCGTCATGAAGTGGAAGACATCACAGGGAAACCGTGCAAGCTTTTCCGCCCCCCCTACGGCGAACTAACGCCATTATCTCTTCTTGCTCTTATGCGAGAAGGTATCCGCACCATTCACTGGTCACAAGATACAAAGGATTTTGCCTGTACCTCTAAATCAAAGTTCTGTCAGTGGTTTGCTGACAACACACCTACGCCTGGCACAATCGTTCTTATGCATGACCTGACCGCCCTAACGCACGAAAACTTACTCGAAGGTTGCTCACATTGGCAGGAAAACACCGAGTTTTTGTCAATCCCGGAGTAAGGGGAGATAGGCCGCCCTCAGTTGCGTTAGAATATTTCTCCCGCCCTTTCGTCGCAAGAGGCGTATCATAAAAGCATGAACCTCCCATTTCACTTCTGGTGCTAGACCTATATCTTTTCCACTAAACTACACAGATTTAGCCCATGAGATCAGTTCCTTTCGTCCCCAAATCATTGAATACATAGTGGGCACATATTTCCCCTCCTCGTATAGACGACGTCGTGTGCCCGAGGTTCTTGTAGCAAATTCTAGATCTTTTTCTGACCCCCTGTGCCGCATAAGGTAGGCGCCCCGCTCTAAAGGACGCGTTTGCAGGAAAGAAAGCCTAGGACTTATCTCTAACAGTTGAGGATCGTGAAACCAGCTTGATGAAACTAAACCTCGGACATGTTTGCGACGGATCAACAGTTCAGCAATTCGCAGGTAATAACGATCAAAACCTTCCTCATTGAACTCATCTAGGTATTCAGTATTAGTGTGACTACGCAACCAAACCCCTTTTCCTCTACAGCGAACATAGTTAAATAACGATTGAACACTACGCTCCCTGGCAACCGCAAGAATACAGCTTGACAACGGTATGCGATCGTTCAAATCAAAATCCTCAGCTCCGCAAGGAACGGTCAATGCAAAAACAAAACGCGCATATTTCACAAGGGGTGACTTAGGCTGGTTGGGCAAATTTTCACTCATATCTTTCAGGCCGTTAGCCATCCGTTCGAATGCAGCTGGGTAAAATGCCAAAATGCTATCAGGTAAGTTTTCACTCTCCACTAACTTTGGAGTTTTTAGTGCTAACAATGCTGCTAGAGATATTTTTAAACTACAGCGTTCTTCTTTTGACAAATGTGATAGTTTCTCTTCGAATACTTGTTCGGTGTATTTTTCCGGCACCTGGTTAGCAGTAGTATGGATCCAGCGACTAGACTCTAATTCAATGAGTGAATATATGTTAGAAACAGCTTTTTCGTGAGGTCCTTGCACCGATTTAGCCAGTTGAACGAAGATCTCATGCGCTTGAGCAGACATTAAGGTTTTCATACGATACCCTCCTGTTTTGTAAATATTTGGAGATTGATAGGAAATTGCATTGACTGGTCTACCCTACGACGCTTGAGGCACCCTTCTCTGGCCATAAAATGAGCCCCCCCCAACTCAACAAAAATTAATAAATACTAGACCTTCACTTAACTACTAGTCAACTTCAATAAAGGTTATTGTTCACTATCCAGCCCAAAGGTCTCGAATAGAGAACGGGTAATATGTGCTGCGCCTACCAAAGTTACCCCGTAATGTTTTTGTGTTTTTGTTCCGAAAAGCAAAACAGTCAGCAAACCGCCGTTTCAAATCTAAGCAATTACGTCCGATTTCAGTCTCTTTCAGCGCCGAACTACGCTGTGCCGGCGGGTGTCAATATAGTTGTCGCCTCAGTCTCGTTATGCTGCTTCGCTACTTAGGTCCTCTTCGGGGGACTGAATCGCCACCAGAATGCTAGACACTCTGGGTTTTGCTGAAATGGCGCCTTTCGAACTCCATTGGCGACAGGTTGTCATTGTAACCGTGACGGCGAACCGGGTTGTAGAACATTTCGATGTAGTTGAAGATATCGCGCCGGGCCTCTTCTCGGTCCTTGTAGGTCTTGCGTCTGATTCGCTCTCGTTTTAAGAGTTGGAAGAAGCTCTCTGCGACAGCGTTGTCGTAGCAATTACCACGGCGGCTCATGCTGCACAGCAGATTTTGCGTCTTTAGGAAATTCTGCCAGTCGCTACTCGTGTACTGGGTTCCTTGGTCGGAGTGGACCAACACCGGGTTCTTTGGTTTGCGCCGCCACACCGCCATGAGCAACGCGTTGAGTACGAGATCGACCTGCATCTTGGGTTGCATTGACCAGCCCACGACCTGACGGGAAAACAGGTCTATGACGACGGCCAGGAACAACCACCCTTCATAGGTGCGAATATAGGTGATGTCGGTGGCCCAGGCCTGATTGGGTTGTTGGACATCGAAGTCCTGATTGAGATGGTTGTCGGCCAAGACAGAAACCTTACCGCCTTTATGCCGGGGCTTGTTGTAGCCTACCTGGGCTTTCAGCCCGGCCTGTTTCATCAGGCGGGCCACCCGGTTCGGACCACAGGTCTCGCCGATTTCACGCAGATCTTTATAGACCTTGCGATAACCATAGACACAGCCACTCTCCAGCCAGAGTTGTTTGATGAGTCCCGACAACCTCTCGTCGTCCTTCTGCCGGCCCGACTTGGGTTGCTTGATCCAGGCGTAGTAGCCGCTGCGGTGAACCTGCATCATCCGGCACAGGTTGCGAATAGCGAACTGCCCTAGGTGTGCCCGGATAAAGGCATACCTCACCGGGACTCTTTGGCGAAGTATGCGGTGGCCTTTTTTAAAATATCTCGCTCTTCGGTAACCCGTTTCAGTTCGGCACGAAGCCGCTTGATCTCGGCATCCTGGTCGAGACTCGGGTCGTGCTGGGGACCTGAAGCGTATTTCTTGCGCCAGGCATATAGGCTGTGGGTGGTCACTCCCAGACGCTGAGCGACATCGTAAACGGAGTAGCCGCGCTCGGTGATTTGCTTGACGGCTTCGATCTTGAACTCTTCAGTGTAACGCTTGCTGCTCATGGGTTCCTCCTGAGTCATTTTTTATAACCCAGGAGTGTCTACAAAACTAGGGGCGATTCAAAGGGACTCGGGAGTTTTCTCAATCAGTCTTACGTGGGGGAGTTATGTGACTCCATAAAGAAGGGAGCAATCCACGGCAAGATTACGGCAAGGCTTCATTGTTGTGGCCGAATAGCACCACAAGATTACCGCAAGGTTACAGCAAGATTGCAAAAAGGCGGACGGTCATCGTTGAAGGTTATGATTTTCCCCTGCCACAAAAGGCCGAGTCCGCCTGGAATGGTTCTGAGGCTGTCCATGGGTCCTTCTGGGCGATTATCTGCGGGTAACGACAACCTCGGAGCCATTTCTAGCGCCAGCATTCACCAAAGATGTCCTTCCTTTGTGGGTGGCAGCATGAAGTTATAACGGAAACTTTTGGTGGTATTTTTTACGGTATCCGATTTTTGTCATTGTGGCCAGAGGGCGAAAAAACAGCTGCTTAGGCAGTCTGTTTGATGGACACCCCCCGCCATTAATAACAAGGGCTTAGCCGATAGTGGCTGAGCCCTTGTTTTGTTTATGGATCGGCTTTGGGTGTTTGGGCTGCCGGTTTCTTAATGGTGGCCTGGGTTTTTCCACAGGCTGCGAACGATAAGAACTAAAAGCAGCAGGGTCCAGAATATAGCCAGTGGTGAATCTGTGTGTTCTTCCCCTTTAGAGACCCAGTCGCTGATGCTGGCACCGGTCCAGGCGTAAATACGATTGAGCAACCAACCCGCAAACAGTGAGCAGCCGGCGATGGCAGCCAGGTAGATGACCGTTACCTTTTTGCCCCAGAACCGGCCGATTACGGTCAGGGTGGCAGCATTGGTGGCCGGCCCTGCAAGGAGAAATACCAGCGCCGCACCGGGAGAGAGGCCTTTGAGTACCAGGGCCGCAGCGATCGGGGTGGAGGCACTGGCGCAGATGTAGATAGGGATGCCGATCAGCAGCATGGCCAACAGCGAGGTGTATTCCCCGCTGAGATAGCGCAGGAAGAAGGTCTCCGGGACAAAGAAGCTGATGATGCCGCTGATCAGAATACCGATTAACAGCCATTTGCCGATATCGCCCAGCAGATCGCCGAAAGCGAATTTCAGACCGGCGCCAAGTTTTTGCCGCAGGTTTTCCGGGTGGTGGTGATGCTCTTCACAGCAGTTGCTCTTGCAGCAGCTGTCGGCTTCTTCCTCATCAATAGCTTCTTCGGTGGCCTGATCGGCTGGCAATAGGTTGATGCAGAGCCCTGTTACGGTGGCGGTAAAAAAAGCCGCGAGAGGTCGCAATACCGTCATAATGGGATCGAGCAGGGCATAGGTAATGGCGATGGAATCGACTCCCGTTTCGGGTGTCGAGATCAGAAAGGCTGCCGAGGCACCGTTGCTGGCTCCGTGTTTACGTAGCCCGACGGCCGCAGGGATGACACCGCAGGAACAGAGGGGCAGCGGGACGCCGAACAGGGAGGCTTTGATGACTGAGCCGACGCTGCTGTGGCCAAGGTGTCGGGCGACAAAGTCTTCAGGGACAAAGGCTTTGAGCAGGCCCGCGGCAAAAAATCCGAACAGCACGAAGGGGGCGGCCTCGACGAGCAAGCGCCAGCTAGCCAATAAAATTCCGATGATCATATCGAACATGAGGGGAGGAGCCTTTCTTGTTTAAGGTAATGTATGGCGTCAGCAGCTTGCCGGAATTCTGCCCGGTCACCTGCTCTCGGTCTCTTTGTTCGGAGTGCCCTTTGAAACGCATTTCGCAGATTTGTTTGGATATTATAGTACGATTAGTGACTAGACGCCAAAGGTGCCGTCGGTTTGTGCTGAAATTGATCGATTGGGATTCGCTGGACTTCTCTCCAGCGTTTTTTTCTATGGGATATTGAATCTATTTAGTCTGTTGGCTGTTTTGCGGCTGCCAGGGCTTGAACAATGGCTCGGGCCGAATTACATTGCTAAGAGTCTGTCGAGCTTGGGGGATGAAAGTAGATCCATTCCGATGTTCGACGTTCTCCTGGTTAACCACTATTTCGGGATTGATTCATGGCGGAGGGTGATCAGACATATACGGAGAGTTGCCTGCCGGTGGCGGCGCCCGACCTGGTCGTTGCAGAAACGGTTGATGGGAGATGGCAGGTAGTTTCCGTCTCCGAGCAATTGGCGGCGTTTTTTGGTCTGACCGTTAAGGAGATGCAGCATCGCCTTTTGGGCTCTTCTTTGGCCGACACGGAGCCCTCTTTGTTGGGGTTGGCACGGGAGGTGGCAGCCGGTGATGTTCCGTTAAGGGATGTGCGCGTCCGCTTTCCCGGAGGCGGCCGGCCGGTAATGGTTGCCGAGGCGGCCAGTGGTTTAAGTGAGGACTTTAGTCGCCGAAGGGTGTATTTCCATTTTCGCCCCTTGTCTTCTAGTGAAAAGGATCAAGCGCTTGTTCAGCACGGCATGGTCGGCGTCAGTCCCATCATGCGTGAGGTTTTTCGTAAGATCGCTCTCTATGCGCCTGTCGATGCTTCTGCCGTGGTGACCGGTGAGACCGGTACGGGCAAAGAACTGGTAGCCCGAGCTCTGCACGACAGCAGTTTGCGACGGGACGGACCCTATGTGGCGGTCAACTGCTCAGCTATTTCCGAAGAGTTGCTTGAGTCGGAACTGTTCGGCCATGAAAAGGGGGCTTTTACAGGGGCTTTGCGCACTCATCGCGGGCGTTTTGAGAGGGCCGATGGCGGCACCTTGTTTCTGGATGAAATTGGTGACATGCCGTTGCACACCCAGACCAAATTGTTGCGGGTTCTGGAGGAAGGAGTTGTTGAGCGAGTCGGAGCGGAACGGGAGCGATGCGTCGACGTGCGTATCGTGGCGGCGACCAACGTGCCCCTGGAGAAGGCGGTTGGCCGGGGTCGCTTTCGGGCCGATCTCTATCATCGTCTGTCGGTGTTGCGGATTCATTTGCCGGCTCTGCGCGAGCGTCCTGAAGATATCCCGGCCCTGGTCGACCACTTTCTACGCCAGTTCAGTCGCAAGTACCGGCGTACTATCCATCGCCTTACCCCTGAAGCTATCACCCTTTTGCAGTCCTATCTGTGGCCCGGCAATATACGGGAGCTGCGCAACGTGCTCGAGCGGGTTTTTATCGAAACCCGTTCTGAAGCCATTGGCGCCAGGGCTTTTCGGGAATGGGTTCGGGAACGCCAGGATTTTTCACCTGGTCAGTGGGATAATAAGGAGAGCGGTTCAATTCCCAGTCCCGCGGTCATGCTGCCTCACCCCCTGGCTTCGTCGCAGGCCGAATCGATTGGGTCCGGTGACAAGGTGCTCGAGGCCGAATACGCATCCGATCGCACCCCTTCTCGCCGATCAACACGTCCGGCCAATTTGAGCGAAACGGCTATACGCCGTGCCTACCAAGCTGCAGAGGGCAATCTTGCTGCGGCTGCCCGCCTGCTTGGCATTCATCGCGCCACCCTTTATCGCTATCTGAAAAAACTGGATATTTCTCGAGAGGATTTGCAGGGCTAAGTGACGCACCGTCAAGCCCGCCCCGCTCCCCATGTGTCGCAAGCTGTCCTGTCTGCAACGTTGCAAGGTTCTTGCGACACTGTGTGCGACGTCGCAACCTTTCTGCGGCTTTTCCTGATAAACGTTGTAAGCTATTGAAACTAAACGGTTGTGGCTGTTTTTTTGAAGTTGGCACGGGCCTTGTTAAGTAAGTGGATGAAAGCTGAATAAAACCTTTCAGACTTATTCACAACAAGGAGGCCAGTATGTTCAGTAAAGATCTTTTTAGAGAAATGGAACTCTTGCGGCGGGAAATCGACGATGTCTTTCGTGGCAGTGCCGGGCGGCGAATGTTCGATTCGGTGTTCATGCCCGGCATCGGCCAGAGAGGTTACCCGTTAATCAACCTGCACAACGACGAGGATAATTTGTACGTTGAAACGTTGCTTCCCGGGGTCGATCCTTCCGAGCTAGAGATGACTGTTCAGCAAAATACTCTGACCATCTCCGGTGAACGCCACAAAGCTGAAACGCCGGAAAAGGTCGTATGGCATCGCCGCGAACGAGGCGCTGGAAAATTCCTGCGAACCGTCGAACTGCCACTCGATGTGAAAACCGATGAGGTCCGGGCCGAATACAAGGACGGTTTGCTGAGGGTGACTCTGCCAAAGGCTGAAGCTGCCAAACCGACCCGGGTGGCGATTGAAGCGTCCTGAGGTAAAAACAGATTTCTCTTCACGCATTACATCAAAGGAGTGACGCCATGGCTGAGAACAAAATGAGCGTATATAACGACGAAAAAGAAAAAGCTTTGACCCGCGAAGAAACCCGTGCCCAGAACAACTACCTGTCACCGGCAGTCGATATATATGAAACCGAAGACGGTCTGGTCGTAATGGCTGACCTGCCGGGTGTCGACAAAAGCGGTCTTGAAATCAATGTCGAACAGGGGGTGTTGACGCTCGAGGCCCATGCCAGTGCGGATGTTGCCGCCGACGAGATCAGCAGGGAGTTTGCCTTGCGAAACTTTTACCGGCAATTCCGCCTGCCTGACAGCATCGACGCGAACGCCTCAAACGCAGTGCTGAAAAATGGTGTGTTGACCCTGAGCCTGCCTCGGGCTGCCGCTGCAAAGCCTCGTCGCATTGAGGTGACGACTCACTGACGGCCTTTGCCTCGCAGGAGGCGACATCGGTTTCGGCCCTGCCGGTTGTTGGCCGCCGGGCAGGGCCGGTACGGAAAAATCCCCGAAGTTGACGAGTATCCTGTAACCCATAAAATGACGTGATATTGCACAGGAGTTTGGTGGGCCAACAAGGCCTGACCATCGCTGCCTAGCCGGTGCTAATCAGCGTTGGTCGTACCGCAGTTGACCCGACAAATAACCAGCAAGATGCGATAGATTATGGGTTGCTGGATGCTAGTATTAATTGCAGAGCCGGTTGCCCTATATCGCAGTCAAGGAGAAATACACTTTATGGATACCAACAAGCTCACCCAAAAAACCCAGGAAGCTCTTCAGGCTGCGCAAGATGAGGCTGTGAAGCGCGGCCATATCGAGGTCGACGGAGAACATCTGCTGATGGCTCTGCTGCAGCAGCAAGGCGGCCTGGTGCCACGACTGCTGCAGAAAGTCGATGTCCCGGTGGATAACCTGGCCAATGAGCTGCGCAAGGAACTGGAGCGTCGCCCGAGCGTATCCGGTCCCGGCACCGAGGCCGGTAAGGTCTATGTCACTCAGCGCCTCAACCGGCTGTTGCTGAAGGCCGAGGAAGAAGCCAAGCAGCTGCGCGACGATTACATTTCGGTGGAGCATGTGTTGCTGGCTATTGCCGAGGAAGGCGAGGCCACCGCCGCCGGAAAGCTCTTCAAGCAGTTCAATATCAACCGTGACCGGATTTTACAGGCCCTGACCGCAGTGCGCGGCCATCAGCGGGTGACCACCCCCGATCCGGAGAGCACCTACGAAGCGTTGGAAAAGTACGGTCGCGATCTGGTTAAGGAAGTGGAAAAGGGCAAGCTCGATCCGGTCATCGGCCGCGACAGTGAAATCCGCCGGGTGATCCGTATTCTGTCCCGTAAAACAAAGAATAATCCGGTCCTCATCGGTGAGCCGGGGGTGGGCAAGACCGCTATCGTCGAGGGTTTGGCCCACCGTATCGTTCGTGGTGACGTTCCCGAAGGGCTCAAGCACAAGACCATCTTTGCCCTCGACATGGGCTCGCTGGTGGCGGGGGCCAAATATCGCGGCGAATTCGAAGAACGCCTCAAAGCGGTACTCAATGAGATCCATGCCAGCGAGGGGCGCATCCTGCTCTTTATCGACGAGTTGCACACCATCGTCGGCGCCGGCAAGGCCGAAGGTTCCATGGACGCCGGTAACATGCTCAAGCCGATGCTGGCCCGTGGTGAACTGCACTGTATCGGCGCCACCACCCTCGATGAATATCGGCAATACATCGAGAAGGACGCTGCTCTGGAGCGGCGCTTTCAACCGGTGCTGGTCGATCAGCCCCAGGTGGAGGACACCATCTCCATTCTGCGGGGACTCAAGGAGCGCTTCGAGGTTTTTCATGGGGTGCGGATTCAGGACAATGCTCTGGTGGCGGCGGCCACCCTGAGCAACCGCTATATCAGCGACCGTTTTCTGCCGGACAAGGCCATCGACCTCGTCGACGAGGCCTGCGCCATGATCCGCACCGAGATCGACAGTCTGCCTGCGGAACTCGATGAGGTGACCCGCCGGGTCATGCAGTTGGAGATCGAGGAAGCGGCGCTGAAGAAAGAGAAGGACATCGCTAGTCAGGAACGCCTGAAGGCCCTGCGCAAGGAGCTGGCCGATCTTAAGCACCAGGCCGACACCTTGCGGGCTCAGTGGGACAGTGAAAAAGGAGGTATCAAAAAACTCCAGGGACTGCGCGAGGAGATCGAACGGGTGCGGCAGGAGATCGAGGTGGCGGAACGCGATTACGACCTCAATCGGGCCGCCGAGTTGCGCCACGGTCGTCTGCCGGAACTGGAGCGTGCCCTGCAGGAGCAGGAACAGGCCACGGCCGGCGAACAGGGCGGCTCGCGACTGCTGCGGGAGGAAGTCACCGAAGAAGAGATTGCCGACATCATCTCTCGCTGGACGGGCATTCCGGTGACCCGCCTGGTGGAAGGGGAGCGGGAGAAGCTGCTTAAACTCGACCAGATTCTGCATAAGCGGGTCATTGGACAGAACGAGGCGGTGCAACTGGTGGCCGATGCGGTGATCCGCGCCCGCAGCGGCATCAAGGATCCCAAGAGGCCCATCGGCTCCTTTATCTTCCTCGGTCCGACGGGGGTCGGCAAGACCGAACTTGCTCGCACTCTGGCCGAGGCTTTGTTTGACAGCGAAGACAATATGGTGCGTATCGACATGTCCGAATACATGGAGAAACACACCGTCAGTCGACTGATCGGAGCACCTCCCGGGTATGTCGGTTACGAGGAAGGGGGGCAGCTCACCGAAGCGGTTCGGCGCAAGCCCTACTCTGTGATTCTTTTCGACGAAATCGAAAAGGCCCATCACGACGTCTTCAATGTGCTGTTGCAGATCCTGGATGATGGCCGGGTCACCGATGCCCAGGGCAGAACCGTCGATTTCAAGAATACGGTGATCATTTTGACCTCCAATATCGGCTCGCCGCTGCTTCTCGAAGGGGTGGGAGAAGACGGCACCATCCGCGAGGAGACCAGCAAAGCGGTCATGGGCGATCTGCGCCGGCATTTCCGTCCCGAGTTTCTTAATCGGGTAGACGATATTGTGTTGTTCAAGCCCCTCACCCGCGAGGAGATTAAATCGATTATCGACCTTCTGGTCGCCGAATTGCGCCGGCGCTTGAGCGATCGCCAGATTGATTTACAGATTAGCGAGGAGGCTCGGGAATTTATCGCCAGGGAGGCTTACGACCCCGTATACGGTGCCCGCCCGCTTAAGCGCTATCTGCAGCACGAACTGGAAACCCGTATCGGTCGGGCATTGCTTTCCGGCGAGATTGGCCACGGTGCTTTGGTTACGGTGGAAGTTGTCGATCAGCAGTTGCAAGTGAAGGTTGCCGGACAAGGGCCTAAAGATCCCGAAGTTTGATCCAGTGGTCGGATTTATTTGAATAATTACCAATTTTTATGATAGCATCGCCGAGAACCGAAAGTATAAATCTTTAGGGAAGAGAACGATGCCACGACGCAAACGGTTTGGTGAAATTCTGGTAGATGCAAAGGTTCTGGACGAGATTACTCTGAGCAAGGCCTTGGAGAAGCAGAAGATCTCCGATATGCGCCTCGGAGAAGTGCTCGAGGAAATGGGAATCATCAGTGATCGGGATGTGGTGCTGATTCTGGCCCGGCAGTTCAATTGCAAAACGGTCAGCAATATCAGCAAGCACCCTTTCCCGGAAGACGTGCTTGGTCTGGTCGATTGCGATACGGCCCTTGAAAAGGGCATTTTCCCCCTCAAAACTGAAGGAAAGTCCCTTTACCTGGCCATCACCAATCCTCTAGACCTGGAAACTCTCGACAATGTCTCCTTTCAGACCGGCATGCGGGTGGTACCTTTTTTGACCACTCCCCATGAGGTTCAGGACGCTATTCGCAAGCATTATATCAAAGCCACCGAAGGTGAACCATCGGAAGAACTGACGGTTATGGTGGTCGATGACCAGGAGCTGTGGCGATCCGCCTTCCAGGGAAACCTGAAAAAGGAAGGTTTGCGCAGCGTCCAATTCGATAGTGGCTCCGCGGCTCTTAAGGCAGTGCTTAAGGAACGGCCGCACCTGATTCTGGTGGATGCGGGTATGGCCGGCATGACAGGCATCGAATTCTTTCGGGTGCTGCAGTCCAACAGCGTGACCCGGGATATACCGGTTATCGCTCTTTCTACTAAGGCTTCGCCGGAAGAAGAGGCCCGTTTGTTAGAGATGGGCTTTTTCGATTTCGTGGCCAAGCCAGCCAATTTGACCCGCCTTATGGCCCGGGTTAAGCGGGCCCTCAAAATTACTTACGGTGCAGATCGCCTGCCGGTGGTCTGAAACCGCAACCATATCGGTCAATCCTTCGATAGCCGCCCTTCAGGGGCGGCTATTGTCGTTTTGGCCTGGTAATTTATTTCGTTTTTTTGGAACGCCTCTAGGAACGGTCGGTTATTACTCTAATCGGCGCTGTGTTTTGAGAAAAATAGTTGCTGTATAGGCAAAAAAACAGTTGTGAAGCCTGACCAAGTGAGTATAATAATAACGAAAAAGGTCATCATTTGTTGACAACAGTGGTTCCCTGGAGATAGCCGGAGGAATTATGCGTATCGATATCATCTGTAAGCCAGAGTGTGGCGGAAGCTGTGAACGGACCCTGGAAAATGTGCGTGCTGCCTTGTCGCAGTTGGGAGTTAAGGCGGAGGTCCATCTCTATCGCGATGTGCGTAAGATGATTGACAACCGGGTATATGTCTCCCCGGCCCTGATGGTCGATGATCTTTTGCGGGTCGCTGGACGCATCCCAGATGTCCATGAAATCAAAGGGTTTATCTGTGAGCGCCCCCGCTATCAAGCGCGGGAAAAAGAGGTTGCCTAGGTGTCGGGTCCCAGATGATTCCATCAGCAGAAAAAGCTTCCCGTTGTTCCTAGCTCGGGATATGCTTTTTGACATTCTCTGCTGTGAAATCTGAAGGAGTCCGACATGACGATTCGGTTACACGCGAACGCAACGACAACACCTAGGATACGACGCTATATCCAACAGTCCCAAAAGACGGATAAAGCCTTGGCCAAAGAGCTGGGTATCTCTATTGATACGGTTCGTCGTTGGCGAAAGCGCGACGACGTTCATGACCGTTCTCATACGGCTCACAGGCTGAATACGACTCTGAGCAAAGCCCAGGAAGCTGTTGTTGTCGAACTGCGGCGATCTTTGCTCCTATCCCTGGATGATCTGCTGGTGGTCACCCGGGAATTTATCAATGCCGACGTTTCCCGCGCAGGACTGGACCGCTGTCTACGCCGGCATGGTATTTCTCGATTGGCCGATCTGATCCCCCAAGAGGAAACGGCCAAAGACAAACCCAAGACTTTTAAAAACTACGACCCGGGTTTCGTTCATGTCGACATCAAGTACCTGCCGCAAATGCCGGATGAAACTTCACGGCGGTACCTGTTTGTGGCCATCGACCGCGCCAGCCGCTGGGTCTACTTGGAGCTGCGCAAAAGCAAGTCGTCCCAAGCCGCTACGGGTTTTCTAAACCGTCTGGTAAACAAAGCTCCGTTTGTGATCCGCAAACTGCTGACCGACAACGATAAGGCCTTCACGGATCGTTTTAGCACTGCCGGCGAGCGAAAGCCGACGGGAAAGCATATATTTGACCAAGCCTGTGTGCGACACGGTATCGAGCATCGGCTGATTCCACCCCGTCGCCCTCAGACCAATGGCATGGTGGAGCGTTTCAATGGCCGCATCAGCGAGGTGCTGGCAACGACCAGGTTCAATTCCGCTGAAGACCTGGAACAAACCATGCTGCGTTATGGGTATTTATACAATCAGCATATCCCCCAGCGGGCCTTGGAACATAAAACCCCGGTAGAGGCTCTAAAACAGTGGCAAAAAAGGAAGCCGGAACTTTTCCATAAACAGGTCAGGAATCATGCGGGACCTGACACCTAGGAGGCAGTGGGGTTGATTTCAATTTGCGGTAGGGGCTTTTTTTGGACGGGCCGTGATCTTCGGTTTGCCTTTTTCAGTGACGACACGAAACTCTATTTCATGGCTGCCGAACTTTTTTGCCAGTGATGAGCGCTGTTTCTCAAGGTATGCGTCGAATTGCTTGCGGCTTGGAGCCGGCCGGTCCAGGGCGCATTCCTTATGGGCCTTAAGCATCTGCTGGTAGGCCGATTCATTATCATTTTTCGGGCCGCTCTTGTCCTGGTCTACCAGGGGGGCAGGGCGGTTACCGCCCGTGTGTCGCTCGTACTTTCCCTCATCCATCAATCTCAAAATACGGTCCCAGTACCCCGCATAGGTGTGGTAGCGGGCCGCCAGGCTTTCGTAACGGAAGCGAAGGTCCGTCTTCATGATGCGCCGGTTGATGAACTGGCGTAGACGCTTCTGTAGCGCTTCCCGCTTTTGTAACGGCTCCCGTTTTTCCTCTCCGGAAAAATACCGTTCATAGAGAATTTCCAATTCCCGTAAATCTTCCCCGATCGTATCCAGGGCGCGTAGTAGTATCTGGCGTTCCGGCATAGACTCTCCTGTTCCGATTTGCAATTCTAAACCAAAGTACATTGTTTTTCCAGAGGCAAATGGGCGTCGTCTAACTAAGTTAAATCGGTCTTGACTGGGGTCGATCTTTTCGGGATACTTCAACATTGAAATATTTCTAAGGAAGGTGAAGCTATGGATGCAAAGGGACTCGCCGCCGTTGTGTTGGCAGCCGGTAAGGGAACACGTATGAAGTCGGCACTGCCCAAAGTGCTGCATGAACTTAACGGACAGCCGATGGTGCACTATCCGGTGCAGCAGGCCGCTTGCCTCGGGTGCCGGCCGACGGTGCTGGTGGTCGGTCATGGCGCTGAAGAGGTCAGGGAGTGTCTGGCGGACCATAAGGTCGATTTTGCCGTACAGGAACAACAACTCGGCACCGGTCATGCTTTGCTGAGCGCCCGGGAAGCGTTGACTGATTTCTCCGGTTCTCTGCTGTTGCTTTGCGGCGATGTACCGTTGTTGCGCCAGGAGACTCTGCAGCGGTTGCTGGACTATCATCGCAACGAGGGGGCGGCGGCCACCGTACTGACCGCTAATATGAGTGATCCTTTTGGCTATGGCCGTATTTTGCGTGACGGTAGCGAAGTGTTGGGTATTGTCGAAGAAAAGGACGCTACCGACGAGCAGCGGACCATTTGTGAAATCAATACCGGTATCTATATTTTTGAAGCGCCCCTGGTTTTTGAAATCCTGAACGGTTTGGGATGCGACAATGCACAGGGGGAGTATTATCTGACCGATGTGCTGGCTAAACTGCGGAGCGGCGGTGGTAAGGTCCGGGCCCTGGTAATGGATGATCCCGCTGAAGCCATGGGTATCAACAGCCGGGTGCAGTTGGCCGAGGCTGCCAGCCTTATGCGACAGCGCATCAATGAAGGTCACATGTTGGGCGGAGTCACTCTGATCGATCCGGCCGCAATCTATATCGACGCACAGGTTGAAATCGGCGCCGATACGGTAATTCATCCCGGAGTTTGCCTGTGGGGTACAACCCGCATTGGCGAGGGTTGCACCATTGAACCCCAGGTGACCGTTGACAATTGTCAGGTTAGCGATGGGGTACGCCTCAAGGCCGGTTCGGTCCTTGAAGGATCGCAGATCGGGCCTCAGAGTGATGTTGGTCCCATGGCTCATCTGCGGCCCGGTACGGTCCTGGCCGGCCATAACAAGGTTGGCAACTTCGTTGAAACAAAAAAAGCCTTTATCGGCGAAGGCTCCAAGGCCAGTCATCTGACCTATATCGGTGACGCCGAACTGGGAGCCCGGGTTAATATCGGCTGCGGGACGATCACCTGCAACTACGACGGGGTCAACAAACACAAGACGATTATCGAAGATGATGTTTTCGTCGGCAGTGATACCCAGTTCGTGGCGCCGGTGCAAATCGGCCGCAATAGCCTGATCGGTGCCGGTTCGACGATTACCAAGGATGTGCCGGCCGATTCCCTGGCGCTGTCCCGTAGTCCGCAAAAGACCATTGAAGGCTGGGTTCTGCGTAAAAAGAAGCAAAAGTGATGGCGTTGCAAGTTTAGCCATCTCATGACTTTTTGAAAAAGCATCAAAGTTAGTTAATTATTAGCGACCGGGGACTTTTACATCACCCGGCTCACTGCAGTACAGGAGATGAAGCGCTTATGTGCGGTATTGTAGGTTATTTCGGCCAGCAGCAGGCTACACCCATCATTATCGACGGCCTGCGCCGGCTGGAGTACCGTGGTTATGACTCGGCCGGCGTCGCCATTCTCAACGGCGGTAAGATTGAGGTTCGGCGCGCCAAGGGTAAGTTGGCTGAACTCGAAACCCTGCTGGGTCAGAGTCCCTTGGCGGGTGTGCGGGGAATCGGCCATACCCGCTGGGCAACCCATGGCCGTCCTTCAGAGACCAATGCACATCCCCATTGCGCCGGTGAGGTGGCGGTGGTGCACAATGGCATCATCGAAAACTATCTTGAACTCAAGGACCGGCTGATAGCCCAGGGGCACGAATTCAGTTCCGAAACCGATACCGAAATCATCGCCCACCTGGTGGACCAGCATCTGAGCCAATGCGGCGATTTTGAAACAGCTGTGCGTCAGGCGCTGGGTGAGGTACGTGGTGCTTACGCAGTGGCCATTCTTTGTCAAAGCGAGCCGGACAAGATGATCGCCGCCAAGCTCGGCTCACCGCTGGTGGTCGGTCAGGGCCAAGGCGAGTTCTTTGTCGCCTCGGATATCCCGGCTATGCTCTCCCATACCCGGGAGATGATTTTTCTCGAAGAGGGAGAGCTGGTCGTTTATCACGATGGCGACCTGCGTTTCAGCGATTTGGCCGGTACCCCGGTGACCAAGACCGCCAAGACCATCACCTGGAGTCCGCTGATGGCGGAAAAGGGTGGCTACCGCCACTTTATGCTTAAGGAGATTTACGAGCAGCCTAGGGCCATTGCAGATACTGTGGCCAGCCGGGTTAAGGACGGTCACAGCGATGTCTATCTGGAAGGTTTGCAGCTCGATGATGAGCAGTTGCGCCAGTTTGACCGTCTGTATGTTGTCGCCTGCGGGACCTCCTGGCATGCCGGATTGACCGGCAAGTTTCTTATTGAAAAACTGGCCCGCGTGCCGGTTGAGGTCGATATTGCCAGCGAATTTCGCTATCGCGATCCTCTGGTCACCGACCGTACCTTGATCATTCTTATCAGTCAGAGCGGCGAAACCGCCGATACCCTGGCGGCACTGCGGGAAGCGAGGGGCAAGGGCGGCAAAGCCCTGGCCATCTGCAACGTGGTTGAATCGTCTATCGCCCGGGAGAGCGACGGGGTTATTTATACCCATGCCGGGCCGGAGATCGGCGTGGCTTCGACCAAGGCGTTCACCACCCAGTTGGTGGCTCTTTATCTCCTCGCCTTACGTCTTGGCCGAGCGCGGGGGACCCTCGACGCTCAACGCTGTATCGAGCTGACCGAGGCCCTGCTGACCTTGCCCCGTAAGATCGAAGAGGTGTTGGAGCTGGATGAGCAGATCGAGGCCATTGCCAAGACCTTTATGTCCGCCAGCGATTTCCTCTATCTCGGCCGCGGCAACCAGTACCCCATTGCCCTGGAGGGGGCGCTCAAGCTTAAGGAGATCTCTTATATTCACGCCGAAGGCTATCCCGCCGGTGAAATGAAGCATGGCCCCATTGCTCTCATCGACGAACAACTGCCGGTGGTCTTTCTCTGCCCCCGCAATGAGACACTGGAAAAGGTGGTATCTAATCTCGAAGAGGTGCGGGCCCGCGATGGCCGAGTCATTGCTGTGGTGACCGAAGGGCAAGAGAATCTACTCGGCGAGGTCGATGCCCTGATTACCGTACCGGATATTATCGATGAATTGGCACCGGTGCTTATGTCCATTCCCATGCAATTGTTGGCCTACCACGTGGCGGTCTTTAAGGGTACCGATGTCGACCAGCCCCGTAACCTGGCCAAGAGCGTGACGGTTGAATAGATTGGCGTGGCTCGCACAGGACTGGATCGTCAGGAATGTGTTGAAACGTTGACTGCAAATTACAAGAGCCTTCAGGTCGCCATGACTTGGAGGCTCTTGTCGTTTCGGCTTACTTTCTGGGAGGAGCAAGGCCCGGGTGTATTGAGCTGCTCCGTTAATATTGACTTCGGAAAGAAAAATAGGCTGACTTGACAGTATTCTCAAGGCCGTTAAAATCTCTAGCTTGATGGCGCAAGAGCCCATCGGTAATGAATCATATATTTTGAGGAGAATATAGTATGGCGCTTCACCCCTTGGCAGGTCTTCCGGCACCGAAATCGATCCTCTCCAATATCCCCAGACTTGTAAGCGATTACTACACGCGGCACCCCGACCTGAGTGACGCAACAAATCTGGTATCTTTCGGTACTTCTGGCCACCGGGGTTCTTCGGTTAAAGGCACTTTTAACGAGGACCATATTCTCGCCATCGTGCAGGCGATTTGCGATTATCGCAAAGATGCCGGAATCGACGGACCCCTTTTTTTGGGGATGGATACTCATGCCCTTTCCGAGCCGGCACACGCTACCGCCCTGGAAATATTGGCGGCTAACGGCGTGGAGGTACGCATCGCCAAGGACTTCGGCTATACCCCCACGCCGGTCATCTCCCATGCCATCCTCACTTACAACCGGGACCGGCAGGAGCGCCTTGCCGACGGGATTGTTGTCACCCCTTCCCACAATCCACCGGACAATGGCGGTATCAAGTATAATCCGCCCAATGGCGGCCCGGCCGATACCGACGTCACCTCGAGGATCGCTGACCTGGCCAACACCTGTCTGCGTCAGGGGCTGAAGGAGATCAAGCGCCTCCCCTATGAGCAGGCGCTTGCCGCACCGTCAACGATTTTCTACGACTATGTCACTCCTTACGTTGATGACCTGAGCAATGTTATCGACATGGAAGCGATCAAAAAGGCCGGTCTGCGTATCGCCGCCGATGCCTTGGGCGGCTCCGGCCTCGGCTTCTGGCAACCGATCGCGGAAAAATACGGCCTGAATATCGAGCTGATCAACGGCCACCCCGACCCTACCTTCAGTTTCATGTGCGTCGACAAGGACGGCAAAATTCGTATGGACTGTTCCTCCGCCAGCGCCATGGCGGGCCTGATCAAGCTCAAGGACAAATACGACATCGCCTTCGGCAACGACCCCGACTTCGATCGGCACGGCATCGTCACCCCGTCGGCAGGGCTGATGAATCCAAATCACTATCTGGCCGTGGCCATCAGTTACCTTTTCAGTCATCGCAGCGGATGGTCCAAGGATGCTGCAGTAGGCAAGACCCTGGTCTCTTCATCGATGATCGACCGCGTAGCCGCTGACCTGGGACGCACCCTTTCGGAGGTTCCGGTGGGGTTCAAGTGGTTCGTCGACGGGCTGGTGGACGGTTCCTACGGGTTCGGCGGCGAAGAAAGCGCCGGTGCTTCTTTTCTGCGAAAGGACGGCACCGTCTGGTCTACCGACAAGGACGGAATCATCCTTTGCTTGTTGGCCGCCGAGATCACCGCCGTGACGGGTCGCGACCCGTCACGGCACTATCAGGACCTGGTGCAGAAGTTTGGCGACCCCGTTTACGCTCGTATCGATGCCGAAGCGACTCCCGCACAAAAGGCTGTTCTCGGCAAACTTTCTCCTGACCAGATTACCGCGGACACTCTCGCCGGCGAAGCGATTACCGCCAAGCTCACCAACGCTCCCGGTAACGGCGCCGGGATCGGCGGGCTCAAGGTCACCAGCAAAAACGGTTGGTTCGCTGCCCGTCCCTCGGGTACCGAGGATATTTACAAAATCTACGCGGAATCGTTCAAAGGTGAGGAACATTTGAGGCAAATTCAGGATCAGGCCAAGACGATCGTTAGTGAAGCGTTCAAGGCTGCAGGGGCTTAGTCCTGCGGTAAATTTTACGAATGAATCATATTTCCCCCCCTATTGGCCCTTACCGGTGGGGGGTTTTCTTTCCGCCTAAGCTCCATCGTTCAACGATTGGAAATTGTTAGGTTTAAAAAGAGAAAAGAGTCCTTTGCAATTGCTTGCCAAGCAAGCCCAACTGGATAAAATTAATTACCACAGTGTTTCCCTTTACTTAACTGATGGAGGTGGGCAATGAATGTAAGGTGTTCTCGAATTCTTGATCTGCGTATCTGCTGGATGGTGTTGTTGACCTTCTGCGTGTTCTCCCTGATCCCCTCTAATGGCAGCGCCTCGTTGGTGGAGAGCCGCCTTTCCAGTGGAGAAACCCTTAGCCAAAGGAGTATAGAACTAAACAAGATTCGCCAGGCTCTGGAAACGGATGTCGTAGCGCAACGCCTCGCCGATTTCGGCTTATCCCAAGAGGAGGTGGCGGCTAAGCTGCCGACTTTGAGCGACGATCAGCTTCACCAGCTCGCCGGTCTGTCCGACAGTCTCGCCGAAGGGGGAGTGTTGGGGACGGTTATCGCTGTGCTGCTGATCGTGTTGCTGGTGGTTGTGATCCTCAAGCTGGCCAATAAGGAAATCATCATTCGATGAGGGGTTTGAGTGGTTGCAAAGGGTTTCTGCGGTGGCGGTTGGGAGGGCTGCTGCTGATCTGTTTGACCTCTGCTTGTAGTCCTTTGAAGGTTTCTCCGATCAGGACAGATTCCGCGGCCGGTCGGATCATCGAAGGGGTCTCCTTTTATGCCCAGGAGGGGCGATACGATTGCGGTCCGGCCGCCTTGGCTTCATTGTTGGGTCAGCGGGGAGAAAGTGTGTCCCTGGAAGAAATTCGTGCGGCGACTTATACCCCTGGTTTGCAAGGCAGTCTGTTGCCTGATCTGGAAAACTATGCCCGCAGTCTCGATTATGGGACCCGTTCCGGGCGGGGCGATCTGGCTTTACTGAGAAAAGCAGTCGATGCCGATACTCCGGTGCTGATCCCCCTGGAGATGGGCCGCTGGAAGTTGACTCGGCCCCACTATGTGGTGGTGTATGGGTATGAAGGCAGCGATTTTGTCGTTCATGCCGGGAAGCAAGGAAACATGACCATTGCCGCGGTAGATTTGGAACGGCGTTGGCAAAGGTTGAATCGCCTGTATCTGTATCTGGAGTAATTGCGATGCTGCGTTGTTGTTTTTTGGTTGTGTTGACCCTGTTGCTGGCCGGATGCAGCCTGCCGAGGGTTGTCGTGCTGCACGACCCTCTCGACGCTCAGGAGCATAACGACCTGGGCGTAAGTTATCAGGCCAATGGGGAGTTTGACCTGGCTCTGCGCGAATACCGGCGGGCCGCAGAACTCAATGGTGACTGGGCCAAGCCGCTGATCAACGGGGGGAATTCTCTGGCGGCGCTAGAGCAATGGTCTCAGGCCGCCGAACTCTACCGGAGCGCACTACAACGACAACCCGAACAGACCGAAGCGATGAACAATCTTGCCTGGGTTCTGTTGCAGCAAGGGGACTTGGTGCAGGCCCGTCAATGGGCGGAAAGAGCGGTGGAAAATAGCCCCCACACGGCAGCTTTCATCGATACACTGGCGGCTGTTAAGGCCCGTCAGGAGCAGACGTCCCCACCGCGTTGATTTCCGGTCTTTTCTTTGTCTCCTTTGCTACCATTCCATCTCAAAATCTGCTATGTTCGGCAGCGTTGACCTGCTTTTGATTGCATTTGCGTGGGTGGGCGTCCAAGATTCCATATCCGGGCCGACTCTGGTCCGATGAGCTTGCTTAGAAGGATAAGACACACATGTACTGGGAACCGGAGATCGAACAGCTGCCGTCGACGCGTCTGCAGCAATTGCAGCTCGAAAGGTTGCGCAAGACCATCGACCGCGCCGGGCGTTCACCTTTTTATCGTCAGCAGTTCGCTGCCGCCGGTGTCGCTTCGGGGAAGTTGCAGCATATTGATGATATTCGCAGCCTGCCTTTTACCACCAAGGACGATCTGCGCAACCATTTCCCCTACGGTTTCCTGACCGTTCCCAAGGACGGCCCGGTGCGTTTGCACTGTTCAAGCGGCACCACCGGTAATCCCACAGTGATTTTCCACGATCAGCACGATCTGGCTTCTTGGGCCAACCTGGTGGCCCGATCCCTTTATTGTGCCGGTGTGCGGCCGACGGACGTGTTTCAGAATATCTGCGGTTACGGCCTGTTTACTGGCGGCCTCGGTTTTCAATACGGTGCCGAGCATCTTGGCGCCCTGGTGATTCCTGCTGCTGCCGGCAATAGCCGCCGTCAGATCAAGTTGATGCAGGATTTTGGTACTACGGCGGTGCATACTATCCCCAGTTATCTGCTGCGCCTTCACAATGTTTTCACGGAACTCGGCCTCGATCCCCGCCGGGACACCGACCTGCGAATGTTTGTCATTGGAGCCGAGCCTCATAGCGAGGGGCAACGGCGCCGTATCGAGGAATTGTTCGGTGTCAGCGCCTATAATTCCTACGGCCTGTCGGAGATGAACGGCCCGGGGGTGGCCTTTGAATGCCGGGAGCAGAACGGACTGCATATCTGGGAGGATTGCTTCGTGGTCGAAATCATCGATCCGGAAACCCTTCAGCCGCTGCCCGATGGCGAACAGGGCGAACTGGTGTTGACCACCCTCGACCGCCAAGCCATGCCTTTGCTGCGCTATCGGACCCGGGATTTGACCCGCATTCTTCCCGAACCTTGCCCTTGCGGGCGGACGCATCGCCGTCTTGATCGTATCAGCGGCCGCAGTGATGATATGCTTATTCTCAAGGGGTGTAATATTTTCCCCATGCAGATCGAAAAAGTTCTGATGCGTTTTGCCGAGGTTGGCAGTGACTATTTGATCGTTGTGGAGAACTGCAACGGCAGCGATGAGATGCAGATTCAGGTCGAGGTACAGAAAGAATGGTTCACCGGCAATATGGAGGCCTTGGAGAATCTTTCCCGCAAGATCAGCCATGCCGTTCGCGATGAAATTCTTGTGACCCCTGCCATTCGCCTGGTCGAGCCGGGCAGTCTGCCCAAAAGTGAGGGGAAGGCGGTACGGGTTCAGGATTTGCGCAAGCCACAGGAGTCAGTATGATCGCTCATCAGGTATCCGTGTTTTTGGAAAACAAGCCGGGCCGGCTGGAGAAGATTACCGCAGTTCTCAAAGAACAACAGCTCAACATCCGTGCCATGACCCTGTCGACGAGTACTGCCGGCTGGGGGATTCTCAATCTGCTGGTCGATCAGCCTGAGAGAGCCTGCCAGGTTCTTACAGAAACCGGCCATCCGGCAGCGCTCAGGGAGATAGTGGTAGCGAAAATGGCCGATGTGCCTGGCACCTTGCACGATATGTTGTTGTTGCTGGCCAAGGCAGGTCTCAACGTTCAGAATGCCTATGGTACGGTGCTCGGCGACCAGCGTAGCGCCATTCTGGTTATCGATGTTGAGGATGCCGAATCGGTTCAGCATATTTTTAGCGAGGCCGGAGTGGAAACCCTCAGTACAGAACAGGTCTATCGTATCTGATGCGATCTAGATAGTTGCTCCGGCGACTTTTGCTGTTGCGTTCCCGGCCGAGACATTTTAAGGTTAAAAATTGTTCCATCCGCCGGCTTTCGCCGGCGTCTTTGTTCCCTTCCAGCAAACAGAAAGCCTGTCCTGCCATGAGCAAATCACATCATATTTCTCCCTTGGATGCCCTTTCCTGGCTGCGTCATCGCAGTCCGGCCCTTTTCAGCCGCCTTGGTATTACCGAAAATACTTTCATGGTCATGCTGGCCTTGGCTATCGGTATTTTGGCCGGGCTAGGCAACTTTGTTTTTCGCCAGACCATTGAGCTGATCCATTGGGCGGTGATCGAGCAGGGCAAGGAATTTTTTGCTATTTCCTTTGAACACTGGAGCATGGCCCGCTGTTGGGCTCTGTTCTTCCCCGTTATTGGCGGTTTGCTGATGATTCCTTTCGGGGTCTTTTTTGCCAAAGACCTCAAGTTCGGGTTCCCTGATTTTCTTGAGCGTGCCAATTTGCGCGGCGCCAAATTCCCCGGCCGAACCATCTTGACCCGGGGCCTGGCCAGCGCTATCACCCTCGGTACCGGTGGTTCTGCGGGCCAGGAAGGACCCATCGCCCAGATCGGCGGCGCCATCGGCAGTCAGGCCGGTCAGGTGTTCAAGATGAGCGGCGAACGGCTCAAGGTGCTTGTCGCCTGCGGCGTGGCCGGTGGCATTGCCGCCACCTTCAATGCGCCCATCGCCGGGGTCTTTTTTGCCCACGAAATCGTCTTGCTGGCCGCCTTTGAGCTGAGCAGCTTTACCGCCATCGTCATCAGCAGCGGTATCGCTACGGTGGTCTCCCGGGCTTTGCTTGGGGATGTGCCGGCACTGCGGGCGCCGTCCTATTCGGTGGCCCATCCCTGGGAGCTGATCTTTTACGTGGTGCTCGGCATGTTGGTAGGGCTGTTGGCGGTAGGTTTTATCGATTTTCACTATCGGGTCAAGGATCGTTTTACCGCCCTGAAGCTGCATCCTTTGGCCAAGCCGGTTCTCGGCGGTGCCCTGGTCGGCGTCATCGGTATTGTTTTTCCGCAGATCTTCGGCAACGGTTATGAATTCATGGAAACGGTGCTGCGGGGCGAGGGTATCTTCTGGATGCTGGCGGCGCTGGTTCTGGTCAAGGCATTGGCGACTTCTCTGACCCTCGGGTCGGGGCTTCCCGGCGGGCTTTTCGCTCCTTCCATGTATATCGGTGCGGTAACCGGCGGTGCCTTCGGTAAACTCTTGCAGGGGCTGTTTCCCGGCGTGGTTACTTTGCCGGGAACCTATGCCCTGGTCGGCATGGGAGCGTTTCTGGCGGCTGCTACCCATGCACCCATGACCGCCATCTTTCTGCTCTTCGAGATGACCGGGTCCTACGACATCATTATCCCCATTATGCTCTCCTGTGTGATCGGTACCGCCATCAGTCGTCGTTTCAAGGACGACAGCCTTGATACGGTGGAGCTGTCCCGGGCCGGTATCGACCTGGAGGCCGGCAAAGAGCGCAATATCATGAAATCCCTGAAAGTCGGTGAGGTCATGACCCGCGATCCCGAGTCGATTCCCGAGAACATGACTCTGCGTCAGTTCAACAAATTCATGGCCAGTACCCGGCACACCAATTTTCCTCTGATCAACAGCAGTGGCGCGCTGACAGGCATCATTTCAGTGCAGGATTTTATGGGCGTGGTTTTTGAACCCGACCTGCTTGACCTGGTCGTTGTCAAAGAGCTGGCGACTCTCGATGTGATCACTGTTAACCAGGACGAAAATCTCGACAGCGCCATGCGCAAGATAGGGTATCGCAATATCGAGCAGCTTCCGGTGGTAGATTGGAATAACGGCAACAAGTTGCTCGGCATCGTCTCCCGCCGGGACATGGTGTCGGCCTACAACCGGGCCTTGATGGTTCGTCAGCTTGAAGAGGTCGGCGATGAGTGATTTGCTCACATCCCTCAATGAGATGCAGCAACAGGCGGTTTTGCACCAGGATGGTCCCCTGTTGATTCTGGCCGGAGCCGGGTCGGGTAAGACTCGCACCCTGACTCACCGGGTGGCCCACTTGATCCGGGAAGGGGGGGTAGCTCCCTGGCAGATTCTGGCCGTGACCTTTACCAATAAGGCGGCTGCCGAGATGCGCGAGCGGCTCGAAAACTTGCTCGGTTCGAGCGAGTTGCCCTGGGTGAGCACCTTTCATGCGGCCTGCGTACGGATTTTACGGCGGGACATTGAATCCCTCGGCTATACCGGCGATTTCACCATTTACGACGATCAGGATCAGCAGCGACTGCTGCGGGACTGTCTCAAGGAACTCAATATTCCGGAGAAGACCCTCAAGCCCCGCTCGGCGGCAGCCGCCATAGACAGCGCCAAAAATAGCGGCCTGTTGCCTGACCAGCTCGATCGCAGCGATTACTACGGCGAGATGACGGCCCGGGTCTACGAACTCTATCAGCACCGCTTGCAAAGGGCCAACGCTCTCGATTTCGGTGACCTGCTGCTCTGTGCGGTACGTTTGTTCGAGGAGCATCCAGAGGTGTTGGCCCGATATGCGAATCGCTTCCACCATCTGCTGGTCGACGAATTTCAGGACACCAACCAGGTGCAGTATCGCTTGGTCAAAATGCTGGCCGCCGGCCACGGAAATTTGTGTGTGGTCGGGGACGATGACCAGTCCATCTATGCCTGGCGCGGTGCCGAGATCAGCAATATCCTCAACTTCGAAAGGGACTTTACCGGTACCAAAGTGATTCGCCTGGAGCAGAGCTACCGTTCGTCGTCGACAATTCTTGAAGCGGCGGGCGAGGTGGTGGCCCGCAATGTCGGCCGTAAGGGGAAAACGCTGTGGACCGACAACCCCGCCGGGGAGCCCATTACACTCAAGGACTGTAGTGATGACCTGACCGAGGCACGGTTTGTCGCTGCCGAAGTCGCAAAATTGAAGTTGTCCGGGCGTCATTTGCGCGACGTGGCGGTATTCTATCGCACCAACGCCCAGTCTCGCTCTCTGGAGGAGGCTCTGGTGGCCGAGCGGCTCCCCTACGTGATGGTTGGTGGGGTCAAGTTTTTTGCCCGTATGGAAGTCAAGGACGTACTGGCCTATCTGCGCACCCTGGTCAATCCGGCCGATGCGTTGTCTGCCAAGCGTATCGTCAACGTGCCTGCCCGGGGAATCGGCGCCAAAACGGTGGAACGTATCGCCGTTCTGGAACAGGAGGCGGGCGGCTTTTTGCCGGCCTGCCGCCTGGCGCTACAGCGTGGCCTCCTTAAGGGGGCTGCGGCCAATAAAGTGAGCAAATTCGTTGCGCTGATGGACGATTTTCAAGGTCGGCTGGCTCAGCTGCCTTTTCCTCAATTGACCGCTGAACTCATCGAAGAAACGGGTTACGGGCCGCTCCTTAGAGAAGAGGCCCGGGGAGCTATGACCGAAGGGGAGCGCCAGGAAGCCAAAGGGCGACTGGAGAACCTTGAACAGTTGCTGGCGGGCATGGAGGAACATCAGTCCACGGATCGTACCTTGCAGGATTTTCTCGAGCAGGTGGCCCTGGTTGCCGATCTTGACGCCTACGACGGCAGCCATGACCGGGTGACTCTCATGACCCTGCATGCCGCCAAGGGCCTTGAATTCCCGGTGGTGTTCATGACCGGCATGGAAGAGGGACTGTTTCCCCACAGCCGCAGTGGCGACGAGGGCGATGATATAGAGGAGGAGCGCAGGTTGTGTTATGTCGGCATGACCCGGGCTATGGACAAACTGTACCTCAGTCACGCCCGACGGCGACGTATCTACGGCGACTTTCAGTACAACCCGCCGAGTCGTTTTCTGGTCGAATTTCCCTCTCGGCTTCTGGAGGATAGCGAGCAACCGACTTTGCGTCACGCCGCCAGCCACAACCTGGCTTCGGTTTTCGATGAAGCCGGCACAAGTCAGGAAACCAACCACAACCTGGCTGCGGTGTTTGATCAATCGGAGCCAAAATCCGCTGCCAGCCACAATCTGGCTTCCGTGTTTGAGGATCTGGCCCCGGAACCGATGGCTGCGGACGATTTTTTTGAAGATGAGGTGCGTCAGGTGCCCGAGGCGGAGCTGGGACCACGCCTGGGTCAGCAGGTACGGCACGCCAAATTTGGAGTGGGTACCATCCGCCGCCTTGAGGGTAAGGGAGACAACCAGAAGGTTAGCATCTACTTCCGTACCGTCGGCCTGAAGAAGCTGTTGCTCAAGTTCGCCGGCTTGGAGCCGGCTTAAGATCGGTTGGCTGATATTTTCACATCCTTCCCCAGTCATTTTGTTCTTCACAAATCTCGCTATCAGCCTTTGAAATAAAATCAAAACCATTCTCACGCTCGTTCGCTTTGCTCACTAAAGCCGCAAAGTCGCAAAGAAAGTCAAAGGAATGGTTTAGTTTCTCTTGGCGTCTTTGCGGCTTGAGCGACTGCAGGGAGCGGGCGTGAGAATGGTTTTACGCCTTTATGGGCCTGCTGCCTGCCATTCGAAATTATCCAACTTTCCTATGGATCGACCTCTCGGATTTTTTACGGACCGACTCTTGTCGGTTAGTCTGTTATAATGACCGGCAAGGCTGTTCACTTTCGCTTTATCCTCAACGGGGGTTTTTCAAAGGGGGAAGAGATGCGGAGAAAATTCGGATTATATGTAACGTTCGCTTTGGCGCTGACTTATGGTCTCGGCAGTTGGGCCTTGATCGTCGGTGCGGAACAAGATTCCAAAGAATTGCGAAGCACCTTGGAGGATCAGCAGTCGGTCGCGGTGACCATCTACAACAGGGATCTGGCCCTGATCAAGGATCGCCGGCAGGTGGAGTTGCCGGCAGGCGAAAGCTTGCTGGCGCTGCGGGAAGTGAGCGGAGGCATGATGGCAGAAACCGCCCTGCTGCGTCAGTTGGGCGGCAAGGGCCGGTTGCGGGTGGTGGAGCAGAGTTTCGATTACGACCTGCTGACTCCGCAGAAGCTGCTGGAAAAGTATGTTGGCAAGACGGTTCAGGTGGTACGGGTACATCCCCAAAGCGGCGCTGAAACCCTGGAAGCGGCAACGGTTCTTGCGGCCAACGGCGGGGTGGTGTTGCGCATGGGTGATCGCATCGAGACCGGCGTTCCAGGCCGGCTGGTCTATCCCGATGTGCCGGCCAACCTGCGGGACCGCCCGACCCTGGTGGTGCAGCTGGCCAGCGACAAGGCCGGGCCGAAGGAGCTGGAGCTCAGCTACCTGACCAGCGGCCTGTCCTGGAAGGCCGACTACGTGGCCGAACTCAGTGCCGATGATGATTTCATCGACCTGTCCGGCTGGGTGACACTCAATAATCGCAGCGGAAGCAGCTATCGCAACGCCCGTTTGCAGCTGGTAGCCGGCGACGTCCATCGGGTTCCGCCGGTGGTTCTGGAGCGCGCCGCTTTTGAAGACAGGATGGTCAAGACCATGGCTGCGGCCCCGGCCATGGTTGAAGAGAGCCTGCTCGATTATCATCTCTATACCCTCGAGCGTCCCACTACCATTCGTCAGAACCAGGTCAAGCAGGTCGCCCTGCTCACCGCGTCGTCGATACCGGTGCGCAAAGAATACCTCATCCACGGCAGCGAGTATTACTACCGCGGTCTGTACGGCAAGTTGGGCGAGAAGATCAAGGCGTCCGTGTTTCTAGAATTCGACAACCGGCGGGAAAACAGCCTTGGCATGCCGCTGCCGAAGGGCATTCTGCGGGTCTATAAGAACGACAAGGCCGGTAATGCTCAGTTCGTCGGTGAGGACAGTATTGACCACACCGGAAAAAACCAGACCGTGCGTCTGCGCCTCGGGGCCGCCTTCGACGTCACCGCCGAACGGACCCAGACCGATTTCAAAAAGCTGGCTTCCGGTCGGCGGGAGAACCTGGTTGAGAGTGCCTATCTTGTCGAGTTGAACAATGGCAGCGACAAACCGGTGACGGTCAAGCTGGCCGAACCGCTGCCCGGCGACTGGGAAATTATCGACGAGAGCCTGCCGCATAAGAAGCAGGATGCCCGCACTGCGGTGTGGCAGGTCGAGGTGCCGGCGGAAGGAAAGGTGTTGTTGACCTATCGGGCGCGGGTGCGGTATTGAGCAGGGCTGAATAGATAGTGTCACGTCCTAAAATAGATTGACGGTTTTTTCAAGCCACCTCCCTTGCGGAGGTGGCTTTCTTATGTACTTCTTCTGGTGTTTTCATGTCTAAGCTGAGGTGTGGCCTCAGACGATTGTAGGTATCGACGGATTCCCGCACCAAACCCTTCAACTCACTCAAAGTCCGGCACTTGGTGATCAGAAACTCCTGCTTCAAAATACCATTTACCCTCTCGGCCAAAGCGTTCTGATAACAATCATAGCCATCTGTCATTGACGGCGTCATACCATGACGCTTTAGCTCTTGCTGGTAGATCGCTGAACAATATTGTAGACCTCGGTCTGAATGGTGTATTAACGCTCGGCTTGTCTGTCGTTGCTTAGCTGCCCGACGTAAAGCTTTTACGACCCTGTCAGCACGCATATTGTCACTGACTTCATAACCCATGATTTTGCGGCTATAGGCATCTGTGACCAATGATAGATAGTGAACACCTTCATCCGTTTCAACGTAGGTAATATCGCTCACAAAGGCTTGTTCGGCACAGCTGATCTCTTGACTGCCTAAACGATTCGGGTATTTCTTCATCCAATGTTTGCTGTGCGTCGTTTTTGTGTAGCGCTTGATCGGTGTCACCAGCAGTTGATGCGCTCTCAAATAGTCAAAAAAAGCGTCACGCCCCAACTTTATTCCCTGCTCAACAAACATGGGTTTCAACAAAAAATACAGTTTGCGCGTACCAAGCCGCGGCATAAACCGTCTGACCTCCATCACCATTGACTTGACGGGTGCCAACTCTATGCTGCGCTGCTCACTGCGTTTTTCTCTTTGATAAACGGCTTGCCGGGTGATGCCAAGGAGCTTACAAGCGCGGCTTAGACTCAGCCCTTTTTGTTTTTGAAGGCGTCTCGCTCCTTGGCAATATACTTTTTTCGCAGTCCCGTTCCGTGCTCTGCATCCAGGATATCCACCACTTCATTCAACAACAGATTGCGAAGACGTTCATCCTCAAGTTCGCGCTCGAGTCGCTTGATTTTCTGTGCGGGACTTTCTTTGGCTTTGGGAGATTTGGGCATGGTCATCCTCACAGGTTGGGTCCAATCCAGCCTTCCGTGTTTTCGCAACCATTTTAACACTGTCGAGCGGCCCTGGATGCCATAAATCTTCTGAGCCTGCTTGTAGGTCATGTCGCCTTTTTCTACGGCAGCAACCACCTGCAATTTAAAGCCCATGGTGTAATCACGTTGAGTACGTCTCTTCCGCTTACTTTCTGCTGTGTCCATAAATAAGCCTCCTAGCTGTAAACTTATTTCAGGACGGGACATAGAGAGTAAAAAGGCCGGGGGAGCAATGATGCTCCCCCGGCCTTTTTCTATTGGTTTCGATGCAGTAATGTGAGGGACGATAATGTAAGGATAAGATACCTCATGGTTTAGTAAGCCAAAGAAGAAGGCCGCGGGGTTTCGTCCTGCGTGGAGCATGCGTACACGCAGGTAGGAAGAAGACTAAAACTCTTGAGTCATCTTAAGCGGCAACAATACAAATAATGACAATTTCCCTCTTGGCAATTTACAAACATTCATGTATGTTTGTCGCTAATGTTTCCTGCTAATGTGAGGTTGAAAAGATGATGAGGCAAAGATTTCATGGCAAATTAGGCCGAAGGCTGAGCCTTTTGCTGGTGGGCCTGTTGATGCTGCTGACAGCTGGCTGTGTATCGGTGGGACCGGACTATGAACTGCCGGAACTGACGGTTCCGACGGTTTGGCAGGAAGGGGAGGACCCCGCCCTGGTGCCTGCTGAGGACGAAGTGATCTGTTGGTGGACCTTGTTCGATGATTCTCTGCTGGAACAGCTTATCGAGATGGGGAGGCAAAGTAACCTGGATCTGCGGATTGCTGTGGCGCGGGTCAAGGAAGCCCGTGCCCGCCTCGGAGTCGCGGCCGGTGAAAACTGGCCCGCCGTCGATGCTGCCGGTACTGCCACTCGCCAGCGCAGCAGCGAGAATGGTCTGTCTGCAGCTTCCGGGAGCGATACGGTTTATAACGTTGGCCTGGATGCCAGTTGGGAGCTTGATCTCTTTGGTCGCATCAGTCGTTCGGTTGAGGCCGCCCGGGCCGATTATCAGGCCAGCGAGGAGGATCGGGTGGATGTGCTGATCTCTCTCTATGCCGAGATTGCTCGCACCTACTTTAACCTCCGTACTTCGCAGGCGCGCCTGGCCGCCGCCGAAGGTAACCTGGCCTCCCAGAGGCAGGTGTTGGATCTGACCCGCTCCCGGTTCCGCAACGGTCTGGCCACCGGACTGGATGTCGCCCAGGCCGAGCGGGTACTGGCTGCCTCCGAAGCGGCGGTACCGCCGTTGCGTATCGAACTGACCCGGGCTATCAACTCGATTGCCGTGCTTCTCGGGTCTCCGCCCGGAGCCCTGTTTGCCGAGTTGAGCAAGCCGGCACCGATTCCCGTGCCGCCGGCTCAGGTTACCGTGGGTGTGCCGGCCGATTTGCTGCGCCAGCGTCCGGACATCCGCCGCGCTGAGCGGCAGCTGGCCGCCCAGACGGCCCGTATCGGCATCGCTACCGCCGAACTCTATCCCCGGCTTTCCCTGTCCGGTTCCTTTGCTTTCGAAGCTCTGGAGGGTGACGACCTGTTTAAGTCGGGCAGCCGCGCGTTATCTTTTGGCCCCACGGTGCGCTGGTTGCTGTTTGACGGTAAACGAGTGCGAAATCAAATCAAAGTCGAGGATGCCCGCGCCGAGCAAGCGCTCTATCGGTATGAGCAATCGATGCTCAATGCCCTGAATGAGGCGGAAAACGCCATGACTCAATATCTTCAGCAGCGGGACACTCTGGCGGCTCTGGAGCGCTCGCAGCAGGCGGGTCGCCGTTCGGTGAAGCTTGCTACCGATCTCTATAAGGACGGCCTGTCCGATTTTCAAAATGTGTTGGATTCCCAACGTGCTCTGTTCGAAATCGAAAATCAGCTGGCGGCCGCCCGAGGCGATACGGTTATTAACCTGGTTCAGCTCTGCAAAGCAATCGGAGGCGGTTGGAATCCGGCCGGCCCGCAAGATGTAAGCAAGGAGAATCCCTGATGCAAAAGATAAAGCGAATGATGCGTAGATGGAGCCCGGCGTTGTTATTAGGATTGCTGGCGGTTGCCGGTTGTAAGGATAAAAATACCTTCGTGCCCCCCCCACCGCCCACGGTGACCGTTGCTGCGCCCCAAGTGCAGAGCGTGACCCGCTACGCTCAGTTCAGCGGCACTACTGAGGCCGTAGAGGCGGTGGAACTGCGGGCCCGGGTCGAAGGGTACCTGCAGAGCATCCATTTCGACTCCGGCGGTCAGGTCAAGAAGGGCGACCTGCTGTTCGTTATCGATCCTCGCCCTTATCAGGCAAGGCTGGATGAGGCGACGGCTCAGCTGGCCATGCGTCGGGCAGAGATGCGCCTTGCCGAGGCCACCCTCAAGCGGAAAGAAAGCGCTTTTAAAGACAATGCAGTCAGTGAAGTGGAGGTGATCGCTGCACGGGCCGAGCAGGCCAAGGCGGCAGCGACCATCGATGCGGCGCGGGCGGCTATCGAGACGGCCCGTCTTCAGCTCTCCTATACCCGTATTCATGCTCCCATCAGCGGTCGTATCGGCCGCCACCTGGTCGATGTCGGCAACCTGGTCGGCGCCGGCGATCAGACCCTGTTGGCGACGGTAGTCAGCGAAAACCCCGTATATGTCTATTTCAACGTCAACGAGCGGGATCTACTCGAATACCAACAGTACGAGCGCCAGCAGACCCCGACCAATAGTAATGGAAACAGTAAGCTGTTTCTCGGCCTGAGCACAGAAGACGACTATCCCCATCCCGGCTACATCGATTACGTCGATAACCGGGTTGATGCCCAGACCGGCACCATTCAGGTGCGGGGCGTTTTTGAAAATGCAGACGCCAGCTTGCTGCCCGGGCTGTTCGCCCGGCTGCGGGCTCCTATCAGTGTGCAAGAAGAGGCTCTTGTGGTTCCGCAGCAGGCTTTCGGTATCGATCAGCAGGGATATTATCTGTTGGTAGTCAACGACCAGAACCAGGTTGAGTACCGTGGTGTCGAGGTCGGCAGCGCCACGGCCGGTTTGCGGGTGGTACAGAAAGGCATCGCTGCCGGTGAGCGGGTGATCGTCAACGGTCTGCAGCGGGTCCGCCCCGGCGCCACCGTAAATCCGCTGACAGCCGAGCAGCTGGCGGCAGCTAAACAACCGCAGGCGGGGTAAGGGGGCAGTAATGTTCAGTCGTTTTTTCATCGACCGGCCGATTTTCGCTTCGGTCATCTCCATCGTTATCGTTATTGCCGGCCTGGTGACCATGCGCACCCTGCCAATAGCCCAATATCCTGAAATCTCGCCGCCTACGGTTCAGGTCACGGCCAACTATCCCGGTGCCAATGCCGAAGTGGTGGCGGAAACCGTGGCCCAGCCCATTGAGGAACAGGTCAATGGCGTCGAAAACATGCTGTACATGTCCTCGACCAGTTCCAACACCGGCAGCTATACCCTGACCGTGACCTTCGAGGTCGGCACCGATCTGGACATGGCGGCGGTGCTGGTGCAGAACCGGGTGGCCATCGCCGAACCGACCCTTCCCGAAGAGGTCAAGCGCCTTGGAGTCTCCACCAAAAAACAGTCGACTAACATTCTGCTTATTGCCTCTCTGTTTGCTCCCGAGGAAGAATACGACACCCTCTACCTGAGCAACTACGCAACCCTGCGTATCAAGGATGAACTGGCCCGTATTAATGGGGTCGGCGATGTGCGTATTTTCGGTGCTCGGGACTACAGTATGCGCATCTGGCTCGACGCCGACCGGCTCAAGGCCAGGCAGCTTACTACCAGCGACGTGGTCGCTGCTCTGCGTGAACAGAACGTGCAGGTCGCCGCCGGTATGGTTGGCCAGGACCCGGCCCCCAGCGGGCAGAGTTTTCAGTATACGGTGACCACCCTCGGTCGCCTGAAGAATGTCCAACAGTTCGGCGAAATCATTGTCAAGAATGCAGAGGACGGCCGCCTGACACGGGTTAACGACGTAGCCCGCATCGAACTGGGCGCCAAGAATTACGGCGAACGGACCCAGTACAAGGGTAAACCCTCGGTGGCTATCGGTATCTATCAGTTGCCCGGCGCCAACGCTTTGGATGTGGCCGACCAGGTACAGGCCAAGTTGGCTAACCTGTCCAAGGATTTTCCGGAGGGTATGGCTTATCATGTGCCTTTCAATACCACCACCTTTGTCGATACCGCTATCGAAGAGGTAGTACAGACCCTGCTCATTGCGGTGCTGCTGGTGTTTGTCACCATCTTCGTCTTTTTGCAAGACTGGCGTGCGACCCTGATCCCGGCCATAACCATTCCGGTGTCGTTGATCGGTACCTTCGCCGTTATGGCCGCTCTCGGCATCGGCATCAACTTGATATCGCTGTTCGGCATTGTTCTGGCTATCGGCATCGTGGTCGATGACGCTATCGTGGTGGTGGAAAACACCGTCCGTAATATCAACGAGCTGGGATTGTCGGCCCGCGAGGCGACGATTCAAGCTATGGACGAGGTGACCGGGCCGGTTATTGCCACCACCCTGGTCATGCTGGCGGTGTTTGTGCCCACCGCCTTTCTCGGCGGCATCACCGGCCAGCTCTACCGGCAGTTCGCCCTGACTATCTCTGCGGCTACTGTGTTCAGCTCCATCAACGCTCTGACCCTCAGCCCGGCTCTCTGCGCACTAGTGTTGCGGCCCACCCAGGTCAGTAACAAGGGGTTTTTCCGTCTCTTCAACAACTCTTTTGACTATACGCGCAACATCTACGCCCGGCTGTTGTCCGGCCTGATCCGCCGCGCCGCACTGACCCTGGTCCTTTTTCTGATTCTGGCCGGCGGCGCCTTTTGGGGATTCAGCCGACTGCCCACCGGTTTCGTGCCGGCTGAAGATCAGGGCTACGCCTTCGTCAGCATTCAGTTGCCCGATGCCGCTTCCGTGGAGCGCACTGCCGAGGTGGTCGAAGAGATCAACCGTCGATTTGCCAGGATGGACGGTGTGCGGGATTGGGTTTCGATTATCGGCTTCTCCCTCATCGACATGGCCCCAAGCTCCAACATGGCCACCGTCTGGGTGGTATTCGATCCCTGGCAGGAACGCAACGCCCCCCATCTCAAACAGGATGCTCTGGTCGGCCGTATGTGGAAGGAGTTCGCCGACATTCAAGAAGCACGGATCTTTGCCTTCGTCCCGCCGGCCATTCGCGGACTCGGTTTTGCCGGCGGTTTTCTCATGGAGTTGCAGGATCGCGGAGGAGTCGGTCTCGATACCCTGCAACAGGTGGCCGGCGGGGTGATTCAATCCGCCAACAGTCAGTCTCAGTTACAGCGGGTCTACAGCACCTTTCGCGCCAACGTACCGCAGCTCTATGCCGATGTCGATCGTACCCAGGCCAAGACCCTCGATATCCCCTTGAATAACGTGTTCGATACTTTGCAGGCTTACCTTGGCTCGGTGTATGTCAATGACTTCAATAAATTCGGTAGAACCTATCAAGTCAAGGTGCAGGCCGACGCTCCCTTCCGCAGCAGCGCCGAAGATATCCGCCGTCTGGAGTTGCGCAACAATCGCGGCCAGATGATTCCTCTGGGAAGCGTGGTGGATATCGATGAAGCGGTCGGGCCGCAGCTGGTCAAACGTTACAACATGTATCCTTCGGCCACCATCAACGGTCGGGCTGGCCCGGGCCACAGCTCCGGCGAGGCTCTGGCCCTTATGGAACAGCTGGCCGATAGCAATTTGCCGGCCTCTTTTGGCTACGAGTGGACCGGCATGTCCTATCAGGAAAAGATCACCAGCAGCCAGACCCTGCTGATCTTCCTGCTGGCGGTGACCTTTGTTTATTTGGTACTCTGTGCCCAGTACGAAAGCTGGTCGAGTCCCCTGATGGTCATTTTGTCGGTGCCCCTGGCCCTGCTTGGCACCGTCGGCGCGGTTATGGTTCGCGGCATGGACGTCAACGTCTACACTCAGATCGGTATCGTGTTGCTTATTGCCTTGGCCTCTAAGACCTCGATTCTGATCGTCGAGTTCGCCAAGTCCAAGCGCGAAGAGGGGGAAGAGATCGTCGAAGCCTCCCTTGGGGCGGCAGCGCTGCGCTTTCGTCCGGTGCTGATGACCGCTTTCACTTTCATCCTCGGTGTAGCCCCGCTGGTTATCGCCAGTGGCGCAGGTTCCGCCAGCCGCCAGGCACTCGGCACCGCCGTATTCGGCGGCATGATCGCCGCCACCCTGCTGTTATTGATCTTCGTGCCGGTCTTTTACGTGGTCATCCAGAGGGCCAGTGAAAAGATCCGGTCCCGTTGGAAAGGATAATTATTCTGATGTTGCCGAAGGAGATTCGCTGATGGCCCGCAAAACCAAAGCCGAAGCCGAACAAACCCGGCAGGATATTCTGAACGCTGCGCTGGAGTTGTTCCACGAGCGAGGCTATTCCCGCACTACCCTGGATCAGATCGCCCGCAAGGCCGGGGTGACCCGCGGTGCCATTTACTGGCATTTCAAGGATAAGGTCGATCTCTTCGTCGGACTCAAGGACGAGATCGAGGGGTCGGCTGGAATACGCCTTGAGGACCTGTTGCAGTTGCAGGTCAATTCCCTGGTCGATATACAGGACGGGCTGTTGCGATATTTTCGTCAGCTGGAGCAGGATCAGCGCTTTCGTAAGTATTTCGAAACGGTGATCTTTCGTACCGAGTTTACCGATGATCTCTTGCCAGTGCGGGATCAGTACCAGAACAAGCTGCGCCGCCGACAGCAAAAGGACGAGGATGACCTGCGGCATTTGCAGGCTGCCGGTCAGGTACGCGCCGATGTCGATTGTGTCCAGGCGGCCCTGGCCCTGCGTGCCCTGATGATCGGCCTGCTGCATACCTGGCTGATGGACAGCGAGGCTTTTTCACTTACCGAACAGGGTGGTGCCCTGCTCGGGGATTTTTTAAAAAGTCTGCAGCCCTGAATGGAAACAGGACTGAGCGCCACGCCTGAGTTTATGTCAATTTAATCCCCGTTATTTGTTGAAAAGAAAAAGGCCATCCTGATTTACTAAACCAGGATGGCCTTTATTTATCCTTGATCTGCAGCTGGTCAGAACTCAATCTTCGTACTTTTGCCAGCTGTCGTCTGGGTCAAAATCGGTCATGGCCAGGGCCTTGTCGGCGGTCTCTTCCCCGAGGTCCTTCTCATAGATCACTCCTTCCTGATTGACGATAAAGGTCATGATCCCCGAAGCCTCGTACTTGGCGGGGTAGGCGACCATGGCAAAACCGAGCACCATCCGTCCCCCGGCCACGTAGTTAAAGGCGCCGCCCCTGGCATGGGTACCCTGGGCCTTGAGGATTTTGAAGAAATAACCATGAAACGGCTCCGGAGGGTTCTCAGCCAGTCCGTCCTCGTAGCCTTCTTCGGTGGCCCTTGCGATCAGCAGGCCGAAGGGACTTTCTGTCTCGCCCTCGGCTACCGGCCAATAGAGGCCGTCCCTCTGGCCTTCACTGCTCGTTAGTTTCTGAGCGAAGGTCGGATTCACTTTGTGATGCCGGTTGCTGGCATATTCCCGTTGAGCCGCGGTATAAGCTCGCATGACCTCGATGGTGTGCAGCTCGTTGCGACCGATGCGTCGGTTAAGGATTTCTTCTCTGCCTGCACTTGTATCGAAGACCCAGACGTCGCCGTGTTGTCGAAGAGGGATGGGGAAGGGATAATCCTTGTTGCCGATGATGAGTACGGCCTTGCCTGCCTGATCTTTATCAAGGCGGTGTTTTTCGGCAAAAACCTGTAAAAAGCGTTTTCGGCTGTTTTTATCCGCCACCGGATCACCGGACGTGATCAGGTCCTGGGCGTCGGGGCCGAGGATCGCCAGCAGTACGCTGTCATCATCGTGCTGCACCGCCGCCACCAGACTGACCACGGCCTGCTGCGGGGAGTCAAATCCATGCCGGTCGGTCGGGACTTGGATTGAAGTGCGACAACCTGCCAGCGCAATGATCATTGCCGTCGCACCGAAAAACCAGCGCAGATTTCTTTGTCCATATGTCTTCGGCAGCATCATGGATGTCCCTTTCTATCGCCTGTTGCGGTCCCGATAACTGTGGTTGATTCCCCTAGTTGTACGGTTTTCTCGGGTGTTTCCCGTTCGGCCTTGCCAACTGTTGCGGCCCCGTTCGCTCGATCGGCGCTCTTTCACACCCTGATCGATGCGGTTGAAGGCACTATCCCGGGGCTGCCGACGCGGTTGGCGTTCTACTTGTTGCCGAGGTGCTGTCTGCTCGATTCGTTTCTGCCGCTGCATCCGTACCGCCGGTTGGCTTGCCTTTCGGTCCCGCCCCACTCGCACCTGTTGCGACTTTTTGTATTCGCTGCGGTCAATCCGCCGCTGCTGGCGGGTCTCTTTGGTCATTTGGCCCCGCTGTTTCCGGTCCCGCTCAATCTGGGTCCGTATCGACCGGTTGGTGTCCACTCTGGTCCGTGGCTGCCGGATGCTTGGGGTCATTGTACCTCTGTGCCGGTTCGTCTCAACTCTTTCTCGGGTTTGCGTTGTGCGTTCTATTTGCTGGCGGTCAATCCGTTGTTGATCCATCCGTTGGCGAGTTCTGTCGATGCTGCGTCCGGTGCGAATCAACTCCTGTCGCTGCGGAAACCCCCGGGTATCCCGTCGGTAATGAAGGGTACGGGGTGCCTGGTCGTACTTTCGAGCCGTACGGTTGTCGCGATAGGCGACTCCGCGCCGGTATGCCGGGGTGTGATGCCAGCGACCGTGATGGGTATACCAGCGAGTGTGGTGGACATAGCGCGGTCGCTTGTGAACATCAATATGAACGTAGCGCCGGTGCCAGTTAAAATAGCTCCAGTTGCCGTAGCTGAAACTGAAATAGAAGCCCGGCCAATACCCGATGCCGAAGCCGATGCTTACCCCCGGCGGTCCCCAGTACCAGGGCGAGTAGGCCGGATACCACCAACGGCCGTAAATCGTCACAGGATCATAATAGGGTACATAGACAATTCGGGGGTCTGCCGGTTGAATGATGATCGTCTCTTTTTCAACCACCACCTTCTGGCGGTCGCTGCTGGTCAGATTGCCCTGCGCATAAGCCGCGGCCCGCAACTCCTGCACCGTGTCCATGACCTGCTCTTCTTGTGCAAGAAACGCGTTGCCCAGATTGGTGGTCTCGCCGATCCGCTCACTCATCAGACTCAGAATATCCGGAAAGTGGCAGAGCGCTTTGACGCTGGGGTCCCAATATTCGTCTGCCAGCGCGTCATCAAGGGTTTCGCCCTGCAAATGCCGGTTGTTTTTGCGCCAGCGATCGGCCTCGATTACCTCGATGGGGTAGGTCGACGCCATCAGGATCTGAGACAACAGGGAGTCGGGATACAGAGCGATCGGCGCCAGCATCTGAGCCAGCTCTTCTCGACTGTAGGTTTCTGACGCCTCCGCATAGCCGTTGTCCTCGGCCCGAACCTGTGTCGGCAAAAAGGTAAAGCCGAAAACAAACAGAGAAGCGATGATCAGCCCAAGGGCCAGATGATATAGGGTTGCTGCCTTCATGACGACCTCCTAAAAGGTACGGTCTCGCTTTAATTATTAACCTGCTGGGCGGCTGACGCAAAGTTCCAGCTTTGCTGTTGTTGTTTTAAGACGGGGAAGTGGCGGGAAGGTTTACGTTGGGGTTTGTTGATGGCCGGGGTTTATTAGCTGCCAAGATATTTCAGTGTGGCATTAAGTGGCTGGGAGGGTTGGGGGCAGGCCACTTTTAGCATGCAAAAAGCAGCCAGGACGAGCACGGACAACCTGTGGTTGAAAAGAAGAGAGAATAAGCGAAAATAAATATTATGGTGGGATGGATTCATCACCTTCTGCACGAAAAAAGTTTCCCTTGATCAGGACCAGGTCTCTTAAGGCAAAAATAGCCGGACGGAGGTTTGAAAATGGATACAGGTAAATCGAATAGCCCCAACAGCAAAGAAAAAAAGAAAAGCTCTGGCCACGTTTGGCCCGAATGGTATCCGGAACTGGCAACGTTTCGACATTCCGACAGCCGAAAGGCCATCTGGCAGTTGCTTAACACTCTGGTGCCGTACTGTGGCTTGTGGTATTTGATGGTCTTTTCGATTCAACTCGGGTCCTCTTACCTGGTAACGCTTCTGTTAGCCTTGCCTGCCGCAGCTTTTCTGGTCCGAATCTTCATACTTTTTCATGACTGTGTACATGGTTCTTTTTTCTCCAGCAAGGGCGCCAACACCTTTTTCGGTTATCTCCTCGGCTTGCTGGTATTTACCCCATTTGAAGACTGGCGTTTCAGTCATCTGCGGCACCATGTAACCTATGCGAATCTCGATGCGCGGGGTTTCGGTGATGTGTGGACCATGACCCTGAAAGAGTACCAGAACTCCCCGAAGAGAACACGCCTCCTGTACAAGCTCTACCGCAACCCTGTGGTGTTGTTCGGGCTGGGGGCGATATTCCTTTTTCCCATGCGCAATCGGCTGCCGACGCGCCGGGTAAAGCGCAAGGAGCATATGAGCGTTGTTTTTACCAATCTGCTCATTTTTATCGTCATTTGGGTTGCCGATAAGGTTATCGGGTGGAAGACCTATCTGTTGATTCAGGTGCCGGTTCTGTTGTTTTCCGGAACAGCAGGAATCTGGCTGTTTTACGTGCAGCATCAGTTCGAGGGCGGCTATTGGGCGACAAAAAGTGATTGGGTGCCACTGCGCGCCGCCATGGAGGGCAGTTCGTTTTATAGATTGCCGGCTCTTTTTCAGTGGTTTTCCGGCAATATCGGTTTCCACCATGTCCACCACCTGAGCCCGCGTATTCCCAATTACCTTCTGAAAAAATGTTTCGAATCAATCCCGGCGCTACAAGCGAAACCGCCGTTGACATTTCTAAAAAGTCTGCCTTGTGCCAGGCTAAAGTTGTGGGATGAAGGGCGAAAAGAGATGATGGGCTTTCCTTGATAGATTTTGTTGTTGGTGAGTAGAAAAATACCGGGACAGATATTTTTTCAATTAAATCGGTCCCGGTATTTTTGTCCTTTTCAGGGCCGAAGTCTAACCGCCGGTTTTTGTCCACTTGATGGCATACATCGGACAGACATCGTCACATGTTCCGCAATCGTTGCATGTTCCTTGATCGATGACGTAGAGTGGATCCCCGAGCGTGATAGCGCCTACAGGGCAGACGGGCTCGCAGGCGCCGCAGGCGATGCAATCTTCAGTGCTGTAATGAGTTCCCATGGCAGTTCTCCTTGGTTCTTAGGGTGTTCAGGATTATTTGCACTATTTAGCATTGGTTGCAGGGAATATGCCGAGATTTATTAGCACAAATGTTGGTTTGAGCCGGTGTGGGCGATGCGATTTTAAAGATAGGTGAGCAAGTCAAAGTGTCAAGTCGCTGGGGAGAATTGCGATTGCAGATGTCAAAACAAGAGCGAAAGTTTTCAAACGCTATATACTGGTAAAATCGAACTCCTAGCCCAAAGGAGCAAAGCATGGAAACCTTCGATGCCATCTATCAGCGCCGGGCAGTGAAACACTACGATCCCGAGCATCGCCTGACGCCGGAAGAAGAGACCAAACTGCTGGAGGCCGCGATTCAGGCGCCGACCAGTTTCAACATTCAACACTGGCGCTTCGTCATCGTGCGAGATCCGGAGCTGCGGCGAAAGATCCGTACCGAGTACAGCCCCGACCAAGCGCAAATGACCGACGCTTCGCTATTGATCATCATGACCGCTGACGTCAAGGCCTGGGCCAAAAAGCCCGAGCGTTACTGGTGCAACGCGCCCAAAGAGGTTGCCGAACTGCTGGTTGATTGGATGGGGCCCTTCCACGAAGGCCGGGAATGGCTGCAGCGGGACGAGGCGCAGCGCTCCATCGGTATGGCCATGCAGAATATGATGCTGGCGGCCAAGGCGATGGGGTATGATAGTTGTCCGATGATCGGGTACGAGATCGAAAAGGTCGCCGAGTTGATCAACTTGCCAGACGATCACGTTATGGGGCCGATGCTGGCAGTGGGAAAGAAGATCAAAGACGTCTGGCCCAAGCCCGGCCAGTTGCCTTTAAGCGAATTAGTTATAGAGAACAAATTCTAAGGGTGTATTTTAGAATCAAATAAATCTGCCACTGATGGGGGGATGGATGTCTAACGAGAAGATCAAGGTACGGGTGACGGAAAGCGATCAGGTCATGAGCGTTCAGTTGATCGAAAAGCGCCCCGAGCGGATCAAAGTCTTGCTCGGCGAAGGGGATCACAGTGTCCGCTGTGAGCTGCTGCCGACCCCCAACGGTCGGGCCTATGCCGGCACGGTGATGGGACGGGAGATCGTTTATGAGCGCAGTCGCCAGGAAGTAGAGGAGGATATCGCTAAATTCAAGGCGACTTTTCGCCAGCACGGACGGTGATGATAGAGGCAGGCCGTTGTAGGTCGTCGTGCAACACCTTTGAATAAAAATCCCCGCCGGGTTTCTGGCGGGGATTTTTATTTTAAAGGGAAGGCAGAACATTCACTGTTTTCTGCCTTCTCAGCTCATGCTCTAATCTTCAATCACTCTGGCATATTGGGAATCTTGGTCGTCGCCCCTTTGTAGTTGCGCAGCGTGTATTCCTTTTCGTCCTTATCAACAATGTAATAGTCCGGCATCAGCGGAATCTTGCCGATATTGGTCGCCAGCACGTACATCGGTTGGGCCAGGCCGGTGGTGTGTCCGCGAAGCGCATCGCGGATCAGTTCGGCGCCTTTTTCTACCGGGGTGCGGAAGTGGTCGATGCCCGGCGCCGGCTCGCAGTAGAAGACGTAGTAGGGGCGAATGCGGGTGCGCAGCAGTTTCTGGTGCAATTCTTTGAAGGTCGGTACGTCGTCGTTGATCCCCTTGAGTAATACCGCCTGATTGCCGACATTGATGCCGCAACTCATCAGTTCGTAAATGGCCCGTTCGGTGTCCCCGGTGATCTCCTTGGGATGATTGCATTGGGTGTTGATCCATACCGGCACCTTATGGAAGCCGCCAATGGCCTTTTTCAGGCCCTCGGTAATCCGCTGCGGTAGCACGATGGGCAGGCGGGTGCCGATGCGGATCATCTCGATATGCGGCATTTCCCGGAGTTTGGTAATCAGGTATTCCAGCTTTTCATCGGATAGCAGCAACGGGTCGCCGCCGGTTATGAGGACATCGCGTATCTCCGGGTGCTCGGCGATCCAGGCCAGGCCTTCATCAACATCGAAGCGCAGCTTCAGTTCCTGGTCGACCACCAGCTCTTTGCGGAAACAGTGGCGGCAATAGATGCCGCAGACCTCGGTAACGGTAAAGGCAATGCGGTCGTGGTATTGGCGGGCAATGCTGTCCGGACGCACTTCTTCGGTCTCCCGATTTTCCTTCCACATCAGGTAGTGATCCATGCCGTACTCATTGACCTGCTCTTGCAGTGATGGCAACACCTGGCGACGGATCGGGCAGTTGGGGTCGTCCTTATCCATCAGTGAGGCGAAATAGGGCGTGGTGCCCCATTTGGTGCGCATGGTCCGGATGGCCTTGCGCTCTTCGTCAGTGATGTTGATGTATTGTTCGAGTTTCTCGAGAGTGTTGACCTCGTTTTGAATCTGTTCGACCCATGTTTCTGACATTGGTTCTCCTTGTCTGGCGGTAGATTACAGGAATACGTAAGGCGCAATCCAATAAACAGGATTGCGCGAACGAAGCTGCATCAAGGCCGCAGACGAAAGCGAATAGGGGGTCAGAATGGTCGACTGCGGTTAGCAGCGTCCCGAATGTGGTTATTCGATTGGAAGTAGACAGAGCGACCCGCGACCCGATTCTGTGGATGGCCCAGAACCAAGCGCTACTCTGAAAGGAAAGGGGATCTGCGAAGCATCGCACTGGGCAATGTTCTTAGCGATCCTCTTGCGGGACCAGAACGGAACACCCTGGCGGGGTGCCGTCTGTGATGCTTCATAGTACAGGGATTGGTGGCCAAAGGTCAAATCCGGCTCGGTAGCAGTGTCTTGAAGACTTCTTGATCAGGGCATAAAGCGGGGAATTCCGCGGGGTAAAAGCCCCTCCAAACTTCGGGGTGGTGTAACTCCAAATGGCGGCAAGAGGCGATATAATTAAAAACAGAACAGGCATAAATGTGGGCAGGATGGAGGGTGCCGATCATCGGAGGGGAAATCAGGTGATGCGAAGAGAAAAAAATGCTAACCCGAAAGATGCCAAGGTCTATCTCGTCGGTAGCGGCATCGCTTCGCTGGCGAGTGCCACCTATCTCATCAAGGATGCCGGAGTGCCTGGAGAAAGCATTCATATCCTGGAGCAGGACACTGTAGCTGGTGGTGCTCTGGATGGTGCCGGCGATGCGGAACACGGGTTTGTTATTCGCGGTGGCCGCATGCATGAAAAACATTTCGTCTGCTATTGGGATCTTTTGTCCAACATCCCTTCCTACGATAATCCTTCTGTGTCGGTTAAGGACGAGTCTTTCGAGTTCAGTTCCCGTTTCGTTTCCCATGCTCAGGCCCGTCTACTCAAGGATGGCAAACGAATGGACCTTTCCTCCTTCGGTCTCTCTATCAAGGATCAGGCGGACCTGCTGAAACTGACCCTTGCTTCGGAAAAATCGTTGGACAATCTGCGGATCGAGGACTGGTTCAACAGGGAGTTTTTCGACACCAATTACTGGTATCTGTGGGCGACCATGTTCGCCTTCCAGAGGTGGAGCAGTGTGGCTGTGATGAGGCGTTACATGAAGCGCTTTATCCACCTGCTGGATGGGATGCCCCATCTTGGCGGCGTCATGCGCACCAAATATAACCAGTACCACTCGGTGGTCATTCCCCTACAACGCTACCTGCAGGAAAGAGGTGTACAGTTTCATCTGCAGACCCGGGTGGTCGATATCGACTTCGATCTGTCTGCCGATCTGAAGACAGCTACGGCTTTGCACACGGTTGGCAAGGATGGAGTTAAAGAAACCATTGCCCTCGGTAAAAACGGCTATGTGTTTATCACCAACGGCTCCATTACCGAAAGTACCGATCAGGGTTCCTGGATCAGGCCGCCGGTATTGAAAGACAAGTCCAGCTCAGGAGCGTGGACGCTTTGGGAAAAGATTGCCAGCAAAGATAAAGCGTTTGGTAATCCCGGTGTCTTCAGCGACCAGATCGATCTGCAGAAATGGTACTCGTACACAGCGACCCTGCGAGACAGTACCTTTCATGAATATATGGAGGACTTTTCCGGCAATTTGAGTGGCACCGGTGGTCTGGTGACGCTGGTCGATTCCAACTGGTTGATGTCGATTGTTATAGCCCGGCAACCGCATTTCCCCAACCAGCCGCAAGGGGTCAAGGTTTTTTGGGGATATGGCCTGTTCCCTGATCGAGAAGGGAATTACATCAAGAAGAGAATGTCCGATTGCAATGGCGAGGAGATACTCGAAGAACTCTGGTACCATTTGAGGATACAGGAACTGATGAAGCCGGTGGTGGACGCTGGTAAGGTCAACTGTATACCGGTGGCCATGCCCTTTATCGACAGTCTGTTTATGCCCTGCGCCGAGGGGGATCGTCCCGATGTCCTGCCGGATGGAGCAACCAATTTGGCTTTCCTCGGCCAGTTTGCCGAAGTGCCGAAGGATTGCGTTTTTACTGTCGAGTACTCGGTGCGTTGCGCCCAGATGGCGGTGTATGGTCTGTTTGATACCGGCAGGGATGTTCTGCCGGTCTACGATTCGATCCACAAACCCGCTGTGCTGATCAAGGCGTTGAAAGCCATCTCCAGATAGAGAAGGCATGGCGCGGCAGGAAAGGTCGGGCGGCAGCAACCCCAACGGCTAAACAAGACCCGGCAGCCGTTTCAGAAATCTCTTCCGCCCGTTTCCTTTCATCCCTCATATTCCGTGCTACATTTTAGATTATTCCCTTATTTCGTTCCGTTCTGGAGCGGTAGGGTTTTGGCGGGTTCTATAATTCGTCGATGTACTGTTTTTCCTGGCTCGAAGTTTGACAGATCCATGGAGAAAGACTTGCAGTTTTCTTTCATCACGCGTCGCGCCGGGCTAATTCTTTGTTTCGAGAGGAAAGAAAGGGATTGCCGTTATGCCGCAGGCGTCGGAAACAACCCACCCCCTGGAGTTGCTTCATCCCCGCTCCCTGAAATTTCTGGCCGACTATCTACAGTCGCTGGTTCGCGGGCGCCTCTGGTTGCAGGTGCTGATTGGCATGCTGCTGGGGGTCGGCACGGGGATTCTGCTTGGCCCGTCCCTTGGCTGGGTCCGTCCGGCGGCTTCCGTGGTGATCGGCGACTGGCTGGCTTTTCCCGGCAAGCTGTTTCTGGCCCTGATCCAGATGATTGTCATTCCGCTGGTGGTCGCCTCGGTCATTCGCGGGTTGGCCGCCACCGAGGATGTGGAACAGCTGCGCCGCATGGGGGTACGGGTGGTGCTGTTCTTCGTTGCAACTACGGCCCTGGCCATTGTTATCGGCCTGGTGCTGGCTTCTCTCATCAAGCCGGGCAACTTCGTCGACAGCAGCGCCCTGCAGGGGACCGGAGGAGGCGTCCCACCTGCGACGGTTGAGACCTCGGGGCCGGTCGGTATCGATCTCAACAGCCTGCCGCAAAGGGTAATCACCCTGCTGCCGGTTAATCCCCTCACCTCCATGGTGGAGAGCGACATGCTGCAGGTGGTGATCTTCTCCATGGTTGTTGGGGTGGCGCTGGTGATGATGTCGCCGGTCCAGTCCCAGCCTCTGCTCGATCTTCTTGGCTCGCTGCAGGCTGTGTGCATGACTGTGGTGCGCTGGGCCATGCTGCTGGCGCCGCTGGCGGTGTTCGGACTGTTGGCTCAGCTTACCGCCCGGCTCGGGACCGCAGCTCTGTTAGGCATGGCGGTCTACGTGGGCACGGTACTGCTCGGACTGCTTACTCTTTTTTGTGTCTACCTGCTGATCATGTTCCTCTGCTTGCGGCGCTCCCCTTGGTACTTTATATGCTCGGTGCGGGAGGTGCTGCTGTTGGCTTTTTCCACCTCCAGTTCGGCGGCGGTCATGCCCCTGTCCATCAAGACCGCCGAAGAGAAGCTTGGCGTGCGTCCCTCCGTCTCCCAGTTCGTAATCCCTTTGGGGGCGACCATCAATATGAACGGCACCGCACTCTACCAGGGGGTGGCTGCCCTGTTCCTGGCGCAGATCTACGGCATCGAAATCAGCCTGGCCGGTATGGTCCTGATTGTGGTGACCGCCGTGGGGGCCTCCATCGGTGCGCCCTCCACCCCCGGGGTGGGGATAGTCATCCTGGCCATGGTGCTGTCGACAGTCGGGGTGCCCGCAGCTGGCATCGCCCTGGTGCTGGGTGTGGACCGCATTCTCGATATGAGCCGTACCGCCATCAACGTCTGCGGCGATCTGGTAACGGCCCAGCTCATGGATGTCTGGGTCGGCGGCAAGACCAGCGCCCGCCAGCAACTCAAGGCCGAAGCCCGAAGGGAGCTGGAGCGGGCCCGCACCGGGGCCGATGTTCTCACCGGCCCCGGTCCAGGTGAAGCGTAAAGCTAAACAACGTCCTTCAATAACAAACAACGCAGGGGCCACCTTTGTGGATAACGACATTCAATAGAAAAAGCCTTCGCAGTCAGGGTGCGAAGGCTTTTGTTGAATAAGTGTCGTGTCGCTGAATTGTCTTGGTCAACTCTTATGATGGCGTACCCAACGATCAATAGCTTCGCCATCGCTTTCCGGCATATCGAGAAATTTCAAGCCCATGCCGGGCTCGAGGGTCGACTCTTTACTGAATTGGCGGTTCCAGACCACCTCGCATTCGCATTGAACAATCTTGAGAATCGGAGCAGGCAAGGGGATCTCCAGGCGGAAGCGGGTGCCTATTTCCCGAGGGTTGACGGTGCCGATGAACATCCCGCCCAGGCTGATATTTTTACCATAGCCGAAAAAGCTCTTGCTGCCGCTGGCGTTGATAATGTTCAGAATAATCATCGGCGAGCGCAAGTGTTTGCGTTTCTGGGCTTCTTTAATTTCGTGGGAGACTTGCTCTTCGCTCATTTCTTCATCCTTTTCCGGACATTATCAGCGGTTTTCCCTCCAACGTACAATATTTTGACAGGCCAGGCAAACATTATGTTTTTCAGGCTGTTAAGGCAGGGCTCCCTGATGAAGGCGCAGCTCGGCCAACTGTTCGGTAAGACAGGCGCTTGCAGGTAGACCGGCGGCTTTCAGAAGTTCGGGGACGACGGTCTCTGGTTGGCAACGAGGGAAAGACGTGGCGCACAGATGATGGATCAGGCGGGTGGTCTTGAGACCGTCGAACCAGTCGTGAAAGGCTTTGAGGAGAGCATCCGGAGTGCCATGGTTGCCTTTAAGGCGATCCCATAGGACCGGAAATTTTTCTTTTTGAAGAAAATCTGCCAGCGGCTCACAGTATCGGCCGGCCCGCTGCAGCAATGTCGCACCGTCAAGGTTTAGCTGATCGTTGGCCAGTTGCAACCACTCGCCGAGCACCGTATAACAGGCCGCCGGATAAAAGAGTACCGCCTCGCTATCCCCGGCCAGCAGGGCACTGACGCTGCGGCCGGTGCCGAAAGGGGTGCGCCTTGAGGGGCGGGCCGAAGGATAGACGACGGTGCCGCTGAGTTGGGCGACCCCGGCGGTTTTGGCAAGCTGCTGCAGAAAGTAGAAATCTTCACCGGCTTGGCGGCGGTTCATGCCGCCGGCGCGGGCATAGGCCGTGGCTCGGCAGGCCATGGTGCTGCCGACGGTGTGAAATGCATAGGGCGAGCCGGCTAGAGTCAGCCCGAGAAGGTGGCAGCGTAAAAAGAGTTCGTAGCGGGCGATGGCCCTGTCATGAACTTGGTCGTTACCTGGCTGATGACAGAAGGGGATGACGGCCGCTCCGGAGACCGTGTCCTGAAAATGCTCATGCAAGGCGGGCAGATAGTCGGGGCGCACCAGGGTGTCGGCGTCTAGGGCGATGAGCAGCGGGTCCGATTGCCCGAAGGTGAGCCGTTTCAGGGCCAGATCGAAGCCGACCTTACGGGCCAGGCCGACCCCGCCGTCCTTGATCGGCAGCTCCAGGCCCGGTGAGGCTGCATCGATCCAGGCCAGTTGCAGGCCTGGCCGTTCCACGAACCCGCAGCAAGTTCCCTCAGGGTGTGGCAGTTGTCTTCTTTCTCCTCAGCGGTACTGTCCGGGCGTTGGTTGATTACCAACAGAATCAGGGTGTTGGCCAGGTGTTCGGCTGGATTGGCGGCCAGGGAATAGAGGGTGGCCGGCAAGTTGTTGCTTTCGGCCAGGGCGGGGACCACCACAGCCATGGAAAAATCGTGACGCTCGTTGCCGGTGATCTGCCAGGGGCCATCGATAGCACGGCTGGCGCAATAACGCAAAACGGGTTTCGGCAGACTGTTCATTCTGCAGAAGCCCGGGGTTTAAGACCCCGTTCGGCGGCGATTGCCAGCAGCTGGGCAAGAGGGTCACCGCACCCTTCGAGCCAGTGAATGACGACCCCGTGTTTTTCCATGCGTCGAAACCAGGTTTCCTGGCGCTTGGCGAACTGATGGATGGCGCTGTTGAGCTTCTGGACCATGTCGTTGCGGTTCAGTTGGCCTTGCAGGTGTTGGGCGATAAACCGATATTCAAGGCCATAATATTCGAGGCTGGCATAGGGGATGCCGATCTCATGCAGCCCCCGCACTTCCTCGATCATACCTTCTGCAAGGCGTTGTTTGAGGCGTTCGGTGATGCGTCGACGCAGTACCGGACGGTCCCAGCGAACGCCAAATATCAGCGGCTTTATTGGCGGCAGGGGCAGGGGGGGGGTATTCCGTTCCCCCGTGGCAATCTCGATGGCCCGTACCAGTCGTTCGCGATCCTGCAGGTCGCTGGTATTGTGCTGTTCTGGGCGCAATTGCAGCAGTCGTTGCTGCAGCCCGGTCAGGCTCAATCCGGCCAGTTCAGCACGCAGTGCCGGGTTCTCCTCCACTTTGACCAACTGGTAGCCGCGCAGCGCGGCATCGAGGTAGAGGCCGGTGCCGCCCACCAGCATCGGCAATCGACCGCGGCCTTGGATGTCTTTAAAGGCCTCGACGAAGCGCTCCTGAAAATCGAAGACACTGAATTCGCTACCGGCCTCGACGATGTCGATGAGATGGTAAGGGATGTCGTCATACTCGGCCAGATCTTTGCCGGTGCCGATGTCCATGCCGCGGAAGACCTGGCGGGAGTCGGCGGAGATGATTTCACCGCCGAACTGCTGAGCGGCAGCCACACCGAGGCGGGTTTTCCCGGAAGCGGTCGGGCCGAGGATAACGAGCAGGTTGCAACTCATAATTTTATCAAGATCCTTACTTTGCAAAGCGGCGTGAAAGGTTAAACTTAAGCTTGCAACACCGCGCAGGCCTATAGGGCCTTTTATGGCCAGTACAAAGACGCCGATCGCTATAATAGAAGTTATTGTCGGCAAGTTCAATGGTTGCGCCTAAGGTGCTTGATTCCTTCTTTCTTTTGGCGGTTATCTCTGGTAGGTTTAGCCAACCATAATCCACTCCGTTGCCGGTTCATTGGCACAGCCTTCTGATACTGTTATCTTATGACTTCAGTACCCTGCGACACCGATTCCACGAACGATCAGGCTCTCGTTGTACCCCGCGCCGAGCACTGCATCTCCCGAAAACAGATCGACGAAAATACCCTTAAGGTTCTCTACCGGTTGCGTCGGCATGGTTACCAGGCCTATCTGGTAGGCGGCGGAGTGCGTGACTTGCTGCTTGGTCGTCAGCCGAAGGATTTCGACGTCGCCACTGACGCCACGCCGGAACAGGTTAAGGGGCTGTTCCGAAACTGCTTTCTGGTCGGTCGGCGGTTTCGACTGGCCCATATCCGCTTTGCCGGTAATTATCTGGTTGAGGTCGCCACCTTTCGCCGTCAACCCCGCCCCGAGGAGCTGCCTGCCGACACCGACGAGCACTTTTTCTTTACGGAAAATGTTTTTGGGTCTCCTCGGGAAGATGCCTTTCGCCGGGATTTCAGCATCAATGGCCTGTTTTACAATATTGAAGACTTTTCGGTTATCGACCATGTCGGAGGCTTGCAGGATCTTGCCGATCGGCGGTTGCGTGTGATCGGTGACCCTCTGGTGCGATTCACCGAGGATCCAGTGCGCATGTTGCGTGCCCTTGAGTTTACAGCCCGGCTCGGCTTTAATCTTGACGAATCGGTTCGGCAGGCTATTTACTTGCGGGCGCCTCTTATCGCCGAGGCGGCCACGGCCCGGATTCGCGAAGAGCTGATGGAGCTGTTTCGCCACAAGGTTGCGGCGCCCGTGCTGCGTGACGCCCAGTCTCTCGGTTTGCTGCCCCACTTGCTGGGCGGTTTTGAAGGCGAGGTCGAGACCTTTGAATTGCTGGAGCAAATCGATCGGCGCACCGATTCCGGTCGGCCCATCGAGGAACATCTGGCCTTGGCGGCGCTCTTTCTGGAGCGTTATCGGCATGCCTGTCAGGCTCAGGAGATCCAGACCATCGGCGACGCCATCCGTATTGCCAATCATCTGCTGGTGCCCCATTGCGGATATTTTCGCATTTCCAATGCCATTCGCCATCAGGCTCGTGAACTGCTGGTTGGATTTTTTCGCCTGGCCCGTGGTCGCGGTCGGCGCGGCGAAGGACGCTTTCTGCGGCATCCTTTTGCTTCTGCATCGGTGGAGCTGTTCAGTCTGTGGAGCGAGGCGAGCGGCCGGGAGCAGGAACTGGCGGCCGATTGGCGGCAGGCAATCGAAGGCATTGCTGATCCGTCGGCTAAAAAGAAACAAGGGGAGGCAACTCGCCGACGGCCCCGGCGTCGCCGCAAGAGTCGTCGGCCACCGGTGGATAAGAAGGCTTAGCGGAGAGGTGGGCTGAGACTTGCAGCCAGCTTGAGCTTATAAATCAAAACCGGCGGGTTGCGGCTCCTTTTTCAAGAGTTGGTTGCTGAAACGATCGACTCACTTCTCTTGCCAGCAGTGGTCGAAGGGGCTGTTGAGTTTAAAAAATAACTCGTATAGAAATATTTCAGTGACCCTGGGCATTTCAGTCCAATATGAGTAAAGTTAATAATAAGCCTAACAAAACCAGGGCAACTGTTCCCATCCTTGTACAATTAATAAAAGGGCCTATTTGCAGCCCCAGCGTGCGTTCTTAACAAACGAGGAGGAGCCATGCAATGTCCCCGTTGTCAGGCCATCGTTTCCGAGCAAGCCAGGTTTTGCGATCAGTGCGGCGTCCGATTAGTCAACGATGTCGAGGGGTTGCATGAAAAGGCTCTCGATCTTTATCATCGCGGCAAGATCGATGAAGCTCTCGCCTTATGGACCGATGCCGTAACGCAGCAGCCCGATTTTAGCAGGGGTCATTACCATCGGGGTATGGCCCTCTATGATCAAGGCGATCTCGGCGAGGCGGTAGCCGCTTTTCGCCAGGCTCTGCAGGGCAGCAACGAACCCTTTCGTGTGCTGTTCAAACTGGGCATGGCCCAGTACGGCCTCGGTGATCTGGCCGGTAGTATCACCAGCTACCAGCAGGCCCTGGAGTTGAATCCGGGCAGCGCCGAGACCCTTTACCGTCTTGGCCTGGCTCATCTGCGCCGCTCCGATCTGCAAGGCGCTCGTCAGGCCCTTGATGCGGCCATCTCCCTCAATCCCAAGTACACGCGGGCCCTGTTCATCCTCGGTATGGTTTACTCCCAGCAGGGTGACAATCGACAGGCCATCGAACAGTTTCGCCAGGTGGTGGCAGCCAGTCCCGCCTATACGGCGGCAACCTTTGAGCTCGGCATGGCCCTTCATCGGGAGCGGGATCTGAAGGAAGCGGCCGCTACCTTTGAGCAGGCCGTCGATCACAGCCCGCGTTTTGCCCCGGCCCATTACATGCTCGGCGAAACCCGCCATCAGTTGGGGGATCAGGCCGGTGCGGCCGCGGCGTACCGGCAGGCGTTGGAAATCAACCCCAAGGACTTCGCTTGTTGGCTGAAACTGGCGGAGTGCTGCCTGCATCTCGGCTGCCTTGGGGAAACTCGACAGGCTTTGGACGAGGCCTTGGCCCTGCAGCCGAAAAATCCGGATGTGCTGGCGTTGGAGAGGCGTTTTAAGGAGCGTTGCGATAGGGGAGAGTAGCTTCTGATTGGGTTTCTTTGGAGGAGAGTTTCTTCTCCTTAAGAGTTGTAAGTCGACCGGTTCCGCCCGGTCGGGCGGGTTACTTTTCTTTGTACCGACGAAAGAAAAGTAACCAAAAGAAAACGGTCCCACCGTTTGCCCGCCTCTGGCGAGTTCCCTCTCTCCGGGAGTTTTAATCTGGGAAAGACGAGATTCGCTGCGCTCAGACGTCTTTCTCTTCCGGATTAAAATCCCTGCGTTCGGCGGCACTCACAGGGGGTTGAAAACCGTAAATCGTGAGGCGTAAAGCGTAATACGTAAGACCTGATCCACCCCCCCCCTGTGACGCAGCCGGAGCGGAGTGGACGTTTTGCGAAAAAGGCGGGGAAACTGTTTGAGCGCAGCGAGTTTTTGCCCGCCCGCAAAACGTCTGCGTAGCGCAGGGCACCCGAAGGGTAAGGAGCCGGGGCGCCTCTTTCTGCCTACTCTTTTTTGGCGCGTAAAAAGAGTAGGGCGTCGCGCGGGGACGCAACCCCGCGGTGTTTCAAGCGAAAATAGCAACGATCTCATTGAAAAAACCATCGTAAACGGAAACAACTCATGTCTCAAAATCAACAAACCACCCGCCTGCTAGGCGTCGACACCGGCGGCACCTTTACCGACCTGGTACTCCTCGACGGCAACGAGGTGCGAACTTACAAACTCCCTTCAACCCCCGATGATCCGTCCCGGGCAGTGCTCGAAGGAGTTCGCCATCTGTTGGGTGATGATCAGGGGCTGGTTTTTCACGGCTCGACGGTGGCGACCAACGCCCTGTTGGAAGGTAAGGGGGCGAAGGTGGCTCTGGTGACCACCGCCGGGTTTGGTGACCTGCTGCAGATCGGTCGTCAGAATCGGGGGCAGCTCTATGCCCTGCAGCCTGCCGGGCGTACGAGCCTGGTGCCGGCCGATTGGGTGGTGGAGGTGCAGGAGCGGATTCTGGCGGACGGTACGGTTGAGCAGGAACTGAGGGAATCCGAGATTGAAAGAGTAGTCATGGAGGTCAAGGCGACGGATTGCGAGTCGGCGGCTCTCTGCCTGTTGCACTCCTATGCTAACCCGGAGCACGAGGCACGGTTGGCTCGAGCTCTGCTGGCCGCAGGCTGCCAGGTGTCGGCTTCCCATCAGGTGTTGCCGGAATATCGGGAATTCGAACGGGCCTCGACCACGGCGGTGAATGCCGCTGTGTCGCCGGTAATGAGCCGTTATCTTGAACGTTTGCAGGCCGGACTCGGTAAGCGGCCGCTACGTATCATGCAGAGCAACGGTGGCGCCATTATGGCCGGAACTGCAGGCAGTGAGGCGGTGCGCACCATTCTGTCCGGTCCTGCCGGGGGGATGGTTGGCGCTTTTGCCGCGGCCCGGGCGGCCGGCTGCGAGCAAATCATCACCTTTGATATGGGCGGCACCAGTACCGACGTCGGTCTCTGCGATGGCCGTATCCCCTTGACCTCCGAAACGGTCATTGCAGATTGGCCGGTCAAGGTACCGATGATCGATATTCACACGGTCGGTGCGGGAGGCGGGTCCATTGCCCGGATCGATGCCGGCGGCGCACTGCGGGTCGGCCCGGAAAGCGCCGGAGCTGACCCCGGCCCGGTCTGTTACGGTCAGGGCGAGCGAGTGACTGTAACCGACGCCAATCTTTACCTGGGGCGGCTACGTCCGGACCTTTTCCTCGGGGGGCGTATGCCCCTGGCGGTGGACCGGTGCCGGAAAGCGGTGGAAGAGTTGGCTGCGCCGACCGGTCTATCACCCCAGCGCCTGGCTGAAGGCATTATCGAGGTGGCTGAAGAGACCATGGCCGGTGCCCTGCGAGTGGTCTCTGTAGCTCAAGGCCATGACCCTCGGGATTTTACCTTGCTACCCTTTGGGGGCGCCGGCGGCTTGCATGCCTGCGCTCTGGCTGAGATGCTGGCCATGAAGCGGATTCTGATACCGGCCCATCCCGGCCTGCTGTCGGCCGTGGGACTGGTGCTCGCCGACGTGATTCGCGACTATTCCCGTTCGGTGCTGTGTCCGGGAAACGTAACGCAAGCAGTGCTGGCAGAACTGTTTCATCCTCTGGAACAGCAGGCCATTGCCGAGATGGGCGCCGAGGACATTTGCGGGGATGACCTGCAGCTTGAACCCTCCCTCGATATGCGTTACCGGGGCCAATCCTTTGAGATCACCGTGCCTCTGGCGGGAGATTTTTGTCGCACCTTTCACGAGCGTTATCAACACCTCTACGGATATAGGGACGAAAAACGGGAACTGGAGATCGTCACCCTGCGCTTACGGGCTCTCGGTCGCGGCCCCCGTCCCGATCTACAGCACGGTTTATGCGGCCCCGGGGATTTTACACCGTTGGTGATTGAACCGCTGGTAGTGAACGGGGAAGAACATCTCTGCCCGGTCTATCAGCGAAACGCCTTGCCTTGCGGTGCTGCCTTTTCCGGTCCGGCTCTGATCGTCGAGGAGACCGCCACCCATCTGGTTAACCCCGGCTGGCAAGTGCGGGTGGATGATAAGGCTAATTTGCTTCTGGAAAGGGAGGACGCATGAATCCGTTAAAAGTCGATCCCATTCGTCTGGAAGTGCTTAAAAACCGTTTCGCTTCTCTCACCGAAGAGATGGGTGCGGTGCTCATGCGCACCGGTTTCTCCCCCAACATCAAGGAACGGCGGGATTTTTCCTGTGCTCTGTTCGACCGCAGCGGCGAGATGATTTCCCAGGCGGCCCATATTCCGGTGCATCTCGGTTCCATGCCCTTGTCGGTGTCAGCCGCCCTGCAGCGGGGCGATCTCGCTCCGGGGGATATGGTGTTGCTCAACGACCCCTATCGGGGCGGCACCCATTTGCCGGACATCACTTTGGTCAAACCGGTTTTTTTTGCTGACGAGGAGCAACCGGCCTTTTTTCTTGCCAACCGTGCCCACCACGCCGATGTCGGCGGTATGAGCGCCGGATCCCTGCCCCTTTCCAACGAAATCTTCCAGGAAGGATTACGGATTCCTCCGGTCAAGATCGTCCGTGCCGGCCACCTCGATAAGGACCTGCTGGCGATGCTGTTGGCCAACGTACGCACTCCGGTGGAACGGGAAGGGGATCTCAACGCCCAGATCGCGGCCAATCGGGTTGGCGAACGACGTTTGCGGGAAGTGGTGGACCGTTACGGTTTGGCGGAAACGGAGCGCTACGGCTACGCCCTGCTCGATTATGGCGAACGGTTGATGCGGGAAGTGTTGGCCGCTATTCCCGACGGCCAGTATGATTTTGTGGACCAGCTCGACGATGACGGCAACGGTTCGTTGCCGATTCCCATCTGCTGTAAGCTGACCGTAGCCGGTACCGGTGTCACTGTCGATTTTACTGACAGCGCCCCGCAGGTGCAGGGGTGCGTCAATGCGGTGCGAGCCATCACCCTGTCGGCGGTGTTTTACGTTTTTCGCTTGTTGTCGCCACCGGGCATGCCCGGTAGTGCCGGCGCTATGCGGCCTATCGCCGTGTGCACCCGACCGGGGACGGTGGTCGATTGCACCTTTCCCGCAGCGGTGGCCGGCGGAAATGTCGAGACTTCGCAGCGTATCGTCGATGTGCTGCTCGGTGCGCTGGCCCAGGCTTTGCCGGAACGGATCCCGGCGGCCAGCTGCGGCACCATGAATAATTTGACGATCGGTGGTTGTGATCCCCGAAGCGGTCAACTTTTTGCCTATTATGAAACGATCGCCGGCGGTGCCGGTGGCGGGCCGGATGGCCCTGGTGCCAGTGGCCTGCAGACCCATATGACCAACACCCTCAATACCCCGGTAGAGGCTCTCGAGCACGCCTACCCCCTGCGAGTACGGCGCTATTCATTGCGTTCGGGCAGTGGCGGGGCAGGGCGCTGCCGCGGCGGTGACGGGGTGGTTAAAGAATTGCAGCTGCAGGGCGAGGCCCGCATCACCCTGATCAGCGACCGGCGTCGGCAGGGACCGTACGGGTTGGCCGGAGGTCAGCGGGGTCAATCGGGCCGCAATGCTCTGTTGCGCAATGGCGAATGCCGGGAGCTGCCCGGTAAATGCACCGTCGACGGTCAGCCCGGTGACGTGCTGGTGGTTGAGACGCCGGGCGGCGGGGGATGGGGAGTTTGAGCAGATCATGATCCCGCAACAGGTAACCGATCTGCGTGATTTTTTGGACCTGCTCGAGGCGCGGGACGAGCTGTGCAGGATTGTGCCGGAGGTCGATCCCCACCTGGAGATCGCCGCCATCACCGATCGGGTCTGTAAGGGTGCTGCCGGGCGCCGCGCTCTGTGGTTCGAGCAGGTGCGTGGCCACCGGTCCCCGGTTTTGACCAATCTGTTCGGTTCGCTGCAACGGGCGGCTTGGGCGGTGGGTCTGGAAGAGATCGATCATTTGCGGACCAGTTTGCTCAGTGAGCTGGCGCGCCATTCGGATGCCTCTGCCGCGGATCGCCTTTGCCGGCTACTGTCTGAGCCGGCCTGGCAACCGCAGATTGTGGCTAATGGCCTTTGCCAGGACAGGGTGATGGAATCCCCCGATTTGCGCCAGCTACCGGCTTTGCAATGCTGGCCCGGTGACGGCGGGCGGTTTCTTACCCAGCCACTGGTTTTTACCCGCGATCCCGAAACCGGTCGGGATAATTGCGGCATGTACCGGGTGCAACTTTTCGGTCGCGATGAAGCGACCCTGCGCTGGCGGCCCGGCTCTGGCGGCGCCCGGCACCAGGACGCCTGGGCCGAGCGCGGCGAGGCAATGCCGGTGGCCATCGCCCTCGGCGGCGATCCGGCAGCTATTTACGCTTCCAGCGTCCCTTTGCCCGAGGGAGCCGATGAGCTGGCCCTGGCCGGCTGGCTGCGGCGCCGACCGCTGGTTATGACCTCCTGCCTGACCAACGAACTGGCTGTGCCGGTTGCTGCCGAGTTTGTCATCGAAGGTATGGTCGAGCCCGGTGCGAGTCGCTTGGAAGGTCCCTTCGGCAACCACCGCGGCGGATACGATCCGGTCGCCCCGGCTTCCCTGTTGCGGGTCACCGCCATTACCCATCGCCGGAACCCCCTGTTCCCCGCTACGATCACCGGGCCGCCGCCGATGGAGAGCGGTTATCTGGCAAAACTCAGTGAGCGCCTGCTGCTGGCCCTGTTACAGATCGATTTTTCTCAAATTGTCGATATCAACATGCCCATGGAGACGATTTTTCACGGGGTTGCTCTGCTGGCGGTGCGGCGGCAGCGGGATGGCGATATTGCCGAACTGGCCCGCTCCCTTTGGGGACGGAAGCCCTTCAACCAAGCCAAGCTGTTGCTGTTTGTCGATGAGCAGACCGATGTGCAGGACGCGCGAGGCTGTTTCTGGCGGGCTATCAACCGTGTCGATGCCCGGCGGGATCTGCTGCACGACGGGCCACGTCTGGCCATCGATGCTACCCGTCTGGCAGGTAACTCTCTAGCTCCTGATCCCGCTGTGAATGCTTTGCTCGATCGGCGCTGGTCCGAATACGGTCTCGATCTTTGATGGAAAGGTTGTAGGGCTATGGCGTGACGGTTGAAATGGTTTAAAATGGAGGGTAGTTAACACAAGGGGGGTCTTATGACCGAAAAAGCGAGCAAACCGTTGAAAATCGATCGCCTGATGCCGGAAATCCCCCATGGTCTGATCGTGGTGATTACCGGCAATGGCAAGGGCAAGACCTCTTCGGCTCTGGGTATGACTCTGCGCGCATGCGGTCACGGCTTGCGTACCTGCATCATTCAATTCATGAAGGGCGATCTCTATGCCGGAGAATGGGACGGCGTCAAGCAACTCAAGGGCGTGGAACTGATCTCTACCGGCAAGGGCTTCTGCGGTATAAAAGGTAATCCTTACCCCTTTGAGGAACACCGGGCCAACGCTCAGGAGGCGATTCGGCTGGTCAAGGAAAAGATCGCCTCGGGCAAGTTCGATATCCTGATTATGGACGAAATCAACAATGCCCTGCATCTTAAGCTGGTCGATCTTGAGCAGGTGTTGGAGGTCCTGCAGGGCAAGCCGCCTCTCATGCACTTGATTCTTACCGGCCGCGATGCCCATCCGCAGGTGATTGAGCTGGCCGATACGGTCAGCGAGGTGCGCGAGATCAAACATGCCTTTCGCAAGGATATCGAACCGCAACCGGGCATCGATTACTGAAAGCGTTTCGCCCGTCCACTTTTGTTCATAGAGAGGGGAGACGAGTTATGCGTGACACGGCGATCAAATGGCTTGTGCTGATCTTGGTTCTGCTGGCTGCCGGATGCAGCAGCCATGTTCTGTCTCCTGCTGCCCATTCGACGGTGGATTTACCGGGCGGCTATAAAGAGTACTCCCGCGATCCCGAGGCTGCTACCGGCCGCACCCTTATGCTGGCTGGTTTTATCGTCTCCAACAGGGTGAGCCGTGACGGCACGGTTCTTACCCTGCTGCCTTATACCATGGATAAGCGAGGCGTACCCCGCAGTCCCGTCAAGGGTTCCGGTGAGCTGCTGGCCCGCAGTGAGCGGATTCTCGACCCGGCTCGTTATGGCCCTGGCCATCTTGTCACATTGACCGCTACCTATGTGGGCCGGGAACCCCGCATCGTGGCAGAACAACAGTTCGGTCGTCCCCTGTTCGAGATCGGCGAGATCCAATGGTGGCCCAGGGAACCTCATTATCCTTATGGCTATCGTTATCCGTATCGTATTTATTGATGGCGTCGCAAAAAGTCCGCCCTACCGCGTTACGGCGTTTTTTCAGGACCTCGACATACCAGATGTATGCCTTCGCCCCTGAAAAAACACCAAGCCTTGTAGGACGAAATTTTTGCTTAGCCATCCTATGAGTTTTTGCGGATGTATCTTTATTGAACCGATGGACGCAGTGCGGTTTCTATAAGGGAAAAGGGCCGTTTCCGGATAAAAACCTGATAATCTTGTGAATGCCGATTGCAGGGGGCCAAAAAGGTGAAGTAATATTTAGAGCAGGGGGAGAACTTTTAGCGAGAGGAGTAGGCCATGAACAGATCAGGTTATGTTCTCGGGTTGCTACTGTTCCTTCTGACCCTGGGCGGTTGTGGGTCGGTATTATCCAAAGATGCTTTGTACGGCGTCAACTACGAAGTGGATTATGCCCAGCTTAAAGCTTCGCCGCAGACCTATACGGGTAAGACGGTTATCGTCGGCGGCATGATCCTGGAAAACGAGCTGAACAACGCCGGTACCACCCTGGAAATCCTTAAGTACACCCTGGACAATCGCGACGAGCCCCAGAATCCCGACGAAGTTAACGGACGATTCCTGGCTCGCACCAGCCAACTGCTCGATCCGAGTATCTACAAGGATGGTCGCCTGGTGACTTTGGTCGCGACATTAAAGGGTGTAGAATCCCGTCCTTTGCAGAAAATCAGTTATAGCTATCCGGTGTTTGAAATTGTCGAGTTGTATCTGGTGCCTGAGCGAAAGAGCGAATGGCCCGGTTATTATCCTCACTACTACGATCCATGGCCTTATTGGCATCGTTACCCCTACTGGTATCGCCACCCCTATTGGTGGTAAGATGCCGGCGCGGCGCTTGATCGCCATCGGAAACTGAATTTTATTTGATTGCAGTACTATCTGCCCAAACCGGACCGACACCAGGAGCCTGTCGGTCCGGTTTGGGCAGGTTATGAAGGAGGGAAACCATGGAGCAGAAATTTGCACGCTGGATGGCTCTGGCCGTCCTGTTTCTTTGCCTGGTGCCGGCAACATCCGTGTTGGCAGGCAAAACCCAAGACAAAGTGGCGCAAGCGAGTACGGTTATGGAGAAGATCATGGCCATCCCAGAATCGGCTATCCCGCCTAGCTTGCTGAACAATGCCCACGGCATCGCTATTATTCCGGGGGTGATAAAGGCTGGTTTTGTGATCGGAGGCCGTTACGGTACCGGTGTGGTGTTGGTGCGAAACGCCGCTGGCAACTGGAGCAACCCCTGTATGGTTTCCCTGGCCGGGGGAGTGTTGGCTGGCAGGTCGGTGCCCAATCGACGGATGTCATTCTGGTATTTAAGAGCGCTCGCAGCATCGAAGGGCTGATCAAGGGCAAATACACCCTGGGTGTCGATGCAGCGGTGGCTGCCGGCCCTGTCGGGCGGCGAGTGGAAGGGGCGACGGATATCGCGCTTAAGGCCGAGATTCTCTCCTATTCCCGCAGCCGCGGCTTTTTTGCCGGTGTCTCCCTGGAAGGCTCGGCCTTGCAGATCGATGACGAAGCTAACGCCAAATACTATCAACAATCATATGTGCGGGCCAACGATGTTCTCTACGGGCCGGTATTCGCTGCGTCCCCGTCAGCCGGTCGTCTGCGTGAGATCCTGGCGATCTATTCCACGCCCCCTGCTCGTTAGCCTCCTATAACCGCGCAGGCCGCCGTATCGATTTATGAAGGCGAACCCGCTGACTATCGCGATCCCGTTTTGAGGGTCGGTGACAGGCAAGCGGGTTCGGTGTTTTCAGGCTTTATCGAATTAATACTATTGGTGGCCCGGTCAAGCATCGGAGTAGCATGATCTGTTCTGTATATCAAAAAATCCGCGCTTTGCTGGAGATGGTTCGTTTTTCCCATACGATTTTCGCCTTTCCTTTTGCCTTGATGTCTGTGGTGCTGGCTTCTCGTATGGCGGGTGTGTTGCCATCCGCTGGCCAGTTGATCTGGATTTGTCTTGCGCTAGTCGGGGCGCGTACCGGGGCCATGGCCTTCAATCGTCTGATTGACGCCCGTATCGATGCCGCCAATCCCCGTACAGCTAATCGACATTTGCCAGCTGGCCGGGTGACCAGTCTCGAGGCGGTGTTGCTGGCCGGGGGCGGTTTTGCCTTGCTGTTGCTGGCTGCCTGGCAGCTTAATCCTCTCTGTCTGTTCCTGGCGCCAGTGGCGATCGGGCTGCTTCTGTTCTACTCTTACTGCAAACGTTTCACATCCTTGTCCCACATGGTGCTGGGGGTCTGCCTGGCGGCGGCTCCCGTGGGAGCCTGGGTTGCTCTGCGGGGTTCTTTGGAGTGGTCGCCCGCGATTCTCGGTCTGGCGGTGCTCTGCTGGGTGGCGGGGTTCGATATCTTTTATGCTTTGCAGGATGAGGAATTCGATCGCTCCCGGGGGCTGCATTCGATACCGGCTCGTCTCGGGGCGCAACGAGCCATTATTCTGGCCAGGCTGCTCCATGGCCTGATGGTTTTGTTGTTGCTGTTCCTGGCCTTTATCGCGTCCTTGGGGGGGCTCTACCTCGGTGGCGTGCTGTTGGTAGCAGGATTGCTGGGCTATGAGCATCGCCTGGTACGGGCCGACGATCTGAGTCGCCTTAATACGGCATTTTTCACTATGAACGGTTATGTCAGTGTAAGTATTTTTGTGTTTACCCTGATCGATGTTGCTCTGACCTGGAATTGAGGAGGACCCATGGAGAAGATCGTTCTGGCCATTACCGGTGCTTCGGGGAGCATTTACGGACTGCGCCTGGCCGAGGAACTGTTACGCTCCGGCTGCCAGGTGGTGCTGCTTTTGAGCCGTGCGGGCCGTCAGGTGCTGCGTCACGAAACCGGTCTCGATTGGACGGGGGAGTTGGCCCTTCGCCGGGAACGGATTGATGCCCACTTCCAGATGGGAGAAGCGCTGCAGCATTACGATGAGGACGATCTTTTCGCACCGGTGGCCAGTGGCTCCTCGGCCGCCGATGCTATGCTGGTAGCGCCCTGTTCCATGGGCTGTGTCGGCCGTCTTGCAGCAGGATTGGGCGGCAATCTGATCGAGCGCTGTGCCGACGTCTCTCTTAAAGAAGGCCGTCCTTTATTACTGGTGCCTCGCGAAACACCTTTCAATCAACTTCACCTGGAAAACCTGTTACGCCTGTCCCAGGCCGGCGCCCGCATCGTACCGGCCATGCCGGCCTTTTATCAGCAGCCCACCAGCGTTGAGGAAATGGTCGATTTCGTAGTTGGCAAGACGCTGGACCAGCTGGGTATCGATCACCGACTTTATCGTCGCTGGGGCGATGGCTAAGGATTGTTGTCTGGTATGAAAAAACTTTTTGCCCCCATAGCCGCCAAGATCGAAGGCGGCAAGCGCATCTCCGGCGATGAGGCCCTGCAGCTGGCCGCTTGTGACGATCTGCTGGCCCTTGGAACGTTGGCCGCAAGGGTTAACAAAGGGCGTAACGGCGCACGGGTCTTCTTTAATCGCAACCGCCACATCAATTATAGCAATATCTGTATTAGCTCCTGTGCTTTTTGTGCCTTTCGTCGCGACGCTCGACAACAAGGGGCCTTTTGCCTGTCTCCCCAAGAGGTCGGTGAGAGGGCCGCTGGTGCGGCTGCTGATGGGGCGAGAGAGGTGCATGTGGTGGGCGGTCTGCACCCCGGGCAGCCGTTCAGTTATTATTTACAGATGCTGCAAGCCATTCGCCGGGCCGCACCAGAAATCCATATCAAGGCCTTTACCGCGGTAGAGATCGATCATTTGAGCCGTTTGACCGGGTGGTCCCTCGACAAGGTGCTGGCGGAGTTGCGGGCTGCGGGACTCGATTCCCTGCCTGGCGGTGGCGCCGAGATCTTTGCTTCGGCGGTGCGTGAGCAGCTCTGTCCTGAGAAGATCTCCGGCCAGCGTTGGTTGGATGTCATGACCTCGGTGCATGGCGCCGGACTGCGTTCCAACGCCACCATGCTCTTCGGTCACCTGGAAAGCTGGCGGGACCGTATCGATCATCTGCTTCAGTTACGGGAGTTGCAGGACCGGACGGGCGGCTTCATGGCCTTCATTCCTTTGCCTTATCAGGCGGACAATACCCGATTGCCCGAGTTGCGTGGCCCCGGTGGTGTAGAGATTCTCAAGACCCTGGCCATCAGTCGCCTGGTTCTCGATAATTTCGATCACATCAAGGGATATTGGGTGATGCTCGGAGTCAAATTGGCTCAGGTGGCCCTGGCATTTGGCGTCAACGACCTTGATGGTACGGTCATCGAAGAGCGTATCGGTCACGCCGCCGGGGCGGCTTCGCCCCAGGCTCTGAGCTGCGACGATCTGCTGTGGTTGATTCGTCGCGCAGGCAAGCTGCCGGTGGAGCGGGACAGTCTATATTCCACAGTACGGGAGTATGGACCATGTTGACCCGAATAGCAGAGAAACTCGATGGTGGCCAGTCTATCGACCGAAGCGACGCTCTGTTTCTGTTGCAGGAAGCTGAACTGCTGGAGATCGGGCAACTCGCCGATCGCATGCGGCGGCGCCTGCATCCGCTGCGGCGGGTTACCTTCGTTGTTGATCGCAACGTGAACTACAGCAATATTTGCCTTGCCGGCTGCTCCTTCTGTGCCTTTTACCGAGATCCCGCGGCAGAAGGGGGCTATCTGCTGTCCCATGAGCAGATTCTAGCCAAAGTGGCTGAGCTGGCGGCCCAGGGCGGCACTCAGTTGCTGCTGCAGGGTGGCCTGCACCCCGAGTTGGCCATCGACTGGTTCGAAGAGCTGTTTCAGCGAATCCGTCAGTCTTTTCCGAGCGTGCAGATACACTCCCTGTCGCCGGCGGAAATCGTCCATATCGCCAATTTATCCAGTTTAAGTGTCGCCGATTGCCTCAAACGGCTGCGGGAAGCCGGTCTCGCTTCGCTGCCCGGCGGCGGTGCCGAACTGCTGGTCGAGGAGGTTCGGCAACGGATCTCGCCGTATAAGATCGCCTGGCAACAGTGGGCGCAGGTGATGCGCGAGGCCCATGCTCAAGGGATGCCGACCACCGCCACCATGGTTTTTGGTTTTGGTGAAGAACCAGGTCAGATCGTCGAACACCTGTTCCGGATTCGCGATCTGCAGCCGGCCAGCGGCGGCTTCACCGCCTTCATTCCCTGGACCTTTCAGCCGGATAATACGGCTCTTGGTGGCCAGGGAGTCAGTGCCTGGGATTACCTGAAGGTGCTGGCCGTTTCCCGGCTGGTGCTCGACAACATTCCCAACTTGCAGGCCAGCTGGGTTACCCAGGGGGCAGCGATTGCCCAGACGGCACTTTTTTTCGGGGCCAACGATATGGGTGGTACCATGCTTGAAGAGAATGTGGTGGCTGCCGCCGGTACTTCTTTTCGCCTGTCGCAGCAGGAGTTGATTGAATTGGTTCGTGAGGCGGGTTTTGTGGCGGCTCGGCGGGATACGGGTTATCGGGTTTTGGAGGAGTACCCTTGAGAAGTCAGTGTGCCGCTTGCTGGTAGGGTGTTAAATCAATCTAGGCCGCGGGGTTGCGTCACAGGGAGGAGGGATTGTCACCGATTACTTATCACTTATTACTCGTTACGCTTTACGGTTTCCCGTGCTTGCACCTCTATAAAATTTCAGCTAGTGTAACTTCTTCAACCGATTACCCCATTCAACGCCGGAGACACCATGACCCGCTTGCGTCGCAATATTGCCGAGATGGCCGGATACGTACCGGGGTTCCAACCCCGCGACAATCAGACCTATATTAAGCTCAATACCAACGAGAATCCTTATCCCCCGTCCCCAAAGGTCATTGAGGCGATTCTGGCCGAGGTGGGTGAGGGGCTGCGAAAATATCCCGATGCTGCCAGTTGTGCCGCCCGCGAAGCAGCCGGCCGGTTGTACGGTTTTGATCCCGACTGGATCATCATGGCCAACGGTTCCGACGAGGTGCTCAATAACCTGATCCGGGCCTTTGTCGGTGAAGGACAGGAGATCGCTTATGTCCAGCCGTCCTATTCTTACTACGCTACCCTGGCAGCCATTCAGGGAGCGAAGGTTCGCACCTTCGGTCTTGACGAAGAATGGAACCTGATCGACTTCCCCGAGCGTTATCAGGGACAGCTCTTTTTCCTGGTCAATCCCAATGCCCCCTTGGGCTTTTGCTATCCCCTGTCATTTATCGAAGAATTGGCCGGTCGGGTCGACGGAATGTTGGTGGTGGACGAGGCTTATGCCGACTTCGCCGATGACAATGCTCTGGAGCTGGTGCGCCGCTGCGACAATGTGGTGGTGACCCGGACCCTGTCGAAGAGCTACTCCCTGGCCGGTATGCGCCTTGGTCTGGCTATTGCCCGGCCCGAGGTGATTGCCGCTCTCAATAAGATCCGCGATCACTACAACCTGGATCGTCTCGCTCAGGCTGCGGCCGGAGCCGCTTTAGACGATCAAGATTATTTTCGATCCTGTATAGAAAAGATTTGTGCGACTCGCGACTGGTTCTGTACCGAATTGAGGGTTCTGGATTGGGAAGTTATTCCGTCGAGCGGCAATTTCGTTTTTGCGGTTCCTCCCGACCGTAATGGTCTGCGTGCTTATCAGGCTCTGTTCGAACGCAATATTCTGGTTCGTCACTTCAGCGATCCACTGCTCGCTCACGGCTTGCGTATTTCCATCGGCAGCCGGGAGGAGATGGAGCAGACTTTAGCGGTGTTGCAAGAACTTGCTTGAGGAGATGTCTGACCGCCTCCTTGCTTTCCGATTATGAACGATAATCCGCCCTTTGCCGCCGAGGAAGTGGCCGTACATCTGCTGGCCTGGTACGGTCACTGCGGCCGTGACTTGCCCTGGCGCCGGACACGCGATCCCTACTGTATCTGGTTGTCGGAGATCATGTTGCAGCAGACCGGGGTGACGACGGTGATCCCCTATTACGAGCGTTTTTTGCAGCGCTTTGCCAATGTGAGTGCGCTGGCTGCCGCGTCCGTCGACGAGGTGATCGAGCTATGGGCCGGTCTCGGCTACTACTCCCGAGCCCGCAATTTGTACGAGGCGGCCTGCCGGGTGGTTGCCGAGCGGGGCGGTCGTTTTCCCGATGATCTCCAGGGTCTGATGGCTTTGCCCGGTGTCGGGCGGTCGACAGCCGGAGCCATCCTTTCCATCGCCTTCGATAAAAAAGCCCCGATTCTCGATGGTAACGTACGCCGGGTGCTGATCCGGCTTTATGCCATTGATGAGCCGCCTCGCGCCACCGCAGTGGAAAAAATTCTCTGGCAGCGGGCCGAGGAATTAACTTCTGCGGAACGGCCTCACGATTACGCTCAGGCGATCATGGATCTGGGCGCCACGGTTTGTACCCCGCGCAATCCCGATTGTTCGGTCTGCCCTCTGGTGGGTTTATGCCAGGCCTACTGCCTCGGAATGGTCGAAAAGCTGCCGCGCCGCCAGCCGCGTAAGTCCGTGCCGTTGGTGCGTCAGGTGGCTTTATTGCTGGAACGAAACGGCGAATTCCTGGTGAGTAAGCGCCCGTTACAGGGGATGCTGGCCGGCCTATGGGAGTTCCCTTGCCGGGAGTTTAAGGAGGGGCGGGAAGCTGATGCTGTCGCAGCTGAACTACTGGCTGGTCTGGCACTGTCCGGGCAATTAGTCGAGCTGGGTCAGGTGCGCCATGCTTACAGTCATTTTCGCTTAGAGGTGGCGGTCTACCGGGTTGCCGTCGAAGGTGGTTTGCCGGATGGTCTGGTGTCCGAAGGCCAGCCTGAGGTCTGGTTGCCGATGGCTGAATTGGCCGAGCTGGCTTTACACGGCGCCCATAAAAAAGTTCGGGCGTTGCTTGCCAGTCCGGAATGAATCTGGCAAGATGACGGCCTGCCAACCCAGATAAATATCCCTTTCAATGCGGAAAGATATTGTTTCCGATTGAAGTCTTTTCGGAGGAACCATGCCCCTGCCCCCCATTCTGGTCGACCCTTCGGCCCTGTCTGAGTTTGCCGCGCAATTGCACCGGGAACCGGTCATCGCCGTCGATCTTGAGGCCGACTCCCTGCATTCCTATCAAGACAAGGTCTGCCTGCTGCAATTTTCCACCCCCACCGCCACGGTGTTGGTCGATCCCTTAGCTATCGGTGATTTGTCGTCCCTGAAGGCAGTGCTGGCCGACGGGGCGGTGCGCAAGGTCTTTCATGCCGCTGACTACGATATTCGCTGTCTGTATCGCGATTTTGGAATCGAGATTAACGGGTTGTTCGATACCATGATTGCCTGCCAGTTCCTTGGAGAAGAGAAAGTCGGTCTGGCCGATATCCTCAATAAATATTTTGATGTCCAACTCGATAAGCGCTACCAGCGTGCCGATTGGTCGAAGCGCCCTCTGGAGGAGGGGATGGTCCGGTACGCCGCCGAGGATACCCGTTATCTGTTGCAGCTGACCGAGCAGCTCGAGGCCCAGTTGGTTGCCAAGGGTCGGTTAGCATGGGCCCAGGAGGAATTTGTCCTCCTTGAACAGGTGCGCCACAACAGCACGGACGGGCCGTTGTTTCTCCGTTTTAAAAAGGCCAACACCCTGGAACGTCGCCAGTTGGCGGTTCTGGAGGAACTGTTGCAATGGCGTGACAGCGAGGCGAAGCGAAGGGATTGTCCACCCTTCAAGGTGTTGAACAACGCCCCGCTGCTGGAGGTGGCTCGAAGTATGCCTGCGAATGTGCGCGCCTTGTCTAAAGTCGAAGGCATGGTTCCCCGACTGGTCGGTCGTTACGGCGGGTCGTTGCTGTCAGCGGTGGAAGAGGGCCTTAAGGTGCCGGAGGAAGAACTGCCAGTCTATCCTCGGGGTGAGCCGCGTCAGCGGGACCCCGAGGCTGAGGCGCGGGTGTTGTTGCTCAAGAAGTGGCGGTCGAAAATTTCTAAAGAGTTGGAAATGGACCCCGGCATAGTTATCAACAACGCCTCGCTGGAGCAAATCGCGCGGCGCCAGCCGAATTGCGTAGAGGACTTGGCAGAATTGAAGGCCATGAAGAACTGGCAGCGCCAGGTTCTGGGAAAAGGAATAGTCGCTGCGTTGAAGACCTGAGAAAAAGCGGGTTCTCATGCTCGTTCGCTGTGCTCACTAAAGCCGCAAAGGCGCTAAGCAAACCGGTTTGGTTTTTCTTTGCGTCTTTGCGGCTTGAGCGACTGTAAGGAGCGGGCGTGAGATGGTTTTTTACCGAGTTTTGCCTGGCACCCCCGGCTCGGTCATCGGCCGCGGATCGAGCAGGTTTTCTAGCTCTTCAGCGGGCAGAATCTGTTTTTCGTTGGCTACCTGCCGTACTGTCCGGCCGTTCTGGTAAGCTTCTTTGGCGATTTGCGCGGCGTTATCGTAGCCGATGGCGGGCGCCAGGGCGGTGCACATGGCCAGGCTCTCCTCGACCAGCGACTCGCAGCGTTCGCGGTTGGCCTGCAATCCTTTGACGCAGCGTTCGCTGAACTGGGTGGCGGCGGCGGCGAGGATGTCAATAGAGCTGAGCAGGTTGTGAGCCATGACTGGCATCATGACGTTGAGTTCAAAGTTTCCGGAAAGGCCGCCGAGGGTGATGGCTGCGTCGTTACCGACGACTTGAGCACAGACTTGCATCAGGCTTTCGGCCATCACCGGATTAACCTTGCCGGGCATGATCGAACTTCCCGGCTGCACCGGCGGTAGCTGAATTTCACCGAGGCCGCAACGGGGGCCGCTGCCTAGAAAGCGGATGTCGTTGGCAATCTTGAACAGAGCAGTCGCGGCCCGCTTGAGAGCGCCGCTCATGGCCACTACGGCGTCCTTGGCGGCCTGGGCTTCAAAATGGTTGGCTGCTTCGACAAAGGGGCGGCCGGTGAGTTCACTGATGGCGGCGATGACCCGCTCGGCAAATTGAGGATGGGTGTTGAGGCCGCTGCCGACGGCTGTGCCGCCGAGGGGCAGTTCCAGTAACCCTTCCTCGGCCGCTTCAATCCAGCGGATGGCCAGGGTCAGTTGCCGGGCATAGCCGGAGAAGACCTGGCCGAGGCGCACCGGAGTGGCATCCTGCAGATGGGTGCGTCCAATCTTGGTGATGCCGTTAAAGGACAGGGCCTTTTCGCCCAGCGCTTCTTGCAAGGTTGTCAACGCTGGCAGCAGGGTTTGACGAACCTCCATGACGGCTGAAATATGCATGGCGGTGGGGATGACGTCGTTACTTGACTGACCGTAATTGACGTGATCGTTGGGGTGGACGGCGCCGGATCCGATCTCCTTGCCGAGTAGTTGCGCGGCACGGTTGGCGATTACCTCATTGGTATTCATATTGGTGCTGGTGCCGGAACCGGTCTGGTAAATGTCGAGCACGAACTGGTCGTCGAGGGTGCCGGTCATCACTTCGCCGGCGGCCTTGGCAATGGCCTCGGACCGTTCGGTGTCAAGCAGGCCCAGGGCGTTGTTGGCACGGGCTGCCTGTTGCTTGATCATGCCCAGGGCTTGGATGAAAGGGCGTGAAAAACGCACTCCTGAGATCGGAAAGTTATCCAGTGCTCGGGCGGTCTGGGCTCCGTAGAGAGCTTCACTCGGGACCTGCATTTCACCCATGGAGTCTTTTTCGGTACGGGTACTCATTTATTGTTCTCCCTCTATATCTCAGGTCGGGGCGGCTTGGGGCAAGTGCCTCGAGAATTGATTGTTACGGATTAAAATAAGGCTTGCAAAGAATAGACAACTGACGTCTGCCTGTCAATGTCGGCGCTTTACACTTAGCGCCCCCTGTGGCAGCTGGCTTAGGTCGAAGGAGATAACATGAAGAGTCTGGCCAATTTCTTTTTTGAAGTCGGCATGCTCAAACGCACGCCCCGGAGCGGTTTTCAGTTTCTCGGCTCGGGAGCCGAGTCGGTGGCCGAGCATTCCTATCGAGCGGCCATTATCGGTTTTACCCTGGCGCGGCTCGATGAGAAGGCCGATGTCGGGCGGGTGTTGCAGCTCTGCCTGTTCCATGATATCCCCGAAGCCCGCACCGGCGACCTCAACTATGTCAATAAAAAGTACGTGCAAGTCGATGAGCAGCGGGCGGTGGATGATCTGGCCGAAACTCTGCCTTTCGGTGATGACTACCGGGAGCTGGTGGCCGAGTTCAGTGTCCAGGAGAGCCATGAAGCGCAACTGGCCCATGACGCCGATCAGCTCGAGATGATCCTCGCGCTCAAAGAATACAAGGATCTCGGCAACCGCTATGCCGATGAGTGGTATCCTTTCTCCGTTCGACGCCTTAAAACCGACACTGCCAAACGCTTGGCAGAGAGTATCTGGAGTACCGACTCGAGCCGTTGGTGGTTCGATGACGATGAGGACTGGTGGGTCAAAGGGCGTCGCTGAACCAAGCGGGTTTCCATCCAGAACCTCCGGATGAGAACAGATGTGTTTCTGGTTTGGTGACGAGCTATTTTCCGTAAGGTCAAGGAAATCAAGGCCTTGTGCGGAGGCGTACATCGGTACGCCGCACAAGCAAGGCCGTAGATTGACGCAGAGATTGCGGGAAATGGCCGTTTCCGGACAGAAACTAGCGGGTTGACTGGCCGTTACAGAAGTGTTAGAAGTAATCCCCGCAAACAGGCTGCAGGCGGCCGATACAAGGGAACTTTGCTATGTTTGATGCGAAATATTTGCGCGATAATCTGGAGCTGGTCCGCGAACGTCTTGCCAGCCGAGGCGACGAGATCGATCTGACCTCCTTTGCTGAATTGGACGCCCGTCGCCGGACGTTGCTCGGCGAGGGGGAATCCCTCAAGGCTGAGCGTAACAAGGTTTCGGCCCTGATCGGCAAGACCAAGGACAAGAGCCAGGTGCAGGGCGAGATCGCCCGCATGAAAGAAGTCTCTGCGCGTATCAAGGACCTTGACGAGGAGCTCAAAGGGGTCGAGGATGAGCTCAAAGGTCTGCTGCTGACCCTGCCCAATCTCCCCCACGAGGATTGTCCGGTCGGCACCAGCGAAGAGGATAATCGCGAGTTGCGTACCTGGGGTGAGATCCCTCAATTCGAATTTGAAGCCAAGCCCCACTGGGAGATTGGCGAGCAACTTGGCGTACTCGATTTCGAACGGGCCGGTAAGCTTGCCGGAGCTCGTTTTTCCTTGTTGCAAGGGGCCGGCGCACGGCTGGAAAGGGCGCTGATCAACTTCATGCTCGACCTCCATACAGGGCAGCACAATTATGTTGAAATTCTGCCGCCCTTTATGGTAAACAGGGACACCATGACGGGGACGGGACAACTCCCCAAGTTTGAAGACGATCTTTTTCATTTAGACGATCCGGATTTCTTCCTGATCCCGACTGCCGAAGTGCCGGTGACCAACATTCATCGGGACGAGATTTTGCCGCTGGCCGACCTGCCGGTCTGCTACACGGCCTATACTCCCTGCTTTCGCAAAGAGGCGGGTTCTCATGGCCGGGACACGCGAGGATTGATCCGTCAGCATCAGTTCAACAAGGTGGAACTGGTCAAGTTTGTAGCACCGGAAGAGTCTGACCGCGAATTGGAAAAGCTGCTCGATAACGCCGAAGAGGTGTTGCGCAAGTTGCAGCTGCCCTATCGAGTGGTCGATCTCTGTACCGGCGATATCGGTTTCTCAGCCGCCCGCACCTTCGATATTGAGGTCTGGTTGCCGGGGCAGCAAGCGTATCGGGAGATTTCGTCCTGCTCCAACTTCCGGGAATTCCAGGCCCGCCGAGCGGCAATCCGCTTCCGGCGTGAGGCCAAAGGCAAGCCCGAACTGGTTCATACTCTTAATGGCTCCGGCTTGGCAGTCGGTCGGACCCTGCTGGCCATTTTGGAAAACTACCAGCAAGAAGATGGTTCGGTGGTGATCCCTGAGGTTCTACGGCCCTACATGGGTGGGCTCGAGAAGATCACCGCGCAAGGTTGATGGCGTCGCAAAAAGTCCGCCCTACGGCGTTACGGCTTTTTTCAGGATCTCGATATACAGGAATGTATGCCTTCGTCCCTGAAAAAACACCAAGCCTTGTCGGACGAAATTTTTGCTTAGCCATCCATCAAGTATTTGGTTAATGATTCAACGGAGGAGTGGCCGAGTGGCTTAAGGCGGCGGTCTTGAAAACCGTTGTACGAAAGTACCGTGGGTTCGAATCCTACCTCCTCCGCCACTAATAAGCAGCATCGATTGACAGGATTCGAAGCGGAGCGAGCGCTGACTAAATGTCAGAAGAGCGGGCAGGGATGCCCGCGGCAGCGAGTGCAGGGGAGCCTACGCCGGAGTCGACGTGATGTCGGCGACAGAGTGGGCGAATCCTACCTCCTCCGCCACTAATAAGCAGCACAATGATCGTCAAAAAATAAAAGTTATGTACGGAGAGGTGGCCGAGTCGGCTGAAGGCGCTCGCCTGCTAAGCGAGTGTACGGGGTCAACCTGTACCGAGGGTTCGAATCCCTCCCTCTCCGCCATTTTAAATCGTAACGCAACGGTCCTTGAGGGATTCGAAGCGGAGCGAGCGCTGACTAAATGTCAGAAGAGCGGGCAGGGATGCCCGCGGCAGTGAGCGCAGGGGAGCCTACGCCGGAGTCGACGTGATGTCGACGACAGAGTGGGTGAATCCCTCCCTCTCCGCCATTTAATAAATAGGCAGGATTGTCGATTCGTAGAAAAAAGGATTGACAAAAAGGCGGAAATCGCCTAATCTCCTGCTTCTTCATGCGCGCCGGTAGCTCAGCTGGATAGAGCGTCTGACTACGGATCAGAAGGTCGGGAGTTCGAATCTTCCCCGGCGCGCCACTTAAATACTAGGCCCTAACACTGAAAAGTGTTAGGGCCTTTTTGTTTATTCTGCTGCGGGGTTCGGGCGGGGTACCTTGTTGGAAGGGACTCCTTTTCTGCTCCTCGAATGTCACAGCGCGTCAAGCGCTAAACACTGACGCATCGATTTCCGAAATATTCGGTTATCTCCTGACGAAACTCCCCTTCGAACGTGTCCGCTACCATCCTGACGACGAACACTTCCTTTGCCCTCTGGTAGGTAACAACTCCCGCTGCGATACCATTTCGGCCATTCCTTTGTATACAGTTTACTATCCACAACCGGGCTTGTGTATGGTAGGTTCTAAAAAACCATACACAAAGGTTTTGCCTTTCAGGGTTGATTCAAGCTTAAGACGGTGTTGGCCCATATATGTCTTAGGTTGAAGCGACTCTATGCCGCCCTCAGACGGGTTGAGGCAGATAATTTCGGTGAATGCTTCAAGTGCGAAAAAACAGTTGAGATCAGCACACTGCTAGTGTATCCGGAGAGAATGCTTTGTTCCCAATGCCTGAAAAGCCACGAAGAGCAATCATGAGATCCCCTTTCTTTTGTCCCAACAGGACGTGGCTTTGGCTGGGTTTTGTTTTGCTGCTCCTGGTCCTTTCCGGCTGTGCCGAACATGCCCTTTACCATCAGCTGAGGACAAGTCGAGACTATACTTATATCGATTTTGCCCGAAATTCTTCTCCCTACATTTTCAGGGGGCAGGTGGGGGCGAGCATATGACCTTTGTTAAGGTGCTCAGCTTTCAAGGAGAGCGTTACACAGTCGCAATGCGGCAAGACGGTGATGCAGACTTTAGCGTTTATGGTGAGGGGGTCCGTGTACTCCGGAAAGGAGCAACTGCGGAGGTGGAAATAATTGCTATCGATGCTCTTTTCGAGATTGAGATTTCTGCTCTTAGCTACGGCGATTACGAACTGGTGGTAGTTAAAAAGTAGTCTGCTTGTACCTTACAGGGTTGGTTGATGTTTATGCCGGCCAGTCCTGCGGGGCTCAGGTTCCCAAGTTCTAAGCTGATTTTCTCGCTTTGTCGTGGCAGCGACAGGCACCCGAAAACCATCAATTACCTGCACCAGTCCCCTGGTATATTTGTCTTTTACAGTCAAATAAGCGTTTCCAGGTCTAGTTAAGAACGCTGTCGCCCAAAATCCCTTTCTTGAACGGCTTGTCGAGTCTGATGCCAATGGTAAAGTGTTGTAGATAGCTGTTGGCAAAGGCGTAACGGTCTTGAAGACCAACGAGGGGCATGGAGAAAGGCGATGCAAAAATAACAGGCAGGGAGTCCTGAAATCAGTTGTCGGACAGAGCCTATAACAGACTTTCAGAAAAGGATCGGACCAATGGAAGCAATTACGATGATCAAGGAGCGCCGGAGCATTCGAAAATACAAGAATGAAAAAGTCGACCGGAAGACCATGGAGGAGGTCATCGACATCGCTCGATGGGCGCCTTCCTGGGCCAATTTCCAGATTGCCCGATATACCCTGGTCGACGACGAGGCGACCATTGCCAAGCTGACAACCGAAGGGGTTCAAGGTTTTGCCTACAACATCAACACCCTGAAGACGGCCCACGGCGTTGCGGTCTTAAGCTTCGTGAAAGGGAAAAGCGGTCGGCTGGATAAGTACGGGGATTTCGACAGTTCCAATGCACATCTCTGGGAATCTTTCGATGCCGGTATCGCCTGCCAGACTTTCTGCCTGGCGGCCCATGCCAAGGGGGTCGGGACCTGCATCTTTGGTGTTATTGACGATAAGGCCATTGCCGACATCGTTGACCTGCCGAAAGAGGAGACCGTCGCCGCTTTGATTGTTTACGGGTATCCGGATGAATCTCCGGAAGCTCCGCCACGCAAAACGGTCGAAAAGCTTCTCCGTTTTATTTAATAACTATAACGGTAGCGCATCTTCTAAGGGGAGTCGTAAAGACAAAGGGCCAGCTTAAGAGCTGGCCCTTTGTCTTTACTGCGTTTCAGAGGTTTCAAAAATAATTACTCGAGATCAAAGCGATCAAGATTCATGACCTTGTCCCAGGCGGCGACAAAATCTTTCACGAACTTTTCCTGGGAATCTTCGCAAGCGTAGACTTCCGCCAGGGCCCGGAGCTGGGAATTAGAACCGAACACCAGGTCGATACGGGTGCCAGTCCACTTCAATTCGCCGGTGGCGCGGTCGCGACCTTCGAACAGGTCCTCATCTTTTGCTGTCGGCTTCCAGGTTGTGCCCATGTCGAGCAGGTTGATGAAGAAATCGTTGGTGAGGGCCTCCGGTCGCTTGGTGAAGACGCCGTGCTGGGCCTGGTCGTAGTTGGCGTTCAGAACACGCATGCCCCCCACCAGGGCGGTCATCTCCGGAGCGGTCAGGGTCAGCAGCTGGGCGCGATCGATCAGCAGTTTCTCTACCTTTACGGCGTATTTGGCTTTCTGGTAGTTGCGGAACCCGTCCGCGGCTGGTTCGAGTACGGCGAAAGAAGCCGCATCGGTTTGTTCTTGCGACGCATCCGTGCGCCCCGGCGTGAAGGGAACAGTCACGTTGGCCCCGGCGTTCTTGGCTGCCTGTTCGACAGCTGCGCAGCCGCCCAGCACGATCAGATCGGCGAGAGAGACCTTCTTGCCGCCGGACTGAGTGCTGTTGAACTCCTGCTGGATGCTTTCCAGGGTCTGCAGCACGCTCTTCAGTTGGGTCGGCTGGTTGACTTGCCAATCCTTCTGCGGTGCCAGGCGAATACGCGCGCCGTTGGCACCGCCGCGCTTGTCGGAACCGCGGAAGGTGGACGCCGAAGCCCAGGCGGTGGAGACCAGTTGCGGAATCGACAGACCCGAGGCGAGGACCTTGCCTTTGAGAGCGGCGATGTCCTGGGCGTCGATCAGCGCATGGTCGACGGCGGGCACGGGATCTTGCCAGATAAGTTCCTCCGCCGGGACTTCGGGGCCGAGATAGCGCGAGCGGGGTCCCATGTCGCGGTGGGTCAGCTTGAACCAGGCACGGGCGAAGGCGTCGGCGAATTCCTCCGGATTCTCCAGGTAGCGTCGCGAAATCGGCTCGTAGATGGGGTCGAAGCGCAACGAGAGATCGGCGGTAGTCATCATCGGCCGGAGTTTCTTGGATGGGTCGTGGGCGTCAACGATCATATCCTCTTCGTCCACGTCAATGGCCAGCCACTGATTGGCGCCGGCGGGACTCTTGACCAATTCCCACTCGTATTTGAACAGCACCTTCAAATAGCCCATGTCCCACTGGGTGGGGTTCGGTTTCCAGGCCCCCTCGATGCCGCTACTGATGGTATCTCCGCCTTTGCCGCTGCCAAAGCTGCTCTTCCAGCCGAGGCCCTGTTCCTCAATAGGGGCGGCCTCCGGTTCCGCACCGACTTGAGCCGCATCGCCTGCGCCATGACACTTGCCGAAGGTGTGGCCGCCGGCCACCAGAGCAACGGTCTCTTCGTCGTTCATAGCCATGCGGGCGAAGGTTTCACGGACGTCTCGGCCCGAGGCCACCGGATCCGGATTGCCGTCCGGGCCTTCCGGGTTGACATAGATCAGGCCCATCTGTACCGCGGCGAGGGGGTTTTCGAGATCCCGGTCGCCACTGTAACGGCTTTTAGGCTTGTCGCTGGTAGCTAGCCATTCTTCTTCGGCGCCCCAGTAGATATCCTGTTCCGGCTCCCAGATGTCCGCGCGACCGCCGGCGAAACCGAAGGTCTTGAATCCCATCGACTCCAGGGCACAGTTGCCGGTCAGGATCATCAGGTCGGCCCAGGATATTTTTTTGCCGTATTTTTGCTTGATCGGCCAGAGTAGCCGCCGCGCCTTGTCGAGGTTCACGTTGTCGGGCCAGCTGTTAAGGGGGGCAAAGCGCTGGTTGCCGGTCCCACCACCCCCACGGCCGTCACCCATGCGGTAGGTGCCTGCGCTGTGCCAGGCCATACGGATAAAAAGCCCCCCGTAGTGACCGTAGTCGGCCGGCCACCAGTCCTGGGAGTCGGTCATCAGCGCGTAGAGGTCATCCTTTACTGCCTGCAGGTCAAGTGTCTTGAATTCCTCGGCGTAGTTGAAATTTTCGCCCATTGGATTGGATAGGGAAGACTGCTGGTGCAGGATATTCAGGTCCAGCTGGTTTGGCCACCAGTCCCGGTTCGATGTGCCGCCGCCAGCAGTGGGTATGGCGGTTTTTCCCGTTACCGGGCATTTGCTTTCTTCGCTCATCTTCGGTTCCCTTTCGTTTTTGGGTTTGCACGGCTGCCATTTCATTTACGTGACTGGCGCTGTTTGCCCTTTAATCCGTCAAATTATCTACAGTCTGGCAGCTTAATCGGAAGCCACGAATAAACTGTATATAAATTCAAGACCATTTCAATGGACATTCTTAGCGATTTCACATCGGCTTTTGCTTTTTCCAGATTCGGCACTAAGAAAAAGCAAATAGTAATTATTACTATTTGCGGAATTTTAGAAAAAGTCAAGGTTACTTTTTCGGATTGTGGCGATTTTTGTTCTGGCAATCGTTACAGATCCCTCGAACCTCCACATGGACAGAGCCTATATTCCCAAGTTCTGTCACCTCTGCCGGGGCGACCAAGTTATTGAAGTTGTCGCTGTAAAAATCCCGTACTTTGCCACACTCTACGCAGATAAAGTGATGATGATGTTTGGTGTTCCCGTCAAATCGCATACTCTCGCCGGCGGCACTGACCCGTGAAATTATACCTTTCTGTTCAAAAAGGCGCAGGGTTCGGTAAACCGTATCCAGGGAGATGGCAGGAATTCGTTTTCTGACATTCCCGTAAATGGTTTCCGCGTTAGGGTGATTTTCTGTCGACATCAGTTCTCGATATATCTCGGTTCGCTGATGGGTAGGTTTAATGCCTAGTTCTCGACAGAATCCCATGAAATCATCGATGCAAATGTTGATATCGCTTTTGGTATCCAAGTTCTTCACAATTTATAAACCCTTGTTGAGATATATTCTCCTTCCGACAATATATCAGAATTTTTTGGTGTAATGTTAAAAGTCAAGAAACAGAATGTTTTGACAAAGGGTTTTTCCGGGAGCGTCATTAAAGTACATAAGGGATAAGCTCGAATAGGGACCGGCCTTTTTTTACCGGCTTCTCTTGATTCTATTCATTCAATCTATAGCTTTTGGGAGGCGATAAAGGGGTTGGTAACGCTTGCTATTTGCTGGCCCTCAACGACCATGGCGTGGCCTAAACCAAAAAAGCTCCCTGACGGGAGCTTTTTTGGTCTTGCTTGGGTGGTAAAAGGCTGGCGCTTGAGGCTCAGGCTGTGCGGACCTGAGGCAACAGCTCTTCCAGCACACTGAAAAACTCTTCCATGCTGGCCATAGTGGCATCGGCCATATGGGGAATGCGGAAAGTCTGGTTCTTGATCTTGCCGTAGCCGTTATCGATGGCGTAGCCTCGCTCTCCGGCCAGCTTTTTCAGCTGCTCAAGATCGGTGCGGCCGTCGTTGGTGCCGGCGGTCAGGGTCATAGAGGCGCAGGAGTCGGCGGCAAAGAGGCCAAAGCCTTGAGCGATAACCCAGTCGCGGGTGGCCTGGGCCATGCGGCGATGGCGGGCATAGCGGTTGTCCAGCCCCTCGGCGAACATCTTCTGCAGCTGATGGCGCAAGGCGAAGATCAGGCTGATGCAGGGGGTGCTTGGGGTGTTGTTCTTCAGGTCGTTCTTTTCGAACTCGATGAAGTCAAAGTAGTAACCGCGGTTGGGGGTGGTGCGGGCCTTGTCGAGAGCTTTGGGGCTGACGGCGAAGACCGCCAGACCCGGGGGCAGGCCGAAAGCCTTCTGTACGCCGGCCAGGCAGACGTCGATACCCAGAGCGGTAACATCGATGGGCACCGCGGTCATGGAGGAGACACTGTCAACGATGAAGGAGACCTCGGGATATTTGCGCATCACCTCGGCGATCTCTTCGAGGGGCGACATGACGCCGGTGCTGGTCTCGTTGTGCACCATGGTCATGGCATCGTATTTACCAGTCGCTAGAGCCTCGTCAACCATTGCCGCAGTGATCGGCTGGCCCCAGTCGGCGGTAAACAGATCGGCCTGCAGGCCACAGCGTTCGGTAACATTGTGCCACTTGTTGCTGAAGGCGCCGTTGGCAAAGCATGCGCAGCGCTTCTGTACCAGGTTGCGTACTGCACCTTCCATTACGCCAAAGGCGCTGGAGGTCGAGAGGAACACCGGGCCGGGGGCGTTTAACAGTTGCTTGAGGCCGGTGGTAACTTCGGCGTGCAGTTCCGCGTATTCTTTCATGCGGTGGCCGATCATCGGTGCGGTCATGGCTTCCATGACGTCCGGGCTGATTTGAACCGGTCCCGGAATGTAGAGTTTTTTGCTCATGTTAGGGGCTCCTTTATATTCAATAATTTGGTTAAAATCTAAAATGGCCAAATAAAAAACGCCTGGTCCCTATATATTTCTACTATAGGTGCCCAGGCGTACGGCTGTCGTGGTCTGTAGGTCTGCTCCCCGGTGGTAAACCCACCTTAGCGCCAGTTGCAGAAGACCGTCAAATTGTGTTTGTTATTCGGGTAAGTATCATATCCCTTTGCGGGCTGTCAAGATAATCCCCATGTCTTTTAAAGTTGAGGCGGCGGTAAAAAAATCCGGAGAAAAGCCTTGACAATAAAAGCCTGCTGCTTATATTTAGCTCTGCTGTTAGCACTCCCGCCATTTGAGTGCTAACGTGCGTTAGAGGAAGAGGCTTGGTTGGTAACTGAGCTTTTTTATTTTGGCTCGTAAACGTGCGCGGGCAGTCCCGCTGCAACTTTTAGTGACATCATTGAATCAGTGAAAGGAGTTTGACATGAACATCAGACCGTTGCGTGATCGCATCATCGTCGAAAGGGTAGAAGAGGAAACTACTACCGCCGGAGGCATCATTATTCCCGATTCCGCCAAGGAAAAGCCCCAGCAGGGCATTATCAAGGCCGTTGGCAAGGGCAAGGTGACTGAAGACGGCACCGTTCTGCCCATGGATGTGAAGGTTGGCGATCGGATCCTGTTCGGCAAGTATGCCGGCAGCGAAGTCAAGATCGACGGTATCGAATACCAGATCATGCGCGAAGAAGATATCCTCGGCGTGCTCGAATAAAGCTATACGATTTAATCCCTAAGAATTCAAAAGGAGATTTAAAGATATGTCCGCTAAAGAAATCAAATTCGGGCAAGAAGCCCGTAGCCTTATTCTCGACGGTGTCAACCAGCTGGCCAACGCGGTCAAGGTGACCCTCGGCCCCAAAGGGCGCAACGTCGTTATCGACAAGTCTTTCGGCGCTCCCCTGATCACCAAGGACGGCGTTTCCGTTGCCAAGGAAATCGAGCTGGAAGGCAAGTTTGAAAACATGGGCGCCCAGCTGGTCAAGGAAGTCGCTTCCAAGACTTCCGACGTCGCCGGTGACGGTACCACCACCGCTACCGTGCTGGCCCAGGGCATCTACTGCGAAGGCGTCAAGCTGGTTACCGCCGGTCACAACCCCATGGAAATCAAGCGGGGCATCGACAAGGCTGTTGAGGCCGCTGTCGCCCACCTGCAGGAGCTGTCCAAGCCCATCAAGGACCACAAGGAAATCGCTCAGGTTGGCACCATCTCCGCCAATAGCGATGCCACCATCGGCAACATCATCGCCGAGGCCATGGAGAAGGTCGGCAAGGAAGGCGTTATCACCGTTGAGGAAGCCAAGGCCATGGAGACCTCTTTGGAAACTGTGGAAGGCATGCAGTTCGATCGCGGCTACCTGTCTCCTTACTTCGTGACCGATCCTGAGCGTATGGAAGCGGTTATGGAGGACGCTCTGATCCTGATCCACGACAAGAAGATCAGCAACATGCGCGACATGGTCGGTGTTCTTGAAGCCGTGGCCAAGCAGGGCCGTCCGCTGCTCATCATCGCTGAAGACATCGAAGGCGAAGCGCTGGCTACCCTGGTTGTCAACAAACTGCGTGGTACCCTCAACGTTTCTGCCGTAAAGGCTCCTGGTTTCGGCGACCGCCGTAAGGCCATGCTCGAAGACATCGCTATCCTGACCGGTGGTACCGTGATCGCTGAAGAAGTAGGCCTGAAGCTCGAAGCGGCCACCATCGATCAGCTCGGCCACGCCAAGCGTATCGTCATCGACAAGGAAAACACCACCATCATCGACGGTGCCGGCGCCGAGTCCGATATCAACGCTCGCGTAGCTCAAATCCGTGCCCAGATCGAAGAGAGTACCAGCGACTACGACAAGGAAAAGCTCCAGGAGCGTCTTGCCAAGCTGGTCGGCGGTGTCGCCGTGGTCAAGGTCGGCGCTGCTACCGAAACCGAAATGAAAGAGAAGAAGGCCCGCGTCGAAGACGCCCTGCACGCTACCCGCGCTGCCGTTGAAGAAGGCATCGTCCCCGGTGGCGGCGTAGCTCTGATCCGCTGCATCGCCGCTCTGGAAGGTCTGGAGCTGGTGGGCGAGCAGAAGTTCGGCCTGAATATCGTACGCCGCGCTCTCGAAGAGCCCCTGCGTCAGATTTCCGCCAATGCTGGCATGGAAGGTTCCATCGTCGTCAACCAGGTGGCTGGCGAAAAGGGCTCCTACGGCTTCAACGCTGCCATCGACGAGTACTGCGACATGATCGAGGCCGGTATCATCGACCCGACCAAAGTGGTTCGCAGCGCCCTGCAAAATGCTTCTTCCGTGGCCGGCCTGATGCTGACCACCGAAGCTTGCGTTGCAGAACTGCCCAAGGCTGATGATGCCATGGGCGGCATGCCTGGCGGTATGCCCGGCGGCATGGGTGGCATGGGCGGCATGGGCGGCATGATGTAAGCGTCCCTGCTGGCTGAATAGATAGTAAGCAACACAAAAGCCCCCGGCTAGTCGCCGGGGGCTTTTTGCTTAGCCTTGTCTGAGGGGGCTTCGCTCATCCGGTTCGGTGAATGGGCAGAACTTGTTGGATTTTTTCAGAGGGCGTATACTGCTATGTGCCTGGTCTGAAGGCACCGGCTCGGGAAGCGAAGGAATCAGAGAATATGAGCAAAAAAAATAGGAAGAAAGACGATCGAAACCTTCTGGTGCCGCCGGATGGTGCCAGGTCAGTACTGCTCCATTCTTGTTGCGCGCCCTGTTCCGGGGGGATTATGGAGACCCTGCTGAAGGCGGGGCTGGAGGTGACGCTCTTTTTCTGCAATCCCAACATTCATCCCCATAGCGAATACCTCAAGCGCAAGGAAGAAAACCAGCTTTTCGCAGATAAACTCGGCATCCCTTTTGTCGATTCCGACTACCTGCTGGTGCCTTGGTTCAAGAGCGTTGAGGGGCTGGAGGGCGAGCCGGAGCGGGGACGTCGCTGTACCGCCTGTTTCACTTTTCGTCTGGATGCGACAGCCCGCTATGCCGCCGATCATGGTATTCCGGTTTTTGCTACCACCCTCGGCATTTCCCGCTGGAAGGATCTGATTCAGGTCAATGATTGTGGTCGTCAGGCCGCAGCCAAGTATCCTGGGGTCAGCTATTGGGATTGCAATTGGCGCAAGGGGGCGGTTCGCAGCGTATGATCGAGATCTCCCGGCGCGAGGGGTTTTACCATCAGGAATATTGCGGGTGCCGCTTTAGTTTGCAGGAGACTAATCGCTGGCGGCAGGAGCGGGGGAGGCCGCTTGTTGAGCGGGAGTTGGAGGAGTAAGTTGGTAGCGCAATTGCTTGGTTGAATTGTGAGGATCAAAACCGGCGGGTCGCGGCCCGCCAGCCGCCCTACTTTTTGTCCAAGCCAACAAAAAGTAGGCAAAAAATGGCTGCCACTGCGTGGGGCATGTTATTACGGATGTGCGGAGAAGGCTAAAATCCATTGAGCAGCTCACGGCTGCAGCAATTTCTTTGAGCGGCCCCTCTTTCGAAATTTGGTTGCTGAAACGATCGGTTCGTTTCGCTTGCCAGCAGTGATCGTAGTTGCTGTTGGGTTTTAGAACCAACAACGCATCTGCAAATCTCTGCCTTACCCTCTAAAAGTTTCAGGCGCAAGAACCTCCCATCAGTTCACTCGCACCAGTCGCCGCTAACGACCGACCGTAGCCCAGCGGTCGGTCGATTGTAGAGATAACACCAGGCGACCACCTTCGTTTTGTCTTCCCGTTCAACCGTAACCCGGCAGCGTTTGTATTCCCGCGGTTCCGGGTAATTCTCCCCCGCCTCTTCATAGTCATCCAGGGTTTCCAGTAGAGAATCCGCCTCCAGTAGTTGGTAGAGTTCGCCGACCACCTGATCGTTGCCGGCCTCTGACCACACCGCTCCGGGGTAGTCGTCAATCTCGTAGAGGCGCCCCCTCATGTACCCTCGGGCGATCAGCTTTGCCTCCCTTTTCAGCAGCTGATGGGCCGAATGGTCGGCACCCTGGCGCAGGGTGCCGTAGACAAACAAGAGCGTGGTTTCGCAAGTCATCCGTTCTTGGTCAGATGCTGTTGCAGAAAGGTGGCAAACAGGCTGTCGAAGAGCTGCAGGCCGGATTCAAGCAGGTACATGCGCTCGAGAAACAGGGCTTCCTTTTCCCGTTCTTCGTCGACCATGTCGTCTTTTTCCAGCTTGACTGACGGGCAGCGGAATGAGCCGAATTGAAAGAGTTCACCCTTGAGAGTCAGTTTCCAGAGCAGCTCTTCCTTCTCCAGGTACAGGGTTGCCTCGCAGATGCTTTTGCGATTTTCCAGGGCGGCCAGGACCTCGTCAAATTTGTTTTGCGGACCGGCCACGGTGACCTTCTGTTTGCCTTCCTCGTCTTCGCCTTCCAGCACCAGACGATCATTGATGTAAGCGACGAAGCCTTCACCAACTTGGGCGGGTCCGTCTACGTTGACCTTGTAGTTGGAGTCGGTGTTCATAGTCCGGTCAACCAGCCAGCAGAGGAATTCCCATCCGAGCCAGCGGTTGTCCTGGATCAGATCAAGCACCGTGTCGTTGGTCGCCTGGTTGGCTTTGGTTAGGGCCGGTTGCAGCGCTTCGTCGATGCTCTGTTGGGCACGGGCGTAGGGGTGCAGGGTCACCAGGCGCAAGCCGTCGAAAGTGGTTTTAAACAGGGCTTCGAACTCTTCGATGACCTGGCCGTTGAGCGTCGCTAGGGTCAGCAGGTTGCGGCGGGTGTCCCAGACAGCATCAAAGGTCGTCGGGGTCGGCAGGGTCTTGGCCAGCAGAGCGCCGCGTACCGCGTCACGTAGTTCTTCTCGCCTTGGTTTCGGTACCCGGTTTAAGCCGGGGTTGGCCGCCAGAAATTCAGCTTCGGCGCGTTCCAGATGAGCTTTGAGCAGCCCCGCCGGGACGCGGCGCCGGTCCCGGCGCAGGGTAAAGGTCAAATAAGAGCCCGGGCATAGCGGTTGGCGACGTCGAATTCGTTCGCTTCGAAGTCGTCGACTTCCACCCAGCCGACGGACAGTTCTTCGTTGGAATGTTCGATATCCTGAAAGGCGTTTTTTGCCAGCTGCTCTCCGACCCAGGTGGCGAGGTCCCCTCGGGGAAGGTGCCCGCTACCTGAAACTGGCAACAGCTTACGGTATTGGCGAGGATGCCCATGCTATGACTCCTGTTGTAAAAGTTTTTCGGCAGTGAATACGGCCGTTAAATATCTGTGACGCGTTAGGGTTTTTACCGTTCTTTGGCCTTAGGGGCAAGGACTTTTTGATGGCGTCGCAAAAAGTCCGTCTTACTGCGTTACGGCGTTTTTTCAGGATCTTGACATACTCGGTGTATGCCTTCACACCTGAAAAACCACCAAGCCTTGTAGGTCGAAATTTTTGCTTAGCCATTCTAGTTCATCAATTTTTACCTTCTCCAGATTTTGACAGAGTCGACCGGTTGGCCTTATACTCTGTGAGTAACTATTTTACTCATAGAGGAATCCCATGGACCCCTTTGTCTCTGCCCAGCTTGTCCTGCTCACCAATCGAATCAACGCGTACGGCAAGGAGAATCTCGATGATATCCTCCATGCTCTGGCCGAAGCGGTGCATCTTATTACCGGTCGAAGCAGTTGCCGACTCTACCTTGAAGATCTTACCAGCGGCAGTTTAATCTGTGCCCTGGCCACCGGTCGACAAGCCGAGGAGATACGTCAGCAGAGCTTCCCCATCAATACCGTCGACTGTGTGGTTTCACAGGTCTATCATAGCCACGAAGAACAGCAACTTGCGGATTTAAAGACGGCAGGCATTGAGTTGGAGCAGCAGTTAGCCGAGCGTTTTTCCATCCGCGCCAGCTACTATTTGCCCCTTCACCATCATGGTCGGGCGGTAGGAGTGCTGTGTATCGACAGCCGTCGAAAAAATCAGCTGCTCGAGCCTGAACAGTGCCGGCCCCTACGCAGTTTTATCGACGGCATCATGTCGGCTATCGATCAGGCGCGTCTTTATCATCAACAGATGGTCCTGGCCCGTTGGGTCGACGAGGCAAAGAAAAAGGAGGCCGCCTTCTGTATGGTGCAGTCAGCGGTGCGCCTCATCGACAAGCTGGCTTTGGCGGCGGTGTTGGTGCCCTGCCCGGCAGGAAGCGACAACGGTGAGGAGATGCTGCAGATTCTGGCCTCCTACGCTGAACAGCGCGAAGACAAGCAGGCCTATGAAACCCAAAGGCTCATCGACCTTGGCCCCGGTAAGTCGTTGCTTAGCCGCTATATAAACAGCAACGGGGTGATTGTCGATGAAACCTTGCTGGAGCCGCTGTATCTGCCGACTTTGTCCGAGGAGTTCTTGCAAAAACGTTACCTGACCGAGGAGCTTGGCCTGCGCTCCCTTTACGTGGTACCCCGCTACGATCCCCGCACCCGGCGGGTTATCTGCCTGGTCAACTACTACAGTCGAGGCAGTGATCATTTTACCGAATTTGAAAAGGGCCTTTTGGAAGCCCATGCGGAGATGGCTCAGCGGGTCATTCAAGAGATCGGGGACGAGCACATGGAGATTCAGGTGCTGGCCGAGATCAACGACCTGCTGCAGGAGAAGTTCGAAGGCGTATCGCCCTTCCTCAACAGTGTACTATCCAAAGCCACCGAGTTGATCGGGGCCGATGCGGGCAGTATCGCCCTGGTTCGTAAAACCGGAGGCGAAAGCTGGTTGGTAGTTGAGGAAGCGGACGGCAGTCTGGTCGGCGCCAAGAGCAAGCAACGGCTGAAAAAGCACATTCCCCTGCTGCGGATCGGCGGCAACGAACTGCCGCCTGATGTTCGCAGCATGACCGGTTTTGTAGCCGCCAGTGGTCGGCCCTATCTGGTGGTCGATAGTGTCGAAGAAAAGCGGTCCGGCGGCTACTATTACGAGATTACCGACATCATTCGCAGTGAGCTGGGTGTGCCGGTCATCTGTGAGGAAGAAGTCATCGCGGTGATCTGCCTCGACAGCTTGCGCCCTTATTACTTCACCGATGAGCACATACGTATTCTACAAATCATCGGTCGCATGATAGCCCGCCATCTGGCGGATATGCTGCATATCGAGCAGCTGACCAGCGAGGTTCATCGACTCGGTAGTGACGTCGACTACAAGGATCCCAAGGTCTCCTCCTACAAACTCGGCAACCTCATCGGTAACTCGGCCAAAGCCGACGAACTGGTTGAATTCATACAGAAAGTTACCCCGCCGCTGTTCAATCGCATCACCATGTGGTTCAACAGCGACGTACGCGAGGCGACCCTTGGGCTGCCGTCGCTGCTCATCACCGGGGCCACCGGCAGCGGCAAAGAGTTTTTGTTTAACAGCATCTACTCCCGACTCAACGATTTTTATCGTGAGAAGATCAGCGATAAAGGTGAGTTGCCGGTTAAAAAGACCAACATTGCCGCCTACAGCGGCGAGTTGACCTATTCGGAACTCTTCGGCCACAAGCGCGGCGCCTTTACCGGCGCCCACGCCGACCGCAAGGGTATTCTCGAAGAAGCTCACGGCGGCCTGGTGTTCCTTGACGAGATCGGCGATGCCGATCCCAAGACCCAGGTACAGCTGTTACGATTTCTTGACAACGGCGGCTTCGTGCGCCTCGGCGAGAACCTGACCCGATACGCCCGGGTGCTGCTGGTAGCGGCCACCAACAAAGACCTCGGCCAGCTGATTCGCGAAGGCCGCTTTCGCGAGGATCTCTACCATCGACTCTCCGAATTGAGTATCGAAGTGCCCTCCCTCAACGATCGGCGTGAGGATATTCCCGATCTGGCGACCCACTTTCTGGGCAAGTTGTATCAGGTTTATAAGCCGGCCGACGAGCAGGAGGAGGACGACACTCCGATTTTGTCCCGCGCCGCCCGTGATCTGCTGACCCGGCACAACTTTACCGGAAATATCCGCGAATTGCGCTCGATCCTGGTGCGGGCTCTGTTCTTTCGCAACGGCCCGGTGATCACCGAGCAGGACATCGAGCGAGTGCTGATCGCCCAGGCACCGCCGGGCAGCACCGCCACCGCTGAACAACTCACCGGCAAGGTGGCCCGGGAACTGTTGGAGGCCATTCTTCAGGGCGAGGGCGACTTCTGGCAGACGGTACACGAGCCTTTTTCTGAAAAACGCATCTCCCGCGACGTGGTGGCCAAGGTTGTGGACCTGGCCCGTACCCAGGGCGCAAACAGCATGCCCCAGGTGGCGACCCTGCTTAAGGCCTGCAGCGATCCGGCCGGTGATGACGAACAGCGACGGATTTTCTACAAGTTCAAGAACTTCCTGTATAAAACCATCAAGCTCGGCTGATTCATTGCTTGTTGTCAGCGTAATGAGAGAGAGACAAGTGACAATCGAAAGCTGCAGGAGAGGGGCAGGGGCCTTCACACATGATGTCAGGAATCTGACGGGCAGAGAGGTAAGGGCATGCAGATTGACTATATGGCAGTAGAGAACTCTCTCGGTTGGTTTATGGTTGCAGCTACCGAGCAGGGAACCTGCTCGGTGATGCTTGGCGATAGCGAGGCGGATTTGCTGAGCGAGTTAAAACAGAAATTCCCACGGGCACTGATTACACGGGACGAGCAGAAATTAAAGTCTCAGGTTGAAGCACTGTTAGAGTGTATGGCCGGCCGCCTGCCTTCTTTGGATTTTCCTCTTGATGAAAAGGGCACACCTTTTCAGTTGCGGGTCTGGCAGGAGTTACGACGTATTCCCCGCGGTGAAACAATATCCTACAGTGAGTTGGCCAAGCGTATCGGTCGCCCCAAAGCGGTCCGTGCGGTAGCGAGTGCCTGCGCCAATAACCCAGTGGCGATATATACCCCCTGCCATCGGGTGGTGCGGCTGAACGGCGAGTTGGGTGGCTATCGTTGGGGGATCGAACGGAAGCGCCTGCTGCTTGCGATTGAACAGAAATAGAAGCGGGCTGGCCTGCGGCGGTCCTGATGGGGATTAGCATAATGTCAGAAGTTGTGATTACCCGCGTAACAGCGCGGATCAGTGAACAGGTGCTGCTGGGTGAAATAGACTGGACCTTGGGGGCAACTGAGCATTGGGCCGTACTGGGAGCCAACGGTTCGGGCAAGTCGGCTCTGGGCCGATTGCTCTGCGGTGAACTGGAGATTCTGACCGGGACCATGAGTTCGGTCGGTCGGGCGGAGTTCGTATCTTTTGAAACGGTCGAGGAGATTCTGGAGTGGGAACGCTATCACGACGATTCGGATTTTCTCGATCGTATCGATCACGGCACGCCGGTCAGGGACTTTCTGCTGGCGGATCGGCCGCAAGACGCTATGCACCTGGCGGAGTTAGCACGGCAGTTGGATTTTGTCGACCTGCTCGAGCGGGGCATTCGCTTTTTGTCCACCGGCGAAATGCGCAAGGTGACCATCTGTCGCGCCCTGTTGCGCCAACCGCAGCTGCTGGTGCTGGATGAGCCCTTCGACGGCCTGGATCGGGTCTCGTGCGCCGCACTGCAACAGTTGATCGCCGATTGCGCCGGGCAGGGCATTCGCATCGTACTGCTGCTCAACCGTTTCAGCGAAATCCTGCCGCTGATCAGTCATGTCGCCTATGTAAAGGATTGCTCGCTGCTCGTTGCCGGACCGAAAGAGGAGCTGCTCAACTCAGAATCTCTGCGGCGTCTGCATGCTTTTCACTACACTTTGCCTGCTCAACTGCCGGAGAGGGATTCGGCCCACGCAGCTCCATTATTGCCGGCGGATGTACCGCTGATCGAGATGCACGATGTCGTGGTGAGCTACGGCGGCAAACCGGTTCTGAATCAAATCAGCTGGTCGGTTCTACCCGGTCAGCACTGGCAAATCTCCGGGCCCAACGGCGCCGGCAAGTCGACTCTTCTAAGTCTGGTGTCCGGTGATCATCCCCAGGCGTACGCCAACGATATTCGTCTATTCGGGCGGCAGCGGGGCACGGGGGAGAGCGTCTGGGAAATCAAACAGCAGTTGGGTCAGCTGTCGACGGCTTTTCAACAGAATTACCGGGTCGGGGTGACGGCTAAATTGGCGGTGATCTCAGGATTTTTCGATTCCATTGGAGTGTATGGCCAGTACAGCCCCCGGCAGCAGGAGATCGCCCTGCAGTGGCTGCAGACACTGCACCTGGAACAGTACCGGGATACGCCCCTGCGGAATCTTTCTTATGGCGAGCAGCGGATGATCCTGCTGGCCCGGGCCATGGTCAAACAGCCGAGGTTGTTGATCCTTGACGAGCCCTGCCAGGGGCTGGATGACATTAATCGGCAGATGGTGCTGAAGCTGATCGATTATCTGGCCGTTACTGGCGAGACCCAACTCTTGTATGTGACCCACCATGGGGAAGATCAACTGGACTGTATTACCCACCATCTGCAGTTGGTATCTGCTGAGTCGGGCGGCTATACCGGCCGCATCACTATCGGCGCTAACCTCGCCCGCCAATAATTCCATCGGCCGGTTTGCGAGCCTCAGCTGCAATAGGCTGTCAGTCGCTGCTCCACCTGTTTCCGATCCTCCTTATTGTAGGGACCGACCACCACCAGATGCAGGTTGGCTGCGGTAAAATGGGTCTTAGCGGCTCTTAGCAATTGTTCGGGGCGCAGGGAGCTGCTCTCTTGTCGCTCATCCTCCAGGCTGCGCAAAAAGCCGGTGGTTAAGCCCCAGCCGTAACGGGCCGATAGCAGATCGGCGTGGTCGCGGCTGAATTCAAGTTCGAAAAGATAGTTGGTCAGCACGCGAGCCAGTTCCCCATCCCCCACCTGTTCCTGGGTTAATTCTTCGAAAATCCGCAGCAGTTCCTCTATCGCCGGCAGCAGATTCTCCGGCGTGACGGACAGATCGACGGCAAAGGAGCCGCATTCGTCGAAGAGGGACAGGTGCGCCTCGGCGTTGTAGGTCAGTCCGAGACCTTCCCGCAGCCGCTGCATCAGCCGGGTGGTACCACCGCCGGAGAGGACCCGCCGCAGCATGCGCAGGGCCGGGGTGTCGCTGTGGTGGCGACCGGGTATACGAAAGGCCAACTGCAGGTTGAGTTGGGAGTCGGTGTCCGCCACCCAGATGCTGGCCGGACCCGCCGTGGGGCCGATATTCGGAGGGGAGGTGTGCTCTACCGCTGGGCCGGACCAGGCGCCGAAGGCCTCGGTCGCCGCGGCCAGAGCAGCATTCCGATCGATGCGCCCGGCCAGAGCGATGACCGTATTGGGTGGCGTATAGTAGCGCTGGTAATAAGTGCGCAGGGCGGTGGCGTCGATGACGTTGATGGACTCAAGGGTGCCGATGGTCGGCTGGCTTAGGGGAGATCCGGGCCACAGCAGGCTGTTCATCAGCAAATCGGGGCTAATGACCTGGCCCTCTTGATTAAGGTCTTCCTGAGCTTCTTCGAGGATGATCTTTCGCTCGGTGTCGATATCGCTTAGCAGGGGGCGTTGCAGCATGGAGGCCAAAAGTTGCAGGCCATCTCCGACATGGTCAGGATGCAGGCGGCTGTGGTAATAGGTCGTTTCGGCATCGGTCGCCGCGTTGATGTTGCCGCCGATGGCTTCGAAGCGGCTTTCCAAATCCTGGCTGGAGGGGTAATCCTGGCTGCCGCGAAACAGCATGTGTTCGAGAAAGTGAGAGATACCGGCCAGCTGCGGTTCTTCGTGGCGGCTACCGACCCCGAGGGAGCAGGACAGTTCAACGCTATGCAGGTGGGGCATTTCTACGGTGAGCAACCGCAAGCCGTTGGCCAGGGTATCGAGAGTAAATTCGGGCATGGATTAAATATCACTTTATAAAGGGTTGCCGGTCAGAGGTCGGTCAAGGGAGAGTTTTGGTCGTTGCTCTCGTGGGGATAGACCAGGTCTCGGCCACCCCGCTGCTTGCGGCCGAAATGACGCAGAAACAGCAGATGGACGAAAAAAATTGCCATTAGAGAAAGGGTCAGCCAACCGGGCCAGCCGCCGATGCCGGCTTGATCAAGATATTGCCGCCAGGAACGGGCCGGCAGGGGATGCAGCTTGATCTTCAGCAACCAACCGGCCAGCAGAATCGCAAACAGGTAGATGTAATTGGCATGGATTCGCTGTCCCAGAGCCTGAAAACGGCTGATTTTGTAACGGGGATGGAGCAGGTCCTGAGCCAGTTCTTTTCGCCAGGGAGCCTCGGGACCGTGGTCCATGCGTCCCTGTAAGATGGAGTGGACGAAATTCTGGTGAATCAGCCGCACCCGGTATTCGTAGGCGTCGTAAAAGCGGAAGCGGCGCGCTTCGACCACCAGCAGCACGTAGATCATGGCCAGACCGAACAGAAAAGAGCTGTGGGTGATCTCCGGGTGGCTGAAAGAGAACCCGAGAAAAGCCGCTGTGGTGCCGACCGCCCAGTTGGTGGTGCGATCGAGGCGTTCTCGCCAGGCCAGACTGCGGGTCGCTTCGGCCCGGTAGTAATGAGCCAGGGCGGTGATGGTTTCGGCGCGGGTCAGTTCCTGGCGATCGGGCGCGCTGTCGGGCATGGCGGTCTCCTAAAGCAGCCGGGCCGCTTCCTTGGCGTGGTAGGTGATGATCAGGTCGGCGCCGGCCCGTTTCATACCGGTGAGCAGTTCGAGCATTACTCGGTCATGGTCGATCCAGCCTTTTTCGGCGGCAGCCTTGAGCATGGCATATTCTCCGGAGACGTTATAGGCCGCCAGTGGCAAGTCGAAATGATCCCTCAGGTCGCGAATGATGTCAAGATAGGCCATGGCCGGCTTGACCATCAGGAAATCGGTGCATTCCTGCACGTCGAGAGCCGCTTCCCGCAGGGCTTCGCGGCGGTTGGCCGGATCCATCTGATAACTGTGCCGGTCGCCGAACTGGGGAGCTGAGTCAGCCGCATCGCGAAAGGGACCGTAGAAGGCGCTGGCGTATTTGACGGCATAACTCATGATCGGAATGTGACTGAATTCGTTGGCGTCGAGCATTTCGCGAATCGCCGCCACTCGTCCATCCATCATGTCGCTTGGCGCCACCATGTCGGCACCGGCCCGGGCATGGGACAGGGCTTCGGCCGCCAATAGTTGCAGGGTGCTGTCGTTGTCAACATCGCCTTCCTTGATCACCCCGCAATGGCCGTGGTCGGTATATTCGCACAGGCAGACGTCGGTAATCACCGTCAACTCGGGTACCTCGGCTTTAATGGCGGCGATGGTGCGTTGAATGATGCCGTCGTCGCTGTAGGCGTCGCTGCCCAAGGCATCTTTTTTCTCTGGCAGACCGAACAGCATGATAGCAGGAATTCCAAGGTCAAAGACCTCGCAGGCCTCCATCACCAGGTTTTCGATGGATTGCTGATAGATACCGGGCATGGACGGGATCTCCCGGCGGATATCCTCGCCGTGAATGCTGAACATGGGATAGATAAAGTCATCTACCGCCAGGGCCGTTTCGCGGACCATGCGCCGCAGGTTGGGGGTGCGGCGCAGGCGACGGGCTCGATATTCGGGAAAAAACATCCGTAGTCTCCTTCTGATGTCCGGTTATGCTGGGAAAATAAATCTAAAAATCTGTCTCATGCCCGCTCCTTGCAGTCGCTCAAGACGCAAAGTAAATCAAAGCACCCCAGAAAACAACAAAACAGAATCGAAATCCATTCTCACCACGAAGTACACGAAGGGAAAAACGAAGGCAAGAGAATCCATAAAGGATTGGTTTTATAAATATGTCTTCGTGCTCTTCGTGTGCTTCGTGGCCTTCGTGTTACGGCTTTTGGATTTTGCGGCTTTGCGTGAGAATCGACTTTAGATCTCAATTCTTTTGAAAGTAATTCCCCAAGGCTTCCACCAGCGCCTCGCAGGTAGCCTCGTTAGGCTCAATATCAACAGTCAGTCCATGTTTTCTGGCGGCGGCCGCAGTCAGCGGGCCGATGGCGGCGATTACAGCCTTATCCAGACAGTCTACCTCATGGGGGGCGAGCAGGGCCAGGCAGTGCTCGACGGTAGAGGCGGAGGTGAAGGTCACTGCGTCAAGCTTTTCGCCGCTTAGCAGTTCCTGTAGCCGGGCAGCACCATCAGCCGCCGGTTTGGTACGGTAAGCGACGGGCGCCCGAACTTCGGCCCCTGATTTACGCAGTTCAGTGCAGAGCAGGTCCCGTGCGCTGGCCGAGCGAGGGTAAAGGATGCGTTTTCCCTTCAGGCTCCGTTGCTGCAAGAGTTCGACGATGCCTTCGGCCTGATATCGCTGTGGGATCAGGTCGGCGCGCAGACCGTGCTCGGCGATAGCCGATGCGGTTTTGGGGCCGACGGCGACGATGGTTACGCCCTGCAGGGATCGGCCGTCGAGGCCCGCCGCGCTGAGGCGTTCAAAAAAGGCGGACACGCCGTTGGCCGAGGTGAGGACCAGATAGTCTGTTGCAGCCAATTCGGAAATGGCCGCATCGAGTTCTTTCCAGGAGGAAGGCGGCGCAATTTCCACCGTCGGCAGACAAATTGCCTCGGCCCCGGCGGTTTGCAACAGTCCGGCCAGGGAATAGGCCTGTTGGGGACTGCGGGTGACCAGTACCTTGCGACCGAAGAGGGGCCGCTGGTCGAACCAGCGCAGTTTGTCCCGCAGCCGTACCACCTCGCCGATCACGATCACCGCCGGCGGTTTGAGTCCAGCCGCGGCGACCTTTTCGACTACGTCGCCCAGGGTCGCCGTGACCGTCTGTTGTTGGGGGGTGGTACCCCAGCGTATGACCGCTACCGGCGTTTGCGGGTCGCGGCCGTTGGCCATAAGCTGCTCGGCAATGAGGGCCAGGTTGGTCATGCCCATGTAAAAGACCAGAGTGCCGACTCCGGTGGCCAGCTTTTGCCAGTCAAGATTGGAGACTTTTTTTTCCGGATTTTCGTGGCCGGTGACCAGCCCCAGGCTGGTGGTAAATTCCCGGTGGGTCAGGGGGATGCCGGCGTAGGCCGCCGCAGCAAAACCGGCGCTGATGCCCGGCACCACTTCGAAGGGCACCCCGGCAGCTACCAGCTCTTCGGCCTCTTCACCGCCCCGTCCGAAGACGTAAGGATCGCCGCCTTTGAGCCGAGCCACGACCTGGCCCCGCTGCGCTCGTTCCACCAGTAATGCGTTGATCTGCGGTTGGGGCGTGTGATGCTGGCCGCGGGTCTTGCCGACGAAGATCCGCTCGGCTTCCGGCGGCGCTTCGGCCAACAGGGCCGGGTTGGCCAAATAGTCGTAGACCACTACCTCGGCCCGGCGTAGACAGTCGCGTCCTTTAACGGTAATCAGGCCCGGGTCGCCGGGACCGGCGCCGATGAGATAGACGATACCTTGTTTCAATGGTGTTTCCTTATTGGTTCGGGCTTCCGTATGGAATGGAGCCTATGAGAAAATAGCGTGTTTGAGCAGCTTGCGGTCATTCTCTCCAAGGTCAGGACCTCTAGTTTGGACCTGCTTAAGAACGGTCTTTCAACAGTGTTTTCAGCTTTCAGCCTGTCCGTAAAGCTCTCCCAGAATTTGATCTGCACCGCAGCGCAGCAGGATGTCGGCCAGTGCTCTGCCGACCTCTGCTGCTTCATCCGCGGGGCAAGTCAGGCTGTCCTTGAGGACTTCGCTGCCGTCGATACGGGCCACCAGACCGGTCAGCTCGAGACGGTCATCCAGTAGCTGGGCGTAGCCCGCCACAGGCACCTGGCAGCCCCCCTCCAGACGTGCTAAAAAAGCTCGTTCGGCAGTTACCTCCATGGCTGTGGCCGGGTGGTGCAAGGGGGCGAGCAGGGCATGGGTCGCCTTGTCGTCGATGCGGCATTCGAGACCCAGGGCACCCTGGGCGATAGCCGGCAGGCAATCCTTCGGCTCCAGATAGAGGCCGATGTGCTCCTCGTAGCCAAGCCGTTTAAGGCCGGCGGCGGCGAGTACGATGCCGTCCAAGCCCTCTTCCCGCATTTTGCGCAGTCGGGTATCGACATTGCCGCGCATGTCGCTGATGCGCAGATCGGGCCGCTTGTGCAGCAGTTGGGCCCGGCGCCGCAGAGAGGAGGTGCCGATACGGGCCCCCTGGGGCAGGTCGGCTAAATTCTTTTGGGGGGCAGCCAGCACCAGGCAATCTCGGGGGTCGGCTCGTTCGGTGATGCAGCGCAGTTCCAACCCCGGTGGCAGAAGGGTCGGCACATCCTTCATGGAATGGACAGCAAGATCAATGCGGCCGTCGAGCAGCGCCTCTTCGATCTCCTTGACGAACAGTCCCTTGCCGCCGATCTTGGCCAGGGGAACATCAAGGATCCGGTCGCCCTCGGTCTGGATCTTTACCAGTTCCACCTGCAGTGTCGGATGGAGTTGTTGCAGGCTGCTCTTTACCCATTCAGCCTGCCACAGAGCCAGGCGGCTGGCGCGGGTGCCGATGCGAAATCGTTGCTGACTCATATTTCAAGGTCCTTTGAGAATCTAATCTTGCTCTTTATCTACTGTTTCACCATCCAGGCCGAACAACATGCGGACGGCATCGAGATATTGTTCGCCGGACATATCGTGGCGGCGCTCTTTGAGGATGGTAATCGGCCGGTGCAGAATTTTTTTGATAATGGCGCCGGTGCAGGCATCGATGGCCTGCCGTTCCTCGGGGCCGAGTGTTTGTAATTGGGAAAAAGTTTTATCCAGTTCCCGTTGGCGGACGCCTTCGAGTTGCTGCTGCAAATCGCGAATGGTCGGCGCCAGTTCCAGATCCCTCAACCAGCGCTGAAAACGGTCGATTTCCTGGTCGATAATCGTTTCGGCTTTGTCGGCAGCTTTGCGGCGCTCCTTGACGTTGGCGTCAATGACATTCTGCAGGTCGTCGATATCGTACAGGTAGGCATTGTCGACCTGATTCACTGCCGGTTCTATGTTGCGGGGTACGGCGATGTCGATAAAGAACATGGGCCGGTTTTTGCGCTGTTTAATGACTTTTTCCACCTGGCTGCGGGTCAGCAGGTAGCCGGTGGCGGCGGTGGAGGCCAGCACGATGTCGACCTGAGGCAGATAGTCGGAAAAGTCATTGAAAGGGACCGCCCGACCATCGAATTGTTTGGCCAGTTCCAAGGCCCTCTCAAAAGTGCGGTTGGCGACCAGCAGGCCGGCTGTCTGGTGGTTGACCAGGTGGCGGGCCGCCAGTTCGCACATCTCTCCGGCGCCTATGATCATCACCGAGCGGTCCTGCAGGGAGCCGAAGATCTTTCGCGCCAACTCTACCGCCGAGTAGCTGATGGATACGGCCTGACAGGCGATAGCCGTCTCGCTGCGTACCCGCTTGGCCACGGAAAAGGTTTTGTGCAGCAAGCGGGTGAGAATCAAGCCGACGCTGCGACAGTCTTCGGCGACAGCGAAGGCATTCTTTAGCTGGCCGAGAATCTGCGGTTCGCCGATAATCATTGAGTCGAGGCTGGCGGCCACCCGAAACAGATGACGAATTGCCTGCTCGGCGTGAAACTCGTAGAGATGGGTGGTTAGACTGGCTTCGGCAACACCGTGAAATTCGGCAAGGAAGGTTTTTAGACGGTTGGCGGCAGCCGCGCCGTCGTGGCTGCAGGCGTAGAGCTCCACCCGGTTGCAGGTCGATAATAGCAGCCCTTCGAGAATTTCCGGAGTGGCGACCAATTGACTCAGAGCTTCTTCCTGGCGTTCCGGGGCAAAGGCGATCTGCTCGCGAATGGACACGGGAGCTGATTTGTGATTTAAGCCGACGGCGACGATTTGCATAGGGACAGGACCGCCTTAACGGCCGCTCAGGGCTTCAAAACTGTGCGGACCAGGCAGCAACAGATTGACCCCGAGAAAGGTAAAAAGCAGACAGAGGAAACCGATGATGGCCAACAGAGCCGCGCGTCGACCGCGCCATCCGATGGCCAGGCGACCGTGCAGCAGGGCGGCATAGATGAACCAGCTGGTCAGCGCCCAGGTCTCTTTAGGGGCCCAGCGCCAGTAGCTGCCCCAGGTTGAGTTGGCCCAGGCAGCACCGCTGATGATACCCATGGTCATGAGGGGAAATCCCCAGGTCAGGCAGCGGTAGTTGAGGGTGTCGAGGGTGTCGAGGGACGGCATTCGAAAGAAGAAGGCCGACAGTCGTTTGCTCTTCAGCATCCGTTCCTGCAGCAGATACATCACTCCGGCGATGAAGGCCAAGGCAAAGATCGCGTTACCGAGAAAAGCCAGGCTGACATGAACCGGAAACCACCAGCTGTCGAGCATAGGACTGGGTTGGGCCAGCTGCCGGGGAACGGCGTTGCCGATGACCATCAATAGTAGAGCCAGTGGAGAAAGGAATCCACCCAGCACCGTCAGGCCGTAGCGGAGATCAAAGAGCAGAAAGATGCCGGTAATGCACCAGGCAAAAAATGACAATGATTCGTGCAGGTTAGCAACCGGGGTGTAGCCCGCTTCGATAAAGCGCAGTACCAGAGTAGAGCAGTGCAGGGCAAAGGTGCCACGAATCAGCCAACGGCCGACTTTTTCAGCTAAGCAGCGGCCGCTGGCAATGTGTACCAGGTAACCGCAGGAGGCGGCCAGATAGCCCAGCAGGGTGATTTTGAACAGCAGGTGGCTCATGATATTCACTAAGGTATGGACGCCAGTTCGATAGACAACTCTTTAAGGGTATAGCCGTCGCCCAGGGTTTTTATCAGCAGGCGATCGATGGCGGCAGCTTGGCCGGTTGCGACCAGCTCGACCAGTTCGGTTTTTAGCAGCGTGTCGATTGTCTGCCTATTATAGTGACTTTGGCTCGGTTCTGCCAGGTGTTTGTCTCGAACCGCAGCAAGGATCTCCAATACCGTTGCCCAGTGGCTTGGTAGCCATTGGCTTATTTGTTCCTTCAACAGGGACGCAAGAGCCGGACTGCGGCCTGCTGTGGAGACGCTGACGGTCAAATCTCCCCGTCGCAGGACGGCCGGCAGGCTAAAATCCCCGGCAGCGGGTTCGCCGGGAAGATTGACCAAGGCCCCCTGACGACGCGCCTCGGTGGCGATTGCCCGGTCGAGTACACCATTGCCGGTGGCGGCAAAGACCAGAAAGGCATTGCTTAGATCATCGGCTCGGTAGGGCCGGGCTACGATCTCAATGCGATCCGCTTGATCAAAAGCGGGAGGTTTCGGATCGATGAGTTTTACCCGGGCTCCGGCGGCCAGTAGTCCCGTTATCTTGCGTCGGCCGACGGTGCCGCCGCCGACCACCACACAAAGTCGACCGGCCAGTTCTATGTGCAGCGGATAATCTGCCATGGTCAGCGCTTCCGGACTGAAGGGATGAGAGAAGTTTTGTGGCTGTTCATATGCCGAACAGGGATTTTTCCACCAGTTCGCCGAGAAGATGAGCGAAAAAGACCGTAGCTTCCACCGTACGCGGCGGCGAATCGCTGGTGATGCGAAACAGAAAGTCAGGTTGTTCCCCGGGAAATTCTTCTTTGCCGTGGGTAGCCGCGGTGATGCTGCCGAGTTGAGCAGCCTCCGCCAAGCCTTCAAGGAGAGTTTCGTTGCGGCTCTGGTCGCATAGGGCGAGGACAATATCCTGTTCCCCTGCCATGACTCGCAGTTGGCGGGAAAAAAACTGGATATCCTGATTGTCTCGGGCCAGAGATGAAGCGAAGGTGGCATTCTGACTCAGGGACAGGGCTGGCAGGGGCGGACGCTCCAGGGAAAGCCGATGCAGAAAAAGGTTAGCCATCAGGTCGGCTACAGGGCCTAGTGGGCCGCTGCCAATGATTAGCAGGCGCCCCCCCTGATTGAAAGTGGCCACCACTCTTTCGGCGAAGCTGGCCAAGTGACCGGCCTGCATCAGAAAGGTTTCTTCAAAAATACGGGTATGTTCCCTCAGGGATAGTGCGACGCGTTCCTGCAGCATATTCGGCAACCTCTTGGAAAAATTTGTGAAAATGATAGGGGCCGACGAGCCCCCTGTCAAGCTCTGGTTGCTTTGCGAGGACGAATAAAATCTTGCATTTTGCTCATGGTATTCTATGATAACGTTCAAACAGTATTGAGTGTATAAATTTAAGTCGTATATATGAAAAGGAGAAAAGTCATGGCCGGTGATAAAGTAGTCCAGCTTTCCGATGCTGATTTTGAAAACGAAGTGATTAAGGCCGACATGCCCGTTCTTGTGGATTTCTGGGCTTCCTGGTGTGCGCCCTGCAAAGCTATTGCTCCCCTTATCGACGAATTGGCCGAGACTTTCGATGGAAAGGTAAAGGTTTGCAAAGTTAACGTCGATGAGAATCCCGGTGTTCCCGGTCAATACGGTGTGCGTGGTATCCCGACTCTGATCCTGTTTAAAAATGGTGAAGTGGTTGATCAGGTGGTTGGAGCGGTACCCAAGAGCCAGCTTGAAAGTCTGTTGCAAGGCGCTCTGTAAAAGGCAAACCTATAAGTGATATAAAAAGGCGGACTCGTAATTATAGCGGGTCCGCCTTTTTTTCGTCGGAGGGCACAATTCTCCTTGTTTTTCAGGGCGGCCGGCAAAAGGATTTTTCGTTGACCGCCTAATTACAGGGGTGGTAAATTTCCATGCGCGGAAGTTGGCGAAGCAGGAGTCCGAAGTCGACAGGAATGAGGCGTCAGTTCCGAAAATTAAAAAAATATCTTTAGCTCCTAGCTATCTTTTCTTTAACGCCTACAGCTTAGCTGCATCTGTTTTCTGATGGCCTTTACGCCAAAACTTAAGGGGTTGTAAATGTTCCGTGAAAAATTAAAAGTATTGGATTGCACCATTAGAGACGGCGGGCTGATCAATAATTACAAGTTTTCAGATGGGCTGGTGAAGGCTGTATATCGCGCTGCATGCGACTCTGGGGTGGATATCATAGAGCTTGGCAAGAAGCTGGCTGTCAGCGATGAATACACCAGGGAAAAGTACGGCAAATGGAATTTCTGCGATGATGACGATCTCAAGATGGTTATTGATTCTTACGAGAGCGATTACCGGCCGCTAATTGCCGTGATGTTTGATGTTGGACGTGTGGACATCAGTGCGCTGAGAGCTGCGGATCAAAGCCCTATCGATATGGTTCGCACCGCCTGCTATGTTGCAGATACCGACAAGGCCATAGATATGGCTAGGCGCAGCAAGGATCTCGGTTACCAGACAACCATCAACATCATGGCGCCATCCGCTGCTATTCGTACCGATCTTATGGAAGCTCTGGATGAAGTCGGCAAGGCTGATGAGGTGGATTACCTCTATCTGGTGGACAGTTACGGAGCTTACTACTCAGAGCAGGTGACCGATTATCTGAACCTGTACAAAGAGCACTGCCCCAACAAGGAACTGGGATTTCACGCCCATAACAACCAGCAGCTGGCCTTTGCCAATACTCAGCAGGCCATCATCGACGGAGTAAACCTGCTGGATGCCACCATCAATGGAATGGGCCGCGGGGCCGGTAACTGCAACCTGGAATTGCTACTCAATTTTCTGAAGAATCCCAAATTCGATGTCGCCCCTGTCTACAAAGTCATCCAAGAATACTTCGTGCCTCTGCGCGAGGAGATCGAGTGGGGATTCAATGACATCTACGGAATCAGTGGTCATCTGAATCAGCATCCAAGGGCTGCAATGAAATGCCGCGCCGATAAAGAGATCATGGATAATTGCTATGACTTTCTGGCCGAATGCACCGCTGAGGTATAGCTGGCTTTAATAATCTTCTCTCTTTTTCCCTTGCCCGTATTGGTTGACTTCCGGGCTTTCAGGTGCGCCTCTGTGGAACGCCCGGAAAAATTTTCCCAAAGATACCGATTAATATCCAGCGGGCCTGCTTGAAACAGCAGGCCCGCTTTTGTTATGGATGGGGGCGGCAAGTTTTATTTCTGGCCAGATTCCGCATCCCGCAGCAGGCGAAAGATTTCCCGAAAGGCTCGTTTGTCGGCCGAATTTTGAACCGACTTGGCCAACCTGTGGATTTTAGCCGTATCGACGCTCTGCAGAGTTCTCTCTATTTCTTCCAAGGTCTCGGCGCAGCGGCCCGGGTCGCAAAGTCCTTCGCGCAATTCTTCCAGACGATGAAATCCGGCCGTGTTTTGTCGGTGGCCCCGTTCAAGGTCGGCAATGAAGGTTTCAATCTGCTCGCGGCTTTCATCATCTTCGCGAAGTAGGCCCGCCAGGTGCTTAAGCTGCCGTTTACGGGCACCGTGGGATTTAATGTCGCGAGCCTGTTGCAGTTCCTCGGCGATCAGTCCGTTCAGAGGCAGGCGGCGGTAATCGGCCTCGGCCATGGTAGCCAGGGTGGCGGCCAGTTCTTCTATGGCCTTGGCCGCGCGTTTTTTGGCACTTCGGCTGAGTGGCGGTTGGTCGGAAAAGTCATCGTTCATCAGAATACCTTGTTGCTATCGAGTAAAAAAGTGACCGGCCCGTCGTTCGTCAGGCTGACCTGCATCATGGCCTGAAATTGTCCGGTAGCGACACTCAGCCCATGCTGGCGCAGCAGGGTTACATAATGTTGGTAAAGGCGGTTGGCCTCCCCGGGCGGCGCTGCTTGGGAAAAGCCCGGCCGTCGACCTTTTCGGCAGTCGGCGGCCAGGGTGAACTGGGATACGACCAGTACTTCGCCGCCGATGTCCTTGACAGAGAGGTTCATCTTGCCCCCGTCGTCTTCGAACATGCGCAGTTCGGCGGTCTTTTTGGCCAGTAAACCGGCGTCCTTCTCAGTATCTTCCTGTTCGACACCGAGCAGTACCAGCAAGCCTTGTGAAATGGCTCCTACCGTTTCCTTTGCTACCTCCACCCGGGCCTGTGAAACCCGCTGCAATACCGCTCTCATGATTTCTCCTCGGCCATTTGGCGCAACAGAGCCAGGCTGGCCCGGTGAAAACAATTGTCATCGCCGGGGGCGGTTTCAAGTAATTTGGGTACCTCAGCGAAGCGCTCATCGGTCATCAGGGCGGCAAAGGTCTCCAGGGCTACAGCCCCCTGGCCGATCTGGGCATGACGGTCAACCCGGGAGCCCCGCTCCTTCATGGAATCGTTCAGATGAAAGGCAGCGATATATTTAGTGCCGATCAGGCGCTCGAATTCGTCCATGGTGTTCTGATAACCCTCAGCCGAAGTCAGGTCGTAATCCGCTGCCAGAGCGTGGCAGGTGTCGAAACAGACGCCGAAGCGCCCTTCGGGAACCCTTTCCATGATCTCGGCCAGATGTTCAAAGCGGTGTCCCAGGTAACTGCCTTGGCCGGCGGTATTTTCCAGCAACACACGGACCTGGACGGGCGCAGCGGCGAAAATGCTGCGCAGGGCTTCGGCTATGCGTTGCAAACCCGTGTCTTCGCCGGCCCCCAGGTGAGCGCCGGGGTGCATGACCAGGCCGGGAATACCGAGAGCCGCGCATCGCTCCATTTCGTCGATGAAGGCGGCCAGGGAGCGGCTCCTTTTGTCGCCTTCAGCCGCGGCCAGGTTGATCAGATAGCTGTCATGGGCGGTGACTGATAGGACCTGACTGTTTTTCCAGGCGGCGGCAAAGGCCTCGATTTCCGTTGCCGGCAGTGGTTTAGACCGCCATTGACTGGCATTTTTGGTGAAGATCTGCATCGCCGTACAGCCAAGTTCTTCGGCTCGTGCAAAGGCTTGACTGACGCCTCCGGCGATAGACAAGTGGGCTCCAAGCAACAGCATCAGGCGGCGCTCCAGAAATTCATAGCCTCGGGCATTTGGGCGGCGTGGTCGATTTGAACATCGACATAGTCTCCTCTGTCTCGCTGGCCGACCAGTACGGTGCCCATGCCGAGCTGCTTGGCGGTCAGCAGGTTCTCCGGGGTGTCTTCGACCATAATGCAATCACTTGCCACTGCACCCAATTTTTCAAGGACGGCCCGGTATGGATCCGGGTAGGGTTTCGGCAGATAGTCGGCGATACGAATATCGTAGATCTCTTCGAACAGATCCCTCAGGCCCAGAGCCTGCAACACCCGCTCGCTGTGGCAAATGGAGCTGTTGGTAAATACCACTCGCCGCTGAGGCAGAGACAGCAAGGCCTGGCGTAGTAACGGATCGGGTTCCAGCCGGCTGGGTACATCAATGTCGTGAACGTAACGGAGGTAGTCTTCCGGGTCGACCTGATGGTGGCGCATCAGCCCTTGCATTGTAACGCCGTAGCGCTGCCAGTAACTGCGCCGCAACTCGTCGACCTGATGCAGAGGGATGCCCACTATTTCATGCATATAGCTGTTAATGCGCTTGTCCATAAGGGCGAAGAGTTGCCGGTCCGGGGAGTAGAGGGTGTTGTCGAGATCGAACAAAATGCAGTTCATATCGCCTTCTCCCCGCCTGTTTCAGGCAATCCTATAGTTCTACGAATCGCCGCTGCGGCATGGCGATACTCTTGTTCCGTCAGGGATGCTTCCTGATGAGGTTCGCTCCAGATCGGTCGTGGCCAAAGAGGATCGTCACTGTGGCGGGGGACCAGGTGCCAATGCATGTGCGGCACCATGTTGCCCAGCAGTTCGTAGTTGATCTTGGTCGGTTGATAGAGCTCGAACAGAGCCGCAGCTACCCGGTTGACCTCCTCCATCACTCCCTGACGCACCTGTGATGACAGATGAAACAGCTCGGTCACATGATGCTTGGTGAAGAGCAGGCAATACCCGGGGAAAAACTGGTCGCGGTTAAGGGTCAGATAGCAGTGCTCCAGTTCGGCAATGCGCAGATCCGGTTGCTCAGCCCAGCGGTGGCACATGGGACAATTCATTGAGGATCAAAGGTCCCTTCGAAAACCTGTACCGCCGGTCCGGTCATGAAGACGCTGCCTTCCTCGGTCCATTCAAGTTCCAGGTCGCCGCCGAGCAGGTGGTTGAGAATGGTCCGCTCGGTGCGCCCGTTGAGGATCCCGGCTACGGCTACGGCCGAAGCGCCGGTGCCGCAGGCCAGAGTCTCGCCGGCGCCCCGTTCCCAGGTGCGCTGCTTGACTTCGCCCGGTGAGATAATCTCGACAAATTCAACATTGGTGCGGTTGGGGAACAGTTCATGGTTCTCGATGACTGGCCCGTATTTCTCCAGAGGGAATTCATCGACATTGTCAACGAAGATGACACAGTGGGGATTGCCCATGGAGACGCAGGTAATATGGAAGGTGCGATCCAGGACCTTGAGCTCCTGATTGACAACCCGCTGGTCGGCGTTGCCGGTCATGGGAATTTGACCGCGGGTCAGCCGGGGCTGGCCCATGTTGACCCGCACCCGGTCAACCTTGCCGGCATCGTTGGTAAAGAGTTGCAAGGTTAAGATTCCGGCACCGGTTTCGGCGGTGATCTCATGTTTGGTTACCAGGCCGTGATCGTAGGCATATTTGGCGACGCAACGAATGCCGTTGCCGCACATTTCCGATTCGCTTCCGTCGGAATTGAACATGCGCATGCACACATCGGCTACCTCGGAAGGCATGATCAGAATCAGCCCGTCGGAACCGATACCGAAGTTTCGGTTGCTGACCTGACGGGCCAGGGAGGCGGGATCATTGATGGTTTCTTCGAAACAATTGACATAGACATAATCATTGCCGGCACCGTGCATCTTGGCAAAATTCATAACAGGAGCTATCCTTTCATTATGGCGGATGGTTATTTCAATCGAAGGATTATATCGGATGTGCCCCGTCTGCGACAAGGGGCAATGCCCGGCAATTGACCCTTTGCTCGCTCTGGCGTATCATGCAGCTCTTAAATTGATGGCGTCGCAAAAAGTCAGCCCTACGGTGTTACGGCGTTTTTTCGGGACCTCGACATACTCGATGTGTCCCTTCTCCCCTGAAAAACACCAGGCCTTGTAGAGCGAGATTTTTGCTTAGCCATCCTGTAAGTTTTTTGCCAATGCATCATAAGTTGGCCGCTAGTCGATGGGGATTCCATTGGCTGGTGGTGACATTGGACATGCGAAAGGGGTTGATGGCTTTGGCTTTTCATCTGAAGACTAAAATCTGGCAGACCGGAGCCCTGGAGTGGTGGGGGTTTATCGATAACGAAGATGTCTATTTGGGACGGCGGGAGTTTCCCTTGCCGCCTGAGGAAGGCGACGAATGGCAGGTGCGGGAAACGGGAGAAGTCTTTCGCATCGTAGACGGAGAGATCCACCGTCTGGGCCAGCGTCCCGTTGAGGAGTCTTTATGGTGACAAAAACGGGCCTGGAAGTCGTGCAGATTCCGGCAGGAAAGATGAAGAATTTTTCTTACCTGATCTACTGTCCGAATAGCGGTGAGGCGCTGGCCGTCGATCCTTCTTTTGGTGCCAAGGCTTTGCTGGCCGAAGTGGAAGAACGAAAAGTTAATCTTCAGCTGGTACTCAATACCCACGGGCATAATGATCATCTGGCGGGCAACGAAGAGGTGTTGGCCGCCACCGGCGCGCGCTTGGCCGCTCATCCGCTGGCCGTGGCCGAAGCGGATCTGTTGCTAGACGAGGGCATGACCGTGACCCTTGGCGATACGGCTATCGAAATACTCTTTACCCCCGGACATCATCCCGGTCATGTCTGCCTGCATCTGCCCGGCGCCCTGATCACCGGCGATGTCCTGTTCGTCACCCGGGTCGGACGGGCTGACCTGGCGGGCAGCGATCCCGCCGCTCTTTACCACAGCCTGAGACGGCTGGCGGGTTTTCCTGGTGAAACCCTGGTCTACCCCGGCCATGATTACGGTCCGAAGCCGGTATCGACCATCGCTTATGAACGGCAGCACAATCCGTTTATGCGCTGCGAGGATCTCGAATCGTTTCTGCGTTTGCGCATGGGCTGATGCGTCAACACTTACTGATAAAAAGAGGAGAAGAGAATGGGCACTGCCCTGTTGGATCTGCTGGTCGAATCCGGCCTGATCAACTCAGAGCACTTTGAAGAAGCGTTGCGCAACTGCATGTTGTCCGGAGGTCAGGTCAGCACCAGTCTCCTGGAAATTGGCCTGGTCAAAGAAGACCAGCTGGCCCGCTTTCTCAGCCGTCGTTTGAGTGTCCCCTTCTTCGACCCGCTGCCGTTAACCTCTATCCCCGAAGAGGTCCTGGCGCTGGTCCCTTCCGAGATGGCCATCAAGCATCGTGTTTTACCTTTGAGTGGCGATCGCCAGGGGCTGTCTCTGGCTATGGCCGATCCCTCCGATACCGAGGCCGTAGAGGAATTATCCAACCTGACCGGCTGTGTCATTCAGCCGTTGGTCGCTCCTGAGGTGCATTTGCTTAAAGCGGTGCAAGAGTATTACCGGGTCGCTCTGAATTCCCGCGATCAACGGCTTCTGGAACTATGCGAGGTCACGGAGGTTTTCTCGCCGTCACTGTCCTTTGAGGTGGAAGAAGAGGGCGATCTGGAAGAAGCCGAAATCATCGAAGAAGACGATCTTGACGGTGGCTTGGATCTGGGGGTGAACGAACTGTCCAAGGCGTTAAGCGAAGTTCGTGATCGGCAGGAAGTAGCGCAGATTCTCATGCGCCGCATGGGGACGGAGTTTGAACGGGCCGCGGTTTTTCTGGTGCGCGAGAACGAAATTACTGGTTGGAAAGCTGTTCGCGGACAACAGGAAATCGCCGCTTTCGAGCAGCTAAGTATCCCTCTTGGATTTCCCTCGGTGTTGAAGACGGTGGTGGAAGGTAAAAGCTTTTATCTCGGCCCCATCGACCGTGAGGGGCTCAACGAACAATTGTTGCAGGGGCTGGGCGGCGAAAAGCCGGAGGCTGTTTTGCTGGTGCCGCTGATTCTTGATGGTCGGGTGGTCAATCTCCTTTACGGGGATGGTCGCCCGGAGCAACTGGTTTCCCAGGTTGGGGCTTTACAGCAGCTGCAGGAAATGGCCGGTCTGGCCTTTCGAATCCTGATTCTAAAAAATAGATTGCTGCAATTCTGATAGCTAAGCAAAAAGTCCGCCCTGCTGGGTTGCAGCCCCTTTTTCAGGACCTTGATATATCCTCTGCCTGCCTTATCCCCTGAAAATCACTAAGCAGCCGTGGTGGTCGAAAGTTATGGTTTAGTCTTCTCTCGACTCGTCCAGCATGACCACTTGGCAATTCGATAGCTGGTCGTTCCATCCTCTCTGCTCCTCATTGAGTACGATCGATAAAAAACCGAGCCCCGCCGGCAGCAGTGAGATCAAACCTCCAACGCAGCGCAAAAAGGCCTGGGCCAAAGTGATGCTGTCATGATCGTCGCCCTCGACCCTCACATCGAAGAACATTTTTCCAGGGGTCTGACCGCTAAGGTAGTGAAAGAGGGTAAAGTAACCGAAACAGAGGGCAAAAAAGACCAGGAAATAGGGAGTGGCCAGATCCAGCAGTACATCGCTGGTGAACTGGAACCGATCCCCGGTCCCTGGCGAGCGGGCGAACTCACCGGCACAGATGAAAAGGGCAAAGATGACCGTCAGCAGGCCGAGGTCCGTCAGGTAAGCTTTGGCGCGTCGGGTCAACAGTTGGGCCCCGCTGGCGATGGGGTCCCGTTCTGCATCGGGCAGAAAAATCGCGGCGATATTGGGCTGTTTAGCAGGCGCCTCGATTTCTCTGGCAGCCAGGGGCAGTTCCTCCTGCACCTCAGCGGGCTGCGGCAAGGAGGCCTCGGCTTCCTCTAGGACTTCTTCGACGGGCGGTAGAGGTTCGCTGGACTCCTCCAGGGTAAAGCTTTTCTCGGACTGATGGTCCTTTGGAAGTTCGGGGAGTGGCCATTCCTTATCTTTGTCCCGCTGTTCGGTAGTTGAAGGGGAGGGGGGAACTTCCGCCTTTATTGATTCCAATTCGACGAAATTTTCAATAGAAACGGTTTTAGATTGTTCCGTGATCGGTTCTTCTATTGTAGGAACCTCTTCACGGTTTTCTTCTTTTTTGAGAGGTTGCGGTTCATTGGCTGATTCTTTCACGATTGCCGGTTCCGCTTTGGCGACGGCCTCCACATCCAGGGGCGACTGCCAGTCGATTTCAAAGTCATCGACATCGTCAAAGGGCGAAGCGTCATCGGATTCCGGTTCTGCTGATGGAGTTAACCGCAGAGCGTCGAGGTCGGAATCAAGCTCCTCAAAAGGGAAGTCTCCTTGGGGAGATTCCTGGATCCATTGAGGAACGTCTGTCGCAGCTTTCCTTTTGACTTTTGAATCCTTGCCGGTGTTGGTCGGCCGAGGTATATCCATGGGGAGAGCTGCTGGAATCTGGTCATGATCCAGGCTGTCAATGGACTGGAAAAAGTCTTCCAATACATGTTCATCTTCCGGAATCTCCTGTTCCTTAACGGCAACCGGTTCAGGAACGGGGGTGGCAGGAACTTCTTCGGCGGCAGGAGGTGGCTCTTCTGCTGGTTGAACCGGCAGGGGAGGAACAACCGGATTGCCAAGGTTGAGCTTCAGCTGCTCTTGGGTCAGGTCTCGGCCGCACTTTTTACAGGCAGCCAGATTGTTGAAGCTTTGGTAACCACATTTGGGGCACTTCATCCCTGTCCTCCCGGCGCGGTCTTTGACGGCAGATTGTTGAAGAAATTTAGCAGCAAGTCTGTTTTAATCATGAGGCCGAAAATCTCTGTTTGGTCTTGGCGGTTTTCGTCAGATTGTGTCGGAACCCAGGTCACCATAGCGGTATTGTAGAACTGCCGTCACCGCAAAGCCAGCTGTTTCGCTGCGCATAATACGGGGTCCAAGGTGTACCGGTTGAAAACCGGCCAGGGTTGCCAGTCGGGCCTCTTCGGCAGTAAATCCGCCCTCCGGGCCGACCAGAAGTGCCAGTGAATCGGGAGCTTTGTTCGGCAGGGCCTCAGCAAGAGGCTGGCTGCCTTCTTCCCAGAGCATCAGCTTCAGGCCCTCGTCACATTTGGCTAAAGCGTCGCTTAGTTGACATGGTTCCATCACCGATGGCAACAGCGGTCTGCGGCTTTGTCGTGCGGCCTCGCAGACGATACGTTGCCACCGTTGACAGCGTTTTTCTGCTCTGTCCGGGGCGAGTTTGGCAACACTGCGGCAGCTGAACAGAGGTGAAAAGCGGCCGATGCCCAGCTCCGTGCCTTTTTGCAGAATCAAATCCATTTTGTCACCCTTTGGCAGGGCCTGCAACAAATGGATAGGGAATGCAGTGTCCGTTTCCTGCCAGCGTTCCAAAACGGTCGCCCGTCCAACTTTTTTCTTTAATTCCCTGATACGACACCGGCAAAGATTGCCGAGCCCATCTAATAACAGGATTTCTTCGCCAGGGGCTAACCTCAGCACGACTGCCAAGTGGTGCAGCACTTCTCCGGACAAGGAGACCTCGACATCAGTCAAGACCTCCGGCGGCACAAAAAAACGATGCATTCAGGCTTCTTTCCGATAGATCAGGCAGGACCACTCCGCCGTTCGGTAAATGTTCGGTCCGCTCAGGGAAAAGGCTCGCAGGGCGTCGACCACCAGTTGTTCCTTTTCTACCAGAATGCCGGATAATACCAGGCTGCCCCCGGGAGCCAGTCGGCTGACCAGTTCCGGCGCCAGGCGGATATTTTCTTCGGCCAGAATGTTGGCCAGCACCAGCTCAAAGCCATCTTCCAATTCATTCAGAGCTCGGTCGGTAATCTGTATCCTGTTGTCGACACCGTTCAGGCGAGCATTTTCGGCAGCCACCAGGCAGGACTGGGGTTCAATATCGCAAGCCACTACCTGTTGGGCGCCAAGGGCGGCAGCTGCGATGGCTAGAATGCCAGAGCCCGTGCCGACGTCAAGGACCCGTTGCAGCGGTTGTTGATCAAAAAGCTGGGCCAGTGCTTCGAGACAAAGCCGGGTAGTATCATGGGTGCCTGTACCGAAGGCCATGCCGGGATCAAGAGTGATCACCGCATCCGAAGGGGCGGCGGAAAAGTCCTCCCAGGTCGGTTTGATGACCAGTCGGCGCCCGATGCGGGTTGTTGTGAAGTGCTGCTTCCAGTCTTCGGCCCAGTCCTGCTGACAGATGGGGTGCAGCTCGATATCGATATCAGGCAGGTTCGGCATTAATGTTTTTAAGGCTTGTAGCCGCTCAGCAATTTGCTCTTTAAGCTGTTCCGCTCTGTCTGCATTGGGGAAATAAGTTTTCAGATGGAAGTGTTCAGGGGAGTGTTCGTCAGGATCCGGCATAACGAAGGTATCGAGCTGCCGTTCCTCTACGGTGACTCCTTGTGAACCGAGTTCGATCATTTCGTGACAAATCAGATCCACCGCGAAAGCGGGGGCCGGAATAATTATTTCAAGCCAAGTACTATTCATTCCCCCTGTTTAGCAGAGGTGGTCTGTCAAAAGCAATAATAAATGACGCAGAAAGTTCTTGACAAAGATAGTAGGAGTTTAGTGTAATCCCCTGCAATATTTTTAATGAGAACCGCTATTTTCTTTGGGGGATAACGATTCCCCGGAGCGAGAACCTGGTTTTGATGATGCTAATCGTTGCTCCCTCTCTGGTTCGGATTCGACAGGATTAATTATCGCTCGCAGCTTGCTTCTTAATCAAGGTCTGTTAGTATTTGATCATCATTTTCATGAGGAGAAGGTATGGAGGAACCGCAACTGATTTACCTCCTATCCGATGCGACCGGAGAGACGGCGGAAAAGATTGTTAATGCCGCTCTTATTCAGTTTCGTGACAAGGCTGTCCGGGTCAAGCGCCTTAGCCATGTGCGGGATAAAAACAGTATTTTCAAGCATTTGGATGAGGCTCTCAAGAGCCGTGCTCTGGTGGTTTATACCATGGTCAATCGGGAATTGGCGCAACTGGTACACGACGAGTGCGAAGCACTGGGGTTGCCACATCTTGATTTGATTACACCATTGTTAATGAAGGTTTCCGAGTTTTTTGGTCGATCTCCCAAGCAAACCCCCGGTTTGCTGCACGACATGGATGAAGATTATTTCCGCCGTATTGAGGCGGTTGAATTTACCGTTAAGCACGACGATGGGCAGGAGCTGCGTCATTTGCCCCATGCCGATATCGTGCTGGCGGGGGTGTCACGAACCAGCAAGACTCCGCTCTCGACCTACTTGGCTCATCGCGGCTGGAAGGTGGCCAATGTGCCGCTGGTCAAGGGGATTGAACCACCGGTGGAATTGATGCAGGTCGACCCAAAGCGGGTGGCCGGACTCTATATTGATCCCCAGCGGTTAGCTGAATTGCGTGCTGCCAGGCTGCGACATCTCGGTCAGGATGCCCGGGCCGCGTATTCAGATTTGGAAGAAATTGAAGAAGAACTTCGGTTTGCTAAAGCGTTTTTCCGTCGTAACGGTTGGATTATGGTCGATGTGTCGGGGAAGGCTGTTGAGGAAACCGCTAATGAGGTATTGGTCAAACTAAAATTAAAATAGCCGTTATGTGGGCCGCGATTCTGCATAACAGAGCAAGCGTATCACGAAACAAAGGAGAATAATTATGCGTGTATTAGTTGTCGAAGACGAAAAAAAAGTTGCCAGCTTCATCAAGCGCGGTCTGGAGGAAGAAAGCTTCTCCGTTGATGTGGCTTATGACGGCGAAGAGGGCCTCGATATGGCCGCCAACAATCCTTACGATGTGATCCTGATGGATCTCATGCTGCCGAAAAAAGACGGCCTGTCGGTGATCCGTGAACTGCGCGAGCAGGATATCGCCACTCCGGTCCTCTGTTTGACCGCCAAGGACGCGGTGGAAGATATCGTCGAAGGTCTCGAAACGGGCAGCGACGATTACCTGACCAAGCCCTTTGCCTTTGGTGAGCTGTTGGCCCGGGTCAAGGCCCTGCTGCGGCGCACCAGCAAAGACCGCGGTGCTGAAATTTTCTTTGCCGACCTGCGCCTCGATCCGGTTTCCCACAAGGTTTGGCGCTCTGACAAGGAGATTGATCTTACGGCCAAAGAATACGGTTTGCTCGAATATTTCATGCGAAATCCCAACGAAGTTTTGACCCGGGCCATGATTGCCGAACATGTCTGGGATTACACTTTTGACTCCTTTACCAATATTATCGACGTGTACGTGAACTATTTGCGTAAAAAGGTCGACCGCGATTACGACACCAAGTTGATTCATACGGTGCGCGGAGTCGGTTACGTGCTTAAGGAGGGCTGATTGTTCTCGGCTTCCCTCCGAGCAAAGCTGAGTATCTGGAATGCTCTGATTCTGCTGCTGGTCCTTGGGGTCAGTAGCGGCATCTGGTATGCCTATCTGTCTCACAGTCTGCTTAAACAGCTGGATCAGCGGCTTTTAAGTATGGTTGGGGAGCAGAGCCTTTTGCGCGAGCAGTTGGGGGGCGGCGAGTCGATCGATTGCGCAGCTGTTGATGAGTTCGCTCGCCGTTTTCGGCTGGGCGAGTTGTATCGCGTGGTAGATGAAGACGGCCGTCGGGTCTGCGAGGCAAAAGGTGCGAAAAAACTGATGCCGCCTCTGCAGGACTGGATGTTGGAGGCGGTGCGCAGTGAAGGTCCACTGCTGACTACGGTACCCTTTCCCGGGCGCCATTCTCAACGGCAGTTGATTTTGCCGCTGGAACAGCGAGAGGGACAGCGCTTTTTCTTTCAAGCCGCCATCGGTCTGGGGCGGGTTGAGCAGCCCTTGCGGGATTTGCGTTCGTTGCTGCTCCTGTATAGTCCCCTGGCTTTGATTGTCGTGGCGGTTTGTGGCTGGTTTCTGGCTGGCCGAGCGTTGGCGCCGGTGAATAACATCACCCGTGCCATGCGCAAGGTAAATGCTGACAATCTCAATCGAAGACTACCTGTCGGCAAGGCGCGGGATGAAATATCGCGCCTTGCCGAAACGTTTAATGCCATGTTGGCTAATCTGGAAGAGTCCTTCCGCAAGATTCGCCAGTTCTCTGGCGACGCTTCTCATGAGTTGCGCACTCCCTTAACCATTCTCAAAGGGGAGACAGAGGTAGCTTTACGCTGGGCCAAACACCCCGACGAATTCCGCAAAATGCTTGAGTCAAGCATGGAAGAAATTGATCGCATGGGGCGTATTATCGAAGATCTATTGACCCTTGCCAAAAGCGAAGCGGGAACCAGATCTCTGGTAATCAAACCCTTCAGCCTTAGCGATCTGCTGCAGGGAGTTTATCTCCAGGCCAACACGTTGGGCGAAGCAAAGAAGATCAAGACCTATCTCAATCTCGAAGTTACCGAAGAGATTCGCCTGATGGGGGATGAGCTTCGCCTGCGGCAGGTTTTTCTCAACCTGATTGCCAATGCGGTCAACTATACTCCTGAAGGGGGACAGGTTGAAATAACTCTGGCTGTGGTTGATGGTGAGGCCAAGGTGACAGTCAGCGATAGCGGTATCGGTATTCCTGCGGAACATCTACCTCATATCTTCGATCGTTTCTACCGGGTCGACAAGGCGCGTAATCGTGAAGATGGCGGTACCGGCCTTGGTCTGGCCATCGTCAAATCTTTGGCCGAGGCTCACGGCGGACGAGTCGAGGTTGCTTCAACCCCCGGTGAAGGAACCTCCTTTACTGTTTTTCTGCCGGCTCAAGGTCCCGAGGAATGGCTCGCTAATAACAACTCTCTTGCTTGACCCCTCGGGTAATTGCCTGGACTTTCGGGAATTCTCTGCCGCTCTGCCTGCCTCAAAATAGACAACCTTTAGTCTTTGACTCCTTTCCTTTGTTCTTTTCGCTCTAAATTCTGTAAGAGCAGTGATGGACTTCCTGCGGGATCTGTCCCTATTGACATCTTGTCTGCGAGTGATTAAATAGGTCGAATCTACAGGTGCGTTAAGCAGCCAGGGTTCCTTGAATGAACGATGCTTGAACTGATAGGTACCGTTGCTGCAAGGCTGTTTCCGTGGTCGTTCAGAGGAGGTCGTATGAGAATATACAGATATGCTTTACTGGTGTTGTTGTCACTGGTCTGGGTGGGTGTCGATCCGGGTTTTCTGGGGGCGGCCACTACGCCTGACTTTGTGACTCTGTCCGAACAACTCAAACCGGCGGTGGTTAACATCAACACCTCCAAAACCGTACAATCCCGGAGACCGGCCCTGCCGGGGCTGCGGGGACCGCAGAGCGACCTTTTTGAAGACTTTTTCGAGCATTTTTTTCAGGGGCAGCCAAACCGCTCCCGCCAGCAGCGTTCTCTCGGTTCCGGCTTTATCATCTCTGCCGACGGCTATATTCTGACGAACCACCATGTGGTTAACGACGCTGATGAAATCAAGGTCAAGCTGGCTGACGGGCGGAGTTTTACTGCTGAGCTTCAGGGCGGGGACAGCAAGCTCGACCTGGCTTTACTGAAGATCGATACCGGTTCTGAAAAGCTGCCGGTAGCGAGTCTCGGTAACAGTGAGTCTCTCAAGGTTGGCGAATGGGTGATGGCCATCGGCAATCCCTTTGGCCTGGCTCAGACAGTGACGGTCGGAATTGTATCGGCCAAGGGGCGGGTAATCGGCGCCGGTCCTTACGACGACTTTATTCAGACCGATGCCTCTATCAATCCCGGCAATTCCGGTGGACCTCTTTTCAATGTTAGGGGTGAGGTGGTCGGCATTAATACAGCCATAGTGGCCGGCGGTCAGGGAATTGGTTTTGCCATTCCCGTTGATATTGCTAAAGATGTCATTGCCCAGTTGCGTGAAACCGGTCAGGTAGTGCGCGGTTGGCTGGGGGTCATGGTACAGGCTATGACCGAAGAGTTGGCGGCTTCTTTCGGCCTGAAGCAAGCCAAAGGGGCGCTGGTGACCGAAGTGGTCAGCGGTTCACCGGCTGAGAAGGCGGGTGTTTTACGGGGAGACGTGATTTTGTCTGTAAACGGCCGGGTAGTAGATGAACTGAACGATTTACCCAAGCAGGTAGCTGCGTTGCCGGTGGGCGAGTCGGCCCAGATTACCGTTTTCCGGGATGGCAAAAAACGCCGGCTTGAAGTCATGATTGCCCGTTTGAGCGATGAAACAGAAATTGCTGAAGGGGGTAGTGCCATAGACGACAAGCTGGGTCTGGGCTTGGTCGACCTGTCTCCGGAGTTGCAGCGTCGCTACCGCCTGGAAGATAGCCGTGGTGCCTTGGTGGCGGCTATCACCCCGGGCGGCCCTGGCGCCACGGCAGGACTGCAGGTTGGAGACCTGATCATCGAGGCTGATGGCCGGGTTGTCGTAGATGTAGCCAGTCTGCGCCGGATGGCCGCTAAGGTCCCTGCCGGGAAGGTGCTACGGTTGTTGCTGCAGCGGCGCAATCAATTACTATACACGGTCATAAAGGTTCCCTAGGAGGCTGGTGGGCTTAACGAGCCGAAACGCAAAATGGGCTGGGCGGTCCATGGAATGTCCAACCGTCTCCGAACTGACATAACCCTGTTCGCGGCAGTGTGCTGGCCGCTTGGCGGTATTTATGAGGTCGGTATTCTATCCGCGCCTGGTCAACGGACCTTTCGGTGACCCTGCGTTGTATATCCATCTGGCCCATCGTGGGCAGGCTCTGCTCTTTGATTGCGGCGAGTTGCACACGCTGACTGTTCGGGAGTTGCTTAAAGTCCGGGCGGTGTTCATATCCCATTGCCATATCGACCATCTGGTTGGTTTTGATTCATTGCTGCGGGCTTTTCTTTATCACGACCGGAATCTGCAACTGTTCGGGCCAGCCGGAATCACCGACCAACTGGCCGGACGTCTGGCCAGCTATACCTGGAACCTTACCGCTGGCTTCTCCTTTGTGCTCACAATACGGGAATGGCGGGGGGGCCGGCTGGAGGAAACGGTTTTCCGCGCTCAAAACGGTTTTACTGCAGAGCCACAACCGGGTCGGGATTGTGCCGACGGGCTGCTTTATGAGACCCCCTTCTGCCATGTGCGGGCGGATCGGCTTGAGCATGGCGACATCAGTTCTCTGGCTTTTTGCTTAGAGGAACCACTGCATATCGCCATTCATCGCGATGTCCTGGAACGTCGCGGTTTTCTGCCCGGGCCCTGGCTGGCCCGGTTTAAGGATTTGGTTCTGCAACAGGCATCCGGTACGACCCTGGTGACTGTGCCTCTGGTCGGTGCTGGCACCGAGGAGGTTTTTCTAGCTGAACTGGCCGAGGAAGTTGCCAGCACGGAGCGGGGCATGAAAGTCTGTTACGTCACCGACGCTTCGCCGACAGGGCCCAATTTGCGTAAGATTGTCGCTTTAGCGACGGATGCTCACCTGTTGGTCATCGAGGCGGTATTTGCCCACCAAGATCTCCCACGAGCCCGCTTGCGCAACCATTTGACGGCGCGCATCGCCGGTTGTCTCGGGCGCCTGGCCGGTGCAATGCGGTTACGGGTCTTTCATCATTCGCCCCGTTATCTTGACCGGCCCGAGTTGTTGGCTGCGGAGGCGCACGATGCTTTTACCCGCGAAACGAAAAAGAGCTCTTGAACGCAGGCAAGGATGTTACCAAATTTGTTTCCGGCTAAAGGGTTGTACTGTGCGAATGCACAGTGCAACCCTTTAGCTTCTGTGATACTTTCCGGCTTATGCGCATTGCTCTCAAACACCAGATTCTGATGGCCCCGGCAGCGGTTCTGCTGCTGATGACCCTGTTGCTATGTTTTCTGCAATATACCTATTGGGAACTTTCTCAAAAAAGGGAACAGCTGCAGAAAACGGGCACCATCATTCTTTCTCTGACCCAGGCCAACATGGCAGCACAACGCATGTTCGACCTGGCTCGGCAGCATGAACTGCGAGTAAGAGAATTTCTGATAGACGATCAACAGATTCAGGAACTGCTCGATCGACTGGAGGAGATGCATGCCCATCTTACTCTGGCAGTGCAGCGCATCATACCGCTGATGGACCTTGAACAGGCCAAGGTCGATGAATTATTGAAAACGGTAGATCAGCTGAATCCCCGCCTTGGCCTCGATCTTACCCAGTTCCTGTCGGGTATGGCTCAACTGCAGCCACAATTGGCCGCTCTGTCGAGTGTAACCCAGCAGATGAAAGAAGCTTCACAGCCCATTACGAGCAAGGATATCGACAAGCTTGTGGATCGGGCGGCGCTGGTTTCAGTTATTGCCCTTGGTGCAGCTATTCCCATCGGTATTCTGCTGTCTCTCTACTTTTCCCGCCATATCCTACGGCGGGTGCAGCGGCTGTCCGATACCGCCGGCAGTATCGTGCGTGGCGACTTGACCCCGCCGGCAGCTCCTGAGGTGGTGCGCGATGAATTGGACGATTTGGCCCTGTCCATCAACCGCATGACCGAGCAGTTAATTCGCGTGGTCGGTACCGAGAAGCTTCTGGAAGGCGCCGAGGAAGAGCGGCGGCGTATCGCCATGGATATTCACGATCAGACCCTTTCCGACCTGTCCTCTATTTTGAGGGGTATGCAGGTACTGCAAAAACAAGAGACTTGTCGTGACCAGGCTGAAGTATTGGAAGTCGAGCTTAAGGGAACCATCGCCGATCTGCGTCATTTGATGGATAACCTGCATCCCCAGACCCTCGACATTCTTGGGCTCGGTGCGGCTCTGCAGTCCCACCTGGAACGCTATATCGGCAAGGGGGATGTGCCCGAATATCACCTGTATATCTCCCCCGAAGTCGATACTGCCGGGCTGCCGAGGTTGACCAAGCTGACCCTCTACCGCATCGCCGTTGAGGCGATTCACAACGTTATCAAGCATGCACGAGCCAGCCGCTACGAGGTAAACCTCGATCTTCGGGGCGATCAGGTAGTGCTGTCGGTGGAAGACAACGGTGTCGGTTTCGATACCCAACAGGTCACTCTGGGGGGAGGACGGGGACTCAATAACATTCGCGAGCGGTCCCGTGCTATCGGCGGTCAGGTCGCCTGGAGTCCGTCGCGTTTTTCTACAGGCACTCGCTTTGAGCTGACCTTGGCCGTGCCGGCCGCAGGAGGAGAGAGAGCATGACCGAACCGGTGCAAATCCTGATTGTGGAAGATAATCCGCGGGATGCGGAATTTTTGGAACAGCTGGTTAAGTCTTGGGATACCCCCTGCCAGATTAACCGGGCCCATAACGGTCTGGTCGCTCTGAAGATGGCTTTGGAGAGCGAACAGCCGCTGGTTATCAGCGATATTCAGATGCCGGAGATGAATGGCATTGAGTTTGCCCGCAATCTGTGGCAACACAAACCCGAAGCGCGCATCGTTTTCTGGAGTCAGTTTAAAGACGAGATGTATGTGCGTACCCTGTCCCGTATCGTGCCCCCCGAGACGGTCTACGGCTATATCCTCAAGTCCAACACCCATGAACGCATCGGCTCGGCGGTTCGTACAGTCCTTCTTGAAGAGCAGTGCTGGATCGACCCCGAGGTGCGCAAAGTACAGGGGCGGGCCGGTCATAGTCAGACAGCTCTGTCCGATATCGAATTCGAGGCGCTGCTTGATATTTCTCTTGGCTTGACCGACAACCTTATCGCCCAGCGTCGTTACTTGTCCCGTCGGGGAGTGCAGAGTCGCCTCAATTCTCTGTACAGCAAGCTTGGCATCGATCAGGAACAGTTCCATAGCGACAAGTTCGGCGATGCCTTCAACTTGCGTAACCGGGCGGTGGCCCTGGCCCTGCGCCGCGGGCTGATTAATGCCTTTGAGCTGGAAAATGAAGAGGGCGAGTTTCAAGCCTGGCTGAAGCGTTACAAGTCCGGCCAGGGGTTGTAATCGGCAGCCTGGGAAATTTTTGACAAGAGACCGTTTTCGGGCGCTACTGTCGTGCCGAGGCGGTCTTTTCTGTTGGTGTTTTGCAGGGAGCGAAATGGAAACTCTCGAACGTTTTATCACTGCTGCTGACCGGGTCGGAGCCCGGGTGGTGCGCTGCCTTGACCGGACTGCTTTGGTCGATTATATCGCTCGCCATGCCGAAGGTCCGGTTCTGCTGCCGGACTTTGCTTCTGGCCGGCGCTTAGGGTTGGCCGAAGCACTCCGCCAATCTGGTTGCGAGGTGTTGACGGAGCATTTTCGCGCCGGTGCGGCCCGGGCCAGTGCCGGAGTAACCGGGGCCAATTTTGCCCTGGCCGATACCGGCACGGTGGTCCTCGACAGCACTGACGAAGCGCTGCGTCTTGCCAGTACCCTGCCTCAACGCCATTTCGTGATTCTCGACCCCCGCAAAATTCTGCCTGACGGCCTGGCTGCAGTGGGGCCATTGCGGGCACTGCAGAGACGCCGGAGCCCAGATTTCATCGCCTTTATTACCGGTCCGAGCCGCACCGCCGATATCGAGCGGGTGTTGACCATCGGTGTGCATGGCCCTGCAGAATTACACATTCTGCTGTTGGAAGGGGTCTCCGAAGATCCCCTGGAAAGCTGATGAGGTCTTTTCTATGAGCCGTCAACGCAGTCGTGATTATCGAGCTCGCATCGATGTCGCCCTGGGTGCCACCCGCCAGCAGGACGCTCTGCACCGTTTTGGCGACGCCTATCTGGAAGCTCGCGAGCAGGCCATGGCCGACCTTGATTTTGAGGCTCAGCGTGAGGCGATTGCCAAACTCAAGGATGAAGTGGGTCTTCATCGCCGGCAGTATCTCGATCAGTTCATTGAGCTAGCCGAAAAGGCCGGCGCTCACGTGTTCCAAGCCGCCGATGCGTCGGTCGCCAACGACTATATCGTTGAGTTGGCCCGCCGTCGTGGCGCCAAGCTGGCAGTGAAGAGTAAGAGCATGGCCAGTGAAGAAGTCGGACTCAATCAGGCCCTGCGCGAAGCAGGCGTCGAAGCCCTGGAGACCGATCTTGGCGAGTGGATTGTACAGCTCGCCGGTCAGCGGCCGAGCCATATGGTGATGCCGGCTATTCATATGTTCCGCGATGAGGTAGCGGCCCTGTTCGGCCAGGTAACTGGTCAGGCGGAGCCTGCTGATATCGAACACCTGGTGGCTGTGGCTCGGCAGCAATTGCGGGATAAATTTTTGCAAGCCGATATGGGCATCAGTGGTGCCAATCTGGCGGTTGCTGAAACTGGGTCTCTGGCGTTGGTGACCAACGAGGGCAATGCCCGGTTGGTCGCGACTTTGCCGCCAGTGCATGTGGTGCTGGTCGGCATCGACAAGTTGGTGCCCACCCTTGAGGATGCCATGCGTGTTTTGCAGGTTCTGCCCCGCAGTGCTACAGCTCAAGCTCTGACCTCCTACGTCAGTTGGATTCGTGGCCCGGTGCCTCAGGAAGGGGCAGCCAAGGAGCTGCACATCGTGTTGCTCGATAATGGACGCAGCGCCTTGGGCGAGGCTGCCGATTGCAAGGATGCTTTGCGTTGTCTCCGCTGCGGTGCCTGTGCCAACGTGTGTCCCGTGTACCAGACCATCGGCGGTCATGTCTTTGGTCGCACCTATGTCGGCGCTATCGGAGTTGTGTTAACGGCCTTTTTCGAGGGTTTGGAGCCGGCTGCTGAACTGGTGAAGGCTTGTATCGGATGCCGAGCTTGTGCCGCAATCTGTCCCGCCAAAATTGACCTGGAAGAAATCATTCTAAAGCTGCGCCGCCGCATCGGTGATCAGGAAGGCCTCGGCCTCGGCAAGTCTCTGCTCTTTCGCAAGGTGTTGCGCAACCGGCGGTTGTTTCATACGCTCTTGCGCAGCGCGGCTCGTTTGCAAAAGCCGCTCACGGGAAACCGGGGCAGTATTCGTCATCTGCCTTTGCACTTCTCTTCCCTCACCGAGTGGAGAACCCTGCCGGCCATTGCCGACAAGCCCTTGCGTGATCTTATGCCTGCGGTAGACGAGCAGCTTCAAGCCCCCCGCCTGCGGGTTGCTCTCTTCGCCGGCTGTGCCACCGACTTTGTGCATCCGCAAATCGGCCTCTCCCTTGTCGCTGTTCTTAACCGCTGCAATATTGCCGTGACACTGCCTCAAGGCCAATCTTGCTGTGGAATCCCAGCGCTCTACAGCGGCGACAGGCAGACGGCCATGGAGTTGGCTCGGCAGAATGTTCGGGAGTTGCTGGCCGATGATCCCGATGCGGTAATTACTACCTGCCCGACCTGTACCGCGGCCCTTAAACAGCATTTTGTCGAATTGTTGCAAGACGATGGGGATTATGCCGAGGCGGCCCGGCGACTGGCGGCCATCACTTTCGATGCGGCGGCCTTTGTTGCAGAGCAACAGTCGGATTTGTCAGCGGCGGACAATCGAGGTGTCGTGACCTATCACGATTCTTGTCACCTCAAGCGCGGGTGCGGCGTCTGGCAGGAGCCGCGGCAGTTGTTGGCCAGGGCTGGCTGGCAGTTGGTGGAGATGGAGCGGGCCGATCGTTGTTGTGGTTTTGGCGGCAGCTATTCCTTTGCCAGTCATCCGGAAATTAGTCGTGAAATTACCAAGGACAAGATCAATTCCATTTTACGCAGCGGCGCCGATGTGGTGGCTGTTGACTGCCCCGGTTGCCTGATTATGCTACGGGGGGCCCTGGAAAAACGCGGTTTGCCGCAACGGGTAGCTCATACTATGGAGTTGCTCAGCGAGGCTTCGGACACAGGGAGTGATGGGGACGAGTGACGGGATGAGTTGTCCACTGCTTTCGCTTGTGAACCTGCGGAGCTTGTCGAGAGTTTTGGGTGTTTGATTGCAGTTATTCCGGGTGTTTACAGGGATTGCTTGTGGCTTGGAAGGGGAGAACTCTGGGTTATCAAGGTTTTCCACAGGTCTATCCACAGGGCACGGGGCAATCCGTAACGGCTTATCGGGTCTTTTGATTAGGAGACAATGTGGGCATAATTAGTGGGTTGGGGGTGTTGGCAGCCGGTTTAGCTTGGATACGATGTCGCCGTAAGCCTAATGCAGCACCTGGCGTTACCTTTGATGATAAAACAGATCACTTACAGATAGAGGAGGAGGTCATGGCTGAACGGCCCTATTGCGGTCCTGACGGTAGCCAGATTGTCGACCAGATTGCAGAAGAGTTAATAGAGGATCCGCAACTTCGCCAGCGCTGGATCGAATTTGACCAGCAGTTTCTTGAGCAGTGTGTCATGGGGGGGGGACAGGGTCTGGTCTTTAATCGTGAAGGCGTTATCGCTCTTGGTACAGTCGATGAGGACCTGCTGCGTTTGGGTATAAAAATTTATAATGCGGCGAGCCGAGAGGCGGTGCGCCAGCGTTCGACCCGCTATCGAGTTCTTAACCTGCTGGCCATGATCCATCATATGGCATTGCGAGCCTGTCAGTAATTACAGGCTTCCGATCTTTCCCGTTTAGTCCTTCTTGCACCTGCTCACTCAGTAAATCCCCAGCGATCACACTGTGAAAACAAACAGAGTCCGGAAGTAACACACCAGTTTAGTGTGTTACTTCCGGACTTTTTTTGTGTCTATACTTTCTGCGGTTCAAATAAAGGCAAGCATAGTAAAGCTAAAAATATTAGCTAGTTGCGTTACTTTCTTTTAAAAGCACGGTTATCTGCCGTGGAAACGCAGGGGCTTTTCTGTGATTTTATTCTTGACAGAATCCGTGTGTATAAAATAGGATCCTTTGGAAATAAACAAGTAAAACGATGTGGTTTAGGAGTGAGCGATGGAGTCGACACGGCGCAGTATTGTTAAAGCACTTTCCTGGAGGGTGCTGGCTACGGCCATTACCACGGGCCTTATTTATGTCGTTACCGGCGAGGGCGAGTTTGCCGCCAGTATCGGTTTGGCGGATACCCTGTGCAAGTTGTTCATCTACTTTGGCCACGAGCGGATATGGAACCGCATCCCCTTCGGCCGACCGGAGCGGGAACCGGAATATTTCATCTGACCTGACGGAGGAAAAAATGTCTCAACCCTCGCAACAAACAGCAAGCTTGCCGCAATTGGCGGCTGATGCCCAAGCGGAGCAGATCCTCGCTGCGGGTATCGCTGCCGCCACCGGTCCCGTGACCCTGGCCTGTTCCTTCAGTGTCGAGGACGTAGTGCTTATCGATATCCTGCATAAAGTGGCTCGGGAAGTGAGGGTGTTTGCCCTCGATACCGGTCGTCTTAACGAAGAAACCTACGAGGTGGCCGAGGCACTGCTTGAACGCTATGCATTGAGCATCGACTGGTATTTTCCAGAGCGCCAGGCGGTGGAACAGCTGGAACGGGAGAAGGGACTTTTTTCCTTCCGTGCCAGTCTCGACAATCGTCACGAGTGCTGCCGTATTCGCAAGGTCGAGCCCTTGCGTCGCGCCTTGAGCGGCAAAGGAGGGTGGATCACAGGCCTGCGCCGAGCGCAGAGCGTAACCCGCACCGAGCTTGCGTCCATCGAGGTCGACCAGGCAAACGGTGGCCTGCTGAAGATCAACCCGTTGCTCAACTGGAGTGACGAGCAGGTCTGGGACTATGCCAAAGAGCACCGCCTGCCGGTCAATCGCCTGCATCGTCAGGGCTATCCTTCCATCGGCTGCGCTCCCTGTACCCGGCCAGTTCGGGAAGGGGAGCATCCCCGCGCGGGACGCTGGTGGTGGGAGAATCCGGAACATAAAGAGTGCGGCCTCCACCGATAGGGGTTGGCGCTTCGCCTTTTGCCCGATGCCGGCGTTGGCTGCGTCGCTCGCATCCTCGACGTAGCTTTCGCTACGCCTGCGGTGCTTGCTTCTTGCCGCCTTGGCCTCGAGCAAAAATCGAAGCGCTGGTAGTGGGTTGCTAAATAAGGACCAAGAACAATTACTAGATGGAGAAGATCATGACTCACCTGGAACAGTTGGAAGCGGAAAGTATCCACATCATTCGCGAAGTCGCAGCCGAATTCGAGAATCCGGTAATGCTCTATTCGGTGGGCAAGGATTCGGCGGTCATGCTGCACCTGGCACGCAAGGCCTTCTACCCGGCCCGGCCGCCTTTTCCGCTGATGCATGTGGATACCACCTGGAAGTTCCGGGAGATGATCGAATTTCGCGACCGCATCGCGGCCGAATATGGTTTTGATCTTCTGGTTCACGTCAACCAGGAAGGGGTGGATCAGGGAATCGATCCCTTTGTTCACGGCTCGGCGGTGCATACTGACGTGATGAAAACCGAGGGTCTCAAACAGGCTCTCGATAAGTACAAATTCGATGCGGCATTCGGCGGCGCCCGGCGGGACGAAGAGAAGTCCAGGGCCAAGGAGCGGATTTTTTCCTTTCGCACCGCCAGCCACCGCTGGGATCCGAAGAACCAACGCCCCGAGTTGTGGAATGTTTACAACGCCCGGGTTCAGCCCGGCGAGAGCATTCGGGCCTTTCCGCTCTCCAATTGGACCGAGCTCGACGTGTGGCAGTATATCCACCTGGAAAATATTCCGATCGTGCCCCTCTATCTGGCCAAAGAGCGGCCGGTCGTGGAGCGAGATGGAATGCTGATATTGGTAGACGATGATCGCCTCAAGTTGCACCCCGGCGAGCAGGTACAGACAAAGTCGGTTCGCTTTCGCACTCTCGGCTGTTACCCCTTGACCGGGGCGGTGGAATCGACGGCTGCCACCCTGCCGGAAGTCATTCAGGAGATGCTTCTGACCCGCACTTCGGAGCGGCAGGGCCGAGTCATCGATCATGATCAGAGTGGATCCATGGAGAAAAAGAAGCAGGAGGGATATTTCTAATGGCACATCAATCGGAACTTATAGCTGAAGATATTCATGCCTACCTGAAAAGTCAGGAAGAGAAGGGGTTGCTGCGTTTCATCACCTGCGGCAGTGTTGACGACGGCAAGAGTACCCTTATTGGTCGCTTGCTTTGGGATTCAAAGATGGTTTTCGAGGATCAGTTGGCTGCTTTGAGCGCCGACAGTAAGCGGGTCGGCACCCAGGGAGAGAATATCGATTATGCCCTGTTGCTCGACGGGCTTCAGGCCGAGCGGGAGCAGGGTATCACCATCGATGTGGCTTACCGCTACTTTTCCACCGACAAGCGTAAATTTATCGTTGCCGATACTCCCGGTCATGAACAATACACCCGCAATATGGTCACCGGTGCCTCGACGGCTCAGGTCGCGGTGATCCTGATCGATGCCCGCAAGGGCATTTTGACCCAGACCCGGCGCCACAGTTACCTGGTTTCTCTGGTCGGCATCCGTAGGGTGGTGCTGGCGGTCAATAAAATGGATCTGGTCGATTACAGCGCGGAACGTTTCGAGGCCATCCGCGAGGAATACCAGCGTTTCGCCTCCGGGCTGGGTTTCGAAGATATTACCGCAATCCCGATTTCGGCTCTGGAGGGGGATAATGTGCTGCACGTTAGTGAGCGGACCCCTTGGTACGAAGGGCCGGGTTTGCTGGAGCATTTGGAGTCGGTACAAATCGAAGATTGCGCAGTCAATCGACCCTTTCGCCTGCCGGTACAGTGGGTCAATCGACCTGATCTGGATTTTCGCGGGTTTTGCGGAACCATCGTCTCCGGTACGATTCGTCCGGGCGATCCGGTGGTGGTGAGCAGTTCCGGTCAGACCAGCCGCGTGGCGCGCATTGTCACGCTGGGTGGGGACTTGCCGCAGGCCGTCGCAGGCCAGGCAGTGACCCTGACCTTAACTGATGAGATAGATATCAGTCGCGGCGATTTACTGGCTGCTCCCGGGCAGCGACCGGCTCAAAGCGATCAACTCGAAGCCCATCTGGCCTGGCTGCACGAACAGCCTCTGGCTCCCGGTCGTAGCTATTTGCTCAAAACCGCAGCGGGCACCGCTCCCGCCCAGGTGCGGCAGATCAAGCACAAGATCGATGTCAATACGCTGCAGCAACTCTCTGCCGATGCTTTGGAACTCAACGAAGTGGGTTTGTGTCAGATCACGGTGAGCAAAGACATCGCCTTTGATCCTTATCGCGACAACGACGGCACGGGCAGTTTTATCCTCATCGATCGTCTGAGTAACGCAACGGTGGCCGCCGGAATGATTCACCGGGCTTTGTCGAAATCCACTACTGAGAACGGAAGGTTTCAGCCGTTGGGTAAGGAAGCTCGAGCGGCTCTTAAAGGCCAGCAACCCAAGGTGGTATGGTTTAGCGGTCCCCTTGATGAGTCCGTCTCCGAGTTGCCGCAACAGCTGGAGAGCAGACTGCATAGCCTGGGACGTCATACCTGCCTTCTCGATGGAGAAAAACTGAGGGACACTCTTGGTTGTGATCTGGACGACCAGGCCCATCTGCAACGGGTTGCGGAGGTTGCCCGGTTGATGACTGAGGCAGGCCTGATTGTTCTGGTGGTTGCCGCTGCACCACCAAGTCTGGTTGAAGGTTTAAACGGTGATCAGTTTGCTGGCGGAGAGTTGTTGCATATCTACCCCTGTGCCAGGGAACAGGACGATGATGCGGTTATTAAGGACCATGTTTTCCCTCTGGGAGAACAAGTGGAGAGACTGCTGGAAAGGATAGCTGCCTAAGGAAGCCGATTGATTGACATTGCAGTCTTTAACGGTTAACAGGTGTGCGAAGGGGCCGATATGTTGACCTTTGCTGATCCAAAGAGCATAGTGGTGGTTGCTGGTCAGGTGAAAACTCTCGCGCCAGCTGCTTTTTGGCTATGTATACTTATGCAAGGATTTGTTTTATGAATCACTCCATCGATTATCGAACTCTCAAGATAAATGGTATTTATCAGTCAAACGCCGCCGGCGATCTGATGTTGAGGATCAAGCTGCCGGCCGGTTTACTCTCGGCTGTGCAGGCTACGGTTGTGGCCGATCTTGCTGAAGAATTCAGTGGCGAAACGTTGCATCTGACCTGTCGTGGCAATATAGAACTGCACGGCTTGCGTGGCGAAAATATTGCGCAGGTATTCCGACGCCTGCAGGCCGTCGGCCTGACCAGCCGGGGCGCCTGTGGTGGTGCAGTGCGGGCGGTAGCCTGCAGTACAGATGGCGGCAATTTCGACCGTATTCAAATGCTGGTGGAGCGCTTGCATCGGTATTTTACCGGCAATCCCCATTTTGAAGGCCTGCCGAAAAAATTCAAGATGGCGGTAGAAAACGGATACCAGGGGGCTCGCCATCTCTGTCAGGATTTGGCGCTCGTTTATCTCGGCCGGGAAGGAGATCGGGAATTATGTGATCTGTGGGTGGCCGGCGGCCTCGGTCGTCAGCCGCAGGAGGCCTTCCTGTTGGCGAATCGAGTGCCGATAGAGCGATTGCTGCCCATGGTTGAAGGGGTAATCCGCGTCTATCAGCAGCATGCATCGGCCGGCAAGCGCCTCAAGCATTTGTTGGCAGAGATCGGCGAACAGGAGTTTCGTTCTCTGTTGTCCAAAGAAACCACCGGCACGGCGCCTCTGCCGCTGGCCACTCCCCTCGACGATCAGTTCGGAGTATCTATCGCGCCGGGCACCAATGGTTGGGTTGAGCTGCCGGCCCCGGGGGCACAGTTGGCGAGTGGCGATTTACGCAAGGTCGCGGCCATCGCTGATGCGTCAGGCGACGGTTTTCTGGCAATCAGCCGCGAACAAAACCTGCTGGTTTCCCTCGGCGCTGGTGTCGATGAACCGAGGTTGCGCACCGCTCTGCAACAGCTCGGGCTGCCCTCAGACGAAGCGTTTCTGCGGTGCCGGGTCTGTCCCGGTAGCCACGACTGTCCCAAGGGGTTGGTGGCGACCCGTGATCTGCTCGGCCAAATTGAAAAAGTTTTGGGAACGCAAAGTCGGGCGCAAAGCTGGGCCATCTCCGGTTGCCCCAACGGCTGCTCACAGCCGCAACTGGCCGACTATGGGATTGTTGGCACTAAAAAGGCGACGGAGAAGCAGGAAGCCCGTTATGATCTGCTGCGCCGGGATGGCGAGGGGTTTGGTCAACCGCTGCACATCGGGCTGAGCGAAGCTGAGTTGCTGGTGCGGCTTGCCGAGCTGGGCTGAGAGGAAATCTGAATGCGGTTGCTTGGGCGATGGTTTGTAATCAGCTTGTTGCTGTTGTTTGTCCTGAGTGGCTGTGCAAAGAGGCTTTCAGGGCTTGAGTTGGTTGTTCCGTCGCGGTGAATTTTGTCGCAGTAGGGGGCGGCGCTGTTGCAGTCAGAGAGACAATAGTCAGAAAAATCGCCAATCGATGCACCACGAAGTACAAGAAGACCACGAAGTAAACCCAAGCCTCGGGTTGCAGGTTTGACTCTCTTCGCGGCTTCGCGTGAAACGTGACTTGACCTGTCTTTTGCACATCCGAAGGCGCAAGGAAAACCCTTAGATACATAGCCTCACACAACGTCGCGACCACGCCACGAAATCAAAATCGAAATTACCTAATGTATGCATGTCCTATTGTGTTTTCACGTCACGTTTTTTGCGTTGTGGTGTGAGACCGCCTTCAGCCGTCTTCGTGTCTTTCGCGGTTAATATCTGCCTTTGATCAGTTTTTAGCAGATCAAGACTCTACCTGACGTAAAAAGCCCTGCCAGAAGCGGGGCTTTTTCATATCCAGAAACTATTGGGGGATCGACTCAGGCCGCCCTGCGCCGCAACTGCCATTGGTGCCATGCGGCCTTACCGACGGTGGCCAGCAGGTAAGCAAGCCCGGTGAGCAGCACCGTTACGGCCCCTGACGGCAGATCGTACTGGTAGGAGACGGCCAGGCCGCCGCTGGTGAAGAGGAGTCCGAGAATCATGGCCACGATCATCATTTTCCCCAAGGCTTTGACAAACTGACCTGCGATGGCCGCCGGCAGGGCAAGCAGGGCGATGACCATGATCAGGCCGACCACCTGAATCAGGATGACTACCGTCAGGGCCACCAGGCAGAGCAGCAACAGGGAAAAGAGCTTGACCGGAACCTGGCGCAGTTCAGCGAACTCTTCATCGAAGGAGACCGCCAGCAACTGTTTGTAGAAGAGAAGCACAAACAGTACGATGCCGAGGTCGAGCCAGAAGATCAGGTAGAGGTTGTGCCGGGGAATCATCAGGATGTTGCCGAACAGATAACTCATCAAGTCGACGTTGTAACCGGGGGTAGCCGAGATGAACAATACCCCGGCGGCCATGCCTACTGCCCACAGGGCACTGATAGCCGTGTCTTCCTGTTTTTGCCAGTAGATACCGACGATACCGATAACCAGGGCTGCCAAGAGGGCCGTGATGATGGCACCGGCCACCGGGTTGCGCCCAAGGAAATAGGCCAGGCCCATGCCGCCGAGTACTGCATGGGCGATGCCGCCGGCCATGTAGCCGATGCGCTTGACCACCACGTAGGAGCCGGCGATGCCGCATGCGACACTGGCCAGCAGGCCACCGATCAGTGCGTTTTGCATGAAGGTCTGGGAAACCAGGGCGTGTAGGAGGTCTTCCATGGTCGTTATCCTGTGGGAGAAAAAGACTTTATTTTGAAAAGCCGTAACATGTGATGCGTGAGGAGTAATGGGTTAAACCTTTTATGCCTTACGCCTTACGGCTTTTGACTAGTCAATTTTAAGCCAAGTGCATCACCTGGCTTACCAAGATCTTAATCGTGGCCGTGAATCAGGGTGTCGTGTTGTACCACCTTGAGAGGGCCACCGTACAATTCTTCGATCATTTTGCCGGTTAGCTCCGCTGCGGGGTGACAGACCAACCGGCGGTTGAGGCAGGCGACCCGGGTGATGTAGCGGGTGATGAATCCGACGTCGTGGGAAACGACGATGACGGTCAATCGCTCGTTGAGGCGTTTGAGCAGTTCGAAAACCCCCTCTTCGACCTTCGGGTCGATATGGGCTGTCGGTTCATCGAGGATCAGCACCTCTGGATTGCACGCCAAAGCGCGGGCGATGAGCACCCGCTGCAATTGACCGCCGGACAGGGCCGTCAGAGGCCGTTGTTCCAGGTCGAGGATTTCCACCTCGGCCAGAGCCTGCCGGGCGGCTTCCCGGTCCTGGCGAGTGTAGCCGAACAATGTCCGGGTCTTGCCGAGTCGACCCTGCAATACCGTATTCAATACGCTGATCGGAAAGTTACGGTCAAAAGTGGCAAACTGGGGTACATAGCCGATCTTCAGCCGTGCCTCTGCAGGGCTGCTGCCGAAAATCTCGATGGTTCCCTTCTGCGGGGCCAAGAGGCCGAGAATCAACTTCAGCAGGGTGCTCTTACCGCTGCCGTTGGGACCGACTATGCCGAGAAAGTCTTTATCCCGGATGGTCAGACAGATGTCTTCCAATACCGACAATTCGTTATAGCGAAAATAAACGCCGTCGAGGATGATGATCGGTTCGCTCATAGAGAAATTTCCAGAGAGCGGGCGAAGGCTTCGGCCGTTCGCCGCATGTTGGCAAGGTAATCCTCGGCCAGGGGATCGATAGCCACGACGCGGCCGTCGATAGCCCGGGCGATGGTCGCGGCAGTAGTGCGGCTGAACTGCTGTTGCACGAATATTACGGAAATATGGTTGTCTTTAGCCTGCTGGATGATGTCGGCCAAGGCGCGGGGGCCGGGTTCCTTGCCCGAGGCTTCGACGGCGACCTGCTGCAGATCATAGGCTGCGGCGAAATAACCCCAGGATGGATGAAAAACCAAAAAGCTTCGTTTCTTCAGATTCATCAGTTGCCGGCGAATGGTACGGTCGAGATTGTCAAGATCGCGGGTAAAAGAATCGGCACCGGCCTGGTAATCTTCAGCGCCGGCCGGATCGACGGCGGTCAGGGTCACCCGAATGCGCTCGGCCATTTGTTTGACCAGGTTCGGATCGGTCCAGAGGTGAGGATCCTTCTCCTCCTCTTTCGCCGGGGCTTTTCGCTCTATTTCGTGTTGATCTTCTTCGGTGTGGTGATGATGGTGGTGTTCTAGCGACCGCAGCTCCAGTCCCTGGCGCAGATCGATAATTTCCATGGCCGGATTGAGGGTGGCCACCCGTTTCATCCAAACCTTCTCAAAGGGTACACCGATGCGATAGTAGAGCTGAGCTTGGGAAAGGGCCGTCATCTGTTTCGGCTTCGGTTCGTAAGTGGCCGGGCTGCGGCCGGGGCCGACCATGACCTGCACGGCAACTCGCTGGCCGCCGACCCTCTCGACAAAGTATTTCAAGGGTAGGACACTGGTGAAAACCTGCATGGGAGTGCCCGTTTGAGCATTGGCTGCGCCAGCCAATGAGCAGAGCAGAGTTATACTCAACAGGAGTGTTTTAGCGGTTAAAAACTTCATTATGGACATCTCCGGGGAGCGTCTTGACGAAAGGTTGAGCCCTCTATGACGATCACTGAACGATGAAGCTCAGTATAGCACAAGGTGTTTGAATGAGAATCATAAAAGCTAAAGCCTGTGCCGGTAACCCACTGAAAAGACAAAGTGCTTTCGCTGCTGCGGAGCAGGCGGGTTTTTTGAGAGATGGAGATAGCTCTTGACAGGTTCGGGGCAAAAAAAGGACAATCGGATCCATGCAAAAAACCGCATAAAGGTGTTTTTGTGACTCAGTGTTGCCGTCAGGTCAGTTTCCTGGCCACCTGGCATTAGGGTTGATCGAAACGGATCAATCCTTTTTTTTCCCTAAAGGGCCCTTACCCGCAGGAGCCGTCATGTACCAACAAGCGCTCAGGGAACTCAACGAGCGATTTATCCGGCAGATTCCCTTGACCGATCATATGGGGCTGGAGATCAGTTCTTGGGACGGTTCTGCCCTTCGGATGGACGCGCCGCTGAAGCCCAACCGCAACGATAAAGGTACTGGTTTCGCCGGCAGCATCGCAAGTCTGGCGACTTTTGCCGGTTGGGCGCTTATTACTCTGGCGGTAGAGGAGCGCTGCGGAGCGGCGGAAGTGGCGGTCTATCGCAGCGAGATCAGTTACCGGCGGCCAATCGATGGCGATTTTTACGCCTTATGTCAGTTGCCCAAAGAGGTTGAACTGACAGGTTTTTGGCAAACGCTGAAGCAAACCGGCAAGAGCCGGCTGGAACTGGCGGTGACTGTATTTCAAGACGGCGAAGAGCGAGTGCGGTTTCAGGGGCCTACGTAGTACGACTGCGCTAGCTTTGGCCGGAAGCGGGAATAGATTGATTCATGATTTTCGATAAGCATTAAGTTCAGGGGAAATACACCATGCTACTGCAGGAACAACGGGAAGCCATCGTCAAGTTCGGTCAGAAAATGATCACCTCGCAGCTGACCACCGGGGCGGGCGGTAATTTGAGTATTTTCGATCGTGCCAGCGGTAGAGTCGCCATCAGCCCTAGCGGCATCGAGTATTTCGACCTGCAGCCGGAGGACGTGGTTATCACCGATCTCGACGGGCAGGTCATCGAGGGCCAATATACCCCCTCCAGCGAGCTCGGTTTTCACCTCGCCCTTTATCGTCAGCGCCCCGATGTGAACGCCGTTCTTCATACCCATTCGGTGTATGCCACTACCATCGCTTGTCTGGGCTGGGAAATTCCAGCGGTGCACTATCTGGTGGGTTTTTCCGGTCACAAGGTGCCCCTGGCTCCTTACGCCACCTTCGGCACCCCGGAGCTGGCTCACAATGTGGCGACCGCTATCGGCGATTACAATGCCGTGTTGCTGGCGAACCATGGGCTGGTGGCTGTCGGCGCCGATCTCAGCCGCGCTTTTAATACGGCCGAGGAGATCGAATTGGTGGCGCGGATTTACTATCAGACCAAGTCGGTGGGCAACCCGGTAATCTTGCCCGGGGAGGAAATGGATCGGGTGTTGGACAAGTTCGCTACCTACGGTCAGTCCCCCAAGGATGAGAGTAATGTTTGATTTCGACCGAATCGTTGATCGCAGCGGTAGCGGTTCCCTCAAGTGGGATCGCTATGCCGGGCGCGACGTGCTGCCCCTATGGGTGGCGGATATGGATTTTGCCGCTCCTCCGGCGGTTCTCGCCGCCTTGCAGCAGCGGGTCGAGCATGGCGTGTTCGGCTATACCCATGCCCCCGAAGAGCTGGTCGAGGTGATTCTCGAGCGGCTTTGGCAGCGCCATCGCTGGAGGGTACAAGCCGAGTCGCTGGTCTGGTTGCCGGGTCTGGTGGTGGGGTTGAACGTTGCCTGCCGGGCGGTGGGAGAAGAGGGTAGTGAAGTACTGTCCATGACGCCTATTTATCCACCCTTTCTGTCCGCACCGAAATTGTCGGGTCGCAAACTGGTAACGGTGCCGATGATGCAGGAAGGAACCCGGTGGCTGATCGATTTCGAAGCGATGGAGGCCGCCATTACTCCGGCAAGTCGCCTGTTGTTGCTCTGTAGCCCTCAAAATCCAACCGGACGGGTCTTTAACAAGCAGGAACTCGGACAACTGGCCGAGTTCTGCCAGCGCCACGATCTGATTCTCTGCTCCGACGAAATCCACGGCGACCTGGTGCTTGAACCGGACTGTGAACATTTGCCCACGGCCTCCCTCGACGCCGGGATAGCCGCTCGCACCATCACCCTCATGGCTCCGAGCAAAACCTTCAATCTGCCCGGTCTCAACTGTGCCTTTGCCATCATCACCGACGCAAGCCTGCGCCGCCGTTTTCAGCGGGCCATGGCCGGCATCGTGCCTTACGTTAATCTGTTCGGCTATGTCGGTGCCCTTGCCGCCTACCGTGACAGCGGTGATTGGCGCGCGGCATTGCTCGATTACCTACGTGACAACCGGGCGCTGGTGATGGACGCCCTGGGGACCATGTCCGGCTTGCAGGCCACCTGCGGTGAAGCGACCTATCTGACCTGGGTCGACGCTCGTAACACCGGTCTCTCAGAACCGGCAAAATTCTTCGAGGAGGCCGGCGTCGGCCTCTCCGATGGCGCTGAATTTGGTGCGCCCGGTTTTCTACGTCTAAATTTCGGCTGCCCGCGCTCTGTGCTCGAACAAGGTCTGGAACGTATGGCACGTGCGACGAACGGTCTGGCCTGCAGTATTAAGGAGCGTCGATGACTCCATATCAACAGGTCATCAGTTCGACCACCGTTGAACTGCCGCGCCCGGCCCTTAGGGAAATGGTGCGCCTGATGCGCGCCCTCTACGCCCTCGGCCATCTACCCGCCTATCGAGAACGGGTCCTGCCCCAGCTGCCGTCGGTGGCGCGCTTCGATCCCGGGCACGATGCGGTGATGATGGGTTACGATTTTCATCTCACCGAGGAGGGTCCGCGTCTCATCGAAGTCAACACTAATGCCGGGGGCGGATTGCTGGCCTATCAGGCCCAATACGGCTTTAAGGGTGAGGGCTCTACCGACCTGGACCGCCTGCAACGAGGATTTCTTGTCTCCTTCGGCGAAGAATTGGCCCGCCATGGCCGCTCTGGCTTAAAGCGGGTAGCCATTATCGACGAGACGCCATCGGAACAGTTTCTCTATCACGAGATGCTGACCTACGCCGACTTGCTGCAACAGCAGGGCATCGACGCCCAGGTGGTCGATCCCTCTGCGTTGCAGGCCGATGAAAACGGCGTGCTGCTTCAGGGCCAGACCGTCGATCTGGTCTACAATCGCCACTGCGATTTCTATCTCGATAGCGAGGCTATGTCCGGTTTGCGCGCTGCCTACCTGGCCCAAAAGGTCTGCCTCACCCCCAACCCCTTCGTCTACGGTCTGCTGGCCGACAAGCGGCGCATGATCCTTTGGTCCGATCCGGCCTTTCTGGCTGAACTTGGATTGAGTGATCGGGGCGTCGATCTGTTGTTGCGAACTGTGCCGCAAAGCCGCCTGCTGGCTGACGTGGATGTGGAGCAGGCCTGGCAGCAGCGTAAGCAGTTGGCCTTCAAGCCGGTGACTCGCTTCGGCAGTCGCGGTGTGCTGTTGGGCCGTAAGATCTCCCGCAAGCGTTTCGACGAGCTGACGCCGGACGAGACATTGGTCCAGCAGTTGGTGCCTCCCTCCGAAGTAACCGCCGAGAACGGCGAAGTTATGAAAGCCGACTTTCGCCTGTTCGCCTATCGCAACCGCCTGCTTGGCGTCGCGGCCCGTCTCTACCAGGGCCAGGTCACCAATATGCGCACCCCCGGTGGAGGCTATGCGCCGGTACGGATTGTTTAGTTCCCGAGCTGCAACTCCTGAAAATCTAATCCTTGACCCGCTGTACACTCTGGGCTAGATTGGCAATTTCTTATTGTTGGTTTCTTCCAGGGAGGAAAGCAGGGGCAGGTAAAGATGACCCCAGCTTGAAATGCTGTCCGAACAGTGCCTGGCCCCATTGGGCGGTTCTTGTCTGAGTGTCTCTGCCTTCCTCGCTTTCAATATTGGGCAGTCTCTTCAGCTGAATTTGCAGGCCGTTGAAGAAGAGTTGAGCGGGATATGGAACCCTTCGTCCACAACAGGATCGTCACCATCAACGATACGGACATGTTCGGGGTCGTTTACTACCTGAATTATCTGCAATGGTGCGCCGAGGCCAGAGAGTTGTTTGCCTTCAGGTATGTCGAAGGGTTTCCGGAAAAGCACCTTATTTCCGTAGTCGATATGGACACGAAGTATTTCGCCCCGGCCAGGCTGAAGGAAGAGATAGCCATCCAGGTCCATCTCGATTTTACGGACCGGAAAACCACCCACCACATGTACTTCGATCTGCGCCGGAACTCGGACGGCAAGCAGATCGCCACCCACTGGCAGACCCTGCTGTTTACCTCCCTGAACGGTAAAATCCTGAAACTGCCTGAACAGGCCGTAGAACTTATCGAGCGTTGCCGTCCGAAAAGTTGATGAAGCGTCAGTGTTTTCTAAGCTTTTCCCTTGCCGGGGCATCGTGACTCAACATGAACTTTTGCTACACTGTTAGCAGTTCTCTGTCTCGCGGATAGATTCATGAAAGAACAGGCTCTGCGTAAGTTGCACTCACGAATTGAATCCAGGAAATAAAAAGCTGCTGGCCCGATCGGGCCAGCAGCTTTTGTTTTAAGTATGATGTGCCGGTAAAGCATACCGGATGGCGGATGATCAATAAGCTGCCGGTGGCGGAGCCAGGGCGGCTTGCCATTTATCGGTGAAGTTGTGCTTGATCCAGTTGGGGTCCCACCATTCCAGGGGATTGACCGGGATGCCGCCGATGGTCACAGCGTAATGCAGGTGGTCGCCGCCGGCCATGCCGGTTGCACCGGTGCGGCCGAGGATGGTGCCTTTATCAACCTGGTCGCCGGTACTCACACTGATGGTACTGAGGTGAGAATAGAGGGTCTGCAGGCCAATTCCGTGGTCGATAATGACGCAATTACCGTAGATGCCGAGGTAATCGGCGAAGACCACTTTGCCGCTGTTGGCTGCCGGGACCGGCGAATTGGCCAGGGAAGCGAGGTCGTGACCGAGGTGAGTCTGCTGATCGACCTTGTTTCCGCCGTACATATAGGAGCGCACCTCATTGAACCCGGCTCGGTTGGCGGCGTTAGGCAGACGCAGGAAGGCTCCTTGCCAGGTGGGGCTGGTGACGGTCAAACTGCCCAGCTCTTTTAGCTTGGCTCGGTTCTGTACCCGCAACTCGCGATTGACGCGCAAAAAGATGTCGAGCATGTTGTCGGCATCGGGGTAGAGGTCCTGGAACTCGGGCATCTTGCTGTCGAGAAAACCTTGACTCAGGTTGATTTGATCCCGCTTGGGCGGCCGGGGGTTGGTGTGATAGTAAAACCCAGCTTTACGTTCGTTGCCGGCTGCGTCGACGGCGATCACCCGTGGCAGAAAATCGGCCTGGGCCATGTTGAAAGGGAAGGCGAACAGGCAAGCGTAAAAACCTTCATCCTGCAGGTAGCCTGGGAAAAAGTGCTCGCCGACCTGCACACCGCTACGTTCCACATTTTCGGAGACTTTGTACAGCACCAGGCCGGCTCCGCTCTGGTTGATATTGTGAGCACGGCTCAATACCGATACGATCGGCGGTCGGGAATCGAAATCGAAGCTAAAGCTTTGGCTGACGCTGTTGGCAAGAAGAGCCTGATCGGTAGCGGTCACCTGGATAGATAGCGGGCTGTTGTTGAGCTTGATGTCTTTCAGGCTCAGGTCAAGAAGTTGGCTGGCGGTGCCCCGGGGAAAGTCGGAACGCAGGATCTCAACGGTCTTTTCACCCTGAGTGATGGTAACCAAAACGTTTTTCAGGCCTGCCCCGTCATCCTCCAGGGTCAAGATCGGCGGGCGCTTAGCCGATATGGGGCCGCTGTCGGGAGTCAGAATCAGGCTGGGTGCCTGACTGTCCCGAAGCAGAAAATAGCCGCCGGCGGCAACGACGATGAGAAGCAGTAAAATAGTAAGCGCATAATGTTTCAAGGGTGGTCCTCCAGAGCAAAGGTGGGTGGATAGCCGAAGTGTCAGGGGAAAAGTCGGTCAGCCTCGCACCAGACGATACCAACCGGAAGCAAGCAGTCCCCAGAGCAGGCACAGGCCGCCAATCAATACAGGTGTCAGAGCCCCGTAACCGAACCCGAACAGGCCCTTGCCCTGGTTGGGGAAGAACACCAGCAGAGCGTATGCGGTCGGTGCCAGGCTGATCAGGATGCCTCGCATCGGTACTTGGTTGGGCAGCATCGGCAGGGCCAACAGCAGCCCGCAGAGGCCGCCGAACATGAGGCGGGCGTAAAGCCAGCCGGTGGTAAGACGGGGCCCCAGGGCAACTCCCATCCAGGCCGTGACACCATCTCTCCCTAGCAACCAGAAAACCACGCAGGCAACCAGGGCGGCAACCGTGCCGCTGACATAGGCCAAGCTCAATTTGCGTAACATCGATTCCTCCGAAAATTCAAAACAAAATAAATAGAAAGTTTATTCCCAGCGCCCTCGTTTTTGCTGAAGGGTGATGACCTCCATCTTTCCTTGATCGTTGATCATGGAGGTCAGCAGCCAGCTGACGATGCCTATGACCAGTGAACCGAAGATCGCCGACCAGAACCCGGCAATATGAAAGCCGGAGATGACCCCGGAGACCATCATCAACATCAGGGCGTTGATAACGAAAGTGAACAGGCCGAGGGTGAGAATGTTGAGGGGCAGGGTTAGCAACAGCAGTAGCGGCCGAAGCAGGGCGTTGAGAATGCCGAGAATGGCGGCCGCAAAAAAGGCCGAAAAAACGCCACTGACCTGGATGCCGGGTAACAGATAGGCGGCTGCCATGATGGCCACCGTCAACATCAACCAGCGCACTAAAAGACCTTTCATTGCTTTCCCCTCCGAGAGTTGCCGGCACGAAAATGTGAAGGACGTTTTTCGGCCCGGCCAATGGTATCAAGGATAACGGATTTTTCCTTGTCTGGGAAGAGGGTAGGGCTCCTTTTGTTTTGGAGGCCGGAAACATAAAAACCGCGCCCGAAGGCGCGGCTCAAGTTCGGGAGAAGGGGCAGGCGGGTCAACAACAGGCGCAATACCAACCGGAAAATTTAGGAAGAAATACATTGTCGATAACGTGAATTGTGCCGTTGCTGCAGGCAATGTCGGTAGCGACCAGATAAGCATTGTCGATCTTATACTGGCCTACGTCCAGCTGAACGGTCAGTTGTTTTCCACTCAGGGTGTAGATGCTCTCGGTCTGCTCGATGCCCGCCCTGTCGATTTTCTCCTCGACAATATGGTAGCTCAGGGTCGACTTCAGTTTGTCGAGGTCGTTTACCAGGTCTTCGACATTGATACGGGTGAAGGCTTGATCGTTAGGGGCAAAAAAGGTGATGGGACCTGCTTCGTTGAGTCGTTCTTCCAGGCCGGCTTTTTTCAGGGCGGACAGCAGGGTGGTGAAGGAACCGTCCTCTTTCAGGGTGCTAAGGATGTCGTTCATGTCTGCTCCTTTGCTGTTTGCACCACATCTTTAAAAAGGTTGACAGATACGGTAATAATTATAGCGGTTAGGACGGCTAACCGCAAGATAGTCGCCGGTTTCAATCGGCCAGCATCTGCTGGATGCCGGCGAAAAAGCTGGTTGCCCGTTGCTCCTGTTGATCGGGGTCGAGGGGTTGGGGAGTGTCGCTGTCGATGCGGTTGAGGAGTTCCTTGGGAATCTCCTCGAGAAAGGGACTCGGCACCCGGACCTGCAATTGGCCGTATTTCTTGCGTTTGGCGGCGTGGAGCAGGGTCAGAGTACGCTGGGCGCGGGTGATGCCGACATAACAGAGGCGTCGCTCTTCTTCAATATCGGTAACGACCGATTTTTTGTGGGGCAGCAGGTCGTCTTCCAGACCGACCAGGAACACATGGGGGAATTCCAGACCCTTGCTGGCATGCAGACTCATGAGTACGACCGCATCTTTTTTAAGTTTACTCTCCTTGTCGTTACGGCCCGGTTCGTCGCGGTCGAGGAGAGAGACCTTTTCCAGAAAGCCGGACAGGCTCGGAGTGGCTTCCCGTTCTTCGTAAGAGGCCATGGCGTTGATGACCTCGGCGACATTGTCGGCCCGTCGCCGACCCTTTTCCGGGTCTTCAGCCGTTCGGTAGATTTCCTCTTCCAGGGCCAGGTCGCTTAGTAGTTCGCGGGCGGTATCACTCAACTTGCCCAGCTGAAAGCGGCGCCGAAAGCGCTCTATGAGCCGTACAAAGTCGACTATGGCGGCCCGGACCTTGTCTCCCAGTTCGGTGATTTCTTCCGCGTCTTTCAGGACCTGCCAGAGGGGGCGGTTTTCAGCCAGGGAGTGGCGAATAAGGTGGTCGGCGCTGGTGGTGCCGATGCCCCGCTTGGGAAAGTTGAGGATGCGCAACAGGTTGATTTCGTCCTGGGGATTCTGCAGAAACTTGAGATAGGCCAGTACGTCCTTGACCTCCTTGCGGTCGAAAAATTGTTGGCCCCCGATGAGCACATAGGGGATGTTGTCGTACCGCAGCTGCTCTTCAAAAGCTCGCGACTGGGCATTGGTCCGAAACAGTACGGCGAAGTCGCTGTAGCGGCATTCATCAGCGTAGCGCTCGGCCTGAATGCTTTCCACCACCATGCGGGCCTCGTCTTCACCGTCGTCGCAGCAGATGCAGTGAATGGGTTTGCCGGGACCGCCGGCGGTCCACAGGGCTTTGTCCTTGCGCTTCTGGTTATGGAGTATGAGGGCGTTAGCCGCTGACAGAATATTACCCGTGGAACGATAGTTCTGTTCCAGCTTGATCAAGCTGGTCCCGGGAAAATCCTTTTCGAAATCGAGGATGTTGCCAAGGTCGGCCCCTCGCCAGCCGTAGATGGACTGGTCATCGTCACCTACCACGCACAGGTTGCTGTGGGAAGCAGACAATAGGCGCAGCAGCTGGTACTGAGCGGCGTTGGTGTCCTGGTATTCGTCAACCATCAGATAGCGAAAGCGCTGTTGATATTTATCCAGCACGGCTGGCCGTTCCTGTAGCAGGCGCACGGTAAGCATGATCAGGTCATCGAAGTCGACCGCGTTAAAGGCTTTGAGGGCGCGTTGGTAGCGGGGGTAAACCTCGGCGGCCAGGCGCCCGTATTCGTCGTCGAAGCGTGGTCGAAAGGCCTCCGGCGGCTGAAGGCCGTTCTTGGCATCGGAGATCAGCCACAAAATCCGGTCGGCATCGATCTTCTGGTCACCCTGGTGCAGGCCGGAGCAGATGTCGCGGATCAGCCGGGTCTGGTCGGCGGTGCCGTAGATTGAGAAATTCTTTTTGTAACCGAGTTGGTCAATGTCCTCTTTAAGAATACGCATGCACAGGGCGTGAAAGGTAGAGACCACCATGCCTTTGCAGCGTTTGCGCCCGACCATCTCTTCGGTGCGCTGCTTCATCTCGCGCGCTGCTTTATTGGTAAAGGTCACAGCCATGACCTGTTCGGCCGGCACCTTCAGGGTACACAACAGATGCGCGATACGACAGGTGATAACCCGGGTTTTTCCGGATCCTGCGCCCGCCAGCAACAGCAACGGTCCGTCGACGTGGCATACGGCGGCCCGTTGTTGCTCATTTAGATTGGAAAGAGGCATAGAATGTAGTTCAAAAGGGGAGAAAGTTGATGCATTCGCAAAAACTCATAGGATTGCTAAACATAAAACCGGCTATAAAGGAGCCGGCTTCTATGGTCGATTCATATAGCGGAATCTTACCACGGTCCTTGGAAAAAGGGCAAGGTGAGCAGTGCTGCCGACGGCAGTCCGGGTAGTGAAAGAGGATCTTGGATGGCGGTTAAAGCTGCTGAGTATAGCGTTGCAGTCTGGCTAGGATCTCTTTCCGTTCTTTGCGTCTCATCCAGTATTTGAGCCAGGCCATGTTTGCCTCCTGTCAGAGCGCTTTGCTCTACAAAAAAAAGATAGGAGTACAATAATTGGTAAAAATTAAGATTAAAGTTATGTTAACAAGTGCGCTTTGTCCAGCTAAAAATGACATTTATTTAGGGGTTGAGAGGAAATAAAGCTTTCATGTGGGTCAAAAAGCGGGGAAAGTGCGTATTAGCACAGTTGGTTTTGCGGACTTGCGAACTTGTTTCTGCAGTTTTTGCCTCTTGATTTTCTCCTGTTATTTCTGTATGTTGCCGGCATGTTTAAAGCTACGGTCATTATTCTCAGTCTCGTTTGGGCTTCGTTGCTGCTGATCTCTTGGAGCGGCGCCGAAAATCCACCATCTCAAGTCAATGCTGTTGCCTTCGAGCAGCACGGCTTCTGAGCGTTCTCTGCGACCTGTCTTGGCGTGCGGAAGGGTGTTCCTGTTTCAATTTCCTGATTTTCAGCATTCGTGATGGCGTCGCAAAAAGTCCGTCCTACGGCGTTACGGTGTTTTTTCAGGACCTCGACATACCTGATATATGCCTTCGCCCCTGAAAAAACACCAAGCCTTGTAGGACAAGATTTTTGCTTAGCATCCTTCGTTTTTTTACGAAGCCATTATTCTTATTTCTCCTTGAACTAGCTCCGAGCCGTCAGCCGTCAAAGCGGCTGCCCTGCTTCGTGCCCCGGTGTTTGAATTCGGCATCGATGGCGTTGAGGACCTGCCACTTGTTCAGAGACCAAAGGGGAGCCAGCAATCGGTCACGGGGTCCGTCGCCAGTCAAACGGTGAATAAGGGTTTGGGGTGAAAGCCGTTCCACCATATCGACTACCAGAGACACATAGTCTTCCTGCGATAAGATCTCCATTTCTCCCTGCCGATAGAGATCGCCCAGTCCTGTTCCTTCCAGTACGTGCAGCAGATGCAGTTTGATGCCGTCGACGCCCAGTCGCGCCATCTCCTCGGCGCTGGCCAAAATCTGCTCCCGATTTTCACCGGGCAGACCCAGGATAAGATGAACGCAAACGCGCAGTCCTCTTCGCTTCGCCTGGTGGTAAGTCTTAACGAAAGTGTCATAGTCGTGTCCCCGTCTCAAGCGATTCAGGGTCTGGTCATGAATGCTCTGCAGTCCCAACTCCAACCAAAAATAGCTGCGCCGGTGGTATTCGGCAAGCAGGTCAAGAACTTCGGGTGGCAAACAATCGGGCCGGGTACCGACTGCCAGGCCGACCACTCCTTCGACGCCCAGAGCTTCATCGTAGAGACTGCGTAACCGGTCGACGGGGGCAAAGGTGTTGGAAAAGGGTTGAAAGTAAGCCAGAAAGTGCTCAGCTTTATATTTGCGGACCATGACTTCTTTGCCCGCCTGGATTTGTTCGGCCACCGAAAGGGCTGGTTCGATCCCTGCCGATCCGGAACCGGAGGGATCGCAGAACAGGCAACCGGGCTGGTCGCGGGTAGCGCCGCGATTGGGGCAGGAAAAACCCGCATCGACCGAGATTTTATGCACGCGCCCGCCGAAGCATTGTTTCAGGTGGCTGGAAAAGAGATTGTAGGGTTTGTTATTCATGGGATGGATTCTGCCACGGACCAGTCGTTGCGGGCAAGGCGGAAAGGTTAAAATTTTGATGGCAAAAAAATAAGGCCCGGCGGCTTGTTACAGGATCCTGAAGGGGTTGGCTTGCCTTCTGCGAACTCTTCTTGTTGACAGCAGTAAAAATAATTCGCAACATGCGTTGCAGTGACGCAGCAATGTCCCGTGAAGCTTTCGAATAAAACATTCTGAGGTAGGTTGATAGATGAAAAAAAAGCGCACCTTTAAAAATATCTTTGAAAACGCCCTGTTTTTGCCCCTCTACGTCCTTGTCCGGCATCTGCCCCGCAAGGCCGCCCTCTGGCTTGGTGCAGGGTTCGGCCGGCTACTGGGCCGGTTCATGTCCAGCAAACGTCGAATCGCCACCAACAATATGGCCAAGGCCTTTCCCGAATTGAGCGAGGCCGAACTTCGGCAGCGGATTAACGCCATGTTCGTTCACATCGGCAAAAGCGTCATGGAGATGCTGCGTCTCGACCTTTTTCGCAAAACGGATCTTGGAGATATCTTTCATGTCAAGGGGCTGGAGAATCTTCAGCAGGCTTATGACTGCAATCGCGGCGTGATTGTGTTGAGCGGCCACGTCGGCTTCTGGGAAGTCGGTACCTTTTTATTCCCCATGCTCGGTTTTCCCTTCGATTTTGTGGGCAAGAGGATGAAAAACCCCCTGGCTGACCGATTTATTACCCGGCTGCGGGAGTCGGCTGGCGGGCGTTGTATCGACAGCAAGAGCGGAGCGCGAAAAGTCCTCAAATCTCTGAATGAGAAAAGGGGGGTGGCCGTATTAATCGATCAGCACCGCAGCTCCAGAGAAGGGGTGGCGGTACCGTTCTTCAATCGCCCGGCCATGACCACCCCAATTATCAGCCGTCTGGCGATGAAGTACCAGATTCCGGTGGTACCGGTTTTTTCCTATCGTACCGCCGATGATAATTACGATGTCGAAATCCAGCCGATGTTCTTTCTACAAGATGAGCCTGAATCTTCAGTAGAAGAGAATACTGCTCTGCTGACCTCGATTATCGAAGAGGCCATACGTAAAGATGAGACGCAGTGGCTCTGGCTTCATCGGCGCTGGCGCTGAATCTCGCTTCGATACTTTTTCGAGGAAGCTCAGCCAGGCGATAAGATGTTGACACCGTGATAACACAAAAAGGCCTCACGATTTCTCGTGAGGCCTTTTAATATGGCTCCCTCTGCTGGGCTCGAACCAGCGACAATCTGATTAACAGTCAGATGCTCTACCAACTGAGCTAAGAGGGAATGATCGGTGCTTTTATATAGGATTTCATTGTTCTTGCTGGCATTTCCTGCCTTCGGGCTGAACCTCAGGGTTCCCGCCGGAAGTGAATTGAGTTTATACACTCTGGTAAGAAAGATGTCAAGCAGGAAAATGAGCAAAAAAAGCCCGCCGGTTTTTCTCTGCCAACGGTTCAGGGTAGGCTTCATTTGTTGTTCAGCGGCGGTCTGCAGGGCACCTTCATCGATTGCATCCTGAAAGGCAAATTGCTATAATTCTCTGGCCTTAACTGACCAACCGCCGCGGTCCTTCTGCCGCATCGATGTTTTTGCACCCGCAAGACGAACTATCGGCAGCCCATGTCCCTGGAACATAACATCAGTCCCCAATGGCTGGAAGCTCAATACCGGCTTTGGCAGCAGTCTCCTGAGCGCCTGTCCCCCGAATGGCAAAGCTTTTTCGAGGGGTTCGATCTGGCTCGACAGGCCGGGCTTCCGGCCATAAAGGAGGAATGCCACAGTTGTCCGATGGCCCTCAAACAGTCGGCGGTCGATGCCTTGGTCTATCGTTATCGGGATATTGGCCATCTGTTGGCCTGCACCGACCCCTTATCACCCTGTAAAACTGAACATCCCCTCCTGGCCCTGGAGACTTTCGATCTGGATGAAGCCGATCTCGATGAGGTTTTCTATGCGCGCCATCTGCCTGAAGGGCATGCTGATCTGCGTGAAATCATTCATCACTTGCGTGTAACCTATTGCCGGGCCATCGGTGTCGAGTTCATGCATATCCAGAACCCTATCGAGCGGAACTGGCTTCTGGAACGTATGGAAAAGGTGCATAACCAGCCGGCCTTCTCTCGCCGGGAGAAACTGACGATTCTGCGCAAACTACAGGAGGCGACCCTCTTCGAGACCTTTTTGCACCGCCAGTTTCTCGGTCAGAAACGGTTTTCCCTGGAGGGGGGCGAGGTGATCATCCCTCTGTTGGACCGCATGGTGCACAAGGCGACCTCCTTGCAGATTCAGGATCTGGTTCTCGGTATGGCTCACCGTGGTCGCCTCAATGTGCTGGCCAATATTTTCAGCAAGCCGCTGGAAAATATTTTTGCCGAGTTCGAAGACAATATCGAGTTTCACTTTGTCGGCGAGGGGGACGTCAAATACCATCAGGGGTTTTCTACCGATCTAGAGCTCGACGAAGGGCCTCTGCATCTGACCCTGGCCTCCAATCCGAGTCACCTTGAAGCGGTCGATACGGTGGTCGAGGGCAAGGCGCGCGCCCGTCAGGACGAACTGGGTGCTCAGGGTGAACAGCGCGTGCTTCCGGTGCTGATTCACGGAGATGCCGCTTTTGCCGGCCAGGGCATGGTGGCCGAAACCCTCAACTTGTCCCAGTTGGCCGGCTATCGCACCGGCGGTACCCTGCATATTGTGCTCAACAATCAGATCGGTTTCACCACGGTACCGAAGGATGCCCGTTCGACCACCTATGCCACGGATGTGGCCAAGATGCTGATGGTACCGATCTTTCACGTGCATGGCGAAAACCCGGAAGCGGCGGCCTATGCCGTCGATCTGGCTCTCGACTATCGGCAACGCTTCGGGCGCGACGTGGTGCTGGAGGTTATCTGCTATCGCCGCCAGGGCCACAACGAAGGGGACGAGCCTTATTTCACCCAGCCATTGATGTACGATAAAATCAAGCAGCGGCCGACAATGAGTGACCTCTATGCCCGTCAATTGTTGGATGAGGGCATTTCCCCGCAGGAGATTGACCACCAGGCGGAGTCTATTCAGAAGCGATTGGAGCAGGCCGCTGCACGAAAACATCAACAGTTGGATGTTGGCTATGGCGGTAAATGGCAAGAGATCACTCGCGAGTTTGCTCCGGTGACTCTGGAGACCGGCGTCGATGAGGCCACTCTGGTGGCCCTCGCGGAAAAACTTGCTGCCTTCCCGGCCGGTTTTTCTCCCCATCTGCGGATTGCCAAACTTCTTGACCGGCGTCTGGCTGCCGTCAAAGAAGGGAGCGGTATCGACTGGGCTAACGCTGAAGCCTTGGCCTTTGCCTCTTTGCTCGCCGAAGGCCACACCGTGCGTTTATCCGGACAGGACAGCCGGCGCGGTACCTTCAGCCAACGTCATGCCACCCAGTTCGATGTCACCAGCGGTGAGGAATACACCCCCTGGATACGGTGACCAAAGATGCCAGCTTCTATGCCTATGATAGCGCTCTTTCCGAGCCGTCGATCCTTGGCTTTGAATATGGTTATTCGCTGGAAACTCCCTATGGTTTAACTCTCTGGGAGGCCCAGTTTGGTGATTTTGCTAATGGTGCCCAGGTCATTATCGATCAGTTCATTGCCGGCAGCGAGCGCAAGTGGAACCGGGTCAGCGGCCTGGTGCTGTTGCTGCCGCACGGCTACGAAGGGCAGGGGCCCGAACATTCCAGTGCCCGTATGGAGCGCTTTTTACAGCTTTGCGCTGCCGACAACCTGCAAGTGGTTTATCCCTCTACACCGGCCCAGTTTTTTCACCTGCTGCGCCGCCAGGTCAAACAGCCCTTTCGACGTCCGTTGATTGTCTTTACTCCCAAGAGTATGTTGCGCCATCCGGTTTGCCGCTCCCATCGGAACGAACTGGCCAGCGGTCGCTTTCAGGAGATCCTGCCGGATGGGGCCGCCTCGGAACAGGTGAGAACCCTGCTGGTTTGCACAGGGAAGATCTATAATGACCTGCTGGAACATAAGGAGCGGGAGGGGCGGACAGATGTGGCGCTGTTGCGTATCGAGCAACTCTACCCCTTGCGGGATGAGATACTAGAAGAATCCTTATCATTCTACCCAAAGGCCAATCGTTTGGTCTGGGTCCAGGAAGAACCGCGCAATATGGGGGCTTGGCAGTTCATTGCGCCGCAGTTGGCTCGTGTTAGCGGTTTGACGCCGGTTTATGTAGGCCGCCTGGCGATGGCTGCACCGGCCGGTGGTTCTCATCGTTGGTTCAAAAGCGAACAGGAACAGATCGTTAGCAGAGCCTTTGCGGGCAAAGGTGATGAATCGCACGGAACATTAGCGAAGGAATAGCTATGGAATTGAAAGTCCCGGAAATCGGCGAATCGATCTTTGAAGCACTGTTGGTCAAATGGCACCAAAACGATGGTGCCAGTATCAGTAAGGACGATCTGCTGTGTGAGCTGGAAACGGACAAGATCACCCTGGAACTGCACGCCGAAACGAATGGCGTGTTGTCAGTCAGTGTTCCGGAAGGAACGATGGTTAAAGTTGGCGAGGTGATTGCCGTCCTCAAGGAAAGCGAAGAGTCGGTTATCCCGGAAGCACAGCCGGTCTCAGAAGCTCCTGCTGCTGAATCCGTTGCCCAGCAGTCAACGGCTGCACCGGTGACTGTTGCGCCGAAAGAGGTTCTTGCAGCGGAGCCGGCGGTGGGTGAGACAACGGCGACGAAGCCGCTGCCACCAATAGCGCCCCCAGTCCCCGAACAGGCGCCGTCTTCGGATCAGGACGACCGTATTACCCGTCAGCCCCTGACTCCCATTCGCCGTCGTATCGCAGAAAGGCTGGTCGCTGCCCGCCAGCAGACCGCCATGCTGACCACCTTCAACGAAGTCGACCTGAGCCGAATGCAAGCTCTGCGGGCCAAGCATCAGGAGACCTTTCGCCAGCGGCATGGCGTTAAGCTGGGATTGATGTCCTTTTTTGTTAAGGCGGTGGTTGAAGCTCTTCGGGAATACCCCCTGGTCAACGCCCGCCTCGAAGAGGATGCGATTGTCCAGCAGCATTTTTACGATATCGGTATCGCCATCAGTGCCGAAAAGGGTTTGGTGGTGCCGGTATTGCGGGATGCTGACCGTCTGCATTTCGCTGAAATCGAGCAGGCTATCATCGATTATGCTGAGAAGATTCAGAGCAATCGCCTGGGCGTCGCCGATCTCAAGGGCGGCACTTTTACCATTACCAACGGCGGGGTCTTCGGTTCTCTGCTCAGCACCCCGTTGCTCAATCCTCCCCAGTGCGCGGTACTTGGCATGCACACCATTCAGCAACGGCCAGTAGTGCGGGATGACGAGATCGTGATTCGGCCGATGATGTACCTGGCTTTAAGTTACGATCATCGGCTACTCGATGGGCGGGAAGCGGTCGGCTTTTTGAAGCGGGTTTGTGCTTATGTTGAGGAGCCGGAGGAGATGTTATTGGAGTTTTAATGGTATGTTTCCGGTAGGTTGAAGAAAGATCTACATCGCTGGGTTGCGTCCGCGGCAGGGGAGGGAGGGGTGTCAGGTTTTACGTATTACGCTTTAAGCCTCACGATTTACGGTTTCACCCTCTGAGAGTGCCGCCAAACGCAGGGATTTTAATCCGGAACAGAAAGACGTCTGAGCGTAGCGAATCTCGTCTTTCCCGGATTATAATCCCGAAGAGAGGGAACCCGCCGCAGGCGGGCCAACGGGGGGCGACCTTCTTTTGGTTACTTTTCTTGGTCGTCAAGAAAAGTAACTCGCCTGGCCGGGCGAAACCGGCCGACTTTAAAGGTGGCGTGGATCAGCTTTCCAGCGTTATTGGAGAAAAAATCAAGGTCGCGGGGTTGCGCCCCCGCCCGACGCCTTACTCTTTTTCTGCGCGGCAAAAGAGTAAGCAGAAAAACGCGCCCCGGTACGGTTCATAAACATAGGTAACACTTTAGTTCAGGTACATGGGTAACACTTTTTGTATCCTATAGGCACTTTCTACAAGGAGGTGCCCATGCCCTGGAAAGAGGTGAAACCTATGGACCAGAAGCTGCTGTTTATTGCCGACCACCTTCGAGCGATGGACACCTTCAAAGGCCTTTGTCACCGTTACGGTATTAGCCGAAAGACCGGCTACAAGTGGGTGGCTCGCTACAGGGAACTAGGTTTCGAGGGGTTGCAAGACCAACCTCGGAAGCCCCATCAACACCCCCTGAAGACACCCTTTACCGTACGCAAAGCGATCATTGGCCTCCGTTCAAGCCAGCGGGATCCGCCGGGGCCGAAAAAGATTCAAGTGCTACTGAGGCAGAACCACCCAGAATGGGACATCCCTTCCAAGACGACCATCTACAAGGTCCTGGCGGAGGAAGGATTGATTCGTCCTCAAAGACGGCGCAAACCGGTTCCTGTCGGTCAGCAGCCCTTTTCTCCAGTGCATCACCCGAACGATGTCTGGTCGGCGGACTTCAAAGGGCAATTCAAGACTAGAGATGGCACTTGGTGTTATCCACTCACCGTAATGGATCATCAATGCCGTTACCTTTTAGAATGCATAAATTTTCCAGGGCCGCGGCTAGAACCAACCAGAGACGCTTTTGAATCCCTTTTCCGGGAGTATGGGTTGCCATGGCGCATTCGTACCGATAATGGCGTACCCTTTGCCTCTAACTCGCCCGGTGGACTGTCCCAGCTATCCAAATGGTGGATTCGCCTGGGCATCGTGCCAGAACGAATTGAACCGGGAAAGCCTCAACAAAATGGGCGGCATGAACGGATGCACAGAACACTTAAGAACGCTACGGCCATTCCTCCGGCGCCAACAGCCCAGCTTCAACAGCAGGCGTTTGATGCATTTCGCCAGCAGTACAATAACGAACGCCCTCATGAAAGCCTTGGACAAACAACACCGGCATCGAAGTACAGTCCCTCAACACGCAGCATGCCTGAAAAGCTACCGGAGATAGAGTATCCTGGCTACTTTCGAATTGCCTTAGTTCATCACAGCGGCATCATTCATCATCAAGGGCATCGTGTTTACGTCGCCGGCCTTCTCAAGAGCGAAAAGGTCGGTGTCGAAGAAACCGCTGATGGCATCTGGGACGTTCATTTTGGACCATTGAGATTAGGCAGCTTCGATATGCGGGATATCAAGAAAGCCCACAACGACTACTTGAAGCTTAATGTGTAACCTATGTATGCGAACTTTTGTGTTACCTATGTCCTTGACTCGTACACCCGGCTCCTTGCCCTGCGGGTTCCCTGCGCTGCGCAGACGTTTTGCGGGCGGGGAAAAACTCGCTGCGCTCAGACAGTTTCCCCGCCTGATCGCAAAACATCCACTCCGCTCCGGCTGTGTCACAGGGGGGAGAGAGTCTAGGTCATATTCAAAATCATTCGTCGGTACAAAGAGAAGTAAGACGCCCGGCCGGGTAAGAACGGCCGACCGGGTCTCACAACAGCAAAGAGCCATGGTATCTTTTCGAGACCATGGCTCTTAATCTGTTTAAGAGGATGTCGGCGACAGCCTTAAACTTTGTCCTCGGTCTTGCTCACTGCCTCGTCCTTAATACGGTCGAGCAACTCGGCCAGCACCGGCTTAACATCCTCGCGCAGGGCGCCAGCGACGATGATGAACAGCAGGTCGTCTCCGGGATAGAGCTTGCCCTCGCAGGCTTCGGCCATCACCTTGTAGATGCCCGGCTTCTGCTCGTACTCGCGGCACAGTTCGGCGACCTTGGCGTGGTCGGCCTGAACATTGACAGCTTCGACTTCACTTTTGTCGCCCCGCGACCAGCTTCGCACTATGCCGTTGTGAACCAGTACCATGCCGACGTTCTTGGCAAATTCCGGGTCCTTTTTCAGTTCCGCCAGAGTTTGACTGATATCCATTTATCCCTCCTCGAATGCGCGTAATTAATAAAGATGTCATTTTATGTCGTTGACAGTTAATGCCAGTTGCGCGGCCATCTGTCAAATGAAACCCATTTTTCATTCGCCACACTGCAGACAGTCGGCGTCATCAACGCATTCGAGATAGCGCTGAGATTGCATGGCCGCCATGCAGCCGCTGCCGGCGGCGGTGATGGCCTGGCGAAAATGGGGGTCCTGCACATCTCCGGCGGCAAATACGCCACAGACACTGGTCTCTGTGCCATTTTTTGTTGTCAGATAGCCCCAGTCGTCCATCTCCAGTTGGCCTTTGAACAGACCGGTGTTGGGATGGTGGCCGATGGCGATAAAGACACCGTCGCAGGTTAAATCATTTTCTTTTTCGGTCTTTAGATTCTTGACAGTCAGGCCCTGAAAGCCGGTCTTTGGGTCGCCTTTCAGGGTGGTGACCACCGAATCCCACAGGAACTCGATTTTTGGATGTTGCAGGGCACGTTCGGCAAGGATCGGGCCGGCCCGCAGTTCGTCGCGGCGGTGGATGACGGTGACTTTGCTGGCGAACCGGGCCAGGAACAGGGCGTCTTCCATGGCGGTATCGCCGCCGCCGACCACGGCTACTTCCTTATCGCGATAGAAAAACCCGTCGCAGGTGGCGCAGACCGATACCCCGCGGCCGTAGAGTTCCTTTTCGTTGTCCAGACCGAGCATGCGCGGCGAGGCCCCGGTACAGATGATCAGAGACCGGCAACGGTAGGATTGATCATCGACCCAGACTCGAAAAGGCTGAGAATCCAGTTCGACTTTTGTCACCTCGCCATCGACCAGTTTGGTACCGAAATGCACGGCCTGGTCGCGCATTTTCTCCATCAATTCCGGGCCGTCAACGCCCTCGGGAAAGCCGGGAAAGTTTTCCACCAGGGTGGTACCGGTGAGTTGGCCGCCGGGCTGAATGCCGGCGATCAGCAGGGGACAACAGTTGCTGCGCGAGGCATAGATGGCTGCCGTGTAACCGGCCGGACCGGAACCGAGAATAATCTGATCGTGAACACCGTTTTTTTCAGGCATGAGAACCCTCCTCGTATTGTTCAGCGGCATGATATGACGAACGCACCAACGGCCCGGATTCAATCCCGGAAAAACCCAGCTCTTTGGCCTTTTGAGCCAGTTCGGTGAATTCCTGCGGCGGCAGATAGCGCTGCACTGGATGGTGTTTCTTGCTGGGGGCCAGATACTGACCGAGGGTCAGTAGAGTGACTCCGGCTGCCCGAAGATCTTTAAGCACGGGCAGAATTTCCTGGTGGCGTTCGCCAAGACCGAGCATCAGTCCCGACTTTATCGGCAGCTCTGGGGCTTGTTGCCGAATCTTCTCAAGCAACTGAAGAGACTTCCGGTAATCGGCCTGGGGTCGAACTTTGGGATAGAGGCGGGGTACTGTCTCGATATTATGCCCCAGAACATCGGGCGCAGCTGCGACAATGGCAGCTAGTGCCCTCCAGTTGTGTTGCAGGTCGGAAATGAGCAGTTCGATACGGCAGGCAGGGGAACGCTGACGCACCGCCTGCATTACAGCGACAAATTGGGCTGCACCCCCATCGGGCAGATCGTCGCGGGTAACGGCGGTAAAGACTGCGTGCTGCAACTCCAGTTCTGCTACCGCCTCTGCCAGTCGTTGAGGTTCCGTTGGATCGGGGGCAGAGGGAATGCCCTCGCCGATGTTGCAGAATCGGCAGGTGCGGCTGCACTTGTCTCCCAGCAGCATAAAGGTCACGGTGCCGCTATTCCAACACTCTCCGCGGTTGGGGCAGGCGGCATCATAGCACACAGAGCGCAGTTGCCCCTGGTGATGGTAGGCAAGAATTTGCCGGTAGCGAGGTCCGTGGCCCAACGGCGCCCGAAGCCAATCAGGGTGGGGATAGGGCAGAGTCATGGGATTTTCGTTTCGTATTTTGATAGTCAGGACCGTTGGCCTCCATGGTCCTATGTTGCCGGGTTATTGCTATTCGGTGGTTACCGGCGGTTCTGGTCTATCATCCTTGGCGACAATCTTGACGAAGCAGCCGGGACAGCTTTTACGCACTTCCTCGACCCAGCGGACTTCGGCTGCTTGCTGCGAATAGAGAAGTTCCCGCTCGTATTCACCGAGTAGGCGGCTGACCGTGGCGCAATCGGCTGCGTCGAGGGGCCGAATAGCCACTTGTGCTCCCTTGGCCAGGCGTCTGTACAGGGCCTTTTCGGTGAGTCCCATGGTTTCGTCGAGATGGCAATAAACAGTGCCGCCGGTCATGCCCGAACAGAGCCAGGGACCGGGATCTCCTAGAACCACGGCCTTGCCGTCGGTCATGTATTCGAAGGCAAAGCCCTTGAGATTGGCCCGGCCGGCAATATTCCCAGCTCGGTCGTCGACAGGTTGATGGATATGCCCGCCCAGAACCACCTCTGCCCCCGAAAGGCGAATGCAGGCCCGACTGTCCGTGTCTCCCTGTATGAGGAACAGGCCTCCGGTAGCGCCGTAGGCCAGGCCCTTGCCGACCGCACCGCCAACCCTCTGTCCCTGGCGGTTTTCCCCTTTGAGGACCACTATTTTGCCCCCCGTAGCTCCCTTGCCGACTCCATCCTGAGCGGCGCCCTCGACCCGATAGTTGATGCGGGGGATATTGAAGGCGGCCAGGCCGTTGCCTGGAATGGCTCGACGCCGGAATTGCAGCAAAACCCGCTTTTCCGCCGGCCAGCGTCCTTCGAGTTCGCCGCGGGTCATGGTGCCGGCCAGGTAGGTGCCGATAGCCCGGTCACTGCTAGAGGCGCTGTCGTCCTCGTAACGAACACGATCCTCGGGACCCTCAAAGGCTTCGGTGACCAGGCTTGAAATAAGCGAAGTCAGGTAGTTGAGGGGCTTGCGGATGATGCGTACATCGCTTACCGAACGGGGTTCCTGGACAATTTTAACCGGGGCGAGCAGCTCGTCCAGGTCGAGACTCTCGAGGCCCCTTTGCTGCTCAAGCAATTCGGCTTTGCCAACCAGGTCCTGAGTGCGGTGGAAGCCGAGACGGGCGGTGAGCAAGCGAATCTCCTCGCCGAGAGCACGAAAAAAGGTGGTTTCGTAGATGATACCGTTTTCCAGGACCCGCGGCACGAATCGTTTCTGCCCCTGGGCGTGGGCTTCTTCCAGCGTTTCCATCTGGGTAGCGATGCCGACGTGGCAGGTGCCGAGATGACAGGTCCGGCAGGCGGTGCAGCCGATGACCACCATCGGCAGGGTGCCGAAACCGACCCGGTTAGCGCCGAGCAGCAGCATCTTGACCACGTCGCGGCCGCTGTGCATGCCGCCATCGGCCCAGATTTCCACCTTGTGACGTAAGCCGGCTTCGGCCAGGGCGCGATGGGCTAATCTTACACCGATCTCTGCCGGCAAACCAACAAACTTGATGGCATGCCGGCGGGCGGCGCCGGTACCGCCGTCGTAGCCGCTGATAGTGATAATGTCGGCACCGGCTTTGGCGATGCCCAGGGCGATAGTACCGATACCGGCCACCGCTGGCACCTTGACCGAAATGCGAGCACGGGGGTTGGCGGTCTTCAACTCCTCGATGATTTGCGCCAGATCTTCGATAGAGTAGATGTCGTGATTGTTGGAGGGGGAAATGAGCGTAACCCCTTCCTTGGCATGGCGCGCCTCGGCAATCTTGGCCGTGACCTTGAACCCCGGCAGGTGGCCGCCTTCGCCCGGTTTGGCCCCCTGACCGATCTTGATTTCGAGAAAATCAGCCGAGTTGAGCAACGCCATGTGGGCTCCGAAGCGTCCTGAAGCGATCTGCTGGCCACGGTTGCGGCGGTAATTGCCCAGCATGTCGGGGATTTCTCCCCCTTCGCCGTTCATGCAAATGATATTGAGTCTTTTTGCAGCCTCAGCATAGATGCGAAAGGCCGTTTCCCCCTGGGACCCGAAGCTCATGGCGGAAAAGAGGATCGGCAGATCGTGGCCGCCGATGGTCGCATCGACCTCTTTGGGATCGACGGTCAGCGGTTCGGGAAAGGAGAAGCCCAGCAGATGACGGATAGCCAGAGGATTCTCGATTTTCAGCTGACTGATGAGCTTGGACAGGTCGGCGTAGTTGGCTTCCATCTTTGCCACTGAAGCGACCATTTTCCAGATCCGGGGATAGAGGCGAAATTGGCCCACCAACGGTTGTTTTTTTCGGCTTCGAGCCAAACGGCTTCGTTCCAGCCAAAGCTCTTCCAACTTTTCCAGGGTCAGGCCGCCCCGGGGCGAACCGCAGAAGTTGGGTACTCCAAAGATTTCAGCCAGTTCCGGCCCCAGGCCGATGGCGGCGAAGGGGCGCCCATAACCGCCCAATTCGTGACACCCCATGGTCGACATGACTTTTTCAAGGCCTTTGGCCAGCACGGTAATCAATTGTTTCAGGCCGGAGGGGAATTCGTCGGCCAGTTCCCACATCAAATAGGGGCAGAGAGCATCGGCGCCCATGCCGATGGCGAAGATCAGGTCGTGCAGATTACGCAGGGCACCGGAACGCACTACCAGAGACGTGCTTCGACGCAAACTGCGTCCAGCCCCATCCTCAATGTTGCTGAGGGCTCGATGCAGATGAGGCACCACCAGAAGCGGATCGATAAAACTGTTGCCGCTACTAAAAGCACTACTGTCATCGATCAGCAGCAATGAGGCTCCATTGGTGACGGCTGCCAGAGCATCATCCTGCAGTCGTTTCAGGGCTTGGCGAACTGTTTCGCCGCGGCGCAGGTTACAGGCCAGGGTGCGATGACGGTAGCGTCCGCCGCCAAAATGGCCAAGCAGCTGTTCCAGAGAGAGCGTTCCGAATTGTGACGCCATGGCTGCGTCGCCTGCCTGCGACGCAAGGCGGCGTCCGCCGGTGAGTAGCGGTACGTCAAGGGCAACGGCTTGCCGTACCCGTCCCTGCAGGCGTGGGGCAGGGCCGAGATAGACCCGCGTGGAGAAATGCTCCGCTTCACGCTCCCTGTCGATGGCCGGGTTGGTAACCACGGCGACCTGTTCTTTGAAAAAGTCCGCCAGATTCTGGCTGCTGGTGGCAATGGCAGCGAGAGGCCCGTCGTATCCGAGAGAAGAGATGGGTTCTTGCCCCTTCTCCGCCATAGCCCGCAGATTGCGCAGGTCGCTGCTTTTCCAGGCCATGGCCGATAATAAGTTGTCCCGCAGCAACCCCTTGCTACGGCCGAAAGCAGCGATTGCCGTCTTCTTGCTCGATTGTAGCTGCCGGGCATGGGTCAGCTTGCGAGTATGCCCGGTCAGAGACGTGCGGCGACTGAAACATTTGTATACCGACTGCCGTAGCTCTTCATGAGTGAGTACGGTCACCGGTTGCCCGCTTGGGGCCAGCAGCCCGATCTTTTCTCCGGGAGCCAGGGTTATGGGATCGGAAACAATCTCGTCCTGCGAGACGACGCCGACTTCCGAGGAAACGAAATATTCCCTTTCTGTTTCGCCGAACCACAGGGGCCGCAGGCCCATAGCGTCGACACTGAAAACGCAGTGACTTCCAAGCCGGGAAATAATGGCCGCAGGCCCCTGGGCGCTGGCTTGGAACATATGGCGGAAAAAGGCGTACATGGGGCGCAGCTCTTCGGGCAGCTGCTTATGATCATTAAAAATCGGTGGAAAGATCAGTTCCATGGCTTCGAACAGGGACAGGTCGAAGCGGCGGATCAATCCTTCCAGAATCCGGTTGAGATCCTGAGAATCGCTGCCGCCGAGGGGGAGTTCTATTCCCAGCAGCCGGGCTTCTTCGCGCAAGCGGGGGATGGTGTTGATTTCGCCATTATGGCCGAGCAGGCTGAAAGGCTGGGCGCGCAGCACGTCAGGCAGGGTGTTGGTGGAAAAGCGGCTGTGGCCGATCGTGAGTGCCGAGAGGAAGTCCCGGCGTTTCAGATCGGGGTAGTAGCGGGCGAGCAATTCAGGGGCGCCGAGAACCTTATAGGAAGCAACCTGGGTCGAGAGAGAGGCGACATGAACCGGCAGCTTTGTCTCCAGAGCCAGATGCAGATCGTAGAGGATTTTACGGAGATCGCTCTCGGCCGGTCCCTGGCAGGCCAGTTGCCAGAAAAAGGGTTCCGCCTGACGGGCGTTGACGGACAGGACTTCGCTGCGTACCGGACAGGGCCGTTCAACAAGCAGCTGCAGGCCGGCAGCGGCAAAGAACTCCAGGATTTTGCCACGTAAGGCGGCCTCGGGGGCAGCAGCCTCTGCCGGCAACAGCAGGTGGGCGACCACGAAGCGGTCACTTTCAGCCAGGTCGGCAGCGTAGCCGGATTGGGCCAGGCGTTCCTGCCACAATAAACGGGGGATATCGCTCAGTATGCCGCAGCCGTCGCCCTCGCCACGAATTTCGCCGGCTCGGTGCCCCATCTTGATCAAGGCGTCGATGGTTCGTTGCAGGTTGCCGTGGGTCGGCGTGCCGAGCTTCTTGATAAAGCCGATAATGGCGCAGGCATCCCGCTCTGGTGGCGGGGCAAAGGGACTGTTGCTGGCGGGCAGAGTCATGAGAGCTCCCGGGAAAGGTCATTGGGGTCCGGATCGATTCGTTAACTACTCCCTTTATTCTAACCCAAGATGCACGGTCCTCAATAGACGAAAGGGGGCCGGCCTTTCGGCTGCCCCCCCTTTGCAGAGATTCTTGATCGGCGGTTATGGCGATCAGCGTAATTTAAGCATGAGTTTGATGGCTTTATCGATGCCGACGGCGACCTGGGCGATGTTGTCCGCCAGCATGTAGGCCGGGGTGGTAACGAGCTTACGTTGTTTGTCGACTACCACCTCATCCACAGGGCAAGCCACGTGCTTGACGCCCATGGAGTCAAGGGTCGCGGCGGTGTCCCTGTCGGTGCCGATGGTCAGTGTTGCGGGGGGCTGTTGTTGACCAAGTATTTTGGCCAGCATGGCGGGAGCGATACAGATTCCGGCCAGGGGTTTTTCGGCCGCCAGCATTTCGGCGACCAAACGCTTTACCTGTTCGTTGACGGTACAGTCGGCCCCTTGAACGGCGAAGTCACACAGGTTTTTGGCGGCACCGTATCCGCCTGGAAAGACCAGAGCGTCAATATCGTCTGCCTTGACCGTGGCAATGTCGAGAATCTGGCCCCGGGCGATGCGGGCCGATTCGACCAACACGTTACGGGAGCAGCCATCTTCGGTTTGACCACTGAAATGATTGATAACATGCATCTGTTCCATGTCCGGTGCCATACACACAGCTTCAGCACCGGCTTTGGCAATGGCCAGCAACGTCAGGACTGCTTCATGGATTTCACTGCCGTCGTAGACGCCGCACCCGGCCAGCACAACTCCGACTTTGATCATGACATTACCTCCTGGTCTTTGCGAAAGCATCAAGTTTAACCGTCGGCCTTTGTTGGCCAAGGCTGTTTATCCATTGTCGTGAGATTTAGGGTAAGGCTCTATTAAAGTATCTCCCCCGGTGCAATAGTCAAGCAATGCCCCGTTAATCCCTTGAATAAACCACGGCTACCGCGCGCACCGGATCCGGAGCAATACCGACAAAGCCATGGGGTTCTTTGGAGTCGTAATAGATGGAATCGCCCGGATCGAGGGTCATGACCTGGTCGCCGTAGTGGAACTCCAGTTTGCCGGTAAGTAGAAAGATAAATTCTTCACCTTCGTGGGTTTCCAGCAATTCGTCCTGCCAGGGCCTCACGTCGAATTCGATGAGAAAAGGCTCGAGGCTACGCTGTTTTTTTCCGTAAGCCAGAGAATGGTAGTTGTAGGGGGAGCGCCCCTGGCTGCGGCTGGCTCGCCAGTCCATGCGGCGGCTCTCGCCGGCCCGTACCAGGACACATTTTTCAGCTCCATCCTGTTCCTGAAAAAAGGTCTGCAAGCCGACCTTAAGCGCTTTGGAGATGCGCAGCAGGGTCGCAAGGGGCGGTATGACCTGTTCGTTTTCGATCTGCGACAGCAACGGCTTGGAAAGGCCTGTCGCCTCGGCAAGGTTTTGCAGGGTCATGCGCCGTTCCTGGCGCAGGCGGCGGACCTTAAGGCCGATGAGCAAGCCTTTGACTTCTTCTCTGATATCGTTCATTGATGACTTACCTCGTTGTATTTATTGAATTCCTACCTTGCATGGCCATGGCAAGTCAAGGACTTATTGCCGGCTTAGCGGCAGTCTTTTGGTTCTTTGACGACACTTGAGGCCATGCTATCATGGAGCTACCTTTTTACCAGCGAATTGAGAGTGTTTTCTGCATGAACTGCCCGTCATTGCCACCTATCGAGGCGATCCTGTTCGATCTCGATGGTACCTTGCTCAATGTCGAAATGGATGCCTATATCTCCGGTTATGTGCGAGGGCTGGCGCGCCATTTCAGTGACCTTGCCAATCGCTGCCGATTTGCCGATACGGTGGTGGCAACCGCTTTCGATCTGCTCAAGGCCGATTGCGGCGAACAGACCATGGAAGAGCTTTTCCTTGATTTGCTCCAAGAGCGTCTCGGTATCAACGCCGAGCTCTTTCGCGACCGATTGAACCAGTATTGTGACAATGGTTTGCACCGCCTGGCGCCCCTGGTGCGCCCCTTTCCCCTGGCCCGCAAAATCTTACAGTATTGTTTCGACAGCGGTCTTCGGGTGATTATCGCTACCAACCCCGTTTTCCCTCTTCCGGTGGTTGAAGCGCGTCTGAAATGGGGCCAGCTGGATGATTTTCCTTTTGAGTTGATCACCAGTTATGAAAACAGTCGATATTGCAAGCCTCATCGTCAATATTTCATGGATATTCTCTATTCTCAGGACCTCACTCCGCAGCAGACGATCATGGTTGGCAACGATACCGAATACGACCTGCCGGCCCAGCGGGCCGGGCTGACCACCTTTCTTCTGGACACCTGTCTGATTGACCGGCAAAACCGGTTGGCTCATGCCGATTTTTGCGGTAGTCATCAAGACCTGCTGGAACTGGTCCGCTGTATCGTCGCAAACCGCCGAAACAATTGACACCGGGGGCCTTTTTGGTTACTCTGCTGGTTGTTTTTCTCTGTTGAAAAAGGTTTTTTCCGTCATGAGTATCTATCGCTTTGTCCTTCTGGCCTGCCTGCTGGCAGGCGTCCTTCTGGGGGGCTGCCGAGAGCAGCGTCAGGAGGCCAGCATTCCCGTTTCGGTACGGGACAGCAAGGTCGCGCCTCCAGTAGAGAAGCCGCCGAAGGAGTTGCTCACTACCCAACGGGCTTTTAGCGAGGTGTCGACGAAGGTTACCCCGGCGGTAGTCAATATTCAGGCGGCGCGGGTTCGCCGTGGGCCGCAGCTCGGCCCGATGTTCGAAGATTTTTTCGGAGAACTGTTCAAGCGTCATCCTCAGCGTCAGCAACAGACCAAGAGCCTTGGTTCCGGAGTCATCATCAGCGCCGCAGGTTTTATTTTGACCAACGAACATGTGGTCAAGGGAGCCGAAGAGATCAAGGTCAAGCTGGCCGACGGACGTGTTTTCGACGGCGAGTTGATCGGCACCGACCCCGATACGGATGTGGCGGTACTCAAGATTAAGGACAGCAACGAGCTGCCGGTAGCGGTGCTCGGCGATTCGGATGCTCTGCAGGTCGGCCAGTGGGCGCTGGCGATCGGCAATCCCTTCGGTCTCGACAGCACCCTGACCGTCGGCGTGATTTCGGCGACCGGTCGTACCGATGTCGGTATCGAGGCCTTTGAAGATTTTATTCAGACCGACGCCTCTATCAATCCCGGCAATTCGGGTGGGCCGTTGCTGAATATCTACGGCGAGGTGATCGGCATCAATACAGCCATCGTCGCTTCCGGTCAAGGTATCGGTTTTGCCATCCCTATTAATCTGGCGCGTCTTATCGCCGGTCAATTGATGGAGAAAGGCGAGGTTGTTCGCGGTTATCTGGGGGTCGGTATTCAGCCCCTCTCCCCCGCCTTGGCCGAGTCTTTTGGTCTGGATCGCCCTACCGGTGCATTGGTTAATCAGGTATTGGCCGGTTCGCCAGCCAGTGTGGCCGGGTTGCGCCGCGGCGATTTGTTGTTGACCTATAACGGCCGTGAGATCAGTGGGGTGCGTAGTCTGCAGTTGCTGGTTGCCAATACCCCCGCCGGCGGTACTGCCGAACTCGGCATTCTGCGGGACGGTGAGCGTATGCAGCTGACGGTGACCATTGTCAGCCGCGAAGAGCAAGCGGCCGCGAACGAAGCCACGGAGTCGGGCAAGATCCGGGACGGCCGCAAGACCGGTTTGGGGCTGACTGTGATTCCTGCCGAAGAGGGCGGGGTGAGGATCGAGGCTGTCGACCCCGAGGGCGCCAGTGCCAAGGGCGGCGTACGTCCCGGGGACCTGGTTCTGGCTATCAACCAATATAAGATCACAGACCTGTCTTCTTTTGAACGGGCAGTGCAGGGTATCAAGCAGGCCAAGTATGTACGATTGCTGCTCAAAAGGGGCAGTGCGACACTCTACCTGGCCTTTCCGGCATCATGATCGGCACCGGGGCGGACGATTCTTCATCGCTGTCTCTCATCCAGTACATTTATCCGGAAGTTCAGGGCGGATGTAGCGTCCGTTTTACCTAGGGAGGTACCATGGCCAGGGTTGTTGATAATCCTCAAATCGCTTTTCGATTGGCGCGCGCCATCGTTTCGGATGTCGCCCTTTATAACCAGAGCAAAGTCAAGGAAGGGATCGAAAACGATACGATTTTCGATCTGTTGAACGAGGAACTGCAAGAAGGGCGAGAGCACTTTCTGACCCGGGTTTCACCGGAAATTGATAACAGGGATCAGCTCTTTGATCGAGCCATTGTCGACATTATGATTAAACAGGCCGGCAAAATAAAAAGCCCCATATGGTAAATGGAGCAGGTGCAGCGTTTTATCTTTGACTATTCGCGTTCGCCCGAACGACTTGACTGTTTTCTGGCAGCGGCGCTGCCGGAACTATCCCGCTCGCAACTCAAGCGTCTCATTGATGAGGGGCGGGTCACTCTCAACAACGCGGTCGCCAAGCCCGGCACTAAGCTTAAGGGCGGCGAAGAAGTGACTGTTTCTCTGCCCGAGCCGGTGCCGACCGAAACCCTTTCGCAAGCCATTCCCCTTACTGTCCTGTATGAGGATTCCCAGCTGATTGTCATCGACAAGCCGGCCGGCATGGTTGTGCATCCGGCTCCCGGCCATTCCCAGGGGACCCTGGTCAATGCCTTGCTGCATCATTGCCAGGATTTATCGGGAATCGGCGGCGAATTGCGACCAGGCATCGTGCATCGCCTCGATAAGGATACCTCGGGGGTTATGGTGGCGACCAAGACCGACGCTGCCCACCAGCACCTGGCTCAACAGTTCAAGGATCACAGCATCAATCGCCGCTATGTCGCCTTGGTCCACGGCTTGCTGCCGACGGACAAGGGAACGGTCGATAAGCCTATCGGTCGTCATCCGACCCAGCGTAAGAAAATGAGCACCAGCAATCGCAACGGTCGGCAAGCCGTGACCCACTGGCGTGTGTTGCAAACCTACGAGGAGGACCGGCTAAGCCTGGTTGAGCTGCGCCTGGAAACGGGACGCACCCACCAAATTAGAGTTCACTTCGCCGATATGCAACACCCGGTTCTTGCGGACCCGGTGTACGGTGGGAATCGCATCAAAACCCTTAAGGACCCCGAGCTGCGCCGGTTGGCCGCAGATCTCGGTCGCCAGGCTCTGCACGCCAGACTGCTTGGTTTTATCCACCCGGTCAGTGGCGAGTATCTGGAATCTTCCAGTGCTGTTCCCGCAGATATGCAGACAATTATCGATTATTTAGAAAACAAATATTCAGCGGCTTCTGCCGTTTGATCATAACGGGAGTGCAACCATCATGAAACAAGTACGACAGGGAAAAATCAGTTATCTGCAGCCTGCCTGGGCGCCACAACACAACCTGCAGGCCGGTTTCAGCACCCGCAACGGCGGCGTTAGCCGACCTCCCTTTAATTCGCTCAATCTGGGTTACAATACCGAAGATGCCCGCCATAACGTGGAGGGCAATCGTTCTACTCTGGCCCGCTCCTTCAATTTGCAGACCCATCAGCTGCTCACGGTTAATCAGGTTCATGGCAACGATATCCTGGTGATCGATCAGGCGAATTACGATCTGTCGCATTTTCTGAGCATTGAAAGTGACGCCATCGTTACCAACCAGCCAGGTATAATGATCGGTGTATTGGTCGCCGACTGTTACCCTGTTTTGTTGTTCGATCCTCAGCAACGGGCCGCGGCAGTGGTTCATGTTGGCTGGCGGGGAGCCGCCAACGGGCTGTTGGGCAAGGCCGTTGCTTCTTTGCAGAGCGTCTTCGGCAGCCGCCCCGAGAATTTGCTGGCCGCGGTCGGTCCCGGTATTGCCGCTCACAGCTACACCGTCGATCGTCCGGTGCGGGACGCCTTCCAGGCCGGTAGCGGCCACTGGTCGCGTATCGCCGAGGAAACCGACCTTCACCAGTGGCAGCTCGATCTGCAAAAGAGTTGCCTGCTGCAACTCGAAGATGCCGGCCTTGCCGCCAACCAGGTCAGTGTCGTCGCCGAATGCACTTGTTGTCACCGCGAGCTGTTCTTCTCCTACCGGCGCGACCAAGGGCAGACCGGACGCCAGATGGGCTTTTTGTTGTTATAAGCAGAGAGTCTAGTTATTCCGGTTACACCTCTAAGCGGCGCCTCACGCCCGCTCCTTGCAGTCGCTTAAGATGCAAAGAGAATCAATCCGGTTTTCTGCTTTTCTTTGCGCCTTTGCGGCTTGAGTGAGCGAAGCGAACGGGCGTGAGCTAGGGGGTTGATGTGTGTTTTTCTAGGAGCAGGTAATTTGGAATATTTCCCCGAGGTATCTGAAGAGCAGATTCGCCGCGAGCGGGAGAAAGCCCGCGAGCTGCGTCGCAGCCAGTGGTGGAAAAACCGCATTGCCACCGGTATCTGCTACTATTGTGGCAGTCAGGTAGCGCCTAAGGCGCTGACTCTTGACCATGTAGTACCGGTGATTCGCGGCGGCCGTTCAACTCGTGGCAACTGCGTGCCCTGCTGCAAAGAATGCAACAACCAGAAAAAGCATATGCTGCCCGTTGAGTGGCAGTCCTACCTGGAGCGACTCGGCAAGGAACCAGCAGACTAAGGTCAAAAAGAAAATAGGTTTTGTCACCGCCCCCTGTAGTCAGACAGCTGCAGGGGGCTTTTTTGCGCCTTCTTTACCCGATCTTTACCGAGTCTTTAATCGCTGGCAACAGGCCTGAGATAAGATGTGCCTCAAAGGAAACAAAGAGTTTTTCAACTTCCGGGAGGTAAAATCATGAGAAAATCAGTAATGATGATGTTGACGGGGTTGATGGTTTTGGTGCTGGCTGGATGCGCCACTACCGGTAGCAAGATGGACGATCACGGCATGATGGACAGCAAGGTCAAGTGCCCGGCCTGCGGTTTCGAATTCAACGAGCCGTCCGACGCCTGATCGACTCTCTGAATTTAGGGTAGATACGAAAAAAGGCCGTCCCGCGACGGCCTTTTTTAATTATTTTTTGCGCCATAATCCGGGTTCAGCTCAGCAGGGCATCGGTCTTGGCGGCCATAATAAGGTCGTTGCGGTGCAGGCCCTTGATCTTGCGCGTGTACCAGCGCACCGTCACTTTACCCCATTCGGTAAGGATCTCCGGGTGATGCCCCTCAGCCTCGGCCAGGTCGCCGACTTGGTTGGTAAAGGCCAGAGCTTCGGCAAAATTGGTGAACTTGTAGTCCCGGCTCAACACCTCAATGCCGCAGACGGTCAGAATCTCCCACTCGGGAATCTGCGGCCGAAACTGCGCGATCTCCTCCGAAGTGGCCGGGGGGGCGCCTTTTCGACAAGCTTCGCACTTTAATTCGCATAAGTTTTCCATGCCCGACTCCTGTTTCCGCCGGTTTCGTTTTGGGTAGCCGGCATTCGTTAATGCTGCTTACTCTATCAGCATACCGGATATGAAGCCTAATGTACAAACCGGCGTGAGGTCGTTTGGTTGGGCAGGGTCTGATAGGTCAGGGATTTAAGCGAACACCTCCTAGAGCTCTTGCAAAACAATTGCACTTGGTTAGTATTTGAAAAACAACATAAAAAAACAAAAAATATCAAACGAAATATTGGCAGCAAATTGCAAACCAGAACTGGGAGGTTCCATGTTTAAGCTCTGCAGTTGGTGTCAATCTAAAATCGGCTGGGATATTAATCTTAAAGGTGAAAGTTATGGCATTTGCATAAAATGTTTACGGAAGTTTTTTCCGAAAGAGTGCTCGTCAATTATTGGAAAAATGAATCGAATCTAGTTTTATAGAAACGCATAGCATGTATCCTGAATATCACCAATTCCAAAACACCAAAAGCCCCCGGTTGTCCAACCGGGGGCTTTTCCACTATGTCAGAGGCTATAAGGTTCTGGTTTATGACCACATCTGGCCGCTGAAAACAATCTGGAACAATATGTTGGACACTTCTGCCCAGGAAGGATCCTTCATTCCAGAAGCCTTTTAGGAAACCAAGACCAATGCAAGGGATACAATCAATCCTAATTGCATGAAGTCAATAAGCAGTTTTGGGTCGGCAAAAGACTATTTCATCCATAAACAGCCCTTTGCGAGACTTGCTCCGTAGTTGGTCTTTGTTAGCATAAAATTAGGTTCGGGCATAAATGCTTGGTGGACGGCTCAACCCCACTGGCAGAAGGAAGTTGTCAAAATGAAATACAGGTTTAGTCAATGCTTGTTGGTTGCAGTGGTCATTATGTTTGCGGCTGGAGGCTCCATCGCGAAAAATGAACTGGTTCTAGCCACTCAGCAGGGCCAGGCCATAAGCATGAAGGTCTTGCTTGGGGAAGGCGCGAACATGAAGACTGAAACCACCGAAGATGAGGCTTCCATATGCGTTTTTTTAGCGGCCAAACGATCTGACCTTTAGAACGAGGTGGGCCATGAAAATATTGGGATCTTTGTTTTGGGTAGCAGTAATAGTGTCGGTCGTATTAACAGGCTGCACAACGGCCGTAAAGATGGAAACGGCTCGATCACTGTCAAAGGAACAAGCCATTGTGTTTGGCAAAGTCAATGTCATTGTAGATGGCAAACGTATCGAGATGACTACCTCTGGCTTTAAAAGCTATTTGACCATTGAGTTCCGACAGAGGGGAAGTTCCACAATAATGGAATACAAGGTCGATAAGACCGGCTACTTTTATTGGCCCTTGGCACCGGGAGAGTACGAAGTCCTTGGCGTTTATGGTTTTTCGGCAGAGGTTGGTTTGTTTGAAATGAAGGTTCCGCTAGCACAGCCTGTTTATATACCGTTTACCGTAGGCCCTGAAATCGAGAGTTTGTACCTTGGCGATCTCACCTTAGAGTTGCGCAGGACTCGCCACCTCGTGCAAAGGTTAGATGACAATTATCCGGAAGCCACCCAGGAGTTCCACAAGAGGTATCCGGACGCGCATAGCGATCCTCTGAATAGAGTAACAAAACTCCAACCACTCAACCCCGGAACGTATACCAAAGAGACGTACATCTGCGGCGGCGCTTGGGGAATATATTGTTCATCCAAAAATATTGGTGTTACACCATCATCTCCTGATCGTCTCCAAGATGTCGTCGTTGCGAGCACAACACCAACTTTGCGATGGGGGCCTTCGTCCATACCCGACATCAAATATGATGTAGCAATATACGAAGCCTATGATTCAACCTGGCGGAAGATCAATTTAGATCTGTTGACGGGGAAAAAAAGGTGGCGCCGAGGGCGACTGCTGGCGTATGCGCAGGGCCTTACAGGGCCCACATTCAAACCAGATGTTGCACTCCAGCCTGACACGACATATTTATGGTCGGTGCGTCTGCGTCGCGGTGATACCGTATCAACTTGGTCACAAGTCAAAAATGCTCTTATCCATCCAGAAGCGTTTTGGTATTTCGCGGTTGAGCAATGGGAAACGTGGTTAAACTTCACTACGCCAAACAAATAACATCTTTGGTGCTCCGTTGTTAAGACAAGGGGTTTAACTATTAGTAAGCAGAGAGGAATAAAATGAGACATATAATCCGTCAATGCCTGCTCGTTGTGTGTGTGCTTGTCTTGGCCGCTGGGTGCACCACAACGCAAATGAAGTTGTATAATGCGGCATTAACTGGTGACAACTACTCTGTGAAGACTTTGCTTTCACAGGGAATTGACATCAATTCGGGGGGCCAAGGTGGCGCAACCCCCCTTATGGCTGCTTCACAGAATGGCCATATTGAAACCGTCAAGATTCTGCTTGCAAAAGGCGCAAATGTCGACGCACAAAGAGACCAGGGAGAAACAGCCCTTTCATATGCTACAGATCATCCCGATATCGTAAATCTTCTGCTTGCTGCTGGTGCGAATACTGAGTTGAAAGATATTTTAGGTCAGACTGTTCTCATATATGCTTCGATGGAAGGCAAAACTGAGACTGTAATGGCCCTCATTGAAGGTGGTGCCAATATTAATGCGATAGGTGCTAGCCCGGATTTTACCGCTCTTATATCTGCCTCAATGAACGGTCATGCCGAGATTGTAAGAGCTCTCATTGATGCGGGAGCAGCTGTCAATATTAGGAGCGAGAATTTAAACATAACAGCACTATCGATAGCTATCCATAATGACCATACAGAAATAGTCTCTTGGCTCCAGAAGGCTGGAGCAACAAAGTGAGGGGGCCTTGCTTCCTTTTTGGATTTTGTCGGGAATAGCAAGTATGCAGGAAGGCCAGAGGGGCAGGCTTCCAAGACGCTAAGTTCAGGCATTCAGGCTTCCCTATGTGCCAGGATAGTTGTCCCAAAACCCGAAACACCTTTTCAGCCATATTGATCTTGACCTTCGCCGGTGGGTGTCAAATCACGACTTCTCAGGCACCGAAATGGCCTACCCTGAAAACAGGGTGGCCGATCTCATTTTGCGGCAGCTATAAGAACCTGAAAATGCTCCTTGAAACATCCAATAGAACGGGCTAACGTGTCCTTGGCTGTGTATGCACACAGGCCTGCTGACGCGACCCCTAGGGATTGGCCTCAGGAGCCGCTTTTTATGTCCGAAATTCTTGAGTAAGAGGTAACTGCAAAATTAATATGAAAAATTTACTCAGCTACCCGCTCCTCATTCCCTTGGCCTTGTTTCTCGGATTGGCACCTGTGCATCCACAGCCCCATCTAGTCGAGAAGCTGGGAATGCTGATGGAGGGTGCTCTAAAGAAGCCTATCGATATTTTCGACCTGGCTTGGCATACATGGCCCTTTGCACTTCTGATTGTTCGGTTAGGAAAGGATGCAAAGAGAACCAAGTAATTTTTGCGGTGGCTCTCAAAATGCACCACCTGTCAGACATGAAAGGCCCGCCAGGCGATTTGGCGGGCTTTTCCATTATGTCAGAGACTGGGGGAATTCTTCATCTCTACCAAAAACCAATGTTCAAAACTAGATGTAAGAATATAGACAAGACCCTACCCATTTGACCCTAATTTCCGACTGGGTTAAATTGGTTAAGTCTTATTTATGCAGATTTCTGAAAATTTCCAGAAAGGAATAATGAAAGAAAGTGAAAACCACCTATAGTGATGAAGGTGTCTGTTTTTGTTTTATGTGGATCACTTGGGATTCCGTTTCAGAACTCATGAGTGCCTTGAAGACTAAGGACTAGTCAATCTCTATTCACCAGCCATGTGATAGGTGCAAAGGTCTATGGGATTTGATGAAATATCCATCGTACGTTAACGGATAAGGAGCCAATCTTGGCCTCTCTGAACTTTGAAAAGGAAAAAGACTCCTTCCGGAAATTCTACGACAGCAACTCGAAACACTTCGAGAAGGCCAAGAAGGCCTATATCCGCATCATCAGTTCCTTGCTCAAGGGGGCTGATATCGGCGAGGTGACGAAAATCGAAGGCCGGGTCAAGGACAAAGAGGAGTGTATTAAAAAATTTAACCGTAAATATCAAAGCAAGCTCGAAGCGGATGACCAGCCATACGAGATCAAGGACTACCTTTCCGACCTGATCGGCATCCGTATTATCTGCCTCTATGAGGACCAGATTGAAGTAGTGGCTGAGGTATTGAAACAACACTTCAAAATTATCGATGTCACCGACAAGATCTCGGCTGTTGAGAGTACCGAGGATTCGTTTGGCTACAAAGGCCTGCACATGGATCTTGCCCTGAACGATCAGATGATCTCCCTGCCGAAATACCAGCAGTATGCCGACTATCCCTTCGAAGTGCAGATCAGGTCTTTGATACAGGATGCCTGGAGTGTTCTTGACCACAAAATTAAATACAAAAAATCGATTCCTACAGATCTCAAACGCAGGATCAATGCTCTATCCGCCCTTTTTGAGTTGGCCGACCGTGAGTTCAAAGAGATCCGCAACGCCACCACCGAGCTCATCCATCAAGCCACGGTGGCTCCGATCAGCGACGCCTTTGATGACAGTAGGGAGACTGCAGATCAGCCATCGACGGTGACCAGCGAAAAGACAGTCAATGCTTTTAACTTTCTGCGTGTCGCGGGACATTTTTTCAGAGATTTCGAATTCGAAGACTATAAAGTTGATGACTTCGTCCAGGACATCCTAAAGCTGGACGGTGGCTTTAAAAAGTCGGAGCTACACAAAAGCTTGAACACGAATCTTAAAACCGTCAGAGAGTATAGCGATTATTTCATGGCCAAAAATCCTGGTAACACCTTCAGCCCCTACACCGCGATCCGGCATTGTCTGTATCTCTACGACCAGGAAACCTTCAGCCGGATTTTATCCAAGGGACCCAAAGATCGCTTCGAAGGGTGGCTGAGAGAGTTCCGGGGGGACTATACCTAATTCACCATTTGAAGGCGCAGTGAATCGCCACGTTTATCTTAGACGGTTTCAATTTACCCCCATGTCAACTCATAAATTACAAAACATAAGACCTATAAAAGGCTCACCTGATTCCTCAGGTTGGGCCTTTCCTATATATTGATTGAAGACCTGCCCAGCTTTGCCAAAGGCATAATAGGGCACGCCAGTGGTCTTGAACCAGCCGGCTGAGCGGGTAGACTGAAACCTGAAGCCGAAAAATCGCCGGTTACTATTCATCTTGAACAACAGGCAGGCCACCATGCAGGAACTCTATTGGAAAGTCGATAACCCTTTAGCCCGCCTGGCGGAGTTGACCAGCTTTTCCGGTGATTTATGGGAGCGGCCTTTGCGGCGGGATGTACGGTCCCTGGGTAAGTTGCTCGGCACCGTGATTCGCGAGCAGTCCGGCGAGGAGATCTACCGGCTGGAAGAGGAGTTGCGCCAAGGCGCCATTGCTCATCGCCGGAGATTGTATCATGCTCAAGGGGATGCCGGCATCTGGCAGGACGATCCCCAGTTGCAGGTGGCGGTGGAATTGATTCGCGGGTTGTCGCTGACCGACGCCGGGCAGATCGTCAAGGCCTTCTCGACCTTTTTTGAATTGGTCAACCTGGCGGAAACCCAGCATCGCAAGCGCAGACTGAGGGCGGTGCGGCTGGCAGCGGAGGCGGAGGACAAGCCTGGTTCGCTGCGCGGCACTTTGGTTCGCCTGCGCGATAAGGGCTTCAGCGCCGAGCAGGTTTTTGAGGGCTTGCGCCACATCGAAGTGATGCCGGTGTTCACCGCTCACCCGACCGAGGTGGCTCGACGGGTGACCCGAACCAAACGCCAGCGCATCGCCGGGGCTCTGGAGCAGCTCAACCGGCCGCTGCTGTTCGATGCCGAGGCGGCCCGTCATCAACAGGCGATTTTGTGCGAGATTACCGCGCTGTGGCAGACCGAAGAGATTCGCAGCCACAACCCAACAGTAGAAAACGAAATCGATATGGGGCTCGACCCCTATGCCCCTTATCTGATCCCCGCCCTGGACGATTTCTACCCTGATCTGGCGGCGGCTTTGGACGAGGTCTTTGAGTCCCGTGTTGCACCCGGCGAAATGTCGCCGGTGGTCCGCTTCGGTTCCTGGATCGGCGGCGATCGGGATGGCAATCCGAAGGTGAGCCCGGAATCGACGGAAACGGCGTTGATAAAAGCCCGCCATGTGATTCTCGACAGTTACCTGAAGGATGTGGCGCAACTTAAGGAGTTGCTTACTCCGTCCGGTTGCCGAGTGCCCACCAGCCCGGCCTTTCGCCAGGTTCTGCAGGGGTATCGGCAGACCCTGCCTGCCGCCGCCGAGGCCATGGCCGCCTTTCCTGAATGCGAGCTCTATCGCCAGTTTTTAGCGGCCGTCGGTTACCGTCTGGCCTGTTGCCGGCACTCGCCGCAGTCGGCCGAGGGCTATCGCTCCGCCGCTGAGTTCGAAACAGATTTGCGCCTGTTGCGGGACAGCCTGGAGCATCACCGCGCCCGGCGCCTGGTCTGCGAGTACCTCGATCCCTTGTTGCGCAAGGTGTCCACCTGTGGTTTCCACTTGCAGGTACTCGATATCCGCCAGCATGCGCGGCTGCACGAAGAGGCCGAAGCCGCCCTGGCTCGGGGACTATGTGATGATCAGTCGGTGGTCACGGTGATGGAAACTTTGCGGGGGGTGGCGCAGTTGAAACGGCTGCATGCTCCGCAGGCCATCAGCCGCTATGTGATCAGTGGTACGAGTTGTGCCGAGGACATGAAACGCTGGCTACGGCTGGCGGAGCGAGCCGGAGTGCGGGTGGCGGCGGATGAAAAAAGAGGTGATCCGGGGCTGATGCCGGTGCCCTTGTTCGAGTCCATTGACGATCTGCGCCATGGGGCGAGCATCTGTCGCGAGCTGTGGAGCTCCGCTGACTACGGGGCGCTGCTCGATTCCTGGGGCCGCAGTCAGGAGGTTATGCTCGGATATTCCGATTCCAACAAAGACGGCGGCATGTTTACCAGTACTTGGGAAATTCACAAGGCGCAACGGGCTCTGCAGCAAGCCGCACGGGAGTGCAACATCCACCTGCGTCTGTTCCACGGCCGGGGGGGTACCGTCGGCCGTGGTGGCGGTCCCACCCATCGCGCGATCCTCAGCCAGCCAGGGGACGGTTTCTCCGGAGCGTTGAAGATCACCGAGCAGGGGGAAGTTATTAACTGGAAGTACGCTGATGTCGAGCTGGCACGGCGCACCTTTGAGCTGACCGTGGCCGCCAGCCTGGAGAGTTTGCTGTGCCCCGAGTACGGCGACACGACCGCCCAACCTCGCTGGGAGGAGGCTCTGGAGGAGATGTCCGCCAGTGCTCTGGACTTCTACCGCGCGCATATCGCCGATAACCCCGATCTGGTGGGCTATTTCGAACAGGCGACGCCGGTGCTTGAATTTGAACTGGCTAAGATCGGTTCGCGACCGGCGCGGCGTAAGACGGCCGGTGGTTTAGAGGATTTGCGTGCGATTCCCTGGGGCTTCGGCTGGATACAGAGCCGCCATGTGCTGCCCGGCTGGTTCGGCGTCGGTCAGGCGCTGACCGCCTTTGCCGACAAGGGGCTGCAGGCTCGGCGGCTGCTCTGCGAGATGATGGAGGACTGTCCTTTCTTCGCCGACCTGATTCGCAACGTAGAGTTGGCTTTGACCAAGGTCGATCTGCCTATCGCGCGGCGCTATGCCGAACTGGTCGGCGATGCGGCGTTGCGGGAGCGCTTCTTTGGCCTGGTGGTTGCCGAGCACCAGCGGACCCTGGCGTCAGTGCTCGAGGTCACCGGCCAGAGTCGCCTGATGGAACATCAACCGAGCCTGGCCCGGTCCCTGCGTCTGCGCACTCCTTACGTTGATCCCTTGAGCCTGATGCAGATCGAGTTGTTGCGGCGCAAGCGGGCCGGGGAAGAGAGCAGTGAACTCAACTACCTGTTGGCCGCCACCATTCATGGCATCGCCGCCGGGCTGCGCAATACCGGTTGAATAGAGGGCAGGGGTTTATTCATTCTCCTCTTCCGCAAAGTCTTCATCGAAAAAAGTCTCAAGAAAGCGCTGGTTAGCGCGAAGTTGCCGGGCTATACCCAGGCGTAATTTTTCGAATTCATCGATCGGTTCCACATCTGATTGTTCTTGTTCTGTTTCTGGCGGTTGAGCTGGTTCAGTCACCTTTACCCTCCTGAGCTCGTTGATAAATCTCCACATAGCGGCCGGCCGACTGTTCCAAAGAAAAGTATCCACTCACATGGCCCGTTGCATCAGACACGTCCAGTCGTCGTGGTTTTGAAAGCGTTTCAGGGCCCGATCCAGGATTTTTATGAGGGCCTTGACCGCCGGGGTCTCGGCGCTGTAGGGGATGCAGGGCGGGACAATCAAAAAAAATCTTGCTATATCCGAAAAACCGGATTAAGCTTTGCCTATGCAAGCAACCACGGAAATATTCAAAGCCCTGGCCCACCAGACACGATTGCAGATCCTTTGCTTGTTGTTCGACGGCGAGGTGTGCGTCTGTAAACTCATGGCGATTCTCGATCTACCGCAATCAACGGCCTCCCGGCATCTTGCGATCCTGAAAAATGCCGGGCTGGTAGAAGACCGTCGTGACGGCACCTGGTCTCACTATTCCCTGGCCAGTGAGAGCAGCCTATTGGCCGACAGCTTGCTGAAGGTGCTTCAAGAGTATCTGCCGGCCACCGTGGAAGGAGCGACCTACCGCCAACGCCTCTCGGAGGCTCTGCACAAAGAAAAGTACGTTTGAGTTTTTTTTTAGAATATATCCGAATTTACGGATGCATGCCTTTTGGGCTGATAGCCTGTATAGCTAATTCCAGGAGCGTGAAAACGAACAAAAAGATTTTGCAGGTGATTGCTAGAGAATACCGTTGTTTTTCCATGGGTTAAGCGGAAACAAGCCAAGAGGGAAGTAACCTGGTCGATAACGAAAAGGCTGTGAACGTAAAAAGCGCGAAGCTGATAGCTGTGGGGGTAGCAGTAGCCACGTGCTGCATTCCCAGCCTCGAATGCCAGATCAATGCGGTCGGGGAGCAGGGGCAAGCCCAATAGAACTTGATACAGCTGTCAAAATAAGAAAAACGATACTTCAAGCGCCTATGGAGAATATAGATTAAAAGTGTGAACAACTAGGTACTTGAGGGGTGTCGCATCCAAGGTAAGGGTAAACCTGTTTTGCTGCGACGGTATTCCTCTGGATTTTTTCGCCAGAGAAAGTTCAGAGCAATACAAATCCCTTTGGGTAAGAGAAAGTCCTTTTCGTGCAAGCGAATTACTGAAGTGATACAGGCCCCTAGGCATGAACTACGTTTAGCAAAAGGAAGGTGACCCAATGGATGCACCGGACAAACGGAAAGAACCGACGCCGCAGGAACTGTTACGGGATGTACTGACTCTCTGTGCTGACTGCGACACCTGCCGTACCATGATGGAAGAGGACTGCGCCTTTTTCATCGAGCTCTACCGTCTGCAAGATCAGGAACGGGAAGACGGGGTACCGATCAGCGAGGAGCAGTTTCGCTACCTGGCTGAGCTCTGCACCTTTTGCGGCCTGTGCCCCTGCCCCAAGGTGCCGATGGACGTGATGGAGGCCAAGAGCCGTTATATCGAGAAGGAAGGCATGCCATTGGCGACCCGCCTGCTCAACGATGTACCGCTGATGGCCCGACTGTGCGGCACCTTTCCCAAACTGACCCAGGCCCTGCAGTCAAATCGACTTAGCGGATCGCTGCTTCGAAAGGCGACCCGCCTGCACCCCGACCGGCAGCTCCCCACCTTCCCCAAAGACAATTTTTTCTCCTGGGCGGCCAAGCGTGGTCTGGACCGGCCGCAGAAAGGGGAGCACCGGGTCGCCTATTTCGCCGGCTGCACCGCCGGCTACCTGTTTCCTGCCATAGCTCGCAGCGTGGTGGAGATTCTGCAGCACCACGACGCCACGGTCTACGTACCGCCCCAGCAGTGCTGCGGCATGCCCTTTCTGGTGGAGGGAGGCCGTAAGCGCACCCTGAAACTGAGTCAGGCTAACATGGAAAACCTGCTCGGAACATTGGAGGATGGTCACGATCTGGTCTATTCCTGCCCCACCTGCGGCTTCTTCCTCAAGAGCCTGCTCAAGGAACGAGCTTACTATTCGGACACCTACCAGCAGTCGGTCGATGCAAAGGAAGGGCAAATAAAGGTTCCCGCTCCGGAAAAAGGCGAAAATCAGTTCTGGACTCTGCACAAGATCATGTACCGGCATATCCTCAAAGACGACGGCTACTTCTCCTCCCTCGACCCTCTGGCCCGGGTCAAGCTTTCCGAAAATCTGCTCGATTTTGCACTCTATCTGACCCGCATGCAGACCGAAGGCCGGCTTAAGACCGACTTCCAGCCTTTGCCCGAGCGCATGGTCTATTTTGCTCCCTGTCATCTGCGTGAGAAGAAAATAGGTCGCCCCTACCTTGATCTGCTAAAACTGGTTCCGCAGCTGGATATCGGGGAGGTAGGTAGCGACTACGACTGCTGCGGCATGGGTGGGGTGTTCGGTTTCAAGGAGCACTTTCACCAGAAGTCCCTCGACCTGGGTGGACCGCTGATGGACAAGATCCGCGCCCAGGACCCCCAGGCCATTGTCACCGACTGCATGAGCTGCCGGCTGCAGTTCAACCACTGCCTGCCCTATCCGGTGTACCATCCGGTGGAGGTGCTGGCCCGGGCCTATGGCGTGGCGCTAATGGAAGAGGGCGGCAGGTAGCGAGATTTTCTGTCGGCCATTCCGTGCCGGCTGTCGTCCCGCGCATTGAACTTGATGATCCTTCAAACAAGGAAACTGCTATGAACTGGAAAAAGGAATGGAAAGCGCTGGCGGTGATCGTAGCCGGTTTTCTGCTTTGTTACTACCTGCCGGTTGACTGGCTTAAGAGTCTCGAGCGCCTGCAGAACGCTCTCTGGGAGTCCCTCTACCTGGTCAAATGGTACGCCCGCGAACATGTGCTGTTGTGTCTGGTGCCGGCGTTTTTTATCGCCGGGGCGGTGGGGGTGTTCATCAGCCAAGCCTCGGTGATGAAGTACCTCGGCGCCAGGGCCAACAAGGTGCTGGCTTACGGGGTGGCCGCGGTTTCGGGTTCGGTACTAGCGGTGTGCTCCTGCACCATTCTGCCCCTGTTCGCCGGCATCTATCGCATGGGAGCGGGGCTCGGACCGGCCTGTGCCTTTCTTTACTCGGGACCGGCCATCAACATCCTGGCCATCGTTCTCACTGCCCGGGTCCTCGGGCCAGAGATCGGCATTGCCCGCGCCATTGGCGCGGTTCTATTCAGCATTGTCATCGGCCTTTGCATGCACTTCTTTTTCCGCAAGGAGGAATTGGAGAAGATCGATGCCCAGGGTATGATGCCTGAACCGGAAGTGTCCCGCCCCTTATGGCAAAACGCCGGCTATTTTGCCGCTATGGTTGGTATCCTGGTATTTGCCAATTGGGGACGCCCTGCCAGCGACAGCGGTCTGTGGCACGCCATCTATTTTCACAAATGGGCCATTGCCGGCGGGTTCGCCATCGCCCTAGCGCTGATCCTGATCGGTTGGTTTCGGGTCTGTTGGTGGAAGATCGCCCTGGTCGGCCTGCCGACCCTGGTTCTGTCCCTGTTGTTGCCGACAATGCCGCAGGTGGCCTTCGTGGTCGGGGTGCTCGGATTGTCGCTGGTCATCAACACCGAACGGGGCGAAATGCAGGAATGGTTCTCCTCCTCCTGGGGCTTCGCTAAGCAGATCCTGCCGCTGTTGCTGATCGGCGTGGTGATTGCCGGTGCCCTGCTCGGCCAGCCCGGCTCCGAAGGCCTGATCCCTTCGGCCTGGGTGGCCAATTCGGTGGGCGGCAATTCCCTGGGGCCAACCTGTTCGCCTCGGTGGCCGGAGCCTTTATGTATTTTGCCACCCTGACCGAAGTGCCGATTCTCGAGGGGCTGCTCGGCGCCGGCATGGGCAAGGGCCCGGCACTGGCGTTGCTGCTGGCCGGACCGGCCCTCAGTCTGCCAAATATGCTGGTCATACGCAGCGTCATGGGTACCAAGAAAACCCTGGTGTTTGTTTGTCTGGTGGTGGCCATGGCAACTATCAGCGGTCTTATTTTCGGCGCCTTCTGGGGCTGAGCGGCAGGCTGACAAACCTTACTTCAATACTATTGCAAGTGTAAAAGAAAGGAGAGCGCGATGAAAAAACTTCAGATCCTGGGTACGGGCTGCGCCAAATGCCAGAAACTGGCGGAAAATACTCGCCTGGCCGCCGATGAACTTGGCATCGATTACCAGCTGGTGAAGGTGACGGACATCAAGGAGATTGCGACCTTCGGCGTCATGATGACCCCGGCCCTGGCCGTCGACGGCGCGGTCAAGCTGGTGGGCAAGGTGCCGGAAGCCGGGGAGTTGAAAAAGTACCTGGACTGAACTCCGACTTCTCTGCGAGTAAAGACTGCGACGATCATGCCTCGATGGCAGACAATTCCATAGCAAAGGCCCGCAGGAAATTTCCTGCGGGCCTTTGCTATTTGGCACTTCAAGACTTCAGCGGTTGTTTCAACCGCAGGCTATTCTTCCTCGTCCTCTAAATTCTCGTTCATAAACCCTTCCAGAAAGCGTTGGTTGCTGCGGATCTGCCGCTCGATATCGCGGCACAACCGCTCAAGTTCGCCCTCCGATTCCGGTTCCGGGGTTGCCACGTTCAATTTTTCGTCTGACATTGACTCACTCACCTTTACACTCCTGAGCTCGTTGATAAATCTCCACATAGCGGCCGGCCGACTGTTCCCAGGAAAAGTCCTCGGCCATGGCCCGCTGTACCAGACACGCCCAATCATCATGGTCATGGTAGCGTTTAAGGGCCCGATTGAGGGTTTTTATGAGGGCCTTGGCGGTCGGGGCCGTGAAGACAAAGCCATTGCCTAGCGGGTTTTTGTCGACATCGGATACCGTGTCGGCCAGGCCGCCGGTACGTCGCACCAGAGGGATAGCACCATAACGCAGGGCGATGAGCTGGCCGAGGCCACAGGGTTCGTAATGGCTTGGCATTAAGAACAGGTCGCTGCCGGCGTAGATGCGTCGGGCCAATGAGTCATCAAAACTCAAGGTAATGGAGACCAGTTCCGGGTGTTTGTCTTGTAAGCGACGGAAGAAGGCCATATGTTTTTCCTCGCCGTCGCCGAGCAGGACGAATTGCAGGGGGCGGCGAATCAGTTGAGGCCAGGCCGCTTCTAGAATATCCAGGCCTTTCTGGGTGGCGAGGCGGGTGACCATGGCCACTATCGGCAGGTGGCTGTCCCGTGCCAGTCCCAATCTGTGCTGCAAATCGAGTTTATTTTGTATCTTGGCCTTCGGATTTTCGGCGCTGTACGGGGTATGCAAGGCGGCATCGGTGGCCGGGTTCCACTGTTGGCAATCGATCCCGTTAAGGATGCCGATCAGCTCCTTGCGTCGTTTATGAAGAATGCCTTCGAAGCCGTGACCGAATTCAGGGGTTTGAATCTCCCGACAGTAACTGGGAGAAACGGTGGTGACCAGGTCGGAGAAGAACAGCCCCCCTTTGAGGAAGGAAAGCTGGCCGTAATATTCCAGTCCTTCCATGTGAAAAAGGCCCGGGTCGAGACCGATCTCGGTCAGGGCTTCCGGGGGAAACAGTCCCTGATAGCCGAGGTTGTGAATGGTCATCACGGTGCCGGTGCGGGTGTAAAAAGGGTCGGCCGCCCGTTCACTGTGCAACAGCACTGGAATCAACCCCGTTTGCCAGTCGTTGAGGTGCAGCACGTCGGGGCGAAAGTCGAGTTGCGGCAGGGCTTCGAGCACCGCTCGACAAAAGAGCCCGAAACGCTGGGCGTTGTCTGGATAGTCGCCAGCGGCTGTGCCGTATAATCCCTGACGCTGAAAGAATTCGGGATAGTCGAGAAAATAGACAGGAACTTCCCCAAGCCGCCCCAGGTAAATACCGACGCTGCGGAGGGCACCGGCGATCTCCACTTCAACAGTCACTTCGAGTCGTTTGGTGACGAAGGGTTTTTCGCTGATGCTACGGTAATAGGGCATACAGATTCGAACGTCGTGGCCGAGATGAGCCAGGGCTTGCGGCAAGGCGCCGGCGACATCAGCCAGCCCACCGGTTTTGGCAAAGGGAGTCACTTCGGAAGCGACAAGCAGAATGTTCATCGATAGACCTCACAGAAGTAGCAGTCGAAAAAAACTTATCGTAAGCTTTGCAGGCGGTCAAGGCGATAACCGGCATGTTTCCCGGCGGCGACCAGCTTTTGCGCCTGTTCCCATAGGCGCTCAAGGCGCAGATTCAGGGCTGCTCCGGTCTCTTGAGTTGCGGCAACCAGGGCCGATATGGCGAACAGGCCCGAAGCCAGCTCGCTAAGTCGCTCGGCACACATCCATTGATGGCCTTCGTATTCATGCACCTGAAGAAAATCACGAACCGTGTCGTCAGTGACCAGATCACTTAGCGAAAACTCCTTCGCCAACAGGTCTTGCCAGCGGATCAGGGCGATCAACAGCAACTGATCTTTGTTGATAAGGCATTGAACCAAGGGCTCGCGCAGCAGGTAATCATCGAGCCAGGCGATGACGCGAGTCGGGTCGTTGTCGCCGGGTGTGAGGTCGCCAAGGCGATGGAGAAGCAGATAGGCTGGTAGTACCTCGTTTAGCGATTCAGCCAGGATACGGCAAAGCTCGCGGCGGATAGAGATCTTATCGGGTTTTCTGCCTGTGGAGGCTGAAAACTTGCTTAGCGCTTGAAGCTCAGAGGCCAGCCCTGCCACCAACTCAGTGCTGTCCCCATGCGGACCGGTGAGAGGCTGCAATTGGCCGATAAACGCCTCGAAGCCCCCCAGCAACGGTTCGGTCTTTAGTCCGCTCAACTCCGCAGTGGCTTCTTCGGTGGCTGTCGAAGGGAGTAGCCGGTCCCAAAACGGGTCTTGCAGCAGTCGATCAAAGGCGCTCAGCAGGGGTTCTAGATGAAGACGCTTGAGTTCCAAATCAAGATCACTTACCGGTTGACCGTTGAGTTGCCTGCATAAGCGGCTCCAGCTGCCGTCGGTATCGATCAGCTCACAAAAATCAACAAAGACCTGGTACTGATAGCCTTCCAGCTGGAAGAACAGACCCTTTTCTTCCAACTCAGCACCAGAGCGCAGGTAGTGTTGCCCGCTATGCTGATCGCGAAAGCGATAGTAATGGCGGCTGTCGCTGTTTACCCCGAGAGCGGCGGTCAGGGTGGTGGTCGATGGCTGGCGACCGCCGTGGGCGCCAAGCCGGGCTTTAGGTACGCTGTGGCGAACCCAGCCAGCTGCAGACCCGGATCGGTTGTGATAGACCACCAGTGCCCGCTGCTGCCCGCAGCCGTTGGAATAGGCGAAGACGTCATTATTGACCCCGTGGGCCGTTTCGAAGGGATAGAGTTCAAAAAGCTCGGCTTCGCTGAATAGGTGGCGTTGATGGAGCAGAGGAAATATCTGGGTTTCGTGATGGGCGACGAAGCCCTCATCGACCGTCTCTTCCCAGTAGGCACGCCGGTACTCCATGCCGTACTTTTCGGCAAAACCCTCGATCTGACCGTGGCCGAACATGGGCAGACCGGGCAGGGTGACCAGTATGACCGCCACCCCGAAGTATTTATCTCCCCTGCCGAATTGCTCCACCGCAGTGGCCTCGTCGGGATTATTCATGAAATTGACGAAGCGCTTGAGGATTTCCGGGTTGAACTCCAGAGTATTGCGCAGCAGTTGCTGATATTTACCGTTGTCCTCGTTCTTGAACATGTGCATGAAGGCACTGTTGTAGACCCGGTGCATGCCCAGGGTACGAACGAAAAATCCCTCCATCAGCCAGAAGGCCTCGGCCAGCAGCAGGGTGTCGGGGACCTCGGCAGCGACCCGGTCGACCACCTCGCGCCAGAACTCCACGGGAAAGATCCGGTCGAATTCTTCGGCTTCCATCCAGTGTTCGGCCCGGGAAGGGACTCCGGCGCCGCCGCCGGGGCGAGGAAACCATAGGCGCTGGTAGTGTTTTTTTGCCAGGGTCATGGCGGCATCAAAGCGGATCACCTTGAAGGTCCGGGCCACCTGCAAGATGGTCTGAATCATCGCTTCGCGCACTTCGGCCATCAGAAAATTGAGCTGCGCGGTATCGTTCCAGGGGGTATGGGTGCCGTCGTTGCCGTGGTAGATGTAGCGGACCCGGCCGCTGGTCCGGTCGATGTGCTGGAACACCACCGCCGCATCGCTGTGGTCGAAGTAGCCGTTCTCGATCTGCAGGGTGACGTCATCTCTGCTGGAGAGGTCGGGGCCGTCGAATCGGTAGCAGGGGAAGGGCGGATAGTCGAGTTGCACGAACCAGTCGGGGTGCTCTTCCATCCAACGGGAAACGATGCCGGTATGGTTGGGGACTACGTCGCAGGCCAGTCGCAGCCCCCTCTGCCAGCAGCGGTCATGGAGTTCATCCAGATCCTGCTGACCGCCGAGATCCTCGGCTACGGTGTAGTCGTAGAGGGAGTAGGCCGACGCTTCGGCCTCGGGGTTGCCCATGATGCGCTTGATCTGCTTTGAGGCCGGCGAGCGCTCCCAGAGGCCGATCAGCCACAGGGCGGTAAAGCCGCGCTTTGCCAGCAGGTCGAGTTCGGCGTCGGGGATCTGGCTCAGACGGTGTATGGGCCGGCCGTACTGGCTGGAGAGCTGATCGAGCCAGACATAGATGGTTTTGGCGATCAGAACCGTCCGGGGCATCCAGTCGGTATCGGGGGAAAAGCGTTCGGCCTCCGGTTCGGTCCTGGTTGCCGCCGGGTAGTGGGGCACCGGCACCTGCGGTTTCCCCCAGCCCCTTTGCTGCTCTTCGCTGGCAAGCACGTCAAAGGCACTGTCGATGCTTAGCAGTAAATCTGCCGGCAGAAACTCCGCCCAGTGGAGCCTCACGTAGTTTAACTGGTCGGCCAGAGAATGGGGCGAAGCCTTGATGGGCGCCCACAACAGGGCGGTGAGGGAGGTTCCCAAAGAACCTATACCTTCTTCATCCGTCAGCAGGGTATCGAGCCGGGATAGTAGCTGGCGGTAGTCGCAGCGTTGTTGCAGACCCGTGTCATCGAATAACGAGCGCAGGTCCGTTGTGGCTGGATTGTCATTTTGTACGGCGAGCAGAAACAACTCCAGTAGAGTTTTTCGATAACCGTCCGATGTGACCGACAGATATTTCGCCAAAGGTTCGCCGCTCAATACCGTGTGTGGCGGAAACAGCTCAATGAGTGTTTGCAGGCTTGGTTGCAGTCCGGCAAGATCAAAGCAAAGCCCTTCGCTGATCCTTTGGGAGAGAAACCGCTCGCCGAGCTTGCGCAGAGCCCGGTTCAGTTGCGCCAGCAGATTGAGTTGTGCCCCGCCACCGACCGTAGTCGGCAGTTTTGCACCAGCCAGTCGCAAATAATAGAGGGCTTCGGCGGAGGAGGGGCGGGGCGGCTCAAGGACCAGCTCGTAGCGTTTCCGCGCCAGGGCGGAAAAAGGCACCGAGAGGGGAAAGTAGGGTGTCCGGTCAATAGAAACAGAAGACATGGCGATTCCGATAGCTTAAGAAGGAAGGTTCAGGGGGGCATCACGGAGAAACGCGGCGGCTTCTTCAGGAGCTGTAGGGTTACAGTAAAAACCGGTACCCCATTCCAGGCCGATGGGGCGGGCCAGGTGCGGCGCCAGTTCGATATGCCAATGATAATCGTATGCCAGGGAACTCCAGTAGTGGGGTTTTCCCGGCCGCCGATGGGGCAGTGGGGCGCTGTACAGAACAAAGTTGTAGGCTGGGTCACGTAGTACCTGCCGCTGACGGCGCAGCAGATCACCCAGGGTTTCAGCCAGGCGAGCCAAGCCGCTGTGGTCAAGCTGGGCGAAGTCGTGACTGTGCCGTTGCGGGGCGATCATGATCTCGAAAGGCCGTCGCGAGGCATAAGGAGCAAAGGCCAGAAACTCGCCGTCGTTACGCACGATGCGGCGGCCGTCGGTGATCTCCTGGGCGAGAATGTCGCACAACAGGCAGCGCTCCTTGCGCGCAAAATAGCTTTGGCTCGAGACTAAGGTTGCCCTCACCTCTGGTGGAATGATCGGCAGGGCCAAAATCTGTAAATAGGCATGGGGGATGGTGGCGCCAGCTTCCACCCCGTGGCTCTTGAAGGGTAAAATACAACTGAAGCGCTGGTCCCGACGCAGGTCGATCAGACGGGTTTGCACGGCATGCAGCACATCGGCCAATTCTGTGGTGGAAAGGTCGGCGGTGCTTCGGTCATGGTCGGGAGTTTCAATAATCACCTCGTGAGCGCCGATTCCGTTCATGGCATCGTAGAGTCCCTCGCCGCGCTGGCCCAACTCTCCTTCAATACCGAGCATGGGATATTTATTCGGTACTACCCTTACCCGCCAGCCCGGTTGGTTGGGCAAACTGCCATCGGGGCGCAGGGCAAAGATTTCAGCGGGGGTCTTGCTTTCCTGGCCATAGCAGAAGGGGCAGGCGGTAGTGGTCAGTTTCTGGCGTTCCAGAAAAAAGTCCTTCGGGCCTCGGCCCCGCTTGTCAGCTACGGCAACCCAGATGTTTTTCAGCGGGTCCCAGCGCATTTCGGACACGGCATATCTCCTTCCGACAGATTGTTGCAGCATGTTCCTGTAGAAACTGAGGGCTCAGACGAACCAGTGTTGTGCTTCCAGTTCGGTGCCCCGGTAGCAGAGCCTGATTGTCCCCTGATCGGGCCAGCGGGCTGTTTCGCCGCCGGTCCGGTAGAGGTGGCAGGATAACGCAAAATTGTCCATCGCTGCCAGCCCCAAAGGTTTTAAGGCCAAGGCCAGCTCGAAGATCGAGTGGTAGGCTGCCCGGCCGGCATTAGTCATCGGTTTATCATCGGCTGATTTGATGGTCAGCACTCCGCTGGAAGGCACAAAATGCGCTTGTAAATCCCGTGGTCCTGAAATGCGAATCTCCAGGATCGCATCTTTGGCGACAAGTTCTTCCTGCCAGGTACCGAAATCGATGCGCAGATAAAAGTTATTTTCGTCATAGCCGAAGAAAATATTGGTCAGTTCCTGCGAAACGGCGTGCATCGCCCCGCCCGATTGCAGCTCAACGCTGCCGGCTGCCAGCCATTCGAAATAGTCGCTGACGTGGCCATCGATTTGAGGGCTGATGAGCGCGATCGGCTCGTGAATGCGACTGTGCCGCAACGGCTCTTTGATGGGATGGTGCAAAAAGCCGGGCACGGTCAGACCGGTGTTTTGATATACAGCCTGTAGTTGATGGCGGAACAGGCGGTCAAAGGTCGCGGCCTGGGCAGTGGGGTGATGGTCGCCAAACCACCAGAACCAGTCGCTCCCTTCGGCTCTCAGCAGATGCAGCAGCGGCTTGGGCAGGTCCTGACCATAGTCATTATTGATTCCTTCGACGATGGTTTCCCGCCGTACGCGATGCAGCCATTCCCAGGCGGTGTTCTCTTCGTTGTGGCCGATCCAGACATCAAAATCGCCGTTGATCCAGGACCCCGGTGCCAGGCTTGGCAACGCTGTTGCCTTCCGATCGGTCAGAGCTTCGCCGACGGTGACCATTTTCAGGGTGGCATCCTTCTGTAGACCGCGATAAAAAGCATTTAAAAATGGATAGCCGTTGTCAGCATAACTTTCCCAGCAATTTTCACCGTCCAGAATCAGAGTAACCAGACCTCCCGGTACCTGTTTGGCAATGGCCCGCAGGCGGTCCAGCAGATCCTTCGCTGCCGCCTGAGGATCCCAGCGGGCATAGACGAACCCAATGCGGTCGGAAAGCTCCCGATCGCGAAAGAGCAGGGGGAACCCTTGATAATGATAGGGCCGGTAGAGTTGTTTCCGGTCCCGCAAGCCGTCTGCCAGGCTGTTGGCTAGAATCGCCTCGTCCGAAGCAGCCCACAGGGCCCCCTCTTGTTGCAGAATAGTCAACGCTGCGGCGCTAACTGCCCCCTCTGCCGGCCACACTCCCCTGGGCTGCTCGCCGAGATACCGGGAGGCGATCTGTTGGCCGTAGCGAACCTGTTGTCGGGCGTCTTCCGGAAACCGAAAGGGTTTGGTTGGCAACAGGGCATCCTTGCGGGCGCTACGGGCTATCTCGCTGTCGCACAGCAAGGGCAGGATGGGGTGAGCATAAGGACTGATCGACAGTTCGATGGTGCCGTCCTGTTCGGACTGACGATAGGCTTGCAGCACTTCGGCCACAACTTGGTCGTAACAATCCAGCAGGGCCTGTTTGTCCCCTTCGCTAAAGGACGCGCCTTTTCGCAACAACGCACTTACCGTGTTTGATTCCCGGCGCAGGTAATGTCCGGACCAGGCCAGCAGGAACAAGACCTGCAAATCACGCAGGTCCTGGGTTTTAAAGCGTCTGGCCGATTCCGGAGCGCTGTCGTCATTCCGCAACCGGGCCAGTTCGCGATAGCGGCGATGGGGTTGAATATGCCGTTCGTTATGAACGGAAAAAAAGGAGTTCACCGCGAAGATGCGCTCCCCGTCCGTCATTTCCTCCGGGTTCATGCGTGCCGTTTCCAGCCATAAATCCTTTGCTCTGCCGGCTTGATAGTCCGCCAGCTGCTCCAACAGGGTCGGTACCAGGTTGAAGGTCATTCTGGCGCCCGGTACCTCCCGGGCGGTGCGCAGCATCTCGCTGTAGTCCTTGACGGCATGTAAATAGGTCCAGGGCAACAGAACTCGACTGCTGGCCGGGTCACGATAGTCTGGCTGGTGCATATGCCATATCAAGGCCACTTGCAGGGATTGCATGAAACCTCCGGGCATAGCCGGTTAGCTTTGCAGAAGCTCCTGTTTCCATTCCTCAATCCGCTGGCAGTAGACCTCCAACAGGGTGTCGGCCCGATTCGCAACGACCGATTCGGCAATAATATGCATTACCGGACGATGCTGGTCGGGAAGGACCAATACCCAATCGTTGTCGATGCGCACTTTGACGCCATCCAGGAATGAGGCTTCCAGATCAACGGAATGTTCACTCATCTTACGCATCAGGCCGCCTTTAAGCTCCCAGGAACAGGGTATCTGGGCCTGACGGTAGCTCCGTGTCGGCAGAGTCTGGCGTATGCCGCCGAGAGTTTGTTCGGTGCGGGCCAGCAACTCAAGGATCTTGGCGATGCTGAACAGGCCGTCGAAATGGGGCTGGAAGGGCGGAAAGGCCAGTCGGCCATCCATGGCAGCCACCAGTTGTACCTGTCGTTCGCTACCCGCTTCTACAAGGGAACGGGCGTTGTTTTTAGTGCGCTTGACCGTCATGCTCCAGTCGCCGGCAAGCTGTTCCACTGTTTCCGGGGCCGCCACCGGCATGACCAGCACGCCGTTGTGCTCGGCTCGGCAGACCAACGCCGTAACGCAGTTGAGCAGGTCGATCTCGGATAGGATGACTCCGGTTTCGTCTACCAGTTGCAACCGCTCACCGGAGGGGCAGATCCGGCAGCCGATGGTCGCACCGAGGCAAGTGACGATGCGTGAGAGCTGATCCAGGGCTTGTTCGATATCCTCAGGCGAGTTGCCGGTGACACTCTCATCGACGTTGGAATTAAGTTCAATGACGTTGCAGCCGAGTTGGGTTAGCAGTCTGGGCAGCAGTTCGCCGGCCGGCGAATGATTGAGGTCAAGGACCACCTTGAGCCCTTTGCTCCGTAGCAAATTGCCGTCCAGCGCGCGTAGAAAACCCTCGCAATAGTAGTCGAAAATCTGCGGGATTTCCTTGATGGCTCCAGGCTCGCTGAAATGAACCCGGCGGAAATTCTCTTTAAAAAAGACTCGCTCAATGCCCTTGGCCATACCCGAGGAGAGCTCCATTCCGTCAGCATCGTGAAAGATAATTTCCGTTGCTGCCAGGTCTTCCCGCGCCTGGCGAAAGTGTACACCGCCAACTTCACCGAAGGTGGTGAGTTTGTAGCGCAATACCGGCAAAGGGATGCGTTTGGTATCCCGCACGTTGACGCCGGCCGACAGCAGGCCACCGACGAAGGCTCGTTTGAGCATGCGCGATGAACGAATCACGTCGCGGCCTGCCAGTACATAGGAATCCCGAGGCAGAGTCGAACCGTAGGCGGCGCCGAGTTTAGCGCAGAATTCCGGTGTCAGCTCGATGTTGGTCAGCCCTCCGACCTTGGCCCCTTCGAAGAGCATCTTGCGCCACTTTTCACCCCAGATCATATTGGCGGTGACGATGGAGCCCCCTTCGATGATCTTGCTGGGCCAGACCTTGACGTCCTTTTTAATATAGACTTCGTCGCCAACGGTGGTGTCGTCACCGAGAATGACGCCTTCCTCGATGACCACCCCGCGTCCCATGCGAATGCGGTGACAGAGACCCGCCCCTTGAACGCGGCTGTCCCGCTTGAGGTAGACGTTGTCCCAGACCACGGTGTTTTCAAGCTCGACGCCGTCTTCAATGATACAGTTACGGCCGATGATACAGTTTTTCAACCGGGCTCGGCCCTTGATTTGAGTGTTGCTGCCAATCACGACCATGCCTTCCAGCAGGGCCGGTTGACCGTCGCTGAGAAGGGTCTCCTCGCCCAGATAAATCCGCTCAAGCCCGGGTGCCGGGCTTTCGTCGATATGCACGTCTACCTTGCCTTGCAAAATGTCCTGGCTGGCCTCCAGGTAGGCGTCGGTGTTGCCGATGTCGGCCCAGTATCCGGTCTGGTTGCAGCCGAATAAGGGTGCCTGGTCGGCCAGCATCTGCGGAAAGACGTCTTTGGACCAGTCGCGATTCTCGCCTTCGGGGATCAAATCGAGAACCTCTGGCTCCAAGACGTAGATGCCGGTATTAATCGTATCGGAAAAGACTTCCCCCCATCCCGGTTTTTCCAGAAATTTGGTGATGCGGCCCTGTTTGTCGGTGATGACTACGCCGAATTGCAGGGGGTCGGTAACCGGGGTTAAGGTGATGGTCGCTTTGGCTTGCTTCTGTTCATGGAAGTCTACAATGGCCGACAGGTCGAAATCGGTCAGCAGATCACCGCTGATGAGCATAAATCGTTCGTCGAGATAGGCAGCGGCGGCCTTGACGGCCCCGGCCGTTCCCAGGTCTTCCAGGGGGGTGACATAGGTGATGCGCACACCGTATTCGCTGCCATCACCAAAATAGTGCTTGATGACTTCCGGTTGATGGTAGAGCAGCATGATGAGTTCGGAGATGCCGTGTTGTTTCAACAGTTCGACGATATGCAGCATGATCGGCCGATTCACCAGGGGAATCATTGGTTTCGGCATGTTGATGGTGAGTGGTTGAATACGGGTGCCGAAGCCCCCGGCCATGATGACTGCCTTCATGCATTGCCTCCGTTGGTTTTACTTCCTCTCTTTGCCAAAACTCTTTCGATCTCCGCCTTTAAGGCTGAGGTGTCGGAACTTTTGACCACATAGCCATCGGCCAGCCAGGACGAAAAATCCTCTTTGTAGCAGCTGTAGGCGCTGCAGAGGATTACCGGTAAATCCTTTCTTTCCTGGACAATATCCTGAAGGATATCAAGACCACTTTCGTTGCCCATATGGATATCGAGCACCACCAGGTCAAAAGTAAAACGATTGAGCAATTCTGCTGCCGCAGCGCCGCTTTCGGCCGTATCGACCTGATAACCGGCATCTTGCAGGTCGGCGGCGTAGAGATGGCGAATGTTCTTTTCATCGTCCACGATCAATAAACGCATCAGCTGTCTCCCGGATTTTCATGCCTGGTATCAGGGCCCAAATTGGTCACCACCGGAATTTATTTAAAATCAGGCAACTTATCTCCGGTGCCAGGCTCAGTTAAAAATGCAAGAACAACGCTTAAAAAGCGGTGAAAGTGAGTGTGTATGCAACGCAGCAGGTTCATAACCGTTAGATGGGATGTCACACGTCAACTTAATGAAGCCTATACAAAAGCCCGGAAAGTATAACAACCATTTCCCGAATTTCAACGGTCCGGCAAAGAGATTTTGGGAAGCCCCAGAGTCATCGGTCGATTGCCCGCAGCGCGTTGTCTGGCTGGTAACCGGTAGGAGATTATGAAGAACATTCTCGTCCTAGGTTTATCCTCCAGAAGTCTGTTGCCGTCAACAGCGATGCGGCTTATACTCGCTGATAACCGATTAATGAGGTGTGCATCCAAATCGTATACCCTGCAGATCAGGGTAAAGAATGATGACCTTGCAAAAAAATGCCGCCCTACGGCGTTATGGCGTTTTGTCTGGACCTCGACATACTTGATGTATGCCTTCATCCCTGGATAAACACCAGGCCTTGTAGTTCGGAATTTTTGCTTAGCCATCCTGCAAGTTTTTACGAGTGCATTAAGGGATACTTTTGTGAAAGTTTTCAATTTTCTGAAATTCGGGAAAAAGACCCGTCGCAAAAAGAACACCAGGAACAGCCGACGTCTGACAAAACGAAAGTTTTTGCTGACGGCTTTGCTTGCCGTGTTGTTGCTGGTTGTTATGTATGTTGTCTGTCTCGACTATACGGTACGGACCCGTTTTGAAGGCCGCCGTTTCGCCCTGCCGGCCCGGGTCTATGCCCGCCCTCTAGAGCTCTATGCAGGTCTTAAATTGACGCCGGCAAAACTGGTTGCCGAACTGGAGTTGCTCGGTTATCGGGAGGCGGGGCTTCCCCGTGAGCCGGGTAGCTATCGCTGGCGAAACCAGCAGGTGGACCTGGTGACGCGGCCCTTTACCCATGGGGACGGTCCTCAGGAGTCGATTTCTCTGAGAGTGACTTTTTCCGGTGGTCAGGTGGAGGCTCTGCAGGGACGGAAAGACAATGCCGTCATTGAACTGTTACGTCTTGATCCGGCCCTGATCGGCGGGATTTATCCGGGGAATAATGAAGATCGGGTATTGGTGCGTCTCGAGGAGGTGCCACAACGGCTGGTCGATGCTTTGATCGCAGTGGAAGATGTGCGTTATTTTTCACATCGGGGCATCGATCCGCGGGGCATCGCCCGGGCTCTTGTCATGACCGTCAGCGGCAAGAGCGTGCAAGGGGGCAGTACTCTGACCCAGCAGCTGGTCAAGAACTTTTTTCTGACTGCTGAGCGCACCGTGCGTCGCAAGCTCAATGAAATGATCATGGCACTATTGCTCGAGATGCATTACAGCAAGGAGGAGATCCTCGAGACCTATCTTAACGAGGTCTACCTTGGCCAGGATGGTAACCGGGCCATTCACGGTTTTGGCCTGGCCAGTTCCTTTTTTTTCGATAAGCCGCTGATGCAGATCGATCTGACCGAAGCGGCCTTGCTGGTGGGAATGCTCAAAGGGCCCGCCTATTACAGCCCTCGGCGTCATCCGCAACGGGCTCTGGATCGGCGCAACCTGGTGCTGGGGGAGATGGCGGAGGCCGATTTTATAACCGATCAGGAGTTGCTGGCCGGTCGCATCATGCCGTTAGGGGTGGTCGAACGCCCGCCGCGGGGAACTTCGCCCTATCCGGCCTTTTTAAGTTTAATTCATCGCCAGTTACGTCGTGACTATCGCGACGAAGATTTGCGCTCGGAAGGCCTGCAGATTTTTACCACCCTCGATCCCTGGGTGCAGCGGGCTGCCGAGAATGCCTTAAACAAGCAGCTGAAGCGGTTGGAGCAGGGCCGTGGCATTGCGGCGGATAGTCTGCAAGGCGCGCTGCTGGTGACCGATGCGCAAAATGGCGAGGTACAAGCGGTGGTTGGCGGACGTGATCCCCGATTCGAAGGATTCAACCGGGCTCTCGATGCTCAACGTCCCATCGGTTCATTGATTAAACCGGTAGTTTTTCTCACCGCCTTGCAGCAACCCCAAAAATACACCCTGGCCACCTTGCTGGACGATAGTCCCTTATTGCTGCAACAACCGGGCACCGAGGACTGGCAGCCTCAGAACTACGATAAAGAGTTTCATGGGCAGGTGCCGCTGCACACGGCTCTGGCTCATTCTTATAATGTCTCCACCGCCCGCCTTGGCCTTGAACTCGGAGTGCCGTCGGTGATGGACAATCTGCGTCGGCTTGGCGTCGACCGGGAACAGCCGGGCTATGCTGCCAGCCTGCTCGGTGCCGACACTTTTTCTCCTTTGGAGGTGGCGCAGCTCTACCAAACCCTGGCCAGTGGTGGCTTCCGCACCCCGCTGCGAGCGATTCGCGAAGTGTTGACCTTTACCGGTCAGCCGTTACAGCGTTATCCGCTGGACGTCGAGCAGGTCGTTGATGCATCTTCCAATTACCTGGTAACGGCAGCCCTGCAGGAAGTGGTGCAGAAGGGCACGGCTAAAGGTTTGCATCGTTATCTGCCGAAGGATTTGGGTATTGCCGGCAAGACCGGTACCACCGATGATTTTCGGGATAGCTGGTTCGCCGGCTTCAGTGGCGATCGGTTGGGGGTGGTTTGGGTCGGTCGCGACGACAATGAGCCGGCTGGTCTGACCGGAGCCAGCGGTGCGATGACTGTCTGGGCGGAGATGATGGCCGGTCTGGGTCTTGAGCCGCTGCTTCTTCCGGTGCCGGATAATATAGAGAGAGTCTGGGTTGAGTCCTCGTCGGGCCTGCGCAGTGCCGCCGGCTGCCCCGATGCCATCGAGCTGCCTTTTATCGTCGGATCGGCGCCTACCGAATCGGCCCCATGCGGGCCGGGTTCAGGCGGCAATTCAATCAAAAGCTGGTTTGAAAGGATCTTTAAATAATGAGAGCGTTGCGCCCTGTTGTTCCCATGGTTTTGGTTCTGCTATTGGCCAGTTGTGCGGTGGTGCCGCAGACCCGGACCCGGCCAGTTGCTTCCAGTAACCCGGCGGTCCTATCCCTGCTGGACAGAGCCCATAAACAGAGTGCAGCCGGTGAGTTAGAGCAGGCCGGAGCCAGTCTCGAACGAGCCCTTCGCATCGAGCCGCGTAATGCTTTGCTTTGGCAGGAACTGGCCCGGGTTCGCCTTGATCTTGGCCTCTACCGGCAGGCGGAGAGTTTAGCCGCTAAATCGAACGGCTTTGCCGCTGATAACCGTACCCTGCGGGGAGAAAACTGGCGCATCATCGGACAGGCACGAAGCGGCCAGGGAGACTATCGCGGAGCTCAAGATGCTTTTGATCGGGCTGAAAAGCAATAATTTCTTTCGCTGAAAACTGAATTTTTCGGGTCTACAAAGGCCCCAAGGCCACCCCGTTAAGAGAATGTCTTGGGTATGCCGGGGCAGTGTCTTGTGGAAATAGGGCCGCCCCGACCCGGGAGGGCAGGCTTCTTCCTGTAAGGTCACGGGGATGGTAGATTATTGGAACTCCTGCTTGGCAGCCGCTTATTTGTCAGGGGTATCCGTAGGAGGATCGATTATCTCCGCCCAGAAGGTGCTGCCGCCGCCTGGAGTTTCTTCTACCCAGGCTCGCCCGTCGAAAGTTCTAGCAATCTTCTGTACCGTGGCCAAGCCAATCCCTGTGCCTTTTTCATTCTTTCTTGTTGTTCCTCGATAGAAGACCTCAAAGATCCGACTACGCTCCTCTTCCGGAATTCCCGGGCCGTAATCGCGAACGTAGAGACGCACTTTTTTGCCCATTCTCTCGCCTCCCACCTCGATAATGTCTCCCGGTTTAGATCCGTATCGCATCGCATTGCCTATGAGGTTGTGAAAAATTTGAGCCAAAAGCGTCCTCGGCACCCGCAGCGCCGGGAGTTCATCAACCGTCACGGACACTCCTGTTTCGGTGGTTAACTCGCCGAGGCCGCACACCACATCACTGACGACCTCTTCCGTGTTGACAGGTTTGGCGGGCCGCTCGATTTGCCCCGCCCTGGCTAAGGCGAGAAGATCTTCCATCAACTCCACCATTTTAGTCCCTGACTCATAGATTAAGGCCAAACCTTTGAGTTCCTGCTCTTCCAGTCGATCTTGTAAGCTTTTTTGTAAAAGTTCAGCGAAACCTAGAATGACGGTCAAGGGAGTGCGCAGGTCATGACTTACGGTATAGGCGAAGGCTTCCAGCTCCCCGTTGGCCTCCCTCAATTTTTCCTCGCTTTGCCGCAAGCTACTCTCGGCCTTCTTTCGGTCCGTGATGTCGTGTACGATGGAAAAAAGCAGTTTTTTGCCACGTATGGTATGTGGACTGCTGAACACTTCCACATCGCGGATTGTTCCATTGGCAAGGCGGTGGCAAAAATGAAAACAGCGCTGCTGTCCCGAGTTGATGCTTTCCATTGCCTGAAAAACCTGGTCCGGGGGCAGAGCGTTGATATCGGAAATCTTCATTCGTGACAGTTCCTTCTTGCTATAACCATAGAAGGAACATGCAGCCGAATTAGCAGCCACGATGGCGCCGCTCTCCGGGTCTATTAAAAGCATAACCGCACAATTGTTCTCAAAGAATGCTCGATATTGTTGATCTCGCTCTTCTGTCAATTTGCGTTCGGTGATGTCCTCGTAGGTGCCTAGAATACCGACCACCTGGCCTTTGCCGTTGCGCAAAGGAATCTTGTTGGTGTCTATCCATACTTGCTTGCCATTTGCCTGCAGCTGTGATTCGGCAATATGAAGCTCGGGGGTCTCGGATTCAATAACCCGGTGGTCGCACTCCCGGTAGAAATCGGCTTCTTCTTTTGTCCAGGGCAAGTCATAGTCGGTTTTGCCGACCAGTTCCTGGGGGGTCTCAACCCCCGCGGCTCGGGCGAAGTTGCGATTGCAGCCGAGGTAGACGGAATCACAGTCTTTCCAGAAGACGTACTGGGGAATGTAGTCGAGGACCAGCTGCAGCATTTGCTGCGATTCCCGTAACAGGCCCTCGGCCTCCTCGCGCAGCATGATGTCCTGCTGCAGGCGTTGGTTTGTCTGATTAAGCTCGGTTGTTCGTTCGGCTACCAGCTCTTCGAGATGATCTTTGTATCTTTTCAGCTTCGTTTCGCTGAGCTTACGCTCGATGATTTCATGATTCAGTTCATCGCGCGAAGCCGTCACCTCTTTGAGATTGACCACCATCTGGTTGAAGGAGCGGGAGAGCTGGCCGATTTCATCCTGGCCAGCGACATTGAGCTGCTGGTTAAGTTGGCCCTGGCCAATACGATCAAAAACCGCCACCGCCTCATCCAACGGCCGGACAATGCCGCGGGTGACATAATAACCGATCAGCAGCGACAGGACGATAACGACCGCCGCTACCCAGGCAATCCATTCGATCATATGGGCCAAAGGACTGGCCATGCGCTGCCGGATGTCGGCATAGTCATCGTTATAAGCGGTGACCATAATGACCCAGTCCCAAGGCTCGAAGTAGGCAATAGTTGCGCTTTTACGCCGAGGCTGGGTTTCGCCGGGGTTTTGCCAGGGGTATTTATAATACAGGGTGGGGATCGCCTTGCCGGGCTGATCGCTGCCAAGGTTGGGAGCTTTGTCGATAATCGACCGAAAAGACTTGAGACTCAGGTCGTCTCCTTTGAAAACATCTTCCCCGTCCCGCTGTCCGCCCTTGGAAATGAGGTACTTTCCGCGCTGCTCGCCCTTTGCCCCAATGGCTGCCACATAGCCGCTTTTGCCGATGACGATATCCTGAATAACGCGCCTGAGGCTGGCAACGCTGTCATGCTTTTTACCTACATACAAGGCACCGATAACCCTGCTTTCGCTGGCATCCCAGAGAGGTTGATAGCCGGTTTGATACCAGTTGTTGACGACATAGGCGCGCCCGGAAAACACCTCCCCCCGCAACAGCGTTTCGATTACCGGATTGGACGAACCGTCAGGATTGTAGCGGGGAATATATGTGCCTATGGCGCGACTGCCGTCCAGGTTGGGAACCGTGGTGGCGACACGCAGCATGTCCCCCGTTTCGTTAATGCGCTGAAACACGGTACAGGTTACCCCTTGAAGCTCAGACACCTCGTCAACAAGGGGAGTCGGCATAGCAAAGTCTGTATTGTATCCAAGCCAATGGCCGTTGTAACGTACCTTCGGCAATGCCACCTGATGGCTTTCCCCGGAAAATTGATTGACCGCCTGCCATGTGAATGAAACAGTGTCATCGAAGGCTAAATGTCCCCGGCGGACAGCGAGTTCCATGGCCACCTTTAGTCCCTGGGTGATCATCTGGTCCAGAGATTCTTCAATGGCCCGGCACATGAAATAAACATCCTGGGCCACCCTTTTGGTTTCGCTGCGCACGAATTGCTCGACTTCCGTGCCGACATTCCGCGCTAGAATCTTTTTTTGATATAATGCGACACCGAAAATGGAGATAGCAGTCAAAAGGACCAACAGCATCGCCATTCCGGTTATTTTTGTCCTGATCTTCATACGGCATCCTTGTGGTGAATTACCGATTAAGTTGATGCTCGACTTCCGTAAGTCCCTATTTCACCAAGCAAAGTTAAAGCGTATCAATGGGCCCTTACGCTTTGTCCGAGGAAAAAGCGCAATATAGCGTGCCCGGTTCCTTGGACGCAAGTCTGGCTTATGCCGGCAGATGATTTTTAGCAGTTTGAGTTTGGCTTCTGTGGTGTATAACCGAGGTTTATTCCAGCGGTAAGATTCGTTTGGTCAAGTCAACACCCACAACAATAGCTGTGAGTTAGTAAAGCTCTCAATTAAAAAGATAGAAAATTAAGGTTTCGAATTTTTATATAAACAAGCCCCGCCTTGGCAAGGCGAGGCTTGTTTGTGTTTTGGCCTGGTTTTCGCCAGACAGGCTTGTCAGGCAGGAGGCATCTCCTGCCAGGCATGCAGGTGACCTATCGGCATTTCCCGTCCTTCGATACGGTCGAGAACATGAACCGCCGCCTTGAATTTGCGGAATAACATGTCGATATCGTCGTGATAGCCGGGGTAATGATAGGGGCCGGACATGCGTCTTTCAATGGTGCGGGAAATTTCCTCCAGATGCTCCAATGCCGCCAGGCGTTCCTGGCTAATCATGGTAGTCGTCATGGCCGTCGCTCCTTTCGGTTGATGTCTTCCTCTATTATAGGGACGAGGCTGCCATCGGCACAAGGCCCGGCCTCAGCAAGTTGGAATAGTTGGTAGAAAAGAGGGCCGTTGAAATCCTGCAATAGGCAGGTTAAGGTCTTGAATTATCGCATAAATACTTCTTCGTGGACTTGCTAGGATGTTCCAGGAAGTGCTACAGTCATATTGTAAACACAATAAGTAGAAAGGGGGATCAAGGCATGCGAGTCAACGTTAGATGTTTCGGAACTCTAGAGAAGTTTCAAAAAGGGACCAAGCCTTGGGAAATGCCGCTCGGTGCAACAGTCAATGAGATCACTCAGATTATGGGAGTCAAGCCCGACGAAGTGAAGATCGCTTTCGTCAACCACAGAGAAGTGCCGTTGAACACCCTGCTTCACGAAGGGGATGAAGTGGGCCTTTCGCCCAAGACCGGCGGTATGTAGAGGTTGTTTCTATGCAGGCATTTTCTGGAAATAGAAATTGCCGGTAGTTGATGGTTTAATCAAGAAGGGCATCCTGGAATGGATGCCCTTCTTGTATTTGAATGGCAGAAAAAAGTTATCCGGTTTGGGATGATCTCAATCTTCGCGGCAGTGCCAGGGATAATAGACCGGCGGTAAAAACCAGGGCTACGGAAGCCCACAGGCAACCGGGCAGACCACCGATTTGGTAGAGTAATCCGGAAAGCAAGGTGCCGAGCAGGCGCCCGGCGGCGTTGGCCATGTAGTAGAAACCGACATTGAGGGCAACCTGGTCCCTTTCGGTGTAGGCCAGAATGAGATAGCTGTGGACCGAAGAATTGACGGCGAATACCAGACCGAAAAGGGCCAGTCCGGCCACCACCGTCAACCAGGGGGAAAGGTCAGCCTGCACTCCCAAGGATATCAGGGCGGTAAGCGCCGCCAGGGAAAAGGCCCCCGCTGCTGCCGTGCCTCCCTGTGGTGTGCCGCCAGCCAGACCGCGTCGCAGCAGGTGAGGGGCAAAGGCCTGCACGCCACCGTAGCCGATCACCCACAGGGCAAGAAAACCGCCGACCTGGGTATGGCTCCAGCCGAGGTTAGCGGCGAAAAAGAGTGGTAACCCAACTACAAACCAGACGTCCCGCGAGCCGAAGAGAAACAGACGGGCCGCAGAAAGCAGATTGATGTTGCGGCTTTTCGCAAAGATGTGGAAAAATTTCACTTTTGTCTTGGCACGGCCTATGTCTTTTGGCAGGGCAAGGATCGCTGCCAACAGCACCAGCGCCAGAGCGGCGGCCATGGCCAGCAACGAAGCGCGAAAGCCGAGCCAGCTCAGCAACACCCCGCCGAGAAAGAAGCCGGCTCCCTTAAGGGCGTTTTTTGAACCAGTCAAAATAGCAACCCACTTGAACAGGGTGCTTTCTTCGCCTTCCGGCAGCAGAACCTTGATGGCGCTTTTGGAGCTCATTTTAGTCAGGTCTTTGGCGACGCCTGACAGGGCCTGGGCAGTCATCACATAGGCCACCGAAAGGGCTGCCGGCCAGTCAGGCTGCAGCCCGGCAAGGGCCGAGAGAGCCACGACCTGCAAGGCCAGACCGGAAAAAAGGGTGACCTTCAGCCCAAAATGGATGCCGATCCAGCCGCCTACCAGGTTGGTGACCACCCCGCAGAGCTCGTAGAGCAGAAACAGCAGGGCGATTTGCATGGCGCTGTAACCCAGAGCATGGAAGTGCAGCAGCACCAACATGCGCAAAGCGCCATCAGTAAGGGTGAACCCCCAATAGGCACCCGTTACCAAACTATAGTTGCGGAGGGCCGTCATTTTAATGTGTTGGCCACCTTGCGGCACAGCTCCATCATGCGGTGGGCGTAGCCCATTTCATTATCGTACCAGATGTAGAGTTTGAGTTGCGTGTCGTTGACCACCATGGTGCTCAGAGCGTCGACGATGGCCGAACGGGGGTCGCTTTTAAAGTCGATGGAGACCAGGGGGCGATACTCGATGCCGAGAATCCCTTTCAGGTAAGAGTCCGCCGCGTCTTGAAACAGATCATTGACCTCTTCGGCGGTGACCGGTCGCTGCATTTCGAAGACGGCGTCGGTGATCGATCCGGTGAGCAGCGGGACGCGCACTGCATGACCATTCAGTTTGCCTTTTAGTTCAGGATAAATATAGGTTATGGCGGTGGCCGATCCGGTGCTGGTAGGGATCAGGGACATGCTCGCAGCCCGCGCTCGGCGAAGATCTTTGTGGGGGGCGTCAACCACGATCTGGGTGTTGGTCATGTCATGAATGGTGGTAATGACGCCGTGACTTATACCGACCTGCTCATGCAGCACCTTGACCACCGGTGCCAGACAGTTGGTGGTGCAAGAGGCGGCGGTGAGCAGATGGTGTTGTTGCGGGTCGTAAAGATGGTCGTTGACGCCCATGACGATATTCAACGCTCCTTCTTTGACCGGCGCTGCAACGATGACTTTCTGTGCGCCTTTGTCGAAGTAGGGCTGCAGCAGTTGCGGGGTGCGGAACTGACCCGACGATTCGATAACCACATCGACTCCGTAGTCGGCCCAGGGGACCTCGCCGGGGGTCGACTTTTCGCTGAAGCTGATGGGCTGACCGTCGATGCACAGCCCATTGTCGGTGACATCTATCTCATGCGGCCAGCGGCCATGTACCGAATCGAATTCCAGCAGGTGAGCGGCTGCTTCGGCGCCACCGGCAATTTCGTTGATATGGACGATTTCCAACTCGGGCCAGTCCCAGGCCGCGCGCAGGGCCAGCCGACCCATGCGGCCAAAGCCGTTAATGCCGATGCGAATGCTCATGATGAAGTTCTCCTGAACTGTAAGATTGTCTGGATGAGCCCCTTGCGGAGGTGCAGGTCCGATGATGAGAAATTGAATTTATCCGCGTAAGCGGATATTGTCAAACTGGAATCATTGCGGAAGTCCTCTGCATGAAGAGAGCTGTTGCTCTTTATTAAAAAGCTTGCTTTTTGCCAGTTACCCGTGATAGAAGGGCCTTACTTAAAGAAGGTTGTGTAGTTTTTCGTTGCCGAACAGATTGATCGTCAGTCAGTTTTTGGAGCCGCGCAGACCTTAAGGAATGAGCGGCTCTTTTTGGTGCAAGCGGAAATAACGCACAACAATCAACATGTTCCCAGTTGGGAACCAAAAGAAAGAAGAACAAAAATGGTACAAGGAACTGTAAAGTGGTTTAATGACGCCAAGGGATTCGGTTTTATCGAGCAGGACAACGGCCCCGACGTTTTCGTTCACTTCTCCGCTATCGAAGGCGATGGATTCAAATCCCTTGCTGAAGGTGACCGGGTTGAATTTGAAGTGACTGAAGGCCAGAAAGGTCCCCAGTCCGCCAACGTCCGTAAGATCTAATAGCGGCCGAATCCGGCTTTTTATTTAGATCTAAACCCCGCCTGTTCTTTAGGGATCAGGCAGGGCACAGTTAGTGAGTTTACCGTATCGTCGGCAAGCTTCAGTACTGGCAAGCCCCGCTTCTAAGGAAGCGGGGCTTTTGTTTTTTGAACATATGCACGCTGATTGAAAAATGATCAGCAAGTTTGCAGGGTTTAGCTGTTCGCTCTTAAGGTTGGCCAACCTGATCAATTAGTGCGGCTAGCAGGGTTTCGATGTCTCGTTCGGTGTTGAACCAACCGGGGCTGATGCGCACCGTGCCCTGGGGAAAGGTTCCGAGACTGCGATGGGCCTCGGGGGCGCAGTGCAGGCCGGCGCGGGTGCAGATATCGTAGTCGCGATCAAGGGCGAAAGCAATAGCGGCAGGATCCTGGCCGGTGATCGTGAAGGACAGGGCAGCTCCCTGGCGGTCCATAGTGGCGGCGCCGTGGACGCATAGGCCGGTAATGGACGACAGTTCCCGGCGCAGGATTTTGACCAGGGCCAGTTCGTGCCTGCGAATGGTGTCAAGGCCGGTTTCCAACAGGAACTCAATGCCGGCTTTCAGGCCGGCCAGGCCCGGGGTGTTGGCGGTGCCGCTTTCGAGGCCTTCTGGAAGTTGTTCCGGTGGCAGGGGCAAAGTGGAGTCGCCTCCGGTGCCGCCGACCATCAGCGGCCGCAGCTGCAGGCCATCTCGTACATAGAGTAGTCCGGTGCCGGGGGGACCGAACAGTCCCTTGTGGCCGGGCACGGCGAGCAGGTCGATGGCCATCGCCTCGACGTCGAGATCGAACAGGCCGGCGCTCTGTGCCCCATCGACCAGCAGCAGAATGCCCTGTTGCCGGCACCAGGGCCCTATTTCTTCGACGGCCTGGCGGGTGCCGCTGACGTTGGAACAGTGACCGATCACCAGCAGCCTTGTTTCACGCGTACAGGCATTCTTAAGCTTTGCCGGTTCGACGAAGCCGTCAGCATTGGCGGAAGCCTTGATCACCTCAACGCCATTGCGGCGCAGTTGCTCGAGGGGACGCAACACGGCATTGTGTTCCATGGTGGTGGTTACCACCCGGTCGCCGGGGTTAAGTAGGCCCAAAAGAGCCAGATTGAGAGATTCGGTAGCGGAGGCGGTAAACACGATGCGCGAAGAATCGCTTATCCCGAACAGCTTGGCAGCCGCCAGACGAGTTTCAAACAACAGCCTGCTCGCATCAATGGCGGCCCGATAGCTTCCCCGCCCCGGGCTGGCGCCAAGTTCCCGCAGAGTCTGGTCTGCGGCCAGGTAGACCGCCTCGGGCTTTGGATGAGAGGTGGCAGCGTTGTCGAGGTAGATGGTCATAGCGGCAGTATTTAGAGTTTGCGGAAACCAGCTCCATCGCGGACGAAAAGTTCAGCGGGCGTCAAATCTGCATCGGATAAAATACTTCCGATTTCAAGGGCCAGTTCCGGCGCAAAGCGAATGGCCAGGCCGCAAGCCGAGCTTAATTCACTGGGGGCGGGAATAAGAAGAAAATCGACAGATTGCTCCTTAAGTATTTTTTCCGCCGCCAAAACCTTATGTATGGAGTGAAAAAGGGCAACGTAGTCCTGTTCCCGAATCATTGTTTCCTTCAGTCTCTGGGTACGTCCAGCATACGGTCGAGCGAGGTCTTGGCCCGCGTGCGAATCTCTTCCGGTACGGTGATCACCGGCGTAAGGGTTTTGAGGCTGGCGTGCAGGTCCTCAAGCGAGATCAATTTCATATTGGGACAGATCAGTGCCTCGCTGGCCAGAATGAATTCCTTATCCGGGTTTTCCTTGCGCATGCGGTAGAGGATACCCATTTCTGTGCCGATGATGAACTTTTTCGAGGGGAAAGTGTTTACATACTCGTACATGCCGCTGGTTGAACAGATATGGTCGGCCAGTTCCAGTACCTCGGGGCTGCACTCGGGATGAGCGATAAAGGGTGCATCGGGGTGTTCGGCCTTGGCCTTCTTGACATCTTCTACCAGCAGATTTTCGTGGCTGGGGCAGAACCCCTGCCAGAGATGGAAAGTTTTTTCCGGAACGAAAGAGGCCACATAGCGTCCCAGGTTACGGTCGGGAGCGAAGATGATTTCCTTGGCGTCCAAGGACTTGACCACCTTGACCGCGTTGGCGCTGGTGCAGCAGATGTCTGTTTCGGCCTTGGTCGCCGCGGTACTGTTGACGTAGCTCACTACGGTGGCGTCGGGAAAGCGCTGCTTCATCTTCCTCAGCCCTTCGGCGGTGATCATGTCCGCCATGGGGCAGCCGGCGTCGGCACGGGGCAGCAATACGGTTTTGTCGGGGGCAAGGATGGCAGCGCTTTCGGCCATAAAATGGACGCCGCAGAAGACTATGACATCTTTGTCGGTGCGGGCGGCTTCCATGGACAACCCCAGGGAGTCGCCGGTAATGTCGGCGATTTCCTGGATTTCATCCCGTTGGTAGTTGTGGGCCAGGATCAGAGCGTTGCGTTCGGCCGCCAGTTGACGGATTTCTTGTTTGAGGGTTTCCTGATTCATCGCGTACAATATCCCCTGTTGCGGTTAGGTTGTTTGGGTTTCCAGTTTTTATTATAAAAGCCGCTTGACGTTATGAGTGCACTATTGATTTTTCTATTTCCGACAAAATTTGTCAAGTATGAAATGGTGAACGGGCTTCCTGCCGCCCCTTGTCGTATGATGATTGTCTGTTGCGGCAAAGGTCTGTATACTTCGGACGGAGCCTTGGAATGGGCTATTTAGTGCAGTTACAGTTAGCAACGAAGGGAATGCAGGGATGAATATATCGGATCGTTACCGAGAATTGACCGATGATGTGCAATTACTGTTGGATTCTCCAGTGGATGCTTCCGGCGATGAGGTGCTGAAAGCCCAGCGAATCATCGAACAGGCCGCCCAGGAGATGGAGGAGCTGGAAGAGTTGGTCGGCGAGATTCCGCAGATGAAGTTGGAGTCCAAACTGACCCCGGTGTTGTTGAAAAGCCACAGCCAACTTGACCGGGCTCGGCTGTTGCTGGTAGAGCAGGGAGCCGAGGACCGCGCGGCGGCTGTTTGGGAGCTGGAGCAGAAGATTTATCGTTTGCTCAATGCCCTCTAGGCGGTGGGGCTGTCGCCTCTGTGACCTTGCATGGTGGGCAATCTTGTTTAGAGTTGTAACAGGGATGATATTACTCTATTAACAAGGCCAATCAGGTCTCGAAAGGAGGCGTATCCATGTCGCTGGGAAAAACCTGGTTTACTCCGAAAGAGGCGGCGTCCATGTTCGGCATCGATGAAAAGCTGATTCTTGAATGGGTCGAGGAAGGTCTGGTGCGCTGCGAAAGGCTTGAGGGCAAGGTTGCGCAGGTCAATCTCGATGATCTTAAGCTGGAGGTCGAGGCCTTTCTCAAAAGCTCCTGAGGATGGAAGAAGGTTTTATCAGGTCGTAGAATGACCAATGCGCCCGGCTTTAGCCGGGCGCATTGGTTTTTGTTAGGCGATAGGGCGACCGCCCATCTTTTTCAAGCTGGCATGGGCCTGGCGAAGCAGGCGTTCGGTGTCCGGCCAGTCGATGCACTTGTCGGTGACGGACATTCCGTACTGCAACTCGTCGATATCGTCCTTTAACGGCTGATTGCCCGCTTCGATGTTACTCTCCACCATCAGGGAGTTTATGGAGCGATTGCCCTGGGATATTTGCTCGATAACGTTGTTCAGCACTTCTTCCTGACGGGCATGATCTTTATAGGAATTGGCGTGGCTGCAGTCGACCATTATGGATGGTTGCAGGCCGGCCTTAGATAGCAGGGCTTCGGCATGGGCAATGCTTTCGGCATCGTAGTTGGGCTTGCCGCCACCTCCGCGCAGGACCATGTGCCCGTCGGGGTTGCCGCAAGTCTCGACGATGGCGGTGCGCCCTTCGCGGTCGATGCCGAGGAAATTGTGGGAGTGAGTCGCAGCATCAATGGCATGAACGGCGATCAGCAGATTGCCATCCGTGCCGTTTTTGAATCCGATGGGAAAAGACAGTCCGCTGGCCATTTCCCGGTGAGGTTGGGATTCGGTGGTGCGAGCACCGATCGCGCCCCAGCTGACCATGTCGGACAGGTATTGCACGGTGATCGGATCGAGCATTTCGCAGGCGATGGGCAAGCCAAGGTTTGTCACTGTGCAGAGCAGATTGCGGGCTACACCGAGGCCCTTGGATATCTGATGGGAGCCGTTGAGATCAGGGTCATTGATCAGCCCTTTCCAGCCGATGGTGGTACGGGGCTTTTCAAAATAGACGCGCATCACCAGCAGCAGCTGGTCGGATAGCTCCTGATTCAGTTTTGCCAGGCGCCGGGCGTAATCGATGGCGGCCTGAGGATCATGAATCGAACACGGGCCGACGACGACCATCAAGCGGCTGTCGTGATTATGAATGATATCCTTGACCTGTTGTCGCGACTGGGTCACAAATTCTGCGGCCTGCTCCGACAGGGGAAAAACCTGCTTCAGGTCGGTAGGAGCGATGATCGGGGTCATGGAGCGGACATTTAAGTTGGTCGTGCGCTTCATTGAAGGCCTCTCTGCTGCGGTTGTTGTTTCGATGCCGTATGCAAACGGCAGATCAAGCAGTCACTTTAGCGATTTTTCAGAAGAAAGTCAAAGTTTAGCGCCCATCCAAATGTACGGAAAGGTTTGACACTGTGCTGCCCGATTCGGTATAAGTTGAAGGCTAATTGTTGAATATGACAAACTAAACTTGATGGCGTCGCAAAAATTCCGTCCTACGGCGTTAAGGCGTTTTTTCAGGACCTCGACATGCTTAGGTGTATGCCTTCGCCCCTGAAAATACATCTGGCCTTGCAGGTCGAAATATTTGCTTAGCCATTCTGGAAGTTTTCGAGAGTGTATCAATCTGGTTGGGAAAGGAGAAAGCATTGTGGCGATCCTCAATGATCTTTTGATCGTATTCGGTGAAATGGTTCTGATGCTCTTGCAGATCTATATCTTCATCGTCGTTGCCCGGGCGGTGATTTCCTGGGTAGGGCCCGATCCCTACAATCCGATTGTGCGCTTTCTCTACAATGCTACCGATCCGGTTTTGCAGCGTATCCGGCGAGTTTTGCCCCTGCAGTTCAGCGGTGTCGATCTTTCCCCTATGGCCCTGCTGTTTGCCCTCTTTTTTATTCAGAACCTGATCCGGCGTTTGCTGTTGCGCCTCGGCTGAGGAGCCCACCATGACTATTACTCCCATCGATATTCAACAGCATCAGTTCAAAACCCGGCCCATCGGTTATGAAAAGAGTGGCGTCGATCACTATCTGGAGCAGATCGCCGAGGAACTGGAGAACTACCATCGTCAGGTTCAAGAGCTGAAAGAGGAGCTGGCTCATACCAAAGCGGCTCTGCAGGAGATGCGGCAGCGGGAAGCTGCGGTTAAAGAGACCCTGCTGACCGCTCAGCAGATCACCGAGGAGATCAAGGCCAACGCTCATAAAGAGGCGGAGATTTCAATGGCCGAGGCAGAGCTGGAAGCGGAAAGGATTATCTACGACGCTACGAAACGACGTTCGGAGCTGCTGAACGAGATTCAGGAGATTCGCCGACAGAAGGTTTCCTTCGAGTCGTCTCTACGTGGTCTGGTCGAAGGTCATCTGCGAATGCTCGATATCGAGGCCTTGCCGTCGGAAGAGGGTGCTTCGGTGGCACAAATAAGTTCTGAAGTCGAGCCGTCGGCTAGAGAAATGTTGCCCGAGCAGAACGATGAGGATTCGCAGGGCCGATGAGTCCCTATCTGCAAGGCTGTGAGGATGGTGTCGTCATCAGCATCTATGTGCAGCCGCGAGCCAGCAAAAACGAAGTGGTCGGTTTGCTGGGTGAAGAACTTAAATTACGCCTTACCTCGCCTCCCGTAGAAGGAGCGGCAAACAAGCTGTGCCGTGAATTTCTAGCCAAGCTACTGGGGGTGGCCAAGGGTCAGGTCAGTCTGGTGTCTGGCGAAAAATCCCGTCATAAACGGCTCCTGGTCCGAGGCCTCACTTCGGACCGGGCCCGTCATATCCTGGAAGGTTGATCTTTTTAGATACTTCCTTCCCGTCCCTCTCCTCTGGTCCCAGTCCTTCCTGCTCTCCGATGATTTCTGACCTGTGTTTGTCTGTTCCTTATCTCTAAGGTAAAATTTTAAAAAGCTGAATTAACGAGAAGAGAGAACTTTCTCGCCCGAGGTGGTGCCATGAATAAAATCATCCAAGCCGAGCGCTATGCCAAGTATGTCGATGAGATTCGCAAGCTTAAAGACCGGAATGCCGACTTGGAGAGCCTCAACCAGCGCCTTTCCAGGCAACTGGATGAGTTGCATGGAGAATACCTGGAGTTGCGCTACGCAATGAAAGGCATGGCATCGCAGGCCGAGGTGCTCGTTTTGCGTAAGAAGGTTCTCGAGTTGCAGAACAAGCTCCAACTCAAATAATCTGCTTGCCACACGTATTGAGGGTGGATTCCCAGGCCCAGTCATATTTGCTGGTGCTCAACCGATGTGTTCCGGCAGTGGAATCGCCGGAGTCGGGCTGAACAAAGATCAGTGCTGGGGGTTAAGGGTTGAAAAGGCCGCCAGAGGAATAATCCCCTCCTCCTCGAAACTCACGGTTCGGGACAGTACACCAAATCCTCCTAGGGTGACTTGACCATTAATGGCAAAAGGGATGTCCGTTTGTTCCTGGCGGTTGCGGCCGATGCGCAGCAAATTGAGATAGCTGCTCGACAAGCGTAAGGTCAGGCTGCCTGTGTCATGAGCGGCGATATGGACCTCTTGGGCTGTTTGACCTTGTGCCACCTTAATGTCATCCAGGCTCAGAGCGTAGACGGCCCGTTGGATTTTCAGAGGAAAGTCATTGGGGTTATACAGGCTCAAGTCAGCACTCATGATGGCATGACTGAGCGTCAGGTTCTCCAGTTGCAGGCTGAGCAGGCTGACTTCTGGCGGTATCGGTCGAATACTGGCGCAGGCGGTGAGCAGCAGGGCGATGCCGGCGAACAGAAACGTCTTGATGATGCGTCTCATGGCAAATCCTTTCGGGAAGGAGAACTCAGCGGCGCTGCAGGAAGCGTCCAAGGCGCAGCAGCAGGCCCTGGCGGGTTTGCAGGGCGCCATGGGGGCATAGCTCCTGGCAGCAAAAGCAACCGATGCAGCGACGGTAATCGATGCGTAGCCGACCCTTTTCGATGGTCATGATCTCTGGTGGACAGTGTTTGACGCACAGACCGCAGAGTGCGCAACTCTGGCGATCAACCTGGGGTCGGGCACTGAGAGATTGTTTGAGAGGGGTTCGCAGCCAACCTGGCAGGCCGAAGTTGACGTCGGTGGTTTTTGCTGGTCGAAAGTTGCGGCAGCGCAATTCCTCCGGGGGGATGCCGCACAGTTCGATCTGGCTGAGTTGGCTTCCCGGACGATGACTGGCTGCCGCTACCCGCTGAGTCCAGACTTCCTGTGGGCGCATTCCGGCCAGCTGGCAGGCCACCGTATCCAGGGCCAGCGGGTTGCTGCTGGCCAAGAGAGCTCCCATGTGGATGGGGTCACCGCTGCCGGGCCCGTCCCCTTCCATGGCGGTTACGGCATCAGCGATGGTCAGACTCGGGGCGATGTGTTCGGCCAGTTCCAGAAGCATCAGGGCGAAAAAAGCCTTGTCGGAACCCGCTTGCAAATGAAGCCTCGGTTTGCGCATACCGACCACGGCCCCAAACAGGTTTTTCACCCCACAGGTCAGGCCCATCATCTGGTGGGTTTTAAGTTTCGGCAGGTTGATGATCACATCGGCATCGAGGATGTCGCGGGCAATCTCCAGTTGATGAAAAGTCGATCCCTGAGGTCGAACGGAAACCGATTCGCTGAAAGGGGCGAATTTTGCACCGGTCTCTTCGATCATGGCCAGGATGCCGCAACGCCTGGCCACTTGCAGCGGGCTACCGATACCGGGAGAATCGCCAACCGCCACCTTGCCGCCGACTTTCTGCACCATGCGAATCACGGCCCGCACAATTTCCGGATGGGTGGTGACCGCCAGGTCCGGGTCTTTGGCTGCCAGCATGTTCGGTTTGAGAAGTACCCGTTGTCCGGGGCTGACGAAAGCGGCCATCCCCCCTGCCGGCGCCAGAAGGAGTTCCAGAGCCTGTTCTACTTCGGCTCGTCGATAGCTCGAACATCGGCCGAGGCTTACCTGTGTTTTCATCCGGCCAAGACCTTGATGTGCATTTTTCGCTGTCTTGGGCCGTCAAATTCGCAGAAGTAGATTCCTTGCCAGGTGCCGAGTACCGGCTTCCCTTTTTCAACGATGAGCAGTTCGCCGGCTCCGACCAGAGAGCTTTTGATGTGGGCGGCGCTATTGCCTTCCCCGTGCTGATAACGGTCTTCAAAGGGAATCACTTTGTTGAGTTCCATCGTGATGTCTCTGGTGACGTCAGGGTCGGCGTTTTCGTTGATGGTCACCGCGGCGGTGGTGTGGGGGACTTGCAGCAGGGCCAGTCCCGAGTCGATGCCTGTGGCGGCAATGACCCGGCAGATCTCGCGGGTGATATCGATCATTTCCACCCTTTGCCGGGAAACAATTTCGATGCTGGTCATAGGCGCTCCTCTTTCAGTTGATCAACGATAGTGCGCAAAACCCGTCGCCGGAACAACAGGCTGGTGTGGCCGCTGCCGGATAGTTCGATGTTGTGGGCGCCGTCGAGGCGGGCATGTTCATAGGGCAGCACCATGTTGTCGTGACGGCTGTAAATGGTGCTGATGCGGGCTTCAGGCGGTAAGGGCGTTGTGGCCAGCCGCTGCAGGAAAGGGGAGCCTGGCATGAGCAAACGACCCAGTGAAGAGAGAGCGAAGGGGGCCAGCTTTGAACCGCCGTTGGGAGTGGCGATGAGCAGGCACCGATCGACTTTTTGGGCGCCGCCGCGAATTTGCAGGTAGTTGCGGGCAATGATGCCGCCCATGGAATGCCCGATCAAGTGGACTTTCTTCCGACCGTTGGTCTGGCGCAGTTCATCCACCCGATTGGCCAGCCGTTCGGTCAGAATCTCCACATCTTTCCAGGGAGGCAAAGCGATAGTATGCAGGTTGGAAAATCCCTGGCGGTGAAGACAAAACTTGAGCCATAGCCAGCAGGCGGGTGACTGAAACAGGCCGTGCAGGAAAATAATCGGTTGTTGCTCGCCCGTAGAGACCTTCTCTTTACGGTTGAGCCAGCCGAGAGGCTGCAGTAGGATGGTCAGGGTCAGGCAGGTGGTTTCGACGGCAATCAGGGCCATGCTAAACAACAGGCGGCGTAGCGCCAGACGATTGTTCAGCAGCTGCGGATCGCGGTTGGCGTATTCGTACCAGGCCATGGCAAAGGTCAGGCTCACCACCCCTGCCACAAGACCAATAAACAGAGCTAACAGACTAAAAAAAGTGGCCAATGTCCCTCCTCAAAGAAAGTATTATTACACGCACATCGAGAGGCGTCAACGGCTTTGGCGGAGGCTATGATGGAGATTTTTAAGAGGTTTTGTCATAGGTCTTTGTGAGGTGCATATGCAGCAATTGATGGCCGATTTTGAGCAACATCTCGCCGTTGAGCGGAATCTTTCCGCCCATACCCGGCGGGCCTATAGCCAGGACCTTGAAGAGTTTCGGGTATTTTTAGAACAGGATTCATCGCCCTCTGCCGCAATAAGGGTGACGGATGTCGACACCCTGCTTTTGCGCCGTTATCTGGCCTATTTGCATCGCAAAAACAGTCGTTCTACCATCGCCCGCAAGCTTTCCGCTCTGAGAAGTTTTTTTGCCTATTTGGTGCGTCAGGGGGTGTTGACCACCAATCCCGGTGAACTGATCTCGACCCCGAGACAGAAAAAGTATCTGCCCAAGACTCTGACCGTCGATGAGGTCTTCGCGTTTATTGAACGGCAGGGAGGCTCCGAAGTTCTGGTGTGTCGGGACCGGGCCATTCTTGAGGTTTTTTATTCCTGTGGCTTACGGGTCGGTGAGTTGACGGCCCTGGATATCGGTAGTATCGATCTGGAGCAGGGACTGGTTCGGGTTCTCGGCAAAGGCGGGAAGGAACGGTTGGTGCCCCTTGGTCAGAAAGCCCGCGTTGCCCTGGTGCGTTATCTCGATGTGCGAAGCACGGGGCAAGACGAAGAGGCTCTGTTTCTCAATTATCGCGGTGGCCGCTTGAGCGCCCGCAGTATCGAACGCAATTTCAAGAAGTTGTTGCTTCAAGCCGGTCTGGTCAAGGACGCCACTCCCCATAGCCTGCGCCATTCTTTCGCCACCCATCTCCTCGATGGCGGCGCCGACCTGCGTGCCATACAGGAACTGCTCGGTCACGCCTCCCTTTCCACGACCCAGAAATATACTCAGGTCAGTCTAGATCGTTTGATGGAGGTCTACGATAAGGCCCATCCTCGGGGCCGGAAGAAATAGTGTTGAAATCACTTCGGAACACCATTGTGTGGGCCCTTTTTCCGTCTGATAAACCCTTGATAATCCGATAATCAATCTGAGAAAAAATATAAGATGGCCCAACCTATCAATATAAGGTTGGGCCGTTTGGTTTTCTGTAAATCGTGAGTCGTGAGACAGGCCATTTCAACAAGTTCATATGCCGTTTGAACAACTAGCTGTTGTGGATGTTCATCAGAGCGGGTTTCTTGCAATCACGTATCCGAAGCTGACCCAACGACCTCTGTCAATTTCGAGTGTCTTAGGGTCTTCATCAGGTTTTGCTTTGCAGAAAGGGTCGTGCTTGGCATATTCGAGCCACCAATCTCTGGAATCTGGAGCATATGCAGACTCAATCACTTCAAAACCAGCCTTCTTAACTGACTCGACCGTGGTGGACAAATCGGAAAAACATTCTTTCCACGGATATTCGCTTTGCGACACGTATGGTTCGAGGTCCGCGGGGATATCGACATCGAGATGCATCGGTTCCCCCAGGCCGAAGGTGCCGCCTGGCTTAAGAACCCGGCTAATTTCTTTAAGACAGGCAATATAACCCTCCTCGCCATTCATAACGCGTAACATTTCCAGCGCGGTGGTCGAATAGACGAAGTCAAAGGAAGACGTAGCAAAGCCGGTCTCTGGAACGCCTGTTTTAAGCGCCAAAAAAGCATTGGCAACGCCCCAAATTTCGGCATTCTCCCGGGCATGGTCGATCATCGGTCTGCCATCCATGCGGTCGTCCCAGGGGTCGATTCCTGTGACCGAAAGGCCATATTCTTTTGCCAGAAAACAACTCTGGTAACCCCGATTACAGCCAACGTCAAGAAGGCGCTTGCTCTTGCTCAGTCCCATCTTCTCGGCGATAAATTCTGCCACCTTGAGGCCGCCAGGGCCGCTGCACTGAGCGTAAATGGTATCGAGATCCGTGTATTTGGACGCTTTTGGATAGTCTTGTTTTTCCATCGCTATTTCCTGGTCGGTATTTATTGAGTTTTATGGTTTTTGTAGCAACAAGCAAACGTAGGAAAATTCATCGCCATAGAGTTGGCCGATCCGAATCTCTTTCTGCATATCTTCAAAGGCCTTGCTTGGGCCATACTTTTTGATCGCGGCTTCACACTGTTGCTGCATATCGCTGTAGAAATTTGTCCAGTCTTCACGAGGCAGAAGAAAAGAATCAAGGACCTGATATCCAAGCTCTTCAGCAAGTTTCCAACGATTATCTGGGGTTGTCATAGCGGGGTAGCCTGATTCCCAGAACTGAGCGCACTCTGGTGACAGTTGGTCTGTGAGCAGTACAGCATCGCTGAAGAAAAGAGACCCTCCCTTCCGGAGAAGTCTCTTCCAGTCGCGAAGAGCTTTCTCAACCCCCATGATGTAGGCACTTCCTTCAGCCCAGAGCAGATCGAAGCTATGATCGGGGAAGGGCAGCTCGAACATGCTGGCGTGAACCGTTGTAATCCGCCCCGAAACACCTAGATTTTCGGATTTTTGCTTCAGGCTTTTCAAAAACGGATCATGGTTGTCGACGGAGGTTATTTGTGCTTCGCAAGCATCCGCCAGAGCCAGGCTGGCAGAGCCATTTCCACAGCCAATATCCAGAATCGTTTTAATTTCAGCCGGCTGAGGAATCGACTTGAACGCTCTTAGGGTTGATTCGGTGCTGCCCGGTCCAGGCCGATCCATCTGTTCATAAACGGCAAAAAAGTGTTCCATATATTCCTTGTTCGCGACAATGTCACGGGAGACACAACGGATATGGAGGGCTTCTTTTTCACTGAAACCAAGCTGTTGCAGCCATTGGATATGTGCGGCTGAAGATTGCTTGTCAAACTGATTGTGCCATTCATAAAGCCGCTTGCTAAAGGTTTCACTTTCGATTGACCGGCCGGTGACTTTGCTGTAAAGGGCAGCAAGGACATCCCGAGCCGTCTCCATCTCCTTTAGCTCCTGTTCAAGGCTGAAAAGCCTCTGTTCAAGGAGACTCGCATCGACTTGCCCTGCTAAAAAGCTTTTGCATTCCTGAAGGGTCAGGCCGGCTTTCTGAAGCTGACGAATCAAGATCAACTGGTTGAAGTCCTGTTCGGAATATTGGCGATAGCCATTGGTCGAGTCGCGAGTCGGTTGGATCAGCCCAATCCTTTCGTAATAAAGGAGTGTTGAACGGGCAATACCGACCCTTTCGCATAGATCTGCAACTCTGTACATAAGGCTCCTGACTTGAATTAAAGCGGAGATAACGGAAGTTTCTCTCCTAAGCTAACCTATGAACCTTTAGACAGGTCAAGGAATTTTGAGGCGAATTTTCCAATGGGGGCGAATTTTCGAAATGCCTCAGTCCAACCATTTGAAAGGAGTGTGGGGGATAGGTGATTACTGCAGATCTCGCATTGTGGTAACGGAGGATGATGGAGTGTTGAAATTCGTCCCCAAAAGAGAGACCGAATGCCCGATATGTTGAGATATCAAAATTCGAAGTTCTCCAGAAAACGTGAGTCTAACATCTCGATAAAGCCTGACACAGGGGGGCGCCGTTCTTGCGATATGAGACAAGCCCACCAAACGATCTTGGTGGGCTTGTTTTGCCAGATATGGGGTGCTTGGCAGGAAAGGCCAACCCAAGCCAATCTGGCCCTCACAGTTGATGATGAGGACTCTAATTCAGAGAATCATCCTTCCAATATTTCGTACCCGTGACTGTTGCCTGGAGGGCCAATCCGGACTCTGTTAGCTGGTATATGGTTATATTGTCGATGACTGCTTCACCGCCGACAGCAGCTCCTTTGTCACTGGCTTTGGCGGCAGCATCGGCTTGACCGCCAAAAGCCCAACCTTTTTCTGTAAAGCGGTTCATAGTTTCCGTGTCGTGAAAGACAAAAACGGCGCGAAAATCTTTAACGCCTAGTCCCAAGCCGATGCCAACTTCCCCCATTTTCATGAAAGTTTGCTTCCCTGTCCTGTTATTTATCACCACACCGTGGCCGCCACCAACACTGGCAAAAATAATGTAAACATTTGCGTTGCTGAAGACAGCATATCCCGGAGCTTTGGAAATTTGGGATCTTACATCCGGCTTTACTTTGTAGAGATCGGTAAGAACATCATTTTTCATGTTGAGGATTGCTTGGCGTTTTTCCGCCTTGCTGTTCCCGGCTGTGGTTGCACAACCACTAATACTCAATATTAGAACTATTCCCAATGATACCAAAATCCGAGTCACGATTGGCCTCCCTATCCTAATGGTTTGAGGTGTCAGGCATCCAGATAGCGCTTTACAGGTGCCGAATGTATCAAAAATCGACATTTGTAGGTACCGATAAATTTATTAAGGTGGCTGATGCCCTGTTGAACGACAATTGTCTTAAACTTTTTTTATTTATCAATGAATCTAAAAGTATCCCGATTTCAGGATTGTCTCTGCCCCCCTGACATATTGGAAGATCCAGCCAGGTTTCTTAGGTTCGCTGTTTGGTCTTGCCAATATTCCTGACCGTGAGGTAGGTTATGAAAATCTTTCATGAGACAGTTTATTCTCGCATCTAAGCAGAGTCAGGTGTTTCGGGGGGGACTGATAGGGTTCTTGCCAAGATGGGGAGTTGGAACGTTCGTTAGCTGATCAGATCGGAGTATTAAAATATCATGCCGATACGTTGGGATTTCAAGGAGCATCTTTCGCTGGGCAAGTATGTCCTGCGCTGGTTTTTGCTGGTTTTGCCCATGTCCGCCCTGGTCGGGTCGGCTGTGGCTCTTTTTTTATGGATGCTGCACGAGGCGACGGTGCTGCGCTGGGAACATCCCTGGTTGGTCTTTCTTCTTCCCCTGGCCGGGGTCGTCATTGTCGTCAGCTATTCGCGTTACGGCAAGAATGCCGAAGGGGGCAACAATCTGGTCATGGAGCAGATCCATGAGCCGGGGGGCGGCGTTCCCTTACGCATGGCGCCGCTGGTGTTGCTGGGCACGGTAGTGACTCACCTGTTCGGTGGTTCGGCTGGTCGGGAGGGGACTGCGGTGCAGATGGGCGGTAGCATCGCCCAGGTCTTTACTGGGCCGTTGAAGCTCGATGAGGGCGATACGCGTATTCTGCTGACGGCGGGGGTTGCAGCGGGATTCGGCGCGGTATTCGGTACTCCTCTGACCGGGGCCGTCTTCGCCCTGGAGGTATTGGCTCTGGGCAGCATGCGCTATAACGCCTTGATCCCCTGCCTGATGGCGAGTGTTATGGGCGACTTTTTCTGTACCGCCTGGGGATTGGCCATACCCCTTATCACATCAGCGGCGCGGCCATGCAGATTTCGCTGCCGGAGTTCCGCATCGACCCGCTTTTGGCGGCAAAGATCGCTATCGCATCGGTGGCCTTCGGCCTGGCAGGATTCCTGTTTGCTGAATTGACCCACTCCTTTCAGAAACTGTTCAAACGCTTTGTTCCCGCCTACTGGGTACGGCCGATTATCGGTGCCGCCCTGGTGCTGGGGATCAGTTGGCTGCTCGGCACTCGGGACTACCTGGGAATCGGTGTTACTACCGCCACGGGCGAAGGGGTGTCGATCGTCAACGCCTTCACCGGCGGTGTGACGTCCTGGAGCTGGTTCTGGAAACTGCTGCTGACGGCCATCACTCTCAGTGCCGGTTTCAAGGGCGGCGAGGTGACGCCGCTGTTTTTCGTCGGTGCGACTCTGGGCGCGGCGTTGGCAGGGGTACTCGGCGTGCCGGTCGATCTGCTGGCCGGGGTCGGTTTCATTGCGGTCTTTGCCGGTGCCACCAACACGCCATTGGCCTGCACCATTATGGGAGTGGAGCTCTTTGGTTCCCAGTATCTGATCTATTTTGCCACGGGCTGTTTTCTCGCCTATCTGTTCAGCGGCCATTCGGGTATCTACTTGTCTCAACGCATCGGCATCGCCAAGGGTAATCACCTGGATCACGATGACAAGACATCGTTGCGCAATGTTCGTGAGGAGCGCCGGGGGCTGTTCGATCGGTTTTTTTAGGAGGGTGTTGGTTTTTCGTGGCGACAGGCCTTAATTTTATCGGCAAACAAAAGAAGAGCCCATCCGTTTTCGGATGGGCTCTTCTTTTGCTACTGTTATGTATGCTGGGGTCAATCCCAGTTTTTGACCTTCATGGTGCCGTGCTCGGCCAGGTGTTGCTGCATGCGGAATACTTTGTCGAGCATGTGCGGTTCGTGGCCGCAGCCTTTGGCCAGGCAGATGCTGCTGGCCCGGTCCAGGTACTCCTGCAGGATCGGCCGGTAATCGGGGTGAGCGCAGCGATAGATGATGGTCTCGGCCCGTTCGCGGGGAGCGAGGCCGCGCAGGTCGGCGAGGCCCTGTTCGGTGACGACCACGTCGAGGTCGTGCTCGGTGTGGTCGACGTGGGGCACCATGGGCACCACGCAGCTGATACCGGTCGGGTCGGTTTTGCTGGGGCGCACCGAGGGGGTGTGCATGATCGACAAAAAGGCGTTGCGCAGGAAATCTCCGGAGCCGCCGATGCCATTGATCATGCGGCTGCCGCCGACCAGAGTCGAATTGGCGTGGGCGTAGATGTCGAATTCCACCGGGGTGTTCATGGCGATGACGCCGAGACGGCGGATGATTTCCGGATTGTTCGCCAGTTGTTGGGGGCGCAGTACGATTTTGCTGGTGTACTCGTCCCACTTGTCGTAGAGCCTCTGGAATCCGCCCTCGCTAAGGGACAGGGAGGTGGCGGAAGCAAAGTTCAATTTGCCCGAGTCGAAGAAGTCGAGCATGGTGTCCTGCAGTACCTCGGTGTAGACGGTCAGGTCGGAAAAGGGGCCGTTAACCAGGCCGCCGACCACGGCATTGGCGATGTTGCCAACCCCCGATTGCAAGGGCAGCAGGTTGGACGGCAGGCGCCCGGCGCGTACTTCGGATTCGAAGAAGTCGAGTATGTGTCCGGCGATACGCTCCGAGACGTGATCGGTGTTGCCCAGCGGTCGGCCGTTGTCCGGTTCGCGGGATTCGACGATGGCCACGACTTTGTTCGGATCGCAGGGCACCCAGGGTTGGCCTATGCGGTCGCAAACCTTGCTGATGAGAAACGGCTGCCGGTTGGGCGGCAGATCCGGAATGATGATGTCGTGCAGCCCCTCGTGGGAGGGGATGGCGGTGTTGAGTTCGATGATCAGTCGTTCCGCAGTCTGAATGATCTCGCTGGCGATGCCGACGGAGCCGGCCAGAATGATGTTGCCTTCGGGGGTGATGGCCGAGGCCTCGATGATGCCGATATCGAGCTTGCCCCCCAGGTCTTTGGTGTAAAAGCCGTAAAGCAGGTCTTGGGCGAACATGGAGAGGTGTTTGTCGTTCATCAGAATGCGGCCGCTGTTGATGCCTTTCTGAATGTTCTTGCCGCTCTGGTAGGGCCAGCGCCTGGAGATCATGTCGAGGGATGCCCAGCGGTCTTCCGTTTCGGTGCCGACGGAAGCGCCGACCAGCAGGTTGAAGCGCAGCTTTCCTTGCAGGTTGTTGGCTTCGACATGGTTGGCTAGCGCCTTGGGTATGGCCTTGGGGTAACCCACGGGGGTGAAGCCTGACCATCCCAGGTTCATGCCGTCCTTGAACAGCGGAAGGACCTCTTCAACAGTTTTGACCCGGTTGCGCAGGATAGGGCAGCCGATTCGGCTTTCTAGGGTGGACATGATTCTACTCCTTGATCTGATAATGCGGACTGCTTCCCTGTCGCCATAGGTTTTCGAGCCAGTAGTTTTACGCAGGTTGCGCAACTATGGGCAATGGCAGAGCGAATATCCAGGGCTTTCGACGGGAGAGTTAATGACCCGATGGGGTCTGATGCCGGAGAACTGCCCGGAATATACGGCGGGTTGTTTACGGTGATGCTGAACTATAAAAGTGCCGTATACGGACGTCAAGAGAAAACCCGGCTGAAAATAAGCCCGGTTTTCTTAGTGAAGCGAAGTCAGAGTTCTTCCCGAAGCAGTTTTTCTGCCTGGGCGTAGTATTCGCTGCCCGGATAATCCTGCAGCATTTTTTCCAGGGTTTTTACTGCCAGGGCAGGGTGGCCGTTGTCCAGATAAGCTTGACCAAGATAGAAAGCGACCTGGTCCAGTCCCGAAAAATCCGGGAAGTCTTCGTAAATGGCGATCAGGCGGTTGATGGCCGAACGGTGCTCACCGGTTTTAAGGTAAAAGCGACCGACGTAGAGTTCGTGTTGGGCCAGATGGTCACGGCAATAGCGAATAATCTCCGGAGCTTCTTTGGCTCGCCAGTCGTCAGGGTAGAGACGTTGCAGGCTTTCAAAGGTGACAATGCTGTTACGGGTTGCCGTCTGATCGCGGTCAATGGCCAGAACCTGATTGAAATAAGACATGCCCAGGCGACTCAATACCCGGGCTGTTTCAGGGTGTCCCGGATGCTGCTTGAGAAAAGTTTCGTAGGCGCTGGCAGCTTCGGGATAGTCCTCTGCCGCAAAATGGGTGTCAGCCAGCAGTAGTTCGGCTTTGGTGTTAATCTCGGCCGATTCATAAATTTCTCGGGCTTTTTCCAGCGAGGTGACAGCTTCCATGTAGTTGCCGTCATCGAATTGGGTTTTGCCCTGGAGGTAATAATCTTCAGCGCTTTTAGGTTGGGGGGGGGCGCCGCCTAGGCAGGCCGCAAGAAAAAAACAAGACAGTAAGACACACAAAAAAGCCGGTTTCATATATCTAGAACCTCAACATTGGATGATTGATAAAAGCTGCGGTAGAGGTTAAGGGATTTGCTGTTGTTTGTCAAACAAACAGGCGTTGTCTGAAAGGCAACAAGCGGGATCAACTGTGAGTGAGGGCGAGTTTCCCTTTGAGTTTTTCTAGCGCGGCTTTTTCGATCTGACGAATGCGCTCGCGACTGACACTGTAATGGTCGGCGAGCTCTTGCAGGGTCTGGGGAGTATCGCAGAGGATGCGTTGCTGAATGATGTGACGCTCTCGTTCCTTGAGTACCGCCAGTGCATCTTCCACCTGGTTGGAAAGAACTTGAGTTTCTTCCTGTTCCAAGAGCAGTGTTTCCTGGTTTTCGCGCTCATCAGCAAGAGAGTCCAACAAGGTATAATCGCTGCCCTCTGTTAGTTTCAGGTCGAGGGATGCGTCCCGGGCGGCCATGCGCAGAGCCATTTCCTCGACTTCGTTGTCGCGCACCGCCAATTCACTGGCAATATCCTGAGGTTCTTCGCGGCCGGTCAAACGCCGCAGAGCGCGCCGGGTCTGGTTGAGTTTGAAAAAGAGTTTCTTCTGAGCCTGAGTCGTTCCGATTTTCACCAGAGACCAGTTTTTCATGATGAAATTATTGATGTAGGCCCGAATCCACCACACGGCATAGGTGATGAATTTAAGTCCCCGCTCAGGATCGAATTTCCTCAACGCCATCATCATGCCGATGTTGCCCTCTTGAATAAGGTCAAGAGTTTTTAGCCCATAGCCTCGATATTCATGTGCGATTTTGACTACGAAACGAAGATTTGCACAGATCAGACGGTGGGCGGACTGCCGGTTGCCATGGTTTTTGTAGGACGTAGCCAGGCGATATTCTTCTTCGCGGCTAAGCAGGTCGAATTTTTTGATCTGGGCAATATATAGGTCAAGGGTGTCGGTAACGACGGGCAGGTAGAGGGTGCTCATTGAAAAGGCCTCCCTGGAATTGAACTTTGTTTGAGTTTTGTTAGCACTCTGATGCTTAGAGTGCTAATACATATAGCAAATCATATTTAATGTTGCAAGCAAAAAGATCTGCTTGCCTTTAACTCCTCTTGCGACATTCATTTTGATGGTGCTTCGGTCTTTGCTTGAAGTCTGTTGAAGGTGTTGACGTGGCAGGGTCGGCTTCCGCTTCAAAGTGCGACCAGATGCGCGTTGACTATCTGCAAGGGGCATATGATAATGAAGGACCATTCGGCCCCCATTGTTTTGTTGGGGCTTCAATGTGGCCTGATCTGGCGTGATTCATGCCGGAGATACTCACGTGATCCGCTATCGCAAAGATGATATGTCTTGCGGCGGCGGGGTGTTCTTTATTCAGGGGCTAGTTCATGACTCTTCCTGCTGGTTTGTTACGTATGGCACCTTGGGCCCATGCCCTGCTGACCGAGGTTCTGCAGCCCGGTGGTCTGGCGGTGGATCTTACTGCCGGAAACGGCCGGGATACTGATTTTTTATTTCGACTGGTGGGCGAGCATGGCAGGGTGCTGGCTTTCGATGTTCAAGAAGAGGCTTTGCAGGCGACGGCCAGCCTGTTGGAGCAGCAGGGGGCAAAGATTCGGTCCGGCAGCCTGAAGGCCGGTGAACCATACGCGGAGTCAGGCATTTATCTGGTGCACGATTGCCATAGCCGTTTGACCAGTTACCTGAGCGAACCGGTTCCTGCCATAATCGCTACTCTCGGTTGCTTGCCCGATAGTGACACCGCTTTTGCCACTGCGTCCCCTTCGACTCTTTCGGCATTGCGGGCAGCTCTTGAATTGCTCCTTCCCGGTGGCCGTCTGGCAGTGATTTGTTATGTCGATCCTTCGGGGCGCGCCACGGAAGCGGAAAAGGTCCAGCAGCTCTTTGCCGGATTGCCGCCTGAATATTGGGATGTATTGCATTTTTCCGTGCCCAACCGCCAAGTTGCGCCGACCCTGTTGGTCGTTGAACGACGGCCGCGATAGCGGGTTTCTTTCCTTTAGCGAGTCGTGAATGTCAGTATTGAAACGGGATCCTCTGGATACCCTGCATAGCGTCTTCGGATACCGATCCTTCCGCCCCTTTCAACAGCAGATTGTCGATGGCTTGATCGCCGGGCAGAGTGCCTTTGTGTTGATGCCCACAGGTGGTGGCAAGTCGATCTGTTACCAGTTGCCTGCATTGCATCGCCCTGGAACCGCCATCGTCGTTTCTCCCTTGATCAGCCTGATGAAAGATCAGGTCGACGCCCTGCGGGTCAACGGCGTCCGCGCGGCATTTTATAATTCATCGCTTCGTAGCGCCGAGGCCCGTCAGGTTCTGGCACAGCTCCACGACGGTCAGTTCGACTTGCTCTATGTCGCTCCAGAGCGATTGATGAGTGAAGGCTTCCTGGAGCGCTTGCGGCAGGTGCCAGTGGCCCTATTCGCTATCGATGAGGCCCATTGCGTCTCTCAATGGGGCCATGATTTCCGCCCGGAGTACGTCCAGCTGGGTAATTTGCGCATGCTTTTTCCCGAAGTGCCGTTGATCGCATTAACGGCTACGGCGGATGCCCAGACCCGGGAAGAGATTCTGCAACGCCTTGGTTTGAACAATGCCGCCAGTTTTATCGCCGGCTTTGACCGGCCTAATATTCGCTATTCGGTGGTGGAAAAGAGTAAGCCGGCTCGCCAATTAATGGACTTTCTCGGTCGGCAGAAGAATCAGTCCGGTATTGTCTATGCGCTAAGCCGCAAGCGGGTCGAAGAGGTAACGAAAAAGCTTCAGCAGGCAGGATTATCCGCCGCGGCTTATCATGCCGGCCTTGGTGATGAAGAGCGGCGGCGGGTGCAGGAGGAGTTTCTGCAGGACGATCTGCAGGTGGTGGTGGCGACTGTCGCTTTCGGTATGGGGATCGACAAGTCCAACGTCCGTTTCGTGGTCCATTACGATCTGCCCAAAAACATTGAAAGTTACTACCAGGAGACCGGCCGAGCCGGGCGCGACGGGCTGCCGGCCGAGGCGCTGCTGTTATTCGGCTACGGCGACATCGCCATCAGTCGAGGACTGATCGAACAGGGCCGCAATGAGCGCCAGAAGCGCATCGACCTGCATAAGCTTAATTCCATGGTGGCTTTTGCCGAGGCGCAGCTCTGTCGCCGGCGTGTGCTGCTTGGATATTTCGGCGAGCAATTGGAGGCCGATTGCGGCAATTGCGATATTTGCCTTGATCCCCCTGAACTCTATGATGCTACCGAAGATGCCCAAAAAGCTCTGTCCTGCGTCTTCCGGGTCGGTCAGCGTTTCGGGGCCGGCCATGTCATCGACGTGTTGCGAGGTGCAAAGAATCAGCGCGTCGGGCAACTGGGGCACGATAAGCTATCGACTTACGGAATCGGTCGCGACCATAGCCAGGAGGCCTGGGGCAGCCTGTTGCGTCAGCTGATTCATCTCGGTTATCTGGAACAGGATGTAGGCAACTATTCGATCCTCAAGCTGACAGCCACCGCCCGCCCTTTGTTGCGCGGCGAAGAAGTGTTGAATCTGGCCCGACCGCGGGTACGGGTTGGCGGGACGAAAAAGCCGTCCAGCAAGAGGGCGGAGGAGTATCAGCCCGATCCGAAGCTGTTCGAGGCCTTGCGGACCTTGCGCAAGAGCTTAGCGGAGCGCGACCATGTGCCGCCCTTCGTGGTCTTCAGCGATGCCACCCTGGCAGAGATGGCCAGTGTTCGTCCTACTCATGACTCGGCCCTGCTGGAAATAAACGGGGTAGGGCGGCGCAAGTTGGAGCGCTACGGCACCGAATTTCTTGACCTGATTCGTTCCCATTGATTACAGAACATGGCTGGATTTTATCCGGAAGCGGCTTTTTTCCGTCCTGGCGGCGTCAATCTGCGGCCTGCCACTAATGATAGCGATCAGAGGAGTCTTGTAGTGAAAATCGTATCCTTCAATGTCAACGGGATTCGTGCCCGACTGCACCAGCTGCAAGAGCTGGTCGAGCGGCAGCGGCCTGATATTATCGGATTGCAGGAAACCAAAGCGCAAGATGCAGATTTTCCCCTGGCTGCCGTACAGGAACTCGGCTACCAGGTTCAGTATCACGGCCAGAAAAGCCACTACGGTGTGGCCCTGATGTCTCGCTGTGAACCTCTTGAGGTGCAGAAGGGATTTCCCGATGACACTGAGGACGATCAGCGTCGATTGTTGGCGGCTTCCTTTGCTTTGGATGATGGTGGCAAGCTGTGGGTCCTTAACGGATATTTCCCCCAGGGTGAAAGCCGCAGCCATCCGACCAAGTTTTCTGCCAAAGAGCGTTTTTATACAAAATTGCACCATTTTTTGCAGCATCGCTTTGATCCGTCCGACCGGCTGGTGGTGACGGGGGATCTCAACGTGGCACCGGACGATCTCGATGTCGGCATCGGCGCCGACAACGCCAAGCGCTGGCTGCGAACCGGTAAATGCAGTTTTCTGCCGGAAGAGCGCCAGTGGCTGCAGAACCTTCAGGAGTGGGGTCTGGTCGATACCTTCCGTGCTAAAAAGCCTTTGGCGGATAACCGCTTCAGCTGGTTCGACTATCGTAGCCGGGGTTTCGACCGGGAGCCTAAACGGGGTTTGCGCATCGATCTCTTATTGGCCAGTCAGCCCTTGGCCGAATGTTGCAGTAATGTCGGAATCGACTATGATATTCGTGCCATGGAGCGTCCGTCGGATCACTGCCCGGTTTGGGCAGAGTTCAATCTGGACGTATTTAAGAAGGCCGAATAAAACTAGTAGCTTATGAAATAATGGGGCTTTTCGTGGGCCTTTGGTTGGCTCTTTTTGAATGTCGAGGGCACGGCAGGCAAGTGCGATAAAAGGTTGACAGTTCAACTATAAAACTGGTATTAGCCTATGGGTTATTCTGACAGAACACGGTTAGTGTCATGTTAGAAATTCATTTGAAATCTGTTGTGTGAAGCGGCAGGGGGTCGCTTCATTTTGTTCAACAAGTTGATGGAAGTTTTGGGAGGTAAATGTGAACCGGAGCAAATTTGCAGTATTGGTTGGCGCCCTGTGCGCCGTAGTATTCGCTTTCTCCATGGTGTCTACCGCCATGGCGGCTGAAGATTTCAAGCGCTGGAGTCTGAGCACTCAGATCATGTACCTTGACGTGGATCTCGGTGCCGATGATCTTGATGCTTATGGCAAAATTAGTGCCGAAGACACCATGACCGGCGGTCTGGTGGTGGAATACTTCTTCACCCCCAACGTCAGCGCCGAGCTGGTGGCTGCTATCGCCCATGTCGATATCGATCTTGGTAGCGCTGTTGCTAACGGTGACACCTGGGTGCTGCCCCCTTCTTTGTACGCCAAGTACCACTTCATGCCGGAATCAAGAATCAGCCCTTATGTTGGTGCTGGCATTAACTGGATGTTCTTCTGGGGTGAAGGCATGACTGTGAATGCATTGGGTAACGCCGACGCCGAACTGCAGATCGATAACAGCTTTGGTTGGAACGCCAAGATCGGTGCCGACATCAAGATCACCGAGAACGTTTATGCCAATGTCGATATCATGTACCTCAACAACGAAACCGAGCTCGACACTGCTATAGCCAGAAACGTCGATCTCGACGTCGAAGTTTGGAGCTACAATGTTGGTCTGAAGTACCGTTTCTAAGATTTAAACATAGAAACATCCAAAGGGTCTGCTTCGGCAGGCCCTTTTTTTGTTCCATATTTGAGAAATATTTCACAGCAGGTATGGGGCGCAGGGACGGTTGGACCCTCTGGCTTCTCGAAATGATTCACCGCCAAGAGCGCAAGGAGCGCAGAGAAAAATCAATAGTTGTTGGCTAGCTGGGCTATGCCGTCCTTGACGTTGAGGGAGGGAGATATTGTCAGTAGCCCCACTTCTTTCTCTGATATGTGTCTTTCCTCTGCGCTCTCGGCGTCCTTGGCGGTAAGATGCTTTTAACCGCTATTCAATTTGCCGCAGGGCGCAATGCGCGCTGTGAAAACCCGGTGAAAAATGTCGACTCGAGGTAGGTGGCAACAGACGGTTTTGTTTTCTCCACGGTCATTGCGGGGAGTGGACGGGCATGAGGCGGTCTTTGTCTAAAAAGAAAAGGCCGGACAGGTGGCCGGCCTTTGTTACATCAAGTGCTGGAAGTTTGAATTATTCAGGGGTAATCGCGCAGCAGGACAGCTCAACCCGGCGGTTTCGCTGCCGTCCTTCGGCGGTGTCGTTGCTGGCAATGGGGGCTTTCTCACCGAAGCCGCGAGCAAAGAGTTTGTCCGCATCCAGGTCGAAGTTCTCTACTAGATAGGCGCGTACGCTTTCAGCCCGACGTAGGGACAGGGCTTCATTGTACGGCTCATTGCCCGTCGAATCGGTATGGCCGGCAACCAGGATCTTTTGGTTGGAATATTTGCGAATAAAGGCCGCGCCCTTGGCCAGTTCGTCATGGTACCTGGGTTTGATATCGGACTTGTCGACATCGAACTCAATAGACAAAGTGATGGAAATGGGACAGCCTTTTTCGTCCACCGTTAAGCCGGCCGGGGTTTCAGGGCACTCGTCCATGTCGTCGTAGACGCCGTCACCATCGCTGTCTTGGGGGCACCCCTTGTCGTTCACCGTTGTCCCGGTCGGGGTTTCCGGGCAGTCATCAAGATAATCGGCAATGCCGTCACCGTCGCTATCCAGCGGGCAGCCGGTTTCAGTCACGGCCACGCCGGCGGGGGTGTCGGGACACTGGTCCAGTTCGTTGTAGACGCCGTCTCCGTCATTATCCAGCGGGCAGCCGGCTCTGTCGACCGCTATTCCGACCGGCGTGTTGGCGCAGGCATCACGTATCTCGGGTACTCCATCTCCATCGCTGTCGATGGAAGGAACAGGCTTGGGCGCTTCTGTGGTTTTGCCGCCCATCAAGTAAGTCAGCCCGGCGGTGTAGGTAAAGTTGTGTTCGGGATCGCCGAAGGCTAGAATGTGGCGGACGTCGCCTCGTAGCGCCAGGTCCTCGGTGAAAAAGTATTTGAGGCCAACCCCGTAATCGATGAGAAAACTGGTGTCCGTACCCTCGTTTTTGGGGTCTAGGGATATACCGCCCAGGCCACCGGCGATATAGGGAACCAGGGCGCTGTCGGGCATGAAGTGGTAGAGGGTATCAAGGCGATAGACCAAGCCGTCGACGTCGGAGCCGCTGCTGTTGGCGTTGGCGTCGAAATAATTGAGCACGAACTCTGTGCTCCAGGTATCGGTCAGGTTGTATCCCAGGCCAAGGCTGTAGGCTAGTGCATCGTCCAGGTCCTGATCGCCTTCAAAGATATAGCCGCCGAGCATGGGCGAAATATTAAAACTGTTGGAGCGGTTGGCTGCCGGCACCGGTGCGGCCAGTAGACCGCAGGCAACGATTGCAACCGCAATTCTGGCCAGCAGGCTCTTTAAGTTGTTCATTGGGGTGTCTCCTTGGGCCGTAATTTCTATCGTCAAGCCATTGGTGCAGGGCGCAGAATATCAGTTCAAATAATAGCATTGCTCATAGACATTTTAAAGAAAATTTTCACAAAAGGCGCACAAAAAAAGGAGATATCGTTTGTTCTGTCTTGACCCTGGTGGTGTGCTGAATTATCATTATCAGTTTTCAAATCCAAACTATTGTAGGAGTTAACGTCATATGAACCATCCTGAGCCAGCCGAAACCAAACAAAATCGGTCCCGGTCCTTGCTTCGTCTAAGCAAGGCCGCCCGCGTTAAGGAGCTGAATGCTCTACCCGTGGAAGAACGTCTGGCTATGATCCACAGTGCTCAAGGGAAGGACAAGTATAGCCTGTTGCTTGATGCCGCAGATGGTCAGCAGTTGCTCCAGATTTTACCACCACAGGATCTTTTTTTGTTGATCAAGGAATTAGGGCGTGAAGATTCCAGGGATCTGGTCGCCATGGCCTCCATGGACCAGGTAACGGTCTGCATCGATCTTGATAGCTGGCAGGGAGACCAGCTTGACGATGAGACGTCATTAGACTGGCTTTTGGCGGCTTTGGGGGGACGGAAGAAGAGCAGTTGCAGAGACTGTATGATTTTGATTTTGATCTTCTTGTACTGATACTGCAGCGGTCGATGACAGTTGTTAAAGGGCCTGATGATTTGTGTGATGACGATCAGGAACCGGGTTCGGGAGTGATGCCCTATGAATTCGAGTTCCGGGATGCTGAATTGGCCAAGCCCTTAGGTGCTCTCGTTAGTGCGTTGTTTTGCCGAGATGAATTTTTTTGTCGGCGTTTGCTTGACGCATTGCGCAGTGAATTGCCTTCGGTGCTGGAAGAAGAGGTTTATCAACAAAGGCGTAACCGTCTTCTTGAATATGGTTTCCCGGATTCTTTTGAGGCGATGGGGGTCTATGCTCGCCTGGATGTCGACCGGTTTAACCTGGATGAGTTCTCCCGGCCGGAGACTTTTTTCGAGCCTGGTCCGGTGGCGCCAGGGTTTGCTCTGGCCGAAGTGCCTTCAAGTTCTTTGCTGGCCGAGGTCCTTGCCGCCGGAATCGACGCTGCCAATGTCTGGGATCTGAGTTTTCTGCTGAATCGGGTGATGGTTGCCGACCGTGTCGATGTAGGCGACTCTGCTGCAGTGCAGGAAACCCTGGAGCAGGTATACGGATATTTAAATATCGCTTTGGAGCAACTTTGTGGCAGCTCCCTGGAAAAAGCTCAAGAGCTTTTTGAGGGGACCTATCTGGTAGGGCTGTTCCGATTTGGTTACAGTGTGGTTCTGGGGTTGCAGCAGGAAGCTCGTCGTTTGACGGCTTCTTCTGTCGGACCTTATTTGGATGGTCCATATGCTGCGCTGACAGCGTCCCTGCTGGGGCGGAAACCGCGCTATTGCATTGCTTTTGATGGAACAGCACGGGCGGGAGACCTCCCCTTTTCGTCCTTGAAGCAGGTCGAGGCGACACGACAGAGGTTGGCTGATGTCGAAACGCAACGGCGTTTGTTTGAAGGGTGTTTCCCCTTTGATCTGCCCGGTTCGCAAGAGCCTGAGGCGGAGCGTTCTGGCCTTGCTGAAGTCGACCAGCTGACCCTGTCTGAGATTTTCCTGACCGCATTGGCCAACCGGATACTGAACCGCGACTTCGCACCGGCGCCGATCCCTTCTGGCGATCTTTCCGTATTGCATGGTTTGATTGTCGAAAACGGTCGAGTTTCCGCATCTTTGCGCCAAAAGACCTTTGACTGGTTGAATTCGCTGGAGCCGGGGGCGGAAAACTTTGGTCATTTTTGTCTTAGCATTTGGGATGAAGAATTCTGCGGTCTTGACCCTGCGGCTCTTGACCCCCGCTATATCGGTGGATTGCTCCTTAAATAATCAATCCCCATAAAAAACAAACACAGTGCTAAAAATGTCCTTTCAGAATATTTTTTTTGTGTGAGCTGCTTGATTTCCCCCTAAAGCTATGTTAATAGGATTGAATTAAGCAGCGATGAGGTCTTCGGTTGGCGGTAGCAGAGGGTTGCCTGAACGGTCGTTGAAATCCTTGCTGGCTTATCTTTTCGAAGTTGTCACAGGGCAACGAACGTTTGGTCAAGTTGCGAAACAAAGGAGTAGAGAAATGGCAGAAGGTGTAGTGAAGTGGTTCAATGACGCCAAGGGGTTCGGGTTTATCGAGCAGGAGGGTGGTCCCGATGTTTTTGTACATTTTTCGGTAATTCAGAGCGAAGGATTTAAATCTCTGGCCGAAGGCGAGCGGGTGAGCTTCGAGATCACCGAAGGTCAAAAAGGTCCACAGGCAGCCAATGTGGTGAAGCAAGGCTGACCTGTTCATTTTTAGATTTTAAGGCTCCCCGGTGAATACCGGGGAGCCTTTTTTGATGGTGCGCTATAAAAGGTCCGCCCTGCGGAGTTCCGGTGTTTTTTCAGGGCCTGGGCATATTAAAAGTGTATCTTAACCCTCGAAAAAAAATACTTGAAATTATTGCTCAAATTCATCAAAGGTGCTTTGCCAATAGCTCTTTTGAGGCGGCAGGCAGGATAGATGGTGGACGGTTTAGTTTCTGTGTTGCAGGTGCACGACCGTTTCCAGGTGCGCCGTCTGGGGAAACATGTCGACCGGCTGCAGTTCGGTGACCCTGTAGCTTTTTTCATGCAGGAGGTCAAGGTCCCGGGCCAAGGTTGCCGGATTGCAAGAGACATAGATGATCCTGGCCGGTGCAAGTTCGGCGAGTGCTTCCAGGACTTCTGCCTGACAGCCGCTGCGGGGCGGGTTGATTACTGCCACCTTGACACTGTCGGGAGCCAGATCGTGAATCAGTTCGGCGCTGTCTCCCGCCAGGAAATGGCAATTACCCAGGCGGTTCATTCGGGCATTTTCACAAGCATTGAGCACGGCTTCTTCGACCACCTCAATACCGGTGACACTACCTGCGTCTTTGGCCAAGTGCAGGGCGATGCCGCCGATGCCGCAATAAAGGTCCAGGGCGGTCTCATGGTTTTCGAGGGCAGCCCATTTGCGGACCAGCTCGTAAATGCGGGCGGCCTGTTCATGATTAACCTGGAAAAAGGAGGTCGGTGAGATTCGCAGACGGATATCGCCCACCTGATCGATGAGATCCGGAACTCCGAGCATCCGAATCGTTTCCCGACCCATGACCACATTGCCCGTCGACCCGTTGATGTTCTGGTGTACTGATATGACCTCGGGGACTTTACGGGCCAGCCACTTGGCCAGATGTGTAATTTCCCGGTAGTTTCGTTCTGCGGTGACAAAGGTCACCATGGCCTTTTCGTTTTTGGGGCTGACCTTAATCAGCAGGTAGCGCAGCAGGCCGCGCCGGGTTTGAGGGTCGTAAATGAAGATCTTTTGTCGCTGAATTTCGTCTTTGACCGTACGGACAATGCGGTTGATCAGCGGATGGTGAAGGGGGCAGTCTTCAATGTCGACCACCTTATGAGTGCCGCGGCGATACAGGCCGATATGGACTTTCCCTCGTTCTTTACTCAGGGCCAGTTTAGCGTTGGTACGGTAGCCTAAGGGATGTTCGGCAGCCAAGATCGGTTGGGGTTGAAGGTCTTTCAACATTTCAAAGTCGGCTAGCGCCTGCTTCAATTTCGCCGATTTGTAGCGAAGTTGTGCCTCGTAGTCCATCTGGATCAGGGCGCAGCTCTGACAACGTTCTGCAAGATTGCAGGGCGAGGTTCTGCGTAACGGACTTTTTTCCAATACTCGACGTAGTTGGCCGATGCTGCGTCGCTGACCGGAATGTTCGATGGCAACGAGAACTTTTTCTCCGGCAAGGGCGCCGGCAACCAGCAATTCCTTGCCTTCGTGGTAGGCAATCCCGACCCCTTCGTCATTAAGTTGACTGATGGTGGCCTGGGTTGTCGGCAGGGACTGTCGGCGTCGGGGGCGATTATTATTAGTAGGGCGTTTGGCCATGGTTCGTTTCCGATTAAAGGTGGGTCTTATTGCTGTGTTCGCGCACCTTACTCTGTCGTCGCGTTGCTGTCAACGCCGCTGCGAGCGGGGCCAGGATACCCTGCCTTGACTTGTACAATGGTCAGTCGTACACTTTAGCCGCTCCAAGTTATGAAAATGATAGCGAAGTTGCCATCGATGGCTGAAAAAGGATAGTTATGCCTCAACAAACCCGTCAGATTTTTGTAGGTGATCTCCCCATCGGCGGCGGAGCGCCAATAGCTGTCCAGTCCATGTGCAGTACCGATACTCGGGATATTTCGGCGACCTTGACCCAGATTGAGGGGCTGACGACTGCCGGCTGTGACATTGTGCGTTGCGCCGTGCCGGATGAAGAGGCGGCCGATGCTCTGGCGGCGATTCGCAAGGGCTGTCGCATTCCCCTTGTCGCTGATATTCATTTCGATTACCGGTTGGCCCTGGCGGCTCTCGAAAACGGCGTCGATGCCCTGCGGCTCAATCCCGGGAATATCGGTGAGCGCTGGAAAGTCGAAGAGGTGGTCCGGGCCTGCGCCGAACGCCGGGTACCGATTCGTATCGGCGTCAACGGGGGATCTCTCGAGAAAGAACTGCTGGCCAAGCATGGTCATCCCTCCGCTGCTGCCATGGTCGAAAGTGCCCTGGGTCATATTCGTATCCTCGAGGATCTTGGCTACCGGGAAATCAAGGTCAGCCTCAAGGCCTCGGACGTTCGGCGAACCGTGGACGCCTATCGCCTGTTGGCAGAAAAAGTCGATTATCCCTTGCATATCGGTATTACCGAAGCCGGCACGACCTGGGGCGGTACGATCAAGAGTGCCGTGGGGCTTGGCACTCTGCTTTATGACGGTATCGGCGACACCTTGAGAGTATCCTTGACCGGGGACCCGGTGGAGGAAGTTCGGGTCGGCTGGGAGATCTTGCGGGCCCTGGATTTGCGTGATCGGGGCCCGATCTTTATCAGCTGCCCGACTTGCGGCCGCTGCCAGGTCGACCTTATCCCCGTTGCCGAGGAGGTCGAACGGCGATTGCGTGATCTGCCCAAAAAAATTGTGGTGGCGGTGATGGGCTGTGTGGTGAACGGTCCAGGCGAAGCCCGCGAAGCCGATGTCGGCATTGCCGGAGGCAAAGGGCAAGGCTTGCTGTTTCGCCGTGGCGAGGTGGTACGCAAGGTGCCACAGGACGAACTTGCCGATGCATTGGTGGCCGAGGCCTGGAGTTTGGTTGAAGAGGAAGGGGCGATCGAGGGCGGCGAAAAATGATCAATTGCCAAAAGTATTCATAAGATTATCTAAAAGCCGGTTTTCCAGTTTTGTCTGGAGGCCGGCTTTTTGTTTAGTTTATTCGATTTGAACCATTGAAAAAAGCGTATCTCACGCCCGTTCGCTTCGCTCACTTAAGCCGCAAAGACGCAAAGGAAACCCGAAGAGAAGGGTTTTGACTTTCTTTGCGTCTTTGCGGCTTGAGCGACTGAAAGGAGCGAGCGTGAGAATGTTTTTGAATTTTAATCCTTTTTTCTAATGTCTATGTATAAGGTCTTTTTCGACCTCGGGGTTTGACAAGGTCCAACCTGGCGGGTATTTAAAAGGGCGAGCCTATGCGCTGGAAATTAATAAACATTTCATGATCCCCCTTGAAAAGGAGCTGATTTCGTGCTGACTCAGACCAAGGCCTGGCAGGATCTCTCGAAACATTGGCGAGACGTATCTGGATTGCACATGCGGGATCTGTTTGCTGCAGAGCCTGACCGTTTCGAACGCTTTTCCCTGTCTGTGGAAAATATTCTCTTTGATTTTTCGAAAAACCGCATTACCGACGAAACCCTGAAACTTCTGTTCGATCTGGCGCGGGAGACGGGGGTGGAAGAAAAACGCGAACGCATGTTTGCCGGTGAAGCGATCAATTTTACCGAAGGCCGGTCCGTGCTGCATGTGGCTCTACGCAATTTTTCCGACCGGCCCATGCCGGTGGCCGGCAAGGACGTCATGCCGCAAGTGCGCCGCGTACTGCAACAGATGAAGCGTTTTTGTGCACAGGTGCATAGTGGCGACTGGCTCGGATACAGTGGCCTGCCGGTGCGTGATGTGGTTAATATCGGAATCGGTGGTTCGGACCTCGGTCCTCTGATGGTCACCGAAGCCCTTAAGCCCTATGGCCAGAAGGGACTGCGGGTTCACTTCGTTTCCAACGTCGATGCGTCTCATTTAACGGAAACTCTCAAAGACCTCAACCCCGAAACGACCCTGTTTCTCATCGCCTCCAAGACCTTCTCCACTCAGGAGACCTTGACGAACGCCCATTCGGCCCGAGATTGGTTGCTGGGTGCCGCCGGAGATGAACGGGCGGTTGCCAAGCACTTTGTCGCCCTTTCCAGCCATGTGGAGCGGGTGCGCCGGTTCGGCATCGACCCGCAAAATATGTTCGAGTTTTGGGATTGGGTCGGTGGGCGCTATTCTTTGTGGTCGGCTATTGGTCTGTCCATCGCCCTCTATGTCGGTATGGATCAGTTTGAAGAGTTGCTGGCCGGTGCCCATATCGTGGACGAGCATTTTCGGCAGGAACCACTGGAAAGTAATATCCCTGTCATTATGGGATTGCTCGGTATCTGGTACGCTAACTTTTTTGGCGCCAAAAGCCATGCTGTTCTGCCTTACGATCAATATTTGCACCGCTTTCCCGCTTATCTGCAACAGGGAGATATGGAAAGCAACGGTAAACGCGTACGTTCTAATGGTCAGCCGGTGCAATGGTCCACCGGGCCGGTCGTTTGGGGCGAACCGGGCACCAACGGTCAGCATGCTTTCTATCAACTCATTCATCAGGGCACCCACTTGGTGCCGGCCGATTTTCTGGCGGCCGTGGTCGGGCCTCATCCCCTGGGTCGGCATCATGCGATTTTGCTCTCCAACTTCTTTGCTCAGCCCGAAGCACTGATGAAGGGGCGTACGGAGCAGGAAGCCCGTCAAGAGATGCAGAATGCCGATCTTGACGCCAATGAGATTGAGCGCCTGTTGCCCCATCGCCAGTTCCCCGGCAATCGACCGAGTAATTCCTTTTTGTATCGCAAGTTGACTCCTCGAACCCTTGGCTCCTTGATTGCCCTTTATGAACACAAGATTTTCGTCCAGGGTGCCATCTGGGATATCAACTCCTTTGATCAATGGGGGGTGGAGTTGGGCAAGCAGCTGGCGGGAACGATTCTGCAGGAACTTGAAGAAGAGGGGGCGGCGAATGGCCACGATGCTTCGACGAACGGCCTGATTAATTACTATAAAAAATCCAGCGGTCGATTGGACTGATAGGAGCCTCCGGCCTAAGGGGAGTGCTTATCTCAGGTTTATAATGTATTTGTGCCGAGAGCTTTCGTGCGGAAGTGGTGCCGTGCTATACCATGCGCGCGGCATTGATCCTGTCCGGCATTGTGTTTCGATAAATAAGGAGTTGAATTTGTTGAGCTTTTAATTGTTGGCTAAAGGGTTGCTGCACAGAAGCCGATATAAGAGCGGTATACGATAGATTCTTCTTCAAGGAGCAGTATTGGTGAGCAGGCATTTAAATGTATTGATCGTCGAGGATAGCGAAGATGATGTGCTGTTGTTGAAGCGGCACTTGCGTCAGGGAGGGTATCTGATTCATTGCGGCTGGGTCGATACGGCAGCGGCCTTGAATCAGGCTTTGAGCGAAGAGAGCTGGGATGTGGTTATTTCCGACTATTCGCTCCCTTCTTTTACCGCCATCGATGCGCTATTTATGCTGCAGAAAAAAGGACTGGATATCCCTTTTATTATCGTTTCCGGTGCCATCGGCGAGGAAATCGCAGTCTCGGCGATGAAAGCGGGTGCCCACGATTATGTTATGAAGGACAATCTCGCACGGCTGGGGCCTGCCATCGAGCGCGAACTGCGCGAGGCGGCCATGCGCCGCGATCGGTATGAAGCTGAAGAGGCTCTTAAAGAAAGTGAACGGGAGAATCGTGAGATATCGCGGGAATTCCGTGCCTTGTTGGACAATATCCCCGATTCTCTGACCCTGCTCGATTCGTCAATGCAGGTGGTCTGGTCTAATCTCAGTACCGCTAAATTGTTGAATTGCAATCCCGACGAATTGGCAAATCACCATTGTGAAAAACTATGGACAGACTGTAGCGCTCGCGGCGACGATTGTCCGGTGCGTAAAAGTTTTATCAGTTGCCAGGTGGAAAAAGCGGTTATTAAGGCTAATGATGATCGCACCTGGGGGGTGCGGGCGATTCCGATTTCCAATCGCCACGGCCAGGTTGTTAGCGTCATCAAGATGGCCAGTGATATTACCCGCCAAATTCAGTTGCGAGAAGAAGCCAGCCGGGCCGGTCAGTTGGCCTCTCTGGGTGAATTGGCTGCCGGGGTGGCCCATGAGATCAACAATCCCATCAACGGCATCATCAATTATGCTCAGATTCTGGCTGATCAATTCAGTGAAGATGCTGAAAATCAAGAAATCGTGCAGGAAATAATCGATGAGGGGGAGCGAATCGCCAACATCGCGAAGAACCTGCTCGACTTTGCCAAGGCTCGCCCCGAGTTCAAAAAACCCGTATCGGCAGAAGATATACTGGCGGCATCTCTGGCCCTGACCAAGTCACAACTTAACAGGGATGGCATCAAGTTGATAATCGATATGAACCCAGGCCTACCCCCGGTACTTGCCCATTTGCAACAGGTTCAGCAGGTAATACTTAATCTAATCAGCAATGCCCGTTATGCTCTGAATCAGAAATATTCTGCGGCGGATCCGGAAAAGATCTTTCACATCGAATCGGAACTTTGTTCTACCCCTGGGGGGCGTTTGTGCGCTTGTCTTTTCTGGACCAGGGAATTGGTATTGCCCCGGAGGTATTGCCCAAGGTTATGGATCCGTTCTATTCCACCAAACCGAGTGGCTCCGGCACCGGCCTCGGCCTGAGTATCAGCCACGGGATTATCAAGGATCATGGCGGAGAGATCAGGATCTTTAGTGTGCCTGGGCAATATACCCGCGTTGTTCTCGACCTGCCGGTAGCCGATGCTGATTGCCAAATGGGCCAGCAAGAAGAGGTTGGCGGCAGCAGATGAGAAGAATCGGTTTTTTTGGTGTTGCGCTACTGTCCTCGTGGAGCCTTTTGCTGGTCTGGACCTATCAAGAGGATTCCTCAGAGCTGCTGGCTGCGGGCCTGGGAGGAACGGAACAGATCCGCTTCTACGTGATTCTTTTTTTGGCCTTACAAAGCCTTATAATCCTCTTTTTGTTGCCCCATGTGCGTTGGCAGAAGCAGGCTCAGCGAGCACTTCGGAGCAGTGAAGAACGTTTCAAGGCGGCTGCATCGGCTATTAGCGATGCCTTGGTAGCCATCAACGATCAGGGACTGGTGGTGCTTTTCAACCCGGCGGCTGAGCGCTTATTCGGCCATAGCAGGCAGCAGATGCTTGGTCAGACCCTCGATGCTCTGCTGCCGATGAGATACCGGGAGCGACATCGGCAGGCGTTGACGGATTATTTTTCCAGTGGTTCAGGCAGCCGGGTCTTTGGTTCCCCTCTGGAGCTCCCGGCCCTGTGTGCGGATGGCAGGGAAATCATCGTCGAACTTTCTCTGTCCTTGTTGTCCGAAGGCGATTCCCGCACCGTGCTGGCATCCTTTCGGGATATTTCACGGCGTAAGGCCGATGAAGAAGCGTTACGGCAAAGTGAGGAGCGCTTTCGGGAGTTGGCCGATCTGCTGCCGCAATCGGTTTTTGAGGCCGACCAGCAGGGCCGTGTGACCTTTGCCAACCGTATGGCCCTGCAGTTTGCCGGTTGGAGCGATGAGGATCTGGCTCGGCAACCATCGGTTATAGACCTCCTCGGTCCCGAAGACCGGCAGCGGGCGGCAGCCAATTTTCAACGGGTTCTGGCCGGAGAGCTGTTGTTGAACGAAGAGTACTCTCTGCAGGTCAGTGCTGAATCGTCTCCTGTGACCGTGGTTGTAGCTGCGGCCCCCATTGTCCGCCAAGAGCAGGTCGTCGGTTTGCGGGGTATTGCGGTCGATGTCACCGAGCGCCTTGCCGTGGAGCGGATTGCCCGCGAAAACACTGAAAAATTCAAGCGCCTTTATCAGGAATACCAGGCCCTGCTCGACCATATACCCGATGCCATCACCCTCTACACGCCTGAACTGACCGTGGTTCGCAGCAATCGTGGGGCGGCAAGGTTGCTTGAGCTGCCGGTCACCGAACTGCCGGGCACTCATTGCAGCGCCCTGTGGGCCGGCTGCTCGGCGGCTGGCGACCACTGTCCCGTTGAGCGTTGCTTTCGTTCCGGCCAGGTGGAACAGGCCTTTACCAAGACCGATGACGGCCGCTCCTGGCATGTACGGGCTTTTCCAGTCTGTAACAAGGAGGGCGAGCGGATTAATGTTATCTCTCTGGCGAGCGATGTGACCCGCCAGCGGCAACTCGAACAGGAGGCCAGCCGGGCCAATCATCTGGCCTCGCTGGGCGAACTGGCTGCCGGAGTGGCCCATGAGATCAACAATCCCATCAACGGCATCATCAATTATGCACAGATACTGGCCGATGACGGCCAGATCGGTGAAGACAACCGGGAGGTATTGCGCGGTATTACCGAGGAAGGGGAGCGCATTGCCAATATCGTATACAACCTCCTTTCCTTCGCCCGTGATCGGCAGGAGACGAAGACTCCGGTCAACCTTGGGGAGGTGTTGACCGCGGCCCTGAATCTGACGGAATCACAATTGCGTAAAGACATGATACTGTTGGATGTCAATGTGGACCCCGGTTTGCCCCTGGTTAATGCACATTTTCAACAATTACAGCAGGTTATGCTTAACCTTATCAGCAATGCTCGCTATGCCCTCAATCAGCGTTACCCCGAGGGCCATGTGGGTAAAACTTTTGCTATCCGCTCCGAGTTTGCTCAAGAGGCCGGCGGGGATCGAATCAGGTTGGTGTTTCACGATGGAGGCACCGGTATTCCGGCCCATCAGTTACCCAAGATCCTGGATCCCTTTTATACGACCAAGCCGAGTGGGGCCGGTACCGGACTTGGTCTGAGTATCAGCCACGGCATTATAGAAGACCATGGTGGTCGCCTTGACATCGAGAGTGCCGAGAACCGCTTTACCAAGGTCACCATCGAACTGCCCACTGCCAAAGGAAGTGATTTGTTATGAAGCCCAAGATATTGGTCATCGACGATGAAAAAAGTCTGCGGTTCACTTTTCAACGATTCCTCTCGGATGAAGGTTATGAAGTGGATACGGCCGCTGATTACCAAGAGGCTTTGCTGCGTATCGGACAGGAATGTTACGACGTGGTGTTCAGCGATATTTTGTTGGGAGACAAGACCGGCATCGATGTGTTGCGGGCCATCAAGGAGCAGATTCCTTTGTGCCCGGTGATCATGGTAACCGGCTATCCCAATATCGAGACCGCTTCCGAGGCGCTGCGCCTTGGCGCTTTCGATTATATTTCCAAGCCGGTGGTCAAGAAAGACCTCTTGCAGGTAGCCCGGGCCGCCATCAAATACCGTCATGTCGCCGAGGAGAACGAACGCAATCGCATTAATCTTGAAGCGGTCTTTTCCAGTGTGGGCGATGGCCTGATTATTGTCGATCAACAGGGGGAGCTTCAGCGGGCCAACGAGGCGGCCCAACGAATATTTCAACTGGATGAAGAAGTGCTTGGGCAACCCTACAGAGAGGCTTTGAGCAACTGTTCCGTTCGCAGTTGCGACCTGTTGCAGAGCACCCTGGAGACGGGCCGGCAGGGACAGCTCGAACGTATCGAATGTGATCACTCGCCAAACAGCCGCCAAGTGTTGACCCTGCTAACCTCGCCCTTGGTTAACGCTGTCGGCGAAGCCATCGGGGCGGTATTGGTGACCCGGGATGAAACTCGTATAGACAAACTGGAGCGTTCCCTGCGCAAACGCCATAATTTTCATAAAATGGTCGGGGCCAGCAATAAAATGCAGGAGCTCTATTGTCTACTCGACGATTTGGCCGATGTACCTTCGACCGTATTGATCACCGGCGAGAGCGGTACCGGAAAAGAGTTGGTTGCGGAGGCGCTGCACAAGTCCGGGGTACGGCACAACAAGCCGCTGGTCAAAGTCAACTGCGCGGCTCTTTCCGATACCTTGCTCGAAAGTGAACTGTTCGGCCACGTGCGTGGCTCCTTTACCGGGGCGGTCAAGGATCGTATCGGCCGTTTTCAAAAGGCCGAAGGGGGGACCATCTTTCTCGATGAGATAGGCGATATCTCTCATAAGGTTCAACTGCGTTTATTGCGGGTGTTGCAAGAGCGGGAAATTGAACGCATTGGCGAATCGATGCCGACCAAAGTCGATATTCGTATTGTGGCGGCGACGAATCGCAACCTGGCCGAAATGGTTCGACAGGGCTCCTTTCGCGAAGATCTCTATTATCGGCTGAAAGTGATTACCATCCCGTTGCCGCCTTTGCGTGAGCGAAAAGACGATATCCCTTTGTTGGTAGAACATATGATCGATAAGTTGAATGGCACCATGGGCAAGGAGGTCACCGGGATTTCCCAGGAAGTGGCGGAATTTTTTCAGGAATACAATTGGCCGGGTAATATTCGTGAGTTGGAACATGTCATGGAGTATGCCTTTGTTCGTTGTCGGCAGCCAGTGGTTGCCCTCGGGCATTTGCCGGAAGATCTGCTGGCGACCAAAGACCAGAATTCAGACGCTTCGCCTCAGGTTGTCGAAGAAGACGAAGTACAATCGATCTGCAAGGCGCTGGAAAAGACCGCTTGGAATAAAGCTAAGGCCGCGCGATTATTGGGGATAGACCGTAAAACTCTTTATCGCAAGCTCGCCAAGTATGAGATCGATGCCTAACCCGATACCGCAAAGGACCCTGCGAGCTCGGCGATAACCTGTGCAGAGGCATTTGAGTTTTAGCTACCAAGTAAGGTAGATAGTTTTTTCTTTTCGCGGAAAAACAGCCCTTGTTTTAAAATTCGAAGTGTGGCGTGCCCCATAAGTGTGGACCTTCCGCAGTGTGGCACGCCACACTTTTTTTGTTTGTAAGCGATTCTCATAATGGCCGGGAAAGTCGGCCAGTGGTTGGTCCCATACCGGAAATGGTTTTTCAGTGGAAGGCTCAAAATGTTGAAAACATTGCATAATTTCGATTTAAAAAATTTTATTGAGTGTAATTTTTTGTTTTCGGGGTAGTACCTTGTTCCTTTGGTACAGCTTTTGCCATATCAGGTGGACACTGGTTAACAAAGCGTACTTTCTCTGGATCGCTAAAAGGGATTTATCGGATGTGTGTGGAAATGACTCCTGCGGACATAAATTCAACAAAAGTTAAAGTATGTCCGCTGGTAAACAATCCCCGGCGTGATTGCTATTGCCTGGACATGACCAGTCGCAACATCGAAAAGGTGGTGCGGTATTGCAGTGGCGATTATGAACAGTGCGCAATCTATATCAAAAGCCGTAAACCACGGCCCCATATCGAATAGGAGGCGAAATGGCCGAAGTGATGGAAAAGGATCCGCTGGAGTTGGATGATGCCGGGTACGAAACGGAAGATACTCAGAAAGATAAATTCTTAACCTTCTTTCTGGCAAATGAGGATTACGGAATCGCAATCCAGCATGTGATCGAAATCATCGGTATCCAAAAGATTACCGAGGTTCCGGACATGCCCACTTTCGTCAAAGGGGTCATAAACCTGCGCGGTAAGGTGATACCGGTAATGGATGTGCGGGCACGGTTTGGCCTTCCCGGTCAGGAGTACGATGAGCGTACCTGTATTATCGTTGTCAACGTCGACGATCAGTCGACCGGGTTGATCGTCGATCGGGTCTGTGAGGTCGCCGACATCCCTTCCGAAAATGTCGAACCGGCACCCGGCAGCGGCAAAGGGCAGGTCGACAGCTACATCATGGGCCTCGGCAAGGTTGGAGATCGAGTGAAAATTCTTCTCGATGCGCGGCGACTGCTGGCGATCTGATCTCGTCTTCAAAGTTTAGTTTCTCTGTTTAACAACCAATTTTCAATAAGGAAGCGACATGAAGCTCAAATCGATTCAGTTAAAGATTACCCTCATCGCCGGGGCCTGCCTGCTGATTACCGCCGGCGCCCTGGTGGCTTACAGCCTGATTTCGGCACACAACACTCAGCAGATGACTATCGAGCGGGTCTCCGCTGTGCAGCAGAAGAGTGCTCTCGATCAGTTGAAAAACCTGGCGGGTGAGCAAGCGGGAAAGGTTCAGGCCAAGTTCGACATCGCCCTTGATGCCGCCCGTACCATGGCTCATACCTTTGAGGTGGGCAAAAAGCCGGGTCCTAACGGCAAGCCGGTGCTGCAGATCGGCCGCGATCAGCTCAACGCCATTTTGCTCAACGTACTGGAAAAAAATCCTGAATTCAACGGTACCTACTCCTGTTGGGAGCCTAATGCTCTCGACGGTCGCGATAGTGAGTTCGCCACCGGCAAGGACGGCAACAACTCGGTGACCGGGCGATTCACTCCTTACTGGAATCGTGATTCCAACGGCAATATCGCCGTACAGCCCCTGGTGGAATACGACACTTACGATAAACACCCCAACGGCGTTCTGAAGGGCGGCTGGTATATCACCCCCCGGGAAAAAAATATTGAAAGCGTGCTTGATCCCTTCCCTTATATTGTTCAGGGTAAAAAGGTGTGGTTGACCACCCTCTCAGTGCCGGTAATGGTTAACGGCAAGTTTCATGGCGTGGCCGGAACCGACTACGACCTGACCTTCGTCCAGCAGCTCAGTGAAAAGGTCGACAAGGATCTGATGAACGGTCAGGGCGAGGTGGCGATCATCAGTTACGACGGCCTGATCGTGGCTCACAGCGAAAAGCCGGAACTCATTGGTCAGCACTTCAAGGCCGCTTTGGCCGATGGTTGGGAGTCCGCTCTCAAAACGGTACAGGCCGGGGACTCCATGGCCAGCATGGATGAAGCCAGTGGCATGGCCACGGCCCTGGGCGCTATTGAGCTCGGCCGCACCGGCCGGCCCTGGTCGGTTATGATCCGCATTGCCGAAGATGTTATCCTGGCCGAAGCCCTTGCTCTTGATGCGGCTCTGGAAGAGCGTAGCGATAGCGCCGCGATGTGGCAGACTTCCGTCGGCATAGTCGTGACCTTGATCGCCCTGGCTCTGATCTGGCTGGCCGCCCGCAGTATCGCTCGTCCGATTCGGGAAGCCGCAACCCTGGCTGATACCATCGGTGCCGGTGATCTTTCTCAACGCCTGCAGGTTCAAAGCGCTGATGAAGTTGGCCAGTTGAGTACCGCCCTTAACGCCATGGCCGACGGCCTGGAGCAGAAGGCGCAGATTGCAGAAAAGGTTGCCAACGGCGATCTGACCACGGAAGTCGAATTGGCCTCGGATAAAGACGTGCTCGGCAGGGCCCTGCACAAGATGGTCGATCGCCTCAACGATCTGCTCGGCCAGGTGCAGACAGCCAGCCACCAGATCAGCACCGGTTCGACACAGGTTTCCGACGCGTCTCAGACCCTGTCTCAGGGCGCGACCCAATCTGCCGCCTCACTGGAAGAGATTACCGCTTCCATGACCGAGATGGCGTCCCAGACCAAGCTCAATGCCGAAAATGCCGACCAGGCAAACTCCCTCTCCAAAGGGGCGCAAAGCGCCGCTAACAACGGCAGTGAGTTGATGTCCGACCTGGTCGATGCCATGAGTGATATTAATCGCTCCGGCGAGGATATTTCCAAGATCATCAAGGTTATCGACGAGATTGCCTTCCAGACCAACCTGCTGGCCCTGAACGCCGCGGTCGAAGCGGCCCGTGCCGGGCAGCATGGCAAAGGCTTTGCCGTGGTTGCCGAAGAAGTGCGTAATCTGGCCGGCCGCAGCGCCAAGGCCGCCAAGGAAACCGCTGAGCTGATCGAGAATTCAACAGCAAAAACCCGTCATGGCAACGATATCGTCGAAAAGACCGAAGCGGCTCTTAAAGAAATTGTTGGCGGCACCACCAAGGTTTCCGATCTGGTGGCGGAAATCGCCGCGGCCAGCAACGAGCAGTCCGAGGGGATTAGCCAGGTCAATAGCGGGCTGGGTCAGATAGACTCGGTCACCCAGCAGAATACTGCCAACGCCGAAGAAAGCGCTGCCGCATCCGAAGAACTGGCCAGCCAGTCGGCCCAGCTGCAGAATATGCTCAGCCAGTTTAAGCTCAAAGGCGGTGTACGCATGGCCAGTGCGGCTATTCCTCAGCCGGTAGCAGCTCCGAAGCGGACCGCTCCAGCCTTGGGATATGAAGGCAATGCGGCGACCTTTGCCCAGGCTGCTCCGGCGCCGACCGCCGATAACGATCCGAGCCAGGTGATTGCTCTGGATGACAAGGAGTTCGGCAAGTACTGATCGCTGAATCGTAAATAGCAGTAGAAAAACGACGGGCGGCAAAGGAACTTCCTTTGCCGCCCGTTTCGTATTTATGGTAGGGGCGAGGGACGTTAGAGACGCTTTACTGCAGGCAGGCTTGGTCTTTAGCGGTCGCTGCGGTGGAGTTCGGTCACGGTGATGCTATCGCCATCCTGTTCCCAGCGAAGATCAAAATCAAACAATTTCATACCGAAACTGTTCTTTTGCGGACGTTGCTGATAGTAGGCGGGGCGTGGGTCGTTGCGCAGGGTTTCGACGATCAATTGACGCAGGTCGGGATAGTCGCCTTGTTCCAGAGTCAGGCAGGTTTGTTCCGGTTCCGGCAGAAAGTTGACGGTTAGATGTCCCTTTGGGGCTTCGGCGGCAAAACCACCCTTGGCTGTGGCGATGGCGTCGGCATAGGGCAGATAAGGTTTGATGTCGATAATCGGCGTGCCGTCGAGCAGGTCGACCCCCTTGAGGTGCAAAATAATCTTGCCCGACTGCTGTTCAATGCGTTCCAACTCAACGGCGGAGAGACCGATAGGGTTGGGTCGAAAGGGGGAGCGGGTGGCAAAAACGCCGAGGCGGGTATTGCCGCCCAGGCGCGGCGGACGAACCGTCGCTTTCCAGCTCTGGCGATCATTGCCATGGAAGAGAAACAGCAGCCAGAGGTGAGAAAAGCCTTCCAGGCCGGTAAAGGCTTCGGCCTGGTTATAGGGCGGCAACAGTTCCAGGGTGGCGGTTGCCGCCGGAACCAGGCCGGCCTGGCGGGGGATGCCGAATTTCTCCTTGAAGCAGGAGCGGATGATGCCGATCGTTTCAAAATGAATATCCATGGCTGTTGTTTAGCTCTTTCGCAAAAACTTAAAGGATGGCTGAGCAAAAATTTCGTTCGACAAGGCTTGGTGTTATATCAGGGGGGAAAGCATACGTCGAGTATGTCGAGGTCCTGATGAAACGCCTAACGCCAAAGGGCGGACCTTTTACAATGCCATCTTGTTTAGCATGATTTTTGTTGCAATACCAGAGACGCCTTTCGGGGCAGAAACAGGGTCGAACGCAGAAACTAATTCGCGGTGCCGAATGCTTATGCTAGTATAGTAATTGCTAATCTTGGTGTTTTGGGAACCGAAAGTGCTCGACTTGGCAACTATTGTCCGGAGACATTGTATGCACCACAAAAGACCTCCTCTAAAATCCATGAGTTCGATGGGTGAAGATAGCCGCAGCCTCTATGCTTGTCTGATTTATCGCCAGGATTGTGAGCGGAACAGGGAAGTGTCCCGTTATCTGGCGGCCGGTTTGGATGTGAAAGAACAGGTTGTCGTCGTTATCTCCGGTCCCTTACAAAAGTCTTTTTGTGCCGCACTGCAAAGTCAGGGATTGAAAACCAGCGAGGCGGAACAAAGCGGCCATCTGCTTTTTGCCAGTCCCGAAGGTCTTGGTTTGGTAACGGCGTCTTCAGTCGCCGATGCAGTAAATTGTTTAGCCGCTGTCGGGCGTAAGGCGATGGCGCAAGGGTTTCGCGGTGTTCGAATCTATTGGGAAATGTCCGGGGCTATGCTGGAGAAAGACCTTGCCTGGCTGCAGGAGTGCCTTGCCGGATGTGACCGTTTGGCGGCAACCACCGATATTTCCCTGCTCTGCGGATATGACCGTCAGCAAGTACCCGGCAGCCTGCTGATAGAAGTCCTGGGTCTCTATCCGCTGCTTATTCATCGGGGGAAACGGATTGCCAACAGCCATTATCTACTTTCAGACGCTAAATCGGCACCTTCTTCAGGAAGCTTTTTCAGGGCCCCCGATGAAAACACAGGAAGCCACCGTGAAAAGCGCAACAAAAGGCCCTATCGCCGCGGGCAAGTCCTTGATGCCATTTTTTCCGCGGCCCCTATCGGTCTGTGGGTGCTGAACAAAGAACAGCGCATGGTCTTCACCAACCAAAATTTTTGCCTTGCCACAGGGGTCAGTGAAGAGCAGTTTCTGCAAGCCCCCCACTATTCAATGGTTATGTCTGCCGACGAAGCGGTCGAGTGCATGCTTTCCGATGCTGAGGCCTTTAGAGCCGACGGACCGGTGGAAAGTGAAGAACTGATCAGTTCGGTCGATGGAGACCAGCATATTTTTCGGATAGTGAAGACCAAGGTGGTCAATGAAGAACAGGATGTCGAGGGGCTATTGGGGCTGGCCATCGATATTACCGAACAAAAAGAAGCCGAGCGTCGTCTGCGGCATAGCGAAGCCCGCTTTCGGGATATCGCTTTAAGTATAGGTGATTTTATTTGGGAACTGGATGCCGACGGCCGTTTTATCTATTGCTCAGATAAAGTTGAGGAAATGCTGGGGTTTGCAGCTCCGGAGCTGCTCGGCAAATGTTTTTTCGATGTAATCACCGGCCGAAAGGCCAAGGATCTGGAACGCTTGATTTGCGATTCGGAAACCCCCAAAGAGGCTTTTAGAAACCTTCAAGGCTGGGCTCTCGACAAAGAGGGACAATGGCATTTCCTGCGTATCAGTGGTGTGCCTATTTTCACAGAAGAGGGTATCTGTCAGGGATTTCGCGGAGTGACCGAGGACGTTACTAGGCAAAAACAGGCCGAGTCCGGAGTGAAACGAGCTCTGATTCAGGCCGAGCAGGCGCGGGATCAAATTGACAGTATCATCAAGTCGACTGCGGATGGTTTTATTGTTACCGATCCCCGCAATCACCATATTGAACTGATTAACGATTCGGCCCGGGAGTTTCTACAAGGCGGACCGCAAAGCCTGGTCGGTCAACCTGTTGCCTATGTAGTAGAGGACGAAGGGCTGCTACGCCAGGTCCAGGAGATTTATTCAGAGCATGCCCCGCCCTTGCTGCAAACCGATATCCGCTTGTCGAAATCAACGGCGGCAAAAGGGCGTATTGTACAAGCTCGCACCTCGCTGATGCGCAACAAGCAGGGGAGGGTGAACGGTGCTCTTACCGTATTACGGGATGTTACCCGCGAGCGGGAGCTGGATCGCATGAAGGCGGAATTCATGTCCATGGCCGCCCATGAGTTGCGTACCCCCTTGACCGCTATTCTCGGTTATTCTGAGTTGTGCCTGAACCCGGAGGAGTTCGGCGGTTTTAATGGGGCTCAACAAAAGGAATTTATTGCCGAGATTAACGACAAGGCCGAGGTGTTGGCGAAGCTGGTCAATGACTTGCTCGATATCAGTCGCCTGGAGGCGGGCAAGCCGCTACCGCTGAATATCGAGAAAGTCGCTATAGAACCGATGCTTACGAAGTTAGTAAAACGCTATCGTTTGCTGGCTCCCAAACATCTATTTGAGGTTGATTTGTCAGGGGACCTTCCCGAGTTTGTGCCGGCTGATGGCGAAAGACTGGAACAGGTATTGGAAAACCTGTTCAGCAATGCGGTTAAATATTCACTGGAAGGCAGCTTGATTCGTGTGGGTGGAGAGAGGGTTAACGGTTATTGCCAGATATCGGTGATCGATCAGGGGATTGGCATGACCAGCGAGCAGGAAGACCGGGTTTTTGACAAATATTACCGGGCCGATTGTTCCGATACGGCTGCCAGGGGAATTGGGCTCGGCATGAGCATCGCGAGGGAGATTGTTGAGCAGCATGGCGGTGCCATTTGGTTGGAAAGCGCAACGGGAGTGGGAACCCGGGTCACTTTTACCGTTCCGCTTAAGCGCTGATTTTAGCCTGCGTAGCGCCTCCGTAAGGTCATTGTTGCAACAATTTGTCGATAATTGGGCGGTCCGCCGGGAGTAAATCGTATTCGGGCAATTGCTCCACGGTAAGCCAGCGGTGCTCGTCGACCTCCAGATTGCGAATAGCTTCGCTCAAGGGAAGGCATTCATAGACCAGAATCAGTACGGGCCCCCAGTCATAGCGGTGATAGACCACTTCAAAAATTGCTCCAACCTCGATTTCAAGGTCGAGTTCTTCCCGTAACTCCCTTTTCAGGGCTTGTTGCGGTGTCTCGTTGTTTTGTAGTTTGCCTCCCGGAAACTCCCAGAATCCGCCCTGCTGCTTGTCCGCAGGGCGTTTTGTTATCAAGATCTTAGAATCCTTGCGCAGCAAGGCGGCGGTGACGATCAGCGGTGGCATGGGGTTCCTTTAAATGTGATGCTTCAGATGGCGGGAGGAATGAACAGCAGGCAGTATACCGTGCAGACAAGGTGGGAGGAAGGGGCTTTTTTGCTGACGGCGAAGAACCGATATGTTAAAGGTTGCCATCTTGAAACATTTGGAATGCAGCAACTCATTGGAACCGGAAAAAGGGTGATGTTTAAAATATCCGAAAAAGGACGGGGCATCCGCGACATGTTCGATGCCATTGCGCCCCGCTACGATTTCCTCAACCGTCTCCTGTCTCTGGGAGTCGACCGCCGATGGCGGAGTTTTGCCGTGGGGCAGTTGCAGATCCCCGACGGGGGAAAGGTGCTCGATGTGGCGACCGGCACGGGGGATGTCGCTCTGGAGATTGCCTCACGGACCCCGGAGTCGGTTCGCGTCGTCGGTGAGGACTTCACCCAGGGAATGCTGGCTGTCGGTCAGCAGAAGATCGACGCCTCCCCGTTTGGCAGCCGGATTTTCCTGGTGAACGCCCCCTGCGAAGCCATCCCCCATCCCGATCGGACTTTTGATGGAGTCACCATCGCCTTCGGAATTCGCAACGTGGTCGATCGCCTGGCGGGCCTCCGGGAAATGCGCCGGGTCCTCAAACCGGGGGGCAGGGCGGTGGTTTTGGAGTTTTCCAATCCGCGAAGCCGCCTTTTCAAGGCCCTCTACTATTTCTACTTTCGCCGCGTCCTGCCTTTTCTCGGCGGTCTCTTCTCTCGGCGCAGCGCCTACCAGTACCTTCCCGATTCGGTCCTGGAATTCCCCGACCAGGAAACCTTCAAAGCCCTCATGGAAGAGGCAGGGTTCTCTTGTCTGCAGCATTTCGATCTGACCTTCGGCATCGCCACGGTTTATGTGGGTGTGTGTCCAGATTAATTCCCCCCCCCCTCCCTCATTGTGGAATGGAAATGAACGCCCGGGCCACAACTCTTGGAAAAGACACTTTTCCATGTACACTTCTAATTGAGATATGGACTTGGTAATCGGATTGTTTGGTGAAAACCAAGCTCTGATAGGTAGCTGCGACCAAGAAAAATTTTAGAAATATCTTGGTCTTAAAAACATAGGGTGACGAAAATGAGCAGATTGATCAATCGCATCAAAATGGTCCTTCGCATGGTGGCAAAGGGAGAGGCCGGTCTGCTTGGCAGGGAATTCACACGGCGCTTGTATTCGAACGAACGTTCCTTGGGTCTGCGGCGGGATCTGGATGCCCCTTTCGAGACGCCTGCGGCAAAAATTGCCATCCAAATCCGTCCATTGCGTGAGGAAGATGTGACTGAACTCCTGGACGAATGTGCCGAAGGGTTTTCACGTGAGGCTGTTAAGGAACGAGCCCAGCGTAAGCTTCTTCTTCGCGAGAAGATTCCTGCGTGTTATGTAGCAGTAACGGAAGATGACAGGCCGGCTTATATGCAGTGGCTTATGGCGGCTGAACAAAATGCCAAGATACAAGCGTATTTCAGAGGTGGGTTCCCGGTTCTCAAAGAGGACGAGGGCCTTTTGGAATTCGCTTTTTCTTTGGAAAAATACCGTGGAATGAGAATTATGCCTCACGCCATGGCTGAGATTGCAAAAAAGGGTCGTGATTTTGGCGCAAAATATATCATCACCTTTGTCCCGGAAGAGAATATTCCGTCGCTGAAAGGATGCAAGCGAGCCGGCTTTTCTCCTTATATGGTACGTGTGGATCGGTGGCGATGGTTCCGGCGTTGCAGTGAATTCCAAAAATTGCCACCAGATACAGCATATTCTTTTGATGGTTAACCCGTTGTAGAAGTGGTTTCCGTCATAACAAACAAAAAAATGAGTTAACCGGGTTACTGTGAAAGGCTGCCGGTCTTTCCTCGCTGAATAAACAACTCAATTTATCACAGATAAGATTGTTGCATGACTGGAGGTCTGTTGCTCATATCGCTGGCATAGAATAACCACAGGGTGAATTCCAATGAGCACATTGATGAACCGCGCCAAAATGGTCTTTCTCCTGCTGGTCTCGGGGAAAATAGGGTTGCTCGGAAGAGAGTTCAAGCGGCGCTTGTATTCGAACGAACGCTCCCTGTGCCTGCGGCGGGATCTGGATATTCCTTTTGAGACGCCTGCGGCTAAACTTGCTATCGAAATCCGCCCATTGCATGAGACAGATGTGGGTGAACTATTGGATGTCCATGACGAAGGGATTCCAGGTAAGGCTGTCAAAGACCGGGTCCAGCGTAAGCTTTTTCTTCCCGAAAAGGTTCCTGTGTGCTATGTGGCAGTGACTGAAGACGGCAGCCCGGCTTTTATGCAGTGGCTTATGGCGGCCACAGAAAATGAAAAGATACAAGAGTATTTTTGTGGTGGAGTGCCGGTTCTCAACGAGGATGAGGGACTGCTTGAATTCGGGTTCACTTTGGAAAAATATCGCGGCCTGAGAATTATGCCTCACGCCATCTCTGAGATCGCTAAAAAAGGTCGTGATTTCGGCGCGAAATATATAATCACCTTTGTTCCGGAGAAAAATATCCCATCGCTGAAAGGATGTAAGCGCGCCGGCTTTTCCCCTTATATGGTTCGTGTCGCCAGATGGAGGTGGTTCCGACGTCGCTGTCAATTCAAAATGTTGCCGCCTGGGACACCATTCTCCTTTGACAGTTATCCGGCTGCCGAACCGGTTCCCTCTTCAACAAATGAGAAATTCAGTTAGTTTCTGGCCGGAAACAGCCCTTTTCCGTAAGCTCTAGGTCAATCTATGTCCTTGCTTTGTGCGCCGTACCGCGGTGTACGCCTCCGCGCAAGGCTTTGTCATCCGCGAATGCACTACGGCCCCTGGGGCGCCGGCTTCGCAGGCTGGCCGGTAATGACTTCGCCGGGATCGGTGATCAGTTTGCCCGGCAGCCCCAGCACCCGCTTGAAAATACCAAGGACCTTGGTTGAAACCGAGGTCACCGGAACCGGTAGAACCTTGGGGGATTTGCTCGGTCCAGTGATCTCAAAATGAGCCGTGATCAGAGCTTTTTCCTTCCCCGTCAGCAGCCAGCCGGCGACCGGTATGTGGGTAACCAGCTTGTCGACAGTGCCGAAGGGTTTGACGCCAAGAATCAAGTCAAGTTCTTTGTTGACCAGGTTAATATCCCCTACCAGCGACAGGTTCATGGCGTTGCTGGTTATAAGCAGGTCTTCTGTTGTTAAAACTCCGTCACGCAGAACAAAGCCTCCCTCCAGGCTGGAAAAAGGCATGCCCTCTTCAACCATGTCCGGTAATTGCAGGGTAAGAATCTGGGAGACGTTGAGCAGGGAGAAGACCTTGGCTAAAAAGGTGAACTTACGCAACACGCCTTCCTTGATTGTCAGCTGAAACCCGCCATCTGCAGTCGGGAGAAAATTCGCTCCCAACTCACCCGTCAGCTGAAAATCTCCATCCAGTGCACCGCTGAGCAAACCTTTTTCCCCGAGTACTTTGCCGTATTGCAGGGTTGATGCCTCGACTCCCTTGATCTGTCCCGAAACGGTGAGCAAGCGATTCTGATTAGTATCTTTATGCAGGGCGATTTGAGCCAGACAACTGCCGCCGCCGGTGTGGAAACGCAGTGGGCTGAGACGCAACACGCCGTCAACGGAAGTGACGGTAGTCGTGGCCTGCTCAACGAGCAGGCCCTGATAGGTGCCCTTGGCGACTTCGGCCTTAACCACCACTTTGAGTCGGTTTTTCTTCGGGGTACGGGCCGGTTTTCTCGGTGCCTGCCAGAGGGCAACAACCGAATCTATATCGGCTTGTCCCGCCCTGGCGGTAAGATTAAGCTCCGGATTTTTGCCGCCTTGCAGAATGCCGCTGACGGCTACTTGGGTGCCGCTATCAAGCGTAACGTGCAGATCGTTGAAATTGACTTGCTTCCCGACAAAGACCAGGCTCCCCTTAAGATTGTGCAAAGTGGCTTTGGGAGAAGGGAAGATCAGTTCGTTGGCCCGCAATTTCTTCGCGTTGAGGTTAAGTTCGATGCGGGGCTTCGACCAGTTACTGATTTGGCCGCCGAGGCTGACTTTTGATTTGCCGAGCAGACCCTTTACGCCTTGCCATTCGATGTGGTCCGAAAAAAGTTTCAGGTTACCGGAAAAATTCTGAAGATCGCCTCCCAGGATTTTGGGAAAGTGGACTCCGCATTTTGTCAGGCTCAGGACTCCTTCTCCCTGTTGAGCAGCGCTTCCACTGCCCTGCAGGCTGTATTCGCCAGACAATTGGCCTCGCAGTTGAAAGGGCTCAAGAGCCGGGATCAGTGGAAGCCAGGTGGCAAGATCAGTGTCGGTTAAGGTCATGCGCAGAAGGTAGTCCTGCGCCCTTTGACGCTTATAATAGCCGATCGCCTTGAGTTCCAGCGGGCCGACCTTAAGGCTACTGGCGGTCAGTTTCAGTTCGTCGCTGGTGAGCAGCCCTTGTAATTTGAGACCGCTCGGCATGCCCGCTGGTTTGGCCAGCCCTGGTTCATAGCGCAGAGAGCAAGCTTGCAGGTCGGCCTGCAGGCTCCATTGTAGTTGGGAAAGCAGGCCGCCCATGTTGAAACTGACTAGAATCGGTCCTTCGGCTGTCAGTGGTTGTAGCTTAGGGTTGTCAAAAAGTTTTGCCAGGTTACGGCCTGGCAGAACCCATCCAGCACCAAAAGTGACGGATCCCGTAGGTTGAAAGGGATGGTCGATAGTGCCGGAAAACTGCAGAGGAGATTCGAGGACTTGGGCTGTTCCGTCATTCAAGGACAGCCGCTGCTGTTGCCAGGTGGCTGTGGCCTTCACCCTGGTAAAGAGCGGGCTCTTGCCAAAACGGAACTGCCCGTCCTCTAGGTAAAGGGTGGCCTCCTTGATTGTTTGATGCAGCGCCTGTTGCTGAAATTGAGAAAGGGGACCGGCAAAGCGACTGTAGCCCAGGCGCAGAGTCCCTCCCAACGTTTGTCCTTCCAGCAGATGGCTGAAGGGTGCCCGGGTGGCAGGCAGCAGGTCCGCGATAGTGCTCAGGGGCAGTTTCTGTGTGGACAGCCCGCCTTCTAGCCAGGGGTCCGCTTCTCCGTGCTGCAGGGAAAAGTGGCCAGCCAGTTGAAGCTCATTCAGGTGCAGAGTCAGATCATCGAATTTGTTCAGCCCGGTGTCCGCGGTCCACTGACCGGAAAATCCGAATTTTTGCAAGTTGAGCGGTTGAGGATAGTGCTCGGGGAATTTCAGTAACAGGTTTTCGCCTTGCAGGTCGGTCTTAAAAGAAAGGCCTTCCTCGGGCGAGCCATGAAGGGCCAGGTCCAGGGTGAGCCGACCACTGCTACCGCTGCAACCCGCTTGAGCGGCGTAAAAACTACACAGACCATTTGGATCGATATTTTTGAGATGGACTGACAGGTCCAGCCATAGTTGACGCCAGAGGGCAGGGTTCGTTGGTAAGGCCAGGCGGCCTGCAACCTCCAGGCGACTGGCCGGTTCCCCGGCCAGTTGGCCACTGAGTTGCAAACGGCTTTTTTGGCGAGAATAAACGTCTCGCAAGTTTAGATTGATTCCCGTCAGCTGCAGCTCAAAAGGAGTATTTTGTTGCCGCAAATCGTTTAAATTTATGGTGCCTTGCTCAATCTGCAGGGAATGGACCCGCACGGAGTTCAGCAGTTTGCTAAGCAACACCACGGGGCGCGCTTGAGTGGGAGACTTTTCTGCGGGCGTGAGCAGCGTGAAACGCACACGTGGGCGATGAAGAACAATCTTCTCGAAGCTGAGTTTGCCTATAAGCAGCGGTAACAGATTGGTTTGCAGAGACAGTCTGTCGGCTTCCAATAAACGGTCTTCCTTGCTGCCGATTTCTATGGTGGTGAAATCAAATGTCGGGCCCGGGCGCAATGACAGGCTGGCTGTGCCGAGTCGGACCGGCTGTGACAGGGCGTTGCTAAGTCGGACTTGCAGCTCATCCCGGTAGAGGTTCAGATCGAAAGTAGCCAGGAAATAGACAACCCATAGCAGGCCTGTGACGCTCAATAAGCCGAGTAGGGTTAAGATGGGGTGACGGCGGAACATAGGTATCCTTTGCTCGGGTTCATCTTGTCCGGCTATTGTGCGATATATGGCGCAGTGGAGCAACTGTAAATGAGATGTGTTGAATGAAGCGATTGGTAACCTTAGATCTCGGGCCGGCAGAAGCCGATAGCTGACAGCAGATGCTTCAGGTCTTGAGGCAGCGGGCAAGCGACGGTTAGCCTCTGCCCGGCGGTGGAGTCGGGCCAGGAGAGGGTGCAGCAGTGAAGAAAAGGTTGTTGCCGGTTTAAAACCTTCGGTCCTCCGTAACGTCGATCTCCAACCAGAGGGTGGCCGGCATCGGCCAGCTGACGGCGAATCTGATGTTTGCGGCCGCTGACCAGTTCAAGTTTTAGGAGCGAAAAGTGTTGGTTGCCCTCCAGGCGCCGGTACCGGGTGATGGCTGCGCGCAACTTGCCTTTGGCCGGTACCGGAGTATGCAATTCGCCGCTGTCGGCTGTTTCGCCCACTACCAGTGCCGTATAGTGCTTTTCCACCTGCCCGGTCATGAAGTAGTTACCCAGAACACCGGCCGCCCGGCGTCCCTTGGCAAACAGTACCGGCCCTGAGGTGCCGACATCGAGACGGTGCACCGGAAAAGCACCAAAGGGTAATTGCCGGCGCTTGAGCCATTTGTCCACCCGATCGGCGAGATTATCCGTTTCATGACCGACTCCGCGGTGTATCGCCAGGCCAGCCGGCTTGTAAACCGCCAGGAAGTCCGGCCCCTCTAACAAAACCTCGATTTTTTCCCGGTGCGATTCCAGCAGGAACCCTGCCAGGCGCTTGTTTCCCGGCAGGGTCAAAACATCCTCTGCCTGCAGCGGAGTTTGCTCGAGAGTGGCCTGACCGTTGAGCCGCAATTTCCCTTTGCGGATCAGTTGCTGCAGATAAGCGACGGGTGCGGCAGGAATCTGTTCCTGTAAAAATGCCAACAGGGATTGACCGGAATTTCTGCTGGTTACAGTTAATTTATTCATGGGGCTATGATAGCGCCGCCGCCTCTGCCTGGCAAGCGCTTCGCCCAAGGCCTTCGTAGTGCTTGACAGCGCATTTGTGTGGGCTAGCTTATGTCCTTTACATGGTTTTGGGAGATTGCTACCATGTCTCGTCATTTTTCTGGCCAGGGTATCGGAACAGATGCAGATCAAGCGCCTCGAAATAGTCGGTTTTAAGTCTTTCGTCGATCGGGTCAGTCTCGATTTTAACGAAGGCATTGCTGCGGTCGTTGGTCCCAACGGTTGCGGCAAAAGCAATATCCTCGATGCTATCCGATGGGTTATGGGGGAGCAGAGCGCCAAAAAGCTCCGAGGCCGCTCCATGGAGGATGTCATCTTCGGCGGCAGCGAGACGCGTAAGCCGGTGGGTATGGCCGAAGTGTCGATGATTTTTTCCAATGAACAGGGTCTTGGTCCCCCCGCTATTCGCGATTATCCAGAAATCATGGTGACCCGCCGGCTCTATCGCAACGGTGACAGTGAATACCGGCTGAACAAGACGCCCTGCCGGTTGCTCGATATTACCGAACTGTTTATGGATACCGGTGTCGGAGCACGAGCCTATTCGATCATCGAACAAGGCAAGATCGGCATGATTCTCAATGCCAAGCCCGAAGATCGCCGCTTTTTGATCGAAGAGGCCGCCGGCATCAGCAAGTTTAAAGCCCGTAAACAGTCAGCTCTAAGAAAAATCGATGCGACGCGACAGAACCTGTTGCGTTTGCGGGATATCATCAGCGAGGTGCGCCGGCAGCTTAACGCTCTTAAACGTCAAGCGCGCAAGGCAGAGCAATACCGGGACTATCGTGAAGAGTTGAAGTCCATCGAGGTTGGTCTGGCAGCAGAACGCTATCGGGAGCTGGATGCGCAGCAGGCAGCGGAGGAAACTGCTCATCGTGAACGAAGCCGCAGGCGGGATGCACTGGATATGCATCTGCAAAAAGAAGAGCTGGAATTCGAAAAACTGCGTTTATTGCAGGCCAATGCGGAAAAAGAACTGGCACAAAAGCAGGAACAGTTCTTCCATTTGACCGCTTCGATTCAGAAGGTCGAATCGCGCATTGATTTTGATCAGAAGGCGATCGCAGGCCTGCAACGTCAGCAGGAACGTCTGGTGTCTGAGCTCGAAAGTCTTGGTCAGCAGTTGGCCGAGACCGATCACGAAGAAACCGTTCTGCGTTCCAGTGAATCGAATTTCGAAGCCGACTTGGCCCGCGAGACAGAGCGATTGGCCAATGGCGAGGCCGCTCTTGCGGCCCTTGCGGCCGCCGACGAAGCGGCGCTCAGAACCCTCGAGGAAGACCGACAAACCCTGTTTGCCCTCAGTGGTGAATTGTCCCGCCTGGATAATCGCAGCGAAGAAGTGCAACGTCATCAGCAGGCCCTGGCGGAAAAACATTCCCGTAATACGCAGGAACAAAAATCAATCCAGGAACAACAGGACCAGCTTCAGAAGCGGGTCGTCGATCAGCAGGGAGCTTTGGGCCAGTGGCGGCTGGGGCGTGCCGAACTGCAACAGAACCTGGAAGAAGCAAAATTTCAGATTCAACGCGTTCGACAGCAGATGGAAGAGGGGGAGTCGCTGCTTTTGCAGCGTCAGGAAGTACTCAGCCGCCGACGTTCGCGCCTGGAGTCCCTGCGGGATCTGGAGAGCAACCTGGAGGGTTACCAGGAGGGGGTCCAGACTTTGATGGCTGACACGGATTGGTACGAGTGTTGCGATGGCCTGGTCGCCGATTTGCTAGAGGTTCCGGCCGGTTATGAAGTGGCCCTGGAAGCGGTGTTGGGCGATCGGCTGCAGGCTCTGTTGCCAAACAGTAGTGAAGATGTCTGGCCGGCTTTGGAGCTTTTGCGCAGCAAAGGCGGGCGAGGTGCCTTTTTGCTGCCGGAAGCCGATTTTGCTCAGGCAGAGGGTCTGGCCGTGAAGGGCGGGGTTCCCCTCAACAGCTTGATTAGCCCGAAAGCGGGCGCAGAACAGGCCGTTTCTGCCTTGCTGGAAGGATTGTTTTTGGTCGAGGAACTTGACCCCTTTTTGCAAGTGCCCCTGCCTTGGGGGGTAACTTTGGTGACCCCTGGCGGGGACTGTCTTTCCCATCGTGGTTTGTTGCAGGGCGGAGCCAATAGCGCTCTTAATGCCGGTTTACTGCACAAGCGGCGGGAGATGAAAGAGTTGGCCACGGAAGTGGACAGCCTGGAGCAGGAATTAGCGGAGCTGCATCGCCAGCGGCAGCAGCAAAAGGACTTGCTGGCCGAGGCCGAAGGGGCTCTGCAGGAGCTCGCCAGTTCCTTGCATGCTCAGGAACTACGCCTGGCCGACGGGGAAAAAGATCTGGCCCGTTTGCTCGATGATTCCCGCCGGCTTAAGGAGCGGGTCGAGTTGCTGAAGTTTGAAGAAGAGCAACTTAGCGAAGAGACGGCCGCCCTGCAGCAAGAACTGGTCACGGCAGAGAGTGGCCGTAGCGAACAGGAACAACGGAAGGCCGAGCTTGAGCAGGCAGTGGCCGTACATCAGGCGGACTTGCAGGAAAGGCGCCTCGCTTTGGCCAGGGCCCGCGATGAAGTGACCGCCCTTAAGGTGGCTTTGGCCGGATTAAGGGAACGGGGCGAGGGTAATCGCCGAAATCTGCAACGGTTGAATAAATTGCGTCAGGAGGCGCAGCAGCGCTTGCTCGGTTTGCGGCAACAGCAGAAAGAAGCTGTCGAGGAGCTGGAGCAGTTGCAGCAGGCCGTGGAACGTCACCGGCTCGAATTGGATGTCCTTTTACGGCGGCGTGATGAGGAATCGACGCTCCAGGATACTGTTAAAGACCGTTTTGAAGAGAGCGCTCAAGGCTTGCGAGATCGCGAAGTGGATCTTAAGGAACTACGCAAACAGCAGGCCGTCTTGCAGGAGGAGTTGACTCAAAGCCAGGTCAAGTTGCGTGAAATAGAACTGGAAACGGGGCATTTGCTGCAAACGGTTCTCGACCGCTATCGCGTTGATCTGTCGCAGGAGCCGACAGAGACTCGATCTTTTGACGAGGCTGAGGCAGAAAAGCGTTTGCAAGAGTTGCGTCGTCTTTTGGACGACATGGGGGAGGTCAATCTGATGGCCATCGAGGAGTTTAGCGAGCTGGAAGAACGCTGGACTTTCTTGACCGAGCAAGAACAGGATTTGCAGAACTCCATGGAGTCATTGCAATCAGCTATCGCCAAGATCAACCGGACCACGCGCAAGCGCTTTCGGGAAACCTTTGATCAGGTCAACAAGCGATTTCAAGAAGTTTTTCCCCGCCTTTTCCTGGGGGGGAAAGCAGAGTTGAAGCTTACCGATGAACAGGACCTGCTGGAGACGGGCATCGATATAGCGGTGCAGCCTCCCGGCAAGAAGCTGCAGAGTGTAAATTTGCTCTCCGGTGGGGAAAAGGCACTGACGGCGGTAGCGTTGATTTTTGCCATCTTTCTCATCAAGCCTTCGCCCTTTTGTATCCTCGATGAGGTCGATGCGCCGCTTGACGATGCCAATATCAGTCGTTTTAACGGTATGGTGAAGGAAATGTCGAGTAATTCGCAGTTTATTATTATTACTCACAACAAAAGGACCATGGCGGTTGCCAATACCTTGTATGGCGTGACCATGGAGTCGCCCGGGGTTTCGAAGCTGGTCTCGGTGCGCATCAACGACTTTTAGGAGCCGCGATGCCTTTCAAGCAATTGTTGGATGAATTGATCGACAGTGTTCCCGGAGCTTCCGGGGCCATCATTGCCGACTGGGAAGGGGAGGCGGTAGACCACGTCGCCCGAATGGACGACTATGAATTGCGGGTAATCGGTGCCCACAAGGGCATCATCCTTGGTAATCTGCGCCAGGTGATGAGCCGCCTGCAGGAAGATCAGTTGCAGGAGGTGGTGATTGCCACCAACGACGCTCAGATTTTGATTATGCCGGTAACCCACGACTATTTTCTGGTATTGGTCACCCGTCGTGATGCGGTGGTAGGTCGTGCTCTGTATGCTTCGCGCCGCTGCGTGGAAGAGTTGAAAAAAGAGATTGCCTGAGATTTGGGTGACATAAATATCCTTTAGAAGGAGATCGAGAATACATGGAATGGTTTTCCCGTTGGAAATTGGTTGTCGTTGAATGGTTGGCTCAAGCCGGTGTGCCGGAAGAGCAGCGGGCGACCATGGCATTGGCTCTGTTTATTGTTTTGGCGGGTCTTGGCCTGCTGCTGACCGGTTGGCTGGCGGTGCGTTTGCTTAAAAAGCCTTCCGTGCCTGCGGTGGAAGAACAAGCAGTAGAACCAACCGTTGCGGAGCAGGAAATTATTGAGCCGGCATCAGCGGAGGAATCTGCGTCGCTGGTCGAGGCGGATGATGCTCTGCAGGAGCCGCCTGTAGAGCCGGTTGTTGAGGAGAGCAAAGACGCATTAATTGAGGAATCTGCGCCGGAAGAGGTGGTCCCTCCTTCGGAGGAGATTGTTTCATCGCCTGAAACCGAGGTGGCGCCTGTCGAGGAAGAAGTCGCCCCTGCGATAACAGAGGCGCCACCCGTTGAAGAAGTTGCAGCTCCTGAGCCGGAGGTCCCGGTTAAGGTTAGCCTTTTCGAACGTATGCGGGCTGGTCTGGCCAAGACTCAGGCCTCTCTTGTGGGACGCATCGATGCCCTGCTGAGCAGCTCTCAGAGTATCGATGAAGATCTCATGGAAGAATTGGAAGAAGTGCTGGTGACTGCCGATTTCGGTATGCAGACTACCATGGGCCTGATGCAGTCGCTGGAGGAACGTATCTCCGCCGGTGAGGCTGCCGACCCTCAGGCGCTGCGCGGTTTGCTGAAAGACGAAATTCGCCAGCGGCTGAGATTGGAGGCGGCTCCCCTGGATCTCGAAAGTTCGACGCCGTATGTCATTATGGTGGTCGGAGTCAACGGTGTGGGTAAAACCACCACCATCGGCAAGCTGGCCCATCAGTTCGTTAGTCAGGGCAAGACCGTTCTGCTCGGTGCCGGCGATACCTTTCGGGCGGCCGCAGCTGAGCAGTTGACTGTTTGGGGAGAACGGGCCGGGGTCGAGGTGATTCGTCAGGAGTCCGGGTCCGACCCTGCCGCCGTGGCTTTTGATGCGGCCAAGGCAGCGGTGGCACGCAAGGCCGATGTGCTGATCCTTGATACCGCCGGCCGTCTGCATACCAAAGTTAACCTGATGGAAGAGTTAAAGAAGATCCGCCGAGTACTTGATCGGGAGATACCTGGCGCGCCTCACGAGACTCTTTTGGTAGTCGATGCCACAACGGGCCAGAATGCTCTGGTGCAGGCCCGCTTATTCCAGGAGGCTGTGGAAGTATCCGGTTTGGCTTTGACCAAGCTTGATGGCACTGCCCGGGGCGGGATGCTGGTGGCGATCGGCAACGAACTCGGTTTGCCCGTGCGTTACGTAGGCATCGGTGAAGGGATGGAAGATCTGCGGCCCTTTGATCCGGATCTTTTTGTCGAGGCATTGTTTGAACAGCAGGGATAACTCCTTGACTTTTAGTTGTTGTTTACATAAAGTTTTTAAATTCAACAGAGAAGGAATCCCGTGGACTTAAGTATCGTTCTTCGATTGGAAGAAAAGATCGATCAGCTTCTGGCTCGCAAGCAGGGTCTGGAGGAGCAGTGTCGACAGCTGGCTGCCGAAAAGGCCGCTCTGCTACAGGAAAAAGAACAGTTCGGCATTGAACTGGACAGAATTCTTGCCAAGCTGGATGGTCTGGGTCAGGAAATGCCTTGAAGCATGCGGTTCAGGTTAACATCCTCGGCCAGCAATATACGGTAAAGAGTGCTGCGTCGCCGGAAGAAGTTCAACGTGTTGAGGACTTTGTCAACGGTCAGGTTGCAGAGGTTGCGGCCGGTAAATCCGTCGATACGCTGAACTCGGCCATTTTGGCTCTGATGAATATTGGCGGAGCGTATTTGCGTCTTCAAGACACGGTCGCCGAGCGAGAGCAGGCCGAAGGGCGTTTGCAGGAATTGCTGTTGCGCCTTGAGCGTGCGTGCCCCGATGACGGATGTGTTTGAAAGTACCGCGTTTTTGGTTTGCCCTGGCAAGTTGATATGCCGAGACTGTAGCGGTCTCTGCGAGAATAATTCAAGATAGATCGACAGATTGGTAGTCCGAAGGCGCTGTTAGTTGATCCGGCGCGTTCGTTAATCCGGTTGAACAGCCTTGATTCAGTATAGAAAATTCGCGCCTGGTAATAAGGGCGTTGGCCGTAATAGTTTTCCATGGCGTTTTAGGATCCGTTGCCGACGGCAATGCTTTGAATCGACCGTGATCGGTCACTGTTACCTGCTGGCCAAATATTCATTATGGTTGGCCTGACAGGTTTTTGACCCAACCTGGATTTAGACCCACCTGCGTTCCTGTCTTAATGCTTCTCCGCAGAGATCTCCGAACTTCAACGGAGATCTTCACCCATGCCCAAGAGATCCATCAGGGCCGATTTGCTGGCCCGACGTAAGCACCTGGCGGCCGAAACCTGCCTGAGTCACAGCCTGCAGATTCAGCAGCGATTGCTGCAGTCCGCCGAATTCCAATCGGCGGCGGCTGTCGCGCTCTACAGTCCGATTTTGAACGAGGTTTTTACCGAACAACTGTTTCGCGCGGCGCGCATTGCCGGAAAGTTGATCGCCTATCCACGGGTGCGGGGTGCTGATCTGGAGTTTGTGCAGGTCGCAGAGGCTGCTGATCTTGTCCCCGGCTCCTTCGGTGTGTTGGAGCCGACCGGTGATCAGCTGCTTTCCCCGGCGGATCTCGATATGGTGGTGGTTCCCGGGGTGGGGTTCGATCGCCAGGGCGGACGCCTGGGGTATGGCAAAGGGTTTTACGATCGCGGTCTGCATTGTTTCCGGCGTCCAGGGTATTTGGTCGGATTGTGTTTTGAATTGCAACTGCTGGATAAGTTGCCGGCAGAGAATCACGATGTACACATGGATATAATTATCACCGAAAAGGGGCGTTACGATCTTGATTCATCCTCCCCGTCGGTTTCGCAGTTTTCATCAATCTGAGGAGGTAGTGCTTTGAGTATAGAGATTGTGTTTTTATTGGTCGGTGTCGCCGTCGTTGCAGGAGCCGTGATCGGGACGATTCTGCGTAATAGAATTTCCGGGTCTCAGGTCGCCGCAGCCAAGCAGACGGCCAGTCAAATTCTGACCGAGGCGGATAAGGAAGCGGATATTGTTCGCAAGGAAGCGGCTATTCAAGCGAAAGACGCCCTCCTTGCAGCCAAGGCTGAGTGGGAAGGTGAAGCCAAGGAGATGCGCCGCGAGCTGCAAGCTCAGGAGAAACGGCTACTGCAGCGTGAAGAAAATATTGATCGGAAAATGACCCAGCTTGAGGAGCGCGAAGGAGCGTTGAGCCGGCGTGAAAAGCATCTTGGTGGCCAGGAAGACCGGGTCAAGGAGCTGGAATCGGAGGTTGATAAGCTGATCGCTGAGCAGACAAGGCGCCTGGAGGGTTTGTCCGGACTTAGCGCCGAAGAAGCCAGGCAACAGCTCATGGCCAACATGGAGAGTCAGGCTCGTCATGACTGTGCCAAGCGCATCAAGCAGATCGAAGATGAAGCCCGTGAAACTGCCGACAAGAAAGCCAAAGAAGTTTTGGCGCTGGCGGTACAGCGTTACGCCGGCGACTACGTGGCCGAAAAGGCGGTCAGCGTGGTGGCTCTGCCCTCGGACGAAATGAAAGGGCGAATCATCGGCCGCGAAGGTCGGAACATTCGTGCTATTGAAGCGGCAACCGGTATCGACCTGATTATCGACGATACGCCCGAGGCGGTGATTATCTCCGGTTTCAACCCGGTGCGGCGTGAAGTGGCGCGTATCTCTTTGGAGCGCTTGATCACAGATGGCCGTATTCATCCTGCCCGTATCGAGGAAGTTGTTCAGAAGGCTACCGAGGAGGTAGATAACTCCATTCGTGAGGCGGGAGAACAGGCGACCTTCGACGTTGGCGTACATGGTATCCATCCCGAAGTGATCAAGCTTGTTGGCCGCCTCAAGTATCGCACCTCCTATGGCCAGAACGTTCTGCAGCACTCCATCGAGGTAGCCTTTTTGTGCGGCATCATGGCTGCTGAGTTGGGTATCAATGTTAAACAGGCCAAGCGAGCCGGGCTGCTGCACGATATCGGCAAGGCCGTCGATCATGAGATCGAAGGTTCCCACGCGGTTATCGGTGCCGACCTGGCCCGTAAATACGGTGAGTCGCCTAAGGTGGTCCATGCCCTGGCCGCCCACCATGAAGATGAAAAGCCTTCTACCGTGTTGGCGGTATTGGTACAGGCTGCCGATGCTCTTTCCGGAGCGCGCCCCGGAGCGCGGCGTGAGATGCTGGAAACCTACGTTAAGCGCCTTGCTGACCTGGAGCGTATCGGGACCTCCTTTAAAGGCGTCACCAGTTGTTTCGCTATTCAGGCCGGTCGGGAAATACGGGTCATGGTCGCCAGCGACAAGGTTTCCGATGTGGAGTCTCATGTTCTGGCCAAGGATATCGCCCATAAGGTCGAAGGCGAAATGACTTATCCCGGGCAGATTAAAGTCAACGTGATCCGTGAGACTCGGGCCGTCGAATACGCCAAGTAGTTTTCATCCGGAAGCGGTCCGTTTCCATATGAAAACAGCACTGTGGTCGTCCGAATGTTTTCCAATGGCCACTCAATTTATGCTCATCCGGCAATGCCGGATGAGCTGTGGAGAGACACTTTTTGAACATACTGTTTATTGGAGATGTGATCGGACGCACCGGCCGGCGAGCCTTGTCCGATCGCCTGCACCGGTTGGTTGACGAGCATCAGGTCGACCTGGTGGTAGCCAACGGTGAGAATGCCGCCGCCGGTTTCGGCCTGACGGCCCCTATTGCCATGGAATTGTTCGATCTGGGGGTTGATGTTATTACCTCCGGCAACCATATTTGGGATAAGCGCGAGGTTTACGATTTTCTCGATCGGGAAGAGCGGGTGTTGAGGCCGGCGAATTACCCTCCCGGTTTGC